>NZ_FOJP01000010.1 GCF_900111835.1 Metapseudomonas otitidis
TGCGCTTTGCCAACGGCCGCGCCATCACCGCCTTTGCCGGGCTCAATCCACGGCTGCAGGAATCCGGGAGCTACCGGGGGCAGACACGCATCTCCAAGATGGGCTCATCGCGCCTGAGAGCCGGCCTGTACATGCCCGCGATCAGCGCCCTGACCTACAACGAAGCGATCAGAGCCATGGGCGAACGGCTAAGGGAGCGGGGCAAGACCGGCAAGCAGATCGTCTGCGCAGCGATGCGCAAGCTGCTGAACATCGCCTATGGCGTGCTGAAATCGGGTCAGCCGTTTGACGCAAAACTGGCCCTTGCTCACTAGAAATCAAGACGGTATCTACGGGGCCTGAACTTGGAAATGACAACGGCCCCGAAGGGCCGTTGTGTATCACTGACGGTGGATCAGGCCGCTGCGGGCAGCCCGTCGAACTCTTCCCGGGTCTTGTACATCAGGTCCCGGTTGTCATGGATCCAGGGGTGGAAGCCTTTCTTGAAGAAGTCCATGTACGCCGGGATCAACTGGCGGAACATGCCGTTCTTGCCCCACATCCAGCTCAGGCCGTCGCGCCAGACGCGCCAGTTCCACAGCAGGCCGTCGCGCTTGAGCATGTGGATCAGCCCGCGGTGGGTGTCGAGCATGAAGAAGAAGGTGCCCATGATCATTGCCCGGCGCAGCAGCTTGCGGCTGCCGCAGACCTGGTTGTAGACGTCGAAGGCCACCGCCTTGTGCTCCGTCTCCTCCAGGGCGTGCCAGCGCCACAGGCGGGCCAGGGTGGGGTGGGCGCCGGCGATGTGCTCGGGGTGCTTGAGCAGGCCGTCGGCCATGATCGCGGTGATGTGCTCCAGGGCGGCCGTGGCGGCCAGTTGCCGGCGCGGCGAGAATTTCTTCTGGGTGTAGCGGATGCGTGCCTGGGCGCGGCGCTCGATGCGCCCCACGTCATAACCCAGGTCGCGCAGGCGGGCGCTGTATTCCAGGTGTTCGCGGCTGTGGTGGCCTTCCTGGCCGATGAAGCCACGGATCTGCTCCTTCAGCACCGGGTCGGTGATCTCGTCGCGGAAGTGCCGCACCGAGTCGATGAAGAAGCGCTCGCCATCGGGAAAGAGCACCGACATGGCGTCGAACAGGTGGGTCTTGAAGGCATCGCCGCTGTGCCAGTGGCGGGGCATCGGATTGGGCAGGTCGAAATCCATGTGACGCGGGCGGATTACCAATCCTTCTGGGGTCGTGCTGGTCATGGGGACTCCCTGAGTCGGTTCAAACCACGTCCGCACTCTCGCTTGCGGGGTCTTGTCGGACAAGGTTATCTTCTGCCAATCATCAGGTCATATCTGGCCACGGCCGACCCACAAGAAGAACCCATGAAACAGCCGCTGACCTTCTCCGCCGAGCTCGTTCCGGTTGCCTACGCCGAAGCCCTGCTGAGCCTTGCCGAAGAGCTGGGCGTCACCCGCGAGGCGCTGTTCAGCGCGGCCCGCGTGCGCCCGGAAGTGCTGCAGAGCCCCAACGCGCGGCTCTCCTTCGTCGACTTCAACCTGTTGGCCACCGCCGCCCTGGTGCAGTGCAACGAGCCTGCCCTGGGGCTGGTGCTGGGCCAGCGGCTGAACGTCTCCACCCACGGCATCCTCGGTTACGCGGTGCTCTCCAGCGCCAACCTCGGGCGGGCGCTGCAGTTCGCCATGAAGTACTACCGGGTGCTGGGCCTGGCCTACGAGCTGGAGCTGGTGGAGCAGGGCGACTGCCTGCGGCTGGAGGCCACCGAGTCCTTCCCCATGGGGCCGCTGGGGCGCTTTGCCGGCGAGGGCCTGCTGACCAGTTTCTGCACCATCGCCCGCTTCCTCGTCGCCGAGCCGCTGCTGGGGCTGCAGGTGGGCTTCGCCCACCCCGAGCCGGATTACGCCGAGCGCTACGAAGCGGTGTTCGGCGCGCCGGTGGCCTTCGACCAGCCCTGCCACTGGATGACCCTGCCCACGCACTACCTCGACCGCCCCATGGCCCTGGCCAACCCGGCCACGGTGCAGATGTGCGAGCAGCAGTGCGAGGCCATCCTGGCCACCCTCGACGTGCAGGACGCCCTGCTGACCCGTGTGCGCCGCCTGCTGCTCACCCGCCCCGGCGACTTCCCCGACCTGGACAGCGCCGCCCGTGCCCTGCACACCAGTGGCCGCAGCCTGCGCCGGCACCTGGCGGCCATGGGCACCAGCTACCAGCAGGTGCTCGACGAAGTGCGCAAGGGCCTGGCCCTGCAGTACCTCACCACCACCCACCTGCCGCTGTTCGAGATCGCCGCGCTGCTGGGGTTCAGCGACCCCTCCAACTTCCGCCGCGCCTTCCGCAAATGGACGGGCAGGCTGCCGAGCGATTATCGTGCCGACCCTTGATCGACCCGCACCAGGCGCCGCAGAGCGCCGCCCCGGAGATGCCCGATGAACCCGTCCACCGCCCTGATCCGCGAAACCTTCCCCGTCGGCCCGTTGCAGTGCAACTGCACCCTGATCGGCGACCCGGTCAGCAAGAAGGCCATCGTCGTCGACCCAGGCGGCAACCACGAGCAGATCCTCGCCCGCCTGGAGGTCCATGGCCTGAAGCTGGTCAGCATCATCCACACCCACGCGCACCTGGATCACTTCCTCGCCTCCGGCGAGCTGAAGAAGGCCACCGGCGCCACCCTGCACCTGCACAAGGAAGACCAGTTCCTCTGGGACAACCTGGAGATGCAGTGCCGCATGTTCGGCGTGCCCTATAAGCCGGTGCCGGCCCCGGACCAGTGGCTGGCCGACGACGAGGAGCTGGCCTGTGGCTGTGGCGTGGCGCTGCACACGCCCGGACACACCCCCGGCTCCATGAGCTTCTGGTTCCCCGAGGCCAGGCTGCTGATCGCCGGCGACACGCTGTTCCGCCGGGGCATCGGCCGCACCGACCTGTGGGGCGGTGACTACGCCACCATCGAGCGCTCCATCAAGGGGCGGCTCTACACCCTGGACGAAGAGGCCACCGTGGTCACCGGCCATGGTCCCGACACCCGGCTGGGCGATGAAATGCGCGAAAACCCGTTCGTCCGGGCCTGAGCTACGGAATTTCCGCGAAGGGCCATGCTCTAACAGGCAGTTGAAAAAACGTAGACGAGGCAGCCGATGCAAGGCGAAAGCGGCCGAAAAAGCGCAGTTTACGTTTGTAAATGAGCATTTTGAGGGCGTTTTCAACGCAGCAGCGGCAACGCAGTCAGTTTTTCAACTGCCTGCTTATCGGTCGGCAGTCCACCGGGTTGCCTGTCACACAGGAGTAGAGAGTCCATGTTCACCACGCGTCGCCTGATCGTCGCGGCCCTTGCCGTGGCCACCTTGTCAGGCTGTGCTTCGCAGAACCCCTATGAGAACCAGGGCCAGGCGCCCCGCCAGGGCATGAGCAAGACCGCCACCTATGGCGGCCTGGGCGCCCTGGCCGGTGCCGTCGCCGGTGCCGCCATCAGCCACAACAACCGGGGCAAGGGCGCGCTGATCGGCGCCGCGGTCGCCGGTGCGGCGGGCGCAGGCTACGGCTACTACGTCGACAAGCAGGAAGCGGAGCTGCGTCGCAGCATGGAAGGCACCGGCGTACAGGTTCAGCGCCAGGGCGACAGCATCAACCTGGTGATGCCCGGCAACATCACCTTCGCCACCAACTCGGCGGACATCGCCAGCAACTTCTATGGCCCGTTGAACAACCTCGCCTCGTCGTTCAAGCAGTACAACCAGAACAACATCGAGATCGTCGGCCACACCGACAGCACCGGCAGCCACCAGTACAACGTCAATCTGTCCCAGCTGCGCGCCCAGAGCGTGGCCAACTACCTGGTGGCCCAGGGCGTCGAACCGGGTCGGTTGTCTTCCCGTGGCATGGGGCCGGACCAGCCGGTCGCCAGCAACGCCACCGAAGCCGGTCGCTCGCAGAACCGTCGGGTGGAAATCAAGCTGACCCCCATCCCCGGTGCCCAGGCGCCCCAGCAGTACTGACCCCCCCCCTCCGGGCCTGATCCAGGCCTCCACTTCATGGCCTCGCGCACCCGCCCGGGATGGCGCCGCCGGGGCCTGAAGTGTCCGCCTCCCAAGCGACGTGTCCCCCGGTTTTCCTGCGGCATTTTCCGGCGTGCCGTCGGCCGCTGCCTGCCGTCCGTCGTCTCATTGCTGGCACGGGGCTAGTGCGCCGAATCCTGACTAGACTGCCGACAGGTGACCGCGAATCAATGCTGATCAGCAGCGACTCCCCCTGATTTTTCCCCCTGCGTGTCGCCACAAGGACAGGAGCATGCATGGACGACCGTCCTCGGATTCCCGACAGGAAACCCTGGCTGCCCGTGGCGGCCGCGATGGTCCTGCTGGTAGCGCTGGGAGCCCTGGTGGTCTGGCAATGGCAGGCCCAGCGGGCTCGCTATGAGGCCGAGAACCAGCAGCGCTTCGACATGGCGGTCGACGAGGTGGCCCAGCGCATCAGCGACCGGATGCGCGCCTATGAAGTGGTGTTGCGCGGCATGTCCGGCCTGCTGGCCGGCAGCGACGAGGTGTCCGCCGACGAGTGGGCGCGGGCCGTGGACCAGCTCCAGTTGCAGGACCGCTACCCCGGCATCCAGGCACTCGGCTGGAGCCGCTACCTGGCTCCGGGCGACCTGCCGGCCTACCCGGGTGAGGAAGAGGGGCGCGCCGATGCCCGTCTGTTCCCTCCTGGCGAACGTGAGCGCTACCTGGTCATCACCTACATCAGCCCGCTGGACTGGCGGAACAAGCGCGCCCTGGGCTTCGACATGCTCAGTGAGCCGATGCGCCTGCAGGCCGTGCGGGCCGCGATCGACAGCGGCGAGGCCCGGCTGACCGGGCCCATCGTCCTGCGCCAGGACGAGGACAACTCGCCCCTCAAGGGGCTGGTG
Source organism: Metapseudomonas otitidis (assembly GCF_900111835.1). Lineage (GTDB taxonomy): Bacteria > Pseudomonadota > Gammaproteobacteria > Pseudomonadales > Pseudomonadaceae > Metapseudomonas > Metapseudomonas otitidis. The sequence continues at coordinate 4,891 of NZ_FOJP01000010.1, forward strand.
CTGTTCATGCCGGTGTATGGCCGCGATGCACCGGCCACCGCAACCGAGCGCCGCGAAGCGTTCATCGGCACCGTCTACGGCGCCTTCCGCGTCCAGGACCTGATGGCCGGCATCCTCGGGGCGCAGGCCCGACTGTTCGACATCGAGCTGGCGGACCTCCAGTACCCCGACCAACCCCTGCTGGACCCGCCCGACGCTGCCGAGCCTGCGCGCTATCAGGACCGCCGGAAGCTGCGCCTGTTCGGCCGTGACTGGCAGTTGCAGGTCACTGGCACAGCGGCCTACGCCAGCCTGCAAAGTGATGGCGGACTGCGCTTCACCCTGGTTGCCGGGTTGTCGGCCGCGTTGCTGCTATCCCTGCTGGTCGGGGCTTACCTGTACCTGCGCGAGCGCGAACTGCTGGCCAGCAGCAAGTCCGCTGCCCTGCTGCAGGAACGCGAAGCACACCTGCGCGCCCTGGTGGCGCGGTTGCCGGTGGCCACGCTGCTGTGCGAAGGCGACGGGCGCATCGAGCTGGCCAACGACAGCGCCGGGGAGTTGCTGGGTTGCGACTCCGAGTGGCTGGTGGGGCAGCACGCCCTGCGCTTCCTGCCGGGCGCCAGCGGGCTGGAGGCCCTGGCTTTCGAGAGCGAGCACGCGTCGATCAGCGAGTACGAGGCGCGCTGTGACGACGGCCGGCGCACACCGGTGGCCCTGCGCCTGACCCGTATCGACCGCGCCGATGGCCCCCGCTACCTGATCAACCTGCTCGACCTGCAGGCCCGTCGCAGTGCCGAGGAGCGCTTCCGGCTGGTGGTCGAGGCTTCGCCCAACGCCATCCTGCTGGTGGACACCGGCGGGCGTATCGCCATGGTCAACCGCCAGGTGGAGCAGATGTTCGGCTACAGCCGCCAGGAGCTGCTGGGCGAGCGGGTCGAGCGCCTGCTGCCGGTGGCCCTGCGCGAGGCCCACGTGGGCCTGCGCCAGGGCTTCCAGGCCAAACCCGAACCCCGGCGCATGGGCGGTAACCGCGAGCTGTTCGGCCAGCACCGGGACGGCCACATGATCCCGCTTGAGGTGGGCCTTTCGCCGATCCGCAGCGACAGCGAGACCTGGGTCCAGGCCGTGGTGATCGACATCACCGAGCGCCGCGTCGCCGAGCAGCGCCTGCGGGAGCAGGCCGAGCAACTGATGCTCGCCAACCGCTACAAGTCCGAGTTCCTCGCCAACATGTCCCACGAGCTGCGCACGCCGCTCAACAGCATCCTCATCCTCAGTGACCAGCTGCGCCAGAACGCCGCCGGCAACCTCACCGACAAGCAGTCGCGCCATGCCGACATCATCCACCGGGCCGGCAGTGACCTGCTGCAACTGATCAACGACGTGCTCGACCTGGCCAAGGTGGAAGCCGGGCGCATGCAGCTCAAGCTGGAGCCGCTCAACGTCCAGGACATGCTGGTGGAGCTGGATGCCAGCCTGCGGCCGATGGCCGAGCTGAAGGGCTTGCAGCTGGTGAGCCGGATCGACCCGGGCGTGCCTCGGGTCATCCACAGCGACCGGGTGCGCCTGCACCAGATCCTGCGCAACCTGTTGTCCAACGCCCTCAAGTTCACCGATAAGGGCGAGGTGGAACTGTCCGTGTCGGTGGACGCCCAGGACCTCGGCCCCGGCCGCGAGATGCTGCGCTTCAGCGTGCGCGACACCGGCATCGGCATTGATCCGGAGCAGCACGAGCGGGTCTTCCAGGCCTTCCAGCAGATCGACGGCTCCACCAGCCGGCGCTTCGGGGGCACCGGCCTGGGGCTGGCCATCACCCGCCAACTGGTGCTCGCCCTGGACGGGCAGATCAGCCTGCGCAGCCGCCTGGGTGAAGGCGCCTGCTTCACGGTCTGCCTGCCGGTGGCCGTGGGGGCGCTGGAGCCGGAGGTGGAGCTGACCGAGCCGCTGCGCAGCGGCGAGGGACCGCCGGTGCTGATCGTCGAGGACGACGCCGGCTTCGCCGCGGTTATCGCCGAGGCGGCCCAGGGACATGGCTTTTCCACGGTGCTGTGCAGCAACGGTCGCCAGGCGGTGGCGCTGCTGCAGGAGGAGCGCTATGCGGCGATCATCCTCGACATCCTCCTGCCCGACCTCAGCGGTTGGCAGATCTACCGGCGCCTGCGCGGGCTGCCCAATCACCGGGGCACGCCGGTGCACATCATCTCCTGCGTGCCGCAGCCGCCGGACTGGAACGACAGCGACACCCGCTACCTGGTCAAGCCCATTGGTCGCACCGAGCTGGAACAGGTGTTCGGCGGGCTTGGCGAGCCCGACGCGCAAGGCCACCGGATACTGCTGGTGGAAGACGTGGAGGTGGAGCGCGACCACTACCGCGAGCACCTGCAGCAACTGGGCTTCGAGGTGGTGGCGGTGGGCACTGCGGAGCAGGCCATCGTCGCCTACGAGGCGAACAGTTTCGCAGCCATAGTGGTGGACCTGAACCTGCCGGATCTGGACGGCTTCGAGCTGCTCGACCGGCTGGATGCCCGCCGCTCCCTGCGGAACGTGCGCGTGGTGGTGAACACCGGGCTCGATGTCGGCCAGCAGCACCTGCAGCGTCTGCGGCGCTACTCGGCGACGCTGGTGCCCAAGTCCGCCACCGACCCGGCCGCCCTTGGCGAAGCGGTGCAGGGCTTTCTCGACAGCCTGCACACGCAGCCGGCAACCCATGGGCATTCCGCCCTGGAAGGCGCGCGGGTGCTGCTGGTGGACGACGACGTGCGCAACATCTACGCCCTGACTGCCGTGCTGGACGAAGCTGGCCTACGGGTCACTCCGGCGCGCGATGGCATGGAAGCCATCGCCTGTTTCCAGCGCGAACCCTTCGACCTGATTCTCATGGACATGGCGATGCCCAACATGGACGGATACACCGCGACACGGACGCTGAAAGAGGAACACGCTTGCCACATCCCGGTCATAGCCCTGACGGCCCACGCCATGAAGGGCGACCGGGAAAAGTGCATCACCGCCGGTGCCGACGACTACCTGGCCAAGCCGGTGAACCGCCAGGAACTGCTGGACATGCTGGAACGCTGGCTCGAAGCCGCCGGAGGTCGCCATGACGCAGCCCTTGCCTAAGCTCAAGGCCCCCGAAAGCATCCTCCTGGTGGTGGACGACCGCCCGGAGAACCTCGCCGCCATGGAGGCGGTGCTGGACGACTCCACCTGGGACGTGCGCACCGTCGACTCCGGCGAGGCGGCCCTGCAGGTGCTGCTGGAGGAGCAGGTGGGCCTGGTCCTGCTGGACGTGCAGATGCCCGGCATGGATGGCTTCGAGGTGGCCCGGCTGATGCGTGGCAGCCCGCACACCCGCTACACGCCGATCATCTTCATCTCCGCCATTGCCCACACCCAGGAAGCGGTGCTGCGCGGCTACGCCACCGGCGCGGTGGACTTCATCCTCAAGCCGTTCGACCCGCAGGTGCTGCGCCACAAGGTACAGGCGCTGCTGGACCACGAGCGCAACCGCCGCGACCTGCTGCAGCTCACCCAGCAACTGGACAGTGCTCGGGCGTTCAACGCCTCGGTGCTGGAGAACGCCGCCGAGGGCATCCTGGTGGTGGGTGAGGACGGGGTGATCAGCTTCGCCAACCCGGCCATGGCGCTGATGCTCCAGGGCACCGTCAGCGATCTGGAGGGTCGCGAGTTCCTCAGCCTGATCGCCGCCCCCGAGTACGCCGGGGACTGGCGCCTGTCGGACTTCTACCGGCACTGGAAGCGCGGCGAACCCTACCGCCTGCACGACGCCGCGCTGAAGACCCAGGCCGGCGGCAGCCTGCCGGTGGCGCTGTCCTGCGCGCCGCTGCCCAGGGCCCAGCGCTCGATGGTGGTGATCGGCCTCGACATGTCGGCGGTGCGCCAGCTGCACGCCCAGCTGGAGGCCCAGGCCATCACCGATTCGCTCACCGGGCTGCTCAACCGGCGCGGCTTCTACCAGGCGCTGGAGTCGGCCCTGGCGCGGGTGGAGCGCAACGGCAAGCGCATGGCGGTGCTGTACCTGGACCTGGATGGCTTCAAGCGCATCAACGACTCCCTCGGCCACGACGCCGGCGACCAGGTGCTGCGCCGCGTGGGCGAGCAACTGAAGACCTGCATGCGCCCCTACGACATCCTCGCGCGCATGGGGGGCGACGAGTTCACCGCGCTGATCGACTCCCTCGACCACCCGGAAGATGCGGCCCGGGTAGCGGAGAAGCTCATCGAGCTGGTTTCGGTGCGCTACCGGGTGGACGGCATCGACGTCACCCTCGGTGCCAGCGTGGGCATCGCCTGCTTCCCCGAGTGCGGGCAGACGGTGGACGGCCTGCTGCGCGCCGCCGACATCGCCATGTACGAGGCCAAGCGCGCCGGACGCCAGCAGTACCGCTTCTTCTCGCCGGAGATGAATGGCCGCGCGCGCTCGCGGCTGATGCTGGAGGAGAGCCTGCGCAACGCCATCGAGCAGGACGACTTCGTGCTGGTCTACCAGCCCCAGGTGTACCTCGCCACCGGGCGCCTGCGCGGCTTCGAGGCGCTGCTGCGCTGGGAGCACCGGGTGGCCGGTACGGTTGCGCCCAATGTGTTCATCCCGCTGCTGGAAGAGACCCGGCTGATCAACCGCCTGGGGGACTGGATCTTCCAGCAGGGGGTCAGCCAGGGGCTGAAGTGGCGCGAGCGCTTCGGCGAGGACCTGGTCATCAGCCTCAATGTCAGTCCGGTGCAGTTCGGCATGCCGCACCTGGTGGAGGACCTGCGCCGGGCGCTGGAGCAGCGGGGCCTGCGCCCTTCGCAGATCGAGGTGGAGGTGACCGAGAGCGCGTTGATGCAGGACCTGGACATCACCCGCGAGCAACTGCGCCAGTTGCGCGAACTGGGGGTACGGGTGGCCATCGACGACTTCGGCACCGGCTACTCCTCGCTGGCGTACCTGCGCCACTTCGAGCTGGACACCCTGAAGATCGACCGGCTGTTCATCGCCAACATGCTGGAGTCGCCCCGTGATGCGGCGGTGGTCGCCACCATCATCGACCTGGGCCGCCACCTGGGCCTGGAGGTGATCGCCGAAGGGGTGGAGACGGCGGCACAGCGCGACTGGCTGATCGAGCACGGTTGCTCGGTGATGCAGGGCTTCCTGGTGGCGCCCGGCCTGCCCGTGGCCAAGGCGGGCGAATTCCCGCTGCAGCTCGACTGGCAGGCGTTCGACGCCGCGCGGTAAAGCCGGCGAAGGCGGCCTACACTTGCGCCGACGGCGCGTGAGGTCGCCGCATTCGCAAGGAGCATCCTATGTATTGCCTGTTCGTCGCCTACCCCAACAACGAGGGGGGCACCTTCGATTTCACCTACTACCTGGAGAAGCACATCCCCCTGGTGCGCGAGCTGCTGGGGGACAACCTGGTCAAGGTGGAGGTCCAGAAGGGCCTGGCCTCCGGAGACGGTTCGGCGGCGCCGTTCCTGTGTACCGCGCACATCTGGATCCGCTCCATCGACACCCTCCAGGCCACCCTGCGCAAGCATGGCCAGGCCATCAACGACGACATCCCGCGCTACACCAGCATTGCCCCGCTGCTGCAGGTGAACGAGGTGCTGGGCGACTGAGGCTGCCGGCTCCTGAATGACGAAGCCCGCCGATTGGCGGGCTTCTGCGTCCTGGGGTCAGGAACGGGGCGGGTGGCTCTGGTGCAGCGACGCCAGCTCGGCGTCCTTGCGCTCCCACAGCTGGTTGACCCAGAGCTGGAAGTCCTTGCGGTAGGCCTCGTCCTGGTCATAGCTGCGGCCGAGGAAGCCGGCGGGGATCGGCAGCGCCTCGATGCGCACCACCACCTCGCCGACCTGGCCGGCCATCAGCGCCCAGAAGCTCGGGTTGCCGCCGGGGTAGTGGATGGTGATGTTCAGCAGCGCCTCCAGTTGATCGCCCATGGCGTCCAGCACGAAGGCCACGCCGCCGGCCTTGGGCTTGAGCAGGTAGCGGAAGGGCGAGGCCTGTTGGGCGTGCTTGGCCGGGGTGAAGCGGGTGCCTTCGAGGAAGTTGAAGATGCCCACCGGGTTGTGGCGGAACTTGTCGCAGGTGCGGCGGGTGGTTTCCAGGTCCTTGCCTTTCTTCTCCGGGTGCTTGGCCAGGTAGGCCTTGGAGTAGCGCTTCATGAAGGGGAAATCCAGCGCCCACCAGCACAGGCCGATCACCGGGACCCAGATCAGCTCCTGCTTGAGGAAGAATTTCAGCGGGCGGATGCGCCGGTTGAACACGTACTGCAGCACCAGGATGTCCACCCAGCTCTGGTGGTTGCTGGTGACCAGGTAGGAGTGCTGGTAGTCCAGCCCTTCCATGCCCTGCACGTCCCAGCGGGTGTGCCGGACCAGGTTCATCCAGGTCTTGTTGCAGCTCACCCAGGACTCGTGGATGAAGCTCACCAGCGGGTTCAGCGCCTGGCGCACCGCCTGGAACGGCAGCAGCAGCCGCAGCAGGGTGATGGCGAACAGCGGCCAGCACCAGAACAGGGTGTTGAGGGCGAGCAGCAGGGAGGCGAGGACGCCGCGCAGGGGCGCGGGAAGGAAGCTGAGCATGGGAACCTCGTGTCTGGGCGGTCTGTGCCGCCCTGTTCGGTGGACGCCGTGCCGGTGGGCGGCCCGTTGGTGGCCAAGGTTAACGGTTGTTCACTGGACTGCAAGCGCGAAGGGTGACCGGTCGGTCGCAGCGGTTTCGCCGCTGCCCGGCCCCCTCCCGGCGGGAGGGGGCACGCGGCTCAGGCGTCGGGTCTGGCGGTGGCGGCCTGGATGGCGGTGAGGGCGATGGTGTAGACGATGTCGTCCACCAGTGCCCCACGGGACAGGTCGTTCACCGGCTTGCGCAAGCCCTGCAGCATGGGGCCGACGCTGACCACCTGGGCGCTGCGCTGTACGGCCTTGTAGGTGGTGTTGCCGGTGTTCAGGTCGGGGAACACGAACACCGTGGCGCGCCCGGCCACGGCGCTGCCCGGGGCCTTCTGCCGGCCGACGCTGTCGATGGCGGCGGCGTCGTACTGCAACGGGCCGTCGATGGACAGGTCGGGCCGGGCGGCCTTGGCCAGGCGGGTCGCCTCGCGCACCTTCTCGACGTCTTCGCCGGTGCCGGAGTCGCCGGTGGAGTAGCTGATCATCGCCACCCGCGGGTCGATGCCGAAGGCGGCGGCGGAGGCGGCGCTCTGCACGGCGATCTCGGCCAGCTCCTCGGCGCTGGGGTCGGGGTTCACCGCGCAGTCGCCGTAGACCACCACCTGTTCCGGCAGGAGCATGAAGAACACCGAGGACACCAGCTTGTAGCCGGGGGCGGTCTTGATCAGCTGCAGGGCCGGGCGGATGGTGTTGGCGGTGGTGTGCACGGCGCCGGACACCAGGCCGTCCACCTCGTCCAGGGCCAGCATCATGGTGCCCAGCACCACGTTGTCTTCCAGTTGCGCGGCGGCCATCGGTGCGTTCAGGCCCTTGCCCTGGCGCAGGGTCACCATGGGCTCGACGTAGCGCGGGCGCACCAGGTCCGGGTCGAGCACCTCCAGCCCTTCGGGCAGCACGATGCCCAGGGCGCGGGCCACGGCCTGCACGTCCTCGGGCTTGGCCAGCAGCACGCAGCGGGCGATGCCGCGCGCCTGGCAGATGGCGGCGGCCTGCACGGTACGCGGTTCGGCCCCTTCCGGCAGGACGATGCGCTTGCCCGCCTGCTGGGCGCGCTTCACCAGCTGGTGGCGGAACGCCGGTGGCGACAGGTGCGGCACGCGCGGGGTGCCGCAGCGCTCGCGCAGCCAGTCGTGGTCGAGGAAGCGGGCGATGAACTCGGTGACCTTCTCCGCACGTTCGCGGTCGTCCACCGGGATCTCGCGGTTCATGCGGTTGAGGTCGGTGGCGGTGCCATAGGTGCCGCTGGCCACGCTGAGCACCGGCAGGCCGCCCTGCAGCGCGCCTTGGCACAGCTCCATGATGCGCGGGTCGGGCGGGAAGTCGCTGCACAGCAGCAGGCCGGCCAGGGGCACGCCATTCATGGCGGCGAGGCTGGCAGCGAGGATGATGTCGTCGCGGTCGCCCGGGGTCACCACCAGCACGCCGGGTTTGAGCAGCGGTACGGTGTTGGGCACGGTGCGCGCGCAGAGGATGATCTTCTGCACCCGGCGCTGGTCGTAGTCGCCGGCGTTGATCACCCGCGCGCCCAGCAGGTCGGCCACGTCGCGGGTGCGCGGGGCGTTCAGCTCCTCTTCCCAGGGGATGCAGCCGAGCAGGCGGAAGTGCTTGGCGCGCAGCAGGGCGGTGTTGTCCTGCAGCTGTGGGCCGAGGGTTTCGTCGCGCACCTTGTTGAGGATCACGCCGAGCACCTTGGGATCGTCCGGGCCGCCGAAGAGCTGGGCCTGGATCTCCAGGCGGTCGGCCAGCTCGGTGACCGTCTCGTCCTCCGGCGCGGAGACCAGGATCACCTCGGCGTCCAGGCTGCGCGCCAGGTGGGCGTTGACCCGCGCCGCGTAGCTGGCGTGGCGGGTCGGCACCATGCCTTCGACGATGACCACGTCGCGGCCTTCGGCCACCTGCTGGTAGCGGCCGACGATCTCTTCCAGCAACTCGTCCAGCTGACCGTCGCCGAGCAGGCGTTCGACCTGGGCCAGCTCCATCGCCTTGGGCGGGGTCAGGCCGTGGGTGCGGGCGATGAGCTCGCTGGAGCGTTCCGGGCCGAGGTCGCCGGGGTGGGGCTGGGCGATGGGTTTGTAGAAGCCGACCTTGAGGCCGGCCAGTTCCAGGGCGCGGACCAGGCCGAGGCTGATGGAGGTCAGGCCGACACCGAAGCTGGTGGGGGCGATGAAGAAGGTATGCATGGGGCGCCTCAGTTGAGCAGGGCGAGGGTGTCGAGGGCGATCTGCCGCTCCTCGTTGGTGGGGACGACGAGGATGCGGGTCCGTCCGTAGCGGTGGATGGGCCCGGCGATGCCCTGCACGCAGCGGGCATTGGCCTCCTGGTCGATGGCCAGGTCCAGCAGTTGCAGGTGGGCCACGGTCTTGCTGCGGATCAGCGGCGAGTTCTCGCCGATGCCGCCGGTGAAGATCAGCCCGTCCAGCTGGGGCAGGGCGCAGCTCATGGCCGCCAGGCTCTTGGCCAGGCGGTAGCAGAACACCTCGATGGCCAGGGTGGCGCCGGGGTGGCCCTGGCTGCGGGCCTGCTCCAGGGTGCGCATGTCGTTGGAAAGCCCGGAGAGGCCCTTGAGGCCGCTCTCGTGGTTCAGCACACGGGTCACTTCGTCCAGGCTCCAGCCCAGGGTACGGGCCAGGTGGCTGTGCAGGTTGGGGTCGATGTCGCCGCTGCGGGTGCCCATCACCGTGCCCTCCAGGGGCGTCAGGCCCATGCTGGTGTCGCGGCTCTGGCCGTTGACGATGGCGCAGGTGGAGCAGCCGTTGCCCAGGTGCGCCGACAGCCAGCTGCTGTCGCCGATGGACAGCCCGGCGATCTCCGCCGCGCGGTGGCTGACGTAGCGGTGGCTGGTGCCGTGGAAGCCGTAGCGGCGCACGCCGTGGTCGCGGTAGAGCGACTCGGGCAGGGCGTAGCGGTAGGCGTGTTCGGGCAGGCTCTGGTGGTAGGCGGTGTCGAACACCGCCACCTGGGGCAGTTGCGGGTAGACGCTCATGGCGGCTTCGATCCCCTGCAGCGCCGCCGGGTTGTGCAGCGGTGCCAGGGGCGAGATGGCGCGGATGGTGGCGAGCACGTCGGCATCCAGCCGCCGCGCCGAGGTGAAGCGCTCGCCGCCGTGCACCACGCGGTGGCCGATGCCGTGGAGCTTGCCGCCGGTGACGGCCTGCACCAGTGGCAGCAACTGGGCGAGGGCGGCGCGGTAGTCGCCGTTGGGCAGCATCAGGCTGTCCTTCTCGCCGCCGCGCTGCCAGCGCAGCTCGGCCTCCGGCGTGCCCAGGCGGTCGGCGATGCCGCGCAGGGGGAACTGCGAATGGGCCTCGCTGACCAGGGCGAACTTGATCGACGCACTGCCACAGTTGATCACCAGGATATTGCGTGCGGGCATCTCGCCTCCTTGTCGGTTAGTCCTTGTCCTCGGTGTCCTGCTCCCTGGCGCACCAGCCACAGGCAAAGGGCTGGCCGAGGTGCGCCTCGCGCTGCCGTGGGTCCAGGACCCAGGCCCGCGACTGCCACGGCGGCTGATGACGCAGATGCTGGGTGTGCCCGCAGGAAAGCAGGGCCACCCAGTGGCCGTCCTCGTCCTGGCGGAAACCCAGCAAACGCGAGCCCCGTCCGTCAATCGGCGGGTCGCCATCGGCCGGTTTGGCAGTTAGACTTGCCACCTTTCCACTCTTATCCAAAAGGTCTCGCACCATGCTGATCGCCGCCAACAAGGCAGTCTCCATCGACTATACCCTGACCAACGACGCCGGTGAGGTGATCGACAGCTCCCGTGGCGGCGCGCCGCTGGTCTACCTGCACGGTGCGGGCAACATCATCGTCGGCCTGGAGCGTGCCCTCGAAGGCAAGCAGGCCGGCGACGAAGTGAAAGTGGCCATCGAGCCCGAAGACGCCTACGGCGAATACAGCGCCGAGCTGGTCGCCACCCTGAGCCGCGCCATGTTCGAAGGCGTGGACGAGCTGGAAGTCGGCATGCAGTTCCACGCCTCCGCTCCGGACGGCGGCATGCAGATCGTCACCATCCGCGACATCGACGGCGACGACGTCACCGTCGACGGCAACCACCCGCTGGCCGGCCAGCGCCTGAACTTCGAAGTGAAGGTGGTCAACGTGCGTGAAGCCAACGCCGAAGAGATCGCCCACGGTCACATCCACGGCGAAGGTGGTCACCACCACTGAGTGATGACAGGCGATCTGCGGCGCGCGGCGACGCGGATCGGCTGCTAAGCTCAAGTTCACCGGAAAGGCGCCCTCGGGCGCCTTTTTCGTCTCTCGTGCAAACCCGCGTCGATCCAGGAGTCTGTGAGATGAGTGCCTTCCACGACCTCAAGCTGCGTGCCCTCGACGGCCAGGAACTGCCGCTTGCTCCCTACAAGGGGAAGGTGGTGCTGGTGGTCAACGTTGCTTCTCGCTGTGGCCTGACGCCGCAGTACGCCGGGCTGGAGAAACTGCACCAGCAGTTCCAGGACCGGGGCTTCAGCGTACTGGGTGTCCCCTGCAACCAGTTCGCCGCCCAGGAGCCGGGCAGCGAGGACGAGATCCGCGAGTTCTGCACCCTGAACTACGGCGTGACCTTCCCGCTCGGCAGCAAGATGGACGTCAACGGCGCCAGCCGTCACCCGCTCTACCGCCTGCTGGCCGGTGAAGGGGCCGAGTTCCCCGGCGACATCACCTGGAACTTCGAGAAGTTCCTGGTGGGCAAGGACGGCCGCGTGCTCGCCCGCTTCTCGCCCCGCACCACCCCCGAAGACCCCGCCCTGGTGGCTGCCATCGAGAAAGCGCTGGGCTGACGCTTCTTTCCCCTCTTCCCATCCACCATGCGGGGGCTGCTGAGGTCAGTTGCAGCCCTGCGGGCTGCCTGGCGACTGAAGTCGCCCCTGCAAGGTGCAAGGGTTAACCCCCGCGCAGGCCATTACCTCGGGGTAAGCCGCGCGGGCTTTCTGACCCAAAATCACCCTGATCAATAGTGCTGTGCCGAGCGAGACGACCGGTCATATGCTCGCCGCCATGAACAGCATCCGACTCGACAAGCGTGACCTCATCCTCGCCAAGGGCACCCAGGTGATGACCCGTGCCGGCTACCACGGCACCGGCGTGCAGGAAATCGTCCAGGCCGCCGGCATCCCCAAGGGCTCGTTCTACCACTACTTCGCCAGCAAGGAAGACTTCGCCCTCCAGGCCCTGGACTACCTGTACCAGCCGCGCCTCGAGCGCTATGCCCAAGCCCTGTCCGACCCGGCGAAGAGCCCGTGCCAGCGGGTGCTCGACTACTACGGTGAACTGGTCAGCCACTTCACCCGCCACGAGAAGCTGGAATACCACTGCTTCATCGGCAGTCTGAGCTTCGAGATGGCCGAACTGTCGCCGGCCATCGGCGCCCAGGTGGACGCCATCCTGCAGCGCTCGGCGGACATCCTCCAGGCCTGCCTGGAAGAGGCCCAGCGTGCCGGCGAGCTCCCGGCCGATGAAGACTGCGCCAACCTCGCCGGCTTCATCGCCAACGCCTGGCAGGGCGTGCTCACCCGCCTCAAGGTCGGTGCCGGCGCCCGGCCGCTGTTCGATTTCATGACCCGCCTGCAGCGCCTGCTGCGGGTGTGACCCCCTAAAAAGCCCATTAACGAGACGACCGGTCACTTGGCCGGAATCAGGAGACCCCGATGACCGCATCCGTAGACGCCCTGTTCGCCCCCTTCCGCCTCGGCGCCCTGGAGCTGCCGACCCGCGTGGTGATGGCGCCCATGACCCGCTCCTTCTCCCCGGGCGGCGTGCCCACCGAGCAGGTGGTCGAGTACTACCGCCGCCGTGCCGCAGCCGGTGTCGGCCTGATCGTCACCGAAGGCACCACCATCGGCCACCAGGCCGCCAACGGTTACCCCCACGTCCCGCGTTTCTACGGCGAGGACGCCCTGGCCGGCTGGAAGCAGGTGGTCGAGGCCGTGCACGCCGAAGGCGGCAAGATCGTCCCGCAGCTGTGGCACGTCGGTAACGTCCGCCGCCTGGGCACCGAACCGGACGCCAGCGTTCCCGGCTACGGCCCCAGCGAGAAGCTCAAGGACGGCCAGGTGGTGGTCCACGGCATGACCCAGCAGGACATCGACGAGGTCGTCGCCGCCTACGCCCAGGCTGCCCGTGACGCCAAGGCCATCGGCATGGACGGCGTGGAGCTGCACGGTGCCCACGGCTACCTGATCGACCAGTTCTTCTGGGAAGGCACCAACCAGCGCACCGACGGCTACGGCGGCAGCCTGGCCAACCGCTCGCGCTTCGCCATCGAAGTGATCGAGGCCGTGCGCGAGGCCGTAGGCCCCGACTACCCGATCATCTTCCGCTTCTCCCAGTGGAAGCAGCAGGACTACACCGCCCGCCTGGTGCAGACCCCGGAAGAGCTGGAAGGCTTCCTCAAGCCGCTGTCCGAGGCCGGCGTGGACATCTTCCACTGCTCCACCCGTCGCTTCTGGGAGCCGGAGTTCGAAGGCTCCGACCTCAACCTGGCCGGCTGGACCCGCAAGCTCACCGGAAAGCCCACCATCACCGTCGGCAGCGTCGGCCTGGATGGTGAGTTCCTGCAGTTCATGGTCAAGACCGACAAGGTCGCCCAGCCGGCCAACATCGAAGGCCTGCTGGAGCGCCTGAACAAGCAGGAGTTCGACCTGGTGGCCGTGGGCCGCGCCCTCTTGGTGGACCCGGACTGGGCGACCAAGGTTCGCGAAGGCCGCATGCAGGACATCCTGCCGTTCAGCCGCGATGCCCTGACCAGCCTGGTCTGAGCACGACCCCCGGTGCGCCGGCCTGGCCGGCGCACCCATTTCCAGCTCCGTCTCGTGCGGGGCTTTTTTGTGGCTACGGTTTTTGCAACTCGCCGGTGCCGAACGCTCTGAGGCAGCAAGTCATGAGCGCACTCGGTGGCCGTGCTTGCCAAGAGGGTGAGGCAGGGAAACTGCCCCTTCAGGAGGCCGAGCGCAGTCGTTGCGTAGGGGGACGAGCGGCATGGATGCCGCGAGAGGCGCGTCAGGCCATGGATGGCCCATCGCGCCGGCCCCCGTAGCAGCGACGGAGCGAGGGAAGTCCCGCGCAGCGGGACCCGAATGGCGGGGCGAGCCTTTTTGGTTTCTTTTTTGTGGGCGGCATTCCGACGATTGAAAAAAGAAACTCGCCTGGGAAGGCGAAACAGGGAACATCCGCAGAACTCGATAATCAGCTTGGTCCCCCAAATAGTGGGCTTAGGGCACGGCCTTCGACAGGCCACCCTCACCACAAACCCTCAATCGGTTGGGCTGACTTGCCCCGGACGAAGGCGCATGGTCCCGGGCACCACAACAAGCGGCCGGTCCACCGGCCCTAGGAGTCGTCCCATGCGCACCGGATTGGTGGTGGATGCCACCTGCGATCTGCCTCAGACCTTCATCGCGGAGCGGGGCATCCGCGTTCTGCCCATCCGTATCCGCCTCGGCCAGGACACCCTGGTGGACCGCCGCATTCCCGAGGTCACCGGGCGTTTCTATGTCGACCAGTTGCCCCGGGTCGGCCCTGGCGATGGCAGCGAGCCGCTGAGCGCTGCGGAAACACAGGCCTGGTTCCTCGAAGAACTGGTGACCCAGTACGACCACGTCATCTGCCTGACCCTTTCCGCCCAGCGCAGCGCCATCTTCGAGCACGCCACCCAGGCCTCCTTCGGCCTGCTGCAGTGTTACCGCGAGCGACGCAGCGCGGCCGGGCTGACCACGCCGTTCGCCATGCGGGTGATCGACGGCCGCACGCTGTTCGCCGGCAGCGCGGTGCTGGCCGCCGAGGCCGTGCGGCTGATCGCCGGGGGCGGACACCCCAGTGCGGTGCGGGCGCGGCTGGAGCAACTGGCCGAGTCGGTGTGCACCTTCCTCATCGCCGATGACCTCGGCCACCTGCGCAAGCGCGGCTTCCAGAAGGGCGAGCGCAGCGGCCTGCTGGACCGCATGCGCGGAGCGGCCCTGGGGATCGGTTCGCTGTTGGACGTGAAGCCGGTGATCAGCGTGCAGCAGGGCGAGGACAAGCCCGTGACACTTGCGCCGAGCTTCGAGCGGGCGACGGAGAAGCTCTTCGCCCACGCCTGCGCGCGGGTGATGGCGGGCGACCTGTTGGCGCCGCAGCTGTGCATCAGCTACGCCGGGGAACTGTCCCTGGTGCGCGACCTGCCGGGCTTCGCCGAGCTGGAGGCGGCCTGCCTCGCACGGGATGTGGTGCTGCAGGTGGCGATGCTCAGCCCCACCGGCGCCATCAACCTGGGGCGTGGCGCCCTCAGCCTGGCGTTCGCCGCACCGGCCCGGCCGTTCGGCTGAGGTCTCAGGGCGAGGGCGGCTGCAGGCGGGCGTCGGCGGGCAGGGCCGCCTCGGCGGAGCCGACGCTGCGCAGGTGCTGCTCGAACTGCTGGACGATGCTGTCCCAGCCCTGGCGGCCGGCGTGCTGGCGGGCGTTGAGGCGCACGCGGCGCAGGGTCTCGTCGTCTTCCAGCAGCCAGCAGGCCGCGTCGCTGAAGGTGGCCGGCTCGTCGGGCACCGCCAGGGCGCCGTTGTGCCCATGGCGGATGTGCTGGGCCGCGGCGGCCTGGTCGAAGGCCACCACCGCCAGGCCCGAGGCCAGCGCCTCCAGCACCACGTTGCCGAAGGTCTCGGATTGACTGGGGAAGAGGAACAGGTCGGCGCTGGCGTAGTGCCGGGCCAGTTCCTCGCCGCGCTGGATGCCGCAGAACAACGCCTCCGGCAGCTCGGCCTGCAAGGCGGTGCGCGACGGGCCGTCGCCCACCACGATGAGCTTCAGGCGGCGCTGGGGATGGGCCTTGCACAAGGCCTGGAAGGTGGGCGCCAGCAGCCGCAGGTTCTTCTCCGGAGCCAGGCGGCCGACGTGCAGCACGGCGATGTCGTCCGGCTCCAGCCCCCAGGCTTCCCGCAGGCCCTGGCAGCGCCGGGCCGGGGTGAACAGCTGGCCGTCGACGCCGCGTGCCAGCAGGGCCAGGCGCTCGAAGCCGCGGCGGCGCAGCTCCTCGCTCTGGCTGGCGCTGGGCACCAGGGTCAGTTGCGAGGTGTTGTGGAACCAGCGCAGGTAGTTGGTCAGCAGGCGCGTCAGCAGGCCCACGCCGTAGTGGCCGGTGTACTGCTGGAAGTTGGTGTGGAAGCCGCTGATCACCGGCACTCCCAGGCGCCGCGCCGCACGCAGGGCGGACAGGCCCAGGGGGCCCTCGGTGGCGATGTAGAGCACGTCGGGGCGGCGTTGCTTCCAGCGCGTCAGCAGCTTGTGCAGGCTCGACTGGCCCCATTGCAGCCCCGGGTAGCCGGGCAGCGGCCAGCCGCGCACTAGCAGCAGCTCGTCGCTGCTCTTCACGCCCTGGTCCACGGCCTGGCGGGGGCGCACCAGCTGCAGCTGGTGCCCGCGTGCGCGCAGGCCCTCGCACAGCCGCCACAGGGTGTTGGCGACGCCGTTGATTTCCGGCAGGTAGGTTTCGCTGACGAGGGCGATTCGAAGGGCAGGCAGGCTCATGACTTGAGTGTCGACGCCCGCCGTTTAGCCCGTGTGAATTTTGCGTGACCGGCCGGTGACAGCCGAGGAGGGCGGCGCGGGTCCGGGCCCGCGCCGGTGCATCAGCGGGGCAGGGCCTTGTCGCCGCCTTCGCGCACCCAGAACAGGGTGGCGCCGGCGACGGCGGCGGGCATCATCACGATGTTGACGAAGGGGATCAGCAGCGCCAGGTACACCGAGCCACCGAAGCCCAGGCTCTGCCAGCGCTTCTCGCGCAGCCAGGCGAGCATCTCGTTCCAGCCCAGCTTGTGGTTGTCCGCCGGGTAGTCGATGTACTGCACGGCCATCATCCAGATGCCGAAGACGAACCACAGCGGCGTGCTCACCAGGTTCACCACGGGGATGAAGCTGAGGATCAGCAGGCCCGCCGCGCGGGGCAGGAAGTAGCCCAGCTTGCGCAGTTCGCGGCCGATGGTGCGCGGCACCATGGCCACCAGTTCGGCCCAGCTGAAGGGCGGGAAGTCGTCCTGGCCGCGCACCACCACTTCCACCTTCTCGGCGAGGAAGCCGTTGAAGGGCGCGGCGATGATGTTGGCGATCATGGTGAAGCTGAAGAACACCAGCAGCACCACCAGCGCCACGAACAGCGGCCAGATCAGGTATTCGAGGAAGCTCGCCCAGTCGGGCAGGCTGGGCATGAAGGCATCGACCCAGCCGCTGAATTCGCGCATGGCGAAGCCGATCATGGCGATGAACAGCAGGAGGTTCAGGGTCAGCGGCAGCAGCACGAACAGGCGCAGGCCGGGACGCAGGATGAGTTTCAGGCCTTCGCCGAGGTATTGCGGGCCGGACAGGGCAGGGGCGGGCATCGGGCGCTCCATGAAGGGGTGACTGGCGCGACCTTACCGGCTTTGTCGGGGCGGTAAAAGCGCTGGCGTCACGCGCCCGCCTGGCGATAGGGGCGTCCTATCGAGGGGATAAGCAATGCACATTTCCGTGGCCGGGGGCGGCGTCGGTAGCCTTGCCAGCATTTTCGGGGGCTCGCTGGCTCCCGCTGGTTCGCGAGGCCGCTGCATTCCCTAAGCCTTCCCCAAGTGCTCGCAGCGGCCTCTTTTTATTACCTGAGGTGTCCGCCATGTCCGTCACTCGCCACGCCCGCGTCATCATCCTCGGCTCCGGCCCCGCCGGTTACAGCGCGGCCGTCTATGCCGCCCGCGCCAACCTCAAGCCCTTGCTGATCACTGGCATGCAGGCGGGCGGGCAACTGACCACCACCACCGAGGTGGACAACTGGCCGGGCGATGCCCACGGGCTCACCGGGCCGGCGCTGATGCAGCGCATGCAGGAACACGCCGAGCGCTTCGAGACGGAGATCGTCTTCGACCACATCAACGCCGTGGACCTGGCCGGCGAGCCTTTCACCCTGGTGGGGGACAGCGGCACCTACAGCTGCAACGCGCTGATCATCGCCACCGGTGCCAGCGCCCGTTACCTGGGGCTGCCCTCCGAGGAACGCTTCATGGGCAAGGGCGTGTCCGCCTGCGCCACCTGCGACGGATTCTTCTACCGCAACCGCGAGGTGGCGGTGGTGGGCGGCGGCAACACGGCCGTGGAAGAGGCGCTGTACCTGGCCAACATCGCCAGCAAGGTGACCCTGGTGCACCGCCGGGAGACCTTCCGCGCCGAGAAGATCCTGCAGGACAAGCTCCGCGCGCGCATCGCCGAGGGGCGCATCGTGCTCAAGCTCAATGCCGAGGTGGACGAGGTACTGGGCGACGACATGGGCGTGACCGGCGTGCGCCTGCGCGGCCGCGACGGGCTGATGGACGAGCTGAAGGTGGACGGCCTGTTCGTCGCCATCGGCCACACGCCGAACACCTCGCTGTTCGAGGGCCAGCTGGCCCTGCGCGACGGCTATGTGGTGGTCAACGGCGGGCGCGACGGCAATGCCACCGCCACCAGCGTGGCCGGGGTGTTCGCCGCCGGTGACGTGGCCGACTCGGTGTATCGCCAGGCCATCACCTCCGCCGGCGCCGGCTGCATGGCGGCGCTGGACGTGGAACGCTACCTCGACGCGCTCTGAGGGCGCGTCAGACCCAGGTGTTGATGGGCAGTTCGGCCAGGTGCAGTGTGCGGGCGTCCAGGCGCAGGAACTGCCCTTCGAGGCGGGTGGCCAGGCCCCGGTCGTCGAGGGTCAGTTCGCCGCCCGCGTCGCCTTCCTGTTCCCAGTGGTACCGGCTCAGCTGCGCATCGCGCTTCACGCAGCGGTAGCGCTGTGGGCGCGCCTGCACCGTCAGGGTGGGCAGGTCGATATGCGCCACCTGGTGGGTGTGTTCTTCCCAGGTCTCCAGCGGCTTGCCCAGCAGGATCGGGCTGTGGGTGAAGGGGCTGGCGCCCAGCATCACCTGGTCGCAGGGCTCCAGGTCCGGGCAGGGCTGTCCGTCGAGGGTCCAGCGGCCGTCGTCGGCACGCTGCAGGCGCAGGCTGCGGGGGCCGTGGTCGTCCACCTTCAGCCAGAGCTGGCGGAAGCGCCATTCGGGGTCGTAGTCCAGCACGTAGGTGGCAGCGAAACTGCTGCCGCCGCGGCTCTGCATGAGGTGGCTGCTGACGTGGACGCCGTCGGCGTCACGGTGCAGGCGCAGGTGCTCCACGCCGGGGTGGGACCAGGGTTTCCAAACGAGGGTCTGTTGCATCCATGCGACTCCGAAACTGCACGGGAAGGGGGGAGCGCTCAACGGGGTGTATAGGCGTAGGACACCTTCCCTGGTGTTCCCGTTACGTCGCGCAGGATACGTTGTTCCTTTTGTGACGTATGTCAGCTTTCTCTGACAGATGAGTCGTGTGCAGAGCGGTTTATCAGGCCTTGCGCTTGAGCGGCTCGCCGTCGAAGCGAACGCCGTCCAAGCCGCTCTTCATCAGCGCGCGGATGTTGCCGTGGTCACTGCCTTCGGGGGTGGCCAGCACGGCGCGGTAGTGCTCGCCGAACGCCAGCAGGGCTTCGTCGCGGCTCAGGCCTTCCAGCAGGGCCAGGCCCAGGGTCTTGCAGGAGCCCTCATTCTGCCCGGCGGCGTTCTCCACGCCGCCGTTGACGAAGGCGCAGGGCTGGTAGTCGTAGCCGGCGGCGATGAAGGCCAGGGTGTCGGCGAAGAGGTGCTCGCCACTGGCCAGGCGGCCACGGAATGCATTCAGGTCGTTCATGCTTTGTTCGCTTTGTCGAAGGCCGCTTGCTGCTCGGCGCTGGCTTCTTTCTGGTACTTGGCCTTCCAGTCGGCATAGGGCATGCCGTAGATCTCTTCGCGGGCCTGCTCGGGGCTGACCTCGACGCCGATGTCGTCGGCGGCGGCCTTGTACCACTTGGACAGGCAGTTGCGGCAGAAGCCGGCGAGGTTCATCAGGTCGATGTTCTGCACATCGGTGCGGCTGCGCAGGTGCTGGACCAGCCGACGGAAGGCGGCGGCTTCGAGTTCGAGGCGCTGTTGCTCGTTCATCGGAGGACTCCTTGGGATCGGTGAGGAGGGCGCGGCGATGATAAGAGCCGCTCCCGGGGACGGCAATGCCCGGCGCGAGGCCGGGCAGCGGGGATCAGCGGTGGCCGGCGAGGGTGATCGACACCGACTCGGCGAAACGCAGGGCGTGGGGCTTGTCCACTTCCACTTCGGCGTAGCTCACCCGGGGGTTGGTCATCACCAGGTCGAGGATCTCCTGGGTCAGGCGCTCCAGCAGGGCGAAGCGGTTCTCCTCGACGTGCTGGATGATGGCCTTGGTGATGGTGCGGTAGTTCAACGCATGGTCGATGTCGTTGAAGTCCACCGCGTCGGCGGCCGGGTAGAGGATGGTGAGGTTGATCAGCACATCCTGCTTGTTGAGGATCTCCTCCTCCTTGATCCCGATGTAGGTACGCAGGCGCAGGTCCTTCACGCGGATCCGCGCCATTCCTGGCTCCAGTCTCGGCATGCTCAGCTCCGTCCGATGAGTTTGAGGAATTCCTGGCGGGTGCTCGGCGATTCGCGGAAGGCCCCGAGCATGACCGAGGTGGTCATCACCGAGTTCTGCTTCTCCACGCCGCGCATCATCATGCACATGTGCTTGGCCTCGATCACCACGGCGACGCCGGCGGCGCCGGTGACGCGCTGGATGGCCTCGGCGATCTGCCGGGTGAGGTTCTCCTGGATCTGCAGGCGGCGGGCGAACATGTCGACGATGCGCGCCACCTTGGACAGGCCGAGCACCTTGCCGGTGGGAATGTACGCCACGTGCGCCTTGCCGATGAAGGGCAGCAGGTGATGCTCGCAGAGGGAGTAGAGCTCGATGTCCTTCACGGTCACCATCTCGTCGTTGTCGGACGAGAACAGCGCGCCGTTGACCACTTCCTCCAGGCTCTGCTCGTAGCCACGGCACAGGTAGCGCATCGCCTTGGCAGCGCGCTTGGGCGTATCCAGCAGGCCTTCGCGCTCGGGGTTCTCACCCACGCCCATGAGGATTTCCCGGTAGTGGGAGGACAGGTCGTCATTCATCTTGGCAGTCCGTACGGCCGGTTCACTTCAGGTGGCGGCCGCCATTGAGGGTTAGCGTCGTTCCGGTGACGTAGGGGTTGTCCAGCAGGTAGCGCAGGCCCTGGTACACGACTTCCGGCCCGGGCTCGATGCCGAGGGCGGATTTGGCCAGGGTCTTCGTCCTGTAGGTGGTGTCGTCACCGGTGTTGAACATCACCAGCGCCGGCGCGATGCCGTTGACCTTGATGGCCGGGGCATAGCGGGCGGCAAAGGAGAGGGTGAGGTTGTCCAGCCCGGCCTTGCTGGCGCAGTAGGCGATGCGCTTCTCGCTGCCCTTGCGCGCCACGTCGTCGCTGATGTGGACGATGTCGGCCGGACCACCGTGGCGCAGCAGCGCCTCGGCATGCAGGTTGATCAGGTAGGGCGCCAGCATGTGCACGCTGAACATCCGCTGGAAGGCCTCGGCCTCGTGGCCGGGGGCTTCGGTGAGCCAGTCGGAGGCGTTGTGCACGATGGCCCGCAGGTGCGGCGTAGCGGCCTTGAGCTGTTCGATGAAGGCGAGGATGCCGGCTTCGTCCGAGAAGTCCGCCGCGATCACGCAGGCGCCGCGCTCACGCAGCCGGTGCACGCCTTCGCGCTCGGTGCGGTAGCTGATGATCACCGGCTGGCCGTCGTCCAGCAGGCGCTCGGCGCAATGCAGGCCCACGCGCTGGCTGGCACCGGTGATCAGGATGGGAGCGGCCGAAGGGCTCATGGGGGCCTCGTGGCAGGGCGATACCCCAGGCTGGGGCGGAATGGTGAAAACTTATACCAGAAGCCTGAGTTTGTACAATTCTTGGCGCGGAAGAAATCCGGATTCCGACCGTAAATTCAGCCAAGGCCTTGATTTGTGTGGGGTTATAGAAAAAGAGAGGGTGTTGGAAGGTTGTACAGATTTTGCCTCTGTACAACCTTTGTGACGTTATCGGGAGGGAGCCGTGAGGCCGGGGCGGCGGGTACGGGAAGCCGGTGCGTTCAGCCAGGGAGCCAGCAAGCGGGTGGATAACGGGATGAACCAGTAGGTCATCAGTGGCGTCAAAACCAACGTGCTCAAAAAGACGCGCAACAGCAGGTCGAGCCCGCCGAGCCAGGGGCCGAACAGCAGGTTGAAGCCCAGCGACACCGGGAAGAAGGCCAGCCAGATGGCGATGCTCTGCTTCCAGCGGGGCGGCCGGCGGTCAGCACTGCCGAACCAGGCGTCCAGACCCAGCGCGCGGTGTTCGTGAGGACGGTCGAAAAGGCCGGCGCCGCGTTCCAGCCAGGCACGGCGAGAGGCGGAATGCTCCCAGGCGGCCAGGGTGGGCTCGTCGGCGAAGCGGAAGATCATCTGGAATTCGTCGTCGTTGGGCGGCGGGGCCAGGACGCCCGAGCCGAGGTAGCCGGGGAAGTCGGCGGCCAGTTGCTCGCCTTCGCGCAGCCAGGCCATGAAATCGTCGTAGCGCTCGCGGGTGACCCGGCGCGCCACCATGAGGGTGACGGGATCGGCAGACATCGTGTATCTCCAGTTGCAGGCGCCGCCCAGGGTAGGGGCAGCGCGGGAAGCGGCCCGGGGTAGTGGGCCTGCTTCTTTCAGAGGCAAGGATTATTCCTGTTTCGGCTGAATACGCCAGTGCCGCGTGCCATGGAGCCGCCGGATGGCAACCGGACAGTGGAAGCCGGCTCGGTGCGCGCCCATGGTGCATGCCGCACCGCATCCGGGCACTGAGCAAGGAGCCGGGCCTGGGTTAAACTCTGCGCTTTCAAGCCCAGACCTTTTGCCATGACCGATAACGCAGCCATCGCCATGCAGCAGGAAGAACTCTTCCCGATCCGCGAAGTCTCCCGCCTCACCGGCGTCAACCCGGTCACCCTGCGCGCCTGGGAGCGCCGCTACGGGCTGATCCAGCCGACCCGTACCGACAGCGGCCACCGCCTCTATTCCTATGCCGACGTCGAGGCCGTGCGCAGCATCCTGGCCTGGATCGACCGTGGCGTACCGGTCAGCAAGGTTGGACAGATCCTCGCCCGCAGCGCCTCCACCCGGGCACCCGCCCCGGTGCAGCCGGCCGCCTCCATGGCGGAGTGGGGCGAGTGGCAGACGCAGTTGCGCCGGGCGCTGTCGGCCTTCGACGGCCCGGCCCTGGAGCGGCTCTATGGCCAGGTGTTCTCCACCTACCCGCTCACCGTGGTGTTCCAGGACGTGCTGATGCCGCTCTGGCGCGACCTGCTGCTGCGCCAGGACGAATACGGCGTGGCCAGCGAATGGGCCTTCTTCGACGCCTTCCTGCGTGGGCGCGTGCTGCAGCGCCTGCAGCTGTCACCGGGGGATGGGGAAGATTGCGTGGTGGTCGCCCCGCTGCAGGGCGAGTGCCGCGAACTGGAGCTGCTGGTGGCTGCCTTGCTGCTCAGCCATGGCGACTGCGCGATCCGCGTGCTGGGACTGGACCAGCCGTTCCAGGAGCTGCCGCTGGTGTGCGAGAAGATCGCGCCCCAGGCGCTGGTGGTGTTCTCCAACCACCCGCCGGCGGACGACCTGGCCGCGCGGCTCGGGCGCCTGGCGCTCTCGGTGGAGTGCCCGCTGGCCCTGGCCGGTGAAGCCGCCGACCTGATCGGCAGCGCCCTGGAGCGCAGCCCAGTGGCCACCCTGGGCAGCGAGGGGCGCACCATGCAACTGCGCTTGCGCCGCCTGCTCGACGGTCACCTGGACACCTGACAGAACCTGGAAGAACCCGCTGCGCCGCCGCAGCGGCCTTGCCTGCCTTGACGCCTCAGCCCTCCAGTTCCGCGATGCGGGCCTTCAGGGCCGCCACCTCCGCCTCCAGTTCGCGCACGCGCTGGCGTGCCTCGACCTCGGGGCTCACGTCCTTCTGGATGCCGATGTAGTACGTCAGCTGGTCCGCCTCGTTGTGCACCGGGGTGATGGACAGCTCGTTCCAGAACACGCTGCCGTCCTTGCGGTAGTTGCGCAGGATCTGCCGGCTCGGCTCGCCCTTCTTGATCGCCTGGCGGATCGCCGCGAGGCCGAGCTGGTCACGGTCGCCTGCCTGCAGGAAGCGGCAATCGCGGTAGAGGATGTCGTCCTGGCTGTAGCCGGTCAGCCGTTCGAACGCCGGGTTCGCATAGATGAGGATGTTGTCGTCGCCTTCCTGTTCGGCGACGACGATGCCGTCGTTGGAGGCTTCGACCACCAGCTGGAGCAGTTTGGCGTTGATCATGACGAGTTCCTGGTTCGAGGTGCAGGGATTCTAAAACATCGGGGGCGGACTGCCAGTTGCGGCATAATGCGATTCATTTCGCGCTAACAGGAGAAGTCATGAAAGTCGCCATCCTATCCGGCTCGGTCTATGGCACCGCCGAAGAAGTCGCCCGCCACGCCGAGCGGCTGCTCAAGGCCGCCGGCCACGAGGCCTGGCACAAGGCCGGGATGACCCTCGACGAACTCAAGGCCTTCGGCCCCGAAGCGTTCCTCAGTGTGACCTCCACCACCGGCATGGGCGAGCTGCCCGACAACCTGCTGCCCCTCTACCACGCCCTGCGCGACCAGCTGCCCGACTGGCGCGGCCGTCCCGCCGCCGTGCTGGCCCTCGGCGACTCCAGCTACGACCAGTTCTGCGGTGGCGGCGAGATGATGCGTGAGCTGCACGCCGAGCTGGGCCTGCGCGAGGTGCAGGAGATGCTGCGCCTGGACGCCAGCGAAACCGTCACCCCGGAAGTGGACGCCGAGCCCTGGATCGCCCGCTTCGCCGCTGCGCTCAGCGCCTGATGCACCCGCGCGCGGCGTACCTCATCGAAGCCCTGCAACTGGCCCCGCACCCCGAGGGCGGTTTCTACCGCCGGGTGTTCGAGGCCCAGGGCAGCCTGGCGGATGGCCGCTCGATGTCCTCGTCGATCTTCTTCCTCCTGCCCGCCGGCGGCATCAGTCGCTGGCACCGGGTGGACGCCGACGAGACCTGGCACTTCTACGAAGGCGACCCGCTGGAGCTGCTGATCGCCGACGACCCCCAGGCCCTGCGCCGCGAGCGCCTCGGGCCGGTGGGCGAGGGCAGCCTGCCGCAGCGCACCGTGCGTGCCCATGCCTGGCAGGCGGCGCGGGCCCTCGGGGCCTACACCCTGGTGGGCTGCAACGTCGCCCCGGCCTTCGAGTTCGACGGTTTCCGCTTGCTGGCCGACGACCTCGACGCTCAGCGCCGGTGGCCGCTGCTGGACCGGCAATTCCTCTAGCCCGCTGCGTCACCTGGCGCCGTCAGCGGCGAATATTCCTTCAACAGATCCAGCCAGGCCTGCGCCGCCCGTGACAGGTAGGCGCCCTGGCGCCAGACGAAGGCGATGTCCCAGCGCAGGTCCGGCTCCACCAGCGGCACCCGGCGCAGGCCCGGTCGTTCCAGCGTGCGGGCGACGATGCGCGGCAGCAGCACCACGCCCTGGCCGGCGGCCACCAGCGCCGCGAGGAAGTCCGCCTGGCCGCTGCGTCCCACCTCCCGTGGGGTGAAGCCGGCCTGGCGACACGCCAGCAGCAGGCGGTCGTTGAGGGTGAAGCTCTGCTGGTAGAGCAGGAAGGGCGCGTCCTTCAGCTGGGCCAGGGCGATGCCGTCACACCCCGCCAGTTCATGGGCCTCGGGCAGCAGCACGTCCAGCGGCTCGTTGCAGAACGGCTGGAAGGCCAGCGCCGGATCGTTGGGTGTGAGGCTGCCGCCGATGTCCAGCTCACCGCGCAGCAGCGCCTCCTCCATCAGCTTGCTGCCGCCCTCGAACAGCCGCACCACGATGTTCGGGTAGCGCTGACGGTACGCGGCGAACAGCTCGGCGAACATCACCTCGCCCCCCAGCAGCGGCAGGCCCAGGCGCAGCTCGCCCCGGGCCAGCTGGCTGAGGTCGTCCAGCTCGCTGTAGAGGTCCTGGCGCAGGCGCAGCAGCTCGTCCGCACGGCGCAGCACCAGGGTGCCGGCATCGGTCAGGCGCAGATTCGGGCCGTTGCGCTCCAGCAACAGCACCCCCAGGCGCTGCTCCAACTGGGCCACCTGCTTGCTGATGGTGGACTGGGTGGCGTGCAGGGTCTTGGCCGCCTGGGTGAAGCCGCCCTGGCGCACCACTTCGACAAAACTGCGCAGCTGGTGAAATTCCATCGCTATTCCAATCTCGAATGGGAGTAAGTCGAACAATTCGCTTTTGGGATGATAGGCCCGGCCCTAAGCTGCACGCCATCACTGGAGTGCATCCCATGTCCCGCGCCCGTCTCAGCCACCTGTCCCGCCTCGTCCTGCAGCTCGTCGTGCTCATCGCCCTCTACCTGCTGGGTGGCCAGATCGCCGCCTGGCTGGCCTGGCCGATTCCCGGCGGGGTGATCGGCCTCGGCCTGCTGCTGGCCGCCTTCGCCAGCGGTCGCGTGCAGCCCACAGCGCTGCAGCTGGGCGCCGGGCTGCTGATGGCGGAGATGCTGCTGTTCTTCATCCCGGCGCTGATGAGCCTGCTGGACTACGGCGCGCTGCTGCGCAGCGAGGGCTGGCGCATCCTGCTGGTGATCGGCGTCAGCACGCTGCTGGTGATGCTCGCCACCGCCCTGACCGTGGAGCTGGTTTGCCGCTGGAGTGAACGCCATGAGCACTGATCCGATGGCCTGGTTCTGGCTCGCCCTGACCCTCGGCGGCTACCTGCTCAGCCGCTGGCTGTACCGGCGCAGCGGGCGCTACCTGCTATCGCCGCTGATCCTGGTGCCGGCGCTGCTGCTGGCGGTGGCCGTGCCGCTGCACACTGCGTATGCCGAGTACGCCGGCCTTACCCACTGGCTGATGCTGCTGCTCGGCCCGGCCACGGTGGCCTTCGCCGTGCCCATCTGGCAGCAACGCGCCCTGCTGGCCCGGCATTGGCCGGCGCTCTCGCTGGGCATGCTGATGGGCAGCAGCGTGGCCATCGCCAGCTCCTGGTGGCTGGCCCAGGCCCTGGCCCTGGAGGCGCCGGTGAGCCGCTCACTGGTGCCGCGTTCGATCACCACCCCCTTCGCCATGCCCCTGGCCCAGGGCCTGGGCGGCGTACCGGAGCTGACGGCGGTGTTCGTGATGATCACCGGCGTCTTCGGCGCCCTCACCGGCAGCCTGCTGATCCGCTTCCTGCCGCTGCGCAGCAGCCTCGCCCGGGGCGCCCTGTTCGGCGTCGGCGCCCACGGCGCCGGGGTCAGCCGGGCCCAGGAGGTGGGGCGCGAAGAGGGCACCGTCGCGGGCCTGGTGATGGTCCTGATGGGGCTGCTCAACCTGTTCGCCGCGCCCCTGCTGACCCACCTGCTGTGACTCCCTCGGTCATCAGGATGGCTGCCAAGGCGACTCGCGGGGTGCCACGGCCTCGCTAGACTCCGGTCACCCACAACAACAACGAGGTGATCGCCGTGACCGCTGCCCAGACTCCGCCCAGCTCCTCCATCAAGGACCAGGTCTCCGCCGCCGAGTGGCAGACCCGCGTCGACCTGGCCGCCTGCTACCGCCTGATCGCCCTGTACGGCTGGGACGACCTGATCTTCACCCACATCTCCGCCAAGGTGCCCGGCACCGAGGACTTCCTCATCAACCCCTACGGGATGATGTTCCACGAGATCACCGCCTCCAGCCTGGTGAAGGTCGACCTGGCCGGCAACAAGCTGATGGACAGCCCCTACGACATCAACCCCGCCGGCTACACCATCCACAGCGCCATCCACGAAGTGCGCCAGGACGTCGGCTGCGTGCTGCACATCCACACCCCCGCCGGCATCGCCGTCTCGGCGCAGAAGCAGGGCCTGCTACCGCTCTCCCAGCAATCCCTGTTCGTGCTCGCCAGCCTGGCCTACCACGGCTACGAAGGCGTGGCCCTGCACCACGAGGAGAAGGCCCGCCTGCAGGCCGACCTCGGCAGCGCCAACTTCATGATCCTGCCCAACCACGGGCTGCTCACCGCCTTCGGCAGCATCGCCGACGCCTTCCTCGGCATGTTCACGATGCAGCGCGCCTGCGAAGTGCAGGTGATGGCCCAGAGCGGCGGCGCCGAGCTGATCCACATCCCGCAGCAGATCCTCGACGGCGCCCGGCAAATGATCGCCGGCGTGATGAAGAGCCCCACCGGCATGGGCGGCGCGCTGCCGTGGCCGGCGCTGCTGCGCAAGCTCGACCAGCAGAACCCCGGGTACCGCGACTGATGGCCCTGCCGGGCATCCCCCTGGGCGACTGGCGCGCCCAGGGCCGCGACCTGCTGTTCCATCGCCACCGCATCCGCTACTGGGAGGCCGGGCAGGGCGAGCCGCTGCTGCTGATCCACGGCTTCCCCACCGCCGCCTGGGACTGGCACTACCTGTGGCAGCCCCTGGCCGAGCGCTACCGGGTGATCGCCTGCGACATGCTCGGCTTCGGCGACTCCGACAAGCCGCGCGGCCACGACTACCGCCTGCTGGAACAGGCCGACCTGCAGCAGGCTCTGGTGCGCCACCTGGGCATCGACGGCCCGCTGCACCTGCTGGCCCACGACTACGGCGACAGCGTCGCCCAGGAGCTGCTGGCGCGGCACCACGAAGGCCGCGCCCGGATCGCCAGTTGCGTGTTCCTCAACGGCGGGCTGTTCCCCGAGACCCACCGTCCGGTGCTGGTGCAGAAGCTGCTGCTCAGCCCCCTGGGGCCCCTGATCGGCCGGGGCTTTTCCCGCGCCAAGCTGGGGGCGAACTTCGGCAAGGTCTTCGGCCCGGCGACCCAGCCTTCGGCAGCGGAGCTGGATGACTTCTGGAGCCTGGTGGCCGCCCACGATGGCCCGGCGGTGATGCACCGGCTGATCCGCTACATCCCCGAGCGTCGCGAGCAGCGCGACCGCTGGGTGGCCGCCATGCAGAAAGGCGGCGTGCCGCTGCGGGTGATCGACGGTGCCGTCGACCCCATTTCCGGCGATCACATGGTGGCGCGCTACCGCGAACTGATCCCCGAGCCCGACACCGTGCTCCTCGAACACATCGGCCATTACCCGCAGACCGAGGCACCGAGCCAGGTCCTGCAGCATTACCTGGCGTTCCGCCAGGCCCTGGAGAACCCTGCATGAAACGACGTCGACTCCTGCAACTGACCGCCCTCGGGAGCGTGGCCGCTGCAGGCGCCGGTTACTGGGCGCTGCCCCGCGCGGTGGCGCCGGCGCCCGTCAGCCTGGAGGCGGCCCAGCGCCTGCTGGCCGGTTGGGAAGGGCGCACCCTGGTCAGCCTCGCCGGCTGGAGCCCGGCCGAAGTGTTCAACCACTGCGCCCAGAGCATCGAGTTCTCCCTCACGGGTTATCCACAGCTCAAGCCGGCCTGGTTCCGCCACAGCGTCGGCCCGCTGGCCTTCGACCTCTTCGCCGCCCGGGGCGCCATGCGCCACCCGCTGGACGAGGCCATCCCCGGTGCCCCGGCACTGGATGCCCCGCTCGCCCAGGCCGAGGCCCTGGCCCGCCTGCAACGCGCCTTCGCCGACTTCGCCGCGCACACCGGCGAACTGGCCCCGCACTTCGCCTACGGCGCCCTCGACCATGCCGAGTACGCCCAGGCCCACGTCATGCACCTGTACGACCACCTCAGCCGCCTGCGCCTCGCCTAGGGGCGTTTCCCGGAGCCGTCCGGTAGTGCATTCGGAATTGTCCGGCAGCCTGCCAGCGGCTCCGCGGCCTAGCATCGCGGCCTCCTTTCCAAGATGCGCCCGGGCCCTGTGCCCGGGCTCGGAGGTCACATGCTGTACAAGCTGCTGGTGCTGCTGCACCCCTTCTTCCGCATCGCCGGGCGTGGCCTGGCCGTGCTCCTGCTGCTGGCCAGCTTCGGCCTGGTGGCCTACGCCGCCTACTACGAGAACGCCCCCTGGGTCTGGTTCAGCTGCGTCGGCTGCTTCGTCGCCTGCCTGTTGGTGACCCTGCTCTGCACCTTCTACAACTGGTGGCTGTTCAAGCTGCGCCCGCGTGGCGCGCTGTTCATGCCCTTCGACTGAGCCGCCGCCGGGCGCTCTGCGACGCGCCCGGCCATCCCCCGCCGTTATCGCCCACCATTCATGCCCGTCCACCTTTCTTGTCGGCCGGGCGGCACTGCAGGACACTCGGCCGATACCCGAAACTGCCCTGGAGTCCATTGCATGAGCGAATCGATCCGTTTCGAAGACAAAGTGGTCATAGTCACCGGCGCCGGTGGCGGTCTTGGCCGCGCCCATGCCCTGCTGTTCGCCAAGCACGGCGCCAAGGTGGTGGTGAACGACCTGGGCGGCAGCACCCATGGCGAGGGCGCCAACGCCTCCGCCGCCGACCGTGTGGTGGCCGAGATCCGCGAAGCGGGCGGCACCGCCGTGGCCAACCATGACTCCGTCACCGACGGCGACAAGATCGTGCAGACCGCGCTGGACCACTTCGGCCGCATCGACGTGGTGGTCAACAACGCCGGCATCCTGCGCGACAAGACCTTCCACAAGATGGAAGACGCCGACTGGGAGCTGGTCTACAAGGTCCACGTCGAAGGCGCCTACAAGGTCACCCGCGCCGCCTGGCCGCACCTGCGCGAGCAGGGCTATGGCCGGGTGATCTTCACCTCGTCCACCTCCGGCATCTACGGCAACTTCGGCCAGTCCAACTACGGCATGGCCAAGCTCGGCCTCTACGGGCTGACCCGCACCCTGGCCATCGAAGGCCGCAAGAACAACATCCTGGTCAACGCCATCGCCCCCACCGGCGGCACCCGCATGACCGAAGGCCTGATCCCGCCCCAGGTGTTCGAGCAGCTCAAGCCCGAGCTGGTCAGCCCCCTGGTGGTCTACCTCGGCAGCGAGCAGTGCCAGGAAACCTCCGGCCTGTTCGAAGTGGGCGGCGGCTGGATCGGCAAGGTGCGCTGGGAGCGCAGCCTGGGCGCCGGCTTCGACCCGCGCCAAGGCTTCAGCGTCGAAGACGTGGCCGCCAGCTGGCAGCAGATCTGCGACTTCGAAGGCGCTGCCCACCCGGCGGACAACGTCGAAGCCCTGAAGGAAATGATGGCCAACCTGCAGAAATACACGGGTTGATCCCGCCAGACTCCTAGGGGATTCCGCCAGCAGGCTGAACACCTCCCCGGGAACGCACTAGGGTGAAGGCCGGCAATCTTGCCGGCCTTTTTCATGCCTGCGTTTACCCCCAAGGAGTCCCCGATGAGCATCCGCGTCGAAAAGCACGGCCCCATCACCACCCTGACCATCGACCGCCCGCAGGTGCGCAACGCCGTCGACCGGCCCACCGCCGAGGCCCTGGCTGCGGCGCTGCGGGCCTTCGAGGCGGACGATGACGCGCGGGTGGCGGTGCTCACCGGCAGCGGCGGCACCTTCTGCGCCGGTGCCGACCTGGCGGCGGTGGCCGAGGACGGCGAGCGACGCAACCGCCTGGAGGCGGACGGCGACGGGCCCATGGGACCGAGCCGCATGCAGTTGGCCAAGCCGCTGATCGCCGCCATCGAAGGCCATGCCGTGGCCGGCGGCCTGGAGCTGGCGCTGCTGGCAGACCTGCGGGTGATGGCCGAGGACGCCGTGCTCGGTGTGTTCTGCCGGCGCTTCGGCGTGCCGCTGATCGACGGCGGCACCGTGCGCCTGCCGCGCATCGTCGGCCAGGGCCGGGCGCTGGACCTGATCCTCACCGGGCGCCCGGTGCAGGCCGACGAGGCGCTCGCCATCGGCCTGGTGAACCGCGTGGTGTCGGCCGGGTCGGCGCTGGAAGCAGCGCAAGGCCTGGCGCGGGAGATCGCCGCCTTTCCGCAGCGCTGCCTGCTCGCCGACCGCGCCAGCGCCTACGCCCAATGGGACCTGCCGTTCGAGACCGCCATCTCCCACGAATTCGAGGGCGGCCTGGCGGTTATCCACAGCGGCGAAACCCGCCTGGGCGCCCAGGCCTTCAGCGCCGGGAAAGGCCGTCACGGCCGCTTCGACTGATCCATCAGGTGCTGGCGGAACCACGCCAGCGCCTCTGCCATCGCCTGGGGCGCATGCCGGGTGTAGGGCTCGAAATGCCCGTCCGGCAGCAGCACCAGCCGCTTCGGCTCCCGGGCCTGCTGGTAGGCGGCCAGGGCCAGGTCGGTGGGGGTCACCGTGTCGTGTTCGGCCACCAGCAGCATCAGCGGCGTGGGGCTGACGCGTTCGATGTAGCTGCCCGGTTCGTACTCGCTGGCCCGCTCGCTGGAGCGCAGGGTCACGCGGTTCTGCCAGTCTGGCGCCAGGGTGGCGCTGGCGCCGTAGAAGGCGCTGGCATCGGCACCGGGGTAGAGGCCGGGCGCGTCGCCTTCGCTGATCACCCGGCGGTAGCTGGGCGGCTGCCCCTGGTAGCGGGCCAGGCGGTCGGCCTGGAAGGCCGACCGCGCGGCATGCAGGCCCGCCCCCGCGCGCCGCAGGAAGCTCTGGTGGCCGCTGATGGTGGGCACCTGGGCGACCACGCAGCGCACCCGCCGGTCCAGCGCGCCGAGCACGATGGCGTGGCCGCCGCTGTAGCTGGAGCCCCAGACCCCCAGGCGGCTGGCGTCCACTTCCGGGCGCAGGCTGGCCCAGGTGAGCACCTCGCGCAGGTCGTCCACCTGCTGCCACGGGTCGATGTCCTCGCGCGGTTCCCCACCACTGGCGCCGAAGCCCCGGTGGTCGCAGAGCACCACGGCAAAGCCGGCCTCGGCGAAGTGACGGGCGAAGGCATCCAGGTGCAACGCCTTGAGCGCGGCGAAGCCGGGGCTCATCAGCAGCAATGGGAAGGGGGCCGGGGCATCCGGCAGGTAGTACCAGGCGTCCAGTTCGATTCCGTTGACCGGGATGCGCAGGCTGTGGCGGTGGACAGTGGGCATGGCAGGGCTCCTCGTGGCAGAGGCCCCCAGGGTAGGGCGCGCGGTGGCGGTTGGCCGTCGGTCATCGGCCAGTTACCGGCGCTGATCAGCCAGCCTCGTTGCGCCAGGCCTTCGGCGGCTTGCCCATCAGCCGGCGAAACGCATTGGTGAAGGCCCCACTGGATTCGTAGCCCAGGTCCGCCGCGATGCGTGTCACCGCCTCGCCCCGCTCCAGCCGGGGCAGGGCGGCCTGGATACGGGCCCGCTGGCGCCAGAGCAGGAAGCTGGTGCCCAGCTCGGCCCGGAACAGCCGCGCCAGGGTGCGCGTCGAGGCTCCCACCTGGGTGCCCCAGTCCGCCAGGCTGCGGGGATCGCCCGGCTGCTCCAGCAGGCCCAGGCAGAGCTTCTGCAGGCGTGGGTCTTGGGGCATCGGCAGGCGCAGGGGCACGGCGTGGGCCTGGCGCACCTCGTCCAGCAGCAGGTGCATCAGGTGCGCGGCGCGGCTGTCGGGCGGCGTCCGACCGTCCACCGGCAGGGCGCGGGGCAGCAGCTCGCACAGCAGGGGGCTGACCAGCAGGCTGTAGGGCGCATTGGGCAGTTCGGCCGGGGCCTGGTCCGGGTGCAGGTACACCGTGCGCAGTGCCACCGGCCCTCGGGCCCGCAGCCGGTGGGGCAGGCGCGCGGGCATCCACAGCGCCTGCTGCGGCGAGATCAGCCAGCAGCCCTGGCCACAGCTCAGTTCCATCACGCCGGTGGTGGCGTAGATCAGCTGTGCGCCTTCGTGCCAGTGCTCGGGGGTGCAATGGCCGTCGGGGTAGTCGCGGGCCACCGGGCGCAGGCGGGCGTCCGGGGCATCGAACACGGGCAGGTGGCGGGGGGAGGGCGCGGGCATGCGGCGTACCAGGGAGGGGACCGCCGGCACTCTGCCCGAGGTGCCGGTCGGTTTCCAGGGCCCGAAGGCCCCGGGATCAGCGGCTGATGATGACGTAGGTCTTGCGCAGGGTTTCCTTCACGTCCCACACGCCCAGGCTGTTGGCGGGCAGCAGCAGGGCGTCGCCGGCCTTGATCTCGATGGGCTCGCCGCCGTCCGGGGTGAAGGTGCAGCTGCCGTGGGTGAAGTGGCAGAACTCCTGCTCGAGGATCTGCCGGCGGAACTTGCCGGGGCTGCATTCCCATACGCCGGTTTCCACGCCGTCGGTGCGCTCGACAGAATGCACGCGGGTATGGGGCACCGGCTCACCGACGGGTACCGGCACCGGGCTGGGTTCGGACAGGGGCAGGGTGTGGGTGTTCTGCAGCAGGGTGGCTTTCATGCAAGGGCTTCCAATCAGGGGGGAGGGGGCTGCGCGGCGGGGCCGCGTCAGCGCATAAGGCTTTCCATGAAGGCGGCCAGGCGCGCGGCCAGGGCTCGGCGCCAGGGGGCGCTGTGGGGGTTGGCCAGCACCCGGTCCTCGTGGACGAAGCTGCGGATGATGGCGTTGTAGCCGAGCCAGCGGCAGGGCTCCGGCTCCCAGGCGGCGAGGCGATCCAGCGGGCCGTCGCCGAGTACCCAGGGCTGGCGGGTGAGCAGCGTCTCGCTGCCGAGGATGAGGTCGGCCAGGGTGCGCCCGCCCAGGTTGGTGGCGCCGACGCCTTCGCCGCCGTAGCCGCCGGAGAGGGCGATGCCGTTGGCACGGTCCACCAGCATGTGCGGCTGGAAGCGCCGGGCCATGCCGAGGTTGCCGCCCCAGCTGTGGGTCAGGCGCACGTTGCGCAGCATGGGGAACAGCTCGCCGAACAGGTAGCGGCGCAGGCCCACTTCCTCGTCGTCGAGGTTGAAGTCTTCCCGCAGGCGACCGCCGAAGCGGTAGCCGCCCCGGGCGCCGAAGGCCAGGCGGTTGTCGGCGGTGCGCTGGCCGTAGGTGACCTGGCGGCTGAACTCGCTGAACGCCTGGCCCTGGGCCAGGCCGATCTCGGCCCAGGTGGACTCCGGCAGCGGCTCGGTGGCCACCAGCAGGCTCTGCACCGGCAACTGGTAGCGCCCCAGGGGCGGCAGCGCGGCGGCGTAGCCTTCCACGGCAGGCACCACCCAGCGTGCCTTCACCTCGCCCTGCAGGGTGGTGACCCGGCCCGGGGCCCAGTCGGTGACCCGGCTCTGTTCGAACACCTGCACGCCGAGGCGCTCCACGGCGCTGGCCAGGCCGCGCACCAGGCGGGCCGGCTGGATGGTGGCGCAGTGCGGGCTGTAGAGACCGCCCAGGGCGCCGGCCACGCGGATGTGCCCGGCCAGTTCGTGGGGCGCGAGCCAGCGGTAGTCGTCGTCGTTCAGGCCTTCGGCGTGGAGGTCGTCGAGGTAGTGGCGCAGGCGGGTTTCCTGCTCCGGGTAGCGGGCCGCGCAGTAGAGCACGCCGCCCTTGCGGTAGTCGCAGTCGATGCCCTCGCGGGTGAGCACCTCGGCCACCTCGTCGGGGATGCCGTGGAGCAGGTCCCAGCTGGCGCGGCGCTCTTCACGGGGCAGGCGGGCCAGGGCGCGGTCCTCGCCCAGCAGGTTGCCCATCAGCCAGCCGCCGTTGCGCCCGCTGGCGCCGAAGCCGGCGATTTCCGATTCCAGCACCACCACCTTCAGTTCGGGCTCCTGGCGCTTGAGGTAGTAGGCGGTCCACAGGCCGGTGTAGCCGGCGCCGATGATGGCGACGTCGGCCTCCAGGCTGCCGCCCAGGGCCGGGCGGGGCGTGAGGGGCTCGTCGAGCTGGTCCATCCACAGGCTGATCGATTTCCAGGCCGGCATGGGCATTCCTCGGGTCTAAAGGGATCGTGGGCGGCAAGCCTAGTGGCTGCCGGTCGCCTTGTCGTGCGCGCGGGCACGCCGACAAGGCAGCGGGGCGCTCAGCCCTCGGCCTGCAGGCGCTTGAGGTAGGCCTTGGGCGACAGGCCGGTGTGCTGGCGGAAGCAGCGGTAGAAGGCCGAGAGGGAGTTGAAACCGGCGGCGAAGGCCTGCTCGTCGATGCGTGCCACCGAGCGCTGCGCCTCCAGCTGGGCCAGCAGGTGACGCAGGCGCGCCTGGTTCACGTACTGGTAGAAGCTCTGGCCGAGCATCTGGTTGAGCAGGTAGGAGATCTGGTTGCGGGTGTAGCCGGTGGCGGTGGCCACCTGGTGCAGGTCCAGGGCCGGGTCGAGGTAGGGCTGGCTGCGCTGGAAGTAGTCCTCCAGGTCCCGTGCCAGCAGGCTCAACTGGCGGGCGGAGAGGCCCAGGCGGCTGGCGGCCGGGCGGCTGGAGCGCTCGGGCTCGCCGCTGGCGCGGGCATCGGCCACCAGCAGGGCGTACTCGTTGATGCGCCAGATCAGCCCGTCACGAACGGTAATGGCCTCGCTGGTACGAAAGGTACCGCTGCGGCCGACCCGCAGGCTGTACTGGATGAAGGCGGTGTCGCCGTCCACGCGGATGCGGTCGCTGTGCACCAGGAAGTCGTCCGGGGCGCTGGGCATGGTGGCGCGCACGTAGTCGCCCAGCTCCGCCAGGCGCATGCAGCGGTTCTGGAAGAAGTCGTTGTATTCCACCTCGGGGTGGTAGAGGGCGAGCACGGCGTCGATGTCGCGCGCCTTCCAGCTCAGGTGGTAGCGCATCACCACCTCGCGGGTGGCCAGGGTCTGGGCGTCGGTGTCGTTCATGGCGGTGGCCGGTGGGGCAAAGCGGGGAGGATGCCAAAGCCCCGCGCGGCCTCACAAGGCCCGCTGAGACGCCGGCGGTGGCGGTGGATTCACTCTTTCGAGCGACAGGGATGAATCCCTCCTTGGTGCGCTTATCGCCTGCGCGGGTGACTGGTTAGGGTGGTGCCCTCCTTACACCCACCAGGAAAGCCGCATGACAAAAACAACAACGCGCGCAGTTTTCCGGCCGCACGCGCTGGCCGTCGCCATCACCCTGGGTTGCGCCACCCAGGCCCAGGCCGTGAACTTCAACATCGGCGAGATCGAGGGGCAGTTCGACTCCTCGCTCTCCGTCGGCGCCAGCTGGTCCATGCGCAATGGCGACCCGGACCTGATCAGCACCGTGAACGGCGGCAAGGGCCAGTCGTCCACCGGTGACGACGGCCGCCTCAACTTCAAGAAGGGCGAGACCTTCTCGAAGATCTTCAAGGGCATCCACGACCTGGAGCTGAAGTACCGCGACACCGGCATCTTCCTGCGGGGCAAGTACTGGTACGACTTCGAGCTGAAGGACGAGGACCGCCGCTTCAAGCCCATCAGCGACCACAACCGCAAGGAGGGCTCCAAGTCCGCCGGCGCGCAACTGCTGGATGCGTTCGTCTACCACAACTACAGCATCGCCGACCTGCCGGGGAACGTCCGCCTCGGCAAGCAGGTGGTGAGCTGGGGCGAGAGCACCTTCATCGGCAACAGCATCAACTCCATCAACCCGGTGGACGTCTCCGCCTTCCGCCGTCCCGGCGCCGAGATCAAGGAAGGCCTGATCCCGGTGAACATGTTCTACCTGTCCCAGACCCTCACCGACCAGCTCAGCGTGGAAGGCTTCTACCAGCTGGAATGGGACCAGACCGTGCTGGACAACTGCGGCACCTTCTTCGGTGGCGACGTGGCCGCCGATGGCTGCGTGACCGGCTACACCGTGGGCTCCCCGGCCATCGCGCCGCTGCAGCCCATCGCAGCGGGCTTCGGCCAGGGCTTCCAGGTGGCCCGCGAGGGCGTGATCCTGCCCCGTGGCGGCGACCGCGATGCCCGCGACTCCGGTCAGTTCGGCGTGGCCCTGCGCTGGCTGGGCGACGAGACCGAGTACGGCGCGTACTTCATGAACTACCACAGCCGCACGCCGTTCGTGGGCACCCAGACCGCCAGCGCGGCGACCCTCGCCGCACTGCCCGGGATCATCAGCACGGCCAACGGCATCGTTGCCGGTTCGGGCGCTGGGCTGGCGCAAAGCACCCTGCTGGGCAACGGTCGCTACTACCTGGAATACCCCGAGGACATCCGGCTCTACGGCCTGAGCTTCTCCACCACCCTGCCCACCGGCACCGCCTGGAGCGGCGAGATCAGCTACCGCCCGAACGCGCCCATCCAGCTCAACACCAACGACGTGACCCTGGCCCTGGTCAACCCGCTGGCCGGTGGCACCGCCTCGCCCATCGCCACCTCGGCGGGCGCCGACAACACCGGCTACAAGCGCAAGGAAATCACCCAGGTGCAGACCACCCTGACCCACTTCTTCGACCAGGTCCTGGGTGCCGAGCGCCTGACCCTGGTGGGCGAGGTCGGCCTGGCCCGCGTCGGCGGCCTGGAGAACCCCCGCGAGCTGCGCTACGGGCGTGACTCGGTGTACGGCACCTACGGCTTCGGCGGCGACACCCACGGCTTCGTCACCCGCACCTCCTGGGGCTACCGCACCCGCGCCGTGCTGGACTACGCCAACGTCATCGCCGGCATCAACCTCAAGCCCAACGTGGCCTGGTCCCACGACGTCGACGGCTACGGCCCCAACGGCCTCTTCAACGAAGGTGCCAAGGCCCTGAGCATCGGCCTCGATGCCGACTACCAGAACACCTACACCGCGAGCATCAGTTACACCGACTTCTTCGGCGGCAAGTACAACACCCTGGTGGACCGCGACTTCCTCGCCGTCAGCTTCGGCATGAACTTCTGAGTGGACGAAACGACTATGCGCAAGACCCTCCTGCAAAGCACCGCCCTGGCCCTCAGCCTGCTGGCCAGCCAGGTGATGGCCGCGGTTTCCGCCGATGAAGCCGCCCAGCTCGGCACCACTCTCACCCCCCTGGGCGCGGAGAAGGCCGGCAATGCCGACGGCAGCATTCCCGCCTGGACCGGCGGCATCGGCAAGGATGCCGGCGCCGTGGACGCCAAGGGCTTCCTCGCCGACCCCTTCGCCAACGAGAAGCCGCTGTTCACCATCACCGCGCAGAACGTGGACCAGTACAAGGACAAGCTCTCCGACGGCCAGGTGGCGATGCTCAAGCGCTACCCCGAGACCTACCGCATCCCGGTGTACCCCACCCACCGCACCGTGAATGTGCCCCAGGCCGTGCAGGACGCCGCGAAGAAAAGTGCGCTGTACGTCCAGCCCATCAACGACGGCAACGGCCTCGCCCACTTCGCCGAAAGCCGCTACTACGCCTTCCCCATCCCCAAGAGCGGCGTGGAAGTGATCTGGAACCACGTCACCCGCTACCGGGGCGGCAACCTGCGGCGGGTCATCACCCAGGCCACGCCCCAGGTGAACGGCTCCTACACCCCCATCCGCTTCGAGGAAGAAGTGGCCGTGCCCCAGGAAATGCCCGACCTGCCGGCCGCCAAGGGCGAGAACGTGCTGACCTTCTTCAAGCAGCAGGTCACCGCCCCCTCGCGCCTGGCCGGCAACGTGCTGCTGGTGCACGAAACCCTCGACCAGGTGAAGGAGCCGCGCCTGGCGTGGATCTACAAC
Source organism: Metapseudomonas otitidis (assembly GCF_900111835.1). GTDB lineage: Bacteria > Pseudomonadota > Gammaproteobacteria > Pseudomonadales > Pseudomonadaceae > Metapseudomonas > Metapseudomonas otitidis. The sequence goes on from NZ_FOJP01000010.1 coordinate 43,724, forward strand.
GCCGGCCAGCGCCGCGTGCGCCGTGCGCCCCAGGTCGCCTACGACGGTCCCGGCACCGCCGCCGACGGCCTGCGCACCTCGGACAACTTCGACATGTTCTCCGGCGCACCGGACCGCTACGACTGGAAGCTGGTGGGCAAGAAGGAGATGTACATCCCCTACAACAGCTACAAGCTGGACTCGCCCTCGCTCAAGTACGACGACATCATCAAGGCCGGCCACATCAACCAGGACCTGACCCGCTACGAACTGCACCGCGTGTGGGAAGTGGTGGCCACGGTGAAACCGGGTGAGCGGCACATCTACGCCAAGCGCCACATGTACATCGACGAGGACAGCTGGCAGGTGGCCCTGGTGGACCACTACGACGGCCGTGGCCAGCTGTGGCGCGTCGCCGAGGGCCACGCCCAGTTCTACTACCACCACCAGGTGCCGGCCTACACCCTGGAAGCGCTGTACGACATCATCGCCGGCCGCTACCTGGCCCTGGGCATGAAGAACGAAGAGAAGCACAGCTTCGAGTTCGGCTTCGTCGGCAAGGCCGCCGACTACACCCCGGCCGCCCTGCGCAACGCCGGCGTTCGCTAATCGCTCCACCCGCGCACAAGGAGGTGTGCGGTCCCTTGCTTGTCAGTGACGCTTGATAGCGGCCTTCGGGCCGCTTTTTTGTGGCCGTGCTTCCGCTTCGATGCTTCGGGGGCCTGCGGCTGCCGTCTCCCCCAGCCCTTATAGGCCCGAATCAGAGGCCTGAATGATCCTTCAACAACGCCTCCCCTCGCGCCTAGGGTGGCGCCACGAGCAGCCCTGAACAGAACAAGAGGCAGCCGGCATGTCCTCACTGAACCTCATCGCGCCACCGGTGTGCCTGCCCAGGCTGCCGGCCCTGCATGTCGCCCGTCCCCGGCTGGTGGAACCGCTGCTGGCCAGTGCCGCACGCCTGCGCCTGCTCTGCGCGCCCGCCGGCTGTGGCAAGAGTGTGCTGCTGCTGGAGTGCGCCCAGCGCCGGCCCCCGGGCTATGCCCTGCACTGGCTGCCCCTCGGTGGCAGCGAGGGCGAAGCCGGATTGCGCGCCATCCTGGCTGCCGCGCTGGGGCTGGAGGCGGACGACGAACCCAGCCTGCTGCGCGCCCTGGCCGTCTGGCGCAGCCCCACCTGGCTGATGCTCGACGACTACGCCCGCCAGCCCGACCCCGCCCTCGACGCCTGCCTCGACCGACTCATCGCTGCCAGTGGCGGCGCCATCATCTGGTGGCTGAGCACCCGCCGCCGCCCTGCCTGCAACCTCCCGCGCCTGCTGATCGACGGCGACCTGCTGGAGTTCGACGCCGCCACCCTGGCCTTCCAGCCCGACGAACTGGTGCCGCTGCTGCGGGACTCCCGCCAGCCCTGGCCGGCCGACGCGCCAGCGCGCTTGCACGAGAGCACCGGCGGCTGGTGCGCCGGGGTGCGCATGGCCCTGCTGGAGCCGGTGGAGTGGGGCTTTGCCGATCCGCTGCAGCGCCAGGCCCTGTCCACCACCCTCATGGGTTACCTGGAGCACGAACTGTTCGCCGGCCTGGGCCAGGAACTCAGCGAAGCCTGGCACGCCCTGGTGCACCTGCCGCGCTTCAATGCCGACCTTTGCGAACACCTGTTCGGCCCGGGGGAGGGCGCCGGCCTGCTGCGTGAGCTGGAAGCCCTCGGCGGCTTCGTCGAAAGCGTGCCCGAGGCGCCCGGCTGGTTCCGCCTGTTCCCGCCCCTGGCCCGGCAGGTGCGCGCCCGTGACGGCAGCGGTGGACGCGGCTGGCACCTGCGCGCCTGCCAGTGGTTCGCCGCGCGCCAGGACTGGCCGGCCGCCATCGAACACGCGCTGGAGGCCAGCCAGCCCGAAGTGGCCGTCAGCCTGCTGCAGCACTACGGCGTGCGCGAGCTGTTCATCGGGCGCAACGCGGCCTTGCTGCTGCGCCTGCACGCCGACGTCGGCGAAGACCTGCTGCGGGTTTCGCCGCATTCCCTGCGGCTGCTGGCCGGTGCCCTGCTGTTCGCCGGGCGCCTGGACGAAGCCGTGCGCTGCATCGCCGAGCAGGGCCGCTTCCTGCCCCAGCCGGACGCCCGCCAGCAGCGGCGCCTGGTGGCCTACTGGCAGGCGCAGCACGGCCTGCTGGCCCACCTCCAGGGCGACGGCCCCAACGCCCGGCTGCATCTGGGGGAAGCCCTGGTCGGTCTTGACGAAGATGCCTGGGACCAGCGGCTGATCTGCTATTCCGCGCTCACCCAGCAAGCCCTGCTGGCCGGCGAGCTGGACCAGGCCCAGTCCCTGAACCGCGAGGCCCTGGTGCTGGCGCGCAGCCAGGGCTGCCTGTTGCTGGAGGCCTTCCTCGAACTCGACCACGCCCAACTGCTGGAACACCGGGGCGCGCTGCTGCGGGCCGATGCCGTGCTGGAGCGGGCGCAGACCTTCCTCATGGGCCAGGCGCTGGACGCCAGCCCGCTGCTGGGCCGCATCGCCTTGCGCCGGGGCCGGCTGGCCCTGCGCCAGGGCCTGGAGGACGCGGCCCGCCAGCACTACCAGTCCGGCCTGCGCGAGGCCCGCGCCTGCGAGGACTACCGGGCCCTATACGGCTACCTCGGCCTGGCCGTGCTGGACGCCAACCAGCGCGCCTTCGACCAGGCCTTCGACCGCCTGCGCGAGGCCGAGCGCCTCATGCAGCTGCGGCACATCCCCGAGCGGGTCTACCGCGCCGTGCTGCTGCAGGTGAGCAGCAGCCTGCTGCTCATGCAGGGCCGCGCCGGCCAGGCTCGCCACGCCCTGCTGCGGGTGCTGCGGCACTTCCGGGGCGAGCACGCCGTGCAGGCGCCGCCGGCGACCCTCGACCTGATCCCGCGCATCGAATGGCAACTGGCCCTGGCCGAGCTGTACGAGGGCGAAGTGTTCAACGCCCGGCAGCGGCTGCTCGGGCAGTTGCAGAAGGCCCGGGAGAAGGGGCTCCAGGCCCTGGAGGTGGAAGTCCACCTGGCCCTGGCGGAAACCGAATACCTCAGCGGCGAGGCCGACACCGCCGCCGCCGTGCTGCGCAATGCCCTGGCCCTCGCCAGCCAGCTGAACCTGCAGCAACCGGTGCGCGAGCTGCGCCTGCGCCAGCCGGAGATGCTGCGTGAACTGGGGGTGGAGGAGGGCGAAGCGCTGGAGGAGGAGAGCGGCCCGCTGAGCCCCCGCGAACTGGAAGTGCTGGGGCTGATCGCCCAGGGCAGTTCCAACCAGGAGATCGCCGAGCGCCTGTTCATCTCCCTGCACACGGTGAAGACCCACGCCCGGCGCATCAACGGCAAGCTCGGGGTCAAGCGGCGTACCCAGGCGGTGGCCCACGCCAAGGCGCTGGGCCTGATGCAGTGATCAGTGCAACCGTGGCGGGGCGCCCAGTTGCTCCAGGCGGCGGCTGAGCAGCAGCCGCTGGCTCGCGTCCTCGCACAACAGCAGCGCCCGCTCCAGGTCGTAGCGTTCGGCCTGGGGGCACTCCAGCTGCTTGTAGATATCGGCCCGCGCCAGGTGATCGATCAGGTTGGCCGGGCCCAGCTCCAGCACCCGCTCCGCATCCTTCAGCGCCTCTTCCACCTGCTCGGCCTGCAAGTGCAGCTGGCGCAGGTTGCGTGACAGGCGCTGCAACTGCTCCAGCGCCGAACAGGGGCGCATGTGCTCGGCCAGCAGCTCGGCCTTCGGCCCCAGGGTGCGCAGCAACAGCTCGCGGCAGTCCCGGGGGTAGAGGCGGCGGCCGGTGCAGGGGTCCAGCAGGTGGTCGGCGACGGGCACCCGCACCAGGAAGTGGCCGGGGAAGTTCACCCCCGCCAGGGGAATCTCCAGGCGTGCCGCCAGCGCCTGGGCCACCAGGGCCAGCGACAGCGGCTGGCCCCGGCGCCTTGCCAGCACCTGGTCCAGCAGCGCGGCGCGCGGTTGCAGCGGCTGGTCGTCCTCCTCGCAGAAACCCAGCTCCGCCATCCGCCGCAGCAGCGGTTGCGCCAGCTCCGCCGGTGGCGCTTCGGGCAGCCCGGCGGCCACCTCCCGCAGCAGGTGGTCGAACACCCGCAGGGTGTCGGCGGGCACCCGGCTCGGGTCATGCTCGGTGGCGATCCACAGGGCTGCCTCCAGCAGCGCCGGCGGGCTCTTCTGCACGCAGTCCAGGCAGTGTTGTCGCGGGGTCATCGGGGCTCTCCGTGTCGCCTCTGCGGTTTGTAGCCGGCTCGCCCGCCTTCGTCCAGTGGGCCGGCGGCCGGGTTCCGGTGGGCGGCCTATACTCCCTGGCAACGTCAGCAAGGGGGCCCGCCATGTTCAACCAGATGGAAGGCGCTCGGCTCGAAGCGCTCCACCTCGCCCAGGACCCGGTCACCGGCCTGCGCGCGATCATCGCCATCCACGACTCCCGCCTGGGCCCGGCCCTCGGCGGCTGCCGCTACCTCGCCTACCCCGACGACGACAGTGCGTTGCGTGACGCCATCCGCCTGGCCCGGGGCATGAGCTACAAGGCCGCGCTGGCCGGCCTCCCCCACGGCGGCGGCAAGGCGGTGATTCTGCGGCCTGCCCACGTGCCCGACCGCGCCGCGCTGTTCGAGGCCTTCGGGCGCATGGTGGAAACCCTCGGCGGCCGCTACATCACCGCCGTGGACAGCGGCACCTCCAGCCTCGACATGGACTGCGTCGCCCTCCACACCCGCCACGTCACCAGCACCCAGGCCGCCGGCGACCCCTCGCCCTGTACCGCCCTGGGGGTGTTCGCCGGCATCCGCGCCAGCGCCCTGGCACGCCTGGGCAGCGACGACCTGGAAGGCCTGCGCATCGCCGTGCAGGGGCTCGGCAACGTCGGCTACGCCCTTGCCGAACAACTGGCCGCCGCCGGCGCCGACTTGCTGGTCAGCGACCTCGACCCCGGCCGCGTGCAACTGGCGGTGGAGCAGCTGGGCGCCCACCCGGTGGCCAGCGACGCGCTGCTCACCACCCCCTGCGACATCCTCGCGCCCTGTGGCCTGGGCGGCGTGCTCAATGCCCAGAGCGCGCCCCAGCTGCGTTGCGCGGTGGTGGCCGGGGCGGCGAACAACCAGCTGGCCAGCCCCGACATCGCCGACCTGCTGGAAGCGCGCGGCATCCTCTACGCACCCGACTACGTGATCAATTCCGGAGGCCTGATCCACGTCGCCCTGCGCCACCGGGGCGACGACATGCCGGCCATCACCGCGCACCTGGCGCGGATCGGCCAGCGCCTGACCGACATCTACGCCCACGCCCAGGCCGACAAGCGCTCACCCGCGCGGGTCGCCGATGCGTTGGCCGAGCGCCTGCTCTACGGCTGAGCAGCGCCCACGCGGCCCGGCCGGGATCCAGGCCGGGCCAGGTTCGGCGCCATGAGCGCCGTCATCCCTGCGCACCCACAAGGTGAGGAGGCGACATGCACACACGGATCGACCTGCCCCATACCCGCTACCTGGACGCCGACGGGAACACCGTTGGCGACCTGCCGCCCTGGGCGGATGACTTCAACCTGCTGGCCCGGCTCTATCGGCGCATGCTGCTCACCCGCCTGTTCGACCAGAAGGCCGTGGCCCTGCAACGCACCGGCCGCATCGGCACCTACGCGCCCACCCTCGGGCAGGAAGCCATCGGCGTCGGCATCGGCGCGCGCATGCAGCCCGAGGACGTACTGGTGCCCTACTACCGCGACACCGCCGTGCAACTGATGCGCGGCGTCGCCATGGAGGAAATCCTCCTCTACTGGGGCGGTGACGAGCGCGGCAGCGCCTACGCCGAGCCCGCCGCCGGGCAGGACTTCCCGCTCTGCGTACCCATCGCCACCCAGTCCCTGCATGCCTGCGGCGTCGCCACCGCCTTCAAGATCCGCGGCGAGCACCGTGTCGCCGTCACCACCTGCGGAGACGGTGCCACCAGCAAGGGCGACTTCCTCGAAGCGCTCAACGTCGCCGGCGCCTGGCAGTTGCCGGTGGTCTTCGTGGTCAACAACAACCAGTGGGCCATCTCCGTGCCCCGGCGCATCCAGTGCGGCGCGCCGACCCTGGCGCAGAAGGCCGTGGGCGCCGGCTTCCACGGCGAACAGGTGGACGGCAACGACATCCTCGCCGTCTACGACCGGGTCGGTGCTGCCATCGAACGCGCCCGCCAGGGCAAGGGGCCGACCCTGGTGGAATGCCTCAGCTACCGCCTGGGCGACCACACCACCGCCGACGACGCCACCCGCTACCGCAGCGCCGAGGAGGTGCACCAGGCCTGGGAAGAGGAGCCCATCAAGCGCCTGCGCGGCTACCTCGCCGCCAGCGGCGTGTGGGACGAAGCCCGCGAGCAGGCGCTCATCGCCGAATGCCAGCGCGAGGTGCAGGCCGCGGTGGGACGCTTCGAGCACGCCGACCGCGAAGGCCCCGAAGCCGTGCTGGATCACGTCTACGCCCGCTGGCCGGCGGCCCTGGCCGACCAGCGCGACCTGGTGCTGGAGCGCGCCGCGCGGCGCGAGGAGAACCGCCATGACTGACACGCCCAAGCGCAGCCTGCTGGAAGCGGTGAACCTGGCCCTGCACCGCGCCATGGGCGAAGACGAGAACGTGGTGGTCCTGGGCGAGGACGTCGGCGTCAACGGCGGCGTGTTCCGCGCCACCCTCGGCCTGCGCGATGCCTACGGCTTCAAGCGCGTCATCGACACGCCCCTGGCGGAAACCATGATCGCCGGGCTCAGCGTCGGCATGGCCGCCCAAGGCCTCAAACCGGTGATGGAGATCCAGTTCCTCGGCTTCATCTACGCCGCCATGGAACACCTGGTGTCCCACGCCAGCCGCCTGCGCAACCGCACCCGTGGGCGCCTGTCCTGCCCGCTGGTGGTGCGCAGCCCCATGGGCGCCGGCATCCGCGCGCCGGAGCACCACAGCGAAAGCACCGAGGCACTGTTCGCCCACCTGCCCGGCGTGCGCGTGGTGATCCCCTCGTCGCCGGCCCGCGCCTACGGCCTGCTGCTGGCCGCCATCGACGACCCGGACCCGGTGATCTTCCTCGAACCCACCCGGCTCTACCGGATGAACCCGCAACCCCTGGTGGACGACGGCCGGCGCCTGCCGCTGGACCGCTGCTTCACCCTGCGCGAGGGCAGCGACCTGACCCTGGTGACCTGGGGCGCCAGCGTGCTGGAAACCCTGGAGGCCGCCCGACTGCTGGAGGCGCGCGGCATCAGCGCCGAGGTGATCGACGTCGCCTGCGTCAAACCCCTGGACCTGGAGACCCTCGAAGCCTCGGTGCGCAAGACCGGCCGCTGCGTCATCGTCCATGAGGCGCCGCGCAGCTGCGGGGTCGGCGCCGAGATCGCCGCCAGCCTCTACGAGCGCGTCCTCACCGACCTGCAGGCGCCCATCCAGCGGGTCACCGCGCCGGATATCCCACCGCCGCTCTACCGACAGGAATCCCTCTACATCCCCGGTCCCGACGACATCCTCGCCGCCTGCGAGCACGTCCTCGACCCCGCCTGAGGAGACGACCATGAACTACTTCAAGCTGCCCGACCTTGGCGAAGGCCTGCAGGATGCCGAAATCGTCGAATGGCACATCAAGCCTGGCGACCGCGTGCACGCCGACCAGCTGGTGGTCTCGGTGGAGACCGCCAAGGCCCTGGTGGACATCCCCGCCCCGCGCGACGGCGTGGTCGCCAAGCTGTTCGGCCAGGAGGGCGACATCCTCCACGTCGGCGAACCGCTGCTGGCCTACGAAGGCGAGGACCAGGACGCCGGCACCGTGGTCGGTCGCCTCGACGGCGGTGGCGAAAGCCATGCCGACCAGTTCTTCATCGGCGCCGCGCCCTCCACCCAGGAACACCTCGCCCCCCGCGCCACCCCCGCCGTGCGCCAACTGGCCCGGCAACTGGGGGTGGAGCTGGCCGGCCTCGCCGGCAGCGGCGCCGATGGGCTGATCAGCCGCGCCGACGTGGAGGCCGCCGCCCAGCAGGCCCGCGACCGCTTCGGCGGCGAACGGCTGCGCGGCGTGCGCCGCAGCATGGCGATCAACATGGCGCGCTCCCACGCCGAGGTGGTGCCGGTGACGCTCTACGGCGACGCCGACCTGCACCGCTGGGCCCAGGCTCGCGACCCGCTGATCCGCATCGCCCAGGCCATCGCCGAAGCCTGCCGTGCCGAGCCCATCCTCAACAGCTGGTTCGACGGCCGCATGCTCGCCATCCGCCAGCACGAGCAGCTGGACCTCGGCATCGCCGTGGACACCCCCGACGGGCTCTTCGTCCCCGTGCTGCGCAAGGTCGGCGAGCGCAGCGCCGAGGACCTGCGCGACGGCATCGCGCGGTTGCGGGGCGACGTCAAGGCGCGCTCCATCCCCCCGCAGGAAATGATGGGCGCCACCCTCACCCTGTCCAACTTCGGCACCCTGTTCGGGCGCTACGCCAACCCGGTGGTGGTGCCGCCCCAGGTGGCCATCATCGGCGCCGGTGGCATCCGCGACGAAGTGGTGGCCTGGGAGGGCCAGCCGGCGGTGCACCCGGTGCTGCCGCTGTCACTCACCTTCGACCACCGGGCCGTCACCGGCGGCGAAGCGGCGCGCTTCTTCAAGGCCCTGGTGCAGGCGCTGGAACGGCCCTGAACGACCTCTGCAGGCTCCGTGATACGGGGCCTGCAGCGGTTTTCCACAGGGCGACGCAAGTAGCGAACAGGATTCGGCGTGCCAGGCTTCGCGATTGAAGCCATCCCCACAAAAGCGGCATGCCTCTAACCCAACCCGTAGCCCGGGCTTCAGCCCGGGAAGGCCGAACGGCAAGCGTCTCCCCATGGGAGCGAATTCATTCGCGATCGGTTTGGCACGCAGATTTCGCGGTTGAAACCGCTCCCACAAAAAGCGACCTGCCGCTAACCCAGATGCACCAGGCTCGGCATGTCCTCAAGCGGCACCCAGAGCTCGCCCTGCCAGTTCAGCATCACCACCCGCGTGCCCTGCCACCTCAGTAGCACCCGGCGTGGCGCGTTGCCGTCCGCCGCGTGGGCATCGCGCAACGTAGGGATCACCTCACGATTCAGCCAGCGCTCCAGATGGGCGTTCTCCGGATGGCCGAAGCGCACCAGCGCCTTGTACAGGCCGGCTTCGCTGATCACATCCACCGGCTCCTCAAGGCTGCTGGAACAGGCAAGGAACACGCGCCGCGCATGGTCGCTGCCCACGCGGCGGTGCAAGGTCTGCGGATGCTGCATGCCCAGGAGACGGGCGAAATCCACCGCAACGAACCAGGGCTGGTTGTCCAGCATCAGCGCACGCAGCGGGCGGTTGTGGCGGAGGAAGGTCAGGGCGGGATATGCATCGTGCATCGTGAAGCTCCATCTCTGGGGAAAGGAGCCGCCACTCTGTTTCGTCAATGTAAGGGTGGCGGACCACGTGGGGTTGACGAACCGGCGAGATGTAGACCGGCAGACCTTTCGGTCTCCCCACGCAGTCCGCCATAGAGCGATGTGAAAGTAATGGGCAAACGCATACTTCCACATGTGCCAGGGGCACGATGCGCCATCTCTTCAGGCCGTCAACGCCTGGTCACGGGATTGACCGCGACCGCCGGAGGATAGGGAGGGGGTATTGAGCGAACAATCGGCCCGCCTCGGGCATTGTCCTTTCCCGCTGTGGGAAAGCGCCTCAAGTCGGCCCGTGTCGCCGAGCCGCCGCTGCACACCATCCCGTAGGGTGGGCTTCAGCCCACGCGGTACCTGTGCTGGTGGGCTGAAGCGGAACGCCGCCCGGCCCACCCTAAGACGGAGCGCCTTTGCTGCTGGTTGCACCGGTGTAGGGGCGAATTCATTCGCCCGCTTCTGGGCAGGGGCTGCTGCGCCGCCCTTGGCGACTGAAGTCGCCCCTACAGGGCACGGCGGAGCGCCCCTACAGGGTCCCGTGATCGACGGCATCAACCCGTCATCGCCGCCGACCCTTGCCCTCGGCGCCCCGCCCCCTGAAGCTGTCCACCCCGCAACCGACAACATGGCCCCGATGATCGAGTCCCCCTGGCAAGGCGCCCTCTGGCTGGCCCGTGACTTCTGCCTGATCGACGGTGCCAACGGCGACACCCGACCTCATGCCCATTACGCCCACCAGGTCCTGCTGGCACGCGGGGCTCCCGTGCACCTGCTGGTGGAAGGCGAGCCCGTGAGCGGCCAGGCGGTGCTGGTGGAGTCCATGCGCGAGCACGCGCTGGCCCTGCCTGGCCAGGTGCTGCTGGCCGTCTACGCCGAACCCCTGGCCTTCGCTCCGCAGGCATTGCTGGCGCTGGTGGCCGAGGCCGGTACGGATCTGCAGGCCCTGGCCGAACGCCTGCTCGCTGCGCCGCGCCCGTCGCTGGACGCTCGCCTGCAACGGGCCCTGGACGAGGTGGACGAACTGCTGGCCGACAAGGTCAGCGCCCAGGCCCTGGCCAGCCGCGCCTGCCTGTCCCTGAGCCAACTGGAGCGGCTGTTCGGCGAGCAGGTCGGCCTGTCGGTCCGCCGCCTGGTGCTCTGGCGCCGCCTGCGCCTCGCCGTGCGCCTGGGCCTGGAGGGCCAATCCCTCACCCAGGCTGCCCACGGCGCCGGTTTTGCCGACGCCGCGCACTTCTCCCGCACCATGCGCGCCACCTTCGGCATCCGCGCTGACCGCAACCTCGGCAACCTGCAACTGCACCTGCTGGGCGACTGAAGTCGCCCCTACAGCCCCTACAGGTTCCTACGTGGAGTTCGGCGGCCTACGAACGCATCAATTCCTGCGGCACTTCCGGGCTGGGGTGTTGGGCTGGGCTTGTGCGGAAGGGTTCGGCCAGTTGCGCGAGGTAGGCGTCGGGGTAGTCGGGGCGGCTGCCGATGCCCAGGTCGTCGCCGCGCATGGGGTAGTCGCTGTGGAAGGCGGTGCCGAGCAGCCTGTCCCAGACGCTGAGGAACAGGGCGAAGTTCACGTCGCCGGCGCGGCCGTACTTCATGTGGTGGAAGCGGTGCACCGGTGCCCAGGCGAACAGGTGGCGCAGGGCGCCGATGCGCATGTCGACGTTGCTGTGCTGGAGCAGCAGCTGGAGGGTGATGGCCAGGGCGAGGAGGGCGGCGACCCGTTCCGGCATGCCCAGCAGCAACAGCGGCAGGGTGCCGGCCAGGGCTTCGCAGCCCAGGTGCAGCGGGTGCTTCATCAGGCCGTTGAAGCCGTACATGCGCTTCACGCTGTGGTGTACGGCATGCAGGCGCCAGAGAGCGCCGACACGGTGGCTGGCGTAGTGCATGAGGGTGATGCCCAGGTCGGCGACGATGATGGCAACCAGCAGTTGCAACGCCAGCGGCCAGTGATGGGGCCAGAGCCCGGCCTCCGGCAGCAGCGCCGCACTCAGGGGGGATCACCAGGATGCCGAGGCAGTTGAGCCCTTCGTTGACCACGGCGTGCAAGGCATCGCGCAGGCGATCGCGGTGGCTGCGGTTCCAGTCCCGCTCGTAGGGCAGCCAGGCTTCCGCGATGAAGGAGACGGCGATGGCCGCCGGCACCAGGGCCAGCAGCCCGGTTAGCGGCAGGCGCTCGCTTATCCACAGAGCCAGGGCGAGGAAGCCGAAGAGAAAACCGGGGGCGTAGAGGCGGGCAAGCAGGAATCGCATGGCGGAAGCTCCTTGGTCGAGGGGCTTCCAGCGTGGCGGCCGGTGGTCACCGGGGCTTGAACAAACGGCGCAAGGTGCCGGCGCGGAATAAAAAAAGCCCGCCGGGGCAGCGGGCTCGGTGCAGGACGGGCATCGCCTGCAAGCGGGGGAATCGGTCACTGCGCCTCGGCAGACTCCAGTTCGGCCAGGGCGTCGGGTTGGTTCTTGAAGGCGCGGGCGAAGATGTCGCGGTTGCGGGCCATGTAGATGCCGAGGTCTTCGACCTGCTGCTCGCTGAGGGAGGGCACGGCCTTGTGCAGCACACCGGCCAGGGATTCGGCCAGCTCCAGCATCTTGTCGTAACGATCCGCTTCGGCCTTATCCATGAACAGGCGCTCCGGATCGCGGCTGCTGCGGTACACCACTTCGACGGCCATTCATCACCTCTCACCTTTGCAAGCGTCAATATGGAAATACTGTATGTGCATACAGTATTTGGGGCGTTCCCTTTCGTCAACGATTTCTTTCATAGCCCAGCCTTAGGCTTCGCGCTTGCCGACCTGCGACAACCTGTCCCGTGGCGCAACGTCGCACCTTGGCATCTCATCCGCTGCCGTGGCCTCGCTCGTGCATGGACGAACCGTCATGCACAGGCGCCACGCTAGGCCAACCAGACGTACCGGGGAGTAATGACGTGAAGATCAAATGGGCGGAAGCCTTGCGCGAAAATATGCACGGCCTGGCCGAGTCGCTGGGCAACCTGCTGGTGGAGGCATTCCACTACCTGGCGCTGTTCGCCATCGGCGGGATCACCGCCTGGGCGGCGGTGGTGGCGTTCCTGGGGATGGTGGAGAAGGGGCACATCACGGTGGATGACATCCTGCTGCTGTTCATCTACCTGGAGCTGGGGGCGATGGTGGGGATCTACTTCAAGACCAACCACATGCCGGTGCGCTTCCTGATCTACGTGGCCATCACGGCACTGACGCGCCTGCTGATCTCCGACGTTTCGCACCACAACCGGCCGGACGAGAGCCTGGTGTACGTCTGCGGTGCGATCCTGCTGCTGGCGCTGTCGATCCTGGTGGTGCGCTATGCCTCGTCGCGCTTCCCGGCGGTGGCCAGCGAAACCACCCACCCGCGCCGGCAACTGCTGGATTCGCGGACCCTGGACGACGAGTCCTGATCGGCCTCAGTAACCCGCGCCCAGGCTGCCGCCGGTGCCGCCCACCCGTGGGCGGGCCAGCGGTGGCAGGGGCTTGCCGCTGGTCATGGCGGTGAGCATTTCGCTGACGTTGCCGCCTTTTTCGATGGCGATGCCGAAGCGGATGCTCTCGATCACCCGCTGCAGGCGCTTCGGGTCGTTGCGCTGGGCGGGGCTGATCATCCGCCGGGCCACCACGCCGCTGTCGTCGGCGAGGGTGAGCATGATGTTGCCGTCGAGCCGTTCCAGGCTGAGGTTGACCCGGTAATCGGCCTGGAAGGCATCGGTCAGGATCTGGAAGGGGTTGTACATGGTGAGCCACCTGGTTGATGCACTGGATCGATTGACTGGGGTGGCCGTTGCAAAGTTCGAACCGATTGGACGAACGGAAAGCCGGTTTCACGACGCCTGTCGCAAACGGCAAACCTCGGGTCGCGCGGCCCGGCGGCACTTGCGCTGGGGAAGGGCGGCGTGACAGCATTCGCAACTGCAATTATTTCGCATTTGCGTTGGACGCCCGCCGAGGTCAGCCGTGTCGCTGCAACCTACCTCCCCCATCACCGAGCTCTACCGCGGTCACCACAGCTGGCTGCTGGGCTGGCTGCGGCAACGCCTCGGCTGTCCGCACAACGCCGCCGACCTGGCCCAGGACACCTTCGTGCGGGTGCTGCAACAGCGCGAGTCCCGCGAGGTCCGTGAGCCGCGCGCCTTCCTCGCCACCATCGCCCGGGGCTTGCTGGTGGACCATTACCGCCGCGCCAGCCTGGAGCGCGCCTACCTGGAGGCGCTGGCCAGCCTGCCGGAGCACGAGGCGCCTTCGCCCGAGTCCCGCGAACTGATTCTGGAAACCTTGCTGGAGATCGACCGCCTGCTGGATGGCCTCAAGCCCCGCGTGCGCGAAGCCTTCCTGCTGTCCCAGCTCGATGGCCTGACCTACCCGCAGATCGCCGCGCGCCTGGGGCTGTCGGTGAGTTCCATCCAGCAGTACATGACCCAGGCCCTGACCCATTGCTACACGGCGGTCTATTCATGAGCGCACTCGACCCCCAGGTGGTGGAGCAGGCCATCGCCTGGCGCGTGCGCCTGGCTTCCGGTACCTGCGCGGCCGAAGCCTTCACGGCCTGCCAGCAGTGGCGGAGCGCGCATCCCGAGCATGAACTGGCGTGGCAGCGGCTGGAGGCCCTGGGTGGGCGCTTCGCCGGCATCCCCGCAGCCCTTGGCCACGCAGCGCTGGAGGGCGCCCGGCATGACCCGCAGCGCCGTCGGGCGCTCAAGGCCCTGGCGATCCTGCTGGCCGCTGGTGGCGCCGGCGTGCTGGGCGTCCAGGGGCCGTCCGCCTTCCAGCCCTGGCTGGCCAACCTGCGCACCGGCACCGGTGAGCGCCGTTCCGTTGGCCTGCCGGACGGTGGTCGGCTGCACCTGAACGCCGGCAGCGCCGTGGACATCGACTACGACGCCGACCGTCGCCTGCTGCGCCTGTACCAGGGCGAGATCCTCGTCGAAACCGCCGCCGACCCCTCCCGCCGTCCGTTCCTGGTGGATACCGGGGCCGGCATGCTGCGGGCCCTGGGCACCCGGTTCCTGGTGCGCCAGCGGCCGGACCGCATCCAGCTCGCCGTGTACGCCGGCGCGGTCGAAGTCAGCCCCCGAGAAGGCAGTGCCCGGGTCCTGAAGGAAGGCTGGCAGAGCCAGTTCGACGCCCACGGCATGACCGAGCCCCAGCGTGCCGAGGCGGACCGCGCCGGTTGGCTGGACGGCGTACTGGTGGCCAGGGATATGCGCCTGGACGAGTTCGTCGCCGAATTCGACCGCCAGCGCCACGGCGTGCTGCGCTGCGACCCGGCGGTGGCCGGGTTGCGCATCTCCGGGGTGTTTCCCCTGGACGACAGCGAGCGTGCCCTGGCCGCCGTGGCCCGCACCTTGCCGGTCCAGGTGGTGTACCGCACCCGCTGGTGGGTGACCCTGGCCCCTGCCAGCGCCTGAGTGCCTGGCTGGCTGAAAATAATTCTCATGAAGTTCTGCAGGTTTTCCGAACTCGTTCGGCCTCCCTTCGCATCCCCATTCTTCATGGCTTTCGAAGGACCCAACATGGCCGTTCAACGCTCCCCGGAATCCCTTGCCCGCGCCGTGCGCGCGGCCCTGCTCAGCCTCAGCCTGCCGCTGGCGGCATTGCCCACCCTGGCGCTCGCTGCCCCGGTCGCCCAGGAGTACCGGGTCCCCGCCGGTTCGCTGGACAGCGCCCTCAATGCCTTCGCCCGCCAGGCCGGCGTACTGCTGAGCTTCGATCCGGCGCTGACCGCAGGCCGGCGCAGTTCTGGCCTGCAGGGGCGCTATCCGGTGGAGCAGGGTTTCGCCCAACTGCTGGCCGGCTCCGGCCTGCGTGCCCACCAGATGGCCGATGGCGGCTATCGCCTGGAGCCGGCCCCGTCCGACGACGGGCAACTGGAGCTGGACAGCCTAAACATCACCGGCAGCTCCGTGGGCGACACCGCCGTCGGCCCGGTGGGCGGCTATGTGGCCAAACGCACCCGCACCGGCACCAAGACCGACGCCTCGATCCTCGAAACCCCGCAGTCCATCACCGTGATCAGCCGCGAGCAGATGCAGGCCCGCGGCGTCGCCACGGTGGAGGAGGCCCTGCGCTACAGCCCCAGCGTCAGCACCCCCTACGGCTACGACCCGCGCTACGACTGGATGAGCCTGCGCGGCTTCGACGCCAAGGGCTCCACCTACCGTGATGGCCTGATGCTCAACCGCAGCACCTACGGCCTGGCCCGCCCCGACGCCTACCTGCTGGAGCGCGTGGAAGTGCTGCGTGGCCCGGCTTCGGTGCTCTATGGCCAGAGCGAGCCCGGCGGCATCGTCAACCTGGTGAGCAAGCGCGCCCCGGACACCCCGCTGCACGAAGTGCGCGTGCGCGCCGGCAGTGATGACCTGGGCGAGCTGGCCGGGGATTTCGGCGGCCCCCTCGATGATCAGGGCCAACTGCTCTACCGCGTCACCTTCCTCGGCAATGACGCCAATGGCCAGGTGGACAAGACCGGCAACCAGCGCCAGGCCCTGGCCCCGACCCTCACCTGGCGCCCAAGCGACGACACCGAGCTGACGTTGTTCGGCATGTACCAGAAGGACGAGGGCGACTTCGCCTTCAGCCGTCGCTTCTCCCCGGTGCTGATGAGCGCCTTCCGCCTGCCGGCCAACCGCGACGACGATTTCTACGAGGGGGAACCGGGCTTCAACCGCTTCTACCGTGCCTACACCTCCTTCGGCTACGAGCTGTCCCACCGCCTGAACGACAGCTGGACCTTGCGGCAGAACCTGCGCTACGAGCGGATGAACTTCGACTACCGCTACCTCAACAACAGCGGCGTCTCCTTCGCCGGTACCACCCTGTCGCGCACCGCCAACGACAAGGACGAGCAGTTCGACGGCTGGACGGTGGACAACCAGGCCCAGGTGAACTTCGACACCGGCCCGCTGGCCCATACCCTGCTGATGGGCCTGGACTGGCGCCGCGTCTCGGCCCACGAGATCAGCCGATTCGGCAGCGCCCCCAGCCTGAACCTGCTCAACCCGGTGTATGGCCAGACGGTGCCGTGGCCGGCCAAGGATGCCGACAACGACATCACCCGGCGCCAGACCGGTTTCTACGCTCAGGACCAGATCGCCTTCGACGACCATTGGCACCTGCTGCTGGGGGGGCGCTACGACCTCGCCCGCAGCGAGACCGAGAGCAACCTCAACGGCTCGCGCACCAGCCGTGATGACGAAGCCTTCACGGGCCGTGTCGGCCTGGTCTACGTCGCCGACAACGGCCTGGCGCCCTATGTCAGCTACAGCGAATCCTTCAACCCCAGCACCTCCAGCGACCCGCTCAGCGGCCGGCCCTTCGACCCGGAAACCGGCAAGCAGTACGAGGTGGGCATCAAGTTCCAGCCCGAGGGCGCCCGCAGCTTCGTCAGCCTGGCGCTGTTCGACATCACCAAGCAGAACGTCGTCAGCACCAACCCCAACAACCCCAACGAGCGTCGCCAGGTCGGCGAGGTGCGCAGCAAGGGCCTGGAGATCGAGGCCCTGGCCAACCTGGCCGACGGCCTCGACCTGACCGCCAGCTACAGCCGCACCAATGCGCGCATCCAGAAGAGCGTCAACGCCTGGGAAGAGGGCGCGCGCCTGCAATTCGTGCCCCGCGAGCAGGCCGGCCTGTGGCTGGACTACACCCTCCAGGGCGGCCCCCTGGCGGGCTTCGGCGTCGGGGGTGGTGCACGCTACATCGGCGAGACCTCCTTCACCGGGCAGAACCCCTTCTTCGGGCTGTACGGCCCCCGCGTGCTCGAAGTGGAAACCGGTGGCTACACCCTGTTCGACGCCAGCATCCACTACCAGCTCGACGGCCTGCGCCTGGCCCTCAACGCCAGCAACCTCGCGGACAAGGAGTACGCCAGCTCCTGCGACGCCCAGGCCTGCTACTACGGCTACGGTCGCACCCTGACCGCCAGCGCCACCTACAACTGGTAACCCCATGAAAGGAACGACGTGAGCAACGCCACCCCCTCCACGCGCCGGGCCGTCGCCTCGCGCGTGCTGGCGGCGGTGATCGGCGGATACGCGGTGGCCTACCTGGCCACCGCCTTCCTCACCGTCCACCTGCCGCTGGCCCGTGCCGACCGTGTCACCTTCGCCAGCCTGGGCTGCTTCGCGGTGTACACGGCGGCGATCCTCTATGCCTTTGGTGCCCGCTCGGCCTGGCGTGCCTGGCTGGTGCTGGCGAGTCTGGCCCTGCTGCTGGCCCTCGCGGCCTACCTGCCCGGTGACTACGGAGTGCGTCCATGAGCCTGCGACAATCCATGGCCGGCCTGCACACCTGGGGCGGGCTGCTGCCGTCCTGGCTGCTGTTCGTCATCCTCTTCGGCGGCAGCCTCGCCTGCTTCGACAAGGAACTGGAGCGCTGGATGCGCCCCACGCTGCAGGCGCCGGGCGAACAGGCGCTCTCCCTCGACCGGGTGCGCGAACTGCTGCTGGCCCAGGCCCCTGATGCCCATGCCCTCTGGGTGCGCCCGCCGAGCGAGCGCGAGCCATTCTGGTGGGCCGGCTACGAGCCGGCGGACGAAAGCGAGATCCGCCGCTTCGCCCTCGACCCCGCCACGGGCGAGGTGCTGCCGGACACCCTCGGCGGTCGCTTCTGGTTCACCCTGCACTACGACCTCCACGCCGGCATGGTCGGGCTGTACATCGTCGGCCTGGCCGGCCTGTTCATGCTGGTGGCGCTGGTCAGCGGCATCATCATCCACCGGCGCTTCTTCAAGGACTTCTTCACCCTGCGGCCCAAGGCCAACGGCCAGCGCGCCTGGCTCGACGCCCACAACCTGTTCGGCGTGCTCGGGCTGCCGTTCCACCTGCTGATCGCCTACACCGGGCTGGTCATCTTCGTCGTCTACTACATGCCGGCCGGTATCCAGCGCGCCTATGGCGGCGACGCCAAGGCCTTCTTCGGTGACGTGCTGGGCCGCTACGAACGCGAAGCGGTGCAGCGCCCCGCCCCGCCGCCGGCGTCCCTCGATGGCCTGCTGGCGGATGCGCGACAGCGCTGGGGCGGCGGCGAGCCGGGCTGGATCAGCGTCCACCACCCCGCTGACGAAGCTGCCGTGGTGGACATCCGCCGCAGCGATGCACGGCGGGTGGCGGGCTTCCAGTGGACCCTCTCCTACGACGCCGGCAGCGGCGAGCTGCTGCACGAGCAGAAGCCCTACCTGGCCGGTTATCGCAGCTACACCTGGCTCAGCAACCTGCACATGGCCCAGTTCGGCGGGCAGATCGTCCGCGCCCTGTACCTGCTCCTGGGGCTGATGGGCTGCGCCATGGTGGTGGGCGGCCTGCAGGTGTGGCTGGCCAAGCGCGAGGCACGCGGCAGCCGGGGCATCGGCCTGGTGCGTGCGCTGAACGTTGCGGTGATCGGTGGCCTGCCCATCGCCAGCCTGGCGCTGCTCTGCGGCAATCGCCTGATTCCTGCCGACCTGGCCGAGCGTGCCAGCGCGGAAGCCTGCGTCTTCGTCGGTGCCTGGCTGCTGGTAGCGACCTGGGCGGTGCTGCGACGCAACAGCGGCCGGGTGGCGCGCGACCTGCTCGCCGTCTTCGCCCTGCTGGCCCTCGGGCTGCCGCTGCTCAATGCCTTCACCGGTGACCAGGCCAGCCTGCTGGCCACCGTCGGCCGCGGCGACTGGGCGCTGGCGGGCATCGACCTGAGCCTGCTCGGCTGCGGGCTGCTCTGCGCGGCGCTGGCCTGGCGCACGGCAAGCGAGTGCCGGGCTTCCGAGCCGTACCTGCAGCAGACAGGGGAGCGCGCGTGATGTTGCTTGGATTCGCGTTCTGCTACCTGGCCATGACGGCGCTGAGCCTGGCCATGGCCCGCCACCACAAGGCGCTGTTACAGGGGGCGCTGTCCCAGGCGCGGGCGCGCCTGCTGCGCGGCGTCGCGGTGCTCGCTTTCGGCGTCGGCCTGGTGCTGGCGGTGAGTGACCAGGGCGGCGAGATCGGCACCATCCTCTGGCTCTGCCAAGTGATGCTCGCCGGCCTGCTGGTGGCGGCCCTGCTGGCCTGGCGCGGTCGTTGGGTGCTGCCGGCAGCCGTCCTGCTGCCGTTGGGGAGTGGGGTGCTGGCGCTGCTTTGATGGTCTGCCGCTGGCGGGCCTGCGGCCCGCCGGGCGACTGAAGTCGCCCCTACAGGGATGGCGCGGTGGGCAGATGCTTGGCCCACGCAGAGGTTGTCGCTGCGCAGGGTGGATGGCGCGCTTTCCATCCACCAACAGTGTTGCAGGCGGCTCCGGCGGTGGGCTGAAGCGGAACGCCGCCCGGCCCACCCTACCGCCCCGGTACGGCTTTTCCGTGGGGCGGTTTCAACCGCGAAATCTCCGTGCCACATCCATCGCGAATGAATCCGCTCACGCCCGGCACATCGCGTCCCTGGGCGTAGGGTGGATGGCGCTCTTTCCATCCACCAAGGGCGTTCGCCGTGAGCCCACAGGGTGGACCGATGAAACGCGGTCCACCCTGCGCACCGAGGGGCGATGTAGCCCGGGCTTCAGCCCGGGGACGGGGCCAGGCGGCTCAGAACTCGACGCTGTAGCTCAGGCTGTAGGTGCGGCCACGGCCGTGGTAGTCGAACAGGTCGGCGGTGGCGTTGGTGCCGTAGAACACCTGGGCGCGCTGGCCCCAGACGGTGGTGTAGTCCTTGTCCAGCAGGTTCTGGATGCCGAAGTTGAGGGTGCCCACCGGCAGGGCCTGGCTGCCCAGCAGGTCGAAGGTGGTGTAGCCGTCGATCCTGTGGTCGTTGCCGTCGAAGGTGCCGTTGGCCAGGACGTTGCCGTCGTCGCTGAGGTTGAAGCTGCGCACCGCCTGCAGGCGCAGGCTGGTCTCGCCGTCCTGCCAGCCGGCGAAGGCGGTGAGCTTGGACGGGCTGGCGGCGGTGACGTCCTGCTTCTGCCAACGGTCCGCGATCTTCTGCTGGGAGCGGATGGCCAGGGCGCTGGCGCCGATCTGCCAGTTGTCGTCCAGCCAGTAGGTAGCCTGGCCTTCGAGGCCGTAGTTGCGCTTCTTGTTGCTCAGCTGCTCCACCAGCAGGGTGGTGCGGTTGTAGGTGATGCTCTTGTCCGACCAGGCATAGAAGGCCGCCAGCTGGGCGTCCAGGCCGTCGGCGTAGTGGCGCCAGCCGAGTTCCACCTGCTTGGTCTTGATGCCGTCGAGGGCGGAGTCCTCGACGTTGACGTGGCGGCCCAGGCTCCAGTGGTTGCCCACCCGGGTGTAGCTGCCCTGGCCGTAGTACTTGGCCGGGTCGGGCAACTCGAAGCCCTCGGAGTAGTTGGCCCAGACCTGTTGTGCCTTGCTCAGCTTGTAGACGGCGCCGACGTTGTAGAGGTCTACCTGGTAGTCCTTCGAGCCGCCGGGCACGGCGTCGGCGCTGCTGCCGTTGCCCTTGCTGATCTGGATCTGCTGGGCGGCGGCGACGAAGGAGCCGACGTCGTTGCCGATGCGCTGGTGGCGCACGCCGGCGGACAGGGTCAGGTCGTCGGTGGCCTTCCAGCTGGCCTGGGCGAACAGCGACTTGCTGTCGGTGTCGATGCCCGGGTAGCGGCCGACGCGGGCGTACTCGTCGGCCACCAGCCCGCCGGTGTTGGCGGCGGTGTTGAGGTTGAACAGGGACTGGTCGGAATCGAAGCTCTCCCACTCGAAGTCGGCGCCGTAGGTCAGGCTGACGCGATCCCATTCCTTGACCAGCACGGACTTGAGGCCGAAGTAGTCGGTGTCCTGCTGCGAGGCGGAGTAGTAGGAGCGGTTGGTGTCGATGGCGCCGTTGGTGAAGGTGATGGAGGGGTAGGGCTGGAAGGCCATCTCCTCGCTGCGGTAGTAGGCCTGCAGGTAGAAGTCGTGGCCGAGCACTTCCGGCACGTGCCAGGTGGCGTTGAACTGCTGGCGCTCGGTGTGCGGTTCGCGGTCGAAGCTGGCGCCGCCTTGCACCTCGAAGGGGGACTGGCCGCGCAGGCCCTGGAAGTCGCGCCCCAGGTTCACGCCCTTCTTGCCGTCGTAGCCGGAGTCGTACCACTGCATGCCCAGGTTCAGGGTCTGGCCGTTGTCGAAGGCGAAGTCCAGGCTGCCCATCACGTCCACCGCCTGGTTGTACTGCAGGTCGGTCTGGGTGATGTCGAGCATCACCTGGTCGCCGTTGCCGTCGTAGGCGGCGCCGTTCTTCTGGTAGGCCACCGAGACGCGGCCCTTGACCTGCTCGCTGCCGCCGCTGACCGACTGGGCCACGCGCCAGTCGTGGTCCTGGTGGGTCTCGAAGCCGCTGCGCACGCCGATTTCGCTGGTGAAGCGCGCCTCGCCCGCCTCGGCGCGCTTGGTGACGATGTTGATGATGCCGCCGGTGGCGCCGCCGCCGTATACGGCACTGGCACCGGAGAGCACTTCGATGCGCTCGATGTTGAACGGGTCGATGGAGTCGAACTGGCGGCTGATGCCCCGGGAGCTGTTCAGCGAGACGCCGTCGATCATCACCAGGGCGCTGCGGCCGCGCATGTTCTGGCCGTAGTTGGTGCGGCCCTGGGGACCGATGTCCAGGCCCGGGATCAGTTGGCCGAGGGCTTCCTTGAGGGGCACGCCGCCCTTGGTCTGCTCCTGCAGCTGGTGGCTGTCGATCACCCACACCGTGCCTGGCAGCTCGCTGATGCTCACCGGTGCACGGGAGCCGACCACCACCTGGCGGTCGATCTCCAGGGCCAGGCTGTCGTCGGCATTGCGCAGGCTGAAGCCGCCGTCGCTGGCTTCGGCACGCAGGCCGCTGCCCGCCAGCAGGCGGTCGAGGCCCTCGGCCACGCCGAACTCGCCCTTCAGGCCCTGGGTGCTGCGGCCCTGGGTCATTTCCGGGCTGAAGGCCAGCAGCACGCCGGCTTCGCGGCCGAAGCGGTTGAGCGCGGGCTCCAGGGCGCCGGCCGGGATGTCGAAGGCCTGGCGCTGGTCGGCACCGATCACCGCATCCTGGGCGCTGGCGACGGTGGGCAGCCCGGTGGCGGCCAGGCTCAGGCCCAGCAGCAGCGGTTGCAGGGCGCGGGCCAGGGGCGTGCGGGTGAAGCGGCGGAGGGTCGGGTCGGCGTTCATGGCGGCACTCGTCGAGAGAGGGAAAGGGGTTCTGCCTTCCCTGTCACGCGAGGCCGGGAAAAAGGTTCAGGTCGGTGGAGATTTTTTTCACAGGGCCGATGCGCGGCTCAGGAGGCGGCCCTGGGGTGCACGCTGATCCAGTAGCGGGTGACGCTGCGCACCTCCACCGGCAGGGTGCGCGGCAGCAGGGCGAGGATGCGGTCGGTGTGGTCCAGCGGGTAGGTGCCGGAGAGGCGCAGGTCGGCGATGGCCGGGTCGCAACCGATGCGCCCGTGGCGGTAGCGGCCGAGTTCGGCGAGGAAGTCGCCCAGGCGCATGGAACTGGCCACCAGCATGCCGTTGATCCAGGCCACGCTGTTCTCGTCCACCGCCTGGGCCGCCCCGCTGCCACGGGCGTCGAGGACCAAGCGCTGGCCGGGGTGCAACGCCAGGCGCTGGCCATGGCTGAACACCTGGGCATCGCCGGCGAACAGGCTGACCTGGCTGCGGCTGTCCTGCAGGCGCACGGCGAGGCGACCGCCGTTGAGCAGGACCAGCCCCTGGGGCGTTTCCACCCGCAGCGGGCGTGCCTCGTCCACCGCGTTCACCAGCATCTCGCCCTGGCGCAGGTGGAGCAGGCGCTGGCGGGCGTCGAAGCGGATGTCCAGCGCGCTGTCGGTGTTCAGCGACAGGGTCGAGCCATCGTCCAGGGTCAGGTGGCGGCGCTCGCCCACGGCGGTGCTCTGGTCGGCGCGTAGCGCCAGCATCGGGGCGCTGTCCCGCATCGCCAGGGCACCGCCACCGGCGATCACCAGCAGGGTGAGCAGCTTCAGCGCATCACGCCGGCCGCGTGAGGCCGGCGCATCCAGCGCGGCGAGGGCGGTGGGCGTGTTCAACCCGCGCAGTCCCCGGTTGACCGATTCGATGCGCTGCCAGGCGCGCTCGTGCTCCGGGTCGGCGGCGCGCCAGCGTTGCCAGTCCTCCTCGCGCTGGCGCGAGGGCGTGCCGTCCTGCAGCTCCACCAGCCACTGCACCGCCTGGGCGGCGACGGCGGGGGCGATGCGTGGCTCGCCGCTCTTGCGCAGGGCCATCAGAGGCACTCCGCGAAGTAGCAGCGCTCGGCGGCCTTGGCCATGTAGCGCTTGACGCTGGAGAGGGAAAGGCCGAGCTGCTCGGCGATCTCGGCGTAGGTGCAGCCGTCCACCTGGGCCAGCAGGAAGACCTTCTTGGCCTGGGGCGGCAGGCCGTCGAGCAGGCGGTCCAGTTCCACCAGGGTCTCCAGGATGATGGCGCGGGCTTCCTCGCTGGGGGCCTCGTCCTCCGGCAGCGCGGCGAGGGCCAGCAGATAGGCGCGCTCGATGTCCTGGCGGCGGTAGTGGTTGGCCAGCACGCGCTTGGCGAGGGTGGTGAGGAAGGCCCGGGGCTCGAGGATGCGGTGCGCCTCGCGCCCCAGCAGCACCTTGAGGAAGGTGTCCTGGGCCAGGTCGGCAGCACTCTGCGGGCAGCCGAGCTTGCGTTGCAGCCAGTGCCGGAGCCAGCCGCTGTGGTCGCTGTAGAGCTTGTGCAACGCCTGCTCGGGGGCTGCCGGGCTGTGGGTCAAGGAAGGCTCCGGGAAGGTTCGGAAAGCGATTAAATAGGAATGCTTCGCATTCTATTTGTGCCGAGGGGCGTTACGCAATGCGCTGGGCCATCCGCAGCGAGGCCTCATCCTCCAGAGGGAGTCGCGGAGCCCGTGTGGGAGCGGTTTCAACCGCGATGGCGCTTGCTGCCGTAGCCCGGACTTCAGTCCGGGGTTGCCGAGGGCCGGTCCCGGGCTACGGGGATTCAGCTCATGGCTGCGCGGTATTCGCCGGGTGTGCCGCCGAGTGCGCGGCGGAAGCGGTTGCTGAAGTGGCTGGCGCTGGAGAAGCCGCAGGCGAGGGCGACGTCGCCCAGGGGCAGGGTGGTGCGGGCCAGCAGGTGGCGGGCGTGGGCCAGGCGGCGGGCGAGGACGTACTGGTGCGGCGGCAGGCCGAAGCTTTCGCGGAACATCCGCGCGAAGTGGTACTCCGAGAGCGCCGAGAAGGCCGCCAGCTCGCCCAGGCTCAAGGGCTCGGCCAGGTGCTCTTCGATGTAGGCCATCAGCCGCTTGCGCAGGGCCGGGGCGAGGCCGCCCTTGAGCTGCGGGCCCTGGCGCAGCCCCACCTGGGTGAGCAGGGCGTGGTTGAGCATCTCGTGGGCGAGGCTGGTGGTGAGCAGGCGCTCCCCCGGTTCGTGCCAGTCCAGCTGGACCAGGCGCTGGAAGCGCAGGACCTGCTCGGGGTCGTCGAGGAAGGTCGCTTCGCGCATCTCCAGCTCGCGGGGTTCGCGGTCCAGCAGGGTGACGGCGGCGTGGGCGAACTGCTCCGGCGGGATGTACAGGTGGGCGAGGCGGATCTCGCCGTTGACCACCCAGGACGAGTCGTGCCCCGCCGGCATGATGCACAACTTGCCCGGTGCGCCCTTGGTGTCGGGGCGTTCGCGGCGGAAGGTGCCGGTGCCGCCGGCCAGGTAGCAGGACAGGGTGTGGTGGCTCGGCCCTTCGTAGTCGCGGGCGTCGTGGTGGTTGCTCCACTGCGCGGCGGCCAGGCCGTCGCCCAGCTCGGTGCAACGCTCCAGGCGGGCGTTGGGCGAACTGGCCATCGACTGGAAGACCTGGTGGTGCAGCAGTGGCGACATGGACAAAGCCTCCGTGGGACGAACGCCATGCTAGCGCGGGCGTGGTGTGCGAGGCAGCGGGGCGCGGTGGATAAGCGCAAGTTTTTGCAAGCCGGCCGACGGGCTGCGCGGGAGACTGGCCACTCGACGCACCACCGGAAGACCGCCATGAACCTCTCGCTGTACCTGCTCACCGTGCTCATCTGGGGCACCACCTGGATCGCCATCAAGCTGCAGATGGGTGAGGTGGCCATCCCCGTGTCCATCGCCTACCGCTTCGCCCTGGCGGCCGTGGTGCTGTTCGCCATCCTGCTGCTCAGCCGTCGCCTGCAGAAGCTCGACGGCCGCGCGCAGGCGATCTGCCTGGCCCAGGGGCTGTGCCTGTTCTGCGTCAACTTCATGTGCTTCTACACCGCCAGCCAGTGGATCCCCAGCGGGTTGATCGCCGTGGTGTTCTCCACCGCCACCCTGTGGAACGCGCTGAACGCGCGGGTGTTCTTCGGCCAGCGCATCGCTGCCAACGTGCTGGCCGGCGGCGCACTCGGCCTGGCCGGGCTGGCGCTGCTGTTCTGGCCGGAGCTGGCCGGTCACCAGGCCAGCCGCGAAACCTGGCTGGGCCTCGGCCTGGCGCTGCTGGGCACGCTGTGCTTCTCCGCCGGCAACATGCTTTCCAGCCTGCAACAGAAGGCCGGCTACCGGCCGCTGACCACCAACGCCTGGGGCATGTTCTACGGCGCCTCGCTGCTGACCCTGTGGTGCCTGGCCAGCGGCACGCCCTTCACCCTGGACCTGAGCCCGCGCTACCTCGGCTCGCTGCTGTACCTGGCGATCCCCGGTTCGGTGATCGGCTTCACCGCCTACCTGACTCTGGTGGGGCGCATGGGGCCGGAGCGCGCGGCCTACTGCACGGTGCTGTTCCCGGTGGTGGCGCTGAACATCTCGGCCTTCGCCGAGGGCTATGCCTGGACCGCCCCGGCGCTGCTCGGCCTGGTGCTGGTGATGGCCGGCAACCTGCTGGTGTTCCGCAAGCCGAAAGCGCCGGTGGCCGCCGCGCCCCTGGGGAGCCGGGCATGAGCCAGCGCGTGGTACGCAGCCGCGACTTCACTGCCGAACGTGCCTGGGGCGCGCTGGACATCGCCAACCTCGACGGCACCACGGTGCGCCTGCACTGGACCGACCAGCCGTACATCTGGCACGTCAACGACGGCAGCGAAGTCTTCGTGGTGCTCGATGGCGAGGTGGAGATGCGCTACCGCGAGGGCGGCGAGGAGCACGCGGTGCTGTTGGGCGTGGGCGACCTGTTCCACGCCGGCCCCGGTTGCGAGCACGTGGCGCATCCCTGTGGGGCGGCGCGCATCCTGGTGGTGGAGCGCGAGGGCAGCGTCTAGCCGCGCAGTGCCCGTGCCAGCACACCGGGGGTGTAGCCGTAGGCACGGGTGAAATGGCGGTTGAGGTGGCTCTGGTCGGCGAAGCCGCAGGCGAGGGCGGCCTGCACCGGCGACTCGCCCGCCAGCAACTGGCGGTGGGCCTTCTGCAACTGGCGTTGCAGGCGGTAGGCGTGGGGCGGCAGGGCGGTGGCGGCCTTGAAGGCGCGCAGGAAGTGATGGGGGCTGACGCCGGCATCCCGCGCCAGTTCGCCGAGGCTGACCCCTTCCTCCGGCGCTTCGTCCAGGCGCCGGATGGCCCGGGCCACGGCGCCCGTGGGCAGGCGTGGCGGGTCGGCGCGACGTGCCTCCAGCAGCGCCCCCAGCACCTGCAGCAGTTCCTGCTCGGCCACCTCCCACCAGGGCTCGTCGGCCGGCCCGGTGAGGGCCGCGTGCAGGGTGAGGAAGGCCTGCCGCGTGGCGCTGCAGGGCAGCACCGGGTGGGCCAGCTCGACGCCGGGGCTCTGGTCGAGCAGCCCGGCCGCGCGGGCGATCAGGGCGCTGTCGAAATACAGCATGCGCCAGCTGCGCGGGGCGTCCGCCACGGGGCGGCCGTCGTGCACTTCGTTGGGGTTCACCGAGATCAGGCTGCCCGGTTCGGCGCGCACCTCGCCGCGGCCGCTGGCGGAGTCCTGGGCGCCGTGGAGGATGACGCCGATGCCGAAGCCGTCGTGGGTGTGACGGCCGAAGGCGCGTTGCGAGGTGGCTTCCACGGCCAGCACGCCGGCCAGGCGGCTGGGCTGGATGTCGAAGGCTTCGGTGTGCGTCCCGCCGGCCATGCGCGGCTCCCGGTCGTGTGCGAGGCCGCAGTATAGCCAGGGTGGGCACGGGCCCTGGCAGATCAATTTCGTTCAAGAACCGGGGCGGCGGATGCGCCTGAATGGGGCCTCGCAATCCAGCGAGAGGCTATTCGGGAGGTTGGGGTGTCGAGACGTGCGCAAGGCTATCTGCTGCTGTCACTGGCGATGATGACGGTGGGCACCACGGTCATCGCTTCCAAGGTTCTGGCGGGCAGCGTGCCGCCGTTCCAGGCCACCGCGCTGCGCTTCGCCCTGGCCCTGCCGGTGATGCTGTGGCTGCTGCGGCGCCAGGGCGCAGCGTGGCCGCGCCTGGGGGCGGGGGACCGCGTGTTGCTGGTACTCCAGGCCGCCGCCGGCAGCGTGGGCTACACGGTGCTGCTGGTGATGGGCCTGGCCCACCTGCCGGCGGCGGATGCGGGGGTGATCATCGGCACCTTGCCGGCGGTGTCCGCGCTGTTCTCGGTGCTGGTACTGGGGGAGCGGCCGGGGCTGCGGCAGGTGGCCAGCGTGGCCTTGGCGACCCTGGGGGTGATGGCGGTGGCCTGGAAGGCCAGCGGGCCGGGCAGCGGGTTCGGGATGCTCTGCGTGTTCGGCGCGGTGCTGTGCGAGAGCGCGTTCATCCTGCTCAACAAGCGCATGCGCCAGCCGCTGGGCGCGGTGCAGCAGGCCACGGCCATGGTCGTCCTCGGGCTGCTGGTGTCGGCGCCGGCGGCCCTGCTGGAGGGGCCGTTGGCCTGGCCTGCGCCGGCATCCCTGGGGGCGCTGGCGTGGTACGCCTGGGTGCCGACGGCGGCGGGTTTCCTGCTCTGGTACGCCGGCTCGTCGCGGGTCAGCGGCGGGGAGGCGGCCACCTTCACGGCGGTGGCCCCGCTCACGGCAGTGGCGCTGGCAGCCGTTCTGCTGGGGGAGCCGCTGGGGCTGTCCCAGGGGCTGGGGATTGGGGCGGTGGTCCTGGCGATCCTGGTGCTGGCCGCGCCGTTACGCGACACGGCCAGCCGCTAGCGCTCCACGCAGGTTCATCGCTGCCCGTTCCGTAGCCCGGGCTTCAGCCCGGGAGCGGTGCCGGGTGTTCCCGGACTGAAGTCCGGGCTACGGTCGGGTGCTGGCCTTGGCATTGCCCGGCATGGCCAGCCACTAGCCGCTGGCTTCGTCGGCCTTTTTCGCTCCGCGCAGGTTCATTGCCGCCAGGCACAGTTGCAGGACGATCAGCGCCCAGGCGTGGGCGTGCAGGCCCCAGGCGATCCACAGGGCGTTGCTGGCCAGGAACACCCAGAAACCGATGTGTCGCCGGGCGGGTGTCTTCGAGCCGATCAGCCAGGCGGCGGCCACGGTGACCAGCATGGCCGGCCATTGCAGCAGGTCAAGGTAGTCCATCGAATCCCCCCTTGTTCTCCTGTTTAGTGAGGCAGCGGGGGTGACGGTTCCGACGTTTTCACGGCGCATGGGGTGGGCTTCCATTCGCGTGCCCAGGAATCCCGAAGCCCTTCGTCCGTAGCCCGTCACGATGGGCTTCGCACAGCTCAGCCCATCCTACGGACGGAGCGGGCCGTAGGATGCGGTGAGTTCGGCGAACCGCATCACTGGCGGGGATGCATGAGACCCCCAGCGGCCCATGAGCCCGTCACGATGGGCTTCGCACAGCTCAGCCCATCCTACGGATGGAGCGGGGCCGTAAGATGCGGTGAGCTCGGCGAACCGCATCGCCGACCGGGATGCATGAGACCCCAGCGGCCCATAAGCCGGTCACGATGGGCTTCGCACAGCTCAGCCCATCCTACGGATGGGGCGGGGCCGTAGGATGCGGTGAGCTCGGCGAACCGCATCACCGACCGGGATGCATGAGACCCCAGCGGCCCATGAGCGCGTCACGATGGGCTTCGCACAGCTCAGCCCATTCTACGGATGGAGCGGGACCGTAGGATGCGGTGAGCTCGGCGAACCGCATCGCGGTGATGAGGACCGAGCGAGGCGCAACGCGGGTCAGCGGCGGTGCAGGAGCACGAGGCCGGCGAGGACGGGGTAGCAGAGGTAGTGCAGGACGAACAGGGCGATGGCCATGGGGCCGGGGGCGTTCTGCAGGGTCATCATGCCCAGCAGGCCGAGGTAGAGCACGCCGAGCAGGGCGCCATAGCCGAGGACGATGCGCCAGGCTTCGCCCCGGGTCGGCGGGCGCTTGTACAGCAGGCGGAAGGCGAGGGCGATGAGCAGGGCGGTGACGCCGGCGATCACCAGGGTGGCCAGCAGCCCGCCGAGGTGCACCAGGCTGCGCAGGGCGAGGTTGAGCAGCATGGCCAGGGCCACGCCGCCGATCACCACGTAGCGCAGGACCAGCGGGCGGGGCGCGTTCACGAGCGCTCCAGGGCCACGTTGAGGCCGAAGCGTTTCTTCAGCACCGCTTCCAGCAGGCCCTTGGGCACCAGGCTGGCCAGCAGCGGCAGGGCGCGGCTGCCGTTGCCCAGGCGCAGCAGGCGCGGGCGCGGGTGGTGCTGGATGGCGTTGAACAGGTCGCGGGCGAATTCGGTGGCGGGGGTGGGGTTGTCCTGGGAGGCGCGGGCCCGGGCGCGGATGCCGTCGCGCAGGGGCCACCAGGGCGAGCCTTCGGCGATCAGCGATTCGGCTTCGCGGCTGGCGTTGGCGCCGAAGCTGGAGGCGATGGCGCCGGGCTGCACTTCCATGACCTCGATGCCGAAGGGCGCCAGTTCCAGGCGCAGGGCGTCGGAGAGGGCGTGCACAGCGGCCTTGGAGGCGCAGTAGGCGCCGGCGAAGGGGGTGACCAGCACGCCGGAGACGCTGCCGATATTGACCACCAGGCCACGGCTGGCGCGCAGCACGGGGAAGCAGGCGCGGGTGAGGCCGACCAGGGAGAACACGTTGGTCTCGAACTGCCGGCGCAGGCCCTCGGTGCCGCCGTCCAGCAGCGGGCCCATGGCGCCGTAGCCGGCGTTGTTGATGAGCACGTCGAGCCGACCCGTTTCCTGCTGCAGGCGCTCACCCAGGCGCGCCACGGCGGCTTCGTCGTTGACGTCCAGCTGCACGCCGGTGAAGCCGGCGACGTTCAGGGCGTCCACGTCGTTGGCCTTGCGGGCGCAAGCCCAGACGCTGTAGCCGGCGGCCTTGAAGGCGTCGGCCAGGGCCCTGCCGATGCCGCTGGAGCAGCCGGTGATGAGGGCAACGGGTTGGCTCATTGCGAATTTCCTTGTTGGTCTTGTTGTGGTGGAAGTCGATCAGTCGGCGAATCTGCCATGCAATCGTTCGGCGCGGAACTCCAGCGTGTCGGCTCGATAGCCACGGCGCAGCGGCGGCAGCGGCAGGCAGTCCTGCCAGTCGGCACCGGCCTGCAGGCGCGGCGGGCCGAGGCTGCGCTCGGCCTCGTAGGGGGATTCGGCGAGGTTGAGGTCGTCGCCCGGGCGGTAGGCCTGCACGATCCAGGCGAGGTCCAGCAGGGTGGTGCTGCTGCCGTTGTGCACGCTGATCTTCAGCGGGCGGTCGGCGGGGCACTGGTCGGGCTGGTAGGCGAGGCGGACGTCGAGGCGGGCCAGCTGTTCGTTCACCAGGCGCTCTTCCCACAGCACCCAGGCGGCCATGAGCCCGATGACCAGCACCGCAGCCAGGGAGATGGGCAGCGCCTTGGTCGGGTGGCGGATGACCAGGATCAGCCAGGCGAAGAGGAGGATGGCGCCGAGGAGCATGAGGAGGGCCCATGACGGAAAGGCTGCAATGCTAGCGCAATCCGTGATCAGGCAGGGGTAAAAGGCACGGGGCCGTTGGCCGTTCCTGGCCCGGGCCCCGTGAGGCGGTGCGCGCGGCGGCACCCGCTGGCACAGGCGCCGGGAGCCTCCCGATGGGGGAGGGAGGCTCCGGGGCGTGGCCCCTCAGCGCGCGGTGGACACCTGGCTGACGCGCACGCCGCTGTCACTGCGGCCGTAGACGTCCTCCAGGCGTTCGATGTCGTCCTCGCCCAGGTAGCTGCCGGACTGCACCTCGATGATCTCCAGGGGGATCTTGCCGGGGTTGGTCAGGCGGTGCACCGACGTCATGGGGATGTAGGTCGACTGGTTTTCGGTGAGCAGGAAGGTCTTGTCGTCACAGGTCACCTCGGCGGTGCCGGAGACGACGATCCAGTGCTCGGCGCGGTGGTGGTGCATCTGCAGCGAGAGCTGGGCGCCGGGCTTGACGGTGATGTGCTTGACCTGGAAGCGGCCGCCCATGTCCACCGAGTCGTACGAGCCCCAGGGGCGGTACACGGCGCAGTGGTTCTGGGTTTCCGCGCGGCCCTGGGCGTCGAGGTCGTTGACCAGCTTCTTGACGTCCTGCACGCGGTCGCGGTGGGCGATCATCATGGCGTCCTTGGTCTCGACCACGACGATGTCGTCCAGGCCGATCACCGACACCAGCTTGCCGTTGCCGTGCACCAGGCAGTTGCGGCTGTCGTGCACCACCACGTCGCCCTTGGTGACGTTGCCCTGGGGGTCCTTGTCGTGGACTTCCCAGATGGAGCTCCAGCTGCCGACGTCGTTCCAGCCGGCGGAGAGCGGCACCACGCAGGCGCGGGCGGTCTTCTCCATCACCGCGTAGTCGATGGAGTTGTCCGGGCAGCAGGCGAAGGTGGCGGCGTCGATGGTGACGGTGGTGCCTTCGCGCTGGCTGCGTTCCAGGGCCAGCAGGCAGGTGTCGTAGATGTCCACGTCGTGGTGCTTGAGCTCGTCGAGGAAGCGGCTGGCGCGGAACAGGAACATGCCGCTGTTCCAGAAGTAGTCACCGGCCTCGACGTACTGCTGGGCGCGCTCGGCGTCGGGTTTCTCGACGAACTGGGCGACCCGGCTGATGCCCTCGGGCAGCTCGCCGCTGGCCTGGCCACGGATGTAGCCGTAGCCGGTCTCGGGGCGCAGGGCCGGCACACCGAACAGCACCATCTCGCCCTTCTCGGCGGCGATGGTGGCCAGGGCCAGGGCCTGCTGGAAGGCGCGCTGGTCTTCCAGCACGTGGTCGGCGGGCATCACCAGCATCAGCTCGTCGCGGCCCTCGGCCAGCAGCTGCATGGCGGCGATGGCGACGGCGGGCGCGGTGTTGCGGCCGAAGGGTTCGAGCAGCATGGCCTGCGGGGTGACGCCGATGCTGTCGAGCTGCTCCTGGACGATGAAGCGGTGGTCCTTGTTGGCCACCAGCACCGGCGGCTGCATGCCGTCGAAGGCCAGGCGCTGCAGGGTCTGCTGGAACAGGGTCTTCTCACCGGTCAGGGCGAGGAACTGCTTGGGGTACTGCTTGCGCGAAAGGGGCCAGAGCCGGGAGCCGCTACCGCCAGAAAGGATTACAGGGATCATGGTGTTTCTCCTAAGAAGCTTGTCTGTTTGTGAGTAGTTGCTGCTCATCACATCGATCACTGAGAACATGCCCAAGACCTGCTGCGCGTCGGGTCTGCTGCGTTGAAAGCTCACTCGGAATGCTCATTTACAGCTCGTAAACTGCGCGTCCTCGCAAGCTTTCGCCTTGCATCCCTCTAGCTCGCTAGGCCTTGGGCATGTTCAAACCTCTGTCTTGTAGTCCCACTGTCTCGTGCGGCGGGTACGAAGCGTGGCCCGGGGCCTGGGCCCCGGGCGGGGCGGATCAGGACTCGGCGGGGCGCTTGACCCAGACCGGGGAGAGCTTGCCGCCGCTGCCGGTGATGTAGAGGCAGACGACTTCGCCGCGCTGCAGCGAGACCGGCTTGAGGTCACTGACCTTGCGGGTGCCGTCGAACAGGGCGAGGTTGACCTTCACCGGGTTGATCTCGCGCTCGCCACGGCCCTGGGCGGCCACGTCCTCGACCACGGCGGTCTTGCCGTCGGCGGTCTTCAGGGTGAGCTTGGCGCCGGAGAGGTTCTGCACCCGCAGCAGGGCCTTCTGCTTGTTCTTGAAGGCCGGCTCTTCCACCAGCTTGGGCTCGGCGCCCGGCTGGCTGACCAGGGTGTAGTAGCGGTCGGACTCCAGTTTCACTGGGACGCTGGCGCTGCCCACCTGGGCGTTGTAGTTGCCGGCCGGCAGGAACTTGAAGTCGCTGGAGCCCAGCGGGGCGACGTCGTTCAGGGCGGTGTTGCCGACGCTGACGTCCAGTTCGCTGGCACCGGCGTTGTAGGCGCGGACGAAGGCCGAACCCTTCGGCGCCTGCGGGCCGTAGAGGCCGCCTTCATCGGCCAGGGCGGAGAAGGCGCTGACGCCCAGGGCCAGGGCGCAGGCGTACGACGTCCAGGTGCGTTGCTTCTGTCGGTTCATGGTGTTTCCTCCTTTGGTGCAATGCGCATGGCGCTTGGGACCCGAAGGCCCGTTCGTTAATGGGTGGCGGCGACGCGCTCGCCGGGGGCGCCCTTGCGCAGCTGGGCGATCCACTGCGGGTCGAACTCGCTCAGGTCGTTGGGCATGGGCAGGTAGCGCTCGGGGAATTCCCAGATCACCAGCTCGGGGGCGGCGTCCTTCAGCTCGTCGCTCTTGAGGTACTTGAGCATCGGCAGGATCGGGCCGTGGCCGTCCTCGGCGTGGTTCACCAGGTCGCGCTGCAGGGACTGGCGCAGGGCGCCGGCGAAGTTCCAGTTGGGGTTGGCGCTGTAGCTGGTGCCCACCAGGGCCACCGGCACGCTGCTGTCACCGAACAGGTCGCCGGATTCCTCCTCGCCTGCGGCGCGGGTCTCGCGCTTCTGCAGGGTGTCCGGGGCGGGCATCAGGTCGGCGAACAGCGGGTCGAGCGGCAGGAAGCGGGTCAGGTCGCCCTTGTAGTCCTCGTTCTTCACCGCTTCGGTGACGAAGGCCTGGTCGCTGCCGGAGAGGCTGACGCGCTCGCGCACCACCTGGCCCAGGCGCTGGGCCACCACTTCGGCGCCCTGGGGCGTCCAGTGGGTGTCGGTGCGCAGGAACACCTGGCCGTTGTTCTTGGCCTGTTCCAGCGGGCCGAGCAGGTCCGGGGCGATGATCCCGGCCTTGCGCACGGCGCCACGGAAGTGGGCGTAGAGGTCCTGGCGCAGGGCGGTGGGGCGGGCCTCGCCGACGTGCTCGGGGTAGATCCGCGACTTGGACGGGACGATGGCCAGCACCAGCTTGATGCCCCGGCTGTCCAGCTCGTCGCGCACGCCCTGGATCAGCGCCAGGTTCTCCTGCAGGTGGCGCTCGCCTTCGGCCACCGGGTCGAACTCCTCGTCGGAGAACAGCCAGCCGTCCTGGCCGATCACCACGCCCTGGCGGCCTTCGCCGAACAGGCCGTAGTCCACCAGGGCCCAGAGGTTGGTGCCGATCTGCTTGATGGGGAATTCATCGTCGTAGTGCTTCTCGAAGGCGTGGGCCAGCTTGCCGTTGAGCACGGTGGTTTCCTTGGCGACGCTGAAGCCGACGATGCCGCGCATGGACCACAGGCTCAGGGCCAGCAGCATGCCGGCGAAGGCGACGATGTAGAGGGTGTTTGCAGTTCTGCTCATGTGTGCGCTCCCTTCAGAACTGGAAGTAGAGGAAGGGGGAGAAGCTCTGCGCCGAGAGCTTCAGGATCGACGCGGCGAACAGCAGCAGCAGGGCGACCCGGGTGGCCAGCACCGGCAGCTGGGTCATCCAGGTCTGTTGCCAGACCAGAGCGCCGCTGGGGGAGTAGGCGATGGCGGCCGGGTCGTCGGCAGCGGCCTGCGGGCTGCGCGGCTGGGCGGTGGCCGGGCCGTTGGCGTCGACGTGTTCGTCGGCACGGGCCTTGGGCGCGCCGGTCAGCGGCTTGGCGTGGAACTGGCGGATGCCGAACCAGGCCAGCACCACGTAGGCCAGCACCAGGGTGGCGATCTGCAGGCTGGTGAGCTGGGCGCGGTTGAGTTCGGAGAGGCCCCAGTCACCGAAGCTGAACATGGCGGCGTACATGCGCCAGGCGACGTCGAGGTTCTCGGCGCGGAAGATCACCCAGCCGATCACCACCAGCAGGAAGGTGAAGGCCCAGCGCAGCGGGTTGATCACCTTCGGCGCGGCGTCCACGCCCAGGGCGCGCTCGATGGCCAGCCAGGCGCCGTGCCAGGCGCCCCAGATGATGTAGGTGAAGTTGGCGCCGTGCCACAGGCCGCCCAGCAGCATGGTGAGGAACAGGTTGCGGTAGGTCTGGAAGGTGGTGCCGCGGTTGCCGCCCAGGCTGATGTACAGGTAGTCCCGCAGCCAGGTGGAGAGGCTGATGTGCCAGCGCCGCCAGAACTCGGTGATGGACTGGCTGATGTAGGGCTGGTTGAAGTTCTCCATGAAGCGGAAGCCCATCATCAGGCCGAGGCCGATGGCCATGTCGCTGTAGCCGGAGAAGTCGAAGTACAGCTGCGCGGTGTAGGCCAGCGCGCCGAGCCAGGCGTCGCCCGTGGTGGGGTCGGAGAGGGCGAAGCAGTGGTCGGCGATGGGCGCGATGCTGTCGGCGATGAAGACCTTCTTGATGAAGCCCTGCATGAACCGGGTGCAGCCCTCGGCGAACTTGTCGACGGTGTGGGTGCGGTGGTTGAACTGGTCCACCAGGTCGCGGAAGCGCAGCACGGGGCCGGCGATCAGGTGCGGGAAGATCGCCACGAAGGCGGCGAAGTCCACCAGGTTGCGGGTGGCTGGGGTGTCGCCCCGGTACACGTCGATGATGTAGCTGATGGACTCGAAGATGTAGAACGAGATCCCGATCGGCAACAGGATGTGGGTGATGACGAAGGGCTCCATGCCGAACTGGGTGAAGATCGCGTTGAAGGTCTCCACGCCGAAGTTGGCGTACTTGAAGTAGCCCAGCACGCACAGGTCCACCGCGACGCCGAGCAGCAGCCAGCGCTGCGCGGGCTTGGTGCGCACCCCGGCGGCGCCGATGCGCAGGCCGATCCAGTAGTTGAACACCGTGACGGCGGCGAACAGAGCCAGGAAGTCGATCCGCCACCAGGCGTAGAACACGTAGCTGGCGATGAGCAGGAGCAGGTTTCGATAGCGTGTCCCGACCAGGTAGTACAAGCCGAGGAAGATCGGCAGGAACAGGAACAGGAACACGTTTGAAGAAAAGACCATCCGAGTCTCTCCACTTGTACGTAACTTTCTGGGCCGCCGCCGGACGTTCCAGCCCGGTGTGCGACCCGCCATTCCCTCCCCAGGGTGTGGCGTTCAAATCCTTGCGCCGCCGCGTCTGCTGCGCGGTCGGTTCGTTGCGTCAGGTGGCTCCCCCGGTGGGGGAGGGCACCGGATCAGCTGCCGCTGCCGCCCTCCTTCTTCGGGTGGAACACCTGGGTGATGTCGCCCCCCAGGCGGAAGGTCTTGTAGGGGGCCATGGAGTCCTTCCAGCGCAGGGTCTCGGGCTTGCAGCCGTAGAGGGCGCACCAGGGTTCGAGCCAGGCGAACTTGGCGCGCTTCTCCAGGTCCTCCATGTCCTGGTCCTTGCCGGTCCTGTCGTCGAAGGGTTCCTGGTCATCCACCCCGGCGATGACCTTTTCGCCGAGACGGCGCAGGGCGCCGTCGTTCTCGTTGCGCAGGTCCACGCCGTTGGCCTGGGCGAAGGCGGCGATCATGGCCAGCGGCGGCAGGCTGTAGTTGTGGTAGGCCAGGGCACGCTGCTCGCGCTTGAGTTCGTTGGGCAGGAAGCCGTCCTTGTCCACCTGGCTGGCGGCGACGCGGAACTGGGCGACGGACCAGTCGAAGAGGTCTCGGCGGTTGGTGGCGACGGCAGTGGCCATCACCGACCAGGCGGCCCAGTAGGAGTGGTTGTTGATCTTCTTCAGCGGCAGGCCGCTCCAGTCGTGCACCGTCTGGTCGGCCAGGCGCGAGAACCAGGACTCGATCTGCTGGCTCTGCTGGGTGTAGCCGGCCAGCGGGTGGGAGTTGGAGAACTTCAGCCGCAGGTAGGCCGAGGACAGGCTGCCCAGGGCCCATTTGCGGATGGACTTGCCGGTGTGGTTGTACTCGGTGCTCTGCAGGGCGTTGGCCTGAGCCCAGCTGCCCATCCACTGCAGGGCGCACTCCAGTTGCGCGCGCTGGCCATCGCGCATGTACGCCATGACCATCTTGTTGACCCCGCGCTCCATGCGGGTGATGTCGGCGGTGCTGTCGCGGAAGGCCCGTTCCGCCGTGGGGTTGAGGGTGGCGCGGGCCTGGTTGGAGCCCTCGTACTTGCTGCGGAACTCCAGCTTGCCGGTGTAGGGCGGCGGCGGGGCTTCGCAGCTGTCGGCCTTGTGCTCGTCGACCTCCACCGGGGCGTAGTAGCCCGAGGGCGGGACCAGGTCGCCGGCGTGGGCGAGCGGGCCGAGCAGGGCGCCGCTGAACAGGCAGGGGGCGAGCAACCGGAGTCGGGGTTTCATGATGACCTCCTTCCTCACTCGGCCTTGGCCGCGAGGTGTTCACCCGAGTGGCCTGGGCGCTTGCACAGGGTCACGTCGACGCTGAGGTTCTCAGGCATCTCTTCGGGGCTGTGGATTTCCAGGGCGAGGACGTTGAGGTCCCGCCAGTCGGGGTCGTTGCGCAGTTCGAAGGCGTAGCGGCCGCCGGTGTCGACGCGGTCGCTCTGTTCGATCTTGAAGTTCTCGCGGCGGCCGTTGAGGTACCAGACGGTGGCCTTGGACTCGTGAACGGTCGGGTCGCTGAAGGTCAGGTCCACCTGGTAGTCGCCGCCACGGATGTCCTTGATCGGCTGGTTCTGGCCGTTGACGAAGACTTCGTTGGCGCCGGGCTTCATGCGCACCTTGCGGTGCATCACCGCCGGCTGGCCCTCGCAGCCGTTGTTCACCAGCGGCAGGGCCTGGCGGTAGAAGCTCTTCTGCGCCATGTCGTAGTGGGTGGCGAACTCCCAGATGATGATCTTGGGCGGGTGCTCGTGGAATTCCGGGCTGCTCATGTACTGCAGCAGGGCGCTGTCGAAGCCGCCGCCGCTGACCGCCATGTTGAGCACCTCGGCGCCGCTGTGCTGCTGCAGGAAGCCGGCGAAGTTGTAGGCCGGGCCGCTGTTGCTGGTGCCCACCAGGACGATCTGCGGGTTGGATTCGTCGCCGAACAGGGCATCGCCGGCGGCGCCGTCGCCCGAGGCTTCGGTCTCGTAGCGGTCGACGTACTGGGTGGCGTAGGTGGTGCCGCAGAGCTGGCCGGCGGTCTTGTGCAGGGTGCCGGCCTTGGGCAGCAGGCCGACGACCTTGCTGTCGAAGGTCTTCTTGGGGATCTCGTCGAAGCCGGGCATCTGCTTCAGCGTCTCGGCCACCAGTTTGGCGGTGCGGTTGGCGCCGGCCGGGGTCCAGTGGTGGTCGGCCTTGAAGTAGTAGTCGGTGTCCACGCCCTTCTCGTCGAACAGCGGCGAGAGGTCGGTGACCCAGATGCCGGTCTTGCGGAAGTCGTCCACGGCCTTGAGGTAGTTCTTCTTCGCCAGGTCGTAGTCGAAGCGGGCCTTTTCCGCTTCGGTGAGCTGCTCGCGGTTCACCAGGCCACGGGTCGGCTGGTAGACCACCATCAGCTCGACGCCCTTGGCCTTGAGCGCGTCGCGCAGGCGCTTGAACTCGCTGTAGCCGAAGGCGCTGGTGCCGAAGTCGGTGCGCAGGTCGTAGCGGGTGCGGAACAGCCAGTCGCCACGGCCCTGGACCAGGGCGGTGAAGAAGCTCAGGTACTTGGTGTTGTACACGCTCGGGTCCTGGGCGACGGCGCACAGGGGGCCGGTGCGCTGCACGCTGTACTCGGGCGCGGCCCAGGCCCCCTGGGACGCGGCCAGCAGGGCAGCGGCGAGGGTGGAGGGGGCGAGCCATTTCATGGGGTGTCTGTGCATGGTGGTGTGTGCCTCAATCCTGGAGTTCGGCCTGGCTTTCGACGGGGTCGATGAGCACCGCTTTGTTGCGGCGCACCATCAGGTCGAGGATTTCCTCCTGTTTCTCGCCCAGTACGCCGGCGAAGCTGATGCCGGTGGATTTGCTCGGGGCGAGCATTTCCACGCGGTACAGCTCCACGGAGAGGGGGGAGTCGATGGACAGGGGCGAGGAGCCGTTACCGGCGAGCTTGCCGCCGACCACGATCATCGAGACCTTGGTGTCGAAGGGGTCCAGCTCGATGTCGCGGTCGGTGTTGGACAGGTCCTTGATGTGCCCGTAGACGCCGGTCAGGCCGTTGGCCATGGACAGGTTCTCGTACAGGCGGATGTTGACGCTGTTGCGCAGGCGGATGCCGTGGCGCTGGTTGCCGACGATCTTGTTGCCCCACAGCAGGTTGTTGGAGCTCTCGTAGAGGGTGATGCCGTCGGAATGGTTCTGGTAGACCTCGTTGTAGGCCACCAGGTTGTTCACCGAGTTGCGGTCGATGACGATGCCCGACAGTTTGTTGTCGTAGGTCTTGTTGTTGATGATCCAGCTGTCGTCCACCTCGCGGGAGATGATGATGCCGTGCTTCTTCCTGGTGCCGTGGACGGTGTTCTCGGCGATGACCAGGCCGTGGGAACGGTCGTGGGGGTCGATGCCGTAGACGATGTTGTCGCGGTAGGTGTTGCCCTTGATGACCACGTCGCGGGCTTCGTAGCAGTAGAAGCCGTACCAGTGGTCGACGAACTCCGAGTTCACCAGCCAGCCGGTGGGTTCCGGGCGCTTGAGGCGCTCGTGCATGCCGGGGGTGTACTGGGTGATGGAGACGCCGTAGGACTTGGAGTTGTCGTAGCCGAGGCTGGTGACGGTGCTGTCGGCGATGTACAGCTCGCTGCCGCCCCAGGAGACCAGGAACGGGCGGAACTCCGAGGGCTTGCGGAACCAGGCCGGGGTGTCGTCCTGCTCGCGCCAGGCCGTCAGCCTGGTGCCGGTGATGAACAGCTTGCCGTCGTTGACCAGGAACGCGCCGCGCTCCTGGGACAGGCGGAAGTCACGGATCTCTTCGCCGATACGCAGGCTGGCGCCCTGGGCCACCACTACCGGCAGGCGGGCGATGTAGACGCCCGGTGCGGTTTCGGCGAACTGGCTGTCGGGCAGGGCCTTGGCCAGGTCGGCCGGGGTGACGAAGCCGCCTTCGATGAAGATCGCCTGGGGCATGCCGCGCTGGCGGCTGACCCATTCGCGCATGCGCTCGTTGCCGCCGATGAAGTCCTTCAGGGCGTCCTGCTGGAGCATGCGCCGGACCACCACCTTGCCGGCGGTGCGGCGGTCCACCTTGGCCTCGATGGCTTGGCGGGTGTAGCCGGAGAGGTCGGGCAGCTCGGGCGGGTCCAGGTGGAGCTGGTCCACCGGGGCGCTGGTGACGGTGTAGTTCTTGGTTTCCTTGAGGCCCTTGGCCGGCTCGGCCGCGTGCACCCACGGGGCGCTGGCCAGCAGCGCGCCGAGCACCAGGCCGCTGAGCGGCCGGGGGGTTGCGAGGAGGTTGGGCATGGCTGTTCTCCCTGGGCTCGCTGGCATCAGAAGCGCCAGATGAAGTCGACGAAGGCGCGGTGCATGAGCGAGTCGGTGCCGCTGCCGTAGGCATCGCCCGGCTTGAACACGCCGCCACGGAAGCGCACGAGGGCGGAGGCGTCGTCCAGGTGCTCGGCCATCCCGGCGGGCAGCAGGCCCTGGCGGAAGTAGCGGGTCACCACCAGGTCGACTTCCTGGCCGATGTCCTTCTCGCCGTCCTCCAGCGGGGCGGTGATGCCGGCCTGGCCGACGTCCTGGTTGTCGTCCACGCGCCAGAAGCGGTGGTAGACGAGGCTGGCGTCGTAGTCGTCGTGCAGCTGCCAGGAGGCGAAGGCGGTGGCCACCTGCAGGTTGCTCAGCTCACCGCGGAAGGCTTCGCCGAAGCGGTGCATGCGGGCTTCGGTGCCGGTGAAGTTGGAGCGGTTGCTCTCCATGCCGGTCTGGCGGAACTGGCGGGAGCTGTCGTCGTCACCGCCGCCGCTGCCACGGGCGTAGGCGCCGCCGACCTTCCATTGCTCGGAGAGGTTCCAGCGCAGGCCGAGGTCGACGCCCCAGGCGTTGACGTCGACGTTGCGCGAGCCGTTGGCGAGGCGCTGGTCACCGACCACGCTCTGGGTCAGTTCGTCGGTGTCGCCGGTGAGCCAGGTGGCCTGAGCCCAGTAGTTCAGCGGGGCGGTGGAGCGCCGGTCGAAGAAGCCGCCGTCGGCGTCGATGCCGACCCAGGTGAGGTCGCCGGTGTAGCGCTTGTCCAGGGGCTCCACCACCTCGCCGGCGTCGGGCAGGCTGCCGTTGTCGCGGCTGTGGTGGACCTTGAGGCCGACCCAGTGGCCCGGTGCCCACTGGGTGGCGATGTCGCCGAAGACGTGCTGGCGGTCCTTGTCTTCGGGGGCCAGTTCGTCGAGGTCGGTGCGGTATTCGCTGAAGCGTTCGGCGACGCCGACGTGGGCGGTCAGCAAGGTGGTGTCGAAGCTCCAGCGCAGGGCTTCGATGTTGGTGTCCCACCAGGTGCCTTCGGCGCTGCGCACGCGCTGGCGGCCGAAGCGCAGGTGTTCGCCGGGGTAGGCGGTGAGGCCGCCGTAGTCGACCCAGAATTCGCGCAGGGCGAGGTAGCTCTTGTCCGGCTGGCGGCCGTCGTCGCGCGCGCCCTGTTCGCCGTCGGTGTCGCTGGATTGCAGGGTGTCGGTCTCGACGATGTCGGTGGCGCTGACCGCCTGGCCCATGGCGAAGGCGCTCCAGTCACCCCGTTCGGCGTAGACCCAGGGGCGCAGGTCGATACCCACGCCGCTGACGTCGCCGCCCTTCTGGGTGCCGAGGTCGCGGTCGTCCTCGGACTGGGCGGTGATCTTGATGTCGAGGCCGAAGTTCTTGTCGCTCATCTGCACGGCGAAGGCGCTGCTGGTGGAAAGAAGCGTGAGGCCCAGGCCGAGGCTGGCGGTCGTCCAGAGGTTGAATTTCATGTCGGTTCCTTCAAGGGGTCTGCATGGCCTGCATCTGCGTGGTGTCCTGCAGGGCGACGCCGCGGAACTGGCGTTCCTCGCGCAGGCGCTGTTCGGCGCGGGCACGGTCGGCGGGGCTCAGCTGCTGTTCCACGGTCTGCGCCAGTTCGATGGCCTGCGGGGTGTTCTTGGGCAGCGCCAGTTGGCTGAAGACGTAGGCGTTGACCAGGTCGGGGCGGATGCCCTTGCCCTGGGCGAACAGTTGGCCGAGGGCGTAGTCGGCGTTGATCTGGCCGTTGCGGGCGGCGCTCAGCAGGTAGTCCAGGGCCTTGTCCGGGTCGATGTCGCCGAGGTAGCCACGGATGTAGATCTGCCCCAGCAGGTAGTTGGCGGTGGGCTCGGTGGCAGAGGCCTTGAGCAGGTGGCGCTCGGCTTTCACCGGGTCCAGGGGGACCAGCTTGCCTTCGTAGTAGAGGCGGCCGAGCAGCAGTTCGGCGCGCGGCTGGGCGGCTTCGCGGCCGTGGTCGAGGTACTCCATCATCTTGTCGATGTCGCCCAGGCCCGGGTACTCGTAGAGCAGCTTGGCGAGGCTGACCCAGGCCGGCGGGTAGGCCGGGGCGATGCGTTCGAGCATGTCCTGGGACTTGCCTTCGTCAGGCTTGCCCAGCTCGGCGTCGGCCAGCACCTGGGCCACCGAGTCGACGCGCTGGGCGGGCAGGGTGCCGGCGGCGTAGCGGGCCATGACCTGCTCCACCAGGGCCTGGCGCTCGTCGCCCTTGCCCTGCTTGCTGTAGACGGTGGCCAGTTCGACGTAGCAGGCGTCGGCCTGCTGCAGGTTGCGGGTGCAGATGTCCTCGATCTCGGCCAGGTGCTGGTCGTAGGTGCCCTGGGTCCGGTAGTAGAGGATCTGCGCCAGCTCGGCCTGGGGCTGGCCGTCGGCGCGCCACTGGGCGATGCGCTGCTGCACGTTCACGCCGGGGAAGTCCTGGGGGAAGGTGAGGTAGAGCATCACCAGGGGCAGCAGGCTGTTGGGCTCGCCGGCCTTGTAGGCGTCTTCCAGCAGCTGGGCGGCTTCCTGGCGTTCGGCCGGGGTGCCGTCGGGCTTGCGCGCCAGCAGCTTGCCGAGGCGGGCCTTGGCGCGCGGCGACTGGTCCATGGCCTGGCGGTAGGTCTGCTCGGCCTGGCGCATCTGCTCCGGGTCGCCACTGTCCACCTGCAGGTCGGCGAGGCCGACCTGGGCGTTGACGTAGCCGAGCTCGGCGAGCTGGCGGAAGTTGCGCTCGGCGGTGGCGGTGTCGCCGCGCTTGAGTGCTTCGCTGGCCAGCCGCTGGTCGGGCAGGCCGGCGCAGCCGGCCAGCGCGACGGCGACGCCGAGCAGCAGGGTGCGGGAGGGAAGGGTCGCCACGGGTGTCCTCCTCAGAAGCCGGCCGCCAGGGCGCGGTTGATCATCCAGTCGAAGGAGGGACCGCGGTCGATGCTGACTTCGACGGGCTGCCCGGCGAGCTTGCTGTCCAGTACCTGGTCGGGCTGGATGACGACGCGGATGTCGGAGGACAGGCCGCTGTCGATCAGGCTGGAGCTGATGATCTTGCCGTGGCGCGGGGTGTCTTCGCCGGCCACCTGGAAGGTGACGCTGGCGCCGGGCTTGGCCTGGGCGAAGTTGCGGTAGGGGAAGCGGGCGCTGACGGTGGCTTCGAAGTCCTGGGGCACCAGTTCGAAGATCACGTCGCCCTTGCCGGCGAACTGGCCGTCAGCCACCAGCTGGCGGGCGACCTTGCAGTTGCAGGGGCTGGTGAGGGTGCCCTTCATCTGCTTGCCGAACAGTTCCTCGACGTTGGCGGGGGCGAGCTGGTCGTCGGTCAGGTGGCCCTTGAGCATCTCCAGCATGGTGGCGGAGAAGGAGGCGATCGGGGCGCCCTTCTGCACCACGGCGCCTTCGCCGCCGATCAGGCTCTGCACGGTGCCTTCGCGGGGCATGGTGACCTGCATGGCGGGCACGGCGACCATGCCGGATTCGGCGTGGGTGACGAAGTACAGGCCGTAGAGCGATTTGAAGATGAAGCCGAAGGCGGCCAGGCCGACGAGGAACAGGCCGGCGCTGAAGGTGACGGCGCGCAGGCGGCCGAACATGCCCATGCCGCCGCCGCTGCCGTTCTTGCGCGGCTTGGTGAAGTTCTCGCGCTGCAGGGTGTTGAGGATGTCGCCGGCGCTGACCACTTCGCCCGAGAGGTGGGCGCTGATGAGGTAGCGCAGGGTGGCGATGTCACGCGGCTTGAGGTTGTGGAACTGGCAGCCGGCGCGCTCCTGCTGGGGGTCGAGGAAGCGCACCTGGAACTCGACGTCCAGGCCGAGGCTGAGGTTGTCCACCTGGAACTGCATGCGGCCCTGGTGGTAGTCGCCCACCTGCACCTTCTGCCCCGGTTCCACCTGGAAGGCGAACCCGCCGGCGGAGAGGTCGAGCAGGCGGTGCTCGACGCGCTCCTTGCCCACCAGGTAGCGCACCTTGGCCGGGAGCT
Source organism: Metapseudomonas otitidis (assembly GCF_900111835.1). Taxonomy (GTDB): domain Bacteria; phylum Pseudomonadota; class Gammaproteobacteria; order Pseudomonadales; family Pseudomonadaceae; genus Metapseudomonas; species Metapseudomonas otitidis. The sequence goes on from NZ_FOJP01000010.1 coordinate 88,314, forward strand.
TGACCCGGGCGTGCTGGCGCTGGGCTTCGGATTCGTGCACCACATTGACGTTGACGGCTGTATTCATGGTCTGGATTTCCTATCGGGTTCGGTCACACGAACGCCATCAGCGTGGCTACGAAGACGCTGGTGGCGGTGAAGGTCATGGCACGGGAAGACCAGGTGTTGAACCAGCGGGTGAAGCTGGCCAGGTCCCGGTTGAGCTTGGTGTTCTGGCGCGTCCAGGACTGCTGGTCCAGGCGGAAGAAGACGTAGATCTTCACCAGCGCGCCGACGATCTGGTTGTAATAGAGGATCAGCGGGTAGGCCGGTCCTATGGGGTGCCCTGAAACGCTCAGCAGCAGGGTGAGGATGAAGCGGGTGAGGCCGATCCACAGCAGGTACACCAGGAGGTAGGCGATGCTGTACTTGAGGCTGGCGATCACCGCGACGGCCAGGCCCAGCAGGCAGGTCCACATGGACACGCGCTGGTCGCTGAGCACCAGGGTGGTGAACCAGCCGAGGCGACGCGGGCCGAGGGCCAGGGCGCGGGTGTTCTGCCGCAGGTTGTTGCCGTACCAGCGGAACATCAGCTTGCGGCTGGCCTTGATGAAGCTCTTCTCCGGCGGGTGCTCGACGGTGTTGATGGCGGCGTCCGGCACGTAGAAGGTGTCGTAGCCCAGGCGCATCAGGCTGTACCAGCTGGACTTGTCGTCACCGGTGAGGAACTGGAAGCGACCCAGGCGCCAGTGGTCGAGGTGGTCGCTCTCCACGTCGGCGATGAAGCCGGGGTCGGTGACCACCTTGGCGCGGAACACCGACATGCGCCCGGTCATGGTCAGCACGCGCTTGGAGAGCGCCATGGAGCACATGTTGATGTGGCGCTGGGCGAAGCGCAGCTTGTGCCATTCGCTCATCAGGTAGCTGCCGCGGACCTCGCAGAACTCGTTGGTGGTGAGGCCGCCGACGTTGGGGAAGTACTTGAACCAGGGCACGGTCTTCTTCACCACGCCCTGGGTGAGCACGGTGTCGCCGTCCACCACGGCGACCACGGCGTCGTCGTCGGGCAGTTGCCGGGAGATGGCGCGGAAGCCGTAGGCCAGGCCGTCGCGCTTGCCGGTGCCGGGGATGCGCACGAAGTCCAGCTTGACGCGCTCCGGCGGGGCCAGGCGGTTCCACTGGTTCTTGATCAGCAGCTCGTCGGAGAGTTCGACGATGGAGCAGACCACGGTGGTGGGGTAGCCGCAGTCGATGGCTTCCTGGATCACCGAGCGGTAGACCATGGCGGTGGTCAGGGCGTCGATGCGGAAGCTGGTGACCAGCAGGTAGACGTGGGACGGGTCGGCCGCTGCGCCGAGCTTGCGCACCTGGCGGCGCTGCCAGGGGTAGACGACGTAGAGGAACAGGGTGCCGCGCAGGAAGTGCAGGGCGCCCATGGAATAGCGCCAGATGCCGACCACGCCGATGAGCAGCAGGAAGTGCTTGGACTCGGGATCGAACACCGAGCGGGGCAGCGCCAGCGCGAGCAGCATCAGGCCCGTCAGGAAGAACAGCCAGCCGGCTGCCTCGGTGAGGCTTCGCTTGAGCTTGTCCATTGATTCATCCATTCCTTCGTGAACGCTGGACGGACCTCGGGCGTGGGCGCTGCTTGTCATTGTTTCGCTCGCCCAAGGTGCGTCATCGCGTTGCGCTGAAGCGGTCGCGGTTACCAGCAGATGCCTTCGGCGTTGCCGTGGCTGGCCTTGGGCATGAAGCCCACCAGGTCGATCACGTGCTTGCCTTCGGGGGCGCGCTGGGCAAGGGGGGCGAAGAGTTCGTCGCGGTTGCCCAGGACGATCACGTCGGCGTTGTCGACGACGCCGTCGAAGTCACTGTCGAGCAGGGACGAGACGTGGGGGATCTTCGATTCGATGTAGTCCTTGTTGGCGCCGTGGACGCGGGCGTATTCGACGTTGCGGTCGTAGATGCGCAGGTCGAAGCCCTTGCCGATGAGCATTTCGGCCAGCTCCACCAGGGGGCTCTCGCGCAGGTCGTCGGTGCCGGCCTTGAACGACAGGCCGAGCAGGGCAACCTTGCGCTTGTCCTGGGCGGCGATGATGTCGAAGGCCTTCTGCACCTGGGCCGAGTTGCTGCGCATCAGCGAGCCGATCAGCGGGGCTTCGACGTCCAGGGAGCTGGCGCGGTAGCTGAGGGCGCGCACGTCCTTGGGCAGGCAGGAGCCGCCGAAGGCGAAGCCGGGGCGCATGTAGTACTTGGAGAGGTTGAGCTTGTGGTCCTGGCAGACCACGTCCATCACTTCGCGGCCATCGACGCCGACGGCCTTGGCGATGTTGCCGATCTCGTTGGCGAAGGTGACCTTGGCGGCGTGCCAGACGTTGCAGGTGTACTTGATCATCTCGGCGACCTCGATGTCCTTGCGGATGATCGGGGCGTCCAGTTCGCGGTAGAGGGTTTCCAGCAGGTCGCCGGACGTCTTGTCCAGCTCGCCGATGACGGTCATGGGCGGGAAGTCGTAGTCCTTGATGGCGGTGCTTTCGCGCAGGAACTCGGGGTTCACCGCGACGCCGAAGTCGACGCCGGCCTGCTTGCCGGAGCAGTCTTCGATGATCGGGATCACCACGTTCTTCACGGTGCCCGGCAGGACGGTGCTGCGGACCACGACGGTGTGGCGCTCGGCCTTGTCGCGCAGGGCGAAGCCGATCTCGCGGCAGACGCCTTCGATGTATTCCAGGCCCAGGTCGCCGTTCTTCTTGCTCGGGGTGCCGACGCAGATGAAGGACATGTCGGTATCGCGTACGGCGGCGGCGACGTCGGTGGTGCCGCGCAGGCGGTTGGTCTTCAGGCCCTGCTGCAGCAGCTCTTCCAGGCCCGGTTCGACGATGGGGGATTTGCCTTTGTTGATCAGGTCGATCTTGGTGCTGGAAACATCCACGCCGACAACTTCATGACCACGAGCGGACAGGCAACCGGCACATACTGCACCGACGTAGCCCAAACCAAAGATGCTGATACGCATCGCTATCACCTCATTCCATTTAGTACGTGTTAATAAGTGGCTTATTAGCCACGGCCGTTTCTGCAGTTGTCACCAAACAGCAACTTTCTACTGCGTGCAGGCATGACGGATACCGGGCACCGAAACTGCGGGTACCTGAAGCGGAGCCTGTAATGACGCTGGCTCCAGAGAGTCCTGGACTGATCACCTCAACGGCTCTGGCCCTTGGTTTTTATGTCACTCGTCGAAAATGGCGTTGCACTCCTTGTTCAAGTGGAACTTTCCGTTACGCATAACTACCCCCTCGGAGTGCTCCGATAGCGGGGGCAGTTTTCATAGTCAGTAAGAAACGGAAATATGAAGAATTATGTGTCGCGGTTTATGAGTGTGGGGCTGTTTGGATAGTTCCGGCCATTCGTCAATATTTTGCGGCGTTTCACTTTTTCGATGAACGGCAAGTTTGGCATCACAATGATGGCAAAGTTTGCTTACTTCTAACTTGCGAAAAAGTTCAAACTTTCAAACGCCAGGCGTGGCGCGGGTTTGCGCTGTAGGGCGCGTGCTAGAGGGCGCGGAGGAAGTTGGAAAAGTATTCGCTGGTAGGCCGCTACCGTTATTGCACGGTGATATCAAAATCTGCCGGCAAGCGGTGAAGTGGGAAGTGCGTTGGGCGGGATGGTTATAAGACCCTTCATCGGGTCGGGGGCATAAGCGGGGGGTAGGCACGTGCCCCTCCGGGGAGGAGGGGCGAGGGGGCGGGTCAGTCCTGCGGGGTGTCGCGCAGGAACACCAGCTTGTTCTCGCTGGAGGCTTCGGCGGCGAAGCGGTAGCCCTGGTAGTCGAAGTCCTTCAGGCCCTGCGGGTCGGTGAGGCGCTCCTTGATCACGTAGCGGGCCATCAGGCCGCGGGCCTTCTTGGCGTAGAAGCTGATGATCTTGTACTGGCCGTTCTTCAGGTCCTTGAATTCGGTGTCGATGATGCGGGCGTCCAGCACCTTGCGCTTCACGGCGCTGAAGTACTCGTTGGAGGCCAGGTTGAGCAGGACGTTGTCGCCCTGTTCGGCCAGGGCTTCGTTGAGCCAGGTGCTGATGCGCTCGCCCCAGAAGGCGTAGAGGTCCTTGCCCCGGGCGTTGGCCAGCTTGGTGCCCATTTCCAGGCGATAGGGCTGCATCAGGTCCAGCGGGCGCAGCAGGCCATAGAGGCCGGAGAGCATGCGCAGGTGGCGCTGGGCGAAGTCGAAGTCGGCTTCGGCGAAGCTTTCGGCGTCGAGGCCGGTGTAGACGTCGCCCTTGAAGGCCAGCAGGGCCTGCTTGGCGTTCTCCGGGGTGAAGTCGGGGTGCCAGCTGCCGTAGCGCGCGGCGTTGAGGCCGGCGAGCTTGTCGGACAGGTGCATCAGCTCGGCGATGTCGGCCGGGGCCAGGGTGCGCAGCTGCTGGATCAGCTCCTGGGCGTGGTCCAGGTGGCGGGGTTGGGTGTAGCGGTCGGTGACCGGTGGGGTTTCGTAGTCCAGGGTCTTGGCGGGCGAAATCACCATCAGCATCGGCTTGTCTCCTTCGGCAATGGCGCGATTGTAGGGACTTGCCCGGGCAGGCTCCACCTATCGCCCCGATTGAGCGGGCAGGGGGCATGCCCCGCGTCACACACCGGGCCGGGAGGCTGCGCTATAGTGCGCTCCCCTGCGGCCCTGGCCGCCCATTCCCCGACTGACAAGGAGGTCGTTGTGAAGACCCTCTCGCGTATCGCACTTTCCCTGCTGTTCGCTTCCGGTGCCGTGGTGGCCCAGGCCGCGCCGGTCTCCATCGAGGTGCTGAGCGCCGTGGTGAAGGACGAGAAGATTGCCGGCGCCGAGGTGCTGCTGCAGAAGAACGGTGCCCAGACCGTGACCGGCCGCACCGATGCCCAGGGCCGCGTGACCCTGGACAGCAGCTTCGCCGATGACCCGGAAAGCCTGGTGATCGTGAAGAAGGACGGCTACTCCAACCTCGTTGCCAAGTGCCCGTGCACCGGCATGACCTATGCCATCAGCCCGGTGATGAAGGACCTGGACGGCTTGCGCATCGTGCTGAGCTGGGGCGAGAAGCCGGAGGACCTGGACTCCCACATCGCCTACCCGGGCAATCACATCTACTTCGCCGAGAAGGAAGGCACCGACGCCGACCTGGACGTGGACGACACCGACAGCTACGGCCCGGAGACCATCACCCTGCACAAGAAGCGCTACGGCGAGACCTACGTCTACGCGGTGCATGACTTCACCAACCGGGACAACCCGTCCTCCAAGGCACTGGCGGGCAGCCAGGCGAAGGTGTTCGTCTACGTCGGCCAGTCCCTGGTGCGCACCTACTACGTGCCCAAGGAGCAGCGCGGCAACCTGTGGAAGGTGTTCCGCATCACCGCATCCGGTGACTTCCAGGACATCAACACCCTGGAGGGCAGCCAGGCGAAGGACGCGGCCTACGTGCTGGGCGACATCGAGCCGCTGCTCAACGAGGGCCGCAGCGTGGCTGCGCAGGCGGCTTCCCAGGCTGCACAGGGCGATGCCAAGGCGCTGAACCGCAAGGGCGAGGCGGCCTACCACGAAGGCAAGCTGGACCTGGCCATCGACTTCTACCGCCAGGCCATCGAGCTGGATGCCAACTACGGCCAGGCCTACAGCAACCTCGGCCTGGCCTACCAGAAGGCCAACCGCACCGCCGAGGCCATCTGGGCCAACCGCAAGGCCATCGCCCTGGCCACGGGTGCCAACGCGGCCACCGTGCGCGCCAGCTCCTACTACAACATCGCCCGCATCTACGAGGCGGCCGAGCAGTACGACGATGCCCTGCGCCACTACCACCTGGCCAAGGAGCAGAAGGCGAACCCGGTGTACGACAAGGCGATCCAACGGGTTCAGGACCGCCACTGATCCCTCCCTGCTGACAGCGCGCCCCTTCGGGGGCGCGTTCGTTTCCGCCGCCGTGAACGGAGAACGCCATGTTCCGTACCCTCGCTTTCGGTGCCGCACTGCTCGGCGCCACCTTCGCCCAGGCCGCCGGCCCCAGCCGCATCGCCCTGATCGACCGCTCCACCTGGCCCGCTGCGCTGGATTCGCCAGCGGCCTTCGATGACGCCTCCCGGGGCGAGATTCTGGTCTTCGCCCAGACCCTGCTGCAGAGCGAGGGGCTGGACGCCGCCGCCTGGCAGCAACGCCTGGGCCTCAAGGCGGTGGACCTGGACGGCATCGCCACGGTGCGCAAGCGCTTCTGGGCGCGCCTGGCGGAGAACTACCGGCTGGCCAGCCAGGGCTGTGACGCCACGCGGCCGTTCTGCGAGCCGGCGGCTGACGAGGCGGCGCTGCGCGAGCGCGCCCGGCGCTTCGAGGTGACGCCGGATTCGCCGTTCTTCGCCTGGTCCGAGGCCAGCCGGGGCTTCCACCTGCGCTACCTGGACGAGCAGATGCGCCTGGCGGCGCTGTTCCCGCGCATCAGCAGCGAGATCGGCCTGTTCTCCGAGCAGGAGCGCAACGGCGATGAGCTGAAGGACCGGCAGTTCCTGCTCACCTTCGACGATGGCCCGACGCCCCGTGACGGCCTCAGCGATCGCCTCACCACCTGGCTGCGCGAGCAGCACATGAGCGCGACCTTCTACGTGCTGGGGCAGGGGTTCCAGACCCGCCTGGGCAAGTCCTCGCCGGAGGCGATGCGCCAGCTCTACGCCGGCCAGTGCGTCGGGCTGCACGGCTGGGAGCACAAGTCCCACAGCAGCTGGGACCAGTGGCAGGACTCGGTGGTGCGGGTGCGTGACCTGGTGGCCCGCACGCTGCCGGACAACGCCGTGCCGCTGTTCCGCCCGCCCTATGGCCAGCGTCGTGCCGACAGCGGGGCGTTCTTTGCCGCCCAGGGGCTGACGGTGGCGCTGTGGAACATCGACTCGCAGGACTGGAACGCCCGCATCAGCGGCGACGAAGCGGCGCAGCGGGTGCTGAACCTGATGCTGCTGTGGCGCCGGGGCGTGGTGCTGTTCCATGACATCCACCCGAAGGCCCTGGCGGCGGTGCCCTGGCTGAAGGACCGGACGGCCCTGGCGGGGGTGGACTGGATGCCGTGCAACACCTACCGCTGAGGGCAGCGGAGCGGCGAGGGCAGGGGGGACTTCGGACTTTAGCGGCGCCCCTGTCCGGCGCCAAGGGTTATTCGTCGAGGGATAAAAAAAGGTTTTTGCGGACCAAAAAGTTCTTTTTTCTGTCATCTCTCTTGGGTTATTAACGAATCAGACCGCCGAATCCTGAGGACAGGGTGGCGGCCCCAGGCCCTCATCCTCCTCATGGAGTCCCTGGCTCCCGGCATGACCCGGGCAGGCAGGGCGGCAGTCCTTCCTCGGCGGAGCGCCGTACCGGCATTCCGTCGCCCGGACCGACAAGAAGGTGACCGAGTATGGATGACCACGGACGCGCCCGCTCCACCGCTCCAACCCTCTACGCCCTCGATACCAACGTTCTGATCCACGATCCCAACGCCCTCCTCAACTTCGAAGAACACCACGTGGCCATCCCCATGACGGTGCTGGAGGAACTGGACAAGCTCAAGAGTGGCAAGCAGGGCGTGGCCGCCGAATGCCGGCAGGCCATCCGCCTCATCGACAAGATCCTCGGTGGCGCGACCCCCGAGGAGGTGGAGCACGGCGTACCGATCCAGCGCGAGAAGAGCGGCCCCTGCGGCTTCCTCTCGATCCTCATGAGCAAGAGCGCAGCCCCCATCACCTGGCTGCCGGACAACCTCAACGACAACCGCATCATCAACCAGCTGGTGGAGCTGAAGACCCGCCGGCCCGGCCTGTCCGTGGTGCTGGTCACCAAGGACATCAACATGCGCCTGAAGGCGCGCGCCTGTGGCATCGATGCCGAGGACTACCACACCGACCAGCTGGTGGACGACGTGTCCCTGCTGTCCCGTGGTTATCACGACATGCCCGGTTCCTTCTGGGAGCGCGTCAGCAAGGTGGAGACCCGCCAGGACCACGGCCGCACCTGGCACCGGGTGCAGCTCACCGACAACCTGCCGGCGGTGCACGTCAACGAGTTCATCGTCGACGAGCAGGGCTTCGTCGGCTGGATCAAGGGCATCCAGGGCACCGAGCTGACCATCCTCGACCTGCACCAGGAGCCGTTGTTGCACCAGGAGGCCTGGGGCCTGCGCCCGCGTGACGTGTACCAGGCGCTGGCGCTGTACGCGCTGCTGGACCCGGACATCCACCTGGTCAACCTGTCCGGCGCCGCCGGCTCGGGCAAGACCATCCTGGCGCTGGCCGCAGCCATCGAGCAGACCATGGTGACCAAGCGCTACCGGCGCATCATCGCCACCCGCAGCGTGCAGGGGCTGGACCAGGAGATCGGCTTCCTGCCCGGCACCGAGGCCGAGAAGATGGAGCCCTGGCTGGGCGCCATCACCGACAACCTCGAAGCCCTGCACATGGATGACGAGAGCACCCACGGCAGCGTGGACTACATCCTCAGCAAGGTGCCGCTGCAGTTCAAATCGCTGAACTACATCCGCGGGCGCAGCTTCCAGCAGAGCCTGATCATCATCGACGAGTGCCAGAACCTCACCCCGCACCAGATGAAGACCATCATCACCCGCGCCGGCACCGGCTCGAAGGTGATCTGTCTGGGCAACCTCGCGCAGATCGACACCCCCTACCTGTCGGCGCCCAGCTCGGGCCTGACCTACCTGACCGAACGCTTCAAGGACTTCCCCCACGGCGTTCACATCACCCTCCAGGGCGTCCCGCGTTCGGTGCTCGCCGAATACGCCGAAGCCCACATGTAGCCGCCGTCGCCGCCGGGCGCTCACCCGCCCGGCGGCGAAAGCGCGACCGCCGCCGGCTCTTCTGTATACAATTCGCCTCCTGCGGCCCGCTTCCGCCGGGTCGCCCGAGGAGACTTGCAGTGCTGACCCATCTCGATTCCCAAGGCCGCGCCAACATGGTCGACGTCACCGAAAAAGCGGTGACCGCCCGTGAGGCGACGGCCGAAGCGCGGGTGCGCATGCGCCCGGAAACCCTGGCGATGATCCAGGCCGGCGGCCACCCCAAGGGCGACGTGTTCGCCGTGGCGCGCATCGCCGGTATCCAGGCGGCGAAGAAGACGTCCGACCTCATCCCCCTCTGCCATCCGCTGATGCTCACCAGCGTCAAGGTGGAGCTGGCTGCCGAAGGCGATGACGTGGTGCACATCGTCGCCCGCTGCAAGCTGGCCGGGCAGACCGGCGTGGAGATGGAGGCCCTCACCGCCGCCAGCGTCGCCGCGCTGACCCTCTACGACATGTGCAAGGCCGTGGACCGTGGCATGACCATCGAGTCCGTGCGGCTGCTGGAAAAGCTCGGCGGCAAGAGCGGCCACTACCAGGCGGAGGCGTGACCATGATCCGTGTGCAGTACTTCGCCCGTTACCGCGAGGCCCTCGGCCTGGATGGCGAGCAACTGGCCTGGGACCCGGCCTTCGCCCGCCTCGACGACCTGCGCCAGCACCTCGCGGCGCGCGGCGGCGTGTGGGCGGTGCTCGACGAGCAGAACCTCATGTGCGCCCGCAACCAGGAGCTGTGCAGCCTCGACGAGGCGCTGGCCGAAGGCGACGAAGTGGCCTTCTTCCCCACCGTGACCGGAGGCTGACATGGCCATTCGCGTGCAGAGCGCTGCCTTCGACCCGGGCGTTGAACTCAATGCCCTGCACGCCGCCAACGTCGGTGTCGGTGCGGTGGTGGGGTTCGTCGGCTACGTGCGGGACTTCAACGACGGCCAGGACGTGGCCGGGATGTTCCTCGAACACTACCCGGGCATGACCGAGAAGGCGCTGCAGAAGATCGCCGACGAGGCCTCGGCCCGCTGGCCGCTGCTCAATATCGACATCCTCCACCGCATCGGCCGGCTGGAGCCGGGCGAGCCCATCGTCTTCGTCGGCACCGCCAGCGCCCATCGCCAGGCCGCGTTCGACGCGTGCAACTTCGTCATGGACTTCCTCAAGACCCGCGCGCCGTTCTGGAAGAAGGAAGACACCCCCGACGGCCCCCGCTGGGTCGAGGGCCGCTGCAGCGACCAGGCCGCCGCGAAGCGCTGGGATACCCCCGAGGGCTGAGGCTCAGCCCAGCTCGATGTACATCTTGAAGACGATGGGCATGAACATGGATGCCGTGCCCAGCCCCGTCAGCCACACCCCCCATTCCTTCTCCCGGTTGCTGAAGCCGAAGCCCAGCAACAGGAAGCCCACCACCAGCAGCGTGATCATCAGGTGTACGTGGTCCATGGCCTGCCTCTCCCGTTGGGTTGCCTGTAGGCAGCCTAGACGCCCCGTCGGGTCGCGGCATGACCTGGGTCAGCCGTGCCGGCCATTGAGCGGCCGATTGACGATCTGTACATAAAAGTCCAGAGTGGACTGAGATTCCAATAACAAGGTGTCGCCGTGTCGCGCGATCCCCTTCTCCACACCGCCTGCCTGCGCCAGCCGCAGGTGCCGGTCACTGCCCTCCTTCAACGCCCACCACGACAGGGCTCGCCCCTCAGCGGCCGGGCCCACACATGCACAGCGGGAGTCGCACCATGAAGAAACTCGTCCTCCTTGGCAGCCTTGCCCTCGGCCTCCTGGCCTCCACTGCGTTCGCGGCCGACAAGCCGTTGCGCATCGGCATCGAGGCGGCCTATCCGCCCTTTGCCTACAAGACGCCCGACGGGCAGATCGCCGGCTTCGACTACGACATCGGCAACGCCCTGTGCGCGGAGATGAAGGTGCAATGCCAGTGGGTGGAGCAGGAGTTCGACGGCCTGATCCCCTCGCTGAAGGTGAAGAAGGTGGACGCCATCCTCTCGTCCATGACCATCACCGAGGAACGCCGCAAGTCGGTGGATTTCACCGGCAAGTACTACTACAGCCCCGCACGGCTGGCGATGAAGGCCGGCAGCAGCGTCGACGACGGCTTCGCCAGCCTGGTGGGCAAGACCGTCGGCACCCAGCGCTCCACCACCACCGACCGCTTCGCCACTGAGGTGCTGGAGCCCAAGGGCGTGAAGGTGGTGCGCTACAGCACCCAGAACGAGATCTACCTGGACCTGCTCTCCGGTCGCCTGGACGCGGTGCTGGCCGACGTGTTCCCGCTCAACGAGGGGTTCCTCAAGACCGACAACGGCAAGGGCTACGCCTTCGTCGGCCCGGTGCTGAACGACCCTCGCTACTTCGGCGAAGGCGCCGGCATCGCCGTGCGCAAGGGCGACACCGCTTTGCGTGACAAGCTGGACGCCGCCATCAAGGCCCTGCGCGCCAACGGCACCTACCAGACGATCCAGGCGAAGTACTTCGATTTCGATATCTACGGGGATTGATCGGAAGCGAGCTCTGCTCGCGAAGAGCCGGGCGACTGAAGTCGCCCCTACAGGGCGCCGGATGGTTTCCTGTAGCCCGGACTTCAGTCCGGGGTTCGTGTGTATGTCCCGGGCTGAAGCCAGGGCTACGAACGCTGCAGGAGCGAGCTCTGCTCGCGAAGAGCCGGGCGACTGAAGTCGCCCCTGCATGGCGCCGGATGGTGCCTGTAGCCCGGACTTCAGTCCGGGTTTCGTGCGTATGTCCAGGGCTGAAGCCCGGGCTACGGGGTTGGCGCAACGAATGGCCCCTACCTATCCGTTTCGGGTTCTTCCTTGAGTTCGCGCAGGTGCTTGTAGACCGTGGCGCGGCCCATGTTGAGGACGTTGGCCACGTAGTTGGCGGCGCTCTTGCCCTTGAAGGCGCCCTCGGCATGCAGGGCCAGGACCAGCTCGCGCTTGTGCTCGCGGGTCAGCAGGTTGAGGCCGAGCTGGCGCTGGCGCATCCAGCTGTGGAGGAAGGTGTTGATGCGCTCCTGCCAGTCGTCGCGGAACAGCGCGTCCGGCTGGGGAATCAGCTTGCCGGGGGCGAGGAACAGGTCCAGCGCCGCCTTGGCCGACTCGAACAGGGAGATGTTCAGGTTGATGCATAGCACCGCCACCGGCTTGCCCTCGGCATCGCGCAGCACGGTGCTCACCGAGCGGATCTTCTGGCCGTCCCAGTTGAGCTTCTCGTAGGGGCCGATGTTCCGCTCCTCGACCCCCTCTTCGAGCATGTCCTCCAGGGCCGAATCGTCACCCACCGAGCGCTTGGACAGGTTGTGGGCGATGTAGTCGATCGCCTGCGTGCGCAGGTCGTGCACGACCACTTCGGCGTGGGGGAAGAACAGCGTGGCGATGGCGTCGGCGATGGCCCGGTAGTTGTCCAGATCGGGGGCAGGGCTTGGCGTCATGCGGGGCTCCAGGGACGGGAAACGACGCCGGCCCGGTGGCCGGCGCGGGGGAGTGTGGCGCAAAGCGCCGGGGCCGTCATCCCAGGCGGGTGGGGGCCAGCATCGCCTCGCTGAGACCGAAGCGTGCGAGGTGCTCGGGCAGCGGCTGGCGGCGGATCAGCGCGGCGCTGGCCTCACCCATGGCGGCGGAGGTCTGAATGCCGTAGCCACCCTGGCCGGCCACCCAGTAGAAGCCCGGCAGGCGGGGGTCGTAGCCGGAGACCAGGTCACCGTCGGCGAAGAACGAGCGCAGGCCGGCCCAGGTGCGGGCGGGGCGGCGAATGTTCATCAGGGTGTGCTCCTCGATCTGGTAGATGCCCAGGGCGATGTCCAGCTCTTCGGGCTGCACGTCCTGGGGCTCCACCGGGTCGGCGTTGGCCGGGGAGCCCAGCAGCATCCCGGCATCGGGCTTGAAGTAGAAGGATTCGTCGAGGCTCACCAGCGCCGGCCAGGCGTGGCAGTCCATGCCTTCCGGCGGGGCGAAGATGAATGCCGCCCGGCGCTTGGGCTGCAGGCCCAGGGGGCGGGCCCCGGCCAGCTCGGCGACGCGGTCGCACCAGGCGCCGGCGGCGTTCACCACCACGGGGGCGCTGAAGCGGCCGGCGCGGCTGTCCACCTGCCAGGTGTCGCCCTGGCGTTCGAGGGCGGCGACTTCGGCTCCGGTCAGCACCTCGCCGCCGTTGCGCCGGATGCCGCGCAGGTAGCCCTGGTGCAGGCCGTCGGTGTCGATGTCGGCGGCGCTGGGGTCGAGCATGGCACCGTGGACCTTCTCCCGGCGCAGCACCGGCACCAGGCGGCAGGCTTCGTCGGCGTCCAGCAGGCGCACGTCGGGCACCTGTTCCCGGGCGCTGTCGAACTGGCGCTGCAGTTCGTCACGGTCGCCGGTGAAGTCCACCACCATTTCGCCCCGTGGGGTGAGGATTGGGTGTTCGCAGAAGCCTTCCGGCGGTGCATCGAAGAAGGCCCGGCTGGCCGCCGTGAGGGCGCGCACCTGGGGTGTGCCGTAGGCCACGGTATAGAGCGCGGCGGAGCGTCCGGTGGCGTGGTAGCCGGCGTGCTCTTCGCGCTCCAGCAGAACGACCCGGCCGTGGCGCGACAGCCAGTAGCCGGTGGAGGCGCCGGCGATGCCGCCGCCGATGATGATGAAGTCCGCCTGGGTCATGCCGTTTCCTCGTTGCTGAGCCGGTGCAGGGCGTGGGCCAGGGCGACGTCTTCGAGGCCCAGGCCGATGGAGCGGAAGAATACCGGACGCTGGTAGTCCGGGCGGGGCGCACGACCGGCCAGCAGCTCGGGCAGGTCGCCACGCAGGGCATCGATCTGCCAGCCGTGGTGTTCGGCCGCCAGTTGCATCTCCCCGGCGCTGGCGGGGGTGGTGGCGCGGTAGTCGCAGTACACGTCCATCGCGGCCAGGGCCTCGGGCGGCACCTCGTGGGCGCGCGGGGCATTGGTGCTGATGGAGGTGACCAGCGGCGCATGGCCGAGGCTGCGCGGGTCCAGCACCGGCCCGGCGGAGGAGGTGCAGAGCAGGATCACTCCGGCACCGGCCACGGCGTCGTCCTGCCGGGTGCAGAGGATCACGCGCGGGTCCAGCGCGCGCAGGGCGTCGGCACGCTCGCCCTCGGCCTGCAGGCGCGGGGAGTGCACGCGGATGCGCTGCCAGGGTCGCAGCGCCAGGCAATGGCGAATGTGCGCGCGGGCCACGGCGCCGCTGCCAATGACGGCCAGCTCGGTGGCATCGGCCGGCGCCAGGGCATCCACCGCCAGCGCCGTGGTGGCGGCGGTGCGCTCGGTGGTGAGGGTGGCGGCGTCGCAGAGCAGCAGCGGCTGGCCGTCCTGCATGGACATCAGCAGGGTCCAGGCGGTGACCACCGCCCCTTGCGGTTTGGGCAGGTAGGGCGAGGTCTTGACCCCGTAGACCTGCTCGCGGGCCAGTACGCCGAGGTAGTTGATGAAGTCGCCACCGCCGGGGAACGGCACCAGTTGCTGGGGCGGCTGCACGGCCTCCCCGGCGGCGAGGTCGAGGAACATGCCGCGCAGGGCGGCCTGGACGTCGATCCGTGGCAGCAGGCGTTCGGCTTCGTGGGCGGGGATGACCCGGGGTAGGGCGCTGGACATGGTGGGACTCCGCTGTAAACAATTTGTCTATAGTGGAATTTATTGTATCGATCAGCAAGGGCCGGACGATGGAGGGCGAGGAAATGGTGAGGTTTTTACATCGGGCTGCAGGGGGCTGAAATGAAAAAGGCGAAGCCCGGGGGCTTCGCCTTTTTCTGTCGCCTGGTGGCGGATCAGTGCTTGTTGCGCGGAACCGACTTGAGCAGTTCGGCCGGCGGCATTTCGCAGTTGATCTTGCGGCCCAGCAGCTCTTCGATCGGCGGCAGGGCGAAGGCGTCGTCCTCGCCGGCGAAGCTGATGGAGGTGCCGCTGGTGCCGGCGCGGCCGGTACGACCGATGCGGTGCACGTAGTCGTCCGGGTCTTCCGGCAGGGTGAAGTTGATCACGTGGCTGATGCCGTCGACGTGGATGCCACGACCGGCCACGTCGGTGGCGACGAGGACGCGGATCTTGCCTTCGCGGAAGCCTTCCAGGGTCTTGATGCGCTTGTGCTGGGGCACGTCACCGGACATCTGGGCGGCGCTGATGCCGTCCTTGGTGAGGCGCTCCTCGATGCGGCGCACTTCGTCCTTGCGGTTGGCGAAGACCATCACCCGTTCCCAGTTGTTCTGGGCCACCAGGTTGTAGAGCAGCTTGTACTTGTCGCTGCTGGCCACGGCATAGACGTGCTGCTCGACGGTGTCGCTGGCGACGTTCTCCGGCTCGATCTCGACGATGGCGGGGTCGACGGTCCACTGCTTGGCCAGGTTCATCACGTCGTCGGTGAAGGTGGCAGAGAACAGCAGGGTCTGGCGCTCGCCCTTGGGCGGGGTCTGGCGAATGATCTGGCGGACCTGGGGGATGAAGCCCATGTCGAGCATGCGGTCGGCTTCGTCCAGCACCATGACTTCGACCATGTCCAGGTGGACTTCGCCGCGCTGGTTGAAGTCCAGCAGGCGGCCGGGGGTGGCCACGAGGATGTCGCAGAAGCGGCTTTCCAGCTGCTTGAGCTGCTTGTCGAAGTCCATGCCGCCGACGAAGCTCATCACGTTCAGGCCGGTGTACTTGGTCAGCGCCAGGGCGTCCTTGGCGATCTGCACCACCAGCTCGCGGGTCGGCGCGATGATCAGCGCACGGGGCTCGCCCATGTAGCGCTCTTTCGGCGGCGGGGTCTGCAGCAGCTGGGTGATGATCGAGATCAGGAAGGCGGCGGTCTTGCCGGTGCCGGTCTGGGCGCGGCCGATGGCGTCCTGGCCCTTGAGGGTGAAGCCCAGTACGCCGGCCTGGATCGGGGTGCAGTAGGGGAAGCCGAGGTCGTGGATGGCGTGCATCAGGCTCGGTGCGAGCTTGAAATCGTGGAAGCGGGTCTTGCCTTCCATCGGCTCGACCACGAAGTCTTCCAGCTTCCAGGTGTCCACCGGCTTGGGTGCGCGCTCACGGCGCGGCTTCTCGCTGCGGGGCTTGTCGGTCTTGGGCTTGTCGGCGCGGGGGGCGTCGGCGGTCTTCTCGGCGCGCGGCTTGCGCTCGCCACGGGGGGCGTTGTCGCGGGCCGGCTTCTCGGCGCGTGGCGCCTGTTGCGCCGGTACGGGGCTGTTTTCACCTTCGCGGGTGGGGGTGGCCGGTGCGCTGGGTGCGCTACCGGCAAAGGGCGCTTCGCCCTTGCCGAATATCTTTTTGAGTGCTTTGAGCACGGTCATCTCGTCGATTGGTTAAGGAGTGAACGGGCGCCAGTGTAAAGCAAGAAGCCATCGCGGCGAAGGCCCCGGACTTTCCGGGGCCTGCAGCCTCACTCGGTGGGCAGGTTGGCCTGCAGCAGGCGGCGCACGTTGCCGCCCATGATGGCGGCGATATCGTCCTGGCTGAAGCCGGCCTTCTGCAGGCCTTCGGTCAGCAGGGCCAGGCCGCTGGTGTCGAACGGGGTGTGCACGGTGCCGTCGAAGTCCGAGCCCAGGGCGACGTGCTGGACGCCCGCCCGGTCGGCGGTGTAGCGGATGGCCTTGACGATGGCGTCCACCGAGGTGTCGCAGACGGCGGCGTCCCAGTAGCCGATGCCGATCACCCCGCCGGTGGCGGCGATCCGTTTGATGTGGTCGTCGGTGAGGTTGCGCGGCCCCTTGCAGGTGCCCTCCACACCGGTGTGGGAGACCAGCACCGGGCGCTCGGCGATCTTCAGCACGTCATCGATCAGGGCGCGGGAGGCGTGGGCCAGGTCCACCACCATGTGCTTCTCTTCGAGGCGGGCGATGACCCGGCGGCCGAAGCGGGTCAGGCCGCCCTTTTCCATGCCGTGGGCGGAGCCGCCGATCTCGTTGTCGAAGAAGTGGGTCAGGCCGGTGATGCGGAAGCCCGCGTCATACAGGCGGTCGACGTTCTCCAGCTTGCCCTCCAGCGGGTGCAGGCCTTCGGTGGCGAGGATCGCGGCGACCCGCTGCGGGTCCTTCTGCCAGGCGGCGAGGAAGCCTTCCAGGTCGCCCCGGGTGCGTACCAGCACCAGCTTGCCGTCGCTGCGGCGGGCGGCGTCCTCCAGCTTCTCGCCCTGGTACAGCGCGCGTTCCAGCAGGCTGTGCCAGGTGCGCGCCGGCCAGCGCTGGGCCATGGCCAGCAGGGTGATGTTGTCGCTGTCGCTGTCGTTCTTCTCGTAGTTGATGCCGCGCGGCGTCTTGGTGACGGTGGAGAACACCTGCAGGCCGACGTGGCCTTCCAGCAGGCGCGGCAGGTCGCTGTGGCCGTAGTCGTGGCGCTCCAGCAGGTCGCGCTGCCAGAGCAGGGCGTCGTCGTGCAGGTCGGCGACGAACAGGGTCTTGTGCAGGTCGGTGGCACTGGCGCCGGCCTGGTAGGGGCCGGGCTGGGCCACGGTGTTCATCCGCCGGTCCAGCAGGTTGGGCAGGGTGAAGAACACCGCCAGACCGAGCACGGCCACGACGGCCAGCGCGATGAGGACTTTGCGCATGGGAGCATCCCGCTTCTGTTGTTGTGGAGGCGCACTCTAGCAAGCCGTCGGGGCCGATGCAGCGGGGCTCAGCCGCTAAGGCAGTTTCGTCCCCGCATCTTGGCGTCATAGAGGGCCTGGTCGGCCCGGGCGATCAACGACTTGAGGTCGTCGCGCGGGTCCATCTCGGTGAGCCCGATGGAGACGGTCACCCCCGGCAGCACGCCGACCGGTGAATAGAAGGAGGAAATCTGCTCCAGGCTGGCGCGCAGGCGCTCGCCGATGCGGCGGGCCTCGTCCAGGGCGATGTCCGGCAGGAGGATGACGAACTCCTCGCCGCCGAAGCGCGACATGCTGTCCTTCGGCCGCAGCTGGTTGCGCAGGGTATGGGCCACCAGGCACAGCGCGTAGTCGCCGGCCAGGTGGCCGTGGCGGTCGTTGTAGGCCTTGAAGTGGTCCACATCCAGCATCAGCAGGCACAGCGGCTGGCCGTTGAAGGCGCAGCGGGTGCTCTCGCGGGCGTACACGTGTTCCAGCCAGCGCCGGTTGTAGAGGCCGGTGAGGGTGTCGACGTTGGCGTTCTGCTCGGTGTCGAGGATGACCCGGTTGCCGCCGCGCACCCGCTCGCAGAGCAGCTCCAGCAGGTTCTGCATCATCTGCGGGGACTGCTGGAACAGCTTCAGCAGCGCCTCCCGGTGCAGGCGCAGCACGGTGCTGGGCTCGGCGGCGACCACGTAGGCAGACGGGTGCTCGTGGTCGATGAAGCTGATTTCCCCGGCGCAGTCACCCACGCCCAGGGTGGACATGGGCTGGTTGTCCAGCGAACCGAGGTAGACCTGCAGGGCGCCGCGCACCACCAGGTAGAGGTACTGGTTGCGGTCGAAAGGGGAGAGCAGCACCTCGCCCTGTTCCAGGTCGTAGGCGGTGAATTCGCGCAGGACCTGCCGGAGGCTGTGGGCGGCGACGTTCTGGAACAGCCGTTGATCCTTCAACTGCTGCACATCGGCCTGCCAATGGGCGTTCTTCATGGATCACCTCCATCACGGAGGCCAACGGAAGGGGACATTGCAGAACGGTCCGTGTCATCGCGGGAATTGCATGACCCGACATTATTGCTGCGCAGAGGCGCTTTCAACGCACGCCGGAAGTCGGGCCGACCGGTGGCCGGCGAAAATCCGAAAGGCGTCACAAACCGGCCATTCCATCGGCCGGTTGCAGGGTGGGGAGGCCCCCGTCCGGGTGGTCCGGGGGCGGTGGATTTCAGTCCGCGAGGTACAGCGCGTAGCGCACGGCGAAGCCGGCCAGGCCCTGCTCCAGAGCGCTGCGTCGGGCATCGTCCAGGCCCGGTACATGGATGTGGGCCAGCTGGCCGTGGCGGTCATCGCTGCGCACCTCGACCCGTATGCCGGGGGCGACCTCGGCCAGGCGTTCTTCGAACACGCGACGGATGGCGTCGTGGCGCAGGGCCGGCTTGAAGGTCTTGCCCACGGCGGTGACCGGCAGGGCGTCGATGATCCACACATCCTTGGGCACGGCGGCGCGCTCCGGCACGTGGGCGGCGGCGTGGGCCAGCAGTTCGTCCTCGCTGGCCTGCTGGCCGGGCTTGAGCTGCACGTAGGCCACCGGTAGTTCGCCAGCCTTCTCGTCGGGCTTGCCGACGGCGGCGGCCATGGCCACGGCGGGGTGGCCGTGGAGGGCCTCCTCGATCATCTGCGGGTCGATGTTGTGGCCGCCGCGGATGATCAGGTCCTTGCTGCGGCCGGTCAGCCATATATAGCCGTCGGCATCCATGCGCCCCAGGTCGCCGGTGTTGAACCAGTCCCCATCGACCCAGATGCCGGCGTTCTTGCCGGCCTGCAGGTAGCCCTTGAACACCGTCACGCCGCGCAGGCAGACGTTGCCGATCTCGTTGGCAACGGCATCGCGCAGGTAGCGACCGTCCTCGTCCAGCACCTTGATGCTCACCTCGCAGTAGGGCATGCGCAGGCCGATGGAGCCGGGGCGGCGCTCGCCGGCATTGGGGTTGCCGCAGCTGCCGCAGGTACCTTCGGTGAGGCCGTAGCCCTCGATGAGCTTGAGGCCGGTCTTGGCCTCGAACTGGCGGATCAGCTCCACCGGCATCGGCGCGGCGCCGCATAGGGCGTAGCGCAGGCTGGAGAGGTCATGCCCCTCGCTGGGCACCTGCAGCAGGCCGGCGTAGATGGTGGGCACGCCGCTGAAGAAGCTCACCCGGTAGCGCTCGATGACCTTCCAGAAGTTCTGGATCAGCGTGGTGCTGCGGTAGCCCTGGGGCGTGGCCAGCAGCACCTGGGCGCCGACGAAGAAGGGCGCCAGGCCGGTGACCATCACGCCGTTGACGTGGAACAGCGGCAGGCCGCAGAGCGTCACGTCCTGCGGACCGAGGTGGATGGTGTAGGCGAGGATCATCGCCATCGCCACCTCGTTGCGGTGGGTGTGCGGCGCCAGTTTCGGCGTGCCGGTGGTGCCGCCGGTGTGGAAGTACGAGGCGATGTCGTCCGGGGCGATCACCCGGCCGCTCTCCAGGTGGTCGGCCGGGCAGTCGGCGATCAGCGTGTCGAAGTCCAGCACGCCTTCCGGCAGCGGGCCGCGCTGGGCCTTGAGGGCGCTGCGCTGGGGTTCCGGCAGGTAGTTGGCCAGGTCCACGGTGACGATGGCCTTGAGCGAGCCGAGGTGGTCGCGCAGGCCGGCCACCTTGTCCCACAGGTCGGTGCCGGGGAAGGGCGCCAGGGTCACCAGCACTTCGGAGTCGGCGGCGCGGACCAGTTCGGCGATGTGCTCGGGCTCCAGCAGCGGGTTGATGGCATTGACGATGCCCGCTGCCTCGCCGCCCCACAGGGTGAAGTGGGTGTGGGGCAGGTTCGGCAGCAGGAACGACACCGCCTTGCCCGGGCGCACGCCCAGGCGGTGGAAGGCGTTGGCGGTGCGGGTGACCTGGGCCAGCAGCTCGGCATAGGTGAGCTGCCAGGGCGCTTCCTCGGCGCTCCCCTGGAGCAGGAAGCTCATCGCGATGGCGTCGGGGCTGCGCTCGGCGCTCTGGCGGATCAGCTCGTAGGTGCTGGCGGGCATGCCGCGCTCTTCGAGCGGGGTGCGCTCGATCGCTTCGATGTCGCGCAGGGTGACGATGGGCGTGATGGGCGTCTGGGTCATGGCCGGCTTCTTGTGGGTTGTTCGGGTCAGCGGACGAGGCGCTCGGCCAGCCAGGCGCCGATGTCGCGCACTTCCTCGGGCAGCACTTCGTGGCCCATGGGGTAGTCGCGCCAGGTCACCGGCACGCCGGCAGCGGCGAGCTTGTCATGGGCGGCGCGGCTCATGGCCGGCGGCACCACGTCGTCGAAGGTGCCATGCAGGCAGAGGGCCGGCAGTTGTAGTTTTGTATCCGCCAGCTCCAGCGCATCGGGGAAGGTGGGCGCATAGGTGGACAGCGCCATCACTCCGCCCAGGGGGCCGTTCCAGCGCAGGAAGGCGGTGTGCAGCACCACCGCGCCGCCCTGGGAGAAGCCGGCGAGGATGATCCGCGCGGGGTCGACGCCGGCATCTCGCTGGCCTTCGATCAGGTCGATCACCGTCTGCGCCGAGGCTTCCAGCTGGTCCTGGTCGATGGCCCGGGCCGGGGTCATGGCGAGGATGTCGTACCAGGAGGGCATCGCCCAGCCACCGTTGATGGTCACGGCGCGGGTGGGCGCCTGGGGCAGGATGAAACGGGTGCCGGTGAGCTGCTGCTGCAGGGCCTCGGCCACCGGCTGGAAGTCGTAACGGTCCGCCCCCAGACCGTGCAACCAGATGACGCACGAATCGACGGAGTGTGTAGGTTCCAGGATCAGGGATTCACGCATGTGGGGCTCCGGTTTGGGGCGTGCGCACCAGTGTGGTGCTGGCGCATTGCAGGGTTGTGGTCTATCTGTGAAGAACATGTCGCACCATCAAAACTTTTCCTATTGACCTATCGGAAGAGTCCTTCGGAAAAGGTACTGGTACGGGCCTTGCTAAGGCCGTAGCAGACTGCTGGCACCGGCCGTGAGGTAACACTCCGGGCGGCGGCCCAACGGGTTGGGGCACGGTTCGCCGTGCCCTTGCAAACGTCCGCTGGCTGCGGGGTTCCGCGAAGCCTGTGGACGAAAATCCGTCTCCAGCCCATTTGACCAATGGGCGGGGAAAGCGCGGGACGAGTGGAGCGATGCATCCCCGCTTTCCTTAGGTCCGATTCCCCGGTTGGCCGCCCAGGCGGTTGAACCTGCCTCACGAGGGTACGGCGGTAGGACCGAGACTCCAACACAAATAAAAGCAACTGGAGGTTTTGATGAAGATGGTGAAATCCACCCTGGCTGTGCTGACCGCAGCTGCTGTGCTCGGCGCCAGTGGTTTCGTGCAGGCCGGCGCCACCCTGGACGCAGTGAAGAAGAAAGGCTACGTGCAGTGCGGCATCAGTGACGGCCTCCCGGGCTTCTCCTACGCCGATTCCAAGGGCGAATACAAAGGCATCGACGTGGACGTCTGCCGTGCCGTTGCCGCTGCAGTCTTCGGCGACGCCAGCAAGGTCAAGTACAGCCCCCTGACCGCCAAGGAGCGCTTCACCGCGCTGCAATCCGGCGAAGTGGACATCCTCTCCCGCAACACCACCTGGACCAGCTCCCGCGACGCGGCGATGGGCCTGAACTTCACCGGCGTGACCTACTACGACGGCCAGGGCTTCCTGGTGAACAAGAAGCTGGGCGTTTCCAGCGCCAAGGAACTGGACGGCGCCACCGTGTGCATCCAGGCCGGTACCACCACCGAGCTGAACCTGTCCGACTACTTCCGCGCCAACAACCTGAAGTACACCCCCATCACCTACGACACCTCCGACGAGAGCGCCAAGTCCCTCGAATCCGGCCGTTGCGACGTGCTGACCTCCGACCAGTCCCAGCTCTACGCCCAGCGCATCAAGCTGGCCGCGCCGAACGAGTACGTGGTGCTGCCGGAAGTCATCTCCAAGGAACCCCTCGGCCCGGCCGTGCGCCAGGGTGACGAAGAGTGGTTCGACATCGTGCGCTGGACCCTGTTCGCCCAGCTGAACGCCGAGGAACTGGGCATCGACTCGAAGAACGTCGAAGCCACCGCCAAGTCCACCAAGAACCCCGACGTTGCCCGCCTGCTGGGCGCCGAGGGTGATTTCGGCAAGGACCTCAAGCTGCCGAAGGACTGGGCCGTCCAGATCGTCAAGCAGGTCGGCAACTACGGCGAGATCTTCGACCGCAACGTCGGTGCCGGCAGCGACCTGAAGATCGAGCGCGGCCTCAACGCCCTGTGGAACAAGGGCGGTCTGCAATACGCACCTCCGGTGCGCTGACCGACCACGCTGCCGCCTGCGGAGGCGGGCGGCAGCGTTCCGTTCCAATCGTCGAGGGCTGTCATGCACAACACTTCCCAAGCCCCGCGTGCCCGAGGGTCGGCACTGACCGATCCCAAGGTGCGCGCGTGGCTATTCCAGATCATCGCCGTGGTCGCCGTCGTGGCCTTCGGCTGGTTCCTCTTCCATAACACCCAGGTCAACCTCGAGAAGCGCGGGATCCTTTCCGGCTTCGGCTTTCTCGACCAGAGCGCCGGCTTCGGCATCTCCCAGCACCTGATCGACTACCAGGAAAGCGACACCTACGGGCGCGTCTTCTTCATCGGCCTGCTCAACACGCTGCTGGTGACGGTGATCGGCATCATCCTCGCCACCATCCTCGGCTTCATCCTGGGCGTGGCCCGGCTGTCGCCCAACTGGCTGGTGCGCAAGCTGGCCACCGTGTACATCGAGACCTTCCGCAACATCCCGCCGCTGCTGCAGATCTTCTTCTGGTACTTCGCGGTGATGCTGCCCATGCCCGGGCCGAAGCAGAGCCTCAGCCTGGCCGACACCTTCTTCATCAACAACCGGGGCGTGTACATGCCCTCGCCCACCGTGGCCGATGGCTTCTGGCCCTTCGCCATTGCCGTGCTGCTGTGCCTGGTGGCCATCTATGCCCTGCGGCGCTGGGCCCGCAAGCGCCAGGACGAGACCGGCCAGCGCTTCCCCGTGCTGCTCAGCGCCATCGCCCTGCTGGTGCTGGTGCCCGGCCTCAGTGCCCTGCTGATCGGCAGCCCCTTCCACTGGGAGGTGCCGCAGCTCAGCGGCTTCAACTTCCGTGGTGGCTGGGTGGTGATCCCCGAGCTGGTGGCATTGATGATGGCGCTGTCCATCTACACCGCCGCCTTCATCGGCGAGACCGTGCGCGCCGGCATCCAGGCGGTCAGCCACGGCCAGACCGAAGCCGCCCACTCCCTGGGCCTGCGCCCCGGCCTGACCCTGCGCCTGGTCATCGTGCCCCAGGCCCTGCGGGTGATCATCCCGCCGCTCACCAGCCAGTACCTGAACCTGGCGAAGAACTCGTCCCTGGCGGCCGGCATCGGCTACCCCGACATGGTCTCGCTGTTCGCCGGCACCACGCTCAACCAGACCGGCCAGGCCATCGAGGTGATGGGCATCACCATGAGCGTCTACCTGGCCATCAGCATCAGCATTTCGCTGCTGATGAACGCGTACAACAAGCGCATCGCGCTGATCGAGCGGTGAGGGCACAGCCATGAACACCCATACCTTCAAGCCCGATCTGCCGCCGCCGAGCAACGTCGTGGGGCCGGTCGCCTGGCTGCGCCACAACCTGTTCGCCAGCCCGCTGCACGTCGTGCTCACCCTGCTGTCGCTGTACCTGTTGTGGCTGATCCTCCCGCCGCTGCTGAACTGGGCGGTGATCCACGCCACCTGGAGCGGCACCACCCGCACCGACTGCACCGGCGAGGGCGCCTGCTGGGTCTTCATCCAGCAACGCTTCGGCCAGTTCATGTACGGCTTCTACCCCAGCGAACTGCGCTGGCGGGTGGACGTCACCGTGTGGCTGGCGATCATCGGCGCTGCGCCGCTGTTCCTGAAGAAGATGCCCCACAAGGCCCTGTACGGGATCGGCTTCCTGGTGGTCTACCCGCTGCTGGCCTTCTGGCTGCTGCACGGCGGGCTGGGCCTGCAGGAAGTGTCCACCAGCCGCTGGGGCGGCCTGATGCTGACCCTGGTGATCGGCTACGTCGGCATCGCCGGCGCCCTGCCGCTGGGCATCCTGCTGGCCCTGGGGCGGCGCTCCAAGCTGCCGGCGATCAAGGTCATCTGCGTGACCTTCATCGAGTTCTGGCGCGGCGTGCCGCTGATCACCGTGCTGTTCATGTCCTCGGTGATGCTGCCGCTGTTCCTGCCCGAGGGCATGAACCTCGACAAGCTGCTGCGTGCCCTGGTGATGGTGATCTTCTTCGAGGCGGCCTACGTCGCCGAAGTGGTCCGCGGCGGCCTGCAGGCCATCCCCAAGGGCCAGTACGAAGCCGCCGCCGCCCTCGGCCTGGGCTACTGGCGCAGCACCGCGCTGGTGATCCTGCCGCAGGCGCTGAAGCTGGTCATCCCCGGCATCGTCAACACCTTCATCGCCCTGTTCAAGGACACCAGCCTGGTGATCATCATCGGCCTGTTCGACCTGCTCAACAGCATCAAGCAGGCGACCACCGACCCCAAATGGCTGGGCATGTCCACCGAAGGCTACGTATTCGCCGCCCTGGTCTACTGGATCTTCTGTTTCAGCATGTCGCGCTACTCCATGAGGCTGGAGCGCAAGCTGCATACCGGGCACAAGCGTTAGGAGAATCTGAATGAGTGAAGCAATCCGCAATGACGCCGCTGCGCCGATCATCCAGCTGCAGGGCGTGAACAAGTGGTACGGCCAGTTCCACGTGCTCAAGGACATCAACCTGAACGTCAAGCCGGGTGAGCGCATCGTCCTCTGCGGCCCGTCCGGCTCCGGCAAGTCCACCACCATCCGCTGCATCAACCGACTGGAAGAGCACCAGCAGGGCCGCATCGTGGTCGACGGCACCGAGCTGACCAACGACCTCAAGCAGATCGAGACCATCCGCCGCGAAGTGGGCATGGTGTTCCAGCACTTCAACCTGTTCCCGCACCTCACCGTGCTGCAGAACTGCACCCTGGCACCGATGTGGGTGCGCAAGATGCCCAAGCGCCAGGCCGAAGAGATCGCCATGCACTACCTGGAGCGCGTGCGTATCCCCGAGCAGGCCCACAAGTTCCCCGGCCAGCTCTCCGGTGGCCAGCAGCAGCGCGTGGCCATCGCCCGCGCCCTGTGCATGAAGCCGAAGATCATGCTGTTCGACGAACCCACCTCCGCCCTCGACCCCGAGATGGTGAAGGAAGTGCTCGACACCATGGTCGGCCTGGCCCAGGACGGCATGACCATGCTCTGCGTGACCCACGAGATGGGCTTCGCCCGCACCGTGGCGGACCGGGTGATCTTCATGGACAAGGGCGAGATCGTCGAACAGAACGAACCCAACGCCTTCTTCGACAACCCGCAGAACGAGCGCACCAGGCTGTTCCTCGGGCAGATCCTGCACTGATCGTCAGCGCGATACGGAAAGGGGCCTTCGGGCCCCTTTTTCGTTTCCGCCGTAGCCCGGACTTCAGTCCGGGAGCGCCGGTTATTCCATTCCTGGGCTGAAAGGCTTCGCGAGCAGAGCTCGCTCCTACGGTCCGGCTGGACACGAGTAGCCCGGACTTCAGTCCGGGAATGCCGGCCACTCCGCACGGTGCATGAAGCGGATCACGCCTGTTCCCGCAGGCGCCTGCGGAAGGCCCCTGGCGTTTCCCCGCACACCTGCTTGAACAGCTTGGCGAAGGTCGCCCGGTCGCCGTAGCCCACCTGCGCCGCCACCTGCTCCAGGGAGCGGCCCGGGTGGCGCAGGGCGAGCTGGGCGGCGCCGATGCGCAGGCGCTGCACGTACTCGTTCGGGGTCAGCCCGGTCACCGTGCGGAAGCGCCGCAGCAGGGTGCGGGTCGAGCAGTGGGCCCGCGCCGCCAGGCCCGGCAGGTCGATGGGCTCGGCGTAGTGGGCCTGCAGCCAGGCCAGCAAGGCACCCAGTTGCGGGTCGTCCAGGCCGGCCTCGGGGACCAGCGGGGCGAAGCGGTTCTGGCCGCCGCGTTCGCGCTCCACCACCAGCGCGCTGGCCACCCGCTGGGCCAGCCACTCGCCGGCGTGCCGGGCGATCAGGTGCAGGCACAAGTCCAGCCCGGCCTGGGCGCCGCCGGAGCAGAAGCGCTCGCCGTCCTCGGTGTACAGCGCATCCGCCTCCAGGCGCACCCCGGGGAAGCGTTGGCGAAAGGCGCCGGCCAGGGCCCAGTGGGTCGTGGCACGCCGGCCTTCCAGCAGCCCGGCGGCGCCCAGCAAGAAAGCGCCGCTGCACAGGCTGGCCACCTGCTGCCGGGCGGGCCGCTGCGCCAGCCAGTGCAGCAGCTCCGGGTTGGCGGCGATGGTGCGTTCCACCGCGCTGCCGGTGGCCGGCAGCATCACCAGGCGCGCACCTTCGGCCAGGCCCAGGTCGCCATCCACGCGGATGCTGGCCATGCCCAGGTCCACCGGCTGGCCATCCCGGCTGACCCTTAGCACCTCGAACAGCGCCTCGCCCGCCAGGGCATTGGCCAGGCGGAACGCGTCGTCGGCCATGGCCAGACTGGAGCAGACCGTCTGTGGGCAGACCAGCAGGGCGATTCGGATCATCACAAGGCTCGGCACGGGGGAGGGAAGGGTGGCGATTATTGCCACAAAGATGGCGATACAGCCAATCGCCGCCCAGCGGAAAGGCGTCGATACTCTCCTCACCCCACTTGCCGCGAGCCGCCCCATGAGCCACCCCAACGCCGCCCTCATCGAACGCTTTTACCGCGCCTTCCAGGCCCTGGACGCCGAGACCATGGCCGCCTGCTACGCCGCCGACGTGCGCTTCGCCGACCCGGTGTTCACCGACCTGCGCGGCAGTGAGGCGGCGGACATGTGGCGCATGCTGACCCAGCGCGCCCAAGCCTTCTCCCTGACCTTCGACGGTGTCGAGGCCGATGACCGCGAGGGCCGCGCGCGCTGGGTCGCCACCTACCTGTTCAGCCAGACCGGGCGCACCGTGGTCAACCGCATCGAGGCGCGCTTCCGCTTCGAGAACGGCCTGATCGTCGAGCACCGCGACAGCTTCGACCTGTGGCGCTGGGCCCGCCAGGCCCTCGGCGCCAAGGGCCTGCTGCTGGGCTGGCTGCCGCCGGTGCAGGCGGCGATCCGCCGCCAGGCCGCCCACGGGCTGGCCGCCTGGCGCGCCAACCACTGAGCAGCCGGAGCCGGGGTGGCGCGATGCCACCCGGGCAACCTGCTAAGCTCGCCGGCGGATTGTTCACCGGTAACTTCTTCATGATCAGGCTCTACCAGTTCCCTGCCGGGTTCGACGTGCCCAACGTCAGCCCCTTCTGCCTCAAGCTGGAGACCTTCATGCGCCTGGCCGGCGTGCAGTACCAGGTGCGTGCGCTCCGCGACCCGCGCAAGGCCCCCAAGGGCAAGCTCCCCTACATCGACTTCGACGGCGAGCTGATCGCCGACAGCGCCATCATCCAGCGGGTGCTCACCGAGCGCCTGCACCTGGAACTCGACCAGCACCTCGACGCCGAGGCCCGTGGCCGCGCGGTGGCCGTCACCCGCCTGTGCGACGACCACCTCTACTGGCTGCTGGTGTACTTCCGCTGGCTGGAGCCGGAGGGCTGGCAGCAGACCCGCCAGGCCTTCTTCGGCCACCTCGGCCCGGCGCTGCTGACGCTGATCACCCCGCTGATCCAGCGCCGCGTCAGGGCCGATCTGAGCGCCCAGGGCTTTGCCCGCCACGAGCGGGAAGACCTGCTCACCTTCGCCCGGGAAGATCTGCAGGCCCTCACCGACCTGCTCGGCGACGCCCCGTTCTTCGGCGGCGACCACCCCTGCAGCGCCGATGCCTCCGCCTATGGCGTGCTGGCCAACCTGGTGTTCTGCTCCCTGCAGACCCCGCTCAACCGCCTGGCGCGGGAATACCCCGTGCTGGTGGACTACTGCCAGCGCCTGCGAGCCGTGGCCTGGGCATGAGTGCAGCGCCACCCCGGCCCTGGTTCGTCTACCTGGTGCGTGCGTTGAACGGCGCGTTGTACTGCGGCATCAGCGACCACCCGCTGCGCCGCTTCGAGCAGCACCAGAGTGGCAAGGGCGCGCGCTTCTTCCATTCCAGCCCGGCCCAGGCGCTGGTCTACGTCGAGGTCTGCGCCAGCAAGGGCGACGCCCTGCGCCGCGAGCGCGCCATCAAGGCCCTGAGCAAGCGCGCCAAGGAAGCGCTGGTGGCGACCTGCATCAGCGAGGCTGATGGCCTGTCATGCCCGCTGGGCGATAGGCCGTAGCGCGCTGGCCGGTTAAGCTGCGGCTCCCACGCCACCCGATGGAGCGCGCCATGCACGAGCTGATCCTGCACCACTATCCCGCCTCGCCCTTCGCCGAGAAGGCCCGCCTGATGCTGGGCTTCAAGCAGTTGTCCTGGCGCTCGGTGCACATTCCCCGGGTGATGCCCAAGCCCGACCTGATGGCCCTGACCGGCGGCTACCGCAAGACGCCGGTGCTGCAGGTGGGCGCCGACATCTACTGCGACACCGCCCTGATCGCCCGTCGCCTGGAGCAGGAAAAGGCCGTCCCGGCGCTGCTGCCCGATGCCCATGCCTTCAACATCGCCAGCTTCTGCCACTGGGTGGACGCGGTGATCTTCCAGCACGCCGTGACCCTGGTGTTCCAGCCCGAATCGGCCGCCGTGCGCTTCGCCGGCCTGCCGCCGGAGGCGATCAAGGCCTTCATGGCCGACCGCGCCGCGCTGTTCAGCGGCGGCACCAGCAGCCGCCTGCCGCTGGAGGTGGCCCGGCACAACTGGCCCACCTTCATGGCCCGGGTCCAGGCGCAACTGGCCGCCGGCGGCGACTTCCTCTTCGGCGAGCCGAGCATGGCCGACTTCTCCCTGGCCCACTGCCTGTGGTTCCTCAAGGGCACCCCGGTCACCGCCCCGCTGGTGGATGACTACCCGGCGGTCGCCGCCTGGCTGGGCCGTGTACTCGGCTTCGGCCATGGCGCCTCCAGCCAGCTGAGCGCCGCCGAGGCCATCGAGATCGCCCGCGCCGCCGAACCGGCCCCGCTGCCGGCCGAGCCCTTCAGCGACGCCAATGGCCTGGTGGCCGGCCAGGCGGTCAGCATCGCCGCCACCGACTACGGCGTCGACCCGGTGGAAGGCGAGCTGCTGTTCGTCGGCCTGGAAAGCCTCATCCTGCGCCGCGAGGACGACCGCGCCGGCGTGGTCCACGTGCACTTCCCGCGGGTCGGTTTCCGCATCGAGGCACGCTGACAACACCGAGCGTCGGTCCCTTCAGAAATCGCCGCGCAGGGTGAGCATGTAACTGCGCGGCGTGCCGTACGTGGTGCCTCGCGTCCAGTAGCCGGTAGAGGCGAAGTAGGTGCGGTCGAACAGGTTCTCGACGTCCAGGGCGACGGTCCAGTTCGAGTCGACCTTATAGGCCGCCCGCGCGTCGAAGATCGCCCGGCCGCTGTTGTCGGTGCCGTTGTAGGCATCTTCGTAGCCGGATTGCGCGGACACACCGCCGCCGACGCTGAAGCGGTTCCACTCGCCCGGCAAGGTGTAGAGGGTATTGAGACGCAGCAGGTGCTTGGGTGTCTGCGCGGAGATGGGCCCGCCATCCTCCGAGCGGGTGGTGTTGAAGGTGTAGCCGGCCGCTACCTGCAGCCCTGGCAGTACCTCTCCGCTGGCTTCCGCCTCGAAGCCCTTGCTGCGGCTGATGCCATCGCTGTTCACCCAGCAGCGTCCCGCGACATCCTGCGTGCACTTGCCGTCGTTGGCGTAGTCGCGGGCTGCCATGTCCTCCTGCTCGATGTAGAACAGCGCGAAGGACAGATTCAGGCGTTTGTCGAACAGCTCGCCCTTTATCCCGGTCTCGTAGTTGGAGCCGATGGAGGGGTCCAGCATGCGACCGCCCACGGTGCGATAGCTGGCCTGGGGCATGAAGATGTCGGCGTAACTGGCATACAGGGTCCAGGTTTCATCGAGGTCGTAGAGGGCGCCGACGAAGGGCGTGAACTCGTGCTTCTGCTGGTTGGTGGAGAGCAGGTCGCCGTTCCAGGCGTCGGTCTTGTACCAGCTCAGACGGCCGCCGAGGACCAGGCTGAGGGCTTCGGTCATGTGCAGGCGGGCGTTGAGGTAGGTGCCGTAGCGGGTTTCGAGGGTGTCGTCCTTGGCGTCCCAGGCCTGGCGGGCGAGGCGGGGCACGTTGCCGTGGTCGGGATTGAACACGTCGAGGGGGATGGGGCTGGGCAGTGCGACAGTGGCGTCCTTGTCATTCATCTTGCGCCTGGACCAGTTGGCACCCAGGGTCACTTGGTGGGACAGGCCGAAGGCCTCGAACTCGCCGTCCAGGTGGCCGTCGACGGCATTCGAGGTGGCATCGAACTTGTGGTAGCCGATGCCGCTGACCATCGGGCCGCCGGGGCTGCCGTAGGTCAGCGTATCGCCTGCGCTCCATTCGATGGCGCTGCGGTTGTAGCTGCTTTCGGAGTGGGACAGCGCCAGTTTGCCGGTCCAGGTTTCGTTGAAGCGATGGTCGAGGTCGGCGAACACTTCGTCGATGCGGCTCTGCAGCTTGGCCCAGTCCTGTCCGAGGAAGGTCGAGCGCTTGAGGTGCGGGTTGCTGCCATCGGGGTTCATCGGCAGGCCCAGCACGCTGTAGCCGTCGATGCGCGAGGTCTGCCGGCGCAGCCCGAAAGCGACCGTGGTGGCGTTGTTCAGGTCGGCTTCGAGGATGCCGTAGAGCAGCGGGCGCTTGGACGTGGTGACATCAATGAATGAACCGCGATCCTCATAGGAAGCGACCATGCGGCCCCGCAGGGTGCCTTCGTCGTTCAGTCGGCCGCTGGCGTCCAGGTCGAGGCGGTAGGTGTCCCAGGACCCGGCGCGGGTGGTGATGGTGAAGCGCGGGTCCAGGGTCGGGCGCTTGCGCACCAGGTTCACCGCGCCGCCTGGGTTGCCGGCTCCTACCAGAAGCCCGGAGGCGCCACGCAGTACTTCGACGCGATCGAAGATCGCCATGTCCGGCGGCATCCAGCCGGTGTAGGCGAAGGCTTGTCCGGGTACGCCGTCGACCATGTAGCTCTCGTCGGTGAGATCGAAGCCCCGGGAACTGAAGTGGTGGTTACCGTAGCCACGGTTGGCGCGGGTGATGCCCGGTGTCTGGGCCATCACCTGGTCGAGGGAGACGAGGTTCTTGTCGTCCATCAGCTGGCGCGTGACCACGGTCACCGATTGCGGGGTTTCGCGCAGGGAGCGCGCGGTCTTGCCGAGGGTCACCGCGCCGGTGGTGTAGGAGCCGCTGCCTTCGGTGGTTTCGCCCAGTCCGCTGCTGTTGATGTCGGTCGCGCTCAATTCGAGTGCACCGCCGGCATCCACGGCCGGTGCCACGCTGAAGGTGCCGCTGCTGGTGACGATCACCTGCAGGCCACTGCCTCGCAGGGCACGCTGCATGGCCTGCAGCGCACTCATCTCGCCCTGTATGGCCGGCGCGTATTTGCCGGCTACCAGCGCCGGGTCGAGGGCTATCACCTGGTCGCACTGACGGGCGATGGCGTTGAGCGTCTCCGCCAGGCCGGCAGCTGGCAGGTCGAAGCGCTGCACGGCGTGCTGGACGGAACCGTCGGCTCGGACAAAGGCCGAGGGGGCGGCAGCCAGGGCTATGGCGAGAGCAAGGGGCCAGGGTTTGAGCACGGGGGTTCTCCTGAAAGGGTGGGCGTGTCAGGAGAGAGGTGCAACGAGTACGAAAAACCGGACATGAATGCGAAAGTTTTTCACTCGCACTTTCAGCGGGTGTCGATCAGCGTCAGCCAGGGGCCGTAGCGCTCGATGCGGATTGGCAGGGTTTCCGCCAGTGCGGCAAGGGTGCGTTCGCTGTCGTCCAGGGGGAACACGCCCTGCACACGCAGGTCGCGTACTGCCGGGCTGACACGGATCAGCCCGGCACGGTAAGGGCGCAAAGCATCGACCACCGCCGCCAGGGGTTCGTCGAGCACGCTGAGGCGGCCCTCGACCCAGTCAGCCCGGAAGGCCTGGCCGCGAGGCAGTGGCTCGATGCGCTGGTCGTGCAGCAGGGCGGCCTGGCCTTCAGTCATGTCCAGCGTGGTGCGGTTGGGCAGCGAGGCGCGCACGGCATGCTCCAGCACCACCACGCGGGTGGCCCCCGTCAGTTGCTCGACCAGGAAGCGTGTGCCGAGCGCACGGATCTCACCTTGAGCACTGCGCACAACGAAGGGGCGCGACGGGTCCGCTGCCACCTGGACCACCAGGGCGCCCTGGTACAGGTGCAGCAGTCGATGCTCGGCGGAGGGGGCGAAATCGGCTGCGCTGCCGGCGTTCAGGTCCAGCTGGCTGCCATCAGCCAGGGTGAAATGGCGTCGTTCGCCGGTGCCGGTGCGCAGGCTTGCCATCAACGCCTGGCCTGGCTGGCTGCGGCCGCCGAGCCAGAGCCCGCCACCGAGCAGGCCGATACCGACCAGGCTGCGCAGCAGGTCGCGGCGGCCTGGTTCGTGTTGCAGCAGGCTTTCGCGCAGGGCTTGGGGGGCTCGGCTCACGATGTCGTAGTGGCCGCCCAGGCCGCGTTGCAATTGCGCCCAGGCGTGCGCATGGGCGGGCGCTTGCTCCAGCCACTGCTGGAACAGCGCCTGCTGGTGTGCGTCGGTGTGCCCGGTGCGCAGGCGCACCATCCAGGCGATGGCCTCTTCGGCGGCCGGAGCCAATGCGTCGCGGCTCACGGCTGGGCCCCGCTCAGGTAGCACTGGCGCAGGGCCTGGGTCATGTAGCGGCCGACGGTGCGCTCGGAGACGTCCAGGCGCCGAGCTATCTCCGCGTAGCCGAGACCGTCGAGCTGGCTCATGAGAAAGGCCTTCTTTACCGTCAGCGGCAGGCCGGCAAGGCTGCGGTCGATGGCGTGCAGGGCCTCCAGCAGCAGGTGGCTTTCCTCCGGGGAGGGCACCAGTTCCTCCGGCAGCAGCATCAGCCGCTCCAGGTAGGCCTGCTCCAGGCGTTTGCGGCGGTGGCGATCGAAGATCAGTCGGCGAGCGATGGTGGAAAGGTAGGCACGGGGCTGTTCGATGCTGTCCGGGTCGACCCGCGCAGCGAGCAGCTGGCAGAAGGTTTCGGCTGCCGTGTCCTCGGCATCCGCGCGGTTACGCAACTGCCGCTGCACGTGCTGCAGCAACCAGCGATGGTGGTCGCTGAAGAAGAAGCCCAGTTTGCTGGAGGAGGAGGCGGGCAAGGGAGCGATCCGGGCTCAAATGAGAATGCGTCGCATCTTATCGGGGCCAGTGCCTGTTCCGCAATCACGGGAAGGCTGGGGGTGCTGCCGAGTACCCAGAGAAAACCCGGCGTGTGCCGGGTTTCCGTCCTGCATGCCTCACCAGGGTGGCGCTGCGATCAGTTGTCCTTGCGGCGCTTGAGCTGATCCTTCAGCTGGGTCGGCACCTGCCGGATGATCAGCATGTCGCGGCCCTCGTCGTACTCGATCTTCGAACCCAGCAGGTGAGCCTCGAAGCTGATGGACAGGCCCTCGGCACGGCCGGTGAAGCGCTGGAACTGGCTGAGGGTGCGTTTGTCCGGCGGGATCTCCGGAGACAGGCCGTAGTCCTTGTTGCGGATGTGCTCGAAGAACGCACGCGGGCGGTCCTCGTCGATCAGCCCGGACAGTTCTTCCAGGGTGATGGCCTCGCCCAGCTTGGCCTGGGTGGTGGCGTAGTCCACCAGGGTCTTGGTCTTCTCGCGGGCCTGTTCCTCGGCCAGGTCCTCCTGCTCGACGAAGTCGCTGAAGGCCTTGAGCAGGGTGCGGGTCTCGCCGGGGGCGTCGACGCCTTCCTGGCAGCCGATGAAGTCGCGGAAGTAGTCCGAGACCTTCTTGCCGTTCTTGCCCTTGATGAAGGAGATGTACTGCTTGGACTGCGCGTTGTTGCGCCATTCCGAGAGGTTGATGCGTGCCGCCAGGTGCAACTGGCCCAGGTCCAGGTGGCGGGCGGGGGCCAGCTCCAGGGACTCGGTCACCGTCACCCCTTCGCTGTGGTGCAGCAGGGCGATGGCCAGGTAGTCGGTCATGCCCTGCTGGTAGTGGGCGAACAGCACGTGGCCGCCGGTGGAGAGGTTGGACTCGTCCATCAGCTTCTGCAGGTGCTCCGCCGCCTGGCGGGTGAAGGGCGCGAACTCGCCGCCTTCCAGGTAGGCCTTCAGCCAGCCGCTGAAGGGGTAGGCGCCGGACTCCTCGTGGAAGAAGCCCCAGGCCTTGCCCTGCTTGGCGTTGTAGCTGTCGTTGAGGTCGGCCAGCAGGTTCTCGATGGCCTTGGACTCGGCCAGCTCGCTGTCGCGCGCGTGCAGGGTGGAGGCGCTGCCGTCGGGCTTCTTGTCGATGAGGTGGACGATGCAATGGCGAATCGGCATGGACGTATCCGGGAACGGTGGACGGGGCGACCGCTGGGGTCGGCTGAGGGGCGGAAGTCTAACAGGCTCCCGGCGCAACGGCGCGGCGGGTGGTCGTTTCGCGGGAGGGGTAACAAGGGGGCGGTAAACGAAAACGCCCGCATGTGCGGGCGTCTTCCGGGGGCCGGACGCGCTATTCCTCGCGGTAGCCGTCGTTATCGCGGTCTTCATCCGTACCACCGAAACGAACGTCACGCTTGCCGTCGTTGTCGATGTCCTCATCGGTGCCGCCGTACAGGGCATCGCGCCGCCCGTCGTTATCGCTGTCCTCGTCCGTGCCACCGAACTCGGCATCACGGCGCCCATCGTTGTCCAGGTCCTCGTCCGTGCCGCCGAAGCGGGCATCGCGGCGGCCATCATTGTCCAGATCCTCGTCCGTACCACCGTAGGTGGCATCGCGGTATCCGTCGTTATCCACATCCTCGTCCATGGCATGGGCCGTCACCGCCCCCAGCGCCACCACGGTCAAAAGCACGCCCAACACACGTTTGGTGAAGACACCCGCTTTTGTCGCCATCTCGTTTCTTCGCTCCTGAAGGAACCCGACGACTGCTACCCGGTTCACACCCCTGTGAACCGATGAGCCGTCGCGCAGTAGAACGCGGCCGCAGGCGCTGGTTCTGCCCGGTGCCGGGCATTATTCTTTTCAGCCTGTTTCGCGGATGAATCCGCTCTCACCTTGAGCGTGGCGCCACGTCAGCGTGGCGGCCCCGCCTGACCAGGGATGGTTCCGATGACCGACATCGCCCTCGATCTACCCGCCCACCAGCGCGCCGAGCTGCTGCACGCCATCGAGGCGCTGGCCGACCGTGGCCTGTTCCTCCAGGCCCATGCCCTGGCCGGCCGCCTGGGTGACTACCGCCAATGGCGCGACCCCGCCGCCCTGGCGCTGGCCTGCCGCCTGGTCGGCCACATGGGCGCGCCGCGCCTGGCCGACGCCCTGGCCTGGCGCACCTACCGCCGCCACCCCGAATCCCCCGAGGCACGCCTGCGCTATGCGCGCTTCCTGCTCTCGCGTCGCGGGCAGTTCCGCGCCTGGCGCTTCGTCCAGGGGTTCGACGGCTGGCTGCCCGAGGCGCCGGAGCTGCGCGCCGAATGGCTGTCCTTCCTCGGTTACCTGCACGCGCTGCTGCGTGATTTCGACCGCAGCGCCGAATGCCACGCCGAAGCCGAGCGCCTGCTGCCCGGCGATCCGTGGTTGCCGGTGGAGCGCTCCTACAGCCTGGAGCAGGAGGACCGCTACGAAGAAGCCCTGGCCCTCTGCGAAGCCGTGCTCGCCGAACGCCCCGACTACCGCGGCGCCCAGCACCAGGCCGCGCAGCTGGAACTGCAGCTCGGCCGCGAGGACGCTGCCCTGGCGCGCCTGCGGGCCGATTGTGCGCGCAGCGAGAGCGCCAGCCTGTGTGCCCAGCTCACCGACCTGCTGATCGAACGCGAAGCCCTCGACGAGGCCGAGCACTGGCTGGCCCATGGCGAACAGCTGGCGCCGCTGATGGAGAAGGGCATGCGCGGCTGGTATGCCGCCCGCCGTTGCGACATCGCCTGCCTGCGCGGCGACCTGGCCGCCGGGCATCGCCTGGCCCTGGAGTCGGAGTCGCCGTTCTACCGCAAGGTCGCCGAGAACCTCGCCGAGCCCCAGGGCCGGCGCTGCCTGCTGCCGGTGCGCTTCGTCCGCCAGCACCACATGACCTGCGTACCGGCCACCCTCACCGCGCTGTCCGGTTACTGGGGCCGCCCCGTCGGCCACCTCGAAGTGGCCGAGGAGATCTGCTACGACGGCACCTCCCACCAGGCCGAGCGCGCCTGGGGCGAGCGCAACGGCTGGCTGGCCCGCGAGTTCACCGTGGACTGGGCCACCAGCCGTGCCCTGATCGACCGCGGCATCCCCTTCACCCTGACCCTGCAGTACACCGGCAGCGGCCACCTGCAGGCCGTGGTGGGCTACGACGAACCCCGTGGCACCCTGCTGATCCGCGACCCCGGCCAGGCCCACTTCGGCGAATCCCTCGCCGTCGGCCTGCTGGAGAGCCAGCGCCCCTCCGGCCCGCGCGGCATGCTCCTGCTGCCCCCCGAGGAAGCCCACCGGCTGGACGGGCTGGAACTGCCCGAAAGCGACGTGTGGGATCACTACTACCGCCTGGTCAGCGCCCTGGAAGTGCACGACCGCGAAGAGGCAGAGGCCGCCCTCCAGGCCCTGCGCCAAGCCGCGCCCGAGCACCGCCTGGCCTACCAGGGCCTGCGCGCCCTCGGCTGGTACGACGGCCGCGAGAGCCAGGTGCTGGAAGCCACCGAGGCGCTGCTGCAGCGCTTCCCCGAAGACGCCAACCTGATCCTCTCCAAGGCCACCTCGCTGTCCCAGCTGGAAAGCCGCGAAGTCCACCTCGACTGGCTCGCCCAGCACTGCCAGGAACGCTGGTGCGACCCCGTGCTGCTGGTGCGCTACACCAGCGTCCTCGGCGAAGACGGCCGCGACGCCCCCGAGGCCCGCCGCCTGCTGGCCCGCGTCCTGCGCCAGGCACCGACCAACGCCCTGGCCTGGAACGAACTGGCCAGCCAGCTGTGGAGCGCCGGCGAGCGCGAGGCGGCCTGCGACTACTACCGCATCGCCGCCTGCCTGCACGACACCAACGAAGGCTTCAGCGTCCAGTACTTCCGCGCCCTGCGCTTCCTCGGCCGGCAGGAGGAGGGCCTGGCCTTCCTGCGTCGCCGGCAGGCACGCCTGGGCAGCCTGGACGCCGGCCCGAGCCTGACCCTCGCCGAATGCCTGGAGGAGCTGGACTTCTCCCGCGAGTGCCGCGAGGTCCTGGAGCAGGCCGTCGAACAGCGCCCGCGCGACCCCGCGCTGCTGCTCAGCCTGGCCGACTTCTACGGGCGCATCGGCGAACTGGAGCTGAACCAGGCCCTGCTCGAACGCGCCGAACCGGTCAGCCGGCGCGGCAACTGGCTGCGCGCCGCCGTGCTGCACAGCCAGCGCGCCGGCGGTGACCTCGAACAGGCCCAGGCCTGGTGCCGCGAAGCCGCCGAACTGGACCCGCTGAACATGCGCGTGCACCGCCTGCAGGCAGACCTGCTGCTGCAGAGCGCCGGCGAAGAGGCCGTGGACGCCTACGTCGAAGCCCTGGTGGCGCGCTTCCCCCATCACCGGGGCATCGCCGACCTGGCCGTGGAGCGGGCCAAGCGGCGCTCCCTGGAAGACACCGAGACCGCCCTGCTGCGCCTGCTGGCCAGCCACCCCGAGCACGCCTGGGCGATCCGCGAACTGGCCGTGACCCTGGCCCGCCTCGGGCGCGACGACGAAGCCCTGGAGACCTGCGAGCGGGCCATCCAGGTGGAGCACGGCGCCACCAGCGCCCAGTCCACCCTCGGCTTCGTGCACCTGCAGGCCGGCCGTCGCGAGGCCGCCCGCGAGGCCTTCCGCCTGGCGCTGGCCCGCAGCATCGACAACGACTACGCCCTGAGCATGCTGCTGGACAGCTGCGCCAGCCGCGAGGAACTGGACGAAGCCCTGGCCTACATCCACACCCAACTGGTGCAGCAGGTGAACTTTGGCGACGGCTGGCTCACCTACGCCTACCAGGCCCGCGCCCTGCTGGACGATGCCGCGCTGCTGGAGCAGCTCCAGGCCGCCCTGGAGCGCCAGCCGGACACCTGGCAGCTGTGGGTGGTCACCGCCCGCCAACTGGCCTTCCTCGAACGCACCGACGAGGCCGACGCCCTGCTGGCCCGTGCCCAGGAACGCTTCAGCCAGATGCCGCGCCTGGGCCTGGAGCGCGCCCTGCTGCTGCGTGACCAGGGCCGCTACGCCGAGTGCCGCGAGACCCTGCGCGACAGCCTGCGGATCAACCCGCTGTGGACCCAGAGCGTGCGCCTCTACGTGGAGACCCTGGTGGAGGAGGGCACCGGCCTCGATGAGGCCGAAGCCATGCTGCGCGGCGTGCTCCAGCGCACCCCCGACAACACCGACCTGCGCGCCTGGCTCGGCTACGTGCTGGGCGAGCGCGGCGAGATGGCCGCCGGTGCCGACGAGGCCGAGCGCGTCCTGCTCGACGAACCCGGCAACGGCTGGGCCTGGAACCAGCTGCGCCGCTACAGCGCCGCGCTGGACCAGCCCGAGCGGCCCCTGGCCCTGGCCCGCAACCTGGTGGAACGGCGCGCCGGCGACAGCGACGCCTGGCTGGCCCTGGCCGAGCAGGAAAGCGCTGACGAAGCCCGCGAACAGGCCCTGCGCCGCGCCCTGCAGCTCACCCCCCGGCACCGGGGCGCCAACGACCAGCTGGCCCGCCTGCTGCTGGAAGGCGGCCGCCAGGACGAACTGGATGCCTTGCTCCAGGCGCCCTGCTGGGGTGGCGCGCCACCGGTGGAACTGGCGCTCTACGGCCCCCGCGTGCGCCTGCGCAACGACGACCGCGAGGGCGCCCAGGCCGAACTCGACGCACTGCTGCGGGTGCACCCGGATGCCTACGACGGCTGGCGCGAGCTGGCCGACCTGCACGACAACGGCGGCAACGCCGAGGCCTACCTGGCCGCCGCCGACCAGATGGTCCGCCTGGAACCGCGCAAGGCCGTCTCCCATGGCTTCCGTGGCCATGCCCTGCTGATGGCCGAACGCAAGGCCGATGCACTGCCGGCCTTCCTCAAGGCCTTCGAGCTGGACCGCGACTACAGCTTCGCCGGGCTGCATGCCTTCGACCTGCTGGCCGAGAACGGCCGGCACGCCGAATCGGCCGACGTGGTGCGCCGCCTGCTGGCCGGCGAGGCCAGCCCCTCCGCCCTGGTGCGCGGCGTGCGGGCGGCCGGGATGGTCAACGACCGCGAACTGAAGCGCCAGACCCTGGAGCGGGTCTGCACCACCGCCGCGGGGCTGGACGCCTGGGACGGGGTCGTCGAGGTGCTCGGCGCCCCGGCGGACGACCGCCTCTGGCGCGAAGTGATCGAACAGTTCGCCCCGAGCGGCGAGCTGCACCGCATCGCCTACCGCCACTGGTTCGCCATGGAGGATGCCCGCTGGCTGCCCGGCACCCTGTGGAAGGCCTTCCAGCGCGTGCTGCCCCAGGATGAAAGTCATGCCGCCCGCCACGGCATGCTCGACCTGCTGGCCGAGCGCAAGAACGCCAGCGGGCTGCTCACGCGCACCCTGGAAGCGTGCGCCCCGGCCATCCGCGAGAACCCCGTGACCTGGGGCATGGCCAGCTACGCGCTGAGCAGCCAGGAACGCTACTCGGCGATGCTCCACTGGATGGGCGACTGGCGCGAGCGCGACGACCTGCCTGCCTGGGCGCTGGACAACCTGTCCCTGGCGCTGCGTGCCCTCAAGCGCGATGCCGAGGCGGCGCAGGTGTCGCGCCTGTCCCTGCAGCGTGACCCCAACAACTACGACGCCATGGCCTGGCTGGTGGGCGACGCCGCCCTGGCCGGCGACCGCGAAGCGGTGGCGGAGTGGCTGGCCCGGCTCGACGGCGTGCAGCTGCGAGGCTTCTACCTGTGCATGAAGCAGCTGGCTGAAGGTGCCGCCAAGGCCTGGGAGCAAGGCGATGCGCGGGCCGCCCGGGCCCTGTTCGGTGAGGCGCGCACCTTCGCCCGCAGTGCCGGCAATCACCCGTACTACCGGCGCCTGCGCCATGGCCTGGCGCGGCGCCTGGCCTTTGGTCCGCTGACTCCGCGCTGGGCGGCACTGTGGCGCTGGTTGCAGTTGGCGTAGGTCGTTGAATCGGGCGTTGCGGGCCGGGGTAACCCGGCCCGCTTGCGTTCAGTCCCGCATGCCTGGTGCGTCGGCCTGGCGCTGGGCGCGCAGGGCCTTGAGGCGTTCGATGACGTAGCGCAGGTGCATGTGCAGGTCGTACAGCTCGTGGGTGTAGGAGAGCGGTACGTCGACCCGGTCCAGCTGTGCCTCCAGGGCTTCCAGTCCGCGTATTTCCTCGTCCAGGGCCGGGAAGGCGGTGCCGTGCTGCAGCTTGCGGTCGATTTCCCGCAGGTGCTTGTACCAGCGGTAGATGCGTGCGCGGACGCGCCAGCGGTACACCGGGCCCACGGCCTTGAACAGCGGGAACATCACCACCAGCAGCGGGATCAGCAGGATGATGTAGCGGTCCGCCAGGGAGGCGATGCGGAAGGGCAGGTAGCGCTGCAGGATCGGCAAGCCGTTGCGGTAGTAGTAGCTGGCCTCGTCCAGGGCGGCGAGGGTCATCGGCTGCTCCTTCGGGTAGGTGCCGGACGGGTCCAGCAGGCTGCCGTTCTGCATCACCTCGCGGGCGGCTTCGAGGATCAGCGGCGTCAGCGAGGGGTGGAAGCCTTCGCCGGCCACCAGGGTGGCCACCGGGCCGAGGGTCAGCACGTCCTGGCGGGGCACGTTGTTGGCCAGGTTGAGCAGCCCTTCGCCCACTTCCAGGCGCGTCAGGTAGGGCAGCCGTGCGCGGTAGGCGGCGCTGCGGCGGAAGCTCACCAGGTCCACCCCCGGGCTGGCGGCCAGGCGCTGCACCACGGCGTTCTCCGCCGGGCCGACGAAGAAGGCCGCATCCAGCTCGCCATTCAGCAACTGCTCGGCAGCGCGGCTGCCGCTGTAGGCCTGCCAGCTGGCCGGGTAGCTGTCCGTGGGGATGGCGTTGGCGGCGAACAGCGCATCGGCGATGGCGCGGGTGCCGCTGCCGGGCTTGCCGATGGCCACCCGCAGCTGCTGCAGGTCGGCCATGCTGTCGATGTCCACGTCGGCACGGCGGAACAGCCACAGCGGCTCCTGGTACATCACGCCGAGGCCGTGCAGGCGCTGGCGCACCTCCACGGGCAGGGTCAGTTCCTGGCCGCTCTGCACCAGGGCCATCTCCACTTCGCCCTTGCGCAGCTTCTCCAGGTTGTCCAGCGAGCCGTCGCTGGGCACCAGCTCCAGGTCGAAGCCCTGGCGCGCCAGTTCTTCCTTGAGGCGCTGGCCGAACACCGCGTAGCCACCATTGGCACCGCCGGTGGCCAGGCGCGCGTGCATGGGCGGCGGCGGGGCGACGAAGTAGAACAGCGCGCCCACCAGCGCAGCCAGCACCGGCACCGTCCACAGGTTGGCCAGCAGCATGATCTTCAGGTCTTTCAACAGCCTCGGCATGGGGACTCCGTTGCGGGTATGACGGCTACAGGATAGTGCGTGCCGCTGCGCTGGGCAGCACGAGCCGCTTGCGGTGGTTGCCAGCGCCGGTGGCCGATGACAAGGTGGCCGCCTTCATCGTCTTCAGCGTGGTTTCCGATGCGCATCCTGCACACCTCCGACTGGCACCTGGGCCAGCATTTCATGGGCAAGACCCGCCAGGCCGAGCACCAGGCGTTCTGCCAGTGGCTGCTGGAGCAGGTGCGGCTGCATGAGGTGGACGCGGTGCTGGTGGCCGGCGATGTGTTCGACACCGGCGCGCCGCCCAGCTACGCCCGCGAGCAGTACTACCGCTTCATCGTCGACCTGCGCGCCAGCGGGGCGCGGCTGGTGGTGCTGGGGGGCAACCACGACTCGGTGGCGATGCTCGGCGAGAGCCGCGAGCTGCTGGCCCAGCTGGACACCTGGGTGGTGCCGGCGGTGGTGGCCGACCCGGACGAACAGGTGCGGGTGCTGCCCCGGCGCGACGGCCAGCCCGGTGCGGTGCTCTGCGCGGTGCCCTTCGTGCGCCCCCGCGACGTGCTGCTGAGCCAGGCCGGGCAGAGTGCCGAGGACAAGCAGCTGGGGCTGCAGCAGGCCATCCAGGCCCACTACCAGGCGCTGTTCGAGCGCGCCCTGCAATGCCGCGCCGCCTCGGGCGGCGACCTGCCGATCATCGCCACCGGCCACCTCACCACGGTGGGCGCCAGTGCCAGCGAGTCGGTGCGGGAAATCTACGTCGGCGCGCTGGAGGCCTTCCCCACCAGCGCCTTCCCGGCGGCCGACTACATCGCCCTGGGGCACATCCACCGGCCGCAGAAGGTCGGCGGCCTGGGGCACATCCGCTACAGCGGCTCGCCCATCCCCCTGGCCTTCGACGAGGCGCGCCAGCAGAAGGAGGTGCTGCTGGTGGAGCTGGACGGCAGCGGCCTGCGCGAGGTGCAGGCGCTCCCGGTGCCGTGCTTCCAGCCGCTGCTGAGCCTGCGCGGCAGCCTCGCCGAGCTGCCCGAACGCCTGGCCGAGGCCGCCCGCGAGGGCACCCCGGAGCGCCCGGCCTGGCTGGAGGTGGTGGTGACCACGGACGACTACCTCAATGACCTCCAGGCCCGCCTGGCACAGCTGTGCGACGGGCTGCCGGTGGAGGTGCTGCGCATCCGCCGCGAGCGCGGTGCCGCGCGCCCCGGCCTGCAGGGCGAGGCGCGGGAAACCCTCGACGAGCTGAGCGTGGAAGAGGTGTTCCAGCGCCGCCTGGGGCTGGAAGCCCTGGAAGAGGCCGAAGCCGCGCGGC
Source organism: Metapseudomonas otitidis (assembly GCF_900111835.1). Taxonomy (GTDB): domain Bacteria; phylum Pseudomonadota; class Gammaproteobacteria; order Pseudomonadales; family Pseudomonadaceae; genus Metapseudomonas; species Metapseudomonas otitidis. Next base: position 131,481 of record NZ_FOJP01000010.1, read on the forward strand.
TGACCGACCTCTACCGCCAGGTGCTGGAGCAGGTGCGCGACGACACGGCCTGAGCCATCACGCCCCCAGCGCGTCAGCCAGGCGCCGTACCGCCCCTTCGATCTCGTGGTCGCTGAGGGCCGAATAGCCCAGCAGCCAGCCCTGGCGTTTCTCCGCCCCCAGGTACAACCGACTGAGCCCCGGCAGCAACAGCCCGGCACGGGCGGCGAGCGCCTGGGTGCGCGCCTCCGTCCAGCCCTCGGCGAGCAGGCAGGGCAGTTGCAGGCCGCCCGGCGGCCGCAGGGCCTGGACCACGCTCGGCAGGTGGCGCTCCAGGGCACCCACCAGCACCGCCTGGCGCTGCGCGTAGAGCTTGCGCATGGCGCGCACGTGGGCGTTGTAGTGGCCGTCCTCCATGAAGCGCGCCAGGGTCAGCTGCAGCACCTGCGGGCTGTGGCCGTCGATGATGCTGCGGGCATGGGTTAAGGCGGGCACCAGTGCCGGGGGCAGCACCATGTAGCCCAGGCGCAGGCCGGGGTACAGGGCCTTGCTGAGGGTGCCCAGGTAGAGGGTGCGCTGCTGGTCGTCCAGGCCCTGGACGCAGGCGGTGGGCAGGCCGTCGTAGTGGAACTCGCTGTCGTAGTCGTCCTCGATGATCCAGCCCCGGCGCTCGGCGGCCCAGCCGATCAGCTCCAGGCGCCGCTGCAACGGCAGGGTGGCGCCGGTGGGGTACTGGTGCGACGGCGTCACGTACACGCAGCTGGCGCCGCTGCGGTCGGCCCGCAGCGCCTCGGTGCTCAGGCCCTGGGCGTCCACCGGGACCGGCAGCACCCGCGTCCCGGCGGCCTCGAAGGCGCGGCGGGCGCCGATGTAGCCCGGGTCTTCCAGCAGGATTGGGCGGCCCTCGTCCACCAGCAGCTGGGCACAGAGGAACAGGCCCTGGCGGGTGCTGCTCAGCACCAGCACCTGGTCCGGGCTGCAGCGGGCGCCGCGTTCGAGGTTCAGGTAGGTGGCGATGGCCGTGCGCAGCGCCTCGCAGCCTTGCGGGTCACCGTGCAGCAGGGCGCCCGTGTCCTTCTGCGCCTGGCGTTGCAGGCGCGTCCAGGTGGCGAGGGGGAAGGAGCGGGTCTCCGGCAGGCCGGTGGCGAAGGCGCGCACCTGCCGGTGGTCCTGGATGCCGCCGCTGGCGAGGATCGCCTCGCCCCGCCGGCTCAGCCCGCTGGTGGGGCTGGCGGTGGCGGCGGGGCGGGGTGCCCGGCGCTGAGCGGGGGCGCCGCGCAGGCGTTGGCCGAGGCTGTCGGAGACGAAGCTCCCCGAGCCCTGCTGGCGGGCGATGTAGCCGTCGCGCTGGAGCTGCACGTAGGCGTTCTCCACCGTGTCGCGGGCCACCCCCAGGGCAGTGGCCAGGCTGCGGGTGGCCGGCAGGCGCAGGCCGGGGGCCAGGGTGCCGTCGAGGATCAGCCCCTGCAGCGCCCGCTGGATGCGCTGGTGCAGGTCCAGGGGCTGCAGCTCGGCCTGGGCGATGCGCATCTTCAGGGTGTCCAGCTCGAAACGTGTCGCCATGGCATGGCCTGTGGGTGGTCTGGCAGGAAGTCGGCGAGTGTAAGGCTTTGGCAGGCCAATGGCGTGGGGCTGCTGCGCAGGTGCGGATGCGGGTCGGCACGGGCGCGCGGGGATGACAGAATGCCGGCTTCCCGGATGAGCACGACCCCCGCATGAAAATCCTCAGCCTGCGCCTGAAGAACCTCAACTCGCTCAAGGGCGAGTGGAAGATCGACTTCACCGCCGAGCCCTTCGCCGGCAACGGCCTGTTCGCCATCACCGGCCCCACCGGTGCCGGCAAGACCACCCTGCTGGACGCCATCTGCCTGGCGCTCTACCACCGCACGCCGCGCATGAGCAGCGTCTCCGCTTCGGCCAACGAGCTGATGACGCGGCACACCGCCGACTGCCTGGCCGAGGTGGAGTTCGAGGTCAAGGGCGTGGGCTACCGTGCCTTCTGGAGCCAGCGCCGGGCCCGCGACAAGGTGGACGGCGGGCTGCAGCCACCCAAGGTGGAGCTGGCGCGCATCGCCGATGGCGAGATCCTCACCGACAAGATCAACGACAAGCTCAAGCAGACCGAAAGCCTCACCGGGCTCGATTTCGAGCGCTTCACCAAGTCCATGCTGCTGGCCCAGGGTGGGTTCGCCGCCTTCCTCGAAGCCAGCGCCAACCAGCGCGCCGAGTTGCTGGAGGAACTCACCGGCACCGAGGTGTACGGGCTGATCTCCCAGCGGGTATTCGAGTCCACCCGCGAAGCCAAGGCGGCGCTGGAGCAGACCCGCGCCCGCGCCGAGGGTGTCGAACTGCTCGACGACGCGCAGCGCCAGGGCCTGCAGGACGAACTCGCCGCCCTCGATCCCCGCGAAGCCGCCCTCAGCCAGCAGCAGGAGGCCCTGCAACGCCAGCGCCAGTGGCGCGAGGCCGTGGCCAACGCCGAGGCCCGCCTGCACGCCACCCAGGCCCAGGGCGAGGCCGCCCGGCAGGCCCGGGACGCCGCCGAGCCGGAGCTGCAGCAACTGGCCGCCAGCGAGCCGGCCGAGCGCCTGCGCAGTGCCCACCGCGACTGGCAGCGTGCCGAGCAGGCCGCTGCCGAAGCCGTGGCGGCCCTGGCGCAGGTGCGTGAACAGAAGGCCGAGGCCGCCCGCGAGGTGGCCGACGGCCTGTGGAGGGCGCGCGGCTACAGCCAGCAGCAGGTGGCAGCCCTGGCTGCCCGATGCGAGGCCCTGGCCGGGCAGAGGCGGCAGGTGGAGGCACAACTGGCGGCCAACCCGCAGCATGGCCTGCTGGGCGAGCGCCTGGGCGCCTGGCGCGAGCAGTTCGGTGCGCGCCGCAACCTGGCCCAGGCCATCGCCCAGTCGCTGGCCCGCCAGCAGCAGGACCGGCAAGACGCGGAGCGCGTGGCGCAGCGCATCGCCGACCTCCAGGCTGTGTTGGCTGACAGTGACCAGCACCTAGAGCGGGCCCGCGCCGACGACGCGCAACACCAGGCTGCCCTGGGCGCCTTGCTGGCCGGTGAGTCCGAAGCCGCGTTGCGTGATCGCTGGCAGCGCCTCAGCGACCAGGGCCACCAGCTCAGCCGTCTGCAGCAGCTGGCGGACACCCGCACGCGCCTGGCGCGTCAACTGGCCGAGGCACAGGCCGGCATCGACGCCGACAGCCGTGCCCAGGCGGAGAAGGCGGCGGCGCGGGATGCCCTGCGCCTGCAGTTCACCGACCTCAAGCAACAGATCCAGGACAAGGAAAAACTGCTGGAACAGGAGCAGCGCATCCTCAAGCTGGAGGCCCACCGTGCGGCCCTGCAGCCGGGGGAGGCCTGCCCGCTGTGCGGCTCCTGCGAACACCCGGCCATCGAGGCCTACGGCGCGCTGGACACCTCGGAGACCCAGCGGGCCCTGCAAGCCAAGCGCGCCGAGCAGGACCAGGTGCGCGAGCGCGGCGAGGCACTGCGCGACGAACTGGCCGCCCTGGAGGCGCAACTGCGCCAGCGCCAGCAGGATGCCCAACGCCTGCAGGATGAATTGCAACAGCTGCAGGCCCAGTGGCAGCAGCTGTGCACGGCACTGGGCCGGCCACTGGCCGATGCCCAGGCGGTGGAGGCGGCCCTGGCGCAACAGCAGGCGGACCTGGCCGCCCTGCAGCGCAGCCTGGGTGAGCTGGATGGCCTCAAGCAGGCCCTGGAAAACGTCCGAGCCCGGCATGTGCAGGCGCAGCGGCAGCAACAGGAGGCCGCCAAGAATCTCGCCCTGGCCGTGCAGGAGCAGGACGCCCTGCGCCGCCGCGAAGCGGAGAACACCGAACACCTGGGCCAGCTCCAGGCGCAGCAGGCCCGCCAGGAGGCAGAACTGCGCGCCGCCCTGGAGGCACTCGGCTACGCCCTGCCCGAGGATGGCGAAGGCTGGTTGAGCGAGCGCGAGGCCGAAGCCCGGACCTGGCGCGAGGCCCAGACCCTGCAACAACGCCTGGAGCGGGATGAGCAGGCGCTGGTGGTGGAGCTGCAGGCGGCCGAAAGCGCCGCCAGCCGCTGGCAGCAACGCTGGCGCGAACTCGGCCAGGCCGATGGCGAGCCCCTGGCCCCTGTGGATAACCCTGTCGCCGCCCTGGAGCAGGCCGATCAGCGCCTGGCGCTGGCCCAGGAACGCAGCCAGGCCCTGGTCGGGCGCGAACACACCCTGGTCGAGCAGGGCGAGGCCGCCCGTGGTTCCCTCGACGCCCAGCGCAGCGCCTGGGAACAGGCCCTGGCCCACAGCCCCTTCGCCGACGAGGCGCAGTACCGGGCGGCCCTGCTGGACGAAGACACCCGCAACCGGTTGCTGGCCCTCCAGGCGCGCCTGGACAAGGCCGCCACCGAAGCCCGGGCCCTGGAAGCCTCGGCCCGGGAGGCCCTGGATGCGCTGCTGGCGGCGCCGCAGACCGAGCAGACCCTGGCCCAGCTCGACGAGCAGCTGCAGGCCGTGCAGGCGGAGCGCCGTGGCCTGGCCCAGCGCCAGGGTGAGGTCCGTGGGCTGCTGGTCGCTGATGCCCAGCGTCGGGAAGGGCAGCAGGCGCTGTTCGCCGAGATCGAGCGGCAGACCGCCGCCTACGACCTCTGGCAGCGCCTCAACAGCCTCATCGGCGCCGCCGACGGCGCCAAGTACCGGCGCTTTGCCCAGGGCCTGACCCTGGATCACCTGGTGCACCTGGCCAACCGCCAGCTGCAACGCCTGCATGGGCGCTACCAGCTGGCACGCAAGACGGAGGGCGAACTGGAGCTGGAGGTGCTGGACACCTGGCAGGGCGACGTCGCCCGGGATTGCCGCACCCTCTCCGGCGGCGAGAGCTTCCTGGTCAGCCTCGCGCTGGCCCTGGCGCTCTCCGATCTGGTCAGCCACAAGACCAGCATCGACTCGCTGTTCCTCGACGAAGGCTTCGGCACCCTCGACGGCGAGACCCTGGAAATCGCCCTCGATGCCCTGGATGCCCTCAACGCCAGCGGCAAGATGATCGGCGTCATCAGCCACGTCGAAGCCCTCAAGGAACGCATCCCCGTGCAGCTCAAGGTGCACAAGGGCGTCGGCATGGGCTACAGCCGCCTGGAACAATGCTTCGCCGTGTAGCTGGGCAGGGCTGTTCGCAGGGTGGGCTTCAGCCCACGCGGTGCGTTTTTTGGTGGGCTGAAGCCCACCCTACGGCCAGAGCAGGCCGTTGCGCGGAATGTTCGTGGTCGAGCCCTGTAGCCCGGGCTTCAGCCCGGGGATGTGTGCACCGGCTTTCCCGGACTGAAGTCCGGGCTACGGGGCTACGGCGCTGGGTGGTGCTGTTCGTAGGGTGGGCTTCAGCCCACGCGGTGCGTTTGTTGGTGGGCTGAAGCCCACCCTACGGCTAGAGCAGGCCGTTACGCGGGCCATTCGTGATCGAGCCCTGTAGCCCGGGCTTCAGCCTGGGAATGGATGCGCCGGTTGTCCCGGACTGAAGTCCGGGCTACGGCAGTTTGGGCTGCGCGGTGCTTATGGCCAACGTGCCTTGCGCCAGGCGCGGCGCTGGTTTTTCTCCAGGTAGGTCCAGGCGACGAAGCGGCTCTGCTTCTGGCCCTGGGCCATATGCACCACGCGGATGTCGGTGGCGCCGAGGGCCTTGAGGCGCTCCTGCAGGGGGGCGACGTTGCCGACCTTGGAGACCAGGGTGCTGAACCAGAACACCTGCTGGGCGAAGGCGGCGCTCTCGTCGGCCAGGCGGGCGATGAAGGCGGCTTCGCCCCCTTCGCAATGCAGCTCGTTGGACTGGCCGCCGAAGTTCAGCACCGGCAGCTGGCGGCTCGGGTCCTGCTTGCCGAGGTTCTTCCACTTGCGGGTGCTGCCGCTGCGGGCTTCGTCCAGGGAGGCGTGGAAGGGCGGGTTGCAGAGGGTGAAGTCAAAGCGTTCGTCCGCCTGCACCAGGCCCTGGAAGATGTGCTGCGGGTTTCCCTGGCGACGCAGTTCGATGGCGTCGCCGAAGCGTGGGTTGGCGGCGAGGATGGCGGCGGCGGAATCCAATGACTGCGGGTCGATGTCGGCGCCGACGAAGCGCCAGCCGTAGTCGTGGTGGCCGATCAGCGGGTAGACGCAGTTGGCCCCGACGCCGATGTCCAGCCCGCGCAGACCGGGGCCTTGGGGGATGACGCCGTCGTGGGCGGCGCCGAGCAGGTCGGCCAGGTGGTGCAGGTAGTCGGCACGCCCGGGGATCGGCGGGCACAGGTAGCCGGCGGGGATGTCCCACTGGCGGATGCCGTAGAACTGCTTGAGCAGGGCCTGGTTGAACACCTTCACCGCCTCGGGGCTGGCGAAGTCGATGCTCGGCTTGCCGTAGGGGTTGGTGATGACGAAGGCACCCAGCTCGGGGCTGCCGGCGATCAGCGCGGGAAAGTCGTAGCGGCCCTGGTGGCGATTGCGCGGGTGCAGGGCGCCCTTGCCGGCCTGGGCTTCAGGCGTGCGGGGGCGTTTCGGCGGCTGGGGCATGGGGCGGCTGTCGGCTGGGGTTGGGCGCGGGATTTTCCCACGGCTGGAGGCTGAAGTCAGCGGTCGGATGCGCAGCCAGTGCCTTGTGGGAAGCGCCTGTTTTGCCGTGCAACCCCGTGGCGAGGGGAACTCTGTTGATGCGTGTCATGGGGCGAGAGGGGCGGGCCGCTTAGGTTGTCGGGCAGACCGCGAGATCAGGAGGACACCATGGCTTTTCTTCAATGGCGTGACGAGCTGGACAGTGGCATCAGCGTGATCGACGACCAGCACCGGCGCATCGTCGACATGATCAACCAGCTCCACGAGGCGCAGCTCCGGGCGGATGCCGGGGTCGTCGCCACGGTGATCGAGGAGCTGGTGGACTACACCCTGTCCCACTTCGCCTTCGAGGAATCGATGATGGAGGAGGCCGGCTACGCCTTCACCCGTGCCCACAAGCGCGTGCACGAGCTGTTCATCCGCCGGGTGGGGGAGTACCGCGAGCGCTTCGCACGGGGCCAGGACGTGGCCGATGAGCTGAAGTCCCTGCTGGGCCGCTGGCTGTTCAACCACATCCTCAACGACGACCGCGACTACGTGGGCGCGGTGCGCGAGAACCTCACCCGCCTGGCGGCCGAGTCCAACTGGCTGCGCCGCGCCACCAAGCGCTTCTTCCTGCGCACGGCCTGAGGGCTGCCCGCTCAGAGCGGGAACAGCCAGGGCACCAGCACCACGCTGACGAGCATCACCAGCAGGGTGAAGGGCACGCCGATCTTCACGAAGTCGCCGAAGCGGTAATGCCCGGGGCCGACCACCAGGGTGTTCACCGGGGAGGAGATCGGCGTCATGAAGGCGGCCGAGGCGGCGAGGGCGACGATCAGCGCGAAGGGCAGCGGCGAGGCACCCAGTTGCTGCGCCGTGGCGATGGCCACCGGGCCCATGAGCACGGCGGTGGCGGTGTTGGAGATGAACAGGCCGATCAGCGCGGTGACGGCGAACAGGCTGGCCAGCATGGCGTAGGGCCCGGCGTTGCCGAGCAGGGCGACCAGGCCCTGTACGGCGAGGTCGATGCCGCCGGTGCGCTGCAGGGCGGTGGCGAAAGGCAGCATGCCGACGATCAGCACCAGGGTCGGCCAGTGGATGGCGCGGTAGGCGCTGTCCAGGTCGATGCAGCGGAAGGCGCCCATCAACAGGCAGCCGATCAGCGCGGCGAGTACGTTGGGCACCAGCCCGGACACCATCAGCGCGATCATCACCCCCAGGCTGAGCAGGGCGTAGGGCGCCTTGCGCGCGGTGGGGGCGACCTCGTCCACCTCGGCCGGCAGGCTGAGCACCAGGAAGTCGCGGCTCAGCCCCTGCAGGCGGTGGATGGCCCGCCATTCGCCGGCCACCAGCAGGGTGTCGGAGGCCTTGAGCTTCTCGTCCACCAGCACCCCTTCCAGGGCCTTGCCGCTCCGGCGCAGGCCGACCACGTTGAGCTTGTGCCGGGTGCGGAAGCCCAGTTCCTGGATGGTCTTGCCCGGCAGTTGGGATTCCGGCGGCATCGCCACCTCGGCCAGGCCGAGCTGGTGGGCGTGCAGGCTGAAGTAGGAATCGGCCAGGGGCATGGGTTCCAGCCCCAGTTGCTGGTAGGCGCCGAGCAGGCCGATGGCGGGGCTGGCCAGGTCCACCAGCAGCACGTCGCCGGGCTCCAGCTGGGTGTCGCCGGTGGCCATCAGCAGCAGGGTGCGGAAGCGCCGCTGGCGTTCCACGGCGATGACGTTGATGCCGTACTGGCTGCGCAGCTCCAGTTCGTTGAGGGCCTGGCAGGCCAGGGGCGAGTCGGCGCGCACCCGCAGGCGTCGTTCGCGTTCGTCCAGGCGGTAGGCACGGGCGAGGTCGGCGAGGGTCAGGCGTGGGGCATTGGCGTGGCCGTCATCGCCCCGTGGGGTGAGCCAGCGGCGTACCAGCAGCATGTAGCCGATGCCGAGGACCAGTACGGCGAGCCCCACCGGGGTCATGCTGAAGAAGCCGAAGCCCTCCAGGCCGGCGCGCTTGAGCTCGGCGTGGACCACCAGGTTGGGGGCGGTGGCCACCAGGGTGAGCATGCCGCTGATGAGCCCGGCGAAGGCCAGCGGCATCATCAGCCGGCCCGGCGGAATGCGCAGGCGCGAGGCGACGCCGAGGGCGACCGGGATGAAGATGGCCACCACGCCGGTGGAGCTCATCACCGAGCCGAGCCCGGCAGCGGCCAGCATCAGCAGGACCAGCAGGCGCGTTTCGCTGCTGCCGGCCCTGGCCACCAGCCAGTCTCCCAGGCGGTAGGCGATGCCGGTGCGCACCAGGCCGTCGCCGATGATGAAGAGGGCGGCGATCAGCACCACGTTGGGGTCGCTGAAGCCGGACAGGGCTTCGCTGGTGTCGAGCACGCCGGTGAGGGGCAGGGCGACGAGCACCAGCAGGGCGACCACGTCCATGCGCGGGCGGTTGAGGGCGAAGAGGGTGACGGCGCCGGCCAGCAGGCCGAGGACCATCAGCAGGTCGTTGTTCACGCGGGGCTTCCTGTTTCTGACGCGGCGGCAGCTTGTCAGGGATAGCCGAGCACCGCCTTGATCGGGCTCAGGTTGGCATCGATCCAGGTCGGGTCGATGGGGCCCCAGTCGTGGATGCGGTAGTGGCCGCTGTTGTTGCGCTCGCCTTCGGCCTGGTCGAAGCGGCAGTCGATGTCCAGTTCGGCGAGGGCGGCGAGGGTGTCCTGGGCGGTGCGGCGGGGCATGCCGGTGGCCTCCATCAGCGCGGGGACGCTGGTGGCGGTGCCGCTGTCGATCAGCCAGGCGACGTAGAGGCGGCGGTAGAAGCTGGTGCGGGTCTTGCTGGTTTCCATGGCAGGTCCTTGTCGAGGCAGGCGAGGGGCGTCGGGCCAGGGGCTGGGGCGCTAATCCGTGGCGGTGGCTCGGTGCCGGAGTACCCGGTGGCGTTGATTGAAGAAGAAACGGGTGAGGGTGCGAACCAGCGTAGCGGCCAGGCGCGGCTCGAAGGTCAACCGGTCGCAGAGCTGCACGCCGCCCTCGACGGCGTGCAGGGTGCGTTCGTGGCGCCACAGGCGCATGCCGGTCATGGGGGAGGCTTCGACGAAGCCGTGGCCGGGTTCGAGGGATTCCAGTGTGAGGTGGGAGTGGCCCATGGGCAGGCAGCCGAGCAGCCAGAGGCGGCTGGTGAACAGGGGGCGTCCCGGTACGAGGGTGAGGTCGTCGAGGGAGCGGACGCCGGGCGGGACGCTCATGCGCAGCCAGGGGCGCATTTCTGTGCGCAGCAGGTCGACGTCGGTGATCCAGCGCCAGGCGGTCTCTGTCGTGATGGGCAGGGTGGATTCGAATTGCAGCTGGATCGGGCTGGACATCCGTGTCGTTCCCTTCAGAGCTGGGCGAGGCCGATGTAGGTGGCGGCGCCAGCCAGGTAGCCGAGCAGTGCCAGGAGGCTTATGCGCTTGAGGTACCAGAGGAAGTCGATGCGCTCCATGCCCATGGCGGCGACGCCGGCGGCGGAGCCGATGATGAGGCAGCTGCCGCCGGTGCCGGCGCAGAAGGCGAGGAGTTCCCAGAAGGTGCCGTCGACGACGAAGTGGCCGAGCCAGCCGGCCTGGTCGCCGGCTGCGGCGACGGCCTCGGGGGTGGCCAGCGGGTACATCTTCATGGCGCCGGCCACCAGGGGCACGTTGTCGACCACGGAGGACAGCAGGCCGATGGCGATGTTGATGGCGTAGACGTTGCCGAGGCTGTCCTTGAGGGCGGCGGCGACCTGGGTGAGGTGGCCGGCGGTGGCGAGGCTGGAGACGGCCAGGAGGATGCCGAGGAAGAACAGGATGCTGGGGGTGTCGATGCGCCGCAGGACGCCGATCACCGAGAGCGGGTGCTTGTCTTCGTCGTGCTTGCCGCGGTGCAGCCATTCGGTGACGACCCAGAGGACGCCGAGGCCGAGGAGGATGCCCATGTACGGCGGCAGGTGGGTGATGCTCTTGAACACCGGGACGAAGAGCAGGGCGCCGAGGCCGAGGACGAACACCAGGTTGCGCTCGAAGGGGGTGGTGGGGTCGTGCTCGGCGGCGTCGGCTTCGTCGTCGGGACGCTGGAATTCGCCCCGCAGGATGAAGCTGAGGATGACGAGGGGGACCAGCAGGCACACCAGGCTGGGGATGAACAGGCTGCTGATGATGCCGCTGGCGCTGATCTGGTGGCCGATCCAGAGCATGGTGGTGGTGACGTCGCCGATGGGGGACCAGGCGCCGCCGGCGTTGGCGGCGATCACCACGATGCCGGCGTAGAACCAGCGCTCGTGCTGGTGGCGGATCAGTTTGCGCAGCAGGGACACCATGACGATGGTGGTGGTGAGGTTGTCCAGCACGGCGGAGAGGAAGAAGGTGATGAAGCCGATCAGCCAGAGCAGGGTGACGCGCTTGTGGGTCTGGATGCGGTCGGTGATGACCTTGAAGCCTTCGTGGGCATCGACCAGTTCGACGATGGTCATGGCCCCGAGCAGGAAGAACAGGATCTCGGAGATTTCCCCCAGGTGGTGGCGCAGTTCGCCGCTGACGCCGTGCTCACCCTGGGCCAGGCCGGGGGCGATGCTGTCGACGCCGAGGACCAGGGCGGTCCAGCAAAGGACGGCGGTGATCAGGGCCGAGGCGGCCTTGTCCACCTTGAGCGGGTGTTCCAGGGCGATGCACAGGTAACCGGCGATGAACAGCAGGGCCATCAGCGCGTACATGGGGACATCCTTTCAGCGGTGAACGGGGTCGCAGGGAGTAAAAAGCCCGCCGATCTGTCGATGGGCGGGCTCTTGTGCATCACAGGCTGGCGATGCGCCCGCGCTGCTCGGTGAGGTTGGCCAGGGCCTGTTCGGCCTCGGCCAGCTTGGCGCGCTCCTTCTCGAGCACCTCGGCCGGGGCCTTGGCGACGAAGCCTTCGTTGGCGAGCTTGCCGCCGACGCGCTTGACCTCACCGTCCAGGCGCTGGATTTCCTTGTCCAGGCGCGCCAGTTCGGCGTCCTTGTCGATCAGGCCGGCCATGGGCACCAGCACCTGCATGTCGCCCACCAGGGCGGTGGCGGACATGGGGGCTTCCTCGCCGCTGGCCAGGACGCGGACGGATTCGAGCTTGGCCAGCTTGTTCAGCAGGGGCTCGAAGTCGGCCAGGCGGCGCAGGTCTTCGGCATTGGTGTTGGCGACGATGATGTCGATGCGCTTGGCCATGGAGATCTTCATCTCGCCACGGATCTGGCGCACGCCGAGCATCAGGGTTTTCACCCATTCGATGTCGCCTTCGGCAGCGGCGTCGATGCGGCTTTCGTTGGCCACCGGCCAGGGCTGCAGCATGAGGGTGTCGCCGCTGACGCCGGCCTGGCCCTTGATGCGCTGCCAGATCTCTTCGGTGATGAAGGGCATGAACGGGTGGGCCAGGCGCAGGATGACCTCCAGCACGCGCACCAGGGTGCGGCGGGTGCCGCGCTGGCGCTCGATGGGGGCGTTCTCGTCCCAGAGCACGGGTTTGACCAGTTCGAGGTACCAGGCGCAGTACTCGTCCCAGACGAACTCGTAGAGGGCCTGGGCGGCCAGGTCGAAGCGGAAGGCGTCGAGCTGGCGGGTGACTTCGGCTTCGGTGCGCTGCAGCTGGCTGATGATCCAGCGGTCGACGGAGGAGAGGTCGACGGCTTCGCCGTTGACGCCGGTGTCCTGGCCATCGGTGTTCTCGATGACGAAGTTGGCGGCGTTCCACAGCTTGTTGCAGAAGTTGCGGTAGCCCTCGACGCGGCCCATGTCGAACTTGATGTCGCGGCCGGTGGAGGCCAGCGAGCAGAAGGTGAAGCGCAGCGCGTCGGTGCCGAAGCTGTTGATGCCGTCGGGGAACTCGATGCGGGTCTGCTTGGCGATCTTCTCGGCGAGCTTGGGCTGCATCATGCCGCTGGTGCGTTTCTCCAGCAGGGCGTCGAGGGTGATGCCGTCGACGATGTCCAGCGGGTCGAGGACGTTGCCCTTGGACTTGGACATCTTCTGACCCTGGCCGTCGCGCACCAGGCCGTGGACGTAGACGGTCTTGAACGGAACCTGCGGGGTGCCGTCCTCGTTCTTCACCAGGTGCATGGTCAGCATGATCATGCGGGCGACCCAGAAGAAGATGATGTCGAAGCCGGTGACCAGGACGTCGGTGGGGTGGAAAGTCTTGAGGAACTCGGTCTGTTCCGGCCAGCCGAGGGTGGAGAAGGTCCACAGGCCGGAGCTGAACCAGGTGTCGAGGACATCTTCGTCCTGGCGCAGCGGCTGGTCGCCGAGGTTGTGCTTGGCGCGGACTTCGGCCTCGTTGCGGCCGACGTAGACGTTGCCGGCCTCGTCGTACCAGGCGGGGATACGGTGGCCCCACCAGAGCTGGCGGCTGATGCACCAGTCCTGGATGTCACGCATCCAGGAGAAGTACATGTTCTCGTACTGCTTGGGCACGAACTGGATGCGGCCATCTTCCACGGCGGCGATGGCCGGTTCGGCCAGGGGCTTGGTGGAGACGTACCACTGATCGGTCAGCCAGGGTTCGATGACGGTACCGGAACGGTCGCCCTTGGGCACCTTGAGGGCGTGGTCTTCGATCTTCTCCAGCAGGCCGAGCTGTTCGAAGGCGGCGACGATCTGCTTGCGTGCTTCGAAGCGGTCGAGGCCGGCGAACTGGGCCGGGAGGGTGGCGTCGAGGCTGTCGTTGACGCTGCCGTCGAGGTTGAACACCTGGGCGGTGGCGAGCACGGCGGCGTTCTTGTCGAAGATGTTGATCAGCGGCAGGTCGTGGCGCTTGCCGACTTCGTAGTCGTTGAAGTCGTGGGCGGGGGTGATCTTGACGCAGCCGGTGCCGAACTCGGGGTCGCAGTATTCGTCGGCGACGATGGGGATGCGACGGCCGACCAGGGGCAGTTCGACGAAGCTGCCGATCAGGGCCTTGTAGCGTTCGTCTTCCGGGTGCACGGCGACGGCGCTGTCACCCAGCATGGTTTCCGGGCGGGTGGTGGCGACGATCAGGTAGCCGTTGCCTTCGGCGGTCTTCTTGCCGTCGGCCAGGGGGTAGCGCAGGTTCCACAGGTGGCCTTTCTCGTCGTGGTTCTCCACTTCGAGGTCGGAGATGGCGGTGTGGAACTTGGTGTCCCAGTTGACCAGGCGCTTGCCGCGGTAGATCAGGCCGTCTTCGTGCAGGCGCACGAAGGCTTCCTTGACCGCTTCGGAGAGGCCGTCGTCCATGGTGAAGCGCTCGCGCGACCAGTCGACGGAGGAGCCGAGGCGGCGGATCTGGCGGGTGATGGTGCCGCCGGACTGCTCCTTCCACTCCCAGACCTTGTCGAGGAACTGCTCGCGGCCGAGGTCATGGCGGCTGATGCCCTGGGCGGCCAGTTGGCGCTCCACCACCATCTGGGTGGCGATGCCGGCGTGGTCGGTGCCGGGCTGCCACAGTGTGTTGCGGCCCTGCATGCGGCGGAAGCGGATCAGCGCATCCATGATCGCGTTGTTGAAGCCGTGGCCCATGTGCAGGCTGCCGGTGACGTTCGGCGGCGGGATCATGATGGTGTAGGGCTCGCCGGAACCTTGCGGGGCGAAGTAGTTGTTCTTCTCCCAGGTCTGGTACCAGGAAGTTTCGATGGCGTGGGGCTGGTAGGTCTTGTCCATGTGTGCGGCGGGACCGTGTCGGCAACTGATCGGAAAGCCGCCGAGTATAACGGGCAAAACCCAGGCGGCCAAAGGCCGCTAAGCAGGCGGTCAGCTGCGTCGCGGCAGTTGGGGAAGCAGGCGGGCGAGGCGGGCGTTGAGGCGGCGCTTGAGCTCGGCTTCGATCTGCGGGACGAAGTCGTCGATGACGTCCTGCAGGATCAGTTGGGCGGCGGCGCGCAGCTCGCCGTCCAGGCGATCGAGCTGGGTTTGCGTGGCGGCTTCGATGCCGGCGCGCACGGAGGGCTGGGCGGCACTGGGCGCCGGGACGACGGGCGGTACGGGGGCGGCGGCCTTCACGGGAGCGGGCGTCGGTGCGGGTGCCGGGCGCGGGGCTGCGGGCGTCGCCGGCTGGGCGGCCTGGGGTGCGGGTGCGGGGCTGAGGCTGAACGGCGGCGGTTCGACGATCTCGGACAGCAGGGGGATGCTGGCAGGGTCCACCGATTCGGTGAGCAGGGGCGGCTCGCTGCTGGTGTGTTCATCGAGCAGGGCGCGGATGGACTCGAGGTCGTCCAGCAGGTGGGCCGGGCGGGGAGGCTGGCTGGGGTTGTCCATGGTGCGGCTCAGAGTTCGACTCGTTTGGGATCATAGCCCCGCTGCCGGTAGGTGCGGAAATTCTCCCGGCAGGCGGCAAGCAGGTCCGGCTCCTGGTTGACGATCTCGATGACCCGGCTGAAGTGGCCGAGGTGAGGCGAGAGGGTCGGGTCGAGGTTGATCAGCAGGCCCTGGCTGGCGCCGGGCTGCTGGTCCCGGCCGATGACCACCGGGGCGTGCGGATCTTCCCCGTGCTGGGCGTGGGGGATGAAGGTCTCGGCGCGGAACTGCCAGAGCAGTTCGTCCAGGGCCTGGCCCTGGGCGTCGTCTGCGCAGCGGACGAACACCGGCATGCCGTGGCGCCAGGCCTTGCCGGCCAGCTGGCAGGCGGCGCGCAGGCGGTCTGCCGGGGTACTGGTGGACAGGACGTAGAACTCGACGCGGGTCATTTCGGTGTTCCTGGAAAGAGGCCCGGCGCCTGGGGCGCCGGGAGGTGTCGCAGTGGATCAGAGACGGTCGAGCAGGTACTGGGTGAGCAGCGGGACCGGGCGGCCGGTGGCGCCCTTGTCCTTGCCGCCGCTGACCCAGGCGGTGCCGGCGATGTCCAGGTGGGCCCAGTGGAACTTCTTGGCGAAGCGCGACAGGAAGCAGCCGGCGGTGATGGTGCCGGCCTTGGGCCCGCCGATGTTGGCGATGTCGGCGAAGGGGCTGTCGAGCTGCTCCTGGTATTCCTCGAACAGCGGCAGCTGCCAGGCGCGGTCGTCGGCGTACTCGCCGGCCTTGAGGATCTGCTTTACCAGGGCGTCGTTGTTGCCCATCAGGCCGGAGGTGTTGGCGCCCAGGGCGACGATGCAGGCTCCGGTGAGGGTGGCGATGTCGATCACGGCCTGGGGCTTGAAGCGCTCGGCGTAGGTGAGGGTGTCGCACAGCACCAGGCGGCCTTCGGCGTCGGTGTTGAGGATCTCGACGGTCTGGCCGCTCATGGTGGTGACGATGTCGCCGGGGCGGGTGGCGCCACCGCTGGGCATGTTCTCGGCGCAGGCCAGCAGGCCGACGAGGTTGATCGGCAGCTGCAGCTCCAGCACGGCACGGAAGGTGCCGAGGACGCTGGCGGCGCCGCACATGTCGTACTTCATCTCGTCCATGCCGGCGGCGGGCTTGATGCTGATGCCGCCGGTGTCGAAGGTGATGCCCTTGCCGACCAGGGCGAAGGGTTTGTCGTCCTTCTTGCCGCCCTGGTAGTTGAGCACGATCATCCGCGGCGGCTGCTCGCTGCCCTGGGCGACGGCGAGGAAGGCGCCGGCGCCGAGCTCCTTGAGCTTCTTCTCGTCCAGCACCTCGACCTTGAGGTTCTTGTGGGCCTTGGCCAGGGCCTTGGCTTCCTCGGCGAGGAAGCTGGGGTGGCAGAGGTTCGGCGGCAGGTTGCCCAGGTCGCGGGTGTAGGCCATGCCGGTGGCGATGGCGCGGGCGTGCAGGCTGCCGCGCTCGACGTCGGCTTGCTCTGCCTTCTCGGCCAGCAGGGTGATCTTCTTCAGGGCCGGGGCATCGGCCTTGGTGCTCTTGAAGCGGTCGAAGCGGTAGCTGCCGTCGGCCAGGGTCTCCACCAGCAGGCGGGCCTTGCCGTAGGCATCGCGGCCCTTGACCTTGAGTTCACCGAGGGTAAGCACGGCATCGCTGCCGCCCAGGCCCTTGAGCACGCCGCCAACGGCAGCGGCCACCTTGCGGAACTGACGGTCGGTCAGCTCGCGCTCCTTGCCGACGCCGACCAGCAGCACGCGGTCGGCCTTCAGGTTGGGCAGGCTGTGCAGCAGCAGGGTCTGGCCGACCTTGCCGGCCAGATCGCCGCGCTTGAGCAGGGCGGCGATGGCGCCGCCGGTGGCGGTGTCCAGCGCGGCGGCAGCGGTGCCGAGCTTGCGGCCTTCGCCGACGGCGACCACCAGGGTGGCGGTCTTCAGGGTTTCCGGGCGTGCGCTTTTGACGAGGAATTCCATGTGATGTCCCCAAGACAAAGAGTCGGGATTGCAGGGTATAATGCCGGCCATTTTCCGTGGCGTGCCCGTTCGGGCGTGCCGGCCACAAAGCGGCTAGTTTGAGCGTAGCCGCCTGAGCCTGACAACCCTGGAGTGTCTGGTTTGATCGTCTTCCGTTACCTGTCCCGCGAAGTCCTGGTGACCCTCAGCGCGGTGAGCGCCGTGTTGCTGGTGATCATCATGAGCGGTCGATTCATCAAGTACCTGGCCCAGGCGGCGCAGGGTGCCCTGGACCCTGGCGTGCTGTTCCTGATCATGGGCTACCGCATACCGGGCTTCCTTCAGCTGATCCTGCCGCTTGGCCTGTTCCTCGGCTTCCTGCTGGCCTACGGTCGGCTGTACCTGGACAGCGAGATGACGGTGCTTTCCGCCACTGGCATGAGTCAGCAGCGCCTGATGGCGTACAGCCTGGCGCCGGCGACGCTGGTCGCACTGATGGTGGCCTGGCTGAGCCTGGGCCTGGCGCCCCAGGGCGTGACGGCGGTGGGCCGCATCCTCAACCAGCAGGACGCGCTGACCGAGTTCGACACCCTGGTGCCGGGGCGCTTCCAGACCCTGAAGAATGGCAACCGGGTGACCTACACCGAGAGCCTGTCGGCGGACCGTGGCGAGCTGGGCGGGGTGTTCATCTCCGAGAAGCGCCTGTCCCAGGACAACAAGGAGCAGGGCATCGGGGTGCTGGTGGCTGAGAGCGGGCGCCAGGTCATCCATGAGGATGGCAGTCGTTACCTGATCCTGGAGAACGGCTACCGCTACGACGGTAATCCGGGCAAGGCCGACTACCGGGCCATCAAGTACGGGACCTACGGCATCCTCCTGCCGAAGCCGGAGATCAGTGCCGAGATCGGCGAGCGCGAGGCGATCCCGACCCGCGACCTGCTGGGCAGCGACAACCCGCGCTACCAGGCCGAGCTGCAGTGGCGCCTGTCCATCCCGGTGCTGGTATTCGTGGTGACCCTGCTGGCGGTGCCGCTGTCGCGGGTGAATCCGCGCCAGGGGCGCTTCCTCAAGCTGCTGCCGGCGATCCTTCTTTATATGGCTTACCTGTCGATGCTGATCGCCGCCCGTGGCCAGCTCGACAAGGGCAAGATCCCGATGGCCCTCGGCTTGTGGTGGGTGCATGGCATCTTCCTGAGTGTGGGTCTGCTGTTGCTTTACTGGGAACCGCTCCGCCTGAAGTGGGCTGCCCGTCGTTCCGCTCGTGAGGTGGCCCATGGCTAAGCTGGACAGGTACATCGGTACCAGCGTGTTCTTCGGCATCCTGGCGGTGCTGGGTGTGATCGTCAGCCTGGCGCTGCTGTTCGCCTTCATCGATGAGTTGGGCGACATCCAGGGCAGCTACACCCTGATGGACGCCATCTGCTACGTGCTGCTCACCGCGCCGCGCCGCGCCTACGAGATGCTGCCCATGGCGGCGCTGATCGGCAGCCTGATCGGGCTCGGCACCCTGGCCAGCAGCAGTGAGCTGACCATCATGCGGGCGGCCGGTGTTTCCATCGGCCGTATCGTCTGGGCAGTGATGAAGCCGCTGCTGGTACTGATGCTGGCGGGCATCCTGCTGGGCGAGTACGTGGCGCCCTGGAGCGAGAACCTGGCCCAGGCCAACCGCGCCCTGGCGCAGGGCGGCGGCGAGGCCCAGACCTCCAAGCGCGGCCTGTGGCACCGCCAGGGCAACGAGTTCGTGCACATCAACGCCGTGCAGCCCAATGGCGTGCTCTATGGCGTGACCCGCTATGAGTTCGACGGTGAGCGGCACATGCAGGCCGCCAGCTTCGCCCGGCGTGCGTTGTACCAGGGCGATCACTGGCAGTTAGAGGAGGTGACCACCACGCACTTCCGTGGCGACCACACCGAGGTGGTAGAGGCGGGCAGCGAGCGCTGGGACATCCAGCTCAACCCGCAGCTGCTCAGTACGGTGGTGATGGAGCCCGAGGCGCTGTCCATCAGTGGCCTGTGGAGCTATGTGCACTACCTGGCGGAGCAGGGGCTGAACAACAGTCGCTACTGGCTGGCCTTCTGGACCAAGCTGCTGCAGCCATTGGTGACGGGGGCGCTGGTGCTGATGGCGATTTCGTTTATCTTCGGGCCGCTGCGTTCGGTGACCCTGGGGCAGCGCATCTTCACCGGTGTGGTCATCGGTTTCGTGGTGCGTATCAGCCAGGACCTGCTGGGACCGTCGAGCCTGGTGTTCGGCTTTCCGCCGTTCCTGGCGGTGCTGATTCCTGCGGGTATCTGTGCGTTGGCAGGTGTCTGGTTGTTGCGCCGGGCTGGCTGATCAGATCGCTCATGAAAAAGCCGGCTTCGAGCCGGCTTTTTCGTGTTCGCTATTTCTTGTGAGCGCTCTTGGGAAGTTGCACCACGATGCTCTCCGAGTAGCGGTCGTGCCAGGTGCGTTTGTCCTTGTCCCAGAGCATCCACAGGAAGCCGAGGCCGAAGCAGAGCCAGGAACCCATGGCGACCACGAAGCGCAGCAGGGCCTGCCACAGGCTGACTGCCGAGCCGTCGCGATTCTGGATGCGCACACCCCATACCTGCATACCGAGGGTCTGGCCGTTGTGGGTCCAGAACTTGGCGAAGAAGGCGAACAGGCTGAAGAGCAGCACGGTGGACAGGACCGGGTCATGGGCCAGCAAGCCCTGCTCGGCCATTTCCCGCAGGCGCTCGCCGCCGTAGATCGAACGCAGGATGACCTGCTGGTAGAAGAGGGTGACCACCATCAGCAGGGCGACGCTTAGGAGGAAGTCATAGAAGATGGCGGCGAAGCGGCGAACGGCCCCGGCTGTGGGGAACTCGCCTTCCGGGCGCAGGATGTGTTTCGGCATGGAGGGCCCTTGTGACGTGTGAAGACGCCGCATTCTAAGGGCAGGCACTGAAACGCGGGCATAAAAAAACCCCTGATGAAACATCAGGGGTTCTCTTGCAGCGACTTAGGCCAGGACTTGGACTTTGTCAGCTTGCATGCCTTTCTGGCCTTGGACGGCTTCGAAGGTGACCTTCTGGCCTTCCTTCAGGCTGCGGAAGCCGCTGCCTTCGATGGCGCGGAAGTGTACGAACAGATCCGGACCGCTCTCGGGGGTGATGAAGCCAAAGCCCTTCTCGTCGTTGAACCACTTAACGGTGCCGGTTTGACGATTCGACATGTCTCAATTTCCTTGGAACTGGAGTTGATTTTCAGCCTCTGCCCGACATTGGGCCGAGGGCTAGGAACTGGTTGCAAAGAGTAAGAGAAGTCGAGCGGGATGTAGCGGATCTGTCGGATCTACTGCATCAGGTCACGATTCAACAGCGACCCATGCAAACACAGTGCGTGACACTCTACGCTAACTGTCCGGGGCTGCCAATCCCCCGTGCGGGCGAGTTTCGACGCGGCATGTGCGCAAGCGACGACATGTCGTTCTGGGAACGCTGAACAGCGCAGACAAGGACGAATTGATACGAGGGGAGGTGGTCTTGCGACCTAAGGATCGTGGTGCCCCGGGAGAGACTCGAACTCTCACTCTGTCGCCAGAAACGGATTTTGAATCCGCCGCGTCTACCATTCCGCCACCGAGGCACGATGGCGGCGCAGTATAGGGAGGGCGCCTGGGGCGGTCAATCCGCCTGCGTGGTCAGATTTGCGTAATTCCGCTACTATTCGCGCCCCTGTGAGACGACCCACCATGCGCGTTGCCGATTTCCATTTCGACCTTCCCGAACACCTGATCGCCCGCCACCCGCTGAGCGAGCGACGTGCCAGTCGCCTGCTCGTGCTCGATGGCGCCAGCGGCGAAATGGCCCACCGTGGCTTTGCCGATCTGCTCGACTACCTGCGCCCTGGCGACCTGATGGTGTTCAACAACACCCGGGTGATCCCGGCGCGTCTGTTCGGGCAGAAGGCTTCGGGCGGCAAGCTGGAGATCCTGGTGGAGCGTGTGCTGGACAGCCATCGCGTGCTGGCCCACGTCCGTTCGAGCAAGTCGCCCAAGCCGGGTTCGACGATTCTCATCGACGGCGGCGCCGAGGCCACCATGCTGGCTCGCCATGACGCGCTGTTCGAGCTGGGCTTCGCCGAAGAGGTGCTGCCGCTGCTGGAGCGGGTCGGGCACATGCCGTTGCCTCCTTATATAGATCGCCCTGACGAGGACGCCGACCGCGAGCGCTACCAGACGGTGTACGCGCAGCACGCTGGTGCCGTTGCGGCGCCCACTGCGGGCCTGCATTTCGACCAGGCCCTGCTGGACGCCATCGCCGCCAAGGGAGTCGAGCGCGCCTTCGTCACCCTGCACGTGGGGGCCGGTACCTTCCAGCCAGTACGGGTGGAGCGTATCGAGGACCACCACATGCACAGCGAGTGGCTCGAGGTGAAGCAGGATGTGGTGGATGCCGTCGCCGCCTGCCGGGCGCGCGGCGGGCGCGTGATCGCCGTCGGCACCACCAGTGTGCGTTCGCTGGAAAGCGCCGCGCGGGATGGTCAGCTCAAGCCCTTCAGTGGTGACACCGACATTTTCCTGTACCCCGGGCGGCCCTTCCATGTGGTGGATGCCCTGGTCACCAATTTCCACCTGCCCGAATCCACCCTGCTGATGCTGGTCTCGGCTTTCGCCGGCTACCCGGAGACCATGGCCGCCTACGGGGCGGCGGTGGAGCAGGGCTATCGCTTCTTCAGCTACGGTGATGCCATGTTCATCACCCGCAACCCCGCTCCGCGCGGGCCCGAGGACCTCGCATGACGCGCACCTGCCGCATGAGCTTCGAACTGCTCGCCACCGAGGGCAAGGCCCGTCGCGGGCGCCTGACTTTCCCCCGTGGCGTGGTCGAGACACCCGCCTTCATGCCCGTAGGCACCTACGGCACGGTGAAGGGGATGCTGCCGCGTGATATCGAAGGCATCGGTGCGCAGATCATCCTCGGCAACACCTTCCACCTCTGGCTGCGCCCGGGTACCGAGGTGATCAAGCGCCACGGCGACTTGCACGACTTCATGCAGTGGCAGGGCCCGATCCTCACCGACTCCGGCGGCTTCCAGGTGTTCAGCCTGGGGGCGATGCGCAAGATCAAGGAAGAGGGCGTGACCTTCGCCTCGCCGGTGGATGGCGCCAAGGTGTTCATGGGGCCCGAGGAGTCCATGCAGGTCCAGCGTGACCTGGGCTCCGACATCGTGATGATCTTCGACGAATGCACCCCGTACCCGGCGGACTTCGACACCGCGAAGCGCTCCATGGAGCTGTCGCTGCGCTGGGCCAAGCGCTCCAAGGCTGCCCATGGCGAGAACACCGCCGCGCTGTTCGGCATCGTCCAGGGCGGTATGCACGAGGAGCTTCGTCTGCGCTCCCTCGAAGGCCTGCTGGAAATCGGCTTCGACGGCCTGGCCATCGGCGGGTTGTCGGTGGGCGAGCCCAAGGAAGAGATGATCCGCGTGCTCGACTTCCTCCCGCCGCACCTGCCGGCGGACAAGCCGCGCTACCTGATGGGTGTCGGCAAGCCGGAGGACCTGGTGGAAGGCGTGCGCCGTGGCGTCGACATGTTCGACTGTGTGATGCCCACCCGCAACGCGCGCAACGGCCACCTGTTCATCGACACCGGCGTGCTGAAAATCCGCAACGCCGTGCACCGTCACGATGATTCGCCGCTGGAACCTGGCTGCGACTGTTACACCTGTAAACACTTCTCACGGGCTTATCTCCACCATCTGGATAAATGCGGCGAAATGCTCGGCAGCATGTTGAATACAATCCACAACTTGCGGCATTACCAGCGCCTGATGGCTGGTTTGCGCGAGGCTATTCAACAGGGTAAATTGGCCGACTTCGTCGATGCCTTCTACGCCCGGCGCGGACTACCGACACCGCCCCTGGACTGATAACGCCGCATTTTTCCAAGCCGAACACTTTTCAAATTTCCGCAACAGGAGTGCTACATGAGCTTTCTGATCCCCGCCGCCTACGCCGACGCAGCCGCTCCGGCCGCCGCCGCAGGTCCTGCCGGCACCGGCTTCGAGTGGGTTTTCCTGATCGGTTTCCTGGTCATCTTCTACCTGATGATCTGGCGTCCCCAGTCCAAGCGCGCCAAGGAGCACAAGAACCTGCTCTCCGGCCTGCAGAAAGGTGACGAAGTGGTCACCTCCGGCGGCATCGCCGGCAAGGTGGTCAAGGTGTCCGATGACTTCGTGGTCATCGAGGTGTCCGACACCGTCGAGCTGAAGATCCAGAAGGTCGCTATCGCCGCGACTCTGCCGAAAGGCACGCTGAAAGCCATCTAACGAATCATCTTCACCATTCACGGGGCGCCTTGGGCGCCCCGCGTCATAACGGGCGGTGTCATGCTCAACAAATATCCCCTGTGGAAGTACCTGCTGATCCTGGCGGTCCTCACCGTCGGCCTCATCTATTCCGCACCCAACCTCTACCCCGATGATCCGGCGATCCAGATTTCCGGTACCAGCACCGCGCTGAAGATCCAGCAGCCCGATGTGGACCGCGCGCTGGCGGCGCTGAAGGAAGCCGGCATCGAGGTCAAGAGCTCCAGCATCAGCGAGCGTGGAGGCCTGTTCCGCCTGACCAAGCTGGGCGACCAGCTGCCGGCCAAGGACGCCATCCGCCGTGCACTGGGTGACGACTACGTGGTTGCCCTCAACCTGGCCCCCACCACGCCCCAGTGGCTGCGCAGCCTGGGGGCCTCGCCGATGAAGCTGGGCCTCGACCTCTCCGGTGGTGTGCACTTCCTGCTGGAAGTGGACATGGAGAAGGCCCTGACCTCGCGCCTGAAAATCTACGAAGGTGAAGTCCGCACCCTGCTGCGCAAGGAGCGCGTGCGCTACCGCAGCCTGCCGGGCGTCGACAACGGCTTCCAGCTGGGCTTCAGCGACCAGGAGAGCCTGGACAAGGCCCAGTCCCTGATCCGCAAGACCTTCAATGACTTCGACCTGAAGACCGGCGAGCGGGGTGACCAGCAGGTCCTGACCCTCACCCTGACCCAGGCCAAGGTCACCGAGATCCGCGAATACTCCATCAAGCAGAACCTCACCACCGTCCGCAACCGCGTGAACGAGCTGGGCGTCGCCGAGCCGCTGGTCCAGCGCCAGGGCGCCAACCGCATCGTGGTGGAACTGCCCGGCGTGCAGGACACCGCCGAAGCCAAGCGTATCCTCGGTAAGACCGCCAACCTCGAATTTCGCCTGGCGGCTGCGGCCGATGCCAACAAGGCCAGCACCGAGTCCTTCGAATTCCGCGAGCCGGGTCGTCCGCCGGTGCCGCTGGAGCGCAGCCTGATCATCACTGGTGACCAGGTCACCGATGCCCAGGCGAGCTACGACGAGAATGGCCGCCCGCAGGTGAACATCCGCCTCGATGGCCACGGCGGCGAGCTGATGAACCGTGCCACCCGCAACAACGTGGGCCGCAGCATGGCAGTGATCTTCATCGAGCAGCGTCCGCAGAGCCGCTACGTGAAGCAGGTGGTGGACGGCGTCGAGAAGGAAGTCGAGGTCCAGAGCTTCAAGGAAGAGAAGAAGATCATCAGCCTGGCGACCATCCAGTCGCCGCTGGGCAGCCAGTTCCGTATCACCGGCCTGAACGGCCAGGGTGAATCCTCCGAACTGGCCCTGCTGCTGCGTGCCGGTGGTCTGGCTGCGCCGATGTACTTCGCCGAAGAGCGCACCATCGGCCCGAGCCTGGGTGCCGAGAACATCGTCAAGGGCATCGAGTCCACCGAGTGGGCGATGGTCTTCGTGTCGCTGTTCATCATCGCGATCTACCGCTTCTTCGGTGTGCTGGCCACCGTGGCCCTGGCATTCAACCTGGTGCTGCTGGTCGGCCTGATGTCGGTGATCGGTGCCACCCTGACCCTGCCGGGTATCGCCGGTATCGTCCTGACCCTGGGCATGGCGGTGGACGCCAACGTGCTGATCTACTCGCGGATACGCGAGGAGCTGGCCAACGGGATGGGGGTCCAGCGTGCGATCCACGAGGGCTTCGACCGTGCCTACACCGCGATCGTCGACTCGAACCTGACCACCCTGCTGGTGGGCGGCATCCTCTTCGCACTCGGTACCGGGCCGATCAAGGGCTTCGCCGTCACCATGTCGCTGGGTATCGTCACCTCGATGTTCACCGCGATCATGTTCACCCGAGGCCAGGTCAACCTGATCTTCGGTGGCCGCAACTTCAAGAAACTGTGGATCTGAGGCAGCCATGATCAAGTCAACCATTCGCTTCATGGCGATCCGCAACCTCGCGTTCGCCATCACCGTCGTCATCAGCCTGATCGGCATCGGTGCCCTGTTCATGAAGGGCCTGAACTTCGGTCTGGACTTCACCGGCGGCACCCTGATCGAGCTGTCCTACGAGAAGCCGGCCAACCTGGAGCGCATCAAGGAAGAGCTGGGGCAGGCCGGTTACCGCGATGCGGTGGTGCAGAGCTTCGGCGCCACCACCGACGTGCTGGTCCGCCTGGCTGGCGAAGACCCGCAGCTGGGTAACCAGGTGGCGGCTTCGCTGCGCAAGATCGACGCCGACACCCAGTTCACCGTGAAGCGCGTCGAGTTCGTCGGCCCGCAAGTGGGTGAGGAACTGCGCGACCAAGGCGGCCTGGCGATGCTCCTGGCGCTGGGCGGCATCCTGCTGTACCTCGGCTTCCGCTTCCAGTGGAAGTTCGGCGTCGGTGCGGTGGCATCGCTGATCCACGACGTGATCGTCACACTGGGCATCCTGGCGTTCTTCCAGGTGCCGTTCGACCTGACGGTGCTGGCGGCGGTGCTGGCGATGATCGGTTACTCGCTCAACGACACCATCATCATCTTCGACCGGATCCGCGAGAACTTCCGCGTCCTGCGCAAGGCGGACCTGATCGAGAACATCGACGTGTCCTGCACTCAGACGCTGCTGCGTACCATCGCCACTTCCACCTCCACGGCATTGGCCCTGCTGGCGCTGCTGCTGTTCGGTGGCGACAGCCTGCACGGCTTTGCCCTGTCGCTGATGGTGGGTGTGGTGGTGGGGACCTACTCCTCGATCTACATCAGTGCGCCGGTGCTCATCTGGCTGAAGCTGACCTCCGAGGACCTCATCCCGCCGGCCGCGACTGCCGAAGTGGACGAGCGCCCCTGACAGCAGGTGTGCTTCATCTGAAAGGCCCGCGTAAGCGGGCCTTTCTCGTTTCTGGCTTTGTGAAAGACATCCCATTGACTGTGTTGCTGGTCGGTCTGTAGGAACTTGGGTGAGTGCGTGTAATCCAAGGCAAGGCATAGGGCGAAAGCCCGGAGTGAAACCAGGAGGTTCAAGTGAACAAGTCGATGCTCGTCGGCGCGGTGCTGGGTGCGGTCGGTGTAACCGCCGGTGGCGCCGTCGCAACCTACAGCCTTGTGGGCAACAGCCCGGAATACGCCGAGGTGCTCGCGGTACAGCCCGTCAAGGAGACCATCAAGACCCCGCGCGAGGTCTGCAAGGATGTCGCCGTGACCCGTCAACGGCCGGTCCAGGACCAGCACCAGATCGCCGGTACCGTGCTCGGCGCGGTGGCGGGTGGCTTGCTGGGCAACCAGGTCGGCGGCGGCAACGGCAAGAAGATCGCGACCGTGGCTGGCGCCGTGGGCGGTGGTTATGCGGGTAACAAGGTGCAGGAGCACATGCAGAACAGCGACACCTACACCACCACCGAAACCCGCTGCAACACCGTGCACGAGACCAGCGAGAAGGTGGTCGGCTATGACGTGCAGTACCAGCTGGATGGTCGTGTGAACCAGGTGCGTATGGATCACGATCCGGGTGCGCAGATCCCGGTGGGCAAGGACGGTCGCCTGATCCTGTCGCAGCGCCAGCCGTTGCAGCAGGCTGGCGTCAACCAGTAACCGCTGGTTCTCGCCCATGAAAAAGGCGCCGTAAGGCGCCTTTTTCGTTGCGGTCGCGGTTCAGCGCTTCAGCGAGGGCGGCAGGTGCGGCTGGATGGCAGTCAGCACGGCCTTGAAGCACTTGGTGTTGCCGGCCACGACGTGGCCCTTTTCCAGGAAGTCGTGGCCGCCGGTGAAGTCGCTCACCAGGCCGCCGGCTTCCTGTACCAGCAGGGCGCCTGCTGCCATGTCCCACTCGGACAGGCCGAACTCCCAGAACGCATCGAAGCGGCCGGCGGCGACATAGGCCAGGTCCAGGCTCGCGGAGCCGGCGCGGCGCAGGCCTGCGGTCTGGCCGACCAGGCTGCGGAACATGTTCAGGTAGTTGTCCAGGTGGTCGAGCTGGCTGTCGCGGAAGGGGAAGCCGGTGCCGAGCAGGGCGCCTTCCAGGCTCTTGCGGTTGCTGACGCGCAGGCGGCGACCGTTCAGGGCGGCGCCACGGCCACGGCTGGCGGTGAACTCTTCCTGGCGGACCGGATCGAGGACCACGGCATGTTCCAGGCGGCCCTTGTATTTGCAGGCGATGCTGACGGCGAAGTGCGGGACGCCGCGGATGAAGTTGGTGGTGCCGTCCAGCGGGTCGATGATCCACTGGTAGTCGGCGCCCTCGCCGGTGCCGGCGATGGAGGTGCCTTCCTCGCCCAGGATGCCGTGGGTCGGATACGCCTTGCGCAGGGCCTGGATGATGGTTTCCTCGGCAGCGCGGTCGACTTCGGTGACGTAGTCCTTGGCGTCCTTCTCGTTGATGGCGATCACGTCCAGGCGCTCGATCGAACGGAAGATCAATTCGCCGGCGCTGCGAGCGGCGCGCAGGGCGATGTTCAGCATGGGCTGCATGGGGGCGTATACCTGGGGTCGTTAAAGAAAGCCGCGAATTCTAGCAGAAAAGGCCGGGCCATGTAGATGCGCCCATCGGCCTTCGTGGTGTTTACCCGACTGTTTCTGTAAGATTTGCCACCCTTTTGTAGTCCAGGTGGGAGCAGGCGGGCGTGCTGCAGAACATTCGTGTGGTGCTGGTCGGAACCAGTCATCCCGGCAACATCGGTGGTGCCGCGCGGGCGATGAAGAACATGGGCCTGTCGAAGCTCGTGCTGGTCCAGCCGGAGCAGTTCCCCGATCGCGAGGCCTATGCCCGCGCCTCGGGTGCCGACGATATCCTCGAATCCGCCCTGGTGGTGGATACCCTGGAGCAGGCGTTGGTGGGCTGCAGCCTGGTCTATGGCACCAGCGCGCGGGATCGCCATATACCTTGGCCGCTGCTGGACCCTCGCGAGTGCGCGGCCAGTTGTGTCGAGCAGATCAGCGACGGGGCCGAGGTCGCCCTTGTTTTCGGGCGCGAATACGCCGGCCTGACGAACGACGAGCTGCAGCGTTGCCAGTTCCATGTGCATATCCCGTCCGACCCGGCCTTTGGCTCCCTGAACCTGGCGTCCGCCGTGCAGGTGCTGACCTACGAGGCGCGCATGGCCTGGCTGCAGGTCCAGGGTCAGCCGACCAAGATGGAGAAGGTGGAGCTCACGGCCGAGGAGAATGTGCAGCCGGTGACGGTCGACGAGCTCGAGCGCTTCTTCGGTCACCTGGAGCAGACCCTGGTGGACATCGCCTTCCTCGACCCTGAGCGTCCCCGCCACCTGATGACCCGCCTGCGCCGCCTCTACGGGCGCGCCTCCATCAGCAAGCTCGAGATGAACATCCTGCGCGGCATCCTCACCGAGACGCAGAAGGCAGCGCGCGGCGAGATCCAGAAGCGGAGGGAGAAGTGATGCTGGCTCGCATGCGAGAAGACATCCGGGGTGTATTTCACCGTGACCCGGCAGCGCGCACGGCCTTCGAGGTGCTCACCTGCTACCCGGGGCTGCACGCCATCTGGCTGCATCGCGTCGCGCACGCGCTGTGGGTTGCCGGGTGGAAGTGGGTGGCGCGGCTGGTGTCGAACTTCGGTCGCTGGTTGACCGGTATCGAGATTCACCCCGGTGCGCGGATCGGTCGGCGCTTCTTCATCGACCACGGCATGGGCGTCGTCATTGGCGAGACGGTCGAGATCGGTGACGACGTCACCCTCTACCAGGGCGTGACCCTCGGTGGCACCAGCTGGAACAAGGGCAAGCGCCATCCGACTCTTGAAGATGGTGTGGTGGTGGGAGCGGGGGCCAAGGTGCTTGGCCCGTTCACGGTCGGGGCGGGGGCCAAGATCGGCTCCAATGCGGTGGTGACCAAGGCTGTCCCGGCTGGCGCCACGGCGGTCGGCATTCCTGCGCGTATCATCATCAAGGGGGATTCCGAGCAGGCTGCGCGGCGCCAGGCTCTCGCCGAACGCTTCGGCTTCGATGCCTATGGCGTCGGTCAGGACATGCCGGATCCGGTGGCGCGCGCCATCGGTCAACTGCTCGATCACGTCCAGGCGGTTGATCAGCGCCTCGATGGCATGTGCAAGGCGCTCACCGAGCTGGGTAGCGACTACCGCGCGACAGCCCTGCCCGAGTTGCGTTGCGAGGCCTTCGAGGATGAAAAGGGCGCTACGGAGCGTCCGGCGGTCTGATAGGCGAGGGGGTGAAATTCTGATATCATTCGCGCCCCTGTCTAGCGCAATACCTGACTTATTTAATCAGGCTTATAGTTGACTTAAATAGTCGGGAATAGCATACTCGCTCGCACTTCAGCGAACCGTGGACTTCCCATGCGACTGACCACCAAAGGCCGCTACGCCGTCACAGCCATGCTCGACCTGGCTTTGCACTCGCAGCAAGGTCCGGTTTCTCTGGCAGATATTTCCGAGCGTCAGGGCATCTCCCTCTCTTATCTCGAGCAGCTGTTCGCCAAGTTGCGCCGTGGCAACCTGGTCAGCAGCGTTCGCGGCCCGGGCGGCGGCTACCAGCTGTCCCGCGACGTTTCCAGCATCTACGTGGCGCAGGTCATCGATGCGGTCAACGAGTCCGTCGACGTCACGCGCTGCCAGGGCCAGGGCAACTGCGACTCCTCCGGCGGTGCCTGCCTGACCCACCACCTGTGGGATGACCTCAGTCTCCAGATCCACGACTTCCTCAGCAGCATCAGCCTGAGCGACATCGTCAGTCGCAACGAGGTCCAGGAAGTCGCCCAGCGTCAGAACGAGCGCCATGGCCAGCGTCGTCCCAGTGGACGGAATTCGAGCCCCGAAAAGATTGAAGTGTCCGCCATCGAATGAGCAGGGCACCCGCCTGATAGGAGACAACCGATGAGATTGCCGATTTACCTGGATTACTCCGCAACCACTCCGGTCGACCCCCGCGTTGCTCAGAAGATGAGCGATTGCCTGCTGGCCGACGGCAACTTCGGTAACCCCGCTTCCCGCTCCCACGTGTTCGGCTGGAAAGCCGAGGAGGCGGTGGAGAACGCCCGTCGCCAGGTGGCTGAACTGGTCAATGCCGACCCCCGCGAAATCGTCTGGACCTCCGGTGCGACCGAGTCCGACAACCTCGCCATCAAGGGTGTCGCGCACTTCTACCAGAGCAAGGGCAAGCACCTGATCACCTCCAAGATCGAGCACAAGGCGGTCCTGGACACCACTCGCCAGCTGGAGCGCGAAGGCTTCGAGGTCACCTACCTGGAACCCGGTGAAGACGGTCTGATCACCCCGGCGATGGTCGAGGCGGCCCTGCGCGACGACACCATCCTCGTCTCCGTCATGCACGTGAACAACGAGATCGGCACCGTCAACGACATCGCTGCCATCGGCGAGCTGACCCGCGCCCGCGGCATCCTGTTCCACGTGGATGCGGCCCAGTCCACCGGCAAGGTGGAGATCGACCTGGAGAAGCTTAAGGTCGACCTGATGTCCTTCTCCGCCCACAAGACCTACGGCCCGAAAGGCATCGGCGCTCTCTACGTGCGCCGCAAGCCGCGGGTGCGTCTGGAGGCGATGATGCACGGCGGCGGTCACGAGCGCGGCATGCGCTCCGGCACCCTGGCCACCCACCAGATCGTCGGCATGGGCGAAGCCTTCCAGATCGCCAAGCAGGAAATGGCCTCCGAGAACGAGCGCATCCGTGGTCTCAGTCAGCGCTTCTGGGCTGCCCTGGAAGGTATGGAAGAGCTGTACCTGAACGGCAGCGCCACCGCCCGCGTTCCGCACAACCTGAACCTCAGCTTCAACTACGTCGAAGGTGAGTCGCTGATCATGGCGCTCAAGGACCTGGCCGTTTCCTCGGGTTCGGCCTGCACCTCCGCCTCCCTCGAGCCGTCCTACGTGCTGCGTGCCCTGGGCCGTAACGACGAGTTGGCGCACAGCTCCATCCGCTTCACCTTCGGCCGTTTCACCACCGAGGAAGAGGTCGATTACGCGGCCGCCAAGGTGCGCGAGGCGGTGGACAAACTCCGTGAGTTGTCCCCCCTGTGGGACATGTACAAAGAGGGCGTCGACCTCTCCAAGGTCGAATGGCAGGCGCACTGACGCCACCCCTGATGAGCGAGGAATAAGCACATGGCATACAGCGAAAAGGTCATCGACCACTACGAGAACCCCCGGAACGTCGGCAAGCTCGACGCCGAGGACCCGAACGTCGGCACCGGCATGGTCGGCGCCCCGGCATGCGGCGACGTGATGCGCCTGCAGATCAAGGTCAACGAGCAGGGCGTGATCGAAGACGCCAAGTTCAAGACCTACGGCTGCGGCTCCGCCATCGCCTCCAGCTCCCTCGCCACTGAGTGGATGAAGGGCAAGACCCTGGACGAGGCCGCTGCCATCAAGAACACCACCATTGCCGAAGAGCTGGCCCTGCCGCCGGTGAAGATCCACTGCTCGGTCCTGGCCGAGGACGCCATCAAGGCGGCCGTCCAGGACTACAAGCAGAAGAAGGGTCTGATCTGATCATCGAGGAGTCGTTATGGCCATCAGCATGACCGAAGCCGCCGCCAGCCATGTCCGTCGCTCCCTCGAAGGGCGCGGCAAGGGCGAGGGCATCCGACTCGGCGTCCGCACCACCGGCTGCTCCGGCCTGGCCTACGTGCTGGAGTTCGTCGACGAGGTGGCGTCCGAGGATCTCGTCTACGAGAGCCACGGGGTCAAGGTGATCATCGATCCCAAGAGCCTGGCCTATCTCGACGGCACCGAACTGGACTTCGTCCGCGAAGGCCTCAACGAGGGCTTCAAGTTCAATAACCCGAACGTTCGCGGCGAGTGCGGTTGCGGCGAAAGCTTCAACGTCTGAGGTCCGGTGTGGGTAGTCCCTGTCACTTCGCGCTGTTCGATCTCAAGCCCGGCTTCGAGATCGATCCGGAGCGCCTGGCGGTTCGCTATCGCGAGCTGGCCCGTACCGTCCACCCCGACCGCTTCGTCGATGCGCCCGAGCGCGAGCAGCGTCTGGCGCTTGAGCATGCCGCCCAGCTCAACGAGGCCTACCAGGTCCTGCGCAGTGCCCCACGGCGTGCGCTCTACCTGTTGGCGCTGAAGGGGCGCGAGCTGCCGCTTGAAGCGACCGTCCAGGATCCCGGCTTCCTGCTGCAGCAGATGCAGTGGCGCGAAGAGTTGGAAGACCTTCAGGACTCCGCCGATCTCGATGGTGTGGCCTCGTTCAAGCGCCGCCTGCGCTCGGCCCAGGCCGAGCTCGAGTCGGCGTTTGCCGCCTGCTGGGATGACGAAGCCCGCCGCGATGAAGCCGAGCGCCTCGTGCGCCGCATGCAGTTCCTTGACAAGCTCGCCCAGGAAGTGCGCCAACTCGAAGAGCGCCTCGACGACTAACCCTGTCGCCCTCGCCATGGCGGGGGCGCCGCCTGACTAGCAGACCAGCATGGCCCTACTGCAGATCGCCGAACCCGGACTGAGCCCCAAGCCGCACCAGCGTCGCCTGGCTGTGGGGATCGACCTCGGCACCACCAATTCCCTTGTCGCCGCCGTCAGAAGCGGTGTCGCCGAGCCCCTGCCCAATGCTCAGGGCGATGTGATTGTCCCTTCGGCCGTTCGCTACCATGCCGACCGGGTCGAGGTCGGGCGTACCGCCCGTGACACCGCCCTTGAAGATCCGCTGAACACCATCCTCTCCGTCAAGCGCCTGATGGGGCGTGGCCTGGAGGATGTGAAGCACCTCGGCGAGCACCTGCCATACCGCTTCGTCGCGGGCGAATCCCACATGCCGTTCATCGAGACCGTGCAGGGCGTCCGCAGTCCGGTCGAGGTGTCCGCCGAAATCCTTCGCGCATTGCGTCAGCGTGCCGAGTCGAGCCTGGGGGGCGAACTGGTGGGTGCGGTCATTACCGTGCCGGCCTATTTCGATGACGCCCAGCGGCAGGCCACCAAGGACGCCGCACGCCTGGCTGGCCTGAATGTGCTGCGCCTGCTCAATGAGCCGACGGCGGCAGCGGTCGCCTACGGACTGGACAAGCAGGCCCAGGGTGTTGTCGCCATCTATGACCTGGGCGGCGGCACCTTTGACGTTTCCATCCTTCGCCTGACCCGTGGCGTCTTCGAGGTTCTGGCCACCGGCGGTGACAGTGCCCTCGGCGGTGATGACTTCGACCATGCCATCGCTGGCTGGATCGTCGAGCAGGCCGGTCTTTCCGCTGACCTGGATGCCGGTGCCCAGCGCAACCTGCTGCAGGTGGCCTGCGCTGCCAAGGAAGCGCTTACCACGGCCGACGAGGTAGACGTTGCCTACCGTGGCTGGACGTCCAGCCTGACCCGTGCCCACTTCGAGTCGCTGATCGAGCCCATGGTGGCGCGCAGTCTCAAGGCCTGCCGCCGCGCCGTGCGGGATGCCGGCATCGAAGTCGAGGATGTCGAGGCGGTGGTGATGGTCGGCGGTTCGACCCGCGTGCCCCGCGTTCGCGAGGCGGTAGGCGGCCTGTTCGGGCGTGAGCCGCTCACTGACATCGATCCGGACCAGGTGGTGGCCATCGGCGCCGCTATCCAGGCTGACATCCTGGCGGGCAACAAGCGCGGCGAAGAGCTGCTGTTGCTCGACGTGATCCCGCTGTCCCTCGGCCTCGAGACCATGGGCGGATTGATGGAGAAGGTCATCCCGCGCAACACCACCATCCCAGTGGCGCGCGCGCAGGATTTCACCACCTACCGTGATGGCCAGACCGCCATGATGATCCACGTGCTCCAGGGCGAGCGCGAGCTGGTCAAGGACTGCCGCTCCCTGGCGCGCTTCGAGCTGCGTGGCATCCCTCCGATGGTGGCCGGTGCAGCCAAGATCCGCGTCACCTTCCAGGTGGATGCCGACGGCCTGCTGGGCGTGACCGCGCGCGAGCTGGGCTCGGGTGTCGAGGCGAGCATCCAGGTCAAGCCGTCCTACGGCCTGACCGATGGCGAGATCGCCCGCATGCTGCAGGACTCTTTCCAGTACGCCAATGACGACAAGCAGGCCCGGGTGCTGCGTGAGCACCAGGTCGAGGCCCGTCGCCTGATCGAGGCGGTCGAGGCGGCTGTCCAGGCGGACGGCGACACCCTGCTGGACGCCGACGAACGTGCCGCTATCGCCTACCAGCTGGATCAGTTGCGCGAACTGCTCGAAGGCAGTGACGGCGTGGCGATCGAGCAGCAGACCAAACGACTGGTCCAGGTGACCGACGCCTTCGCGGCGCGGCGCATGGATGCCAGTGTCAAGGCAGCCCTCGCCGGGCGCCGACTGAATGAAATCGAGGAATGACCCCATGCCGCAGATCGTATTCCTGCCCCACGCCGAGCACTGCCCCGAAGGGCTGGTGGTAGAGGCCCAGCCGGGCGAGACCATCATCGCGGCGGCGCTGCGCAACGGCCTGGAGATCGAGCACGCCTGCGAGATGTCCTGCGCCTGCACCACCTGCCACGTGGTCGTGCGTGAAGGCTTCGCCTCCATGGAGCCCTCCGACGAGCTGGAGGACGACATGCTGGACAAGGCCTGGGGGCTTGAGGCCGAGTCGCGCCTGTCCTGCCAGGCCGTCGTAGGCGAAGAGGATCTGGTGGTGGAGATTCCGAAGTACACCATCAACCAGGTTTCGGAAAAGCACTGAGGGCCGCGCCATGAGTCTGAAATGGGTCGATGTGCTGGAAATCGCCGTCCAGCTCGCCGAAAGCAAGCCTGACGTGGACCCGCGCTACGTCAATTTCGTCGATCTCCACAACTGGGTGACCAGCCTGCCCGAGTTCGACGATGACACCCAGCGAGGCGGGGAGAAGGTCCTGGAGGCGATCCAGGCGGCCTGGATCGAGGAGGCCGACTGAGGCCTGCTCAGCCACCCTACGCATTTAACAGGAACCCGCGTATAATTCGCGGGTTTAATTTTTCGCTTTAATCCATAGTTTCCGGAGTAATTCCATGGCTGTTGAACGTACCCTCTCCATCATCAAGCCGGACGCCGTTTCCAAGAACGTCATCGGCGAGATCGTCACCCGCTTCGAAAAGGCCGGCCTGCGCGTCGTTGCTGCCAAGATGGTCCAGCTGTCCGAGCGTGAAGCCGGTGGTTTCTACGCCGAGCACAAAGAGCGCCCCTTCTTCAAGGACCTGGTGTCCTTCATGACTTCCGGTCCGGTCGTTGTCCAGGTCCTGGAAGGCGAAGGCGCCATTGCCAAGAACCGTGAACTGATGGGCGCTACCGATCCGAAGAAAGCCGACGCCGGCACCATCCGCGCTGACTTCGCCGTTTCCATCGACGAGAACGCCGTACACGGTTCCGACTCCGAGGCCTCCGCTGCTCGCGAGATCGCCTACTTCTTCGCCGCCACCGAGGTGTGCGCTCGCATCCGCTGATCGCGGCTGGGAGAGGGTGAAGCCATGACTGCATCGACCGGTAAAGTGAACCTGCTGGGTCTGACCCAGTCGCAACTGGAAAGCTTCTTCGAAACCATCGGGGAGAAACGCTTCCGCGCCGGTCAGGTGATGAAGTGGATTCACCACTTCGGCGTCGAGGACTTCGACGCCATGAGCAATATCGGCAAGGCCTTGCGCGAAAAGCTCAAGGCCTCTGCCGAGATCCGTGGCCCGGAAGTGGTCAGCCAGGACATTTCCAGCGATGGCACCCGCAAGTGGGTGGTCCGGGTGGCGTCGGGCAGCTGCGTCGAGACCGTCTACATCCCCCAGGGAGGGCGCGGCACGCTGTGCGTCTCGTCCCAGGCTGGTTGCGCACTGGACTGCAGCTTCTGCTCCACGGGCAAGCAAGGCTTCAACAGTGACCTCACCGCCGCGGAGATCATCGGCCAGGTCTGGATCGCCAACAAATCCTTCGGCACCGTGCCGGCCAAGATCGACCGCGCCATCACCAACGTGGTGATGATGGGCATGGGCGAGCCGCTGCTGAACTTCGACAACGTCGTCGCCGCCATGACCATCATGATGGACGACCTCGGCTACGGTATTTCCAAGCGCAAGGTGACCCTGTCCACCTCGGGCGTGGCGCCGATGATCGACAAGCTCGCTGAAGTCACCGACGTGTCCCTGGCGCTGTCCCTGCACGCACCCAATGACGAACTGCGTAACGAGCTGGTACCGATCAACAAGAAGTACCCCCTCGCGGTGGTGCTGGATGCCTGCAATCGCTACATCTCCCGCCTTGGCGAGAAGCGCTTCCTGACCATCGAGTACACGCTGCTCAAGGATGTGAACGATCAGCCTGTCCATGCTGAGCAGATGATCGCACTCCTCAAGGATTTTCCTTGCAAGATCAACCTCATTCCGTTTAATCCCTTCCCCTTCTCCGGGTACGAGCGGCCGAGCAACAACGCCATTCGCCGTTTCCAGGACCTGTTGCACAAGGCCGGCCACAACGTCACCGTTCGCACCACCCGTGGCGACGACATCGACGCCGCGTGTGGGCAACTGGTCGGGCAGGTCATGGACCGTACCCGCCGCAGTGAGCGTTACATCGCCCTGCGTCAGCTCGATACCGATGCGGACGCCGGCCTGAACGCCGCCAATCGAAACTGAAGGGAGGAACCCCATGACCCTGCGCATCGCGCTGACTGCTTTACTCGCAAGCCTATGCATGGGATGTGTTTCGAGCGGGAGCGTAGATCCCCTCTCAACGTCAAAAGGGCGAGATGAGGCGCGTGATGCCTATATTCGTCTTGGCCTCGGGTATTTGCAGGAAGGGCAGTCCGAGCAAGCCAAGGTTCCGTTGAAGCAGGCGCTGGATCTGGACTCCTCCAACCCCGACGCCCATGCGGCGTTAGCGCTTGTCTTTCAAAATGAGTTAGAACCTGCGCTGGCTGACGAGCATTATCGAAGGGCGCTTTCTGCGCGTGCTGATGCTCGCATCAGAAACAACTATGGAAGCTTCTTGTTCGAGCAAAAGCGCTACAAGGAAGCTTACGAGCAGTTCCAGGCTGCAGCCGAAGATAATCTTTACCCAGAGCGTTCCCGCGTATTCGAGAATATGGGGCTGGTAGCTCTCCAACTGAAGCAGCCTGCACTGGCCAAGCAGCATTTTGAGAAGTCCCTTCGTCTTAACAGCCAGCAACCCAGAGCGCTTCTCGAGATGTCGCAGTTGCTGTACGACGAGAAGCAATACGTCCCCGCCCGCGACTATTACCTGAGCTTTTCGTCCATGGCGCCCCAGACAGCCCGCAGCCTCCTGCTCGGCGTGCGCATCGCCACGGTCTTCGACGACCGTGACCAGGCCGCCAGCCTGGGCCTGCAGCTCAAACGCCTCTATCCCGGTACGCCCGAGTACCAGCAATACCTGTCGGAGCAAAGATGAAATCGTCGCAACCCGAACCTGTTGCAGCGACCCGGGGCAATCCGGGCGAAGTGCTGCGCCAGGCGCGAGAGAACCAGGGCCTGGACCTGGCCGACATCGCCCGCCAGCTGAACCTGACCGAATACGCGTTGCGCCAACTGGAGGCCGGCTCTTTCGAGCAGCTTCCCGGGCACACCTTCGCGCGCGGTTACATCCGCGCCTACGCCAAGCTCATCGGGCTCGACCAGGCTGAACTGGTTGCGGAGTTCGATCGTTACACCGGCACCGATGCCACCGGCAGCAACGTGCACAGCCTCGGTCGTATCGAGGAACCGGTTCGCCTGTCCCAGAGCGTGCTGCGTTTCGTCAGCTTCGCGATCCTCGTCGCCCTCGGCGTCATCGGTTTCCTCTGGTGGCAGGACCAGGCCGAGCGTCGCGCCAGCGACAACAGCGAGCTGAGCCTTGAGCACGTAGAAGTCGAGAGTGCCGACGGTACCACCCAGATCCACCCGCTGGACGAGCCGGAAGACCAGGCCGTTGTCGAAGCCGAGCAGGAAGCCCAGGCCGCCGGTAGCGAGACCGCCGCTGTTCCCCCGGTTTCGTCGCAACAGCCCGCTACGCCGTCCCAGGTGCCGGCTGCTACCGCAACCAACCCTACCGTCAATTCCCCTGCCGCTCAGCCCGCGCAACCGAGCACCGCAGCACCGGCCACTGCGCCGGCCCAGCCCGCTGTCCCGGCCCAGGCACCCGCACCTGCTGCGTCGCCCAGTGCCCCGGTCGTGGCTGCTGCCGGTGAAGGCGTGGTGCGAGTGCAGTTCACCGCCAACTGCTGGTTCCAGCTCACCGACGCTGGCGGCGCCGTGCTGCAGAGCGGGATCAAGCGCTCCGGCGAGAGCTTCGAGGTCGCCGGCAAGGCCCCCCTCGAACTGCGACTGGGCTATGCCCGAGGCGCCCAGGTCAGCTACAACGGCCAGCCCGTGGATATCGCGCCGTTCATCCATGGCGAGACCGCTCGCCTGAAACTGGGTCAATAAACGATGCATTGCGAATCCCCGATCAAACGCCGTCCCTCCCGCAAGATCTGGGTCGGCTCCGTGCCGGTGGGGGGCGATGCCCCCATCGCCGTGCAGAGCATGACCAACACCGACACCTGCGACGTCGCCGCCACCGTCGGCCAGATCCGTCGCCTGGAGGAAGCCGGTGCCGATATCGTCCGTGTATCCGTGCCGGACATGGAGGCAGCCGAAGCCTTCGGCCTGATCAAGCAGCAGGTCCGTGTCCCGCTGGTGGCCGATATCCACTTCGACTACAAGATCGCCCTGCGCGTGGCGGAGCTGGGCGTCGACTGCCTGCGGATCAACCCCGGCAACATCGGCCGCGAGGACCGCGTCAAGGCCGTGGTCGACGCCGCCCGTGACCGCAATATCCCGATCCGCATCGGCGTCAACGCCGGTTCCCTGGAGAAGGACCTGCAGAAGAAATACGGCGAGCCCACCCCGGAAGCCCTGCTCGAGTCGGCCATGCGCCATGTGGACTACCTCGACAAGCTGGACTTCCAGAACTTCAAGGTCAGCGTGAAGGCATCCGACGTGTTCATGGCCGTCGCCGCCTATCGCCTGCTGGCCAAGCAGATCGAGCAGCCCCTTCACCTCGGCATCACCGAGGCCGGTGGCCTGCGCTCGGGTACTGTCAAGTCGGCGGTCGGACTGGGCATGCTGCTCGCCGAAGGCATCGGCGACACCATCCGCATTTCCCTGGCCGCCGACCCGGTGGAGGAGATCAAGGTCGGTTTCGATATCCTCAAGTCCCTGCGCCTGCGCTCCCGTGGCATCAACTTCATCGCCTGCCCGAGTTGCTCGCGGCAGAACTTCGATGTGGTCAAGACCATGAACGAGCTGGAAGGGCGCCTGGAGGACCTGCTGGTCCCGCTGGACGTCGCCGTCATCGGTTGCGTGGTCAACGGCCCCGGCGAAGCCAAGGAGGCCCATGTCGGCCTCACCGGCGGTACGCCGAACAACCTGGTCTACATCGACGGCAAGCCGGCGCAGAAACTGCAGAACGAGAACCTGGTGGATGAGCTGGAGAGGCTGATCCGTCGCAAGGCGGCCGAGAAGGCCGAGGCTGACGCGGCCGTCATCGCCCGCAGCTGAATTAAGGACACCCCGTGAGCAAGACCCTCCAAGCCATCCGTGGCATGAACGACATCCTGCCGGAGCAGACCCCTGCCTGGCGCTACCTGGAAAACACCTTCGCCACGCTGCTCGACGGCTATGGCTACAAGGAAATCCGCCTGCCCATCCTCGAGTTCACCGAGCTGTTCGCCCGGGGCATCGGCGAGGGCACCGACGTGGTCGACAAGGAGATGTACACCTTCCTCGACCGCAACGAAGAGTCGCTGACCCTGCGCCCCGAAGGCACAGCCGGTTGCGTGCGTGCCGTCCTCGAGCACGGCCTCACTGGTGGCGGCCAGGTGCAGAAGCTGTGGTACGCCGGCCCGATGTTCCGCTACGAGAAGCCGCAGAAAGGCCGCTACCGCCAGTTCCACCAGATCGGCGTGGAAGTGTTCAACCTCCCGGGGCCGGACATCGACGCCGAGCTGATCGTCCTCACCTGGCGCCTGTGGCAGAAGCTCGGCATCGCCGACGCCGTGACCCTGCAGCTGAACAGCCTGGGTTCCAGCGAGGCCCGTGCGCGCTACCGTGACGCCCTGGTGGCCTACCTGCAGGAGCGTTTCGACCGCCTGGACGAAGACAGCCAGCGTCGCCTCACCACCAACCCGCTGCGCATCCTCGACAGCAAGAATGCCGATACCCAGGCACTGCTGGTGGATGCGCCGACCCTGCACGACTACCTGGACGAAGAGTCCGTCGCGCACTTCGAGGGCCTCAAGGCGCGCCTGGATGCCGTCGGTATCCGCTACGAGATCAACCAGAAGCTGGTGCGCGGCCTCGACTACTACAGCCGTACCGTCTTCGAATGGGTGACCGACAAGCTCGGTGCCCAGGGCACCGTCTGTGCCGGTGGCCGCTACGACGGGCTGGTCAGCCAGTTCGGTGGCAAGCCGACCCCGGGCGTGGGCTTCGCCATGGGCGTCGAGCGCCTGGTGCTGCTGCTGGAGACCCTGCAGCAGATCCCCGACACCCTTAACGCCCCGGCCGACGTCTACATCTGCGCCTTCGGTGAGCCGGCCGAGCTGGCTGCCCTGGCCCTGGCCGAACGCCTGCGTGATGGCCTGCCGGGCCTGCGCCTGCTGGTCAATGCCGCCGCCGGCAGCTTCAAGAGCCAGTTCAAGAAAGCCGACAAGAGCGGCGCACGGTATGCGCTGATCCTGGGTGAGGACGAACTGGCCAAGCGCGTGGTAGGTTTCAAACCCCTGCGCGAAGACCAGGAACAACAGAACATTGCCTGGGATGCTCTGACCGAGCACCTGGCCGCCTGCCTGCAACAGGCTTGAGCTTTGGAACATAGGAGTTGATTGGGGTGAGCACGCGTAGCGAAGACGAAGAACTGGCGGCGATCAAGGATTGGTGGCAGCGCAACGGCAAGCCCCTCGTCACTGGCGGCGCACTGGCGCTGGCCGTGGTGTTCGGCTGGCAGGCCTGGCAGAAGTACCAGACCAACCAGTCCCAGGGCGCCTCCATCGTCTACCAGCAACTGCTGGAGACGGCCCTGAACCCCAGCGGCAAGCCCGACGCCGGCAAGGTCGCGGAGCTGGCGAACAAGCTGAAGAGCGATTTCGGCGGCACTCACTATGCCCAGTACGGCAGCCTGTTCGTCGCCAAGGTGGCGGTGGAGTCCGGCAAGCTGGACGACGCGGCCGCCGAGCTCAAGGCCATCGTCGACAAGCCGGCCGACCCGACCCTGGGCGAGCTGGCACGCCAGCGCCTGGCCCGTGTCCTGGCGGCCCAGGGCAAGGTCGATGACGCCCTGAAGCTGTTGGAAGGCGACGCCACCAAGGCGTTCCTCGCCAGCCGTGAAGAACTCAAGGGTGATCTGCTGGTCCAGCTGGGCCGTGCCGATGATGCCCATGCCGCTTACGAGAAGGCCAAGGCCGCGCTGTCGGATGACGCCGCAGTCGGTGGCCTGCAGATGAAGCTCGACGACCTCGCCAAAGGGGACGCATGACGATGCGCTGGAAATTCGCCGCACTGCTGGCCCTGGCCGTCCTGGCCGCCGGTTGCAGCAGCAACAGCAAGAAGGAACTGCCGCCGGCCGAGCTGCCGAAGATCACCGAAGAGGTCCAGCTCAAGGAAGTCTGGAGCCGCTCCATCGGCGAAGGCCAGGGCGAGACCTACAACATGCTGGTGCCCGCCGTCGACGGCGAGGTCATCTATGCCGGTGACGTCGAAGGCCTGGTGGTCGCCATGGACCGCATGACCGGCGACAAGCTGTGGACCAAGGAACTCGACCTGCCGGTGTCCGGCGCGGTCGGTGCCGGCTATGGCCTGGTGCTGGTGGGAACCCTGAAGGGCGAGGTCATCGCCCTCGACTCCAGCAATGGTGAAGAGCGCTGGCGTGCCCGCGTCAACGGCGAGGTGCTGGCTCCGCCGGCCACCAACGGTGACGTGGTGGTCGTGCAGACCCAGAACGACACCCTGTTCGGCTTCGACGCCTCTACTGGCAACCAGCGCTGGATCTACGAGAACACCCCGGCGGTGCTGACCCTGCGTGGCACCGGTGCACCGGTCGTGACTAACCGTCTGGCGGTGGCCGGCCTGTCGTCCGGCAAGGTGATCGCCCTCGACGTGCAGCGCGGCCTGCCGGTTTGGGAGCAGCGTGTTGCCGTGCCCCAGGGCCG
Organism: Metapseudomonas otitidis; assembly: GCF_900111835.1. Taxonomy (GTDB): domain Bacteria; phylum Pseudomonadota; class Gammaproteobacteria; order Pseudomonadales; family Pseudomonadaceae; genus Metapseudomonas; species Metapseudomonas otitidis. The sequence continues at coordinate 173,518 of NZ_FOJP01000010.1, forward strand.
TTCCGAGCTGGATCGCGTGGTGGACATCGACGGTGGCCTGCTGCTGTCCGGTGGCACCCTGTACGTCTCCACCTACCAGGGCCGCGTCGCCGGCCTGGACCTGGAAAGCGGTCGCGTGCTGTGGCAGCGCGAAGCGTCCAGCTACGTGGGCGTCGCCCAGGGCTTCGGCAGCGTCTACGTCAGCCAGGCCAGCGGCACCATCGAAGGCATCGACGAGCGTTCGACCTCGGCCCTGTGGAGCAACGACTCCCTGGCCCGTCGCCAGCTCTCGGCACCCGAGGTGTTCTCCAGCTACGTGGCGGTCGGTGACTTCGAAGGCTACCTGCACCTGCTGAGCCAGGTGGACGGCCACTTCGTCGGTCGCGAGAAGATCGACGGCGACGGCCTGCGCGCCCGTCCGCTGGTGGTGGGCGACATGCTCTACGCCTTCGGCAACGGTGGGAAGCTGGTTGCCCTGACCATCCGCTAAGCTGGTGTTCAATGTCCGGCCGCTGCCGTTCGACGGCAGCGGCCGTTGTGTTTTCTGAAAAATGCAGTGGAGAGCCTCATGGTTCCCGTAATCGCCCTGGTGGGCCGCCCGAACGTCGGCAAGTCCACCCTGTTCAACCGCCTGACCAAGACCCGCAACGCCATCGTCGCGGAGTACGCCGGTCTGACCCGTGATCGCCAGTACGGCGAGGCGAAGTGGCAGGGACGCACCTACATCGTCATCGACACCGGTGGTATCTCGGGTGACGAGCAAGGCATCGACGCGAAGATGGCCGAGCAGTCCCTCCAGGCGATCGAGGAAGCCGATGCCGTGCTGTTCATGGTGGATTCCCGTGCCGGCATGAGCGCTGCCGACCAGTCCATCGCCGAGCACCTGCGCCGCCGCAACAAGCGCACCTTCCTGGTGGCCAACAAGGTCGACACCGTCGACCCGGACCTGGCCCGTGCCGAGTTCAGCCCCCTGGGCCTGGGGGACGCACTGCCCATCGCCGCCGCCCACGGCCGGGGCATCAGCCAGATGCTGCAGGCCGCCCTCGGCGAGTTCCCCCGTGACGACGATGCCGACGAGCAGGAAGCCGCCGAGACCGAAGAGGTCGCCGAAGGCGAGGAGGCCACGCGCATCCCCGGCCCGAGCGAGAAGGACGGCATCAAGATCGCCATCATCGGCCGCCCCAACGTCGGCAAGTCCACCCTGGTGAACCGCATGCTCGGCGAGGAGCGGGTCATCGTCTACGACCAGGCCGGCACCACCCGCGACAGCATCTACATCCCCTTCGAGCGCAACGAAGAGAAGTACACCCTGATCGACACCGCCGGCGTGCGCCGTCGCGGCAAGATCTTCGAGGCGGTGGAAAAGTTCTCGGTGGTGAAGACCCTCCAGGCGATCCAGGACGCCAACGTGGTGATTTTCGTCATGGACGCCCGCGAAGGCGTGGTCGAGCACGACCTCAACCTACTGGGCTTCGTGCTGGAGACGGGTCGTGCCCTGGTCATCGCCCTGAACAAATGGGACGGCATGGAGGCGGGCGAGCGCGACTACGTGAAGACCGAGCTGGAGCGCCGGCTGTTCTTCGTCGACTTCGCCGACATCCACTTCATCTCCGCCCTGCACGGCACGGGCGTGGGCCACCTGTACAAATCCGTCCAGGCTGCCTTCCACTCCGCCATCACCCGCTGGCCCACCAGCCGCCTGACCCAGATCCTCGAGGACGCGGTGCAGGAGCACCAGCCACCGCTGGTCAACGGTCGCCGCATCAAGCTGCGCTACGCCCACCTGGGCGGCGCCAACCCGCCGCTGATCGTGATCCACGGCAACCAGGTGGAGTCGGTGCCCAAGTCCTACACCCGTTACCTGGAGAACACCTACCGCCGGGTCCTGCGCCTGGTCGGTACGCCGATCCGCATTGAGTACAAGGGTGGCGAAAACCCCTTCGAGGGCAAGAAGAACAAGCTCACCGAGCGCCAGGTGAACAAGAAGCGTCGCCTCATGTCGCACCACAAGAAGGCCGAGAAGAAGCGCCGCGACAAGAAGCGCTGATCCTGCTGCCGGTTGGAAGAGGGCGCCTGGGGGCGCCCTTTTTCATGGCGTGCGGCGGCTGTGGTCGGCGGCCCGCACAGCGCTTAAGCTATGGCGCATTTCCCAGTCGCCAACAGCCGGATTGCAATGATCACCAGCAAGCTGCCCAACGTCGGCACCACCATCTTCACCCGCATGTCGCAACTGGCCGCCGAAGTCGGCGCCATCAACCTGTCCCAGGGCTTTCCTGACTTTGCCGCACCCGCCGCGCTGTGCGATGCCGTCGGCCAGCACATCGCCCAGGGGCACAACCAGTACGCGCCCATGACCGGGTTGCCGGCGCTGCGCGAGCAGGTCGCCACCAAAGTGGCGACCTTCTACGGCCGCACGGTCAGCGCCGACAGCGAAGTGACCATCACCCCCGGCGCCACCGAGGCCATTTTCTGCGCCATCCAGGCGGTGGTCCGCGCCGGTGACGAAGTCATCGTCCTCGACCCCTGCTACGACAGCTACGAGCCTTCGGTGGAACTGGCAGGCGGGCGCTGCGTGCACGTACCACTGGCCCTGCCGGGTTTCGCCATCGATTGGCAGCGGATGCAGGATGCGCTCAGCCCGCGCACCCGCATGATCATCCTCAACAGCCCGCACAACCCCAGCGGCGCGCTGATCTCCCGTGCCGAGCTGGACCAGTTGGCGGCGCTGATCCGCGGTCGCGACATCTACCTGGTGTCCGACGAGGTCTACGAACACCTGGTGTTCGATGGCGTCCAGCACGTCAGCGTGCTGGCCCATGACGAGCTCTATGCCCGCGCCTTCGTGGTCAGCTCCTTCGGCAAGACCTACCACGTCACCGGCTGGAAGACCGGCTACGTGGTGGCGCCCCCGGCGCTCTCCGCCGAGCTGCGCAAGGTCCACCAGTACGTCAACTTCTGCGGCGTCACCCCGCTGCAGTGGGCGCTGGCCGACTTCATGGCCACTCACCCCGAGCACCTGGCCGAGCTGCCCGGCTTCTACCAGGCCAAGCGCGACCTCTTCTGCGACCTGCTGGCCGACTCGCGCTTCTGCTTCACCCGCGCCGCCGGCACTTATTTCCAGCTGGTCGACTACAGCGGCATCCGCCCTGACCTGGACGATGTCGCCATGTCCGAGTGGCTCACCCGTGAGCACGGCGTGGCCGCCATTCCCGTCTCGGTGTTCTACCAGCACGCCCCAGCCGACCTGCGGCTGGTGCGCTTCTGCTTCGCCAAACGTGAGGAGACGCTGCGCCAGGCAGCGGAAGAACTATGCGCGATCTGAGCCTTCTGCCCGACCTGAAGCTGGCTCTGGTTCAGACCACCCTGGCCTGGCACGACCGCGACGCCAACTTGGACCGGTTCGAAATCCTGCTGGATTCCGCGCAGGGCGCTGACCTGGTGATCCTGCCGGAGATGTTCACCACCGGCTTCTCCATGGACTCCGAAGCTCTCGCCGAACCCGAACAGGGCCCCACCCATGCCTGGCTCAAGGTCCAGGCTGCCCGGCTGGGTGCCGTGATCACCGGTAGCGTCATCATCCGTGCCGCCGACGGCAGTCACCGCAACCGCTTGCTCTGGGCCCGCCCGGACGGTGAGGTGCTGCATTACGACAAGCGCCACCTGTTCCGCATGGCCGGCGAGCACAAGCACTACAGCCCGGGGGAGACCCAGGCGTTGTTCGAACTCAAGGGTTGGCGGGTACGCCCGCTGATCTGCTACGACCTGCGCTTCCCGGTCTGGAGCCGTGACCCGCACGACACCGACCTGCTGCTGTACACCGCCAACTGGCCTGCTGCCCGCCGTCATCACTGGAACCGTCTGATCCCCGCCCGTGCCATCGAGAACCTCTGCTACGTCGCCGCCGTCAACCGTGTAGGCAGCGACGGAAAAGGCCACCCCTACAGCGGCGATAGTCAGGTGCTCGATTTCCAGGGGGAGCCCTTGCTGAATGCCGATGACGGCGATGGCGTTTTCCGCACGACCCTGTCGGCCACCGCACTGGCCACCTACCGCGAGCGTTTCCCGGCCTACCTCGACGCCGACGGCTTCCAGCTTGCGCCCTGAGCGCCAGGCGACGACGGAAGAGGATCAAGCATGAGCGAACAGAAGCCGCTCCCTGCCTCCGGGCCCCGGTTGGTGCTGGGAGACCGGGTGTTCAACACACCGGTGGAGGTCACCCTCGCGGTGGTCGGGGGCAAGTGGAAAGCGCTGCTGGTCTACCACCTGATGGGGCAGACCCGGCGCTTTTCCGAACTCAAGCGCCTGGTACCGGACATCACTGAGAAGATGCTCGCCCAGCAACTGCGGGAGCTGGAGCGCGACGGCGTGGTCACCCGCACCGTATACGCCGAGGTGCCGCCGCGGGTGGAGTACAGCCTCACCGAGCACGGCCTCAGCCTGCGCCCGGTGCTCGATGCAATGTGTGCCTGGGGCAAGTGCCACTGGCAGCAACAGGGCTGAATCGTCTGATGGCAATGTCCTGGTCATTTCCGAAAGCCACCACCGTAGCCCTTACCATGGCCAGCGTAGGGATGCGTGGATGACAGGCCAGAGGGTGTGCCTGGCGTGGTGTTGCCGCTCCCTGCCCAACATGAACGCAAGGAGCGAACTCAATGCACAAGACACTCATGGCGCTGGGCACCTGCCTGGCGATGGGCCCGGTGATGGCAGCCACCTACTGCGACAGCCGGGGCAACAGCATCAGCGAGTGGATGGCCGGGGTCAGCGTCAATGGCGTGGACCAGGCCTCCGGCAATGACGGTGGCTACCTGGATGCCACCGGCAAGCCACCCTTCCAGCTCACTGGCAAAGGCGACCGCCTGGAACTGCGTCACGGCTTCCGGAGCTACCAGTACACGGAGAACTGGGGCGCCTGGATCGACTTCAACCAGAACGGCACCTTCGAGGCCAGCGAAACGGTGTTGACCGCCCGGGGCAACACGGTTGTATCCGCCCCCATCACCATCCCCTCCGGCGTCACCGGCACCACGCGCATGCGCGTGCAGGTGCGCTGGAGTGCTGCGGCCCAGCCCTGCGGCAACATCGGCTACGGCGAGACCGAGGACTACACCGTCAAGCTGCCGGATGCCCCGGCACCGTCCACCTTCCCCTATACCCTCACCCTGGAGCCCGGTTTCTGGGTGTCCCGCAGTGGTGACCTGGGAGACAACCTGACCCTGGTGGTGGAAGTGGACGGCAAGCGCGTCTTCGGGTGGAGCGCCGCCAGCAGGCTGCGTGACCGGTATTGGCGCAATGCCGCCGGCAGCCGCTACCGCATCTGGCTGGAGGCCGGCAACGGTAATGGCTACAAGACCGTGTCCAACACCGTCAGCTACCAGCCCGGTGTAACCGATCGCGTGGTGCTGACCCGTGATGCCAGCCAGGGCAGTATCAGCCCCTCGGCCGCGTTCCAGGGCAACTGGGTGATTGCCCGCCAGGGGGCCGAGGTGGTGCGCCAGCCGGCCCAGGCGGGCGTGCCGCTGCAGTTCGCCTTCACTTATGGCGAGCGCTATCAGGTCTGGGCCGAGTCCAGCGTGAATGGCAAGGACGAGGCGATCTCCGTCCCGCTGGCCTTCCGCGAGGGGTTCCCGTCGCCCTACATCGACCTGGAGGTGGAGGCGGACTTCCTGCTCCGCCATAACGGTCCGAGTGGCAAGCCACTGAGCTGGGTCATCCGCGAGAACGGCGTCGAAGCCCTGCGCCAGCCCACCGGCGGTGCGTCCGAACTGCGTTATCCCTTCCAGAAGGGAAGCCAGTACAAGGTCTGGATCGAACAGGCCGTGGGGGGCGAATCGGTGCAGGTCTCCGATGCCGAGTATTTCTCACCGGGGCTCACCGATCTCTTCCAGTTGACCATTGGCGCGAACAACAAGGTGACCCGCAGCGGCAGCCCCAGCGATCCCCTGACCTGGGTGATCGAAGAGGACGGCAAAATTGTCCTGGAGCGCGATGCAGCCCACGAGCTGACCCTCGCTTACTCGCCCTACTACCCCACCAGGATCTGGCTGACCCGCTTCGAGAACGGTTACTTCCAGCGCGTATCCAACGTGGTGCGCCTAGGCGGTGCCAGGGCGCTGGCCGAAGGCTACCTGCCGCTCTACCAGTTGCCGGGAGACGGTAGCCAGAACCTGACCCGTCGGTGATCGAAGAGGATGGCCAGATCGTGCTGGAGCGCGGTGCAGAGAGCGAGGAGAGCTATCACTACTTCGCCTACACCCCGGGCAAGCGCTACCGCACCTGGCTGAAGGCGTTCATCGATGGCCGCTACCAGCGGGTGTCGCCGGTGGTCAGCTACTGAGTTCGCTGTTCTGAAACGAAGAACCCCGCCTACTGGCGGGGTTCTTTTTCAGCGCGGTTGCACTCAGGCCGCTTCGGCCTCGGCCTGGCTCAGGGCGCGGTTGAGGGCGCTGAACAGGGCGCGGAAGCTGGCGGTGGTCAGGTTCTCGTCGATGCCGATGCCGTGCAGGGCGCGGCCGCCGTTCACCCGCAGCTCGATGTAGGCAGCGGCCTTGGCGTTGCTGCCGGCCCCGATGGCGTGCTCGGAGTAGTCCATCACTTCCACCTTCACCGGCAGGCTGGCCACCAGCGCTTCCAGCGGGCCCTTGCCCATGCCGCGCAGGTGCTGGGTCTCGCCCTTGACCTGGACCTCGATGTCCACCGCGCTGGTGCCGTTCTCTTCCTGCAGGCGATGGCCTTTCAGGGTGTAGGGCGTGGTGGCCTGCAGGTACTCGGCGTCGAGCAGCTTGTGGATCTGCTCGGCGGTCATTTCCAGGCCGAGGCGGTCGGTTTCCTTCTGCACCACCTGGCTGAACTCGATCTGCATGCGGCGCGGCAGGCTGATGCCGTATTCCTGCTCCAGCAGGAAGGTGATGCCGCCCTTGCCCGACTGGCTGTTGACGCGGATGACTGCCTCGTAGCTGCGGCCGATGTCGGCCGGGTCGATCGGCAGGTAGGGCACCTCCCAGAGCGCGCCGTCCTGCTGCTGGGCGAAGCCCTTGCGGATGGCGTCCTGGTGGGAGCCGGAGAAGGCGGTGTGCACCAGGTCACCCACGTACGGGTGACGCGGGTGGACCGGCAACTGGTTGCACTCTTCCACCACCTTGCGCACGGCGTCGATGTCGGAGAAGTCCAGCTTCGGATGCAGGCCCTGGGTGTACATGTTCAGCGCCAGGGTCACCAGGTCGACGTTGCCGGTGCGTTCGCCGTTGCCGAACAGGCAGCCTTCAACGCGGTCGGCGCCGGCCAGCAGGCCCAGCTCGGTGGCGGCCACGCCGGTGCCGCGGTCGTTGTGGGTGTGCAGGCTGATGATCACGCTGTCGCGCTTGTTGATGTGGCGGCCGAACCACTCGATCTGGTCGGCGTAGACGTTCGGCGTGGCGCACTCAACGGTGGCGGGCAGGTTGAGGATGATCTTGTTGGTCGGGGTCGGTTCCCAGACGTCGATCACCGCGTTGCACACCGCCAGGGAGAAGTCCTGCTCGGTGGAGCTGAAGATTTCCGGTGAGTACTGGAAGGTCCACTGGGTTTCGGGTTGTTCGGCGGCGAGTTGCTTGATCAGGCGCGCGGCGTTGGTGGCGATGTCGATCACGCCCTGGCGGTCCTGGTTGAAGACGATGCGGCGGAAGGACGGCGCGGTGGCGTTGTAGACGTGAACGATGGCCTTCTTCGCGCCCTTGAGGGACTCGAAGGTGCGGGTGATCAGGTCTTCGCGGGCCTGGGTCAGCACCTGGATGGTCACGTCATCGGGGATGTGGCCGCCTTCGATCAGCTCGCGGACGAAGTTGAAGTCGGTGTCGGAGGCGGAGGGGAAGGCCACCTCGATCTCCTTGAGACCGACCTGCACCAGGGTCTTGAAGAAGCGCATCTTCTTCTGCGCATCCATCGGCTCGATCAGCGACTGGTTGCCGTCGCGCAGGTCGGAGCTGCACCAGATCGGCACTTCGGTGATGGTCTTCGACGGCCAGGTGCGGTCCGGGAGGTTGATGGCGGGGAACGGACGGTACTTGCTGGACGGGTCTTTGAGCATGCTCATGGCGAAATCCTTGTGTTGGGCCTGGTCGTGGCGGGGCCCTGGGCGAATGAAAAAGCCGGGATGAGGCGACGCTGTTCAGCTACGCAGTCGCGGGCTGACCAGGCGGAGGCAGACATGCTGCCGGAGGAGGATGAGGGTGTGAGCGTTTTGCATGCGGACAACCCTATTGATTCGGGTTGTGGATGGCAAGTCTTGCGGAAAAATTGGTGGAAAGCAGCTTAAGGAGGATTTCTAAAAGGTTTTTCTGCTTTCTGGGTGGGCGTTGCTTGAGGGGAATTGCGCGTCAGCGTAGCAGGGTCAGGACCGACTGCGGTATCTGGTTGGCCTGCACCAGCACGCTCTGGGCGGCCTGGCGCAGGATCTGCTGGGAGGCGAGGGTGGCGGTTTCGCTGGCGTAGTCGGCGTCGAGGATGCGCGAGCGGCTGGCGCTGACGTTCTCGCCGATGTTCTGCAGGTTGGAGATGGTGGCGTCCAGGCGGTTCTGGATGGCGCCCATGTAGGCACGCTGGCTGTCGACGTAGGCCAGCGCATCGTCGATGTCCATCACCGCCAGGCCGGGTGTCTTGGTCAGGTCGATGTTGTTCAGCGCCATGGCACCGACGTTGAACGAATCCAGCCCTACGTCGATGGTTTCAAAGGCCTTGGCGCCCACCTGCAGGGAAACCTGGGTCCCGCCGCCGGTGGCGTTGGGGTCGAACAGCTTGGGTGGGATGAGCTTGAAGCCGATGGAGCCCGGCACGCCGATGCCCCGGTTGGGTAGTACGTTTTCGGCGGTCAGCACGTCGCCGCTGTCGGCATCGAAGCCGCCGATGGCACCGGTGTCGGCGTTGGTCAGGTTCATGGCGGCGATGAAGGCCGCGCCATCGGTGTTGAATTTCGTGGTGAAGTCCGCCGTGCTGGCGAAGGCCCCGTGGCTGGCATTGGCGAGGGCGTCGTCCAGGGTGGAGTTGGCGTGGCCGGCGAGGTATTGCATCACGTCGCGAATGCCCAGTCCGCCGGCTGCCTTGATCTCGGCGTGCATGTAGCGCACGGCCGCGTAGGAGGCCGAATAGCCGGCGCTGCTGGCGATGCTGCCGAAGGCGCCCATCACCCCGCCGATGCCGCTGGCGGCAATGTCGGCAGCCAGGCGCTCGTCGGCGCCCTGGGCGGCCTCTGCCGTGCCCTCCTTGAACCAGCCGGGCAGGGCGTTGAAATTCATCGTCCGTCCCATCACCGCGTGCACCATCTCGTGGGCCAGCACGCGGTCGGTGTACTGGCCGGGGTTGGTGCCGCCGTTGGGCAGGGTAGAGCCATCGAAATAGGCCAGGTTCACGTTCAGCACCTGGTCGTAGTACTTGCCGCCAGCCCCCGGGGTGCCGGAGACGGAGGCCAGTGCGTTGCTCGACGGATCGTTGGTCAGGGTGATGGTCAGCGGAGCACCGTCCGCCTTCAGCCCGTAGGCATCCAGCACGCGCTTTTCGCCTTCGCCGATCCAGAACCCCTGCAGCGAGTTGAGCACGGCGCGTTCATCGAGCTTGCCCAGGCGTGAGCTGTTGTCCTGGTTGAACACCTGGCGACCACCGAAGGTGGTGGTTTCGTTGACCCGGTTGATCTCCTGGAGGAGCTGCTGTGCCTCCTGGTTGAGCGCGGCGCGCTCGGTGGCGGTGTTGGAGCCGTTCATGGCCTGCAGCCCGAGCGTGCGGATGCGCTGCAGCGCACCGGTCACGCTTTGCAGCGCGCCTTCGCCCACCTGCAGCATGGACAGGCCGTCATTGGCGTTCCGCACGGCAATACCGAGGCCGCGCACCTGAGACGTGAGGGCATTGGAGATTTGCAGGCCGGCCGCATCGTCCTTGGCGCTGTTGATGCGCTGGCCGGTGGAGAGGCGCTGCATGGCCCTGTCGAGCGTCCTGTTGGTGTCGCCCAGTTGCCGCTGCGTGAACGATGAGGCGGTGTTGGTATTGACCGTCAGCATCAGTCGATCGCTCGGACCCTGAGGCCGGGAAATTCCGGCTCGTCAGGGGCATCGGCGGTCGTGCTGGCTTCTTGATGGCCGTTCGTCTCAGGCCGACGAATGGCGGGGGCGCGGGCGTTGCAGTTCGCGTAGGTCCGCACCGCTGGGGTGCTGGAAGACTCGCAGGCCGAACTCCGGGAGGATCGCCAGGAGGTGGTCGAAGATGTCCGACTGGATGGCCTCGTAGCGGGCCCAGGCCGTGGTGCTGGTGAAGCAGTACAGCTCCAGCGGCAGGCCGTCGGCGGTCGGCGCCATCTGCCGCACCAGCAGGGTCATGTCCTGGCGGATCTCCGGGTGGTGGCGCAGGTACTGCTCCACGTAGGCGCGGAAGGTGCCGATGTTGGTCAGCTGACGGCTGTTGACCGGCAGGCGGGCCGACTCGTCCAGCTGGGCATTCCAGCTCAGCAGCTCGCTTTCCTTGGCCTTGAGGTAGCTGTCCAGCAGGCGGAAGCGGCGCAGGCCGGCCTGCTCGTCGGCGCTGAGGAAGTGCACGCTGTTCTGGTCCAGGTAGAGGCTGCGCTTGATCCGCCGTCCGCCCGACTCCTGCATGCCCCGCCAGTTCTTGAACGAGTCGGTGATGAAGCGCTTGGTGGGGATGGTGGTGATGGTCTTGTCCCAGTTCTGCACCTTCACCGTGTGCAGGGCGATGTCGATCACGTCGCCGTCGGCGTTCAGCTGGGGCATCTCCACCCAGTCGCCGACACGGATGATGTCGTTGGAGGTGATCTGCACGCTGGCCACCAGGGACAGCAGCGTGTCCTGGAAGATCAGCATCAGCACCGCGGCCATGGCACCGAGGCCGGACAGCAGGATCAGCGGCGAGCGGTCGATCAGGCTGGCCACCATGAGAATCGCGGCGATGGCGAACACGGCGATCTTCAGCACCTGCAGGTAGCCCTTGATGGGCCGCAGGTGCGCGTCTGGGCGGCGGTTGTAGAGGCTGTTGACGATGTCCAGCAGGGCGCTGATCGCCAGGGCCAGGGTGAGGATGATGAACGCCGCGCAGACATTGGTGACCACCGTCACCAGCGCAGCGGGCAGGCCGGGCACCACCTTCACCCCGGCGGTCAGCACCAGCGCGGGGACGACGTTGGCCAGGCGCTTGATCAGCCCCTGGTCCTGGATCTGCCCGCCGACGAGGCGCAGCAGGCCCTTGAGGAGGATGCGCCGGACGATCCAGTTGGACAGCCAGGCCAGCAGGAGGAGGACGGAGGAGGCGACGAGCGTGTGCAGTTCTGGGTGCTGTCGCAGCCACTCCAGGGAATGGTTGAACGTGTCTTGCATGGGCTGCTCCCTTCAGGGTTCCGATGGGTGGGGGTCTGCCCCAAAACCGCCGGACCTTAGCAAAACGCAGCCCGGCGGCCCAAGCCCGGGGGTGTAAGCGCAGGTGTCGCTGCGCCCTGGGCCGTCACGTTCAGGGGGTGTAGGCACCGATGAAGATGGCCGGGTCGACCCGCACGTCATTCAGGCTGACGTTCCAGTGCATGTGCGGCCCGGTGGCCCGGCCGGTGGCGCCGACGCGCCCCACCACGCCGCCGCGTGGCAGTGCCTGGCCGAGCTTAACGTCCACCTTGGACAGGTGGCAGAACATGCTGATCAGCCCCTGGCCGTGATCGACGAAAACCGTCTTGCCGTTGAAGAAGTAGTCGCCGATGAGGATGACCTTGCCGGCCGCCGGTGCCTTGATCGGGGTGCCGGCTCCCACTGCGAAGTCCAGGCCGGAGTGCGGGTTGCGCTCCTCGCCGTTGAAGAAGCGGCGCAGGCCGAAGGGGCTGGAGAGCGGGCCGTTCACCGGCTTGTCGAACAGCAGGTTGCTCGGCGTGCCGGGGCTGAAGCTGCGGTAGGCGCGGGTCTGTTCCGCCAGTTCGCGGTCGATGCGCTTCAGGTCCTCGGGCAGCGGGTTCACCTGGCGGGTGTTCTTCAGGGTGATGCGCTGTTCCTTGTAGTGGCGGGTGCCGACCGTGAAGGCCAGGCGGCGACCGTCGCTCACCTCGATGCGCTGTTCGCCAGCGGCGGTGCCCAGTGGGATGCCGACGATGGCGATCCAGTCGCGCCCCTCTTCCTTGACCACCAGCACCGGCTTGCCCTGGTAGCGTGCCGTGGGCGCCTGGGCACCCTGGCCGAGCTGGACCACGGCGACACCGCCGGGCACCGGCTTGTCCAGCAGGCGGGTGATGAAGCCCTCGGCCTGGACGGGGAGGGCAACGAGGAGAAGCAGGGCGAGCAACAGGCGCATCGATCAGTCCAGCAGTGAGAGGGTGACGGGGGCCAGGTGGTTGTCCTCGACCCGTACCTCCAGCTCGCCTTCGCCGAGGCGTGCCTTGAGGCGTTGGCCGGGCTGGGTCTGGCTGGCGCTGCGGATGGCCTGGCCGCGCTCGTCGAGGAGGATGCTGTAGCCGCGGCCGAGGGTGGCCAGGGGGCTGAAGGCGTGCAGCGTCTGCACCTGGCTCTGCAGTTCCAGGCGACGGGTACCGAGGGTTTCGCGCATGGCCCGGGGCAGTCGCGCGGTCAGGGCGTCGAGGCGCTGGCGCAGCAGGCCGAGGGCGCGCCCCGGGTGCTGGGCCGCCAGGCGCGTCTCCAGGCGGGCCAGACGCTCGCGGCGCTGGCTCACTTGGCGGTCGAGGGCGCGTTGCAGGCGCATCTCCAGGTCATCCAGGCGCTGGGCCTGCTGGCGCAGCCGTTCGCCCGGGTGGCGCAGGCGTCGGGTCAGCCCGTCCAGGCGCAGGTGCTGGTGGGCGATCAGCTGGCGCATGCGCAGCAGCAGGCGGCGCTCCAGGCCCTCCAGGCGCTGGCGCAGGCCGCTGGAGTCCGGTGCCAGCAGCTCGGCGGCCGCAGAGGGCGTCGGCGCGCGAACGTCGGCGACGAAGTCGCTGATGGACACATCCGTCTCGTGGCCCACGGCGCTGACGATGGGGGTCTTGCAGGCGGCGACGGCGCGGGCCACGGCCTCTTCGTTGAAGCACCAGAGGTCTTCGAGGGAGCCGCCGCCCCGGGCCAGGATGAGCGCGTCGAAGCCCTGGGCATCGGCCAGGGCCAGGGCGCGGACGATCTGCGCGGTGGCTTCACGGCCCTGCACGGCGGTGGGCACCAGGGTCAGGCTGACCTGGAGCGCACGGCGGCGGAACACGCTGATGATGTCGCGGATCACCGCGCCGGTGGGGGAGGTGACGATGCCCACGCGCTGGGGGTGTGCCGGCAGCGGGCGCTTGCGCTCGGTGGCGAACAGGCCCTCGCCGGCGAGCTTCTCCTTGAGCGCTTCGAAGGCCAGGCGCAGGGCGCCGTCACCGGCTGGCTCAACGGCGTCGGCGATCATCTGGTAGTCGCCACGGCCTTCGAAAAGCGAGACCTTGCCCCGCACCTTCACCGCCAGCCCGTCACGCAGGGCCTGGCGCACCTTGAGGGCGTTCTGCCGGAACAGCGCACAGCGCACCTGGGCCTGGCTGTCCTTGAGGGTGAAATAGAGGTGGCCGGATGCGGGCCGGGCGAGGTTGGAGATCTCGCCTTCCACCCAGACCTGGGGGAACACGTCCTCCAGCAGGTGGCGGGCACGCTGGTTCAGTTGGCTGACGGTCAGCACCTCGCGATCGAGGCCCAGCCGTTGGAAGGGGTCCTTGTACATGGCGCGGGATGATACGGGCGCACGGGGATGGCGCCAATGCGCACGCGTCAGTCTTCGACGCGCACCACGCGCACGGGGAAACCCAGGCGGTCGGCGAAGCCGTCGAGGAAGGCGCGGGTGAAGCCGGCCTCTACCCAGTGGTTGAAGATGAAGGCCAGGTTGGAGAAGCCGCAGGGCTGCAGGTAGAGGAAGCCGTTGATGTCGTCCTCGAAGCCGCATTTGGGGCAGGTGAAGTTGTCGGTCTCGCCCGGCCACCAGGCTTCCAGGCTGTCGAACAGCGGCTCGCCGATCTCCCGGCGGCATTCCGGGCAGCCAGCCTCGCTGAGGAAACCGCGCACCGGGGTATAGATGCAGCGCTTGTCGACGATCTCCAGGCCGCAGCCCGGCTGGCCGATAGGCAGGCGCTCGGGATGTTCCACCACGCGGCGGGCACCGGCAGCGGGGGCGTGCAGCGCGCGGTTGCCGCCCCGGCCGAAGGCGCTCGGGACCGCCTCGACCACGCCGCTCTGCACCAGCCAGCGCAGCAGGCGCCCGGCGAGGACCTGGTGGCCGGGCACGCTGGAGACCTGGGGAACGATGATCAGCTGACGGGTTTCCATGGCCGGCTCCGGTGGACGAGGGCGCGCAGCTTACCCGCCCCGCCGGCCTCGTCAATCGGCGGTGGTCGGGTCGCTGGCAAGGTGCTGGCAGAGGTGCTCCACCAGGCCCCGGTCCAGGGCGCGGGTCTCGCTGCGCCATGCCAGGGCGACCTCGCTGTCGGCCTGGGGATCGGCCAGCGGCAGGAAGCGCACGTCGGCAGGGGCGATGCGGCTCATGGAGGCCGCCACCAGGGCCACGCCAAGGCCGGCTTCGATCAGGTGCAGCTGGCTGGTCTTGCGCGACACCACCCGCGCGGCACGGGGAAAGAAGCCTTCCCGCAGGCACAGTTCGGCGGCGCGGTAGCTCAGCCCGCCCCGTTGCAGGTGGGGGATGGAGACGAAGGCTTCTTCACGCAGATCAGTCAGGGGCACCGGCCCGTCGCGTCGCGCCAGCGGGTGGTCGACGGCGACCGCCAGCAGCAGGGGCTCGCGGTACAGCGGGCGGAGACTCAACCCGGGGTGCTGGCGCAGGACCGGCAGGCGCAGCAGGCAGGCGTCCAGGCGCCCTTCGCGCAGGTCCGCCAGTTGCTGTTCGGAGGATTGCTGGATGAGTTCGAGGCTGACGCCGGGGTGCGCTTCCAGGTAGCTGCACAGTGCCGCCTGCAGCGGGGCGACCAGCGGCACGGAGCTGGAGTGGCCCAGGCGCAGGCTGCCGTGCTGCCCCTGGCCGACCTGGCGGGCCAGGTCGCTGGCGGCTTCCAGGTCCAGCAGCAGGCGCCGGGCCCGGGGCAGGAAGGCCTGGCCGGCTTCGGTCAGCGTCACCTGGCGCGGGCCGCGCAGCAGCAGTTCGGTGCCCAGGTCGTCCTCCAGCTCACGCAGTTGGCGGCTCAGGGCGGATTGGGCGATGAACAGGCGCTCCGCCGCACGGCTGAGGCTGCCGGCGTCGACGATTTCCACGAAGTAGCGCAGTTGGCGAAGGGAGACCATCGATCCATGCCTTTTCGAGATAGAGAGAAGGCTTGGATTGTATTGGTGAGATGGCAGGCGTGCTCGTTAGAGTCCACCTGTTTTTCGTAAGGAGCCGTTCATGCACCTGTTTGAGCTGTTGGGGGCGCTGCCGTTCACGCCGCTGGAGTGGCTGCTGCTGGAAGGTGTCATCGCGCTGGCCTATGTGGTCTTCGGCATCGCCGGGTTCGGTACGGCGCTGGTGGCCGCGCCCTTGCTGGTGGGTTGGCTGCCGTTGTCCCAGGTGATCCCGTTGCTGGTGCTGCTGGATTTCACCGCCTCGTTCGGCAACTGGCTGCCGGCGCGTCGGTCGGTGTCGGGTAGCGAGTTGCGCCGGCTGCTGCCCTTGATGGCGTTGGGTTGCGGGGTAGGGGTCTATGGCCTGGCGACCTTGCGCTCGGAGCTGTTGATGCTGCTGCTGGGGGTGTTCGTCTGCCTCTATGCCGTGTATTCGCTGTTCCTCCAGCCGGTGCGCCGTGCGCCGATGGCGGTGGGCTGGGTGGTGCCGTTCGGGCTGTTCGGCGGTTTGTTCGGGGCCTTGTTCGGCAGTGGCGGCTTCCTCTATTCCCTCTACCTGAGCGGGCGGCTGGAGGCGAAGGAGCAGATCCGCGCCACCCAGAGCGCGCTGATCGGGTGCAGCACCTTCGTCCGCCTGGGGTTGTTCCTGCTGGCGGGCTTCTATGCCGATGCCTCGTTGCTGCTGATCGCCCTGTGCCTGCTGCCGGGGATGGCCGCCGGGTTGTGGGTGGGGCGGCGGGTGACGTTGCGCCTGTCGCGGGAGGCGTTCGTCCGGCTGGTGACCTGGCTGGTGCTGTGCAGTGGGGTGGCGCTGGTGGCGCGTTATCTGACGCAGGCATGAGACCTGTCGTCGGTATGTGATGGCCAATTGAGCGCCCGTGCGCAGCTGGGATATAATGCCGCGCTTCCAATTTTCCCGCCTGGGAGCCCCCGCCATGCTGCGCATCAGCCAAGAAGCCCTTACCTTCGACGACGTACTCCTGATCCCGGGGTATTCCGAGGTCCTGCCGAAGGACGTCAGTCTCAAGACCCGACTGACCCGTGGCATCGAACTGAACATTCCCCTGGTATCCGCCGCGATGGATACCGTGACCGAAGCCCGGCTGGCCATCGCCATGGCTCAGGAAGGCGGCATCGGCATCGTTCACAAGAACATGACCATCGAGCAGCAGGCTTCCGAGGTCCGCAAGGTCAAGCGTCACGAGACCGCCATCGTCCGTGACCCGGTCACCGTCACCCCTTCCACCAAGATCCTCGAACTGCTGCAGATCGCCCGCGAGTGCGGCTTCTCCGGCTTCCCGGTGGTGGAAGAGGGCGAGCTGGTCGGCATCGTCACCGGTCGCGACCTGCGCGTGAAGCCGAACGTCGGCGACACCGTGGCAGCGATCATGACCCCCAAGGACAAACTGGTCACCGTCCACGAGGGCACCCCGCTGGACGACATCAAGGCCAAGCTCTACGAGAACCGCATCGAGAAGATGCTGGTGGTGGACGAGAACTTCTACCTGCGTGGTCTGGTCACCTTCCGTGACATCGAGAAGGCCAAGACCTACCCGCTGGCCTCCAAGGACGAGCAGGGCCGCCTGCGCGTCGGCGCAGCGGTCGGCACCGGCGCCGACACCGGCGAGCGCGTCGCAGCCCTGGTTGCCGCAGGCGTCGACGTGGTGGTGGTGGACACTGCCCACGGCCACTCCAAGGGCGTGATCGACCGCGTTCGCTGGGTCAAGGAAACCTACCCGCAAGTCCAGGTGATCGGCGGCAACATCGCCACCGGCGAAGCCGCCAAGGCCCTGGCTGAGGCCGGCGCCGATGCGGTCAAGGTCGGCATCGGCCCGGGCTCCATCTGCACCACCCGTATCGTCGCCGGCGTCGGCGTACCGCAGATCTCCGCCATCGCCAACGTTGCCGCCGCTCTGGCCGGCACCGGCGTTCCGCTGATCGCCGACGGCGGCATCCGCTTCTCCGGCGACCTGTCCAAGGCCATCGTGGCCGGCGCGTCCTGCGTGATGATGGGCTCCATGTTCGCCGGTACCGAAGAGGCGCCGGGCGAGGTCGAGCTGTTCCAGGGCCGTTCCTACAAGGCCTACCGCGGCATGGGCTCGCTGGGTGCCATGGCGCAGTCCCAGGGCTCGTCCGACCGCTACTTCCAGGATTCCGCCGCCGGTGCCGAGAAGCTGGTACCGGAAGGCATCGAAGGCCGCGTGCCGTACAAGGGCAGCCTGACCGCCATCGTCCACCAGCTGATGGGCGGCCTGCGCGCCTCCATGGGCTACACCGGCTGCGCCACCGTCGAAGAGATGCGCACCAAGCCGCAGTTCGTGCGCATCACCGGTGCCGGCATGGCCGAGTCCCACGTGCATGACGTGCAGATCACCAAGGAAGCGCCGAACTACCGGGTCGGCTAACTGACACTTCACTGGAGCTGGAGGCTGGGGGCTGGACGGACAAGTTTTCGTCCAGCCTTCAGCCTTCAGCGTTTCAGCCACTTTCCCAGGGGAAGCACATGGCTCATCAAGACATCCACGCTCACCGCATCCTGATCCTCGACTTCGGTTCCCAGTACACCCAGCTGATCGCCCGCCGCGTTCGCGAGATCGGCGTGTACTGCGAGATCCACCCGTTCGACATGGAAAACGATGCCATCCGCGCCTTCGCACCCAAGGGCATCATCCTTGCCGGCGGCCCGGAGTCGGTGCATGAGGCCAACAGCCCGCGCGCCCCGCAGGCGGTGTTCGACCTCAACGTCCCGCTGTTCGGCATCTGCTACGGCATGCAGACCATGGCCGAGCAGCTCGGCGGCAAGGTCCAGGGTTCCGACCTGCGCGAATTCGGCTACGCCCGTGTCGACGTGGTCGGCAAGGCGCGCCTGCTGGACGGCATCGAAGATCACGTCGACGCTGACGGCCTGCTGGGCCTGGACGTGTGGATGAGCCACGGCGACAAGGTCACCGCCATGCCCGAGGGCTTCCACATCCTCGCCAGCACCCCGAGCTGCCCCATCGCCGCCATGGCCGATGACGCCCGCGCCTACTACGGCGTGCAGTTCCACCCGGAAGTGACCCACACCAAGCAGGGCGGTCGCATCCTCTCCCGCTTCGTGCTGGACATCTGCGGCTGCGCCGCGCTGTGGACCCCGTCGAACATCGTCGAAGACGCCATCGCCACCGTGCGCGCCCAGGTGGGCAGCAACAAGGTGCTGCTGGGCCTGTCCGGCGGCGTCGACTCCTCCGTGGTCGCGGCCCTGCTGCACAAGGCCATCGGCGACCAACTGACCTGCGTCTTCGTCGACAACGGCCTGCTGCGTCTGCACGAAGGTGACCAGGTGATGGCCATGTTCGCCGAGAACATGGGCGTGAAGGTCATCCGCGCCAACGCCGAGGACAAGTTCCTGGGCCGCCTGGCCGGCGTTGCCGACCCGGAAGAGAAGCGCAAGATCATCGGCCGCACCTTCATCGAGGTCTTCGATGAGGAAGCCACCAAGCTGCAGGACGTGAAGTTCCTCGCCCAGGGCACCATCTACCCGGACGTGATCGAGTCGGCTGGCGCCAAGACCGGCAAGGCCCACGTGATCAAGTCCCACCACAACGTCGGCGGCCTGCCGGAAGACATGCAGTTCGAACTGGTCGAGCCGCTGCGCGAACTGTTCAAGGACGAGGTGCGCAAGATCGGCCTCGAACTGGGCCTGCCCTACGACATGGTCTACCGCCACCCGTTCCCGGGCCCGGGCCTGGGCGTGCGCATCCTCGGCGAGGTGAAGAAGGAGTACGCCGACCTGCTGCGTCGCGCGGACCACATCTTCATCGAGGAGCTGCGTGCCTTCGACTGGTACCACAAGACCAGCCAGGCCTTCGTGGTGTTCCAGCCGGTGAAATCCGTGGGCGTGGTCGGTGACGGCCGTCGCTACGCTTGGGTCGTCGCCCTGCGCGCCGTGGAAACCATCGACTTCATGACCGCGCGCTGGGCGCACCTGCCCTACGAGCTGCTGGAGAAGGTTTCCAACCGCATCATCAACGAGATCGAAGGCATCTCCCGCGTCACCTACGACGTGTCGAGCAAGCCGCCGGCGACCATCGAGTGGGAGTGATCCAGCTCCCCTGATCGCTGGATGAACGAAGGCGCGGACCGCTCAGGCGATCCGCGCCTTTTTCGTGTGGTGGCCCTGCGACCGTCCCTCGCCTGATGCCTTGTGTCGCAGACATTTCTTGAGAATGAGCAGCAGTTGATCCGTATAATCATTACAGATCATTGCTGAGTTCAGAGGAGTGGTTACATGTCGGTACGTCTCGCAACTGCGTTGGCCCGCGCCTGTGGCGCCGGCCTGCTGTCCTTCGGCCTGCTGCTGCCGCTGGCGGCCCGCGCCGATGACGCAGTGACCCTGACCCTCTACAACGGGCAGCACGAAGCCACCGGCAAGGCCGTGGCCGACGCCTTCACTAAGGCCACTGGCATCCAGGTACGCATCCGCAAGGGCGGTGGTGGCCAGTTGGCCAACCAGATCGCCGAGGAAGGCGAGCGCTCGCCCGCCGACATCATCTACACCGAGGAAGCGCCGCCGCTGATCAAGCTGGCCAACCAGGGCCTGCTGGCCAAGGTGGACGACGCGCTGCTCAAGCAGGTCGAGCCGCAGTACGCCGACCCTGCCGGCCACTGGATCGGCGTCACCTCCCGGGTCCGCGTGCTGGCCTACAACCCCAAGGAGCTGGGCGACCAGCCCCTGCCGCAGAGCGTGCTCGATGTCGCCGATCCGGAGTGGAGCGGCAAGATCGCCTTCGTGCCCAGCAGTGGTGAGTTCCTCGGCCAGGTGGCCGCGATCATCAAGCTGCAGGGCCGCGAGAAGGCCGAGGAGTGGCTGACCGGCCTGAAGGCCTTCGGCTCCACCTACACCAACAACGTCATCGCCATGAAGGCGGTGGAGAACGGCGAAGTCGCCGCCGCCCTGATCAACAGCTACTACTGGATGGCGCTGAAGAAGGAGAAGGGCGAGCTGAACAGCAAGCTGCACTACTTCGCCGATGGCGATGCCGGCGGCCTGGCCAGCGTGTCCGGCGTGGCTGTGGTGAAGGCCAGCAAGCACCCGAAGGAGGCCCAGCAGTTCGTGGCCTTCATGCTCAGCGAAGAAGGCCAGAAGGCCATCCTCAGCCAGTCGGCCGAATACCCGGTGAACCCGAAGGTGCCGGCTGATCCGCTGCTCAAGCCCTACGACCAGCTGCGCCCGCCGAAACTCAGCGCCTCCGACATCGGCCTGGCCGAGGACGCCCTGGAACTCGAACGCGAGGTCGGGCTGAACTGATGCACGCCGAAGCCGTCGACCCGGCGCTGCCGGACACACCCTCGCTGGTGCCCAGCCGCCGGCGACGCACGCCGCCGATCTGGCTGCAGGTGCCGGTCATGGCGCTGCTGCTGGTGGCGGCCCTGCCGCTGTTCTACGTGGCGGTGCGCAGCTGGGAGTCCGGCTGGCACACCGCCTGGCAGCTGCTGTGGCGGCCCTTCGTGTTCCACCTGCTGGGCAACACCCTGAAGCTGATGGTGGCAGTCACCGCCGGCTGCGCGCTGCTCGGCCTGGCGCTGGCCTGGTGCGTGGAGCGCAGCGACCTGCGCGGTCGCCGGCAGTGGAACGTGCTGCTCTGCCTGCCGTTCGCCATCCCGGCCTTCGTCGCCGGCTTCAGCTGGATTTCCCTCAGCCCGCTGTTCGAGGGGCTGTGGGGCACGGTGCTGGTGATGGTGCTGTCCAAGTACCCGCTGGTGTACCTGCCGGTGATGGCCACCCTGCGCAACCTCGACCCGGCCCTGGAAGAGTCCGCGCGCATGCTCGGCTACACCCGGCGCCAGGTGTTCTGGCGGGTGACCCTGCCGCTGCTGCGCCCGGTGCTGATGGGCACCAGCCTGCTGGTGGCGCTGCACATGCTGGTGGAGTTCGGCGCGCCGTCGATCATGCGCTACCAGACCTTCACCACCGCCATCTATCAACAGTTCGAACTGGAGTTCAGCAACGCCAACGCGGCGATGCTCTCCGCCCTGCTGCTGGCCCTGTGCATGCTGCTGATGGGCCTGGAGCTGCGCCTGCGTGGCCGTGGCCATGCACGCACCGGACAGGGCGTGGCGCGGCGCATCGCGCCGGTGCGCCTGGGGCACTGGGACTGGCTGGTGCAGGGGGTACTGGTGGCCCTGGTGGTAGTGGGTTCGCTGGTGCCGCTGGTGACCCTGGGCTTCTGGATTCATGAAGGCAGCTCCGCCGCCTTCCCGCTCGGCGACATCCTCCGCACCCTCGGCTCGTCCCTCTATCTTTCCTTCGGCGGGGCGCTGATCAGCTGCCTGCTGGCCCTGCCGGTGTGCCTGGTGGTGGTGCGCTACCACGGGCGCCTGGCGCGCCTGGCGGATCGCCTGCCGTACCTGCTGCATGCGCTGCCGGGGCTGGTCATCGCGTTGTCCCTGGTGTTCTTCGCACTGGGCTATGCGCCGTCGTTGTACCAGACCACCCTGCTGTTGCTGGTGGCCTACGCCCTGCTGTTCATGCCCATGGCCCAGTCGCCGTTGCGGGTGGCCCTGGAGAAGGCCTCGCCACAACTGGAGGAAGCCGCCCGGACCCTGGGTCAGACGCCGTTCCTGGCCTTCCTGCGGGTGACCTTGCCGATCATCTTCCCGGCCATCGGTGCTGGCTTCGTGCTGGTGTTCCTCGATTGCATGAAGGAGCTGACCGCCACCCTGATCCTCGGCCCCACCGGGCTGGACACCCTGGCGACCGCCGTGTGGTCGCACACGGCCAACCTGGAATACGCCGCGGCGGCGCCCTATGCGGCGCTGATCGTGCTGGTGTCCGGCCTGCCGGTGTACCTGCTCACCACGCGCGCCTACCTCGGGCGCCGTGGCTGATCCCGCTGTGGCATCGCGCCACGGCGGGCGGCCGCCCCGCAAGGGGAGGGCTGTGCGAAAATGCGCGACCTGCGAGCGGCCCCCGGGCCGCGATGATGAGGCCGCCAACAGAGTGGCCGCGTAACGCCTGATGGGCCCGATGCCTTACTGACAGGAGCCTGCACCCGTGTCATTCACCCGCAGACAGATTCTCGGTGGCCTCGTCGGCCTCGGCGTGGTCGGTCTTGGTGCCGGTGGCGCCGCCCGCTACTGGCTGGGCCGTTCCCTCGATGCCAAGACCCACGATTACGAACTGATCGCCGCCCCCTTCGACCTCGAACTGGTCCCCGGCCACACCACACCCGCCTGGGGCTATGGCGGCCAGGCGCCGGGCGTGGAACTGCGCTCGCGCCAGGGCGACTGGCTGCGGGTGCGCTTCATCAACAAGCTGGACGAGCCCACCACTGTCCACTGGCATGGCATCCGCCTGCCGCTGGAGATGGACGGCGTGCCCTATGTGTCGCAGCTGCCGGTGCTGCCGGGCGAGTACTTCGACTACCGCTTCCGCACCGACGATGCCGGCAGCTTCTGGTACCACCCCCACGAGTCCAGTGCGGTGCAGCTCGGGCGCGGGCTGGTCGGGCCGCTGATCGTCGAGGAGCGCGAGCCGTCCGGCTTCCGTCATGAGCAGGTGCTCTCGCTGAAGACCTGGCACGTGGATCAGGAAGGCGCTTTCACCGCCTTCAGCGTGCCCCGCGAGGCCGCGCGCGAAGGCACCCGGGGCCGGCTCACCACCATCAACGGCAAGCCCACGCCGACCCTCGACCTGCCGGCCGGGCAGGTGGTCCGCCTGCGCCTGCTGAACCTGGACAGCACCATCACCTACCGGCTCAACCTGCCGGGCGCCGAGGTGCGCATCTACGCCCTGGACGGCCACCCCATCGAGCCGCGCCCGCTGGGCAAGGAATACTGGCTGGGCCCGGGCATGCGCATCGAGCTGGGCATCAAGGTGCCGGAGGCGGGCCAGGAGCTGTCCATGCGCAACGGGCCGCTGCGCCTGGCCACACTGCGCAGCGTGCCGAGCAACGAGCCGGCCGGTGACTGGCCAGCTGCACTGCCGCCGAACCCGATTCCCGAGCCCGACCTGGCCAAGGCCGAGACGCTGAGCTTCCGCTTCGAGTGGGCGGCCACCCTGGTCAGCGCTGCCGGCAAGCCCAGCAACTACTGGCAGATCAACGGCAAGGCCTGGGACATCAACGACAAGACCTGCGCCGACCGGCCCATCGCGACCCTGAAGAAGGGCGGCCACTACATCTTCGAGCTGCGCAACATGGCCCAGTACCTGCACCCCATCCACCTGCACGGCATGTCCTTCAAGGTGCTGGATTCGGACCGCAAGTCGATCATCCCGTACTTCACCGACACCTACCTGCTGGGCAAGAACGAGACCGCGCGCATCGCGCTGGTGGCGGATAACCCCGGTGTGTGGATGTTCCACTGCCACGTGATCGACCACATGGAAACCGGCCTGATGGCCGCCATCGAGGTGGCCTGACCGTGCGCCAGCCGATGTTCATCGACCGCAGCCAGGACGAGCGCTTCATGCAGGAGGCGCTGGCCCTGGCCGCCGAGGGTGCGGCCCTGGGCGAGGTGCCCGTGGGCGCGGTGGTGGTGCACGACGGGCAGGTGGTGGGGCGCGGCTTCAACTGCCCCATTTCCCGCCACGACCCCAGCGCCCATGCCGAGATGGTGGCGATCCGCAACGCGGCTCAGGCGCTGGAGAACTACCGGCTGGTGGGGGCCATCCTCTACGTCACCCTGGAGCCCTGCAGCATGTGCGCCGGGCTCATCGTCCACTCGCGCATCGCCCGGGTGGTCTACGGTGCCACCGAGCCGAAGGCTGGGGTGGCGATCAGCCGTGGCCAGTTCTTCGAGCAGGCCTTCCTCAATCACCGGGTGCTGGTGGAGGGCGGGGTGCTGGGGGAGGCCTGCAGCGAACTGCTGTCCGGTTTCTTCCAGGCCCGTCGCGCCGCCCGTCGGGAGACCTGACAGCCTGCGACCAAGGTCGCAGGCTGTCAGTCTTGTCCTACAGAAATGCTGTGTTAAGGTGCGCGGCCGCCAGAAGTGGCGTCCTAGAGCGGTTCTTTGGTGAATCGAGCTGGGAGGTTGCATTGCCAGGAGGCGCCCGCAGTACCGTTGTCCCGCAGTGCCCGTTTTCGACGATGACGCAAGGCCGTGGCAGTTCGGTGTGGCCCTCCTGATCCGTTGAATGTTGTCGAGGGTGCTGTGATGAGTGAAACGCAAGTGCGGTCCCACCTCGGGGCGGCGGAAGAGGGCGCAGTCGATGCGTCCGGGCTGGAGGTCAAGCGACTGACCTTCCTCGAAGCGGTGGCCATGATCGTGGGCACCAACATCGGCGCCGGCGTGCTGTCCATGGCCTACGCCAGCCGCAAGGCCGGCTTCATGCCGCTGTTGCTGTGGCTGGCGGTGGCCGGCGTGTTCACCACCATCTCCATGCTCTACGTCTCCGAGACGGCCCTGCGCACCCGCACCCACTCCCAGTTGAGCGGCCTGGCCCAGCGCTACGTGGGCTCGTTCGGCTCCTGGGCGATCTTCCTGTCGGTGGCGGTCAACAGCATCGGTGCACTGATCGCCTACATGAGCGGCAGCGGCAAGATCCTCGCGGCCTTCCTCGGCATCAGCCCGGCGGTGGGCAGCCTGGTGTTCTTCATTCCGGCCGCGCTGGTGCTCTACCTAGGCCTGGGTGCCATCGGCAAGGGCGAGAAGTTCATCAGCATCGGCATGGTCAGCATGATCGTGCTGCTGGTGGTGGCGACCCTGCTCAACGAGCACACCGACGTGGCGCGCTTGCTGGAAGGTGACTGGATCTACATGGTGCCGGTGTTCAACATCGCCGTGTTCTGCTTCTCCGCGCAGTACATCGTCCCGGAGATGGCCCGTGGCTTCAGCCACGCGCCGGAGCAACTGCCCAAGGCGGTGATCACCGGTATGGTGCTGACCTTCTGCCTGCTGGCCATCGTGCCGATGTCGGTGATCGCCCTGACCGGCCTGGACGGCCAGACCGAAGTGGCCACCCTGGCCTGGGGCGAGGCGCTGGGCCAGTGGGCGTTCTACACCGCCAACACCTTCGCCCTGTGCGCCATGCTCACCTCCTACTGGGGCCTGGGCGGCAGCTTCCTGACCAACATCTTCGACAAGTTCCATGCCCTCGGCTCCGAGTCCCAGCCCAAGACCCGCCTGGTGGTGCTGGGCATCGTCTGCGTGCCGCCCTTCGTGCTCGCGTACAGCGGCATGGTCGGCTTCGTGAACGCCCTGTACTTCGCCGGCGCCTTCAGTGGCGTGATCCTCTCCATCATGCCGATCCTCATGCTGCGCTCGGCCCGCCGCCAGGGTGACCTGCAGCCGGCCTGGTCCTGTGGCTGGATCGCCCACCCGGCCATCCAGGTGGTGATCGTGATGATCTACCTGGCCAGCGCGGCCTATGCGATCTGCAGCGCGCTGAACCTGCTGCCTTCGGGTTGGTAAGACCCCCAGGTACGAGAAAGCCCGGCATCTGCCGGGCTTTTTTGTGGGGGCGGTTCGAGCTTCAGAGCTTCTCGTTGGCACCGTCCGCCGGCGGCGTCTTGTCGATGCCCGGCACGTGGAGGCTGCCCTCGGCCACTTCGGTGCCTTCCATCTGCGGCTGGGTCACCCAGGTGAGGATGTCGTAGTAGCGGCGGATGTTCTGCACGAACTGCACCGTCTCGCCGCCCCGTGCATAGCCGTAGCGGGTCTTGCGGTACCACTGCTTCTGCGAGAGACGCGGCAGCATCTGCTTCACGTCGAGCCACTTGTTGGGGTTCAGGCCTTCGGCTTCCGCCAGCTTGCGGGCGTCGCCCAGGTGGGCGATGCCGATGTTGTAGGCGGCCAGGGCGAACCAGGTGCGATCCGGCTCCTTGAGGTCGTCCGAGAGGCCTTCCTTGATCATGGCGAAGTACTTGCTGCCGCCGCCGATGCTCTGGCGGGCGTCCAGCCGGTTGGACACGCCCATGGCCTTGGCGGTGTCCTGGGTCAGCATCATCAGGCCGCGCACGCCGGTCTTGGAGGTGGCGGTGGGTTGCCAGAGCGACTCCTGGTAGCCGATGGCGGCCAGCAGGCGCCAGTCCACCTGGTTGCTCTGGGAGGCCTGGCGGAAGTGCTGTTCGTACTTGGGCAAGCGTTGCTGCAGGTGCTTGGCGAAGGTGTAGGCGCCGACGTAGCCGAGGACGTCGACATGGCCGTAGTAGCGATCCTTCAGGCGCTGCAGGGTGCCGTTCTGCTTGGCCTTGTCGAGGAAGCCGTTGACCTGGTCGAGCAGGCTGTTGTCCTCGCCGGGCGCGACGGCCCAGGCCAGGTTGCTGGCGTCGCCCAGGTCGAAGGCGACGCGCACGTTGGGGAAGTAGACCTGGTTCATGGCCAGCTCGTTGGAATCCACCAGGGTCAGGTCGATCTGGCCTTCATCCACCATGCGCAGCAGGTCGACGATCTCGACTTCGTCGGATTCCTCGTAGTTCAGCTCCGGGTACTGGGCCTTGAGGGCGGCGAGCTGTTCGGCATGGCTGCTGCCCTTGAGCACGAGGATGCGCTGGCCCACCAGGTCTTCCGGGCGGGTAGGGCGGCGTTCGCCGTTGCGGTAGATGACCTGGGGGGTGACCTCCAGGTACGGGTGGGAAAAGCGCACCTGGCGCTGGCGGGCATCGCTGGCCACCAGGCCGGCGGCGGCCAGCACCGGACCCTTGGCCTGGCCGAGGCGGCCGAAGAGGTCGTCGATGTTGTCGGCGGTCTCGATTTCCAGGCGCACGCCCAGGTCATCGGCGAAGCGCTTGACCAGTTCGTACTCGAAACCGGTTTCGCCGTTGCGGTCCTGGAAGTAGGTGGCGGGGCTGTTGCGGGTGACCACGCGTAGGACGCCCTCCTCCTGGATGCGCTCGAGGGTATTGGGCTGTTTGCAGCCGCCGAGCAGCAGGAGGATTCCGGTCGCCATCAGCCACAGGGCACGGCGCGTGCGGAACACGGGTGGGGTGAACATCGGCGCAGTATACGCAAACGCCGTTTCTTGCCATATCTCGACAGCGAGATTCTTCTCTGCTAACCGAAACGGCTTGAGGCGCCGTGGGACGGGGAATACAGCGTCCTCAGAGCCTGCTGTCGTCCCGCCTTGTCGAAGGTGCCGAAAAGAGGTCCTTTAGGCTAGAATGCACGGCCTCCAAGTACACCCCTTCCCAGAGGCTGTCCCGACGATGTTGATCCTGCGCGGTGCCCCCGCCCTTTCCGCCTTCCGTCACGGCAAACTGCTCGAGCAACTGACCCAGAAGGTACCCGCCGTCTCCGGTCTGTACGCCGAGTTCGCCCACTTTGCCGAAGTCACCGGCGTGCTCGACGCCGCTGAGGAGAAGGTGCTGGCACGGCTGCTCCAGTACGGGCCGAGCGTACCGGTGCAGGAGCCCGCAGGGCGCCTGTTCCTGGTGGTCCCGCGTTTCGGCACCATCTCGCCCTGGTCCAGCAAGGCCACCGACATCGCCCGCAACTGCGGCCTGGCGAAGATCCAGCGCATCGAGCGCGGCATCGCCTATTACGTTGCCGGCCAGTTGTCGGACGCCGATGCACAACTGATCGCCAGCGTCCTGCACGACCGCATGACCCAACTGGTGCTGGGCGAGCTGGAAGCCGCGTCCGCCCTGTTCAGCCATGCCGAGCCCAAGCCGCTCACCGTGGTGGACGTCCTGGGTGGCGGTCGCGCCGCCCTGGAGAAGGCCAACGTCGAGCTGGGCCTGGCCCTGGCCGATGACGAGATCGATTACCTGGTGAAGAGCTTCAACGAAATGGGGCGCAACCCCCATGACGTCGAGCTGATGATGTTCGCCCAGGCCAACTCCGAGCACTGCCGCCACAAGATCTTCAACGCCAGCTGGGACATCGACGGCCAGGCGCAGGAGAAGAGCCTGTTCGGCATGATCAAGAACACCTACGAGATGAACCGCGAAGGCGTGCTGTCCGCCTACAAGGACAACGCGTCGGTCATCGAGGGCTTCACCGCCGGTCGCTTCTTCCCCGACCCGGCCACCCGCCAGTACGGCGCGACCGAAGAGCCCGTGCATATCCTGATGAAGGTGGAGACCCACAACCACCCGACCGCCATCGCCCCGTTCCCCGGTGCCTCCACCGGCTCCGGTGGCGAGATCCGTGACGAAGGCGCTACCGGTCGCGGTGCCAAGCCGAAGGCCGGCCTGACCGGCTTCACCGTCTCCAACCTGCAGATCCCCGGCTTCGAACAGCCCTGGGAGAAGCCCTACGGCAAGCCCGAGCGCATCGTCACCGCGCTGGACATCATGATCGAGGGCCCGCTGGGCGGTGCCGCGTTCAACAACGAGTTCGGCCGCCCTGCGCTGAACGGCTACTTCCGCACCTTCGAGCAGGCGGTCCAGTCGCCCCGTGGCGAAGAAGTGCGTGGCTACCACAAGCCGATCATGCTGGCTGGCGGCATGGGCAACATCCGTGCGGACCACGTGCAGAAGGCCGAGATCTCCATCGGCGCCAAGCTGATCGTCCTCGGTGGCCCGGCCATGCTCATCGGCCTGGGTGGTGGCGCTGCGTCCTCCATGGCCACGGGCGCCAGCTCCGCCGACCTGGACTTCGCCTCCGTGCAGCGTGACAACCCCGAGATGGAGCGTCGCTGCCAGGAAGTGATCGACCGCTGCTGGCAACTGGGCGCCGAGAACCCCATCAAGTTCATCCACGACGTGGGTGCCGGCGGCATCTCCAACGCCCTGCCGGAGCTGATCAACGACGGCGGCCGCGGTGGTCGCTTTGAACTGCGCGCTGTGCCCAACGACGAGCCGGGCATGAGCCCGCTGGAGATCTGGTGCAACGAGTCCCAGGAGCGCTATGTGCTCTCGGTCGATGCCGCTGACTTCGAGCGCTTCAAGGCCATCTGCGAACGCGAGCGCTGCCCCTTCGCGGTGGTCGGCGAGGCCACCGAGGAGCCGCACCTCACCGTGGCCGACAGCCACTTCGGCAACAAGCCGGTGGACATGCCGCTCAACGTGCTGCTGGGCAAGCCGCCGCGCATGCACCGCAGCGTCACCCGTGAAGCCGAGCAGGGCGATGACTTCGACGCCAACACCGTTGCGCTGGAAGACGCCGTGTCCCGCGTGCTGCGCCACCCGGCCGTGGCCAGCAAGAGCTTCCTGATCACCATCGGCGACCGCACCATCACCGGCCTGGTGGCCCGCGACCAGATGGTCGGCCCCTGGCAGGTGCCGGTGGCCGACTGCGCCGTGACCGCCACCAGCTTCGACGTCTACACCGGCGAAGCCATGGCCATGGGCGAGCGCACCCCGCTGGCCCTGCTGGATGCCCCGGCGTCCGGCCGCATGGCCGTCGGCGAGGCCATCACCAACCTGGCGGCGGCACGCATCGAGAAGCTTTCCGACATCAAGCTGTCCGCCAACTGGATGGCCGCTGCCGGCCACCCCGGCGAAGACGCGCGCCTGTACGACACGGTCAAGGCCGTGGGCATGGAGCTGTGCCCTGCGCTGGGCATCACCATCCCGGTGGGCAAGGACTCCATGTCCATGAAGACCCGCTGGCAGGACGAGGGTGTGGACAAGTCCGTCACCTCGCCGCTGTCCCTGGTCATCTCCGGCTTCGCCCCGGTGCAGGACGTGCGCCGCACCCTGACCCCGCAGCTGCGCCTGGACAAGGGCGACACCGACCTGATCCTCATCGACCTGGGCCGTGGCCAGAACCGCATGGGCGGCTCGATCCTCGCCCAGACCTACACCAAGCTCGGCCAGGCCGCGCCGGACGTGGATGATGCCGAGGACCTGAAGGCCTTCTTCGCGGTGATCCAGGGCCTGAACCAGGACGGCCTGCTGCTGGCCTACCACGACCGTTCCGACGGTGGCCTGATGACCACCGTGCTGGAAATGGCCTTCGCCGGCCACTGTGGCCTGGACCTGCAACTGGACGCCCTGGCCGATGCCGCCGCCGAGCTGCCGGCCGTGCTGTTCAACGAGGAGCTGGGTGCCGTCATCCAGGTCCAGCAGGGCGCCACCGCCGAGGTGCTGGCCCAGTTCAGCGCCGCCGGCCTGGGCGATTGCGTGGCGGTGATCGGCCGTCCGCTCAACAGTGCCAGCGTCGCCATCGCCTTCAATGGCGAGGCGGTCTTCACCGGCGAGCGCCGCATGCTGCAGCGCCAGTGGGCCGAGACCAGCTACCAGATCCAGCGCCTGCGTGACAACGCCGTGTGTGCCGACCAGGAGTTCGACGTCCTCCTCGACGAAGAGAACCCCGGCCTGAGCGCCAAGCTGTCCTTCGACGTCAACCAGGACATCGCTGCGCCCTACATCAAGAAGGGTGTGCGTCCCCAGGTGGCGATCCTGCGCGAGCAGGGCGTCAACGGCCAGGTGGAGATGGCGGCGGCGTTCGACCGTGCCGGCTTCTCGGCCATCGACGTGCACATGAGCGATATCCTCGCCGGTCGCATCAGCCTGGAAGACTTCAAGGGCCTGGTGGCCTGCGGTGGCTTCTCCTACGGCGACGTGCTCGGTGCCGGCGAGGGCTGGGCCAAGTCCATCCTCTTCAACGCCCGTGCCCGCGATGGCTTCCAGGCCTTCTTCGAGCGCAAGGACAGCTTCGCCCTGGGCGTGTGCAACGGTTGCCAGATGATGTCCAACCTGCACGAGCTGATCCCCGGCACCGAGTTCTGGCCGCACTTCGTGCGCAACCGCTCGGAGCAGTTCGAGGCGCGCGTCGCCATGGTGCAGGTGCAGGAGTCGGCCTCGATCTTCCTGCGTGGCATGGCCGGTTCGCGCATGCCCATCGCCATCGCCCACGGTGAGGGCCATGCCGAGTTCGAGAGCGAGGAAGCCCTGCTGGAAGCGGACCTGTCCGGTTGCGTGTCCCTGCGCTTCGTCGACAACCACGGCAAGGTCACCGAGAGCTACCCGGCCAACCCCAACGGCTCGCCCCGTGGCATCACCGGCCTCACCAGCCGCGACGGCCGCGTGACCATCATGATGCCGCACCCGGAGCGCGTGTTCCGCGCCGTGCAGAACTCCTGGCGCCCCGACGAGTGGCAGGAAGACGCCGGCTGGATGCGCATGTTCCGCAACGCGCGTGTCTGGGTCGACTGACGACCCTGCCGGT
Organism: Metapseudomonas otitidis; assembly: GCF_900111835.1. Classification (GTDB taxonomy): domain Bacteria; phylum Pseudomonadota; class Gammaproteobacteria; order Pseudomonadales; family Pseudomonadaceae; genus Metapseudomonas; species Metapseudomonas otitidis. The sequence goes on from NZ_FOJP01000010.1 coordinate 204,819, forward strand.
CCTCCTCTCCCGGCCCCGGGGGAGGAGGGCAGGCTGCCCGAAGTGCGCCAGGTCGAGCCTGGCGTGCGCCTCCTGCTCTGCCGCTGTGGGCATTCGCCCCGGCTTCCCGACTGTCCCCTCGATTGTCGACAAGGGCTCGCCTTCCAGGTCGAGCGCCCGCGTATCCTCCTGCTCTGTCGTTGTGGTCGATCCCGTCGCCTGCCCTGGTGCGATGGCAGCCATGCGCCCGAAGCCGTCGGTTTCAAGGCGCGTTGGCGGCGCTTCTGGGCCGGACGGTGAACCGTCGTTTTTTCCGGACCCGGCTGAACGCGACACCTTCCCGTTAGTCGAATGGCGGGTCGATTCCACGGATTCATAAAATCTTGGCGGACGGCCTCGATTAAGTGGCATCATCGTGCCATCACTGTCCAGCCTGTAATTTCCTGACGGAGTTATTGATGTACAAGCTGTGCTTCTATGTGCCGGAGTCCCATGTCGAACCCGTCAAGCAGGCGGTCTTCGCAGCGGGTGGAGGGCGCATCGGCGCCTATGACAGCTGCTCCTGGCAGGCCCTGGGTCAGGGGCAGTTCAGGCCCCTCGATGGCGCCGATCCGTTCATCGGCCAGGTGGGGCAGGTCGAGCACCTGCCCGAGTGGAAGGTGGAGATGGTGGTAGCCGACGAGCTGATCCACGATGCGGTGCGGGCCCTGAAGAAGGCCCATCCCTACGAGACCCCGGCCTTCGAGGTGTGGCGGTTGTCGGACCTGGTGTTCTGAACTGATCGGCCAGGCATGAAAAAGGCGCCTTCAAGGCGCCTTTTCTATTGGGGCTGGGCTCAGGGGCGGATCTCGATCAGCGTCCCGTCCTTCACCAGGCTCCAGATCTCGCGCATGTCGGCGTTCTTCATGGCGATGCAGCCTTCGGTCCAGTCGAGGGTGTGGAAGTACCACTCGGGGTACTCCTCGTCCAACGGGGTGCCGTGGATCATGATCATGCCGCCCGGGGGCACGCCCTTCTCGCGGGCCAGTTTGGCGTCGCGGGCATTGGGGTAGGAGATGTGCATGGCCAGGTTGAACTTGTCGCTGGTCTTGCGCCAGTCGATCCAGTAGAAGCCCTCGGGGGTGCGCTGGTCGCCCTCGCGCAGCTTCGGCCCGTTGGGCTGCTTGCCCAGGGAGATGCGGTAGCTCTTGAGGATGTCGCCGCGATTCATGAGCAGCAGCTTGCGCTCGGACTTCACCACCAGCACCTTGTCGATGGGCTTGCCGCCCAGGGCGGGTGCAGCGCTGGCGTGGGAAAGGGTGGTGAACAGGAAAACAAAGGCTAGGAGCATCCAGCGCATCTACAGCATCCCCGGGAACACGTGTTGGCAGCGATCAGGCTTTCTTGTCATGGGCCACCAGAGGGGCCAGCGGTTCGTTGCGCACCGGGTAGACCTGCTGCACCCGGTCGGCGAAGAAGCATTCTAAGGTACGGCCCACAGTGGGAAAAGCCAGCTCGGACCAAGGGATCTCGTGCTCGTGGAACAGCCGCACCTCGAGGCTTTCCTCGCCAGCGGCGAAGTCCAGGTCGGTGAGGTCGGCGAGGAACAGGGTGTAGACCTGGCTGATGTGGGGCAGGTCGAACAGCGTATACAGGCGCAGGTTGTGGACCCGGGCGCAGGCCTCTTCGGCGGTTTCCCGGGCGGCGGCCTGTTCCATGGTCTCGCCGTTCTCCATGAAGCCGGCCGGCAGCGTCCAGTAGCCACGGCGGGGCTCGATGGCCCGGCGGCACAGCAGCACCTGCTGGCCCCAGACCGGCAGGCAGCCGGAGACGATGCGCGGGTTCTGGTAGTGCACCGTGTCGCAGGCATCGCAGACGTGACGCAGGCGGTTGTCGCCCTGGGGGATGCGTTGCACCACGGGGGTGCCGCACTGGCTGCAGAACTTCATCGGGGGCCCTCGGTTGGAGGTCGTCATCTTGGCGCGCCGGCCAGGGGCTCGGCAAGCGGGGCGGGTGGCTGGATCGAAGGGCGGAACGGGGCTTGGGGGCCCCTGGCGGTTCGTGCCATGATGCCCGGCACAACAAGAGACCGAGACCTTCCATGCTGGATGAGCTTCTCCGCCGGGTGCGGAGCCATTCCCCCACCGACCTGCCCATCGAGCGCAGCTTTCCCGAAGCGGCGGTGCTGGTGCCGGTGACCCGCAGCGACGACCCCGAACTGATCCTGACCCTGCGCGCCAGTGGCTTGTCCACCCATGGCGGCGAGGTGGCCTTTCCCGGTGGACGACGTGACCCCGAGGACCACGACCTGATCCACACCGCCCTGCGCGAGGCGGAAGAGGAGATCGGCCTGCCGCCAGGCCTGGTGGAAGTGGTCGGGCCCTTGAGCACCCTGGTGTCCCGCCACGGCATCAAGGTCACGCCCTATGTCGGGCTGGTGCCCGATTACGTCGAGTACCACGCCAACCGGGGCGAGATTGACTCGGTGTTCAGCGTGCCGCTGTCGTTCTTCCGTGATGACCCCCGCGAGGTCACCCACCGCATCGACTACCTCGGGCAGAGCTGGTACGTGCCCAGCTATCACTACGACGGGTACAAGATCTGGGGCCTCACCGCGATCATGGTGGTGGAGCTGGTCAACCTCATCTTCGATGCCGGCATCGAGCTGCGCGAGCCGCCGGAATCCTTCGTCAAACTCACCTGAGTCCCGCATACAGGAGCGCCTGATGAAATACCGCCTGGGCAACGCCCGTGTCGAAACCCATCCAGACAGCTGGATCGCCCCCGACGCCTCGGTGATCGGCAAGGTGCGCCTGGAGGCGGGCGCCAGCGTCTGGTTCGGTGCCGTGCTGCGCGGCGACAACGAGCTGATCCACATCGGCGAGCACTGCAACGTGCAGGACGGCGCGGTGATGCACACCGACATGGGCTACCCGCTGACCCTCGGCAAGGGCGTCACCGTCGGTCACAACGCCATGCTCCACGGCTGCACGGTCGGCGACTACAGCCTGGTCGGCATCAATGCGGTGATCCTCAACGGGGCGAAGATCGGCAAGTACTGCATCATCGGCGCCAACGCGCTGATCGCCGAGGGTAAGGAAATACCCGATGGCTCGCTGGTGATGGGCTCTCCCGGTAAAATCGTCCGCGAGCTGACCGAGCCACAGAAGAAAATGCTCGAAGCCAGTGCCGCCCACTACGTACACAACGCCCAGCGCTACGCCCGCGAGCTGGTCGAACAGGAAGACTGATGGAAATCGAACGCCCCGTACCGTCCCCTTGCGTACACGTCTGTGCGCTGGACGATGACGATACCTGCATCGGGTGCCAACGCAGCATTGATGAAATCAGCCGTTGGGGGCGTATGGACAACACCGAGCGCCGCGAGGTCCTGGCCCGTTGCCTGGAGCGCGCGCGCGACAAGGGCCAGTTGATGGCCTGACCCTTCCAGGCGCCGGTTGCGCCGGCGCCTCACCGACTCTTCATCCTTCGAGGAAACACCGATGCCCCGTATTGGAACCCCGCTGTCGCCGAGCGCGACCCGTGTACTGCTCTGCGGCTCTGGCGAGCTGGGCAAAGAAGTGGTGATCGAACTGCAACGCCTGGGCGTTGAAGTCATCGCCGTGGACCGCTACGAGAACGCACCGGCCATGCAGGTCGCCCACCGCAGCCATGTCATCAGCATGCTGGACGGCGAGGCCCTGCGCCGTGTCATCGAGCTGGAAAAGCCGCACTACATCGTGCCGGAGATCGAAGCCATCGCCACCGCCACCCTGGTTGAGCTGGAGGCCGAGGGCTACACCGTCATTCCCACTGCCCGCGCCGCGCAGCTGACCATGAACCGCGAGGGCATCCGGCGCCTGGCGGCCGAGGAACTGGGCCTGCCCACCTCGCCCTACCACTTCGCCGATACCTTCGAGGACTACCGCGCCGCCGTGGCCAGCGTCGGCTACCCCTGCGTGGTCAAGCCGATCATGAGCTCCTCCGGCAAGGGCCAGTCCGTGCTGAAGAGCGACGCCGACCTGCAGAGCGCCTGGGACTACGCCCAGGAAGGCGGCCGGGCTGGCAAGGGCCGGGTCATCGTCGAGGGCTTCATCGACTTCGACTACGAGATCACCCTGCTCACCGTGCGCCACATCGGCGGCACCACCTTCTGCGCACCCATCGGCCACCGCCAGGTGAAGGGCGACTACCACGAGTCCTGGCAGCCCCAGGCCATGAGCCCGAAGGCGCTGGCCGAGTCCGAGCGCGTGGCCAAGGCCGTGACCGAGGCACTGGGCGGCCGTGGCCTGTTCGGCGTGGAGCTGTTCGTCAAGGGCGACCAGGTGTGGTTCAGCGAGGTCTCGCCGCGCCCCCATGACACCGGCCTGGTGACCCTGATCTCCCAGGACCTCTCCGAGTTCGCCCTGCACGCGCGCGCCATCCTCGGCCTGCCGATCCCGGCCATCCGCCAGCAGGGGCCGTCGGCTTCCGCCGTCATCCTGGTGGAAGGCAAGTCCGGCGAAGTCAGCTTCGGCAACCTCGCCGCCGCACTGAGCGAGCCGGACACCGCGCTGCGCCTGTTCGGCAAGCCGGAAGTCGATGGCCAGCGCCGCATGGGCGTAGCCCTGGCGCGTGACGAGTCCACCGACCTGGCCCGCACCAAGGCGACCCGTTCCGCCCAGGCGGTCGACGTCAAGCTGTGAGCCGCTGGGCCGGGGCGCTCTGGTGGGCATCGGCGGTCACGCTGATGCCCCTCATGCTGCCCCTCGCCCTGCATACCCGGCGCACCGCCCTGCGCCTGCCGCCGGCATCAGGCCCCGAGCAGGGGGTGGCGGGCGCGGGGTTCGCCGGTGAGCCGATGCGGCTGCTGGTGATCGGCGAGTCCACCGTCGCGGGTGTCGGAGTCGACCTGCTCGAACGGGCACTTCCGGGGCAACTGGCCAATGCGCTGTCGCGCCGCCTGGAGCGCCCGGTAGCCTGGCGGGCCTGTGGGGAGAACGGCATCACCGCCGTGGAGGCCTGCGAGCGCCTGTTGCCGCAGGTGGCCGACGAGGCGCCCGACCTGGTGGTGATGGCCTTCGGCGTCAACGACACCACCCATTTCACTTCGCGATCCCGTTGGCGCCAGGCGCTGGAAGGGCTGGGCAGGCCCTTCCTCCAGCGTGGCGCCTGCGTGGCCTTTTCCGCCGTGCCGCCGCTCGGTCACTTCCGGGCCTTGCCCTGGCCGCTGCGCCTGCTGCTGGGCTGGCGTGCGCGCTTGATGGACCGGGTGCTGGCGGAGACGACCAGCCCCATGGGCGCCCTTCATTGCACCGCCACCCTGGCGATGCGCCCCGACTACCTGGCGATCGATGGCTACCATCCGTCCGAGCTGGGCTGCGAGGTCTGGGCCGGCCTGCTGGCCGACCGCTTGTGGCTCGAGATGGTGCCGCAACCGCCCTTGGCTGCGGCAGCCGGTTAACGCGGGCCGGACAGGTCCCGGTCGCGAGTTTCCTTCAGGCACAGCACGGCCAGCAGGCTGAGCAGCGCCGCTGCCGATACATAGCCCCCCACCCATGACAGGCCGCCGAGGCTGACCAGCTTCTGGGCGAAGAACGGCGCCACCGAAGCGCCCACGATGCCCCCCAGGTTGTAGGCCGCCGAGGCGCCTGTGTAGCGCACCGGGGTGGGAAACAGCTCGGGCAGCAGCGCGCCCATGGGGGCGAAGGTCATCCCCATCAGGAACAGCTCCAGGCTGAGGAACAGGGTCACCGAAAGGGTGGACCCTTGGGTCAGCAGCGGCTCCATGGTGAAACCGGAGAGGATCGCCAGCACACAGCCGCCGATCAGCACCGGCTTGCGCCCGAAGCGGTCGCTGAGCCAGGCCGAGAGCGGGGTGGCCGCCGCCATGAACAGCACCGCGAAGCACAGCATGCCGAGGAAGCTCTCGCGGCTGTAGCCGAGGCTCGCCACGCCGTGGCTGAGGGAAAACACCGTGGAGATGTAGAACAGCGCGTAGCACACCACCATCGCCAGAGCGCCCAGCAGGATCGGGCGCCAGTGGCTGGCAAAGGCTTCCACCACCGGCAGCTTCACCTGGCGATGCTGGGCCAGGGCCTGGGCGAAGACCGGGGTTTCCTCCAGCTTCAGGCGCACATAGAGACCGACCATCACCAGCACGGCACTGAGCAGGAAGGGAATGCGCCAGCCCCAGGCCCGGAACTGCTCGTCACTGAGCAGCAGCGCCAGGGAGAGGAACAGGCCGTTGGCGGCGAGGAAACCGATGGAGGGGCCGAGTTGCGGGAACATGCCGAACCAGGCGCGCTTGCCCGGTGGCGCGTTCTCGGTGGCCAGCAGCGCCGCACCGCCCCATTCGCCCCCCAGCCCCAGGCCCTGGCCGAAGCGCAGCAGGCACAGCAGGATCGGTGCCCAGGCGCCGATGCTGTCGTAGCCGGGCAGCACACCGATCAGGGTGGTGGAAACCCCCATCAGCAGCAGGGAGGCCACCAGGGTCGACTTGCGTCCGATACGGTCGCCGAAGTGCCCGAACAGGGCCGAGCCCAGCGGCCGCGCGAGGAAGGCGATGCCGAAGGTGAGGAAGGCCGAGAGCATCTGCGCGGTGCCGGATGTCTGCGGGAAGAACACCGTGCCGATCACCAGGGCGGCGGCGGTGGCGTAGATATAGAAGTCGTAGAACTCGATGGCCGTGCCGATGAAGCTGGCCGTGGCGACGCGGGCGGGCGAGTTCGCGGGAGGCGTGGTGGCCGGAGTCTCGGTGCAGGCAGTGGAAGTCATGCGGTTGTCCCCTGGCGGGCGTCGGCACGGGCGACACCCCTGGTATTGGCGTGTGGACTGAGGGGCTGGGGCGAGGTCGGCGGATAGCCGGCTTCAGGGCCTTGCGACTGCTCCGTTGCGGCGGGTGGCGACAGGGCAGGGTGGTCTCAGGTGGCCGGGTCTGGCCGTGGCGGGGGCGGGTAGCCGGTGCGCGAGAGGGGCTGGATGAGCCGAGGGCGATTATAGGAAGGCCGGGAAAAAGCCGGCAAGGCGGTCAGGTTCGCCAGGCGCGCACACGCTGGATCCGGTTCTCGCCGGATTCGAGGATTTCCAGGCGGTAGCGGCCGATCTTCAGGCAGGCGCTGGCATCGGGCAGTTGTTCCAGGGCTTCGGTGATCAGACCATTGAGGGTCTTGGGGCCGTCGCACGGCAGGTGCCAGCCGAGCAGGCGGTTGAGCTCGCGCAGGTGCAGGCTGCCATCGAGTTCGTAGCTGCCGTCCTCGGCCGGGGTGATGGTGCGGGTGGGGGCGAAGTCCTCCAGGCTGCCGAACTCGCCGATCAGCTCCTGGAAGATGTCCTCCAGGCTCACCAGCCCGATCACGTCGCCGTATTCGTCGACCACGATGGCGACGCGGCGCTGTTCCTTCTGGAAGTTCACCAGCTGGGTCAGCAAGGGCGTGCTCTCGGGGATGAAGTAGGTTTCGCGGCACACGCCGAGCAACTCGTCGGCGGTGATCCCCGTCTTGGGCAGCAGCCGCGCCACCTGGCGCATGTGCAGCATGCCTTCCACCTGGTTGATGTCCTCGCGGTACACCGGCAGGCGGGTGTGGGTGGTGGCCCGCAGTTGTTCCAGGATGCGCTCCGGCGACTGAGCGATGTCGATGCCCTGGATCTCGCTGCGCGGAACCATGATCTCGCTGATGGTGACCCGCTGCAGGGCGCGGGTCAGCTCGTGGGGCAGGCGTTGCTGGGGGCTCTCGTCTTCCTGGATGCGCTCGGGAGCCGGCTTGCGGCGCGCCAGCACCCAGGCGCCTGCCGAGGCGATCAGCAGGCCGAGGATCAGGCCAAGGAGGAGGCCGGGGGCGGGCATCTCAGATGTGCAGGATGAATTCGCGGACCAGCTTGCTGCCGAAGTAGGCCAGCATCAGCAGGCAGAAGCCCGCCAGGGTCCAGCGGATCGCCTTGTGGCCACGCCAACCCAGCTGGTGGCGGCCCCAGAGCAGCACGGCGAACACCACCCAGGCGAAGCAGGAAAGGATGGTCTTGTGCGCCAGGTGCTGGGCGAAGAGGTTCTCGACGAACAGCCAGCCCGAGATCAGCGACAGCGACAGCAGGCCCCAGCCGGCCCAGAGGAAGCCGAACAGCAGGCTTTCCATGGTTTGCAGGGCGGGGAAGTTGCGGATCAGTCCGGACGGGTGCTTGTGCTTGAGCTGGTGGTCTTGGAGCAGCAGCAGCAGCGACTGGAACACGGCGATGGTCAACATGCCGTAGGCCAGGATCGACAGCAGGATGTGGGCGAGGATGCCCGGCTCCTCGTCGATCGGCTGCACCGTGCCGGAGGGCACGAAGATCGCCAGCAGCACCGTGAGCGCGCCGAGCGGATACAACAGCAGGAGCAGATTCTCCACCGGCATGCGGCTGCAGGCCAGGAGTGTGAGGCCGATCACGGCGGCGGCGATGAGGCTCGCGGCGTTGAAGAAGTCGAGGGTCAGGCCGGCCGGGGCGATGAGCTGGAAGAACAGCGCGGTGGCGTGGCTGATCAGGGCCAGCAGGCCGAGCACGGCGAGCATGCGCTTGTCCGGCGTCTTGCGCTCGCGCAGGCGAAGGCCCTGGTGGATGGCGCCGCCTACATAGAGGAAGGCAGCCAGGAGGCTGGGCAGCAGAGGGTGCATAAGTCCTTGTAAGGCAAGCCCGAAAGGCGCTGAGTGTGGCACAGAACGGCGTGCTCACGAAAGACCGCTGGCGGTGTCGGCGCCGCCCGCTCTTCGCTATACTCCGCCGCCTGCCGCAAGCTCACCCGGGGCCTCCAGGGCCTGAAAGGATCGCGCATGTTCGAAAATCTCACAGACCGCCTCTCGCAGACGCTGCGCCACGTCACCGGCAAGGCCAAGCTGACCGAGGACAACATCAAGGACACCCTGCGCGAAGTGCGCATGGCGCTGCTCGAAGCCGACGTGGCGCTGCCCGTCGTCAAGGACTTCGTCAACAAGGTCAAGGAACGCGCGGTCGGGACCGAGGTCTCCAAGAGCCTGACCCCGGGCCAGGCCTTCGTGAAGATCGTCCAGGCCGAACTGGTCGACCTGATGGGCGCCGCCAACGAAGACCTGGCGCTGAATGCCGCACCGCCGGCGGTCATCCTCATGGCCGGCCTGCAGGGCGCGGGCAAGACCACCACCGTCGGCAAGCTCGCGCGCTTCCTCAAGGAGCGCAAGAAGAAGTCGGTCCTGGTGGTGTCCGCCGACGTCTACCGCCCGGCGGCGATCAAGCAGCTGGAAACCCTGGCCAATGACCTGGAGGTGACCTTCTTCCCCTCCGACACCAGCCAGAAGCCGGTGGACATCGCCCAGGCAGCGATCCGCGAAGCCAAGCTGAAGTTCATCGACGTGGTCATCGTCGACACCGCCGGTCGCCTGCACGTCGACGGCGAGATGATGGAGGAGATCAAGCAGGTCCACGCGGCGATCAAGCCGGTGGAGACCCTGTTTGTGGTCGACGCCATGACCGGCCAGGACGCGGCCAACACCGCCAAGGCCTTCAACGATGCGCTGCCGCTGACCGGCGTGGTGCTGACCAAGGTCGACGGTGACGCCCGTGGCGGTGCTGCTCTTTCGGTCCGGGCCATCACCGGCAAGCCGATCAAGTTCCTCGGCATGGGCGAGAAGAGCGAAGCGCTCGATCCGTTCCACCCCGATCGCGTGGCGTCGCGCATCCTCGGCATGGGCGACGTGCTCAGCCTGATCGAACAGGCCGAGCAGGGCCTCGACCGCGAGAAGGCCGAGAAGCTCGCCAAGAAGATCAAGAAGGGCAAGGGCTTCGACCTCGAAGACTTCCGTGACCAACTGCAACAGATGAAGAACATGGGCGGCCTCGGCAGCCTCATGGACAAGCTGCCCATGCTTGGTGGCGTCAACCTCTCCCAGGTGGGGGGGGCGCAGAATGCCGCCGAGAAGCAGTTCAAGCAGATGGAAGCCATCATCAACTCCATGACGCCCGCCGAGCGCCGTGATCCCGAGATGATCAGCGGCTCGCGCAAGCGCCGCATCGCCCTCGGCTCCGGTACCCAGGTGCAGGACGTCGGCCGACTCATCAAGCAGCACAAGCAGATGCAGAAGATGATGAAGAAGGTCACCGCCAAGGGCGGCCTGTCGCGCATGATGCGTGGCATGGGCGGCATGTTCCCCGGCGGCATGCCGAAGATGTAAGACCGCGCCAGCGGTCCTCTCCGTCAGCCGTGGTGAGGCGCTAGCGCCTCCAAGCCCCGCCCGGGGCGCGGCTTTCGGGGCCACCGACAGGTGGCGCGTACAAACAGATTTGCATTCGGCCGGATAATCCTTAGAATATGCGGCCTTTCGGGCCCATGGCCCATGTGTGCACACACGCTTGAAAAGCACCGACCTACAGGAACGAAGTTCAATGGTAACCATCCGTCTTGCCCGTGGCGGCTCCAAGAAGCGCCCCTTCTACCACCTGACCGTGACCAACAGCCGCAACGCGCGCGATGGCCGCTTTGTTGAGCGCATCGGTTTCTTCAACCCGGTTGCCCAGGGTTCCGAAGTCAAGCTGTCCGTCAACCAGGAGCGCGTCAGCTACTGGCTGAGCCAAGGCGCCCAGCCGTCTGAGCGCGTTGCTCAGCTGCTGAAGGAAGCTGCCAAGGCTGCTGCCTAAGCAACTCCCATGAGCGCGACGCCGGCCGCCGCCGATGAACTGGTCGTTCTCGGCAAGATTTTCTCGGTGCACGGCGTACGTGGCGAGGTGAAGGTGTATTCCTTCACGGACCCACTGGATAACGTGCTCGATTACCCCCGCTGGACGCTCACGCGTGACGGCGAGGTCAAGCAAGTCGAAGTTGCCAGCGGACGTGTCCAAGGCAAGTTCCTGGTAGTGAAGCTGAAAGGGCTGGACGACCGCGATGTCGCCAGGACCTACGCGGGTTTTGAAATCCGTGTTCCCGAAAGCGAGCTGCCTGAACTTGAGGAAGACGAGTTCTACTGGCACCAGTTGGAAGGTCTCTCCGTGATCAACCAGGACGGGCAGCTGCTCGGCAAGGTCGATCATCTGCTGGAGACCGGCGCCAACGATGTGATGGTGGTCAAGCCCTGCACCGGCAGCCTGGATGACCGCGAACGCCTGTTGCCCTACACGGAGCAATGCGTGCAAGCGATCGATCTGGATGCGGGTGAAATGAGGGTGGACTGGGACGCCGACTTCTGAGCCGCATGACATGAAAAGCATGCAGGTCGAAGTCATCAGCATCTTCCCGGAGATGTTCGCCGCCATCAGCGAGTACGGCATCACCAGCCGCGCGGTCAAGCAGGGGCTCCTGAAGCTCAATTGCTGGAACCCACGGAGCTTCACCGAGGATCGCCACCAGACGGTGGATGATCGGCCTTTCGGTGGTGGTCCCGGGATGGTGATGAAGATCGAACCGCTGGAACGGGCACTGGCAGCCGCCAAGGCCGCAGCGGGAGATCGGGCGAAGGTGATCTACCTTTCGCCGCAGGGGCGCCAGCTGAAGCAGGCGGCCGTGCGCGAACTGGCGCAGGAGGAAGCCCTCATCCTCATCGCCGGTCGCTACGAAGGCATTGACGAGCGTTTCATCGAGACGCATGTCGACGAGGAATGGTCGATTGGCGATTACGTCCTGTCCGGCGGTGAGCTGCCGGCCATGGTGCTGATCGACGCGGTAACGCGATTGCTGCCCGGCGCGCTGGGCCACGCGGACTCCGCCGAGGAGGACTCGTTCACGGACGGCCTGCTCGATTGTCCTCACTACACCCGACCTGAGGTGTACGCGGATAAGCGTGTTCCTGAAGTGCTGCTCAGCGGCAACCACGAACACATCCGGCGATGGCGTTTGCAGCAGGCGCTTGGGCGCACCTGGGAACGTCGGGCCGATCTTCTGGATTGCCGCTCGCTTTCTGGAGAAGAGAAAAAGCTGCTGGAGGAGTACATCCGCCAGCGGGACGATAGTTAACGTATCGATGGCACGCCCGAAAGGCCTGTCTTAGGAGCACAGCGATGACCAACAAGATCATTCAGCAGATCGAAGCTGAACAAATGAACAAAGAGATCCCGGCGTTCGCCCCTGGCGACACCGTGATCGTGCAAGTGAAGGTGAAGGAAGGCGAGCGTTCCCGTCTGCAGGCCTTCGAAGGTGTGGTCATCGGCAAGCGTAACCGCGGCCTGAACAGCGCCTTCACCGTACGCAAGATCTCCAACGGCGTTGGCGTCGAGCGTACCTTCCAGACCTACTCCCCCCTGGTGGACAGCCTGACCGTCAAGCGCCGCGGCGACGTGCGCAAGGCCAAGCTGTACTACCTCCGCGACCTGTCCGGCAAGGCTGCTCGCATCAAGGAGAAGCTGGTCTAAGACCCGCTTCCACAACAAAAAGCCCGCCCCGGGAAACCGCGGCGGGCTTTTTGTTGCCTTGCAGAAAGCGATATGCAGGCACTTGGGTGGGCAGGGTGTTCGAGCTTTTGAGGAAGCGGCAGTGGGAGTCGGGGGTTGGCTCTTGTCGTAGCGAATGAGCCTTATCGTCATCTGGCGTTGTTTGCATGGTTGTAGGCGGTTGACCGCCGGCGCTCGTCACGCCGGCGGGCCGGGTTGGTAGGGAGCCATCCCCGAGGCGGCCATCGGCACGCCGTTGGGGCGGGGCTCATATCGGCTCGGCGCAGAATTCCAGCAGTGCCTGTTCCAGGCGTTCGACTTCCCGGGTGACGTCGTGGGCGAGCTGCTCCATCACGTCCTCGGGCTGCCGAGCTTCCCAGGCTTCTTCCAGGGCCTCGCAACAGCTGACCAGGGGCTGTGCATGGACGATCCGCGCGGCGCCCTTGATCTTGTGGGCAGCTGCGGCGACTTCCTCCCAGACTTTCTCATCCAGGCTGCGATGCAGCTGATCGAGGTCCTCGCGATTGGCAGTCAGCAGGGTGTCCAGCAGGCGCTGGCGCAGTGCCGGGTCGCTGCCGGCCAGTTGCAGGAATTCCTTCATGCCGAAGAGGCCCTCTGGGTGCGTCGCCGGCAGTGCCGGTAGTTCTGGCATCTCAAGGGGCTCCAGCGCCTGTGAAGGCTGCAGGGTGGCCAGCTGCCGGGCCAGTTGACGCAGGCTGATGGGTTTGAACAGGCAGGCGTCCATGCCCGCCTTGCGGCAGCGCTCGTGTTCCTCGCTCTGGGCGTTGGCGGTGTAGCCGATGAAGTGCACGCGTCCGCTTTCCCGGCGGGCTTCTTCCTCCCGCACGGCACGGGCCAGGGCGTAGCCGTTCATCACCGGCATGTTGCAGTCGCTGATCACCAGGTCGAAGTGGCCCTTGCTCCAGTGGTCCAGCCCGTCGCGCCCGTCCACCGCCTCGGTGACGCGGTGGCCGAGGAAGGTCAGCTGCTGCTTGAGCAGTTCGCGGTTCGCGGGGTTGTCGTCCACCACCAGCACGTCCAGCGGCACCTGCCGTGCCACGGGGGCGTCTTCTTCCTCCTGGCGAGCGTGGCGGGGGAGCGGGTCCAGCTCCAGCAGGTCCAGCTCCACCCAGATGCAGGTGCCCCGGCCCAGTTCGCTTTCGAGGCGAATGGTGCCGCCCATCATTTCGCAAAGCACGCGACAGATCACCAGGCCCAGGCCGGTGCCCCGGCGTGCCTCGTCGGCGCCTACGCTGCCCTGGCTGAAGGCTTGGAACAGCTGTGCCTGGTCCTCGTCGGAGATGCCGCGGCCACTGTCCTCGACCTTGAGCAGGATGCCCAGGCGCTTGTCCGGGCGCGGTTGTGCCTGGATGTCGATGGAGACCCCGCCGGCGTCGGTGAACTTGATGGCGTTGCCCACCAGGTTGGTGAGGATCTGGCGGAAGCGCACCGGGTCGACCAGTACGTCGCCACCTGCGCGGTGGTCGAACTCCAGGGTCAGGCGCAGGTTCTTCTGCCGGGCCAGGCCGTCGAACACCCGGATCACCGCTTCCGCCTGCTCCCGCAGGTTGCTGCGCACCGGAGACAGGCTGAGACGCCCCGACTCGATGCGGGCGATGTCGAGGATGTTGCCGATGAGCTCCAGGAGGTCCCGCGCGGAGCCGTGGGCGATCTCGATGGCGGCGCGGTCCCACTGGCCCTGGTCGGCCCGTTCGAGGGCCAGTTCCAGCATGCCGATCACGGCGTTCATCGGCGTGCGGATCTCGTGGCTCATGGTGGCCAGGAAGGTGCTCTTGGCCCGGTTGGCGTCATCGGCCCGCTCCTTGGCGGCCTGCAGGTCATCCACCAGTTGCAGGCGCTCGCTGATGTCGATCCATCCGCTGACCACGCCCTTGATCTCGCCACGGAAATCCCGGTACGGCTCGATCCAGTGATAGATGCTGAGGGGGCCGGCCTGGCTGTACAGCTCCCGGTCGCAGCGCAGCGGTACGCCGGACTCGGTCACCTTGCGGTAGTCGTCCAGCAGCGTCTGGCGCTGCCCCTCGCTGCCCAGCTTGGCGGCGGGCGGCGGTTGCCCGATCACGTCCTCGCGCCGGAGGGCCAGGGCCTGCAGGTAGTTGTCATTGCACATCAGCAGGTGACCGTCGCGATCGCGAACGTAGATCGGGTGCGGCGTACCGTTGACCAGTGCCTCCATAAGGTGGAACTGGTCGTTGAGGGCTTGCTCGGCTTTCTTCCGCCGGCCGATCTGGCGCCTGAGGTAGAGGATCCAGCCCAGCGACACCAGCAGCAGGAGCCCCGAAATGGAGAGGATCTGCATGATCAGCTCACGGTTCACGGTGCTGCGCGTGCCGCTGATCTCGACGTTCGAACGCCATCGTTGCTTGACCAGCACCGCCAGCTCATCCGGCGGGATGGCAGCGGTTGCCTTGTCGAGGATCGACTGCAGCAGGGTGTCCTCCTTGCGCATGGCGAAGGCGATGCTTTCCTGGGGCACGTCGATGAGTTCGGAGATGCGCAGCTGCTCCGGGAACATCCGGCGGATGTAGTACTCGGCGACGATGGTGGACATCACGGCGCCCTCCGCCTCGCCGTTGGCGACTGCCACCAGGCAGTCCAGCAGCGAGCTGGTCTCCACCAGGCGAACACCGGGGTAGCGGCTGCGGATGTAGTCGTTGAGGAAGTAGCCGCGGATCACCGCCAGGCGCTGGCCGTGCAACTCGCTGAGTCGGGACGGGGACTTCGCGTCGTTGAGGGTGATGGTGGCGAACGGCACGTGCATGTAGGGGCGCGAATAGGCCATGTCGCGCTGGCGGATACGGGCTATGCCGTCAGCGCCGACGATGTCGGCTTCGCCGTTCAGCACGGCATTCATCATGTCTTCGGGCTGGGGAGTGCGGACGATCTCGAAGCGCAGGCCGGTGCGGATGCGGATCTGGTCGAGGATGTCCGCCGTGATGCCGTGGTAGTTGCCCTCATTGTCGAAGAACGACACCGGCGCGTAGTTGCCGTAGGTGGCGACACGTATGACCGGATGCGCCGCCAGCCAGGCGCGCTCCTCTTCGGTGAACGGCAGTTCCGGGTCCAGCAGGCTCGGGCTGGCGCCGCCGCTCCAGCGCTTGATCAGCGGCGTGCGGTTGCCCGTGGGCAAGCGCTGCAGGACCTTGTTCACCAGCGCCAGCAGGCGGGTGTTGCCGCGAGCGCTGGCGAAGCTGATGCCGCTGGCCTTCAGGTCTGCCAGGCGGACGATGTGCAGGTGGTCGTCATAGACCTGGTTGATCTGGTAGTTCGCACTGACCAGATCCCCCAGGTACAGGTCGTTGTCGCCGTCGACCACCGAGTTGAGGGCCGCGCTGGTGGAGGGGTAGAGCGTCAGGATGGCGTCCGGGTAGCGGTTCTGCACCATGTCCAGGGGCAGGTAGTTGCCGACGATGGCGATGCGCAGGCTGTCCAGGTCCCGGGGCCAGTCGCGCTTGTCCTGTTGCCGGGCGACCAGGCTGGGCTGGTCGGGGGCATAGGGAAGGCTCAAGGCCAGTGCCTGTTCGCGGCCTTCGAAGTCGTTGGACGCACTGAGCAGGTCGGCCTCGCCACTGCTCACTGCACGCAAGGCTGCGCTCCGACTGGGGTAGCGCTCGACGCGGACGGGTACTTGCAACTGGCGCGACAGCAGGCCGGCGACGTCGGCGGTGATGCCCTCGAAGTCGCGGCCGCTGGACGTGATGTCGAAGGGGGGCAGGTCGTCCGCAATGGCCAGCCGCAGCTCACCGCGCTGGGCGAGCCAGGCCCGTTCCTCGGGCTCCAGGGTGATGTCCTCTTCCAGTGCGAGGGGACGGGCACCGAGGGGAATCGACTGGGAAGCGGCTTGCGCCAGCAGGGGCACGGTGAGTGCGAGAAGCACGAGGGGCTTGAGCAGACGGAGGCACATGGTCGTTTCCTAATGGTGGCGGGCGGTCTGGATTGCAGACCCTGGGCGCCGCGCAGAGAAAATATCCCAGTGCCCCGGTCGGGCCTATGCAGGGGGAGGGGGAATGAGCGTGTTTCAGGTTTTTCCCGCTTTTTGATCGGACGTTACTTACCTGAAGTCGGAAATTCTGGTTATTCCGAGCATGTCCGGCGCAAGTGCCTGCAAGGGGCGAGAGACCCGGCTGATACAGGGCCGGATTTCGAGAAGGACCGTTGTCAGTTGCCGGAACCGGACGTTCTTCAGGGAGGGGTATCCCGCCGTTGGCTCCTCACCCCATCGTGGCGGCAGTGGCTGTGGAATAATTCGCGCCCCGCGGCCTGGCCGTGGGGAGAGCGCTCCTGCCGAGGATCGACAGGCGCGTGGAGGCCCGGCGTATACCGCAGGGTGCACTTGCAAGCCCAGCCGTCACCAAGATGTGGCCGCCACAGTGGGATTCACCGAGGTAGTCGTGGCATGACCCCGAGAGAACGAGAGATAGAACGGCGCATCGCCTTGTCCGAGAGCCGTGTGACCAAGGCGGTGTTCCCGCCGACCACCAACCACCACAACACCCTGTTCGGCGGCACCGCGCTGGCCTGGATGGACGAGGTGTCCTTCATCTGCGCCACCCGCTTCTGCCGGCTGCCGCTGGTGACGGTTTCCACCGACCGCATCGACTTCAAGCACCCGATACCGGCCGGCTCCATCGTCGAGCTGATCGGGCGTGTGGTGAAGGTGGGCAACACCAGCCTCAAGGTGGAGGTCGAGGTGTTCGTCGAAGGGATGTACGAGGCCGGGCGCGAGCGCGCCATCAGCGGCGCGTTCAGCTTCGTCGCCATCGACGACGACAAGCGCCCGGTGCCGGTGCTGCCGGAAGCGGCAATCCCCGCCGACTGAGTCGGCGGGCTGCCTTCAGGGGCGCATGGCGATCTTCAGGGACGCCTGGGAGAGGTCGATGTCGTGCAGCGTCAGGCTGCCGAAGCTCCCGGCGTTCGGGCCGCTGCCGGCCACGCGGATATTGTCGAAGCGCAGCTCGCCGATGGAGCTGGGCAGGCGCACGTTGATGGAACCGTCGGCGTTCATCGTCGAGGTCAGCCGTGAGGTGTCGTAGACCACGCCCTTCATCGAGGTTTCCGCCTCCAGGCTGTTCAGCACTGGCATCACCAGGCGCGCCAGGCTCTGCACCGTGGCGATGCCGTCGCCTGCCTCCGCCTGCACGAACAGCCCCTGCAGCACATCGTCCAGGCCCTGGGCACTCACGCTGCTCATCTCCGCTTCGCTCAGCGGCTGCATGCCGGGCGGCACGTAGTCCTGGCTCATTGCGCTGGGCAGTTGCTGGGCCTGGGCGCTGATCATCTGGAACGGGCTCAGCAGCGCCGCCACCAGCGTCGCCGCCAGTCGCAGGTTGCTCTGGCGCTTGAGCGCCTTCTCCAGTTGCCGCTTGCTGAGCAGGCCCTGCTCGATGAGCACCTCACCCAGGCGTTTGTCGCTGGTGAGCTGAACCTTGATGGCAGCATCCAGCTGCTGGGTGGTGATCAGTCCCTTGTTGACCAGGATCTGGCCAAGACGCGAGTTCTGATGGTTGGACATGGGGGCGGGACCAGGGCAGGGATAGTGGCAAGGTAGAATCATCCTCTTGTGGGAAGAGGCTGTCACCCAACGAAGGATAGGCTTACATCGCCATCGGTCTATGACTCCGCGTCGCTGACAGTGTCGGCATCCACCAGGGCCACCAGGCTCCAGCCCGGCTGGGGTTCCAGCGCCTGCGAAGGCCCGGCGATGTGCACCCAGCCCCGGGTGTCACGGGCCAGCAGCAAGGTCGCATGGTTCCCGTGGAACGCCTGGTAGGCCGCCCAGTCGAAGGCCTCCGTCAGCGTGGTGATGCGGATCTCCGCCCCACGGCCGAGGCGGCTGGCGAACTGTGGATAGGTGAGTGCCGGCAGGCCCAGCTCACGGCCGCGAACCTGCTCGCTGCTGCGGTGCTTGTCGCTGCGCCGGCTGTCCGCCCCGCTGGGCAGGGTGAAGCGGCGAGGCTCGGCGAAATCATGGCGAAAGCGCATGCAGGCCAGGGCGTTCATCTCGCTGGAGGGTGACAGCGCCAGCAGGTGCCCGAGCCCCACCAGGTCCAGGTGGGCGTCCGCATGCTGGGAGGTGGGGTTGCCGAAGTAGGTGGGCAAGCCGTCCATGCGCGCCGCGCGGATGTTCTCCCAGCTGGAGTCGGTGAGCAGCACCCGGCTGCCGAGCTGGTTCAGCGCCTTGCCCAGCGCTCGTGCCACCGGGTTGGCACCGATGATCAGGAAGCCTGCCGGTGCGGGCTCGGCCACCCCCAGCAGGCGCGCGAGGGGGCGGGCGGTGGCGCTCTGCAGCACCACCGTGCCAATGATCACCAGGAAGGTCAGCGGCACCAGCAACTGGGCATTCGGGTCGCCGTGTTCCTGAAGGCGCAGGGCGAAGATGGCGGACACCGCCGCTGCCACGATGCCTCGGGGAGCGATCCACGCCAGCAGCGCCCGCTCGCGCCAGCTCAGCGTCGAGCCCAGGGTGCTCAGGCCGATGTTCAGCGGCCGCGCGATGAACTGGATCACCGCCAGCAACGCCAGGGTGGCCGGCCCCAGGGCCAGCAGCGCCTTCAGGTCGAGCCGCGCCGCCAGCAGGATGAACAGCCCCGAGATCAGCAGCACGCTGAGGTTTTCCTTGAAGTGCAGGATCGGCTTCACATCGACCCCACGCATGTTCGCCAGCCACATCCCCATCAGCGTCACTGCCAAAAGGCCCGACTCGTGCACCAGCAGGTTGGAGGCGATGAACACACCCAGCACCGCCGCCAACGCCGCCAGGTTGTGCAGGTACTCTGGCAGCCAGTGGCGGCGCAGCACCACGCCGAGCGCCCAGCCGCCCAGCACACCGAGCAGCGTGCCGCAGCCGATTACCCCGGCGAAGGTCGCCAGGCTCTGGCTCCAGCCGCCCTGGTCGCGGCTGACGATGAAGCTGAAGGTCACCACCGCCGCCAGGGCGCCGATGGGGTCGATGACGATGCCTTCCCAGCGCAGGATGTTCGCCACCGAGGCCCGGGGGCGCACCACCCGCAGCATCGGCACGATCACCGTCGGCCCGGTCACCAGCGTCAGCGAGCCGAACAGCACCGCCAGTTCCCACGAAAAGCCCAGCAGCAGGTGTGTAGCCACGGCGATCACCACCCAGGTCGCCAGTGCCCCCAGGGTCACCATGCGGCGGACCACCGAGCCGATCTCGCGCCATTCCGACAGGTGCAGCGTCAGGCTGCCCTCGAAGAGAATCAGCGCCACTGCCAGGGACGTCAGCGGGAAGAGCAGGGGGCCGAACAGCGCGCCCGGGTCCAGCACGCCGAGCACTGGCCCGGCGAGGATGCCCGACAGCAACAGGAAGAGGATCGCCGGCAGGCGCAGGCGCCAGGCCAGCCACTGGCTGCACAGCGCGGCCAGGCCGATGCCGCCGAGGGCCAGAAGGATGCGGGTTTCGTCCATCAGGACTCCTTGTCGCTGGTGAGGGGCAGGAACCTTGTGGAAGACTAGACGCCGTTCATCCCACCAGCGTTCCCCATGCCTGCACTCGACCACCCCCTGATCGACCGCTTTCTCGACGCCCTCTGGCTGGAGAAAGGCCTTTCGCCCCACACCCGCTCCGCCTACCGCAGCGACCTGGCGCATTTCAATGGCTGGCTGCACGAGCGCGGCTGCAACCTGGCGGAGGCCGGGCGCGACGTATTGCTGGACCACCTCGCCTGGCGCCTGGAGCAGGGTTACAAGGCCCGCTCCACGGCGCGCTTCCTGTCCGGCGCGCGAGGCTTCTACCGCTTCCTGCTGGCCGAGGGCGAGATCGCCGAGGACCCGACCCTGCAGGTGGAGATGCCGCTGCTGGGCCGGCCGCTGCCCAAGTCGCTGTCCGAAGCCGATGTGGAGGCCCTGCTGGAGGCGCCGGACCTGGAGGACCCCATCGGCCTGCGCGACCGCGCCATGCTCGAGGTGCTCTATGCCTGCGGCCTGCGGGTCAGCGAACTGGTGGGGCTGACCCTGGAGCAGGTGAACCTGCGCCAGGGCGTGGTCAAGGTCTTCGGCAAGGGCAGCAAGGAACGCCTGGTGCCGCTGGGCGAGGAAGCCATCGCCTGGATCGAGCGCTACGTCCGCGAAGCGCGGCCTTTCTTGCTGGATGGCAAGCCCAGCGACGTACTCTTCCCCAGCCTGCGCGGCGAGCAGATGACCCGCCAGACCTTCTGGCACCGCATCAAGCACCAGGCGAAGGTGGCGGGCATCCTCAAGCCCCTGTCGCCCCACACCCTGCGGCACGCCTTCGCCACCCACCTGCTCAACCACGGTGCCGACCTGCGGGTGGTGCAGATGCTGCTCGGCCATGCCGACCTGTCCACCACCCAGATCTACACCCACATCGCCCAGGCCCGCCTCAAGGACCTCCACGCCCGCCACCACCCGAGGGGGTGAGCCGGAAAAAGGCGACGCATGCGTCGCCCCGGCGAACGACCGGCCATGGATGGCCGGGCCGGGGCTCAACGGAGCGATGCAGCCCCGACAGGGACGTCTTGCACGATGCTTATCTCCGCTCTGCGTCGCCCCGCTTTTTGCCTACACCCCCCAAGGCCGCCGCCTGCATCCTCCGAGGGTTGCTTCAGGGAACCTGGCTGCCCACACCGGCTCCAACCTCCGCGCAGCCCTCACAGCACCGCCCAGCCGTCCCCGGCGAGCCACCGTTCGGCTCCTCTGCACGGCCCGGCAGGCCTTCTGTGTTAGGCTTTCGCACCTATCCGACAGTCGCCGCTCCACAGGAGTAACCATGCGCGTGACCCGCCTTTTCGCGGCCATGGCCCTCGGCCTGGTCAGCTCCATCAGCCTTGCCGACGATCCGGACCAGGCCATCCGCAAGACCCTCGCCAGCCTTGACCTCGGCCTGCCCGTCGAATCCATCGGCGAAAGCCCGCTGGACGGCATCTACCAGGTCCAGCTCAAGGGCGGCCGCATGCTCTACACCAGCGCCGACGGCCAGTACCTGATGCAGGGCTACCTGTACCACGTGCAGAACGGCAAGCCGGTGAACCTCACCGAGCAGTCCGAGAGCCGCTCCATCGCCAAGGAAATCAACGCGATCCCCGCCGGTGAAATGGTGGTCTTCGCGCCCAAGGACCAGCCGGCCAAGGCCCACATCACCGTCTTCACCGACACCGATTGCGGCTACTGCCAGAAACTGCACAGCGAAGTGCCCGAGCTGAACCGTCGCGGCATCGAGGTGCGCTACGTCGCCTTCCCGCGCCAGGGCATCGGCAGCCACGGCTACAACACCCTGGTCAGCGTCTGGTGCAGCAAGGACCGGCAGGCCGCCATGAACCAGGCCAAGTCCCGCCTCGACGTGCCCGCCGCCAAGTGTGATAACCCGGTGGCCAAGCAGTTCGAACTGGGCCAGATGATCGGCGTGAATGGCACCCCTGCCATCGTTCTCGGCAACGGCCAACTGATTCCGGGCTACCAGCCCGCCCCGCAACTGGCCAAGCTCGCGCTCGACGCCAAGTGAGGCGAGGGCGCCAGCTCGATTGACCAACAATCGGGCGCTTCGTAAAGTGCGGTTCTTTTATACGGCCGGCGATTCGCCGGCCGTTTTTCGCAGTGAAATGGGGAGTTCAGCGTGAAGCCGGTAAAAGTAGGCATCTGTGGCCTGGGGACCGTCGGTGGCGGCACTTTCAACGTACTCAAACGCAACGCCGAGGAGATTGCCCGCCGTGCCGGGCGTGGAATCGAGGTTGCCCAGATCGCTGCCCGTCGCCCCAACCCGAAGTGCGAAACCGGTGCTACCCCCATCACCGCCGACATCTTCGACGTGGCCAACAACCCTGAGATCGACATCGTCATCGAGCTGATCGGGGGCTACACCCTGGCCCGCGACCTGGTGCTCAAGGCCATCGAGAACGGCAAGCACGTGGTCACCGCCAACAAGGCGCTGATCGCCGTGCACGGCAACGAGATCTTCGCCAAGGCCCGCGAGAAGGGCGTCATCGTCGCCTTCGAAGCCGCCGTCGCCGGTGGCATCCCGGTGATCAAGGCGATCCGCGAGGGCCTGGCCGCCAACCGCATCAACTGGCTGGCCGGCATCATCAACGGCACCGGCAACTTCATCCTCACCGAGATGCGCGAGAAGGGCCGTGCCTTCGAGGACGTCCTCAAGGAAGCCCAGGCCCTGGGTTATGCCGAAGCCGACCCGACCTTCGACGTTGAAGGCATCGACGCTGCCCACAAGCTGACCATCCTCGCGTCCATCGCCTTCGGCATCCCGCTGCAGTTCGACAAGGCCTACACCGAGGGCATCTCCAAGCTCACCAGCGCCGACGTCAACTACGCCGAAGCCCTGGGCTACCGCATCAAGCACCTGGGCGTGGCCCGCCGCACCAGCAGCGGCATCGAGCTGCGCGTGCACCCGACCCTGATTCCGGCCGACCGCCTGATCGCCAACGTCAACGGCGTGATGAACGCCGTGATGGTCAACGGCGACGCTGCCGGCAGCACCCTCTACTACGGTGCCGGTGCCGGCATGGAGGCCACCGCCTCTGCCGTGGTCGCCGACGTGGTGGACGTGGTCCGCGCCCTGACCGCCGACCCGGAGAACCACGTACCGCACCTGGCCTTCCAGCCGGATGCGCTGTCCGATCACCCGATCCTGCCGATCGAAGCCTGCGAGAGCGCCTACTACCTGCGCATCCAGGCCAAGGACCACCCGGGCGTACTGGCCCAGGTGGCCACCATCCTGTCCGAACGTGGCATCAACATCGAATCCATCATGCAGAAGGAAGTCGAAGAGCAGGATGGCCTGGTGCCGATGATTCTGGTTACCCACCGGGTCGTCGAAGCGCGCGTTAACGACGCCATCGCCGCACTGGAAGCCCTCGACGACGTGGTGGGCAGCGTAGTCCGCATCCGCGTCGAACAGCTCAATTAACTCGGAGCCGCCCGCGCGCAGGCCCGCCCGGTGCACAGACGCCGCCGGGCGCCGCGCTGCCGGCGGCTCGAACCGAAGGTTTGAAGAAATGCGCTATATCAGCACCCGCGGCCAGGCCCCGGCCCTGAACTTCGAAGACGTCCTGCTGGCCGGCCTCGCCAGCGACGGCGGCCTCTACGTCCCGGAAAACCTGCCGCGCTTCACCCAGGAGGAAATCGCCTCCTGGGCCGGCCTGCCCTACCACGAACTGGCCTTCCAGGTGATGCGCCCCTTCGTGACCGGCAGCATCCCGGACGCCGACTTCAAGAAGATCCTCGAGGAAACCTACGGCGTCTTCGCCCACAACGCCGTCGCGCCGCTGCGCCAGCTCAACGGCAACGAGTGGGTGCTGGAGCTGTTCCACGGCCCGACCCTGGCCTTCAAGGACTTCGCCCTGCAACTGCTCGGCCGCCTGCTGGACTACGTCCTGGCCAAGCGCGGTGAGCGCGTGGTGATCATGGGCGCCACCTCCGGCGACACCGGCTCGGCTGCCATCGAAGGCTGCCGCCGCTGCGACAACGTCGACATCTTCATCATGCACCCGCACAACCGCGTGTCCGAGGTGCAGCGCCGGCAGATGACCACCATCCTCGGCGAGAACATCCACAACATCGCCATCGAAGGCAACTTCGACGACTGCCAGGAAATGGTGAAGGCCAGCTTCGCCGACCAGGGCTTCCTCAAGGGCACCCGCCTGGTGGCCGTGAACTCGATCAACTGGGCGCGGATCATGGCCCAGATCGTCTACTACTTCCACGCCGCCCTGCAGTTGGGCGGCCCGGCGCGTTCCGTGGCCTTCTCGGTACCCACCGGCAACTTCGGCGACATCTTCGCCGGTTACCTGGCGCGCAACATGGGCCTGCCGATCAGCCAGCTGATCGTCGCCACCAACCGCAACGACATCCTGCACCGCTTCATGAGCGGCAATCAGTACGTCAAGGAAACCCTGCACCCGACCCTGTCGCCGTCCATGGACATCATGGTCTCGTCCAACTTCGAGCGCCTGCTGTTCGACCTGCACGGCCGCAACGGCGCCGCCATCGCCCAGTTGATGGACACCTTCAAGCAGGGTGGCGGCTTCAGCGTCGAGCAGGACCGCTGGACCGAAGCCCGCAAGCTGTTCGACTCCCTCGCCGTGACCGACGAGCAGACCTGCGAGACCATCGCCGAGGTCTACAAGGAGTGCGGCGAGCTGCTGGACCCGCACACCGCCATCGGCGTACGCGCCGCCCGCGAATGCCGCCGCAGCCTGTCCACCCCCATGGTCACCCTGGGCACCGCGCACCCGGTCAAGTTCCCCGAAGCGGTGGAGAAGGCCGGCGTTGGCCAGGCCCCGGCACTGCCGGCACACCTGTCCGACCTGTTCCAGCGCGAAGAGCGTTGCACCGTGCTGGCCAACGACCTCAAGCAGGTCCAGGCCTTCGTTGCGGCCCACGGCAACCGCGGCAAGCCGCTCTGAGCTGAACGGCCATGAAAAAGCCCCTGGCGAGCGATCGCCAGGGGCTTTTCAGTTTCTGGTGCCGGGATCAGTCCGTGCTCTCTTTCCCCTGCGCGTCCTGTTCCGTCACTGCAGGTGCGCTGCTTTCCAGCTCCAGCGCTCCCCAGTTCGTCATGTCCACCGGCGTGGAGACGGCGCGCTGTCCGGGCACATAGACGCCATAGTCGAGCTTGAAGTCGATCTTCATGTCCGGCGCCTTGATGTCGCGTATCACCTGCCAGGTTATGGGCCGAGGGGTGTTCGGCAGCTGGGGCGGTTTCTGGAAAATCACACGGTCGCTGCCCTGCTGGCTCTGATTGATGACCTTGATTTCATATTTCATGTCCTTTCTCCCTGTCTCCGTCAGGCCCCGGACGCAATGGGGCAGACACCGATCATGGGCCAGTCCCCACCCCTTTGCCGGTTGATGGCTGTTCACAGATGCAACCTGGACAAAGCCGGCTCCCCTCAGGGGGCCGGCCTTGTCCAGGTACGGGAAACGGTTGATGGCAGGCTCAGTCGTTGGCCAGGTTCCAGCGGTGCAGCAGGCGGTGGGCGAACGGGGTGACCACTACACCGAGCGCCACCAGGAAGACGCTGTCCAGGAACAACCCATACAGCGCGGCGAAGTATTTGCCAGCCAGGCTGCTCGGCGGGTGTGCAAGGCCCACCGAGCCCAGCATGGACAGTGCGTTCAGCGTGGCCTCGTGCCAGCCAAGGCCATCCAGCAGGTAGAAGCCAGCGATCCCCGGCAGCAGGCCCAGCATCAGAAAGACCAGGGCCATGGCCTGGAAGCGCAGTGCGCGCAGTACGAAGTGATCCAGTCGGGCCAGATCCTCGGTAAAACGTTCCATTTTTCACCTCTCCTGGCGCCTGGTGGCGCAGTGCTGACGTCGGGCCCCGATCCTACCCCAGGTGCTGCGGGCTCCGGCGCCACGCCCCTGCTGTTCCGAGCCATCCCACGGCATGCCGGGTGAATGCCGCAGGATGCCAGATGCCAAGAAGCCCCCGGCGATCACTCGCCGGGGGCTTCTTCATGGGGTGCGCCAGGGCTTCAGCGGGCGATGAAGTCGAAGGTCCACAGGCCACTCGGGCGGGTCAGGGTCACGTCCACTTCGGTGGCGGTGATGGGCGCCACGTAGCGGGTCATGTCCGAGAAGTTCTGCACGATGTAGGTCTGCCCGATCATGGGCGGGGTGGCGACCATGAAGTAGAAGTTGGGCTCGTACTCGAAGCTCACGGTCATGCGCGAGTCCACCTTGGGCATGGTCACCACCGGGCGGCCGTTGACGTACCAGTTGCTGTCGAACTGGGTGTAGGGGTTGGTCTTGTTGATCACCCCGCACTGCTGGGGCGTCAGTTTCTCCAGCGCCAGCGACGTGGAGGCCGGCTCCAGTTGCGGCGACAGGCCGCTCGGGCTGACCGCCTGCAGCAGCTGGCCGGGCAGGATGGGGCGGCGCCCGGAGATGATCTGGTTGCCGGCCTTCTCGCCGAGGCTGCTCACGTCGGTCTCGATCACCGCCTCGTAGTCGAAGGACTCCGTGGCACCGGCCGAGCCGGTCAGCACCTGCCAGGCGTGGACGCGGTAGTCGCGCTGCGGGTTCTGCGGCTTGAGGAAGACCAGCACGGTCTTGCCTTCCATGTCGTCCACATTGAAGTTCACGTTGAAAGTCGTCATGTCCTTTTCTCCTTGGTTCCGTTGTGACCCCAGCGAATGCCCGGGTCTGTCTCCCTGACGGCCGGCAGGGGCGGCTGTGAAGTGCCGTGCCGTCGCGTGCTGGGTGTCGGTGCGGCCTTCACGGATGCAGCCGCGTTGCGTCTTGCCTGCTGGGCACCTTCCGCCCAGTCCAGTAAAGGAGAAATGCCATGGATCGCTTCGTTAACGCATTGCCGCTCGGCCTCCTGGCTGCCTGCTGCAGCCTCCCGGCCCTCGCCCAGATCGATTGCTCGGCCGGTGCCGCCGGGGTCAACCCGGTGCCGGTGCAGGTCGGTGCCGGTCTGGCCAACAGCCGCGTGAACCCCCAGATCAGCCAGCGCCATATCTTCTGTGGCGAGGTCAATGCCGGGGGCGCGGCGACGGGCTTCCACTCTCGGCCCAACAGCCATGACCCACGGTTGGGTGTGGGGCCGATGGCACCTTTCGCCGCCCAGATCACGGCGGGCGTGCAGTACATCGTCCAGCCTGGCATCAACCACCCCGGCGCCTATCGCTACCTGGGCAGAGGGATTCAGGTGGCCAATGCCGCTGGTGTGATGGTGCCCAAGGCTGCTCCGTCCACCTTCTTTCCGGACAGCTGCAGCCAGGTACAGGTGATCGCCTCGATCCGCTACGCCTATACCCATCCCTTCAAGGATGTCGGCCCATTCGTTCCTCCGCCGCCGCCTGGTGGCCCTGCACGTCCCCCGTATGCCAACTTCTTTGCCGGCCCGTCGGCTCCCTCGATCGGCGCCGTGGGCTACTGCACCGGTGAAGGGGGCAATCCCTTTACTGTCGGGGGCTACATCAAGCAGGTCGCGGGGCTCTGGACGCTGAGCACGGTCTACCCCATCGCCAGCTTCTGAACCTGGGCCCACCTCGCATGCGAGGTGGGCTCTCCGGTGCCCCTCAGGGCTGCAACCCCTGGCACAACCCGCCGACCTGTTGCCTCAGCTGATCGCGGGCCAGTTGCACCCGCTTGCGCAGGTTGGGCTCCTTGATCTGCAGGTGGCGCGCCAGCTCGCCGTAGGCCATGCCGTCCACGCAGTGCTGCCAGAGTGCATCGCCGAGGTTGGGCGGCAGTTGGTGGAGCGCCTTGCCGAGGGTCTCCATCGCCTCCCGCAGGCAGGCCTGGCGTTCGGGTTCGTTGCCGGCGCTGTCGGCCGGGTGCAGGTCCAGCCAGTCGAGGCTGCAGGTGCTCGGGGTGCTGCGCAGCCGGTCGATGCAGTGGTTGCTGGCCACCCGTCGCAACCACGCCGGCAGATTCTCGATGCGCTCCAGGCGCTGGGGCTCGCGCAGCAGCAGGGTGAAGAGCCGCAGGCGCAGTTCGCTGAGGGCGTCCTCGGCATCCTGGCGGTTGGCGGTGAGTTGCTGGCAGCGTCTGCGCAGCACGGGTTCATGATCGATCAGCAGTTTCCACACATGATGCGGCGTGCCTGTCTCGAGGCTCGCGTCCGGGTTGCTCGCCATGCTCGTACCTTTCCTTGTTGGTGCCGGTGGCGGTGCTGCAGGGGCAGCCCTTGCCAGGCCGGCTGGAGCAAGCAGGACGAAAGGTTTCCCGGGTTTGTGAAGGGGACGAAGGGGGCGTACGAGGGGGCGGATGGCGCCCCGATGGGCAGGGCGCGCGGAGAGAACGCTAAGGGAGGGGTAGGGGCGTCAGATCGCCCCGGCGGCGCGCAGGGCGTCGATGCGGGCCGCGTCGTAGCCCAGCTCGCCGAGCACCTCGGCGTTGTGCTGGCCTAGCTCCGGGCCGATCCAGTCCGCCGAGCCGGGGGTGTCCGAGAGCTTGGGCACGATGCCCGGCATGCGGAACGGCTGGCCGTCCGGGAGGCGGGCCTGCAGCAGCATCTCCCGCGCGAGGAACTGCGGGTCGCTGAACATGTCCTCGGCGGAGTAGATGCGACTGGCCGGCACCTCGGCGCGGTTCAGCGTCTCCAGCACCTGCTCCAGCGGCAGCGCCGCCACCCAGCGGTCGATTACCCCGTAGAGCTCGTCGCGGCGCGCATCGCGGCCATCATTGCTGGCCAGCTGCGGGTCGTTGGCCAGATCCTCGCGGCCGATGGCGAGCATGAAGCGCTTGAAGATGGCATCGCCGTTGGCGCCGATCTGCACGTGCCGGCCGTCCGCGCTGGTGTGGATGGAGGAGGGGGTGATGCCGGGCATGATGTTGCCGGTGCGTTCGCGGATGAAGCCGAACACGTCGAACTCCGGGACCATCGACTCCATCATCGCGAACACCGCCTCGTAGAGCGCCACGTCCACCACCTGGCCGAGCCCGCCGTTCACCTCCCGGTGCCGCAGGGCCATCAGCGCGCCGATCACCGCCCACAGCGCGGCGATGGAGTCGCCGATGGAGATGCCGGTGCGCACTGGCGGGCGGTCCTCGAAGCCGGTGATGTAGCGCAGCCCTCCCATGGACTCGCCCACCGCGCCGAAGCCCGGCTGGTCCTTCATCGGCCCGGTCTGGCCGAAGCCGGACAGGCGCACCATCACCAGCTTCGGATTCAGTGCGTGGATCACCTCCCAGCTCAGCCCCAGCTTCTCCAGCACGCCGGGGCGGAAGTTCTCGATGAGGATGTCCGCCTCCGCCAGCAGGCGCTTGAGCACCTCCAGGCCCTCGGCGTGCTTGAGGTTGAGGGTGATGGACTTCTTGTTGCGCGCCTGCACGAACCACCACAGCGAAGTGCCTTCGTAGAGCTTGCGCCACTTGCGCAGCGGGTCGCCGCCGTCGGGCGACTCCACCTTGATCACCTCGGCACCGAACTCGGCGCACAGGCGGGAGGCGAAGGGGCCGGCGATCAGCGTGCCGAGTTCGATCACTTTCAGGCCGGCGAGGGGCTTGTGGGAGGTGTCCATGGTCGTCCGGGAGGGCAGTGGAAAAGGTCGCGCTAGCCTAGACGATCCCTTCGCCCCTGGCAGCCACCGGCGTAACGCGAACCCCGTCGCGCCCCGGGACATCCGTGCTGTCCCTGGCTGGCATCGGCAGGTCTAATCGGCTCGGGAATCGGTGGTGTGAATCGGTGCGCGACTATTACATGTGAGCTATTGCGGGCTCACATGTGATGGTCTAGGCTCCGACCCCATGCAGAAATCATCCGCCCACTACCAGCGACTCTTCCGCCAGCGCCTGCGTGACCAGGGGCTGGTCAAGAAAGAGGTCTGGATCCTCCCCGAGAACGCCCGCGCGCTGCTCGCGGTGGAGCGGACGCTGCGCCAGCCCCAGCCGGGGCCGGTTCACCTGGAACAGGAGAATGCGATGGAGATGCCGCAGATCTGGAACGCCCGCGCGCTGTGCGACGCCCTGGCCGCCACCGAGCTGTTCCGCCAGGGCGAGGCCCAGGTGGAGCTGATCGAAGGCGCCGAGCCGAGCCTGCTGGTGACCATGCGCGAGTTCGGCGACCTGCCCCTGTTCCTCGCCGTGCACGGCGAGCAGATCCTCGTCGAGGCACTGCTCTGGCCCCAGTCCGAAGTCCGCGACGTGGCGCGCTTCAACGAAGAAATCCTGCTCAGCCGCCAGCTCTTTCCGCTCTCCAGCATCGGCCTGGAGACGCGTCCCGGCGGCGAGCGTTGCTACATCATGTTCGGCGCCTTGAGCGCCCGTTCGATCCTGTCCAACGTGGTGTTCGAGATCGAGACCCTGGCCAGCAACGTCATCCGCGCCACGGAAGCCTACGAAGGCTACCTGGCGCCCCAGGCCTGACCCCGGAGAAACCCATGAACGTATGGAGCAAGCTGATCGACGCCCTGCGTGGCGGCCTCGGCGAAGCCGGCGACGCCCTGGTGGACAGCCAGGCCCTGCGCATCCTCGACCAGGAGATCCGCGACGCCGACCAGGCCCTGCGCCAGGCCCGCGAAGCCCTGGCCGGCGTCATGGCCCGGCAGAAGCTCGCCGACGAGCGCGCCGCCCAGTGCCAGGCCAAGGTCGACGAATACGAAGGCTATGCCCTCAAGGCCCTGGAAAGCGGCAACGAGGCCCTGGCCCGTGAAGTGGCGGAGAAGATCGCCGAGCTGGAAGCGCAGCACCGGAGCGAGCGCGGCCAGGCCGAAGGCTTCAGCGCCCAGGTCGCCCAGCTGCGCAAGGCCGTGACCCAGGCCGAGGCCAACATCCGCCACCTCAAGCAACAGGTGGACACGGTCAAGGCCACCGAAAGCGTGCAGCGTGCCCAGCAGGCCGTGGCCCAGCGCCAGGGCGATACCCACAGCCGCCTGGGCACCGCCCTGGACTCGCTGGAGCGCCTCAAGCGCCAGCAGGCCGAGCGTGCCGCGCGGCTGGAGGCGGCCGACGAACTGGCCAGTGCCGAGCGTGGCGACGACCTGGAAGCGCGCCTGCGGGCCGCCGGCATCGCCACCGGGCCCAGCAGCGCCGACAGCGTCCTGGCGAGGCTGCGGGACAAACGCTGACAAACCCGACCGCGGCCCCGCCCGCCCTGTTTCAAGGACTGGAAACGATGGACCTCTTCCTGATCACCGCCCTCTCGTTCCCCACCGTGGTGTTCAGCTTCCTGCTGCTCATCGCGGTCATCTACTGGACCGTGGTCGCCTTCGGTCTGCTGGAGGTGGACCTGCTGGATGTCGAGGCCGACTCCCTGCTCGAAGGCCACGGCAACGCCGAAGGCCTCGCCGGCCTGCTGTCCAAGCTCAAGCTCAACGGCGTGCCGGTCACCTTGGTGCTGACCCTGCTGTTCTTCTTCGGCTGGTTCATCAGCTACTTCGTCGAACTCTGGCTGCTCGGCCAATTGCCCCTCGGCTGGCTGCGCTACCCGCTCGGCCTGGTGGTGATGATCGGCGCCCTGGTGCTGGCCGTGCCCATCGCCTCCACCCTGTGCCGCCCCCTGCGCCCGCTGTTCCTCAAGGCCGAGGCCACCAGCACCCGCAGCGTCATCGGCCAGACGGCCGTGGTGCGCAGTGGCCGCGTCACCGCCGGGCAGGGCGAAGCCGTGCTGGAGGACGGTGGCGCCGGGCTGATCCTCAAGGTCCGTGCCGACGAAGCCCTCGGGCTCAAGCGCGGCGACCGCGTCGTGTTACTGGAATACCTGGAGGCGCAGCACGCCTATCGGGTCATCACCGAGGACGAATTCCGCGGGCTCTGACCCCGGTGTGCCTCAGCATCAAAGGAGAATGATTGCAATGAACCTAGCCTCGCTGCTGCCCATCCTGATCGGCGTCGGTCTCGTCGTCCTCGTGGTCGTCGGGCTCCTGGCCCTGTTCAAGGCCTTCTACATCAAGGTCCCGCAGGGCACCGCACTGATCGTCAACGACATGTCCTCCACCCCCAAGGTGCACTTCACCGGCGCCCTGGTGTACCCGGTCATCCACCTCAAGGAGTTCATGCGCATCTCGCTGATCACCCTGGAAGTGGACCGCCGTGGCAAGGACGGCCTCATCTGCCGTGACAACATGCGCGCCGACATCACCGTCGCCTTCTACCTGCGCGTCAACGAAACCCAGCAGGACGTGCTCAAGGTGGCCAAGGCCATCGGCGTCGACCGCGCCTCCGACCGGGGCGCGGTGAACGAACTGTTCAACGCCAAGTTCTCCGAAGCGCTGAAGACCGTCGGCAAGCAGTTCGACTTCGTCGAACTGTTCGAGAACCGCCAGGACTTCCGCGACCGCATCATCGAAGTGATCGGCAACGACCTGAACGGCTACGTGCTGGAAGACGTCGCCATCGACTACCTGGAACAGACCGCCAAGCACTCCCTCGACCCGAGCAACATCCTCGACGCCGAAGGCATCCGCAAGATCACCGAACTGACCGCCAACCAGAACGTCATCACCAACGAGCTGGAGCGCAACCAGGAACTGGCGATCCAGAAGAAGAACGTCGAGACCCGCGAAGCCGCTCTGGCTCTCGAACGCCAGCAGGCCGACGCCGAGGCCCGGCAGAAGCGCGAGATCGAGACCATCCGCGCCCGCGAGGAAGCCGAGACCGCCAAGGTCAAGGAAGAGGAACGCCTCAAGGCCGAGCAGGCGCGCATCCAGGCGCAGCAGGAGATCGACATCCGCGTCGAGAACCACCAGCGCGAAGTGGAAGTGGCCCAGCAGAACCGCCAGCGCGCCGTGGTCATCGAAGTGGAGAAGGTCACCCGCGCCAAGGACCTGGAAGTGGTCGCCCGCGAGCGCGAAGTCGAGCTGCAGCGCATCGAGAAGGAAAAGGCGCTGGAAGAACAGCGCAAGAACATCGCCAACGTGATCCGCGAGCGCGTCGCCGTCGAGAAGACCGTCGCCCAGGAAGAAGAGCGCATCAAGGAAGTGCGTGAAGTCTCCGAAGCCGAGCGCGCCAAACAGGTCATCGTCCTCCAGGCACAGGCCGAAGCCGAGCAGGAGCTGGTGCGCCAGGTCAAGCAGGCCGAAGCCGACGAGACCCGCTCCAAGCACAAGGCCGTCGAGATCAACAACCTCGCCCAGGCCGAACTGGAAGCCGCCGCCAAGCAGGCCGAAGCCAAGAAACGCATGGCCGAAGGCATCGAGGCCGAGCGCGCCGCCCCCGGCCTGGCCGATGCCCGCGTTCTGGAAGCGACCGCCACCGCGAAGGAGAAGGACGGCCTCGCCGACGCCCGCGTGCGCGCTGAACAGCTGATCGCCGAAGCCCGTGGCGAGCAGGAGAAGGGCCTCGCCGAAGCCCGCATCCTCGAAGCCCAGGCCGCCGCTAAGGAGAAGGACGGTCTCGCCGAAGCCAAGGTGCTGGAAGAGAAGCTCGGCGCTCAGGCCCGAGGCGAAGAACAGCTCGGCGCCGCCAAGGCCAAGGCCACCAAGGACCTGGGTTCGGCGGAAGCGGAAATCCTCCTGCAGCGCCTCAACGCCGAGGCCGAAGGCCTGGGCAAGAAGTTCAGCGCCCTCGACGCCCTCAGCGACAGCGCCCGCCAGCACGAAGAGTTCCGCATGCAGCTGGAGAAGAGCTTCGAGGAAGCCATGGCCGCCATCGCCGCCAACAAGGACATCGCCAAGGACCAGGCCGAGGTGCTCGCCACCGCCCTGGGCAAGGCGAAGATCGAGATCGTCGGCGGCGAAGGCGACTTCTTCAATTCCTTCGCCAAGTCGCTCTCCGTCGGCAAGGCCATCGAAGGCGTGGTGGGCAAGAGCCCCGTGGTGCAGGACGTGCTCGCCCGCCTGCTCAACGGCCGCACCCCGGCCGTCGCGCCCAAGGCTGACGCCGCCCCGGCTGCCGAAGCCTGATCGAGCGGGCCCCGGAACCCCCGGGGCCCGACGCCGCGCACAGGGTCCGCCCCGCCTTGCGAAAGGGGCCGGGCCCGCCTACCCGCCAAGAGGAACCCCGCCATGGCCGAATCCCGTGACTACCTGGAGCTGTCCTTCCGCTCCATCCACTGCTTCGCCAACGACGGCCGCCTGGACGTGCACGAACTGGCCGCCCTGCTGGCCATCGCCGAGCGCGACGGCGTCATCGACGACAACGAGAAGCGCGTGCTGAAGAAGATCCTCGCCCACGTCAGGCCCGAGGAAATCGACCCCGCCCTGCGCGAGCAGATGGCCGAAGTCGCCCGCAAGATCGGCGCCTGAGCCCAGGCCCCGCGCCCCCGCGTACCCGGCCCCTCCGCCCGAGGGGCCCTGTTCGCAGACCCAGCAGATTCAGGAAGAACACGATGTCGGACGTCACCGCCGCAACCCCCGCACAGGATGTATTGGACAAGGCCGTCGCCGAAGGCGGCGCCTACGAGGTGCTGCACAAGCGCCTGCAGGACCAGGGGCAGCGCCTGCGGCAGACCACCGACAGCCTCAACCAGCGGCGCCTCGAAGCCTTCGGCGACAGCCGTATGGACGTGGTCGGCCGGGTGCGCATCCGCACCGAGAACAACTGCATCGCCCGCGACATCGTCCAGGTCGGCGACTGCCTGCTGTTCGGTTACAACGTCTTCATCGGCCTGAGGAAGGAAACCGGCATCGCCGACGTCTTCTCCCTCTACCGCCTGGTGGAAGGGGAGGAGGGCTATGAGGCCGAGCCGGTGCCGCTGGAAGGCACCTTCCTCGCCGCCCAGGGCTTCCTCAACGACTTCAACGAGCTCTACACCTACTACAAGAACACCCGCCTGCTGCAGCTGGCCATCCGCGACGGCAAGCTGCTGGCGAGCTTCCAGATCGGCGAGCGCATCACCGACATCCGCGTGTTCCGCTGGTCCCTCTCCAGCGACGGGCGCGAGGTGCGCTACATCGACAACCGCGGCGAGCGCGACATCGCCCTGCCGTCGCCCTTCGACTTCGAATGGAAGAAGGCCACCCGCGAGATGGTGGTCCAGGGCCGCCACCCGCACCTGAACATCCTCGACACCGTGTTCGTCGAGACCATCGGCGGCGACCTCACCATCAAGGTGGAGAACAACACCGAGGACGGCCTCGGCATCTACCGCGAAGAGGTGGTGGACAAGACCCAGTCCCTCGACGACGCCCAGATCGAATTCGCCCGCCTCGGCAGCCTGGTGCTGCTCAAGGTGCTGCCCTACCGCGAGGAGCAGTGGCGCTACCTGGTCTACAACAGCCTGACCCGCCAGGTGGAGCGCATCGACGCCATCGGCCAGGCCTGCGTCCAGCTGCCCGAGGACCACGGCATCATCTTCCCCGGCGGCTGCTACCTGCAGAACGGCGAATACAAGACCTTCGACGCCTCCATGGCCGGCATGCGCTTCAAGCGCAGCGTGCGCTCGCCCAACGGCGAAGACGTGCAGTACATCTTCTACCACCCCGAGGAGGGCCGTTCGGTCCTGCTCACCTACAACCTCATCAGCCGCCAGCTGCAGAACCCGCTGTTCGGCCACGGCTACGCGCGCCTGGAAGACGGGCGCATGGTGATCTTCGCCGCCGAGGGCGACGAGCCGACCCGCATCCACCCCATGCAGATCTGGCAGACCCCGTTCTTCACCGAGGAGTACGCCGCCCGCCAGCCGGCCCGCAGCGGCTTCTTCGGGCGCATCGGCAACGCCGAGCTGGTGCGCGGCGTCTCCGACCTGTACGGCCTGTGCCGCGAGATCGAAACCCCCTCCGTCTCGGTGCAGCGCTACACCCAGCTGTGCCAGGGCACCCGCCGCCTGTTCGACGTCTACCACTGGCTCGGCAGCGACGAGCTCGACGGGCTCGCCCCGCTGCTGCGGGAAGTGGCCGCCACCGCCGAACGGGTGCTGGACGAATACGAGAAGGTCGAGAGCATCCGCCGCCAGTCCGACCAGGCCATGGCCGGCGCCGAAGCGCAGCAGAAGGCCCTGCTCGGGCGCCTCCAGGCCGCCGGCTGGGAACAGGCCCAGGACTACGTTGACGCCCTCAACGGCATCACTGCCCAGCGTGGCCTGCTGCTGACCATCCGTGACTACCGCTACATCGACGTCGCCCGCATCGACGCCATGGAAACCGAGCTGCAGGAGGCCCAGGCGCGCACCGCGGCCGCCACCGCCACCTTCCTCGCCAGCGACCAGGCCCTGCAGCCCTTCGTCACCCGCCTGGAGACGCTGGACGCCGACGCGCAGAAGGCCGAGACCGTCGCCCTCCTGGCACCGCCGCTGGAGGCCTTGCAGGCCATGGCCGGCGACCTGGACATGCTGTCCAACCTGATGGGCTCGCTGCAGATCGACGACGCCACCCAGCGCACCCGCATCATCGAGTCCATCTCCGAGATCTACGCCCGCCTCAACCAGGCCAAGGCCCGCGCCGAGCAGCGCCGCAAGGCCCTCGGCTCCACCGAATCGGTGGCCCAGTTCGGCGCCCAGTTCAAGCTGTTCGGCCAGGGCATCGTCAACGCCCTGGCCCAGGCCCAGGACCCCGAGCGCTGCGACGAGCAGCTGTCGCGCCTGCTGGTGCAGCTGGAGGAACTGGAGAGCCGCTTCGGCGATCACGAGCAGTTCCTCGGCGACATCCTCAGCAAGCGCGAGGAGCTGCTGGAAACCTTCGAGGCCCACAAGCAATCCCTGCTCGACGAGCGCCAGCGCAAGGCCCAGGGCCTGCAGGACGCCGCCCGGCGCATCCTCGACAGCCTCGGCCGACGTACCGCCAAGTTCACCCAGGCCGAGGAGCTCAACGCCTTCTTCGCCGCTGACCCGCTGATCCTCAAGCTGCGCGAACTGGCCCAGCGCCTGCGCGAGCTCAACGACAGCGTCAAGGCCGACGACGTCGAAGCCCGCCTCAAGGGCGCCCGCGACCAGGCCGTGCGCGCCCTGCGCGACAAGAGCGAACTGTTCGAAGCCGGCGGCAACGTCATCAAGCTCGGCCCGCGCCACCGCTTCAGCGTCAACACCCAGGAGCTGGACCTGACCCTGCTGCCCCGGGGCGACGGGCTCTACCTGCACCTCACCGGCACCGACTTCCTCGAACCCCTGCACGACCCCGAGCTGGACGCCCTCAAGGCCTACTGGCAGGTGGCGCTGGAGTCCGAGTCCGAGCGCCTCTACCGCGCCGAATACCTGGCCGGGGAAGTCCTCGACGCCGCCGACGGCCAGCGTGAAGGCCTCAGCCTGGACGGCCTCAAGGCCCTGCTGGCGCAGCCCGAGGAACTGGCCCGGGTGGTGCGCGACTTCGCCGCCCCGCGCTACCGCGACGGCTACGAGAAGGGCATCCACGACCACGACGCCGCCGCCATCCTCCAGCACCTGCTGCCCCTGCGCGAAAGCGCCGGGCTGCTGTGCTTCGGCGCCGTGCCCCGGGCCTTCGCCACGCTGTTCTGGGACGCCGCCCGGCAGGGCGAGAGCGGCACCGCCTGGCCGGAACGCGCCCGCACCAGCCGGCACATCCAGCAGCTGTTCGGCCGCGCCGACGGCCTGCTGGCGCTGCAGGCCGAAGTGACCGACGCCCTGCAGGCCTTCCTCGCCGAGCACCCGCTGCCCCTGCAGCCGGGCCAGGTCGCCGAGGCCGCCGAGTACCTGGTGCAGGAACTGGCCGCCGAGCGCATCGAATTCACCTTCAGCAAGTACGCCCGCCAGCTGCACGAAGGGCTCAAGCTGCGCCTGCAAGGCGCGCGCATGTGGGACGACTACCAGGCCGCCGTGGGCCGCCTGGAGGGGCGCCCGGCGGCCCAGTGGGCGCTGGTCGGGCACTGGCTCGACGGCCTCTGCGGCGAAGAGGGCTTCGCCGGCCTCGCCGATTACCGGGCCGAAGCCGTGGCCCTGGCGCTGCTGCGTGCCGACTTCCCGCAGCGCTTCACCGAAGTGGACCTGCGCTTCAGCGTCAGCGGCCTGATGGGCGAGCACCCGCGCATCCAGGACCACAGCCTGGCACTGGCAGTGGACGACTTCTTCGGCCGCCTGCGCGAACACCGCGAGCAGGTGCTGCCCGGCCTGCGCCAGTACCAGGCGCTGCGCCAGGCCCTGGTCGCCCGCCAGCGCGAGGCCCTGCGCCTGGCCGAGTTCAAGCCGCGCCCGCTGACCTCCTTCGTGCG
Organism: Metapseudomonas otitidis; assembly: GCF_900111835.1. Lineage (GTDB taxonomy): Bacteria > Pseudomonadota > Gammaproteobacteria > Pseudomonadales > Pseudomonadaceae > Metapseudomonas > Metapseudomonas otitidis. The sequence goes on from NZ_FOJP01000010.1 coordinate 242,617, forward strand.
CAACAAACTGATCAACGACGTCTACCTCGGCATCATCGGCGACAACCTGGCCAAGCAGATGGGCACCGTCGGCGAGAACAAGCGCACCGACCTCATGGGCCTGCTGATGCTCATCTCGCCCCCCGGCTACGGCAAGACCACCCTGATGGAGTACGTCGCCCACCGCCTCGGCCTGATCTTCATGAAGATCAACGGCCCGGCCCTGGGCCACGAGGTGCGCTCGCTGGACCCGGCCCAGGCGCCCGACGCCACCTCGCGCCAGGAGCTGGAGAAGCTCAACCTGGCCCTGGAGATGGGCAACAACGTGATGCTCTACGTCGACGACATCCAGCACACCCACCCGGAGTTCCTGCAGAAGTTCATCTCCCTCTGCGACGGCACCCGGCGCATCGAGGGCGTGTGGAAGGGCCGCACCAAGACCTACGACATGCGTGGCAAGAAGTTCTGCGTGGTGATGTCCGGCAACCCCTACACCGAGTCCGGCGATGTGTTCCGCATCCCCGACATGCTCGCCAACCGCGCCGACATCTATAACCTCGGCGACACCCTGGGCGGCATGCAGGACGCCTTCGCCCTCAGCTACATCGAGAACGCCCTGACCTCCAACCCGGTGCTGGCGCCCCTGGCCACCCGCGACATGGCCGACGTCTACCGCTTCGTCGACCGTGCCGAGGGCAAGCCCTTCTCCGCCAACGAACTGGGCCACAGCTACAGCGGCGCCGAGATCAACGAGATCACCACCACCCTGCAACGCCTCATGCAGGTGCGCGACGTGGTGCTCAAGGTCAACCAGCAGTACATCGCCAGTGCCGCCCAGGCCGACCAGTACCGCACCGAGCCGCCGTTCAAGCTGCAGGGCAGCTACCGCAACATGAACAAGATGGCGGAGAAGATCTCCGCCGTGATGAACGACGCCGAGCTGATGCAACTGCTGGCCGACCACTACCAGGGCGAGTCCCAGCTGCTCACCACCGGCGCCGAGGAGAACCTGCTCAAGCTCGCCGAACTGCGTGGCAACCAGAGCGCCGAGCAGGCGGAGCGCTGGACCCAGATCAAGCGCGACTTCATGCGCAACAAATCCATGGGCGGCAGCGACAGCGACGTCGGCACCCGCGTGGTGGCCCAGCTCAACGACCTGGTGGAGAGCGTGCGCGGGCTGGCCCGCAGCGAAGCCCCCGCACCGGCCGCCGCCGAGGTGCCGTGGGAGGCCCTGCTGCAACGCCTGGAGGCGCTGGTGCAACCGCCCGCCGCGTTCAAGGTGGACGTCACCGCCCCGGCCCAGGAGGGCGTGCGCGAAGTCCTGCTGAGCCTGGCCGACTGCCTGGAGAACAGCTTCATGCCGCTGATCCGCATCATGGACAAGAAGATCGACGTCGACCTGCGCACCCATCACCGCATCACCGACATCGCCAATCGCCTCAACGAGCTGGGTGGCGCCCTGCCGGCGCCCGGCACCGACGGCACGCCCACCTGACCCGGAGGTCGCCATGGATTTCGCAGGACTCGACCAGCAGCTGCGCGACAGCCTGCAGGACCTGAAGCTGAGCAACGAGGAGCGCGACGAGCTGCGCGAACTGGGCAGCGAGCTGGGCCCGGACCAGGTGCGCTACCTGCGCAACCGCGCCTTCGACCTGGTGCGCGAGCTGTGCCAGGCCGACCCGGCCAACCTGCAACCGGCGCTCAAGTGGCTGGAGCAGGTGGTGCGCACCCTCGACCTTGCCGGCGCCGTCGCCCCGGCCGTGGCCAGCGCCCACTTCAGCCCCGGCGAGGAGTGCCGGCGCAAGATCCGCGAGCTGTGCCGCCAGGCCCGGCACAGCGTGGACATCTGCGTCTACACCATCTCCGACGACCAGCTCAGCAGCGAGATCCTCGCCTGCCACGGGCGCGGCATCCGTGTGCGGGTGATCAGCGACAACGAGAAACAGCACGACGAGGGCAGCGACATCCAGGCCCTGCGCCACGCCGGAGTCGATGTGCGCATCGACGACAGCCCCTTCCACATGCACCACAAGTTCGCCCTGTTCGACGGCCGCCTGCTGCTCAACGGCAGTTTCAACTGGACCCGCAGCGCCAGCACCAGCAACGAGGAGAACCTCCTGGTGATCGACAACGCCCACCTGGTGGCGCGCTACCTGGCGGAGTTCGACAGCCTCTGGGGGCGCTACGCCCCACGCTGAAACGCCGTGCGTGACGCTGTCACAGTCGGGGAGTAAAGTGCGAAGCCGTTCGCATTACGGCCGATAACCCCACCGCCCGCGCGTCGCCTTCCCCAGGCTGGCCGCCGGGAGCTTCCCGCCCTGGACCGTGCAGATGGACCTTCACATCCCCACCCTGGTGCTGGTGGACGTCTACATCCTCGCCCTGCTCGGCATCCTCGCCGGGCGGGCCTGGCGTCGCGGCACCCCGGAGCCGACCCTCGGCTACCTGAGCCTGACCCTGCTGCTCGGCGCCTTCTGCACCGTGCTCGGCAGCCTGCGCGGCCTGGGCATGGACTGGGTGCCGATCATCATCGGCAACGTTCTGCTGCAGCTCAGCTGCGCCGCCAGCTGGACCTCCATGCGGGTGTTCGCCGGCCGGCCCGTTCATCTCGCCGGCTTCCTCGCCGGGCCGCTGCTGTGGTTGGCGCTCTGCGCCGTGCCGGCGTTCTACGCCTCGCTGCCGGCGCGGATCATGCTCAGCTGCGTGCTGATGATCACCTACACCGCCCTCGCGGCCTTCGAGCTGTGGCGCGCCCGGCGCAGCCTGCAGGTGTCCATCGCCCCGGCCATGGCGCTGCACCTCATGCACGTGGCGACCTACGGCGTGCGCCTGGCGCTGGACCGGGGCGAGCCGTTCCAGCGGCTGGTCAACGGCCAGGCCAGCCCCTTCTTCGCGATGCTGGTGTTCGAGACGCTGCTGTACGCCATCGGCGTCGCCTTCGTCACCCTGGCCATGGTCCGTGAGCGGGCCGAGCTGCAGTACAAGCACGCCGCCTACAGCGACCCGCTGACCGGTGTCGGCAACCGCCGTGCCTTCATGGATTCCGGCCAGGCCCTGCTGGAGCGCTGCGCACGGCGCGGGGAGGGCGTGGTGCTGCTGCTCTGCGACCTGGACAACTTCAAGCGCCTCAACGACTCCTACGGCCACGCCAGCGGCGACGCCGCCCTGGTGGACTTCACCCGTATCGTCGCCGCGCGCATGCGTCGGCACGACGTGTTCGGGCGCATCGGTGGGGAAGAGTTCGCCTGCCTGCTGGCCGATGCCGACGGCGCCACCGCCGTGCTGGTGGCCGAGCGCATCCGCCGCGAGTTCGCCGAGAGCTGCCCCGAGGCACCGGGGCCGCTCAGCGTCAGCATCGGCGTGGCCGGCAGTGGCGAGGCGGGGTACGACCTGTCGCGGTTGCTGTCCCTGGCGGACAAGGCCCTGTACCGGGCCAAGGCCCAGGGGCGCAACCGCGTGGAGTGCTACCGCGAGGCCCCGGCCGAGCCCAGCGGCGAGTCGGCGGCCTGAGCCGTCGGCCTCCGTTGCTGGGCGGCCTTCAGGCCGCCACGGGAAGGGGGTGGACCAGGCCGTTGTTCAGCGCCTCCAGCAACTGCTGGCGCAGGGCGGCGGCCCGTGGCGGGTCTTCCGCCTGCAGGTGGTCGATGGCCTGGTGCAGCTGGGCGAGGGGGTTCTCCTCCCGCATCACGTTGGTCAGCGACAGGCTGGCGATGGCGTCTTCGAAGCGGCCGTGCCGGATGTGGTCCAGCAGCAGGGCTTCGTCCAGCCTGCGTTCGGCGCTTTGCATCGCTTGCAGCCGAGCTTGCAGGGCCTGGGCCCTGGCCGTGTCGCCCAGGGCCAGGTAGGCCAGGCCGATGGCTTCCAGGTAAATGCCGAGGTCCTCGTCGTCTTCCAGGGCCTCGGCCTGCTGCGCATCGTCCAGGGTGACGAGGCAGGCCTCCACCCAGCGCAGGGCGCGGGGTGCTTCGCCCAGGTCGCGCAGCAGCGGGGCCTGCTCGGCCAGCTTGGTCACGCGGCCGTCCAGGTCCAGGGCGGCATTCAGCTGCTCGAGCTCCTCCAGGTGCGTGCGCACCCCGTAGGCGTCGCGCTGGTGCGCCGGCAGGGCGGCCTGCTGGCGCAGCCAGCCTTCCAGGGCGAACAGGCGCAGCCAGCCCCAGTTGTCCTCGCCACGGATCCGCTCCAGCTCGATCAACGCCTGGCGCCGCAGCTCGTCGGCCCAGGACGGGTGCCGGCCGAGGTGGTGCTCCCACAGGGTGAGCAGCAGCCAGATGCGCTGGCCCGGCTCGTGGGCGCGGGAGTCCAGCAGGGCGTTGGCCTGGGCCAGGTCGCCCTGCTCGGCGTGCCAGTCCACCAGGCGCAGCAGCAGTTCGTCGTAGTGATGCACCGGCGCGCAGTCCACCACCCGCAGCGCGGTATCCGGCTGCGCCATGGCCAGGGCGTGGTCCATCAGCTCGGTGTGGGTGAAGTAGCCGGTCTGCTCGCCCAGGTCGGCCAGCAGTTCGAAGGCGGCCTCGGTCTGGCCACCCTCCATCAAGGCCAGCACGGCCTGGCCCTGTTCCTCCACCGGCAGTTGCCTGGCCAGCGCCAGGGCACGGGGCACCTCGCCCAGTTCGGCAAGGCCAGCGAGCACCGCCTTCAGGTCATGGAGGGGCAGGCTGGTGTCCGGCTCCGGGTGGGCCAGCAGCTCCCAGGCCCGCTCCAGGCTGCGCAGGGCCGCCTGGGGTTGCTGCAGGCGACGCTGCAGCCCGGCGAGGATGAGGTTCTGCGGGCCGGACAGGCTCTGGCCGGTGCCCTGTTCCTGTTGCTGGGTGAGGGTGTCGAGCTGGGCTCGGGCCTGGGCGTCCTGGCCGCAGGCGAGCAGCAGCGGGATCTGCAGCAGCGGCGACTCCGGCAGCGGACGCTCCAGGCGCTCCAGCAGGGACAGCGCCGCGTGCGGGTCCTGGGCTTCCAGGTAGTGCTCCAGCATGTTGTCCAGGGCGCTCTGCTGGTAGCCGTCGCGCAGCTCGGCCAGGGCGGTGAGTGCGGCCTGTTCCTCGCCGGCACGCAGCAGCGCCGGGGCCACCTGGTGCAATGCCAGCTGGCGGGCCTCGCCTTGCAGGCCCTGGGCCATGTCCAGCGCCAGGCGCGGCTCGAACAGGCTCAGCAGGGCCGTGCGGTTCACCTGGCCAGCCTCCTGCAGATAGGCTTCCAGGCTGCCGTCGTCGCGGTTGACGGCGTACAGCACCGCCGCGATGAGCACGACCACGACCAGGGCAATGAGTAGTTCCATGGGCTTCCCTTTCCTGTGTTCCATGCGCCCGACCGGGCGCGGCGTCGGTCTTATAAAGGCCGTCGCCGGGCCTGGCAACCCGCGCTGCGCATACCTGGGACTGATTGCCCATTTCCGCCCCGCGCGCCGCCGTACGGGCCGGGCATGGGGGGCGCTTTCAAGGTAGACTTGCCGCCTTTTCGCCAACCAGGACGCCCTTCATGGCCCTCCAAGCGACGCCTTACAAAGTCGAACTCAACCTCACCGACCTGGACCGTGGCGTCTACGAGACCCTGCGCTTCACCGTGGCCCGGCACCCCTCCGAGACTGAGGAGCGCCTGGCGGTCCGCCTGATCGCCTACGGCCTCTGGTACCACGAGCAGCTGGCCTTCGGCCGTGGCCTGTCGGACGTGGACGAGCCGGCGCTGTGGGAGAAGAGTCTGGACGACCGTGTGCTGCACTGGATCGAAGTCGGCCAGCCCGATGCCGAGCGCATCACCTGGTGCTCGCGCCGCTGCGAACGCTTCAGCCTGCTGGCCTACGGCAGCCTGCGGGTGTGGCAGACCAAGGTGCTGGACAGCGTGCGCAACCTGAAGAACATCAACGTCGTCGCCGTCGGCCAGGAAGCCCTGGAAGAACTGGCCCGCGACCTGCCGCGTTCCATCAGCTGGACCCTGATGATCAGCGACGGCTCGCTGTTCATCACCGACGAACGCGGCCAGCACGACGTGCCGCTGGAATGGCTGGTCGGCGAACGCTGATCCATCCCCTTTTCGCCCCGGAAGACCGAGTCGCATGCGTATCGAGCCCCGCCCCCTGCCCGCCACACTGCCCGACCTGGGCAACCTGCCGCCCCTGCTGACCCGCCTCTACGCCGCCCGTGGCGTGAGCTGCGCGGAGGAGCTGGACAAGGGCCTGGCGCGGCTCATCCCCTACACGCAGATGAAGGGCATCGACGCCGCGGTGACGCTGCTGGTGGAGGCCCTGGAGCAGCGCCAGCGCATCCTCTTCGTCGGTGATTTCGACGCCGACGGCGCCACCGCCAGCTGCGTCGGCGTGCTCGGCCTGCGCATGCTCGGCGCCGCCCACGTCGACTACCTGGTGCCCAACCGCTTCGAGTACGGCTACGGGCTGACCCCGGAGATCGTCGCCGTCGCCCTGCAGCGCGAACCGCAGCTGCTGGTGACCGTGGACAACGGCATCTCCAGCGTCGACGGCGTGGCCGCCGCCAAGGCCGCCGGGCTCAAGGTGCTGGTCACCGACCACCACCTGCCGGGCCCGGAACTGCCGGCGGCGGACGCCATCGTCAACCCCAACCAGCCGGGCTGCGAGTTCCCCAGCAAGTCCATGGCCGGGGTCGGGGTGATCTTCTACGTGCTGCTGGCCCTGCGCGCGCGCCTGCGCGAGCTGGGCTGGTTCGCCGGGCGCGGCATGGCCGAGCCGAACCTCGCCGAGCTGCTGGACCTGGTGGCCCTGGGCAGCGTCGCCGACGTGGTGCCGCTGGACGCCAACAACCGCATCCTGGTGCACCAGGGCCTGGCGCGCATCCGCGCCGGCCGTGCCCGTCCCGGCCTCAAGGCGCTGCTGGAGGTGGCCGGCCGCCCGGCGGCGCGCATCACCTCCACCGACCTCGGCTTCATCCTCGGCCCGCGCCTCAACGCCGCCGGCCGCCTGGACGACATGAGCCTGGGCATCGAATGCCTGCTCTGCGAAGACCAGGCCCTGGCCCAGGACATGGCCGTGGAGCTGGACCAGCTCAACCAGGACCGCAAGCAGATCGAGCAGGGCATGCAGCGCGAGGCCCTGGCCCAGCTCAAGGACCTGCCGCTGGAAGACCTGCCGTTCGGCCTCTGCCTGTTCGAGCCGGACTGGCACCAGGGCGTCATCGGCATCCTCGCCTCGCGCCTCAAGGAGCGTTACCACCGCCCGACCATCGCCTTCGCCGATGCCGGTGACGGCCTGCTCAAGGGCTCGGCGCGCTCGGTGCCGGGGTTCCACATCCGCGATGCGCTGGACGCCGTCGCCGCCCGCCATCCGGGGCTGATCAGCAAGTTCGGCGGCCACGCCATGGCCGCCGGCCTGTCGCTGCCGGTGGAGCATTTCGGCGCCTTCGCCAGCGCTTTCGACGCCGAGGTGCGCCGCCAGCTCACCGAGGACGACCTCACCGGCCGCCTGCTCTCCGACGGCCAGCTGAGCCTGCAGGAATTCCACCTGGAACTGGCCCGCGCCCTGCGCCAGGCCGGCCCCTGGGGCCAGCACTTCCCCGAGCCGCTGTTCCACGGCGTGTTCCAGATCGCCCAGCAGCGCCTGGTGGGCGAACGCCACCTGAAGCTGGTGCTCAAGAGCGAGTGCGGCTCCCTGCAGCTGGACGGCATCGCCTTCAACATCGACCGCGACGTCTGGCCGAACCCCACCGTGCGCTGGGCCGAGCTGGCCTACCGCCTGGACGTGAACGAGTTTCGCGGGCAGGAGAGCGTGCAGTTGATGGTGGTGCACATCGCCCCGCGCTAGCCCCCGTTCCCGCCCGCGGGTTCTCAGCGCGGGCGGATCGCCTCGGGCTCCACTTCCGCCGTGTGCCCGGGGCCCAGTTCCAGCAGGACGTGGAACGCCCCGCTCGGGCGTTCGAAGGTGAAGCTGGAGTCCTCGCCCAGGGTGCCGTGGATGAGCACCTGCCCCTCATCGTCGAGCACGTCCAGGGTCGCCCCCGGCGTGGCGGTGCCGTCCGAGAGACCGCCCACGCAGCGCACTTGCGTGGCATCCAGGGCCTGGCATTCGCAGTAGATCCCGTGGCCCCAGGCGTTGCCACCGGCCAGCAGGAGCAGGGCACCGAGCCAGCGCTTCATCGGCCACCTCCACGCTTGCCGAGCCAGGCCACCACGTCGGGGGAGGCCTGGGCGAGGGGCAGGGCGGCCTGGTGCACCGAGCCGTCCCAGCCTTCCACCGTCAGCCACAGCTCGGCGTCCGCCGGGGCGTCCTCGGGGATGCGCACTTCCGCCAGGCGCCGGTAGGGGCTGCCCGAGGCGAGGGCGCCGGCCGCGCGCAGGTAGCGCGGCTTGCCCACGCGCAGGTAGGCCGCCTTGATCGCGGCGTCGCACTCGCGGCAGAACGCCAGGCTGAAGTCCTTCATGTAGCCGGCCTTGCCCTCGCGCACCGGCTCGCCCCGTTCCCATTCCGCCAGGCGCACGTGCCAGGGGCCGACCGCCAGCTCGCCGATGGGGCGCTCGCCCAGGCCCTGGAGGCCGCGCTCCAGGCTGGCTTCGTGGAAGTAGGCGGGCATGTAGCCGAGGGGGATGAGCACCAGCAGGGCGCTCAGGTGGAAGCGCCAGCGCAGCCAGAGGCGGGCAGGGCGGGAGCGGACGGGGGCGGTCATTCGGTCACCTCGGTGGCGGGGCGCGGGGTGGGCCGTGGGCGCGGCGGGCGTTTCATCGCCTTGGCGGTGGCCAGCACGGTGCGTTTGCTCCAGATCAGCAGGCCGCTGAGCACCATCAGCGTCAGCAGCAGGCCGAACACGAACCACAGCAGCTTGACCCAGATGCCGCCGAAATCGCCGGTGTGCAGCGGGCGCATGGACTCGGTGACGAACTCCAGGGCGTTGCGGTCGCCGAGCAGGTGAGAGCCCAGCAGGGTGCCGTCGTAGGGGTTCACCTCAGCGGTCTGGAACATCAGCGGGTACCAGCCCCGGCCGCCCACCTCCAGCGGGGTGAAGGCGTCCGCCGGGAAGATCACGAAGCTCACCTCGAAGCCGGGGATGGTGCGCGTCGCCACCTCCACCGCCTGGTCCACGCAGATGCGCGGCACCGGCTGGCCGGGCTCGGGGCGCGGCAGCGCCTCGCGGGCGATCAGCGTGGGCGGGCCTTCGCTGGAGATGGAGATGTGGTTGTCGTAGAGCACCGCGCGGATCAGGAACCAGGTGCCGGTGACGGCGATCACCGCGATGAACCAGATGGACCAGATGCCCACCAGGCGGTGGAAGTCGCCCCAGAAGATCCGCGCGCCCTGGCGGATGCGCAGGGTCGGCCGCAGGAAGCCGCGCCAGAAGCGCTTGTACACCACCAGGCCGGTGACCAGCGAGGCGAGCATCGGCAGGGCCAGCAGCGACACCAGGTACCAGCCCCAGCTGTAGCCGTTGGTGAAGGGCACCAGCCACCAGCCGTGCAGGGCGCGGGTGAACTGGCGGAAGTCGAACAGCGGGCTGCTGCCCTGGATCACCCCGGTGTACGGGTTGACGTAGAGCGTGGCGGTGCGGGTGTCGGGGTAGCTGACCGCCGCCGTGAGGGCGAAGTGGTCCTCCTCCGGCTTGGCCAGCCACTCGATGGCGGCATCCGGCTGCTGGCGGGCGATGGCGGCGACGACCTGGTCGAAGCCGAGGGGCTGGGCGTCATCGGCGGGGCGGGTGGCGCGCACGTCGGGGTTGGCCAGCCAGATGATCTCCTCACTGAGCACCGCCAGGGTGCCGGTGGCGCAGACGAGGAAGACGAAGAACCAGATCGGCAGGGCCAGCCAGCTGTGGACCAGGAACCAGGTTCGCGAGCGGGACTTCTTGGACATGACGGAGCGCGGTCCTGACTGTTCGGGGCGATGAAAAAGACCGCCCGCCGGGATGGCGGGCGGAAACTAGCCAAAGGGGCGCTCGGCACCGGCCCGCCCCGGCAAGGGCGCGGCAGGTGCATGGAGAGGAGTGCCTAACAGTAAGGACGGATGAGCGCGGAAAAACCGACAGGGTCAGGTGAAAGAAAATGTTTCCGCGCCGGCCGGGCTCAGCCCATGTGGGAGCTGGAGCGGCGCACGAACTTGATGGAGTGCTTCAGGGTGGGCTTGCGGGTGACGCTGATGGCGCGGCGGGTCACCGTGTCGATGGTGATGTTCCAGAAGCCGGTGCTGGGCACCGTGATGCGCGCCGGGAAGCGGTCGAAGGCGCCGCCGTGGTAGGTGTGGCGGCCGCCGTTCTTGAAGCTGCGGAAGTTGGCATCGCTCATCAGGCGGATGTTGCAGACCTGCGAGCACTCGATGACGACCAGGTCGCCTTCGTTGAGGTGTTCGCGTTGATGGATGAACTTCATGGCAAGGCTCCGGAGCAGGGGTGACGCGGGGGCGCAACGATAGCACGGCCGGCCCGCGTCCCGCTGCCCCGGGCGCGGCGTGCGCGACGGAATGCCCGGATTCGCCAGGGCGCGGTTGCCGGGCGCCGATGGCCCGGGAATGATCCCCCGCTGCGGGCGCGAGCCCGGTCTACGCTGCGCAGCGAAAGATCGCAATTCCTGCAAATCCGCTGCCGCTAGCGTCTGGTCCAGGGAGGCTGACCATGAAACCCGAAACCCTCGCTCACTATGCCCGCCGCATCGACCCGGTGCTGCGCTGGCTGGCTGCTCACCCGGACGCCGATCCGGACCTCCACCACCTGGCGGAGCTGGCCTGCCTGTCGCCGTACCACTTCCACCGCGTGTACCGCGCGATGCTCGGCGAGACGGTCAATGCCACGGTCCAGCGGCTGCGCATGCACCGCGCGGCGGTGGCCCTGGCCGGTACGGGGGATTCGCTGGAACGGGTCGGCCGGCGTGCCGGGTACAGCTCGCACGCCGCCTTCAACCGCGCCTTTGGCGCCCACTTCGGGCTGCCCCCGGGACGCTACCGCGAAACCCGGGCCCGCCCGCTCGACCCCCAGGAGCTCGCCATGTACCCCATCGCCATCGAAACCTTCCCAGGCGCCGTCCTCGCCACGCTGCCGCACCAGGGCAGCTACCAGGGCATCGGCCCGTTGTTCGGCCGCGCCTTCATGCTCGCCATGGGCCAGGGGCTGCTCGGCCCCGACTGCCTGATGTACGGCGTCTACTTCGACGACCCGGCCCAGGTGCCCGAGGCGCGCCTGCGCTCGCTGGCGGGCATTTCCGTGTCCCCGCAGGCGGTGATCGGCGGCGAGCTGGAGCGCTACGAGATCCCCGCCGGGCGCTGCGCCATGCTCACCTACACCGGGCCCTACAACGAGATGGGTAAGGCCTATGACTGGCTGTACTCGCGCTGGCTGCCGGAGAGCGGGCTGGAGCCGGGCGACTGCCCGATGTTCGAGCAGTACCTGAACGACCCGCGCAGCACCCCGCCCGCCCAGTTGCAGACGCGCATCTGCATGATGCTCGCGGGCTGACGCCCGGCGCCGCCTTCCCGGGGGAAGGCGGCGCGATAGTTTGCAGAATCCGCAACTGAGTATTTGTCCTGTCCGATGTATCCCGAGCAACCGCTTGGCTAGAGTCCGGCGCACAACCATTACAACAACGCCGAGCACTGCCATGCCTGACGCCTCGTTCGCCCTGCGCCCCGTCCCCTCGTCCTGATCCGCGCCCGTCGCCGCGCCTTCAACTTCCCTACCGGACGAGGACTTCCCATGACTCAACAGCACGACGCGCGCCCGATGATCGAGGTGCGCTCCATCGACTACGTGCCCCGCCACGAACGCCACGGCAAGGTGTGGCACCAGGGGCCGTTCTGGTTCACCGGCAACTTCGTGCTCACCACCCTGGTCACCGGCTTCACCGGGCCGGCCCTGGGGCTGGGGGTGCTGGGTTCGATCCTGGCGATCCTCATCGGCGTGTGCATCGGCACCTTCTTCATGGCCTTCCACGCCAACCAGGGCCCGCGCATGGGCCTGCCGCAGATGATCCAGTCGCGCCCGCAGTTCGGCGTGCGCGGCGCGGTGGTGCCGTTCCTCGCCGTGGTGTTCGTGTACATCGGCTTCAACGTGTTCAACGTCATCCTCGCCACCGACGCCATCAACACCGTGCTGCCCGGCGCGCGCACCCCCTGGTACGTGCTGCTGGTGGGGCTGGCGGTGCTGCTGGCCATCGTCGGCCATGACCTGCTGCACGCCGTGCAGCGCTGGCTGACCTGGCTGATGATCGCGGTGTTCGGCGCCCTGACCCTGTTCGCCGTGACCCAGCTCAGCGCCGATGCCGCGTTGCAGGGCAGCGGCTTCAGCTGGAGCGCCTTCCTCGTGCAGCTCTCGGCGGCCGCCGGCTACCAGATCAGCTACTCGGTGTACGTCTCCGACTACTCGCGCTACCTGCCGGAGGAAACCCCCGCCGGCAAGGTCATCTTCTGGACCTACCTGGGGGCCGGCGCCTCGGCGCTGTGGCTGATGTCCCTCGGTGCCTTCCTCGCCTCGGCCCTGCCGGCGCCGGACGCCATCGGCAGCGTGCGCGAGCTGGGTAACCAGCTGTACGACGGCTTCGGCACCCTCATCGTGCTGGTGGCGGTGCCCTCGCTGGTGGGCATCATGGCGGTCAACTGCTACGGCGCCATGCTCACCGGGCTCAGCGCGCTGGACGCCTTCTCCCGCGTGCGCCCGACCCTGGGCGTGCGGGTGGCCGGCATCAGTGTGGTGGCGCTGGTGATCCTGCTGGTGGCACGGATGATCCCGGAGAGCTACCTGGGCAGCTTCAACACCTTCGTGCTGCTGATGCTCTACTTCCTCGTGCCGTGGACGGCGGTGAACCTGGTGGACTTCTACCTGGTGCGCAAGGGCCGCTACGCCATCGCCGAGATCTTCAACCCCGAGGGCGTCTACCGCGGCTGGTCGCGCCCCGGCCTGGTGGCCTACGGCCTGGGCCTGCTGGCCATGGTGCCGTTCATGTCCCTGAGCTTCTGGAGCGGCCCCTTCGCCACCGCCCTGGGCGGTGCCGACATCGCCTTCGCCATCGGCCTGCCGGTGGCCGGCCTGGCCTACTGGCTGCAATGCCGCCACCAGGACCGCAGCGAGGAAGAACGCCTCGCCGCCCTCGACCCGCAACGTCTGGAGGACCCGCGCCCATGAACACCCGCCCCGTCGCCCCGGTGAAGGTGGCCTGCTGCCAGGTGGCGCCGCGCATCGGCGAACTGGCCCACAACCGCGCCCTGGCCGAGGGCGCCATCCGCCGTGCGGCCCTGGAGGGCGCGCACATCATCGTCCTGCCGGAGCTGGTGCAGAGCGGCTACCTGTTCCGCGACAAGGCCGAGGCCCTGGCGCTTTCCGAGCCCCTGGACGGCCCGGCGGTCAGCCACTGGCAGGCCCTGGCGCGGGAGCTGGGGGTGGTGATCGCCGCCGGCTTCTGCGAACGCCGCGACGACGGCGAGCTGGCCAACAGCGCCGTGCTGGTGGACCCGGACGGCCTGCGCGCGCATTACCGCAAGGCCCACCTGTGGGATGCCGAGAAGGCCCTGTTCATCCCCGGCGACGCAGCGCCGCCGATGGTGGACACCGTCCACGGCCGCCTGGGGCTGATGATCTGCTACGACCTGGAGTTCCCCGAATGGGTGCGCCTGCCGGCCCTGGCCGGCGCCCAGCTGCTCTGTGCCCCGGTGAACTGGCCCCTGGGCCCGCGTCCCCAGGGCGAACGCCCGGCGGAAGTGGTGCGGGTGCAGGCCAACGCGGCGGTGAACCGCATGTTCATCGCCGCCTGCGACCGCCATGGCCACGAGCGCGGGCAGGACTGGGTGCAGGGCTCGGTGATCGTCGATGCCGACGGCTTCCCCCTGGCCGGCCCGGTGGAGGGCGGCGAGCGCCTGCTGCTGGCGACCCTCGACCTGGCCCAGGCCGACGACAAGCGCATCAGCGCCCGCAACGACGTCCACGGCGACCGCCGCCCCGCGCTCTACCAGGCCCCCTGAGGGGCCTGCCTCCCTTTCTGCGTAAAACGTGAAACAGGCATGCCAGAGCCTGTGAAGCAGTCGTCACTGTGACGGAGCGCATACCCTTCGGTGAGCGATGGGTTCAGACTACGCGCCCCCGTTTCACAACGGCGACAAGGGTGCCGAGGGTGGCTTCGCTGCGCGACGCCAGGCATCCGGTCCGTCATCACAAACACAATAAAGGGGCGACCGGTCACAGCGCCGTGCCCCGCGAACCAACAGCAAAAGAGGGAGTTTTCCATGGTTGTTGCGGTAAGACGCGCCCTGGGCCTGGCGCTGGCAGTCACCTGCCTGCCGGCCTCGGCGGATTTCGTCACGGTCATCACCTTCGGCGGTGCCAACAAGGACGTGCAGAAGGAAGCCTTCTTCAAGCCGTTCAAGGCCAGCACCGGCGACGCCGTGGTCCACGGCTCGTACAACGGTGATCTCGACAAGCTCAAGCACATGATCGACATCAGCCACGTCACCTGGGACGTGGTGGAGATGGAAGCTCCCGAACTGGCACGCGGCTGTGAAGAAGGCCTGTTCGAGAAGATCGACCCGGCCCTGGTGGGCAACCCCAGCGACTTCGTCGCCGGTGCCCTGCAACCCTGTGGCGTGGGCATCTTCGTCTGGTCCACCGTGCTCGCCTACGACTCCGCTCGCATCAAGGACGCCCCGCGCGGCTGGGCCGACTTCTGGGACCTGCGCAAGTACCCCGGCAAGCGCGGCCTGCGCCACGGCGCCAAGTACAACCTGGAATTCGCCCTGATGGCCGACGGCGTCGCGCCGAACGAGGTCTACCAGGTGCTCGACACCCCCGCCGGTGTCGACCGCGCCTTCCGCAAGCTCGACGAGATCAAGTCCAGCGTCGTCTGGTGGAAGGCCGGCGCCGAGCCGGTGCGCGCCCTGCAGGACGGCAAGGTGGCCATGAGCTCCGCCTACAACGGCCGCATCGCCACCGCCCAGAAGGAGACCCGCAGCCTGGCCATGGCCTGGAGCGGCAACATCTACGACTTCGACTACTGGGCCCTGCCCAAGGGCTCGTGGAAAGGCGAGCTGGCGAAGAAGTTCGTCCACTTCGTCAGCCAGCCGGAGCCGCAGAAGGCCTTCGCCGAAGGCATCTCCTACAGCCCGGTGAACAACAAGGCGATCGCCATGATCAACCCGGCCATCGCCGCCACCCTGCCCACCGCCCCGCAGAACATCCGCGAAGCCCTGCCGATGAACGTCACGTTCTGGGCGGCCCATGCCGACCTCGAAGCGCGTTTCGAGAACTGGGTGAAGAACTGACCCCGCCCCACCATGAAGCGGCCGTCCAGGCCGCTTCGTTTTTCCGGCAGCGCCTTCCGCTACGGTCGACGTCCGGCCCGCGCCTCTGGCACGCTGCGCCAGCCCCGGCACAGCGTAGCCGGGCAGCCGCCTGACAGGGAGCGAAGCGATGGCAGTGGATATCGAATGCGTGGTGGTGGGGGCCGGCGTGGTCGGCCTGGCCGTGGCCCGCGCACTGGCCCAGGCAGGGCGCGAAGTGGTGATCGTCGAAGCGGCCGACGCCATCGGCACCGGCATCAGCTCGCGCAATTCCGAAGTGATCCACGCCGGCATCTACTACCCGCCGGGCAGCCTCAAGGCGCGCCTGTGCGTCGACGGTCGCCATCGGCTCCTGGCCTTCTGCCGCAGCCACGGCGTGGCCGTGCAACAGCTCGGCAAGCTGATCGTCGCCACCGATGACGCCCAGGTGGCGCCGCTCCAGGCCCTGCTGGCGCGGGGGCTGGCCAACGGCGTGGATGACCTGCGCCTGCTGAGCCGCGACCAGGCCCTGGCGCTGGAACCCGACCTGCACTGCGTGGCCGCGCTGCATTCGCCGTCCACCGGCATCGTCGACTCCCACGGCCTGATGCTGGCGCTGCTCGGCGACGCCGAGGCCGCCGGCGCCGCCCTGGCCTTGGGTTCGCCGTTGCTGTCGGCGCAGGTGCAGGGCGACGGCTTCCAGCTGACGGTGGGCGGCGCCAGCCCGACCACCCTCGGTTGCCGCCTGCTGGTCAACGCCGCTGGCCTCGGCGCCCCAGGCCTGGCTGGCCGCATCGACGGGCTGCCGGCCGCCCATGTCCCGCGCGGCTACCTGTGCAAGGGCCACTACTTCAGCCTCGCCGGACCGGCACCGTTCAGCCGCCTGGTCTACCCCGCACCGGAAGCCGCCGGCCTGGGCGTGCACATGACCCTCGACCTGGGCGGCCAGGCCCGCTTCGGCCCCGACGTGCAGTGGACGGACACCGAGGACTACCAGGTCGACCCACGCCGCTCCGACGGCTTCTACGCCGCCATCCGCCGCTACTGGCCGGGCCTGCCCGACGGCGCGCTGCAGCCGGACTACGCCGGCATCCGCCCGAAGATCAGCAGCCCCGACGAGCCCGCAGCGGACTTCCGCATCAGCGGCCCCGAGGACCACTGCATCCCCGGCTTGGTGAACCTGTTCGGCATCGAATCCCCCGGCCTCACCTCCAGCCTGGCCATCGCCGACGGGGTGCGGCAGGCGCTGGAGCGTTAGGGGCGAGGTGTTGCCTGTAGCCTGTAGCCCGGACTTCAGTCCGGGAGTGCCCCGCGACATTTCCCTGGGCTGAAGCCCAGGCTACGGGGGCTTAGGCGTTGTCTGGCGGGTTGTTGCGGTAAACATCGGATTTCTGTTCAGGAGGGAGCATGGCCATCTGGCAATTCGATTTCAGCCTTGTGCCCAAGGCGGCTGTGGTGGCGCTTCACGGGTGTGTGCCGGACAATCTGGACGGCTACGCGGCCTTCGATCTGGAGGAGGAGTTCGATCTGGACTCGGACTACCCCAACTACTGGGAAGGGGGTGTCAGTCATCAGGTCGTGCAGGCTGTGCGGGAGCGATTGCCGCTTCGCCGCTCCTGGAGCGAGGAGGCTGAAATGTACGGAGACGAGCGCGGCACCAGCGTCGAAATCTGGAGCGATGACGTGAATTGTCGCGTTGATGCGCGATCCAGTCCGCTACCTGATCTGGAGTTTTTTGCACAACTTGCCTGTGATGCTGAGTGCCTGATCGTCCTCAAGGGAACCGGTTCGCCGCTTGAGCCTTCGCTGCTCTCATTGCTATGTGCCTTCAAGGCATCGCGGGCGTATCGCTTCTGCAAGGACCCCATCGGCACCCTTCATGAGCTGTAGCCCGGACTTCAGTCCGGGGATGCCCCGCACCTTTTCCCTGGGCTGAAGCCCAGGCTACGGGTGCCAGGGGGTTGCCTGTAGCCCGGACTTCAGTCCGGGAGTGCCCCGCGCCATTTTCCTGGGCTGAAGCCCAGGCTACGGGTGCCAGGGTGTTGCCTGTAGCCCGGACTTCAGTCCGGGATGCCCCGCACCATTTCCCTGGGTGGAAGCCCAGGCTACGAGCACAGCTGCTTTCGCGAGGAGAAATGAGATGTCCATCCTGATGTGCCTGGAGGTCGAAGAAGGCGTTCCGCTTGCGGTCGTGGAGGCCATTCTTCGTGCGAGTGGGGAGCGGTGGGAGGAGGGGCCGGATCGACTGGAGGGCGTGTTCGAACGCTCGTGGGCGGTATTCGCGTTCCGTCGGGAGGAGCCTGCTCGGGACGTGGGACTCGACCACCACGGCGTGGATTGGAGGGTCGGTTTAAGCGGCGTTTTTCATTGCGCCAACAATCGCTTGGCGGAGAGCTGGGGCGACATCCATCACCTTATCGTCCAGCTTGCGGCTGCAACCTCTGCGCGCTTCCTGCTGTCATTTCAATACGAGTCCCTTTATGCCTACCGCGATCACGAAGGGCTCACGCTGGTACAGGCCATGGTGCTGGACTGAGGTCGCACTGCATTCGGGCTGCCCTCGGTCGTCTTGCATTTTGCAAGGCGATCAACGTGCCATCGTGCAGGCTGCATATATCAAACTGCCTTCATTTCTAATAAATTCCTTTTAAATCAATTAGATAGATTTATCGTTCGGCTGGCATGCGCCCTGCAAATGCCTGGGTCCAAGAGCCCAATCCACTGACAGGGAGCCGAACAATGCAGATCGCCATCAAGGAATTCTTCGACGCTTTTCCCGGTTACGAAGTGTCCATCCGCCCGCGTCCGGACGGCATGTTGCTGCTGACCCTGGGCAAGGACGGCGAGGAGCCGTTGCGCAAGGCCATCCCGAGCGATGCGGTGTTCTGCATCGAGCGGGTGCGTGGGGTGATCCGCGAGATGCAGCGGGAAATGAAGCTGGCCTCCGGCGAAGTGACCTGGAAGGGCGAAGGCGACACCTGGCTCGACCGCGAGCTGCCCACCTTCAGCGGTGGCCCGATCCACATGACCGCCGCCAAGACCCTGGTCGAGCGCCGCCGCCTGGAACTGCTCAACGCCCGTCGCGCCGTGGCCAACTGAGGCCCGGCGCAGCGGATCGGCGATGTCGTCGGTCCGCTGACGGGGAATTTTTCGCGATTTCCGTACTCCACCATTCCGAACCCCGTCGGAAGAATCGTTATGCCAGCAACGACTGCTGGTAGAGGTTCTGATAGTTTGTGCCCTCGTTCACGTCAGATCCGGCCTATTACCCGGTAAGTCGTGTGGGTTTTCCCCGCCGCGAGGACACGAAAGGAGATCGCGTTGTGACACCCATCGACAGCACCGAGGACCTGGCGGCTGCGACCGAAGCCTGTGCCGAAGAGCCCATCCACATCCCGGGCAGCATCCAGCCCCACGGTTTCATGCTGGTCTTCGACGAAGGCCGTGGCTGCGTGGTGCAGGCCAGCGAGAACGTCCAGGACTGGCTCGGCCTGCCCGCCAGCGAACTGATCGGGCTCCCGTTCGAGCGCCTCTTCGAACACGCCGCTGTGCTCCAGGGCCGCCTGCAGGGGCTGGCCCTGGAAGACCCCAATCCCTTCCACCTGGGGGACGTGCGCTTTGCCATCGGCCAGGAGCGTTCGCTCCCGGTGGCGATGATGGTGCACCGCCACGACCAGGTGCTGATCGCCGAGTTCGAGCCGGCCAGCGACGCCATCGCCGCCTACGGCAACTTCTACCCGCTGGTGCGCAGCTTCGTCGCCCGCCTGCAGGACGCCGACAGCGTCGACGAGCTGTGCCGCCACGCGGTGCAGGAGATGAAGTGCATCACCGGCTTCGGCCGGGTCAAGGCCTACCGCTTCGACGCCGAGGGCAACGGCCTGGTGCTGGCCGAAGAGGCCGACGAGGGCTACCCGCGCTACCTCGGCCTGTGCTTTCCCGCTTCCGACATCCCTCCCCAGGCCCGCGCGCTGTACCGCGCCAACCGCATCCGCGTGATCGAGGACGCCCACTACACGCCCTCGCCGCTGTACCCGGCGCAGAACCCGCTCACCGGGTGCCCGCTTGACCTCAGCTTCGCCGCCCTGCGCAGCGTCTCGCCGGTGCACCTGCAGTACATGCGCAACATGGGCACCCTGGCTTCCATGTCCGTCTCCATCGTGGTGCGTGGCGAGCTGTGGGGGCTGATCTCCTGCCACGACCTGCACCCCCGGGGCGTGGGCTTCCAGACCCGTACCGCCTGCGAAATGCTCGGCAGCGTGCTCTCGCTGCAGATCGAGAGCCGCGAGGCCCACGACCGCACCGAGCACCTGCTGAGCCTGCGCCAGCACATCGTCCAGATGCTCTCGGCCATGGCCGACCGCGACAGCATCAGCGGCGGCCTGCTGGCCCAGCCGGAGACCTTCCTCGGCTTCGCAAAGGCCAGCGGCGCAGCGATCATTTCCGCCGCCCGCTGCGACCTGGTGGGCGAGACCCCGCCCCAGGCCCAGGTGACGGCGCTGGTGCACTGGCTGGCCCGGCGCCCCGGCATCAACGTGTTCCACAGCGACAACGTCGGCCGCGACATCGACGAACTGCCCGAACTCGCCCGGCATGCCGCGGGTGTACTGGCCGTGGCCATCTCGCAGATCCATTCCCACTACCTGGTGTGGTTCAAGCCCGAGCAGGCGCGCACCGTCGAATGGGCCGGGCGCCCGGAAAAAAGCGTCGACCCCAGCGGTGGCCTCAGCCCGCGGCACAGCTTCGAACGCTGGCAGCAGACCGTACGCGGCTACTCGAGTCCCTGGGACCCGCTGGAGATCGAGGGCGTCTGGGAGCTGCGCACCGCCGTGCTCGGCATCGTTCTGCGCAAGGCCGAGGAGATGGCAGTGCTGGCCAGCGAGCTGAAGAAATCCAACAAGGAACTGGAAGCCTTCTCCTACAGCGTGTCCCATGACCTGCGCGCACCGTTGCGGCACATCGCGGGTTACGCCGAGCTGCTGGGGGAATTCGAAGGCAGTCGCCTGTCCGAACGGGGGCTGCGCTTCCTTGACCATATCGGCGAATCCGCCCGCTTCGCCGGCACCCTGGTGGACAACCTGCTGAGCTTCTCGCAGATGGGCCGCGCAGCCCTGCGCTTCTCCGACGTGGACCTGCAGGCCCTGGTGGACGCCATCCTCAAGGAGATGGAGCCGGACCTGGTAGGCCGCAACATCCAATGGCGCATCGCCGGGCTGCCCACGCTCATCGCCGATGCCGCCTTCCTCCACCTGGCCATGCGCAACCTGCTGGCCAACGCCGTGAAGTACAGCCGCGACCGCGACCCGGCGGTGATCGAGGTCAGCGCCCGCACCGAGGGCGACGAAGTGGTGGTGACGGTGAGCGACAACGGCGTGGGCTTCGACATGGCGTACGCCGGCAAGCTGTTCGGCGTGTTCCAGCGCCTGCATCGCATGGAGGAGTTCGAGGGCACCGGCATCGGCCTGGCCAGTGTGCGCCGCATCATCGAACGCCACGACGGCCGCGTATGGGCCGAGGGACGCGTGGGCGAGGGCGCCCGATTTCATTTCGCACTGCCCCTGAGGGCGCAGCACAGTCAACTACCCACTGAGTGATTACCCATGCTCAAACCCATCCTGCTGGTCGAGGACAACCCCCACGACCTGGAACTCACGCTGGTCGCTTTGGAGCGCAGCCAGCTGGCCAACGATGTCGTCGTCATGCGTGACGGCGCCGACGCCCTCGATTACCTGTTGCGTCGCAACCACTACGCCCAGCGTGACGACGGCAACCCCGCCGTGCTGCTGCTGGACCTGAAGCTGCCCAAGGTCGACGGCCTGGAAGTGCTCAAGGTGGTGCGCGAGACGCCCGAGCTGCGCAGCATCCCCACCGTGATGCTGACTTCCTCCCGCGAGGAGCCGGACCTGCAGCGCGCCTACGAGCTGGGCGTGAACGCCTACGTGGTCAAGCCGGTCGAATTCAAGGAATTCGTCACCGCCATCTCCGACCTCGGCGTGTTCTGGGCCGTGCTCAACGAGCCGCCGCCGGGCTCGCTGCGACTGCAGCGCCGCCCCGGAAGCTGATACGGCCCGCCGACCCACAGGAAGCCCCCACACTCCATGCCGCAAACGCCACTCAAACTGCTGCTGGTCGAAGACAGCCCGCGGGACGCCGAACTGGCCCTGCTGATTCTGGAACGCAGCGGCCTCGAGGTCGACTCGACCCTGGTCTACCACCACGCCGGGGTCGAGCAGGCCCTGGCAGCCGCCACCTTCGACCTGATCCTCTGCGATTTCATCCTGCCCGGCTCGTCCGGCGCCCAGGCCCTGGAAGTGGCCCGGCGCCTGGCGCCGAAGACGCCCTTCATCTTCCTCTCCGGCGTGTTCGGCGAAGAACACGCGGTGGAGATGATGCGCCAGGGCGCCGTCGACTACGTGCTCAAGCAGAACCTCAGCCTGCTGCCCAAGGCCGTGGGCCGGGCCCTGGCCGAAGTGCGCGAGCGCGAGCGCCGGCGCCGCGCCGAAGAGGCGCTGATGGAGGTGGAGGTGCGTGCGCGCCTGGCCATCGACGCCGCGCGCATGGGCATGTGGGACTACAACCCGCAGACCGGCCGGCTGCTCTGGGACGAACGCTGCAAGGCCCTCTACGAACTGCCCCGGGACGCCGAGGTGGACCTGGTCACCTTCTTCGACCGCTGCCACCCCAAGGACCGCCCCCTGCTGGAGCGCAAGGTCCAGGAGGCGCTGGCCGTGGACAGCGGCAACGAGTACCAGGCCGAGTACCGCGTGCAGCTGCCGGGCGGGCGCGAGCGCTGGGTGCTCACCAGTGGCCGGGCCTTCTTCGAGGCGGGGCGCTGCGTGCGCTTCATCGGCGTGCTGCAGGACATCAGCGAGCAGAAGTACGCCACCGAGGCCCTGCAGCGGCTCAACGAAATGCTCGGCGAGCGCGTCGAACGGCGCACCCGCGAGCGCGACCGCACCTGGGAGCTCTCCCGCGAGCTGCTGGCGGTGATGCGCTTCGACATGACGCCCATCGCCCTCAACCCCGCCTGGGAAGACACCCTCGGCCTCACCCGCGAGCAGCTCACCCGGGTGCAGCTGTGGCAGCTGATCCACCCCGACGACATCGAGGCGACCCTGCGCGAGACCGAGAGCGTGGCCGACGGCAACGTCTCCACCCGCTTCGTCAACCGCATGCGCCACACCGACGGCGACTACCGCTGGCTGTCCTGGACCATCGTCCCCGACGAGGGGCTGATGTACGCCGCCGTGCGCGACATCACCGGCGAGCGCGCGGTGCTGGACGAACTGGCCACCACCAACCAGCGCCTGCGCGAGCAGATCCGCGAGCGTGAACGCATCGAGGCGACCCTGCAGCAGATGCAGCGCCTGGAAGCCATCGGCCAGCTCACCGCCGGGGTCGCCCACGACTTCAACAACCTGCTCACCGTCATCCTCACCAGCGCCACCTTCCTCGAGCGCGACGTCGAGCGCGGCAACCACGAGCGCATCCTCGGCCGCCTGCACAACATCCGCGAGGCCGGCGAGCGCGGCGCCAAGCTCACCGGGCAGTTGCTGGCGTTCTCCCGCCGGCAGCGCCTGGAGCCGGTACCGGTCAACCTCAACGACACCCTGCAGGGCCTGCTGGAGCTGCTGCAGCGCACCCTCGGCGGCGGCATCTGGGTGGAAACTCACACCGCCCCCGACCTCTGGCGGGCGCTGGTGGACCCGACCCAGACCGAGATGATCATCCTCAACCTCGCCATCAACGCCCGCGACGCCATGCCCCAGGGCGGCACCCTGCGCCTGGTGACCGCCAACGAGGTGGTGCAGGCCGCCGCGCAGCGCCCCGAAGACCCGGAGCCGGGCCCCTATGTGGTGCTGAGCATCGAGGACACCGGCGTGGGCATGACCGAGGAGGTGCTGGCCAAGGCCTTCGAGCCGTTCTTCACCACCAAGGAGGTGGGCAAGGGCTCCGGGCTCGGCCTGGCCCAGGTGTTCGGCTTCGCCAAGCAGTCCGGCGGCGGCGTCAGCATCCACACCGAGCCGGGGCGCGGCACGCGGGTCAAGGTCTACCTGCCGTGCATCCATGACGACCCTGGCGAGGCCTGCGCCGAGCGTCCGGCGGCCGTGCCGGTACCGGGGCCGAGCAGCACCGCGCGGACCATCCTGCTGGTGGACGACGACCCCCGCGTGCGCGAGGTGACCGCCGCGCTGCTGGACTCGCTGGGCTACCGGGTGCTGGAGGTCGGCAGCGGCAGCGAAGCGTTGCAGCGCCTGGAACAGGGCGTCGACCTGCTGCTCACCGACTACGCCATGCCCGGCATGAACGGCGCCGAGCTGGCCAACCTGGCGCAGCAGCAGCGGCCCGATCTGCCCGTCATCTTCATCACCGGCTACGCCGAACTGGGCGGGCTGGACCTGCCCGACCAGGTGGTGGTGCAGAAACCCTTCCGTGAAGCGGACATCGCCGCCAAGCTGCGCGCCGCCCTGGAGGAGCGCCCATGAGGGTGCGCGAGCACCTGCGCCAGGCCGGCGCCCCGTGGCACGAGGCCGTGGACGCCGCCTTCTCCCGCTTCGACCTGAGCCAGGCGGACGGCTACCGCGCCTTCCTGCGCGCCCATGCCCGCGCCTTGCCGGGGCTGGAGCAGGCCCTGGAGCAGGCCGGCATCGCCGAGCTGGTGCCGGACTGGCCGGCACGTCGCCGCCGCCAGGCCCTGCTGGAGGACCTGGCCGATCTGGGGTTGTCGCCGCCACCGACAGCCGCGCCCTGCCTGGACGCCAAACCGGGCCTGCTCTGGGGCCTGGCCTACGTGCTGGAAGGCTCGCGCCTGGGCGGTCGCCTGCTGGCCCGACAGGTCACCGGCGCCCAGGCTGACCTGCCCGTGCGCTACCTCGGCCACGGCCATGACCAACCCCTCTGGCCCGACTTCCTCCGCCAGTTGGAAGCCCACGCCCACGACCTGCCCCAAGCCGACCTGGAACAGGGCGTGATCCTCGGCTTCCGCCACTTCCTGAACGCCGCCGAGCCCCCTGCCGAACAATCCGCAGGATGCGCTGAGCTCGGCGAGCCGCATCGAATTCCCGCATGAGGCCGCCACGATGGGCTTCGCACAGCTCAGCCCATCCTACGTTTGTCGCCGTGCCCGGCCGGACACTCCGTGCTTCACCGGTCCACCGCCTCGACGCACATCGGGCACCCGTAGGATGCGGTGAGCTCGGCGAACCGCATCAACCCGCGCCATTCCCCGCAGCCGTCTCCATACCTACCCCTCACTACGCTCCGCCATGAGCCGGCGGTAATGGCGGGTGCGGTGGAGGGTGTGCCATTGCTCCTTGAGCAAGGCGCGCAGGGGGGAGACGCCGGGGCGGGGGGATTGGCCGTCGCCGAGGCGGCGCATCTGGTATTTCACGGCCGACATGTAGGCCAGCGCAGCGAGGGATTTGTTGCGCCAGCGGATGGGCGGCAGCTCGGCGCTGGCGGTGTTGTCGCCTTCACGCCAGCGGCGCGGCAGGGCCGGGTCCAGGGCCAGGGCGGTGGCGATGCCTGCCAGGCTCACGCCGCTGGCGAGCACCTGCTCCACCACCGGCAGCCGGCGGATGCCGCCGGTGACCATCACCGGCATGCGCGCTTCGGTGGCCAGTTCGCGGGCGAATTCCAGGAAGTACGCCTCCCGCGCGAGGGTGCGACCATCCCGGGCGTCGCCCTGCATGGCCGGTGCCTCGTAGCTGCCGCCGGAGAGTTCCACCAGGTCCACCTGCAGGTCGTTCAGCCACAGCAGCACCTGGCGGGCGTCTTGCGGCTCGAAGCCGCCGCGCTGGAAGTCCGCCGAGTTGAGCTTCACCCCCACGCCGAAGCGTGGGGATACCCGCGCCCGAACCGCCTTCACCACCTCCAGCAGCAGGCGCGCGCGGTTCTCCAGGGAACCGCCCCAGCGGTCCTGGCGGCGGTTGGTCAGCGGCGATAGGAACTGGCTGAGCAGGTAGCCGTGGGCGGCGTGGATCTGCACGCCGTCGAAGCCGGCCTGCTCGGCCAGCACGGCGCTGGTGGCGAAGCGCTCGATCAGGGCGGCGATGTCCTGTTCCTCCAGCGCACGCGGGGTGGGGAACATCCGCGACAGGCTGCCCATCTCCAGGGCCACCGCCGACGGGGCCACGGTCGCCTGGCCGAGGTTGGCCTGCATCTGCCGGCCGGGGTGGTTCAGTTGCAGCCAGAACTGCGCGCCATGGGCCTTGCCCACCGTTGCCCATTCGCGGAAGCGCGGCAGCTGGCGGTCATCCTCCAGCACCACGCCGCCGGGGCCGGTCATGGCGCGGGCGTCCACCATCACATTGCCGCTGAGCAGCAACCCCACACCGCCTTCGGCCCAGGCCGCGTAGAGGCGCATCAGCGCATCGGACGGCGCCTGGCGGGGATCGGCGAGGTTCTCCTCCATGGAGGCCTTGGCGATGCGGTTGGGCAGGGTGGTGCCATTGGGCAGGCTGAGCGGCTGGAAGGGCGACATGGTGGGTGTCCTCGGGCGGGCATCGACGAAAGGTAGAAGAGCTGCGGCAGAGCCTAAGGTTAAAGTCAGCTTCAAGGTCAATAGGTGGAGAACCCCTGCCATGAAAATCGGCGAACTGGCGCGACGCAGCGGCCTGACCGCCTCGCGCATCCGCTTCTACGAGGCCAGCGGCCTGATCGCCGCCCAGCGCCTGGGCAATGGCTACCGGGACTACCCCGAGCAAGCCCTCGCGGTGCTGGAGCTGATCGCCTGCGGCCAGCAGGCCGGCTTCAGCCTGGAGGAGATGCGCCACCTGCTGCCCAGCCCCGGCCAGGTACACGGCAACCACGAGCGGATGCTGGAGGGCCTGCGGCGCAAGGTGGCGGAGATCGAGGCCATGCAGGCGCGCCTGGTGGTGGCCCGCGAGCGGCTCCTGCAGGTGATCGACAGCATCGAGCACAAGCCCGAGGGCATGGGCTGCGAGGAGAATGCCGAGCGCGTGCTGGGGCGCCTGCGCAGTGGCACACAGGCGCTGCCGCAGCGCTGAATTGGCGTTTTTGCCGGGCCACTTCGCGGCGGCGCGGGACGTTTGCAGCGACACTGCGCGCGGTTCCGGGGCGCGCAGGGTTCGCCCATCGATCAGTCAGTGGAGGGCAGGGCAATGAAAGAGTTGGCAGCGGTGTGTGCAGGGATGGCGTTATCCACAGGGGCGGCCTGGGCAGGCGCATTGCCCGATCCGCAGGCATCCGGCGCGGCGGCCAAGGCGCCGGCAGTGCTGGAGCACTACGCCGGCGCGCTGGGCTGCAGCTTCTCGATGCCGGTGAAGACGCTGGTGCCCTTCACCGTGGTGGAGCCCGCCACCCTGGAGGAACACCCCCTGTACCTGGCGCTGTTCCAGGTGGACGAGGGCTGCGTGGGCGACGCGAGTGCAGTGCGCACCCACATCGCGGCGCTCCAGCCCGCCCGGAACGGCGGCCTCTATGTGGTGCCGGGTTATTCCCAGACCTCGCCCTACCTGCCCCAGCGCATCGACCGCCTGTTCGTCGAGGGCGAGGCATTGCGCTACACCGGCCAGGCCAGCCTGGACCCGGCCAACCCCGAGCCGCAGGCCGGCCAGTTGAGCCAGGAAGGCGGCCGCTGGATCGACGCCAATCTGGAGCCCCTGGGCGACTGAGCCGGCCCCGGCCTCAGTGCCAGGGCACCAGCAGGAAGTCGGTCACCACCGCCACCAGCCGGCCACTGGCGTCGTAGCCGAAGTAGCTGGGGTAGGCGCCGTCGCCATAGCCGCTGGAGAACAACTCCACGTTGCCGGCCTCGGTCGGCAGCAGGGTCCAGCTGCGGGTGTGCCGGTAGGTCGTGTCCAGCTCGGCCAGCAGGCGCTCGTCGAAGGCTTCGCCCTCCTGCTCGCGCTGCGCTTCGTAGCGGCGCAGGGCGGCGGCGTCCATGAAGCCGCCGGTGCCGCTGTCCACCCCGTAGCCGAAGAATTCGTCCGGGCCCAGGGTGCTCGGGTCCTGGCCGTCCACCAGGGCCATTTCCCAGCGGGTTGCCGCGCCGGGCGTGAAGACGATGCGGGCGAAGGCGATGCGCTCGTCCTCGCCGATCCGCGCGATGGCCAGCTGCAGCGGGAAGCGGCCCTTGGGCACCGCCTGGGTGAAAGGCGCGTCGCAGCTCACCAGCGGGTCACAGGCCACCAGTTGCCCGGTGGGCAGTTCCAGTTCGCCAATGGGCTGGGTGTAGAAGCGGTAGTTGATCCCTTCCACCTTGACCTGGTAGCCCTCGACGAAGGCGGCATCGAAGGGCGGGTGGTTCATGGGGGCAACCTCCTCGGCGTGGAGCGCGGGCAGGGCCAGCAGCAGGGTGAGGGCGGCGAGGGGGCGTTTCATTCGCAGCGGTACTCCAGGTGTGCGCCAGCGGCGGTGAACAGTTCATGCCATCGCTTGAGCTCATAGCTACTGGCGTTCAGCACCCGGAAGCGCCCCGTCTGCATACGCTCTCGGGCTTGTGCAGGAGTCAGTTGGGCGGCCAGCCGGAGGAGGGCGAACACCTTGATGGGTTGCTCGCCTGCGTCCAGAACCCACAGCGAGGGCTCCTCGGACCACGGGTGGTCGGGCGCCATGCTGCCAAAGCGGGCCACCAGATGCGCCAGAGCCTGGTCACTGGGCATGTTCGTGCATTCGCCAGCTGCCTCCCTGTGCTCAGCGCAGAACCACTCAAGCCCGACCGGGTGCCCCGCCGCGCGGGGTGCTAAGGGGCGGTAGTCGGCGAACCGGAACCAGCATCCGCAATCGACCAGCCCACAGCATACGCAGGGCCTGCCGCAAAGCATGCAGATGGCGGCTCTCACCGCGGCCTCCGGATGGCGGTGCATGGGCCTATCAGGCAGGACATTGGAAAAGCTCCCTCGCATTCATTGACGAACGACCGGCTCGTGATGCGGAAGCGCGTTACTCTACGCGCCGTTTCGGCCCGTGTCGGGCGCGCCATCATTGCATAAGGATCGAAGATGGAACCGGTCTCTGTTTCGCAGCTTCTGGCTGCACTGTTCGAAGCCCACGGTGTCGAGTTCGTCGTGCACGAAGGGTGGGTTGCGCCGGGTGGCCGGCTGCCGGCCATCCGCGCCACTTGGTATCCCCGCGGCAAGACCGGCCGGCTGGATGTGGACGTGCTGCTGGAGGATGACAACCGCCACTTCCAGGAAGCCTTCGCCGGCGTGGGGGAGGGCGAGGCCGGCCTGCGCGATGCCTGGGAGAACTTCTGCCGCAACAGCTTCCACGTGCTGCTCTCGGCACTCTGGGGCCGTGTCGACGAGGACCAGGTGACGGTGGAGACCTGGCAGGTGGGTGAGCAGCGCTTCGAGGCGCACCTGGGCAACTTCTGCACGCGCGGTGCCGACGGCAAGGTGCCGGCGCTGCCGGAGGACCTGTTCCCCAGTATCGAGGCACAGATCCGCGCCCTGCCGCTGGATGGGCGCATCCACTGGTTCCGGCACTTCTTCTGCGCTTTCGACAACCAGCGCACGGTGGAGGCGCTGTTCGACAACGAGCCTTGGCAGGCAGGCATGGACAGCTTCGCGGGGCTGGCCTGGCAGGACTCCGAGGCGTATTACAGCGCGCGGAGTTTCCTGGTGATCAAGCCTGTTAATGCCTGAGTTTGGTGTGGGGGGAGGGGGTAGTGGCCAGGGTGCACGGGTGCTCAGTTTATGAGTGAGTTCTGCGGAGGGTTCTTGTTTCGCCCTCTCGGGCGAGTCCCTTTTCCAATCGTTTGTACGGACCGGAGACATGGTGGACACATGTACGGGGACATGGTTGACGCATTATGGACTGCACTCAGGGTCATTCAGGTCAATGGTCCGAAGTAGTTGGTGGCAGAAGTACACATCGAACAAATGTTCGGCATCTGAGTGCGGACGTATTGCTATCACTTTCCCAGCCAATCCCTTGGCAATGCGGAAGTAGCGTTTTCTGAAGCGGAAACGGCTGTGGTAGACCTTCGCCAGCACATCATCCAGACCGTACTCGAACTCTGTTGGTTGTTCGGGATACTTCCAGGGGCTCGTCCGATAGCGGTTGATAGGAACCTGGTAAGACAGGGCCTCATGC
>NZ_FOJP01000023.1 GCF_900111835.1 Metapseudomonas otitidis
CCGCTTTGTCGCTGGCCAGCTTGGCCTTGGTGCGGTACTTGCCGTTGGGCTGCAGGGTGGCGAGGTCAAAGGTGTGTTTGGCGATGTCGATGCCGATGACGCTGGGCATGGATTCTCCTCTCGATCCGTTCAGACGCGATCATCACTGCACCCGGCCCAACCTTGTGAATGCGAGCTCAAGGCTCTGGATACCGTTCGGGCTGTTCGAGTGAGTGTGGAGGGGCGGAGCACTATCTACGTTGCAGGCTCGCGGCCTAAGGGTGGGCACGGCTTCCTATCCCTCCCCCGATGATCAGTCGGGGACTATGCCCCTGGGGTGGGGCTGTAGTCGAGATACAAGGGTGGGCTTCAGCCCACCGCTTTCTACGGCACGCCCGACGTTCAACTGACTGCCGCGCATCGCTGATGCCTTCCGCTTCACCCTCCCGGCCGAATCCCTGACTTCTGCTCAGGGCTGCCGGGGGGCGGCGCAACACTTGGAGAAACGCGGTGGGCTGAAGCCCACCCTACGCCTCCCCACGCCTCCCCACGCCTCCCCTACGTCAGCGCGCCGACGACGCCACATACCTGACCGAAAACGCCGCTCCCAGGTGTTATCCACAGGCGGGAGCGGCGCTCGCTTGGTTGCTGTGCTCGGGCCTCAGCCCTGCAGGAACCGCAGTGCATCGGCGGCCGTCTGCTCGGGGATTTCTTCCATGGGGATGTGCCCCACGCCCGGGTAGGTGAGCACCTGGATGCCCGGGACGTCGCGCTGCCAGAGCGGTACGTGCTTGGGCGAGATCCAGCGGTCGCGCTCGCCCCACATCAGCAGGGTGGGTGCCTGGAGGGCGGCGACGCGCTCGGGGGTGCCTGCCAGCTCGTCCTTGTTGACCTTCAGCAGCACGCGGAAGATCTCCATCATCGCGCGGCGGTTGCCGGGGCGGCGGGTCAGGTCGTAGTAGCGGTCCACCACGCCGGGCTTGATCCGCCCCGGCTCGCCGTAGACCTCCTTGATGCCCTGGGCGATCAGCGCGCGGGGCATCCACATCGGCATCGCCACGGTGGCGCCCGGCAGCGCAGCGGCGGCGATCATCCAGGGCACCTTGCGCATCGGGTAGCCGGCCGGGTCCACCAGCACCAGGCGGTTGACCCGGTGCGGCTGCGCCAGGGCGAAGTTCCAGGCGATGTAACCGCCCAGGGAGTTGCCGGCGATGGAGGCCTTATCCACCCGCAGGTGATCCAGCAGCAGGCCGAGGATGCGCACCATGCGCTCGCCGGAGTAGTCACCGCTGCGCTTGGGGCCGGTCAGGCCGAAGCCGGGGACGTCGAAGCGGATGATCCGGTAGTGCGGCGCGAAGGCCTTCACCCAGCCATCCCAGGTGTGCAGCGAAGCGACCACGCCGTGGATCATCACCAGCGCCGGTTTGTCCCGGCTGCCTTCGTCGCGGTAGTGGACGTTGAAGCCGTCCAGCTCGATGTAGCGCGAGCCGGACTCGGCGTTGCCGTAGCGGGACTTGAGCCGGTCGAGCGGCAGCGAACCGAAGCCCAGGCGGGCAACGCCGACGGCCAGCGGGGGCATCATCGGCAGGCTGGTGGCGGTCATGGGAGGCACCTCGTGGTTGTTATTGTCGGTGCCTTATCAGAGCACGCCCCCACGGAGCCGGTGGCCCAGCCTAAGGTTGTGTCACGCCGGCCCGGCCTGGGGGCGCAGGGCGGCGATCAGCAGGTCGCCGAGCACCGCCGTGGCCTGCTCGATCTGCGCACGGGGCGCGGCGCTGGCGAGCAGGTCGAGGGAGGCGGCCTCCAGCGCCCAGATCAGCGCCCGCCCGGTGAGTGGCTCCAGGGCCGGCCCGCTGATCCGCAGGCGTTCGTCGAGCAGCGCCACCAGCGCTTCATGGGCCCGCCTGCGGTGGCTGGCCAGGGGCGAGCCGCTGCGCATGGCCTCCTCCTGCATCAGGCGAATGATCGGCCCGACGGCCAGGTGGTAGTCGAAGAAGCAGCGCACCATGGCGCGCAGCCAGGCCTCGTCGCTGCCGCTGGCTTCGCGCAGGGCGCGGAAGCGTTCCAGCAGCAGCACCACCGAGGTCTGGTAGATGCACGCCAGCACATCCATCTTGTTGGCGAAGTGCTTGTAGAAGGTGCGTCGCGACACCCGCGCCGCCTCCAGCAGGTCGTTCACCGTGGTGTCGTCGATGCCCTTGCGGGCGAACACCGGGATGGCCGCCAGCTGGATGTTGGTCTTCAGCAGGTGCCCCACCAGCGGACCGCCGCCCTCCCCTTGCTGGCGCGCCACGGCGCCGTAGCCGCCGAGGTCTTCGAACACCGCCAGAACGGCCCCACGCTCGCCCCCTTCCATCACGTCTCCTCACCGAACCAAGGCGCGGGTGACGGCGCCGCGCCGCCTCGCTACTCTTGGCGCGCCCCTTCCCGCCGGACCCGAATGCCGATGACGCTATCACGCCGCCTGCCCTGGCCGCTGGCCATCCTTTTGCTGGTGCTGTGCCTGCCGGCCGGCGCCGCCGACCTGTACTACCTTGGGCAGAAACTGCCGGACCTGCAGCGTCCCTGGGGCAGCCCGGAGTACCAGCAGCTGATCGAGGCCCTGGAGCGCATCGACAAGACCCAGGCCAACGCCCTGCCCCGCCGCAGCGGCGAGTTCACCGGGCCGATCTACCAGCGCATGGTCAATGAAGAGAACTTCAAGCCGCAGCTGAACATCTACGCCCCGCTGGAGCTGCGCCAGAACGAGGCGCGGGAGGTGCTGTTCCGCCTCAAGGAGCTGATGCGCCTGTACTTCGACTTCAAGGCCCCGCAGCAACCCTACGGCGCCGAAGCCCTGGGGCTGATGAGCTACTCCCTGCGCCAGCAGGCGGTGCTGTTCTCCCTGACGGTGGAGTTCTGGATGACCCTCTCGGAGAGCGAGCAGACCAGCGCGATCCGCCTCCAGGGCCTGCAGGAGACCAAGGACGCCGCCGCCATGCTCACCTCCAGCGCGCTGGACTACCTGGGCCTGACCAAGCAGTTCAACCGCGAGGACCTGGTGCTCTACGGCGCCGAACTGGCCAAGCAACTGCCGGAGCTGTACATCCACCTGCGCAGCGAGGTGCGCGCCCAGTTGCTGGCACGGGTCGGCGAGCTGGCGGAGAAGCACCCCTACCCCGAGGTGCGCGCCAGCATGAGCAGCCTGCTGCCGGTGCTGGCCGGCATCCAGCAGGATGTGGAAAAACAGCTGGCACAGCCGCCGAAGACCAAGCCGGCGGCACCGGCCCTGGACCTCAGCGCACCGCCGGCAACCTCAGCGCAATAGACCGAGGGCCTTGGCCCGGGCCACGGCCTGGGTGCGCCGCTCGACCCCGAGCTTGCCGTTGATGTGGCGGGCGTGGGTCTTCACCGTGTGCAGCGAGATGAACAGCCGCTCGCTGATCTCCTGGTTGGAACAGCCCTGTGCAATCAGCTGCAGCACCGCCAGCTCGCGGGTGCTGAGCATTTCCCCGCTGCCCAGCGACTCGCCAGGCGCGTCGCCCGCCGAGTCGCCGAGGTGTTCCAGCAGGGTCGCCTGGGGACCATCCGGGCGCGCGGCGATCTGTTCGCGCAACCAGCCACCGCGCTGGGTCAGCAGTACGTGGAACGGCAGCAAGGCGCCGCCGGCCATGGCATCGAACGCGCTGCCCAGGGCGAGTGACGCATCGCGCTCCTTGCCCATTTCCAGCAGCAGGTGCACCAGCGCGACTTGCGCGAACTGGGCCAACAACAGCGCACCGGCTTCCCGGGCGCGCAGTGCCAGGGCCCGCAGGCGACGCTCGGCCTCGGCGGCACGCCCCTCCACCCGGGCCAGGGCGGCCTGCTGCAATTCGACGTACATCGGCAACTGCGGGTGGAACTCCGGCGCGGCGGCCGGCTGCTCGCCGCCGTAGGTTTCCGACAGCCGCACCAGCCAGGCATTGGCCAGTTCCAGTTGCCCCTGGGCCAGCCACAGCTCGCATTTCACCAGGGTGGCCATGGCCAGGTAGTAGACCGGGGGAATGTCCCAGATGTGCATCAGCCGCTCGGCCTCGGCGAGCAGGGCGAAGGCGGCGGCGAAGCGGCCTTCGCGCCCTTCCAGGCTGGCCAGCACGGCGTAGCCGGTGAGCAGGCTGATGTCGCGACAGGCGCGGGCTTCGGCGATCCCGGCGAGCAGGCGGCTGCGTGCCGCCTCGGGCTGCAGGCGCTGGGCCAGCAGGTAGCCCTCGTACATCATCAGCCGTGCCCGTGCCGCGTAGTGGCGCTGGGGTGACAGGTCGCGCAGGCAATCGAGGCCCAGCTGCACTTCCAGGTAGGCCCGGTGCACCTCGCCCCGGGCGTGCAGCAGGCGCGAGCGGTCGTAGTGGGCGACGGCTTCGAACAGCGGGTTGCCGATGCGCTGGGCCAGTTCCAGGGCATCCCGGTTCAGGCCGCGGGCGCGCCACAGGTCGCCGCGCACCACGGCGATGTTGGCCAGGGTCGACAGGCACAGCAGGCGCTGGCCATAGCGCTCAGGGCTGAGGGTAGCGACCGCTTCGGCGCAGTGACGCTCGGCCAGGTCGATGTCGCCGCGCCCCCGGGCGATGACACCGCTCAGGGCGAGCCACTGGGACAGCAGGTTCTGCTGGGCCTGGGCGCTGGGCGCGGGCAGGAAGCGCGCCAGCTGTGCGCCCAGCTCCTCGGCGGCATCCAGCTGGCAGGCCAGGGCCAGCGCCAGGCTGTAGAGCATGATCAGCCGCGGGGTGCTGACCAGCAGGCTGTCGGGCAGGTCCATCTTCCAGCGCAGCAGCATGGCGATGTTCTGCTCGGCCAACAGTTGCTCCTCGGAGAGGTTCTGCACCAGGCTGGCGGCCACGTCGGGCTGGCCGGCGCGCAGGGCCTGTTCGATGGCCTCGTCCAGCAACCCCTGGGCGCTGAACCAGCGGCAGGCGCGCAGGTGCAGGCTGGCCTGGGGCAGGCTGCCGGCGCCGGTCGGCCGCGCCCGCAGCAGGTCGGAGAACAGGTGGTGGTAGCGGAACCAGCGGCCGTGCTCGTCCAGCGGGACGAGGAACACCTGGTTGGCCTGCAGCTGCTGGAGCAGCGCGGCGCTGTCGTGGCTGTCGCGCACGGCGTCGCAGAGTTCGGCGCAGAAGCGGTCGAGGCAGGCGGTGTCATAAAGGAAGGCCTGGATGTCCGCCCCCTGCCGTTCGATCACCTCTTCCAGGAGGTAGTCGCGGATCAAGCCTTCGTCACCGTGGGGGCCACGGGCCAGGGCCTGGGTGTCGCCTTCGTCCTGGCTGGCCAGCAGCCACAGGCGCAGGCCGGCGGCCCAGCCTTCGCTGCGCGACAGCAGGTGTTCGAGGCCGGCGCCCTCCAGCTCGACACCCTGGGCCTGGAGCAGTGCGGCGCTCTCCGCCTCGGTCAGGCGCAGGTCCTGCTCGTTGAGCTCCACCAGCTGCCGCGACAGGCGCAGGCGCGCCAGGTGCCAGTCCGGGCGCTGGCGGCTGGTCACCAGCAGCACCAGGCCGGCAGGCAGGTGGTTGAGGACGAACTGCAGGCAGCGGTCGAGCACGGCGCCCTGGGCAAGGTGGTAGTCATCCAGCACCAGCAGCACGGGCTGGCGGGGGTCAAGCCGGGCGGAGAGTTCGTCCAGCAGGCCGTCGATCCACTGCTCGAAGGCGAAGGGCTGGTGCCGCTGGCGCAGCTTCAGCAGGCCCATGGCCTCCTCGCCCAGACCGGGCAGAAGCTGGCGCAGGCCGTCGAGCAGGCGTTCGAGGAAGCGGCCGGGGTCGTTGTCCCGACGCCCGAGCCCGAGCCACAGGGTGCGCCAGGCCTCGGGCAACCCTTCGCAGAACTCAATGGCCAGGGAGCTCTTGCCGAAACCAGCCGGGGCGCTGACCAGCAGCAGGCGGCCGGAAAGCCCGTCGACCAGGCGGTCACACAGACGGGGGCGGGACAGGTGTCCTGCCGGCAACGGGGGTCGGAAGAAGCGTTCGCCCACCACCGGCATGGCAGTGGGCGCGAAGGACCGCGAACTGGAAAGGTCTGTCATCACCCGGCTTCTAGTAATGGTTATGCCGCGGGGGCGTGGACGTGGTGGCAGCCTATCCCCTCGGCCGATTCATTTGAAGTACCCGGGGAAATCATGGACAAGAAAAAGCCGGCCCGAGGGCCGGCTTTTTTACAACGTCCTACAGGATCAGCGAACGCCTGCCTGACGCAGGGCCGCCGGGGTGTAGTCGCTCTCGGAAGCGCTGTAGTTGAAGTCGTAGGACTGCTTCTCCTCGTTCTTCATGCCCAGGGCCAGGTAACGGCCGGAGAGCAGGTCGTACAGGGTTTCCACGGCGTACCAGGGCACCTGCTTGTCGTAGTAGTACTCGGCATGGGCCTCGGCAACGCGCCACAGGGTGCCACGGCCGTCGTAGTGGTCGATGGCCGCGGCTTGCCAGGTGTCTTCGTCGATGTAGAAGTCACGCTTGGCGTAGATGTGGCGCTCGCCCGGCTTCAGGGTGGCGACGACGTGCCACACGCGGTGCAGCTCGTAGCGGGCCAGGTCCTGGTTGATGTGGCCGGCCTTGATGATGTCGTCGTACTTCAGCTTCGGCGAGTCGAGGCGGTAGCTG
The DNA here is from genome assembly GCF_900111835.1 of Metapseudomonas otitidis. Classification (GTDB taxonomy): domain Bacteria; phylum Pseudomonadota; class Gammaproteobacteria; order Pseudomonadales; family Pseudomonadaceae; genus Metapseudomonas; species Metapseudomonas otitidis. The sequence goes on from NZ_FOJP01000023.1 coordinate 6,582, forward strand.
TTGTAGGGGATGTAGATCTCCTTCTTGCCTTCCAGCTTCCAGTCGTAGCGGTCGGGCGCGCCGTTGTACATGTCGAAGTTGTCGGACGTACGCAGGCCGTCGGCAGCGGTACCCGGGCCGTCGTAGGACACCTGCGGTGCACGACGGACGCGGCGCTGGCCGGCGTTGTACAGCCACGCCAGGCGCGGCTCCTTCACCTGGTTGAGGGTCTCGTGCACCAGCAGGACGTTACCGGCCAGGCGCGAGGGCGCCGTCACGCGCTGCTTGAAGTAGAACAGCACGTTGCTGGGCTTGCTCGGGTCGTAGTCCTTCAGCTTGTCGCGGAAGGTGAACTCGTCCTGGAAGTACACCAGGCTGTAGGAGCCGTTGGGCTGCGGGGTGGCCTGGGTCACCAGGCGACGCACGCTGCCACCGCGATAGCGGGTGATGTGGTTCCAGATCGCTTCCAGGCCGTTCTGCGGGATCGGGAACGGGTTGGCGGTCTTGAAGTTCTCCAGGCCGTTACCGCCTTCCACCAGCTTGGTGGCGGTGGCGTTGGCCTTGGCGGCGGCGATCACGTCAGCCGGCACGGTGGCCGAACGGTGGGAGGGGAACACCGGCATCTTGTAGGAGTCCGGGTAGCGCTTGAACATGGCGTACTGGCCGGGGGTCAGCTTGTCCTTGTACTGGTCCACGTTCTGCGCGGTGATGGTGAACAGCGGCTTCTCGCTGGCGAAGGGGTCGGCGAGGAAGCCCTTGTCGTCCACCGCACCGGCGTTCTGCGGCAGGCCGCCGGTCCACTCGGGGATGCTGCCATCGGCATTGCCGGCCTTCTCCGCGCCCAGCGGGGTCAGGCTGGTGCCCAGCTTGGCCGCCTCGTCGGCCGGCACCGCCGCCATGACGGCGGAGGCCAGCAGCGACAGCGCCAGGGCACCGGTTTGCAGAAGAGTCTTTGTTGTTTTCATGGTGAGTCCTTGTCTTCCGGAGCCGCTTAGAAGTTCATGCCGAAGCTGAGCGCGAGGAAGTCGCGGTCAGTCAGGGTGTTGTACTTGCCGCCGAAGAAGTCGGTGTAGCTGAGGCTGGCGGTGTAGGTGTTCTGGTACTCGGCGTCCATACCCAGGCTCACAGCCTTGGCGCCTTCGGTGAACAGGCCGTTGGGGCCGTAGCCATGGACGTCGTGGGACCAGACTACGTTCGGCTTCAGGTTGATACCGGCGAAGACGTCGTTGTAATCCCAGACCGCGCGGATGCGGTAACCCCAGGAGGTGCTGGTGACATAGCCGTCGTCTTCGCAGTACTTGCTGACGTTGTCCGGGGAAGTGCCTGCGCCAGAACCGTTGAGAGTGCCCTTGTTCAAGCCCACGCAGGCCGAGTTACTGGCGCTGGCCGGGAAAACAGAGCCTGCACTATTGGGCAGTGTTCCTGGCAGGGGACCAGGGCCGAATACCGGATCACGTCCGTAGCGAACGTCAGAGGTACTCTCAAGCCCACCCACGTGTACAACACCCACCTCACCCACAAGAGTTACGCGCTCAGCGCCCATCACCTGATCGAAGAAGTGAGTCAACGTGGTCTGGAACTGGGTGATCTCCTTGCGGCGATAGCCGTGCTGGTCCTGACCCGGCACCCCACTCAGGAGCGAAACGTTGCTACGTCCAGGTAGAGGCGTAAGCCCGGAGTAGAGAATGTCGGTGGTATTCAGTTGCACCGGCGCGTTGGGGCGGTAGCTGATCTCGCCACTCCAGGCGGTACCGGTTGGCAACGTCGTGGAGAAGCTCAGGCCGTACAGGCGAATGTCCTCGGGGTACTCGATGAAGTAGTTCGAGTTACCTGCCACCACCAGCGGGGTCAAGGCACCGCCCGGACCGACGGATGCATAGCGGGACAGCGGAGCACCCGTGGCACTGAAGATGGGCGCGCGGCTGTGATAGTTCATGAAGAAGGCGCCGAACTCGGTATTCAGCTCATCGGAGAAATACCGAAGTGCGGTACCCCATTGCCCACTGTCTCGGGCATCACGGTCCTTCCCACGGCGCACGAGGACACCTTCCTCGTTGATGTCCACATTGTTGGCGGCCAAGGCCGGCAGCAATGCTGCGTTGATGGTGGAGCGCTTGTTCAACACTCGCAGGTTATCGGTACAGCCATCCGCGACGATATCCGGCTGAGCAAAGAAGGTACCGCAGTTGTCGGTAACGGTCTGGTCCCACTCCAGCTGGTAGAAGGCCTCGGCAGACAGGTTCTCGGTCAGGCTCTGGGACACATAGAACATGTTGACCGGGATCAGGCCTTCCTTGATCTCCGCGCCTGGGCGGCGGAATGCCGAGACATCGATCGGGTTGATGCTGTTGATACTGTTACCGATGAAGGTGCTCTCACCCCAGCTCACCACCTGCTTGCCCAGACGCACGGAGCCCGGCAGGTCGGCGATGTTGTAGTTGTGGTAGATGAAGGCGTCGAGGATCTGGCCGCCGGAGGACTTGGCGCCCTCTTTACGATTGTGGTCGTCGATGTCCTTGAACAGGCGACTCTCGTCTTTCAGCTCGAAGTCGTACCAGTACTTGCCACGAATGAAGACACCGGTATCCCCATACTTCAGCTCCAGGTCGTGGATGCCCTTGAAGATCTTCGAAAAGGTCTCGCCGCGCTTGAAGTTCAGGTGCGAGTCGTCGGAGGTCTGCGACAGGCCGCGACCGCCATTGTTCGAACCGATCAGGTCCTTGTCCGGACTGGCCATGGACCAGCTGGCCCCCACGGACAGCGACGAGTCGAACTGCCCCTCGATCTCACCGATGTTGAAAGTCACGCCGAATGCCGGGGCGGCGAGGGTGGATGCGAGGCTGACGGCTACGGGCAGCCGCGCCAGTCGCCAGATGGGTTTTCTAGTTGTTGTCATCGACGCTACTCCATGTGTGTTTTTTGTTATGGAATGAGCGGACTATAGCCAGCGGGCTATACCGCTTGATCCCTCTAAAGTGTGATTTGCTGCCCTGCGTACGGCCCGAGTCGCTCTGGCTCGCAGGTTTGGAGACTAGACCGAAGTAGCGATAGGTAAAGGCGGGGGTGACGCGGCAAGAGGCCGCAATCACTGGGCCAAGCGTTTGCTTGGTGGCTGGGCCGGGCCTTTCGGCCCGACCCAAGGGTGGGTCAGAGGGCGGAGAGGAAAGCGCTGCCGGAGGCCTGCCATTGGGCGATGTCGGCGCGGATACGTTTCTTGTCCAGTTTGCCCACGCTGGTCTTGGGAATTTCAGTAACAACGGCGATCTGGCTGGGAATGGCCCACTTGTTGATGTGGCCCTGCTCCACGAAGGGCTTGAGGTGCTCCTTCAGTTCCTTCGCATCCAGGGTGCAGCCGTCGCGGACCACCAGCAGTGCGAACGGGCGCTCGCCCCACTGCGGATCGGGCACCCCGACCACCGCCACCTCGCGCACCGCCGGATGACGGCTGACCAGGTCCTCCAGCTCCAGGGAAGAGATCCACTCGCCCCCGGTCTTGATCACGTCCTTGATGCGGTCGCGGATGTCGATGAAGCCCATGCCGTCCAGGGTCGCCACGTCACCGGTGTGCAGCCAGCCGTGCTCCCACAGCTCCTCGCTCTTCTGCGGCTCGTTGAAGTAGCCCTGGGTCAGCCAGGGGGCGCGCAGCACCAGCTCGCCCTGGGTTTCGCCATCCACCGGCAGCAGGTGGCCCTCGGCGTCCATGATGGCCGCCTCCACCAGCGGTACCGGCACACCGGCCTTGATGCGGTAGGTGGTGCGCTCGTCTTCGCTGCCAGCACGCAGTTCCTCGTTGAGGTGGGCGACGGAAATCAGCGGGCAGGTCTCGGACATGCCGTAGGCCGCCGTGAGCTGGATGCCACGGGCCTTGGCGGCTTCGTAAAGGGCGCGGTTCAGCGCGCTGCCGCCGATGATCACCTTGAGCCCACCGAAGTCATGGCCCTGGGCGCTCGGGGTGTTGAGCATCATCTGCAGGATGGTGGGCACGCAGTGGGAGAAGGTCACCTTCTCCTCGCGGATCAGCCGGCAGAGCATCTCCGGCTCGTAGCGCCCCGGGTAGACCTGCTTCACCCCCAGCATGGTGGCCACGTAGGGCACGCCCCAGGCGTGAACGTGGAACATCGGGGTGATGGGCATGTAGACGTCGTCGGTACCCATCAGGCGGATGCTGTCCAGCGCGCCGATGGTGGAGGCCATGGACAGGGTGTGCAGTACCAGTTGCCGGTGGGTGAAGTACACCCCCTTCGGGTTGCCGGTGGTGCCGGTGGTATAGAAGGTGGTGGCTACGGAATCCTCGTCGAAATCCGGGAAGGCGTAGCGGGGGCTGGCGACGGCCATCAGCGTCTCGTACTCGCCGACGAGGTTCGGCAGGTCGGCGCGCTTGTCGGCCGCGTCGGTCAGCAGCAGGGTCTTCTCCACCGTGGTCAGCTGGCCTTCGATGGCCTTGTAGATCGGCACGAACTCGCTGTTGACCAGCACGAAGCGGTCCTCCGCGTGGTTCATGGTGTAGAGGATCTGGTCCGGCGAGAGGCGGATGTTGATGGTGTGCAGCACCGCGCCGATCATCGGGATGGCGAACATGCACTCCAGGTAGCGGTGGCTGTCCCAGTCCATCACCGCCACCGTGTCACCGGCCTTCACACCGGCCTCGGTCAGCACGTTGGCCAGGCGCGCCACGCGCTCGACGAAGGTGGCGTAGCTGTAGCGCACCTGGTCGCGGTAGACGATTTCCCGGGTCTTCTCGTAGCGGCTGCCGGAGAGCAGCAGACGCTTGATCAGCAAGGGGTAGGTGTAGGCGTTGTCGGCCGGTTTGATGACTCGGGTCTGCACCATGGGAAAGCACCTGCGTACAAAGGGGTTTCATGTAGTCATGCGCACTCTAGAGCCCCGCGTCCAGTGCTCAATCAGTCAAAAGAATGATTTGCCACGTGACCCTTTGGCCACTTCCGGTCACGAGATAGAATCGTCCCACCCGGCCGGTCGCGGCCTGTCCCCACAGAGGAATCAAGAAGATGTCCGAGATCGTAATCGTCAGCGGCGCCCGCACCCCCATGGGCGGTTTCCAGGGCAGCCTCGCCGGTGTGTCCGCCGTCGACCTGGGCGCCCTGGCCATCCGTGAAGCCGTGGCCCGCGCCGGTATCGACGCCGCCGACGTGCAGGAAGTGATCATGGGTTGCGTGCTGCCCGCCGGCCTCAAGCAGGGCCCGGCCCGCCAGGCGTCCCTGAACGCCGGCCTGCCCGCCGCCACCGGCTGCACCACCATCAACAAGCTCTGCGGCTCCGGCATGAAGGCCGTGATGCTGGCCCACGACCTGCTCAAGGCCGGCACCAACAGCGTCATGGTCGCCGGCGGCATGGAGAGCATGTCCAACGCCCCCTACGTGCTGGAGAAGGCCCGCACCGGCCTGCGCATGGGCCACGGCGAGATCAAGGACCACATGTTCCTCGACGGCCTGGAAGACGCCCGCACCGGCCGCCTGATGGGCTCCTTCGCCCAGGAGACCGCCGACACGTACAACATCACCCGCGAAGAGATGGACGCCTACGCCATCGAGTCCCTCAAGCGTGCCCAGGCCGCCATCGCCGAGGGTGCCCTCGCCGCCGAGATCGTCCCGGTCACCGTCACCACCCGCAAGGGCGAGACCCTGGTGAAGGACGACGAGCAGCCGCTGACCGCCAACCTCGACAAGATCCCGACCCTGCGCCCGGCCTTCCGCAAGGACGGCACCATCACCGCCGCCAACGCCAGCTCCATCTCCGACGGCGCCAGCGCCCTGGTGCTGATGACCGCCGAGGAAGCCCAGCGCCGTGGCCTCAAGCCCCTGGCGAAGATCGTCGGCCACGCCACCCAGAGCCAGGACCCGAGCGAATTCACCCTCGCCCCCATCGGCGCCATGACCAACCTGTTCAGGAAGACCGGCTGGAGCAAGGACGACGTGGACCTGTTCGAGATCAACGAAGCCTTCGCCATGGTCACCATGCTCGCCATGCGCGAGCACGGCCTCGACCACGCAAAGGTCAACGTCTACGGCGGCGCCTGCGCCCAGGGCCACCCGGTGGGCTCCACCGGCTCGCGCATCATCCTCACCCTGATCAACGCCCTGCGTAACAAGGGCGGCAAGCGTGGCGTCGCCTCGCTGTGCATCGGTGGCGGCGAAGCCACTGCCGTGGCGGTGGAACTGCTGTAACCCGCCCGCGCGGCCAATGAAAAGGGGCTCCCGGACCAACGTCCGGGAGCCCCTTTTCATTCCACCCGGGCGAACCTCAGGCGGGCACCGCCTTGGGCGCGTGAGCCGGCGTCCTCGGGAAGGCCAGCGCCGCCGCGAAGGTCAGCGCACCGAACACCGCCAGCACCAGGTACAGCCCCACCAGCCCATGGCGCGGTTCGATGAAGGCGATCATCGGGATGGCCGCCGCACTGGCGCCGAAGGACAGGAAGTAGCGCAACGCGAAGACCCGCGCCTGCCACTGCGGCGCGACGAAGTTGGCCACCATCGCATCGTTCACCGTCACCTGGCCGAACACCGCGAACATGAAGGCGGCGCCCAGGGCGATCACCGCCCAGCCATCGGCATAGGCCATGGCCACCAGCAATGGCCCCTGGCAGAGGGTCATCACCACGAACGGCAGCTTCAGGCTGTAGCGATCCAGCACGCGGCCCATCAGCAACTGCGCCACGGCACCGAAGGCGTAGGCGATGCTGACGACGATGCCGAGGCTTTCCGGCGAGGCGAACAGGTCCACCAGGCGCTCCTGGAACAGCTTCGGATAGGTCATGGTCGAGGCGTTGAATATCACCCCGCCGGTGGCCGTCACCAGCGCCAGCACACCGAACACCAGGCGCATCGACACCTGCCCCGCCCCGCCACCCCGATGGGTGCCGGCCGCTGCGACGGGAGACGCCTCGTCCCTTACGCAGAGGGCGAACCACACGCCAATGGCCACCGACAAAGCGCCCGGCAGGATGAACGCCGCGCGCCAGCCGAAATGCGCGGTGAGAAAGCCCGTGACCAGCGCCGAGAACGCCACGCCCAGGTTGCCCCACATGCCGTTGATGCCGATCTCGCGACCACGGTTCTGCGCATGGGCCACCAGCATCGCCGTGCCCACCGGGTGGTAGATGGCGGCGAACACGCCCATCAGCCCCAGCCCCAGCACCAGCATCGGCGTGCTGCGGCTCAGCCCGGTGAAGATCGCCGCGCCGCCGATGCCGAGGAAGAACACCAGCATCATGTGGCGGCGGCTCCATTTATCCCCCAGCCAGCCGGCCGGTAGCGAGCAGGCCCCGAAGGCGATGAAGCCGCCGAGGGACAGGCCGATCAGTTCGGCATACGACAGCTCGAAGGTAGCGGTCATGCCCAGCACGGCGGCAGGGAAGATGAGCATGAACATATGGTCGATGATGTGGGCGGCGTTGATGAAGCGGATGACGGTACGCGGTCGGTTCATGGCAGTTTCGCTGCTGTTTGGTTGTTGTGGACCGCCATGCTAGGTTGGCCGCTTAGCAACGTTCTGCCAAAAAGATCATCGGAACAGCCATGTTCATCGACCATCTGCCCCAGGGCCGGATCGGCGCCGTCGCCCTCGACTACCCCGACGGCGCCCATGTCGACCTGCACCTGCACAACCAGGCGCAATTCCTCTACGCGGCGCAGGGGCTGATGCGCCTGGTCACCGAGGCCGGCGCCTGGGTCATCCCGCCGACCCGCGCGGTGTGGATCCCACCGGGTATCGAGCACCAGATCTTCATGTCCGGGCAGGTGCAGATGCGCACCCTGTTCATCGCCGCCGACGCCGCACCACCGAACCTCGATGCCTGCTGCGTGCTGGCGGTACCGCCGCTGCTGCGGGAGCTGATCCTGCGCCTGGTGGCGCTGGAGGCCGGGGATACCGATGACGAACACCGCAGCCTGGTGCAGCGCCTGATCCTCCACGAGATCGCCGCCCTGGAGCGCATGCCCCTGCACCTGCCGATGCCCCAGGACCGACGCCTGCAAGCCATCTGCCTGGCCCTGCTGGAAACCCCGGAGAGCACCCGCACCCTCGACGACTGGAGCCTGGAGGTGGGCGCCAGCACCCGCACCCTCAGCCGGCTGTTCGCCCAGGAGCTGGGCATGAGCTTCAACGACTGGCGCCAGCAACTGCGCCTCACCGAAGCCCTGCCGCGCCTGCTGGCCGGACACGGCGTGCAACAGGTCGCCCACGACCTGGGCTACGGCAGCGGCCGCGCCTTCAGCGCCATGTTCCGCCGCCTGCTGGGGGAAAACCCGAGGGAGTACGTGGCCAGCCTGGGGTTGCTGGCGACGCTGGAGAAAGGCTGATGTGCCAGATGCCGCCTGGTGGAGCGCAGGTGGCGGTGATGCGGTTCGCCGAGTTCACCGCATCCTACGGGATGCACACCACGGCTCCGTAGGATGGGCTGAGCTGTGCGAAGCCCATCGTTGCGAGGTGGAGCGCTTACTTCATCGAGGTGAACGCCAGCTTGATCCCCAGGCCCACCAGCACGGCGCCCATCAGGCGGTCGAACCAGTGGCCCAGGCGGGCAAAACCACTGCGCACACGCTCCTGGCTGAACAGCATCGCCACCAGGCAGAACCACACGGCGGTGGCACAGGCCAGGTAGAGGCCGTAGCCGGCCTGCACCGTCAGCGGGGTGTGGGGGTTGATGACCACGGTGAACAGCGAGAGGAAGAACAGCGTCGCCTTGGGGTTCAGCCCGTTGGTGACGAAGCCGGTGACGAAGGCACCGCGCGGGCTGCGCACCTCGCGGGTGAGTTCCGCCTCGGCCGCCGCCGGGTCGGCCGGGCGCGCCCGCAGGGCCTTGATGCCGATGTACAGCAGGTAGGCCGCCGCCAGCCATTTCAGCGCGTTGAACAGCACGATGGACTGGGAAACGATCAGGCCGATGCCCAGCAGCGAATAGGCCACGTGGACGAAGATCCCCGTGCCCACGCCGATCGCCGTCCAGGTCCCGGCGCGCCGTCCATGGGCCACGCTCTCGCGCACCACGATGGCGAAGTCCGGTCCCGGGCTGGCCACGGCCAGCAGGTGGATCAGGGCAACGGTGAGGAATTCCGTCCAGTACATGGCGCCTCCAGATTCGAGCCAAGGGTCTGTTAGGCTGGCCACCTTACGCCTCCCCAAGCCTCGGAAAAAGGTACAGCTGATGACCAACAGCCTCCGCGCCGTGTTCCTCGACCACGCCTCCCTCGACCTCGGTGACCTCGACCTGACGCCCCTGCGCCAGCTCTTCGGCGAACTGGTGCTGCACGAGCAGAGCGCCCAGGCCGACGTGGTGGAGCGCCTCCGGGGTGCGCCGGTGGCGATTACCAACAAGGTGGTGATCGACGCCGACGCCATGGCCGCCCTGCCCGACCTGCGGCTGATCCTGGTCAGCGCCACCGGCACCAACAACGTCGACCTCGCGGCGGCCCGCCAGCGCGGCATCACCGTCAGCAACTGCCGGGGCTATGGCACGCCCTCCGTGGCCCAGCACACCCTGATGCTGATGCTCAACCTGGCCACGGCCTTCCTCGACTACCAGCGCGACGTGCGCCAGGACCGCTGGCAGAAGGCAAGCCAGTTCTGCCTGCTGGATCACCCCATCGTCGAACTGGAAGGCAAGACCCTCGGCCTGCTCGGCCATGGCGAACTGGGCGGCGCGGTGGCGCGCCTGGCCGAAGCCTTCGGCATGCGCGTGCTGCTGGGTGCGCTGCCCGGCCGCCCCGACCGGGCCGATCGTCTGCCCCTGGAGGACCTGCTGCCGCAGGTGGACTTCCTCAGCCTGCACTGCCCACTGACCGAGCACACCCGCCACCTGATCGACGCCCACGCGCTGGCGCGGATGAAGCGCGGCGCCTTCCTGGTCAACACGGCCCGGGGCGGCCTGGTGGACGAACATGCCCTGGCCGACGCCCTGCGCAGCGGCCACCTGGGGGGCGCCGCCACCGATGTACTGACCCAGGAACCACCGAAGGACGGCAACCCGCTGCTGGCGGTGGACATCCCGCGCCTGATCGTCACCCCTCACAACGCCTGGGGCAGCCGCGAGGCGCGCCAGCGCATGGTGGAGCAGATGACCGAGAACACCGAGGCCTGGCTGGCGGGCACCCCGTGCCGTACGGTCGTCTAGGGCGGGTGAGTTTCTGGTAAAGTTCGCCGCTTTTATCAGGACCGACCCATGGACCCGCGCAGCGAAGTCGTGCTTCGACAGGCCGAACTGTTCCAGGGCCCGCTGCTGGCAGCGGGTCTTCCCGCCGACGACCTGCTCGGCACCCTGCCCCAGGCCCGGGGCTGGAGCTGGCACGCGGGCGAGCACGCCAGCCTGGAAGCCCGCTTCGCCGGCCGCACCACCTTCGGGGTGCAGGCGCCGGACGAGCCCTTCGAACAAGCCCTGCTGTTCCTGCCCAAGTCCCGCGAACTGACCGATTACCTGCTGGCCGCCCTGGCCGCCCGCCTGCCCGGCCGTCAGCTGTTCCTGGTGGGCGAGAAGCGCGGCGGCATCGAGCGTGCCGCCAAGCAGCTGGCCGCCTTCGGCACCCCGCGCAAGCTGGACAGCGCGCGCCATTGCCAGCTGTGGCAGGTGCGCGTCGACCAGGCCCCCGAACGCCCCGACCTGGACAGCCTGGCCCAGCGCTACAGCCTGGAGTTGCCCGATGGGCCGCTGCAGGTGGTCAGCCTGCCCGGCGTGTTCAGCCACGGTCGCCTGGACCGGGGCACCGCCCTGCTGCTGCCGCACCTCGACGACCTGCCCGTCGGCCCGGTGCTGGATTTCGGCTGTGGGGCCGGCGTCATCGGCGCCAGCCTCAAGCGCCGCTACCCGGCCAGCGAACTGCTGCTGCTGGACGTGGACGCCTTCGCCGTCGCCAGCAGCCGCCTGACCCTGGCCGCCAACGGCCTCGCTGCCGAGGTGATCGCCGGCGACGGTATCCACGCCGCGCCCAAGGGGCTGGCCGCCATCGTCAGCAACCCGCCCTTCCACCAGGGCGTGCACACCGACTACCAGGCCAGCGAAACCCTGCTGCGGGCCGCCGGCCAACATCTGCGCGCCGGCGGCGAGCTGCGCCTGGTGGCCAACAGCTTCCTGCGCTATCCGCCCCTCATCGAACAGGCACTCGGCAATTGCCAGACCCTGGCGGAGGGCGACGGCTTCCGCGTCTACCGTGCCCGCCGCTGAGCGGCGGGCGTTCCTGCATCTACCCACGACGAGCGGCTCCGGCCGCCGCGCCCATCCGGCATGAGACCGGACCCCTGGAGTTCTACCTTGACCGACCACACTGCCAACCCGCCGGCCGCCCACGGCCTGCACCGGGCGCTGAAGCCCCGTCACCTGAACATGATCGCCATCGGCGGCTCCATCGGCACCGGCCTGTTCGTCGCCTCCGGCGCCACCGTCGCCACGGCCGGCCCCGGCGGCGCCCTGCTGGCCTACGCCCTGATCGGCCTGATGGTCTACTTCCTCATGACCAGCCTGGGGGAGATGGCTGCCTACATGCCGGTTTCCGGCTCGTTCAGCACCTATGGCAGCCGGTTCGTCGACGATGGCTTCGGTTTCGCCCTGGGTTGGAACTACTGGTACAACTGGGCGGTGACCATCGCCGCCGAACTGGTGGCGGCCCAATTGATCATGAATTTCTGGTTCCCGGACGTGCCCGGCATCTACTGGAGCGGGCTGTTCCTGGCGCTGATGTTCGCGCTGAACGTGGTCTCGGTTAAGGGCTTCGGCGAGAGCGAGTTCTGGTTCGCGCTGATCAAGGTGGTGACGGTGGTGATCTTCATCGGCGTCGGCCTGGCCACCATCTTCGGCCTGATGAGCGGCATGCAGTCCCCGGGCTTCAGCAACTTCACCCAGGGCGAGGCGCCCTTCGTCGGCGGCCTGCAGGCCATGGTCGGTGTGGCGATGATCGCCGGCTTCTCGTTCCAGGGCACCGAGCTGATCGGCATCGCCGCCGGCGAATCGGAGAACCCGCGCAAGAACATCCCCATCGCCATCCGCCAGGTGTTCTGGCGAATCCTGATGTTCTACATCCTGGCGATCTTCGTGATCGGCATGCTGATCCCCTACACCGAGCCCAGCCTGCTGCAGAACGAGGCCAGCGACATCAGTGTGTCGCCCTTCACCCTGCTGTTCGAGCGGGCCGGCTTCGCTGCCGCCGCCAGCGTGATGAACGCGGTGATCCTCACGGCCATCCTCTCGGCGGGCAACTCGGGCATGTACGCCTCGACGCGGATGCTCTACACCCTAGCCCTCCAGGGCAAGGCGCCGAAGCTGTTCGCCCGCCTTTCCGACAGCGGCGTGCCGCGCAACGCGCTGTACGCCACCACCCTGGTGGGCGCGCTGTGCTTCTTCACCTCCATCGTCGGCGACAGCACCCTCTACACCTGGCTGCTGAACACCTCCGGCATGTGCGGCTTCATCGCCTGGCTGGGCATCGCCATCTCCCACTACCGCTTCCGCAAGGGCTACCTGCTGCAGGGCGGCCGCCTGGAAGACCTGCCCTACCGCGCCAAGCTGTTCCCCTTCGGCCCGCTGTTCGCCTTCGCCCTGTGCCTGGCGATCACCCTCGGGCAGAACTACGAGGCGCTGGTGGGCGAGCAGATCAACTGGGTGGGCCTGGCGGCCACCTACATCAGCCTGCCGCTGTTCCTGGTGATCTGGCTGGGCTACCGCCTGCGCAAGGGCAGCCGCTTCGTGCGCTACGCCGAGATGGACGTACGCCCCACCCTCGACTGACCCGGCGGCGGGCTTGCCCAGCGAGCCCGCCTTGTGCAAAATGCGCCCCGTCCTAGGGGAGTAGTCTCCCGCGAGCGCCCTGCTCGCCCGGTCCGCGTCAACACACTTGGTCCACAGACCATGGCGCGGATGACCCCGAGCCTGCACAGACAGGCCAGCGGTTTGACAAGACCTATGACACACACAACCTGACCCGGGGCGGGCAGATTGCGTGTGTCATGGTGATTAGTCGACCCGCCCCCGTAGGAACCCTGATGCTGGAATCCCTGTTCGTCCCCACCCTGATCGTTGCCCTGGCCGAGATCGGCGACAAGACGCAATTGCTCGCCCTGCTCCTGGCTGCGCGCTTCCGCAAACCCTGGCCGATCATCTGGGGCATCATCGCCGCCACCCTGGCCAACCACTTCGCGGCCGGTGCGGTGGGCAGTTGGGTCGCCGGCTTCTTCTCCCCCGCCACCCTGGGCTGGATCCTCGCCGCCTCCTTCGCCGCCGTGGCCCTGTGGACCCTGGTGCCGGACAAGCTGGACGACGACGAAGCCTCCGGCCTGAAGAAATACGGCCCCTTCCTCACCACGCTGATCGCCTTCTTCCTCGCCGAGATGGGCGACAAGACCCAGGTCGCCACCGTGATGCTGGCCGCGCAGTACCCGCACTTCGTGCTGGTGGTCGCCGGTACCACCCTGGGCATGCTGATCGCCAACGTCCCCGTGGTCCTGGCGGGCAACTTCGCCGCTGATCGCCTGCCCCTGGCCCTGATCCGCCGCCTCGCTGCCGTCGCTTTCGGCGTCCTCGCCGTCTACGCCGCGTGGCAGGCCTGGATGCTGACCACCGCGAGCTGATTCGCCACTTGGCTGACGCCGGAACGCCGGCGTTTCAGCCAATGGCAGGCGGCTGGCAACTGGTAGATTCCCGCCGATCTGCAGAACCGGCGAAGGAGACAGCGGATGTCGACCGAAGACCTGAAACGCGTCGTGCGCCAGCACATCGACCTCACCTGGAACAAGGGCCGTCTGGCACTGGCCGAGCAGTTGCAAAGCAAGGACTTCCTCTACAAGAGCTCCTTCCTCGGGCAGACGCTGGACAGCGCCGGCTACGCCGGGATGGTGCAGGAGATCCGCGAGGCCATGCCCGACCTGGAAGTGGTGGTGGAGGAATGCATCGCCGAAGGCCACAAGGTGTTCACCTGGAGCACCCTGATCGGCAGCATCCAGAAGCCCGCCCTGGGCTACCCGCCCAGCGACCGGGTGCTGAGCATCTCGGCCATGGCGTTCTGGACCCTCAACAGCCTGGGGGAGGTGCAGGAGCTGTGCACGATGTTCGACATGGAAAGCTTCCGCGCCCAGCTGGGGTTGGCCAGCCGCGCGTACGCGGAAAAAGCGCTGCCCTGAGGCAATGGGAACCGCCGGCTCGACGAGCCGGCGGTATCGATGGAGCGGTCAGCCGCCCTTGGCCTGCTTGTAGAAGGGCATGACCTTCGGAATCGCCGCCTGCAGGGAAGCGATCCGCGAGCTGGACGAGGGGTGGGTGCTCATGAACTCCGGCGGAGCCCCTTCGCTGGCCTTGCTCATCTTCTGCCACAGGCTGATGGTCGCGTTGGGGTTGTAGCCGGCGCGGGCAGACAGCTCGAGGCCGATCAGGTCGGCCTCGTTCTCGTTGGCGCGGCTGTTGGGCAGCGTCATCAGGTATTTCACGCCGACGTTGGCCAGTTGCAGGTTTTCGTTGCTCACCCCCAGCAGCGAACCCAGCTGGGTCCCCATCTGTAAGGGATAGGCCTTGGACATGGCTTCACGACCGTGCTCGCGTAGGGCGTGGGCGATCTCGTGGCCCATCACCGCTGCCAGCTCGTCGTCGGTGAGTTTGAGCTGATCGATCAGCCCGCTGTAGACGATGATCTTGCCGCCCGGGCCGCAGTTGGCGTTCAGCTCGTCGCTGTCGATCACGTTGGCGTCCCAGGCCCATTGGGCCGCGTCGGGACGGAACACGGACACCTGTCCGATCAGCCGCTTGGCAATGGCCGAGACGCGCTTGGCGTTGGCGCTGCTCTTGTCCAGCACGCCGGCCTGGGAGGCCTCGTTCAGGGTCTCCTGATAGGACTGGGCGTACATCTGGTTCACCTGCTGCTCGGACAGCATGCTGAACATGTACTGCTTGCGCTCGACACCGACGGCGCCGCCGCTGGTGGTATTCACGGCCTGGCATCCTGCCAGAAGGACGGACAGCGCGAGGCTGCCGAGGAAAAGGGGCTTGGCCACTTGTCATTCTCCTGCTTGAACTGCGCGGTACTGTAAGGACCGGACCGATACCAGGCAACCAGGAAGCGGACTAGTGGCCAGGTGACTATCTTTTGTTGTGACAACGGGCTCATGCTCCCGCCCGGTCCGGCCGATAAACCCAGCGCTGGCTGAATAAAGACGCGAACGGAGTTCCCATGAAATTCAGATCGATCCAGTTTTCGGTAGCCACCCTGGCCGGTGCCAGCGTGCTCGCCGTGGTAGTCGCCCTGGTGCTCTACGCCCTCTTCGCCGGCGCCCGGACCCAGGAGCTGGTGCAGTCCCGGACCGAAACCCTGCTGGAGCAGGCCATCGCCGACCGCCTGCAGTCGCTGGCCGCCGCCCAGGTCTCGGACATCCAGCGCGAGCTGGCCGCGCCCATGAGCATCGCCGCCACCGTCGCCCAGACCAACGCCCTGCTGGGGCAGACCGCCGAGGACGGCAGCCCGGCGCTCAGTGCCTCCCGCAAGGAGCTGCTCAACCTGCTGCGCCACCTGCTGTCGAACAATCCCAAGCTGATCGACCTCTATGTCGGCTGGCAACCCAACGCCTTCGGCAACGACGCCGACAACATCGGCACCCCCGGCCACGACGAGGCCGGCCGCTTCATGCCCTGGTTCTACCGCGACGGCAACGCCCTCAAGGTCGAACCGCTGGGCGCCACCCTGGAAAGCGAGAAGCTCCTGCCCACCGGCGTGCGCGAGGGCCAGTACTACCTGTGCCCGCGCGAAACCCTCAAGCCCTGCGTGGTGGACCCGGCCCCCTACGAGTTCGCCGGCAAGATGGTGATGCTCTCCAGCTTCAACGCGCCGATCCTGGTCAACGGCCAGTTCAAGGGCGCAGTGGGTGCGGACCTGTCCCTGGACTTCATCCAGCAACTGCTGGTCGAGGCCAACAAGAAGCTCTACAACGGTGCCGGCGAGCTGGCCCTGCTGGCCAACAACAAGCGCCTGGTGGCCTACACCGCCAACGCCGCCAAGCTGGGCGAGCCGGCCGACCAGGTGCTGGGCAGCGTGATCGCCGACAACCTGCGCAACCTCAGCGGTGACCAGCCGGCCTACGAGATCGACCGCGAGAACGGCCGCATCTTCCTGCTGGTGCCGTTCAAGGTCGCCGGCACCGATTCGCGCTGGATGCTCAGCCTCAACCTGCCGCTGGAAACGGTGATGGCCGACCTGCAAAAGCTCGAAGGCGACCTCACTGCCCAGCGCGACAGCGACATCCTCGGCATGAGCCTGGTGGGCCTGCTGATCGCCGCCCTGGGCCTGGTGATCATCTGGTTCGTCGGCTACGGCATCGCCAGCCCGCTGCGGCAGATGGTGGCCATGCTCGACGACATCGCCAAGGGCGAGGGCGACCTCACCCGCCGCCTGCATTCCGACCGCGCCGACGAACTGGGTGCCATCGCCAACGGCTTCAACACCTTCCTCGCCAAGCTGCAGGCGATGATCAGCCAGGTGGTGACCTCGGTGCAGAAGGTCAGCGACTCCTCCGAGCACACCGCCGACATCGCCATCCGCACCAACCAGGGCGTGCAGAAGCAGCTGGCCGAGATCGAACTGGTGGCCACCGCCGTCCACGAGATGACCGCCACCGCCCAGGACGTGGCGCGCAACGCCACCCTGGCCGCCGAGGCGGCCAACAACGCCGACCAGGCCGCCAACGACGGCAAGCGCATCGTCCAGAGCACCACCGGCGCCATCAGCGCCCTGGCCGAGGAGATCGCCCGCGCCGTGGGCGTGGTGCAGAACCTGGCCAAGGACAGCGAGAACATCAACGCCATCCTGGTGGCCATCCGCGGCATCGCCGAGCAGACCAACCTGCTGGCCCTCAACGCCGCCATCGAGGCCGCCCGTGCCGGCGAGCAGGGCCGCGGCTTCGCCGTGGTGGCCGACGAGGTGCGCAACCTGGCGCAGAAGACCCAGCAGGCCACCGAGGAAATTCAGACCATGATCCAGCAGCTCCAGCAGGGGACGCGCGACGTGGTGCGGGTCATGCAGGACAGCCAGACCAAGACCGACACCAGCGTGCAGTCCGCCAGCGAGGCGGCCCAGGCGCTGGAGTCCATCACCCAGGCGGTGTCGGTGATCAACGACATGAACACCCAGATCGCCAGCGCCGCCGAGGAGCAGAGCGCCGTGGCCGAGGACATCAACCGCAACGTCACCAACATCGGCCAGGTGGCCAACGAGGTGGCCGGCGGCGCCGACGAAGCCTCCGCCGCCAGCGCCGAGCTGACCAAGCTGGCCGAGCAGCAGCGCCGGCTGATCAACCAGTTCAAGGTCTGACCCACGTCACCTCCCCGGCCCACAGGGCCGGGGAGGTCTCCGGAAGATGAACGGCCCGGCACTTCGTCGGAAACGCCCCGTCCCCGCCCCGCCCCTCCGTTAGACTCGCCGCCGTTTTCGTGGCCCGCCCCGGGCCCGCTGGTCGTAGTCGCAGGCTGTGCCTGCCGCGGAGTTGATGATGTCCCTGCAGGCACTCTGGTCCCTCTACCAGGCCCACCCGCACCAGGCGGTCAACGGCCTGGCCCTGTTCTTCGCCGTCATCGGCAGCTGGCTGCTCATGGCCACCCGGCTGCGCGAGCAACGCGCCTCGGCCCGCCTGGTGGTGGAGAGCGATCTGGAAGAACTGGAGCAGGACGCCCCGGTCGACGAACGCAGCCAGAAGATCAACCGCTTCTTCTACGCCTTCGGCAGCTTCACCCTGGCCGTGGCCCTCGGCGTGTCCTGGGCCAGCACCCAGCTCTGACCGCGTAGCCCGCTGCAGAATGAAAAACGGCGACCCGAGGGTCGCCGTTTTGCTGTGGCCTGTTCGCCCTCAGAGCGGCAGGCCCGCCTGGGTGCGGTACTGGTTGCGCACCGGGTTGGCGTACTGCAGCACCAGCCACGGGCGATGCGCCTCGGGGCAGGCGTTCAGGCGGCGCTGCCACTCGGCCCGCGCACGGGCAATCTCCTCGGCCCCGAACAGGCTTTCCAGCGCCGGCACGGCCAGTGCCTCGTCACGCCCCTCCCACATCGCGTAGGCCAGGTAGTGCACCGGGAAAAGGCGGTAGCCGGTGAGGATGCGCCGGTCCATCTCCGCCGCCAGCTGCTTGGCATCCACCGCCTCGTCGACGATCTCGCCACCGAAGGCCACGTGCACCCGGCCCTTGTAGCCGGTGATGCCGAGGGCGATGCTCGCGTCATCCTCGCCCGGCGCCTTCTCGTAGCCGCCGGTGGTGGCGCGGATGTACAGCTCGCGGGCCTTGGCCTGGTCGCAGGGGTCGTATTCGTAGCTGATGGACACCGGGACGATGTGCAGGTCGCGGACCACGTCGGCGAACGCCTCGTCCTTGCGGCTCATGTGGAACATCTTGAGGATCGCCGAATCGGTGCGGTCATCCCCGTCCTTGGCGCGGCCCTCCGCCTGGGCGATCCAGATCGACTGGCCGTCCTCGCGGATCGAATGGTTGATGTAGGCGGACAGCAACTGGTAGGCCGCCAGCTTCTCGCGGCGCCCGGCCAGGTTGCGGTGCACGATGAAGCTCTTGTTCAGGCGCATCAGGTCGCTGACGAAGGGCTTCTGCAGCAGGTTGTCGCCGATGGCGATGCGCGGCGTGGGGATGCCGGCGTGGTAGACCGCGTAGTTGACGAAGGCCGGGTCCATCACGATGTCGCGGTGGTTGGCGACGAACAGGTAGGCCCCGCCGGGCTTGAGCCGGTCCACCCCGGAGTAGGTGACGCCGTCGGTGGCACGCTCGATGGTGGTGTCCACGTAGGGCTCGATCTTGTCCTGCAGCGCATGCACGGACTCGATGCCCTGGAACTCACGGCGCAGCCGATGGGCTATAACAGGCCTCAGCAGCCAGCCCAGCGGACCCGCCAGCCGGGGGAAGCGGTAGCGGGTGAGCGTCCCGATGAAGGCCGGGTCGGCGAACAGGCGTGCCAGAACCGCGGGCACCTCGGCGTCGTCATAGGGTCGGATGGCTTCGAATTCGCCCATCGTGTTCTCTTGTTCTGCTGCGGCTGTGGATAAGGATGTGCCCCGCAATCCGGGGCCAGAAGTAGACCGGCGATTATACCTTCAAGTCACAGGGGAATATGGCGACATGCTGGAGACACAAGCGTACGACTGCCCATATTGCGGCGAAGCGGTGGACACCCTGCTCGACCTGTCCGGCGGCGACCAGCAGTACATCGAGGACTGTCCAGTGTGCTGCCGGCCCATCGTCTTCGACCTGCGCACCGACGGGCTCGACTGGAGCCTGGACGTACGCCGGGAGGACGAGTGATGCAGCGCATCTACGAGCCCCACGACCTGATCGAGGCCCAGCTGCTGCTGGGCATGCTCGCCAGCGAGGGCATCACCGCCCACCTGGCCGGTGCCCACCTGCTCGGCGGCGTTGGCGAACTGCCC
This sequence comes from Metapseudomonas otitidis, assembly GCF_900111835.1. Lineage (GTDB taxonomy): Bacteria > Pseudomonadota > Gammaproteobacteria > Pseudomonadales > Pseudomonadaceae > Metapseudomonas > Metapseudomonas otitidis. The sequence continues at coordinate 25,959 of NZ_FOJP01000023.1, forward strand.
GGTGCCGGGCTGCTGGGGCTGATGGTGGACGAGGCGGATGCCGAACAGGCACGGTGCCTGATCGCCACGTACAATGCCGCCTCGCCCGTGCCCGGGGACGAGCCGGAAGGCTGCCCCGGCACCCTGTTGTGCTGAACCGAGAAGCCCATGTCCGGACGTTTCGCCCTGTTCCGCTGGTCCCCCGACTTCGCCGCCCTGCCCGGCTTCCCCGCCGACCAGCGCCCGCACTGGAACCTCGCGCCGAACATGCAGGTGCTGATGCTACGCCAGCAGGACGGCATCCAGCGGCTGGACCTGGCCCGCTGGGGCCTGACCCCGGCCTGGCTGACCGACCTGTCGCGCACCCCCGCCCACGCCCGGGCCGAGACGGTGGCCGAACAGCCGATGTTCCGCGACGCCCTGCGCCGCCGCCGCTGCCTGGTACCGGCCAACGGCTTCTATGAATGGCGCGGGGTGCGCAAGCGGCCCTATTGGGTCAGCGGCGAGACCTCCCTGCTGCATTTCGCCGCACTCTGGGAGCCTTTCCCGGTCGGTGACACCGAGTACCTCAGCCTGGCCCTGATCACCCGCCCGGCCGCCGACCTGCGCCGCCCCCTGGTGCTGGACGCCGACGGCCAACGCACCTGGCTGGACGCCAACACCCCGCAGGAAACAATCCACGCCCTGCTCGACGGCCCCACCCCGCCCCTGCGCGAACGTGCCCTGGCCACCCTGGTCAACGACCCGAAGCTGGATGGTCCCGAGTGCCTGACCCCGGCCTAGGGCGAACCGCAGGCACAAAAAACCCGGCTCAAGGCCGGGCTTCTCGTCATCGACAGGCTTACTGCAGGAGCAGCTGGCCGATGGTCGGGTCCTTGAAGGCGCGGGTCAGCGCATCGCTCAGGACATTGCTCACCAGCTTGGTGTTGGTCTCCTGGTTCGGCGCGGTGCCGAAGCGCTGGTTCAGCGAAGCACCGTAGCGGCCGCTGTAGCGACGGGTGGCGTTCTGCACGTCGACGCGGAAGGTGGCGCTGATGTCCGCCTCGGTCACGTACATGCCTTCCTTGGGCGACTGGTACTTCAGCTCGGCCAGGGTCAGGGTCAGCTGGGGAGCGTTGTAGGCGTTGGGCGACGGGGTGAAGCCCAGCAGACGCACGGCGGCCTCGGCTTCGGCCTGCAGGCGCGGCAGGATGTCCTGGCCCTGCACGGTCACGTTGCTGGTGTCGGCGTACAGGCCGCCACGGGTGCCCAGCACCGGGGAAGGACGACCATCGGCGACCCGCACCACCACCGGCTGGCCCTGGCCGACCGGAGTCAGCGGGCCGGTGAGCTTGGGTTGCGGGCTGAGTTGTTGCGGGCTGAGGGCACAGCCGACCAGGGTCAGGCTGAGGGCGGCCAGCAGGCCGAGCAACGCGCGGTTCAGCATGCTTGATTCTCCAGGTTCGGAAACGAAAGGCCGGCAGTATAAGCGAGCCGGCGGGCCCGCCGACAGAGCACACGCCGATGGCGTTCTGACAGCGCCCGGGGCCGCGCGGTTCCTGTCATGACCCTGTCACGCCCAAGTGGGATAACGGTGCCGAACCCAAGGAGAGCCCGACGATGATGTCACTCTGGTCCCTGCTGGCCCCCCGCGCCAAACCCCGCCACTTCGCCCTGCTGGACGAGGCCGGTATCTGCCGCGGCCTGCACCAGGCCACCCAGGCCCCGGTACGCGGTCACTGGGTCGAGGTGGACGAGCCCTCCCCGTCCTGGATCGGCCAGCCCCTGCCGGTGCGTGCACGCCTCTCCCAGGCCACTCGGGACGCCCGCAGGCCCCGCGCGTTGGCGGCCTGACCGATGGATGAATAAAAGTCACGGGAAACGCTCAACACGCCCGCTTTCTCCGCTACAATCGCCCCCCGATTATAAGGTCGACTCCTGATCGGGCCCCGCAACACCCGCCGCGCCTCGCGCCGGCACTTCACACAGCCCCACAGAGAGCCGCCCACTATTCGCGCTGCCAACTACTGGCCTGCTGCTGTTTCCGCCCGATATGCAAACGCTTTTGCATGGACGTAGCGTGTCATCGCGCGATGGAAGCGGCCTGCCTCCAGGCAGGCGATTCTTTTGAGGTTCACGTCTCCAAAAGAGCGTGAGATGACGGTTTTTCACTACTTCACGAGAGAGTGGCGAGCAATGGCGCAAAACGAGAACGAAGCAGTGGACGTGTTGCTGGTCGGGGCCGGCATCATGAGCGCCACCCTGGCGACACTGCTGAAGGAACTCGATCCGGGCATCAAGCTGGAAATCGCGGAACTCCGCGAATCCGGTGCCGTGGAGAGCTCCAACCCGTGGAACAACGCCGGTACCGGCCATGCCGGGCTGTGCGAACTGAACTACACCCCCCAGGCAGCCGACGGCTCCATCGACATCAAGAAAGCGGTGCTCATCAACACCCAGTTCGAAGTGTCCAAGCAGTTCTGGGCCTACATGAGCGGGAAGCCGGCCTTCGGCAGCGCCCGTGACTTCATCAACCCGGTTCCGCACCTGTCCTTCGTGCGCGGCAAGGACATCCCGTTCCTGCGCAAGCGCTTCGAGGTGATCAGCCAGCACCACGCCTTCTCGCACATGGAGTATTCCGAAGAGCGCGAGACCCTGGCCAAGTGGATGCCGCTGATGATGCAGGCCCGCCCGGCCAACGAAGCCGTGGCCGCGACCCGTGCCGAGAACGGCACCGACGTGAACTTCGGCGCCCTGACCAACAAGCTGCTGGCCTACCTGACCACCCTCCCGGGTACTGCGGTCAGCTACTTCCAGAAGGTCACCGGCCTGAAGCGCACCGACAGCGGCTGGTCGGTCAGCATCCGCAACACCCAGAACGGCAGCACCCGTGAGGTGTCCGCACGCTTCGTCTTCCTCGGAGCCGGCGGTGGCGCCCTGCCGCTGCTGCAGATGTCCGGCATTCCGGAAGGCAAGGGCTTCGGCGGCTTCCCGGTCAGCGGCCAGTGGCTGCGCTGCGACAACCCCGAGGTGGTCAAGCGCCACCAGGCCAAGGTCTACAGCCAGGCCGAAGTGGGCGCCCCGCCGATGTCCGTGCCGCACCTGGACACCCGCGTGGTGGATGGCAAGAAATCCCTGCTGTTCGGGCCCTACGCCGGCTTCACCACCAAGTTCCTCAAGCACGGTTCCTTCCTCGACCTGCCGCTCTCGGTACGTCCCGGCAACCTCGGCCCGATGCTGGCCGTGGCCCGCGACAACATGGACCTGACCCGCTACCTGATCAAGGAAGTGATGCAGTCCCAGGAGCAGCGCCTGGACGCCCTGCGCAAGTTCTACCCGGACCTGGATCCGGCGGACTGGCGCCTGGAGATCGCCGGCCAGCGCGTGCAGATCATCAAGAAGGACGCCAAGAAAGGCGGCATCCTGCAGTTCGGCACCGAGCTGGTCTCGGCCGAGGACGGCAGCATCGCCGCCCTGCTGGGCGCTTCCCCGGGTGCTTCGGTCACCGTGTCGATCATGCTCAACCTGATCGAGCGCTGCTTCGGCGAACAGGCCCGCTCTGCCGAGTGGAGCAGCAAGCTGAAGGAGATCTTCCCGGCCCGTGAAAAGGCGCTGCAGGACGACGCCGAACTGTACCGGCAGATCAGCCGCCAGTCCGACGCCCGCCTCGGCCTGATCGACGCCCAGGCACCGGAAGCCACCGCTTCCGCCGGCTGAGCCGGGTGCCAAAGAAAAAACCGCCCTTCATGGGCGGTTTTTTTTATGGCCATGCCGACTCTCCGTTACGACCGCTGCTTACCAGGCCAGCGGGCGCTCCTCACTCTTCCAGAACAGCCACCGCCGCCGCTCCCGGTGATTGCCGGTGCCGATCTGCCACGCCGGGCGCCCGGCTTCCAGGTCGATGATCGACACCACCCCCGCGTAGCTGGCCACCACCAGGGTGCGGCCGTCGGCGGACAGGTCCATGGCGCTCAGGGTCGAGCCCAGGTAGTGCTGCCACACCGCATTGCCCGCCGCGTCCACGCAGCGCAGGTAGCCATAGGCATCGCCGAGGACGAAGCGGTCGCCCATGGACACCCCGGCATACACCCGCGCGCCCGGTTCGATCAGGGTCACGCCCTCGACGTCCTCGTAGTAGTCGGAATCCAGGCCCGGCGCGCGCGCCAGGTCCACGGCGATGGTGCCGCCGTTGTAGAAGTGGCAGGCATTGAAGGCCACGCTGCGGCCATCGCCGCTGAACAGCGCGAAATGCGGGTACTCGCCGTGGGGGCCGATCTGGGCGACGGGGTTCAGCTCGCCGTCGAACAACTGGTGGCGCCCGTCCTGCGCACCGAAGGCGATCCAGCGGCCATCCGCCGACACCGCGCCATGCTCCATGGACAAGCCGGTGCCCTGGGGCTCGTCAGGCTCGGCGGACTCCAGCAGCATGGCGTTGTCCGGGTACAGCCGCCGAGCGCCGTCGGCCGCCAGCACGAAGATGCCGTCGGCACTGACCAGCAACACGCGCCGGCCATCCGGGAACGGCTGCAGGCGCGTCGGCCGGGGGAAGCCCTCGATGGGCTGCAGCGCCACGCCCTCCGGGGCGTTCTCGGTGCCAAGGGGCCAGGCACAGCGCAGCATCTCGGGGCCCTCCCAGCCCTCACGCACCACCACGCCGGCGGCATCGGCGGTGGCGTAGAACCGGCGGTTCGGGCAGGCACCGAAGTACTCCAGCCCCGGCAGCTCCTCCACCCGGTCGGCGTGGATGCGCACCACCCGGCCGGCTTCCCAGGTGGCACCGACGCGGGCGAGCACCGAACCGTCGTCCAACAGCGCCAGCTGGGCGATGCACTGCCCTTCCTCGTTGACGTGCCCGAACAGCGGCTCGTGGGCCGGCGGCCAGGCGTCGCGCAGTGCCTCCACCTGCCCATTGCGGTTGGCGTCGCGCAACGCGTCCAGCAGGTGCGGCACCAGCGCCTCGCGCCCCTCGGCGCTGGGCTCCTTGCCGGCGTTGTCCCAGCCGTCGCGCTGGCCGCGCTCCACATAGGCGTTGATCGCCTGGGCGTAGGCGAGGGTCTGTTGCTGCCACTGGCGCTGGGCGTCGTCCCTGGTCATGGTTCACTCCATTCGGTTCGGGGGTTCGTGTGCTGGGTCACGGTTTTTCCGCGGCCCATATATGCAGAAACCCGCACGAGGGCGGGTTTCCGGTGGACAGGTCGTAGCGCGTCAGCCACGGGCCGCCTGGACGGCTTCGATGTAGGGCTCGGCCTGGCGCTGGTCGCGGATCAGCGCGATGAAATCCTGGCCCTGGGCGTCACGGGCATCGAGGTCCAGGCCCGCTTCACGGAAGAAGCCGAGGAAGCGCTCGAAGTCGTCGATGCGCAGGCCACGGTAGGCCTTGACCAGCTTGTGCAGGGAGGACGGGGTGCCGTCGGCGGGCTCGAAGTCGAGGAACAGCTTGATCGCGTCGTCGCTCATCTCTTCGCCAATCACCTGCTTCTTGTCTTTGCGCATCGTTCGCTCTCTCTGGCCGCACGTTGGGGGCCGGCAGTGTACCCCCGGGCCGGGCCGGGGCTCAACGCACCCGCACCGGCCCCAGGTGCAGGTCGGCCCACACGTGGCCGTTGGGGTAGCTGAGGAACTGGCAGTAGATCGGCCCGCCGTTGCGCAGCAGGTCGAGCACCGGGCGGTACTGGGACAGCGGGTAGTTCAACGTGAGGGTGCGCGACTCGGCGTCGTAGGCGGCCTTCTTCAGGCTCTTGCCGTCCGCCTCGAAGTGGATCAGCACCGTGCTCAGGTCACCGGCCCTGGCCGCCTTGCTCACCGGTTTGGCGCGCAGCTTGACCAGGGTCGGCGTGGTGATCGGGATCGGCTGCTGGCTGGACTGGCGCTGGTTGCCGAGGGTGACGCTGAAGTCCACCACCTGCAGCAGCACCTGCTGGTCCGGCTGTTCGCTGCGCAACCCGGCATCGTCGGGTGGCAGGAAGGCGGCGTGGGGCGGGGCGGCGGGAGCGGTCGGAGCCGGCGCGGCGGCCAGCGGCAGGCTGGTCAGCAGCAGCAGGGCACAGGCAAAGCGGGTACGGCGAGACATCGGCAACTCCCGGCTGGGTCAAGCCGGGCACTCTAGGGGCTGTCGCTTCCCTGACGCAAGCCGCCCGATCAACACCGCTCAGTGGTGACCGCCCTATAATCCGGCCTTCAGCCAAGGAGCCGCCATGACGCCCAACGTGCCGCTGTTCGCCGCCCTGCGCCAGACCCTGCGTGCGGGCTATTCGTGGAAGAGCCTGCGGGGCGACCTCGGCGCCGGGGTCACCGTCGGCATCATCGCCATCCCCCTGGCCATGGCGCTGGCCATCGCCGTGGGCGTGGCGCCGCAGCACGGGCTCTACACCGTGCTGGTGGCGGCGCCGCTGATCGCCCTCACCGGCGGCTCGCGCTTCAACATCTCCGGCCCCACCGCCGCCTTCGTGGTGATCCTGCTGCCGATCACCCAGCAGTACGGTCTCGGCGGCCTGCTGCTGTGCACGCTGATGGCCGGGCTGATCCTCCTGGCCATGGGCCTGGGCCGACTCGGGCGGCTGATCCAGTTCATCCCCTACCCGGTGATCCTCGGCTTCACCGCCGGCATCGGCATCGTCATCGCCACCCTGCAGGTGAAGGACCTGTTCGGCCTGAGCCTGCCGCACACGCCGCAGCACTACCTGGAGCAGGTGGAGCTGCTGGCCCTGGCACTGCCCGGCGCGCACCTGGGCGACACCCTGGTGGCGATGGTGTGCCTGGCGGTGCTGCTGGTCTGGCCGCGCTTCGTGCCCAAGGTGCCGGGCCACCTGGTGGCCCTGGCGGTGGGCGCCCTGCTGGGCCTGCTGCTGGAGGCCCTCGGCCTGCCGGTGGCGACCCTGGGCGAGCGCTTCAGCTACACCCTGGACGGCGTGAGCCACCCCGGCATCCCGCCCTTCCTGCCGGACTTCGCCTGGCCGTGGAACCTGCCCGGCGCCGATGGCCAGCCGCTGCGGCTGTCCTTCGAGCTGATCCGCCAGCTGCTCGCGCCGGCCTTCGCCATCGCCATGCTCGGCGCCATCGAATCCCTGCTCTGCGCGGTGGTGGCCGACGGCATGGCCGGCACCCGCCACGACCCCAACGCCGAGCTGGTCGGCCAGGGCCTGGGCAACCTGGTGGCGCCGCTGTTCGGCGGCATCACCGCCACCGCCGCCATCGCCCGCACGGCGGCCAACGTCCGCGCCGGGGCCTTTTCGCCCCTGGCGGCCATCATCCATGCCGGGGTGGTGCTGACCGCCATGCTGCTGCTCGCCCCGCTGTTCAGCTACCTGCCGATGGCGGCCCTGGCCGCGCTGCTGGTGATGGTGGCGTGGAACATGAGCGAGGCACGCCATGTGCTGCACACCCTGCGCATCGCCCCGCGCAACGACGTGGTGGTGCTGCTGGTGTGCCTGGTGCTGACGGTGCTGTTCGACATGGTGCTGGCGGTGGGCGTCGGTCTGCTGCTGGCGGCGGGCCTGTTCATCAAGCGCATGAGCGAGCTGACCGACACCCAGCCCATGCCCGGCCATGCCCAGCGCGCGCTGGGAGAACTGCCGGCCAGCGTGGTGCCCTACGTGATCAGCGGCCCGCTGTTCTTCGGCGCAGCCGACAAGGCGCTGAGCGTGCTGCGCATGCTCAACCCGCAGGTACGTGTGGTGGTGGTGGAGATCAGCGCCGTGCCGCTGCTGGACATGACGGCCCTGGCGGCCCTCGAAAGCCTGCTGGAGGACTACCGCCGGCAGGGCATCGGCCTGGTGCTGGTGGGCACCACGCCGCGCGTGCGCCTCAAGCTGCGCCGCGCCGGCATCCGCCGCGAGGAGGGCCGCCTGGCCTATGTGCAGACCCTGGAACAGGCGCGGGCCAAGGCGCTGCGCTGGGTGGGTGAGCCGGCGGGGTGAGTCAGGGGAACTGCGCGCGCATCCAGGCCAGGTAGTCCGTGACACCCGGTTCCCCTTCCCAAGGGGCGATGTAGGTGCCGGGCTGGAGGCCCACCGCCAGGCGGTGGCAGGGCTCCTCCATGGCGTGCAGGTTGTGGTGCTGGCGCAGGCGCGGGCTGGCCGCGGCGCCTGCGGCCAGGCCATCGAACAGCGCCTGGTCGAGGAAGCGCGCGGCCACGGGGGTCACATGCCCTTGACGGCGAAGATGCCGGCGGCGTTGCGCCAGTAGCCCTTGTAGTCCATGCCGTAGCCGAAGATGTAGCGGTCTTCGCAGTCCAGGCCCTTGTAGTCGGCCTTCAGGTCCGGGCGGGCCTTGCGGTCGTGGGTCTTGTCCATCAGCACGGCGGTGTGCACGCGTGCGGCACCGGCGTGTTTGCAGAAGTCGATGATGGCGGCGAGGGTGTGCCCCTCGTCGAGGATGTCGTCGATGATCAGCACGTCGCGGTCGATGAAGGAGATTTCCGGCTTGGCCTTCCAGAACAGCTCGCCGCCGCTGGTTTCATTGCGGTAGCGGGTGGCGTGCAGGTAGGACAGCTCCAGGGGGAAGGCCAGCTTGGGGAGCAGCTTGCCGGCGAAGATCAGGCCGCCGTTCATCACGCAGAACACCACCGGGTTGCGTTCGGCCAGGTCGACGTTGATCGCGGCGGCGACCTGGTCGATGGCGGCCTCGACTTGGGCATCGGTGAACAGGCAATCGGCTTCGGCCATTACCTGGCGGATGTGGGCGAGATCGACGGGCATGGCGAGGGTTCCTCAGGTCGGCTGGTCGGGCCCCGCTTCCGACGGAAGCTGTCCGGGGCGTCAATAAAAAAAGGGCGCAACGTTACCCATCCGCCCTCCTCCCGGCAAGCCCTGCCGGACGAGTGAGCGATGGTGCGCCAAGCGCGCCCGCAGAGGAAGCCCGCGGCCCTGTGACCCATGAGTCATCTCACGACATGGCACGGGCAATGCTTTAATCTATCGCGATTTTTTTGCCAGCCCGCCGGAGTGATTCCACATGCCCATTCGAGAGATCCGCCACCCGCTGATCCGCCACAAGATCGGCCTCATGCGCCGCGCCGACATCAGCACCAAGAACTTCCGCGAACTGGCCCAGGAAATCGGCGCCCTGCTCACCTACGAAGCCACCAACGACCTGCCCCTGGAGAACTACGAGATCCAGGGCTGGGCCGGCCCGGTGCAGGTGGAGAAGATCGCCGGCAAGAAGATCACCGTGGTGCCCATCCTGCGCGCCGGCATCGGCATGCTGGACGGCGTGCTCAGCCTGGTGCCGGGGGCCAAGGTCAGCGCCGTGGGCGTGGCGCGCAACGAGGAAACCCTCGAAGCCCACACCTACCTGGAGAAGCTGGCGCCGGAGATCAACGAGCGCCTGGCGCTGATCATCGACCCGATGCTGGCCACCGGCGGCTCCATGGTCGCCACCATCGACCTGCTCAAGCGTGCCGGCTGCCGGGAAATCCGCGCGATGGTGCTGGTGGCCGCGCCGGAGGGCATCAAGGTGGTCAACGACGCCCACCCGGACGTGATGATCTACACCGCCTCCATCGACCAGAAGCTCAACGAACATGGCTACATCATCCCGGGCCTGGGCGATGCCGGTGACAAGATCTTCGGCACCAAGCAGAAGGACACCTGATCCATGAGCGACGACTACAACGATCCGCTCTGGCGCCAGGTGCTGTCCGGCGCGCAGATGCTCTTCGTGGCCTTCGGCGCCCTGGTGCTGATGCCGCTGATCACCGGCCTGGACCCGAACGTCGCACTGTTCACCGCCGGCATGGGCACCCTGCTGTTCCAGCTGGTGACCGGGCGCCAGGTGCCGGTGTTCCTGGCATCGAGCTTCGCCTTCATCACCCCCATCATCCTCGCCAAGGGCCAGTTCGGCCTGGCCGCGACCATGGGCGGCGTGGTGGCGGCGGGTTTCGTCTACACCTTCCTGGGCCTGGCGGTGAAGATCAAAGGCACCGGTTTCATCGACCGCCTGCTGCCGCCGGTGGTGATCGGCCCGGTGGTGATCTCCATCGGCCTGGCCATGGCCCCCATCGCCGCCAACATGGCCATGGGCAAGGGCGGTGACGGCACCCAGCTGATCCCCTACGGCACCGCCATGTGGATCTCCATGCCGGCCCTGCTCACCACGCTGATCGTCGCGGTCTTCGGCAAGGGCATCTTCCGCCTGGTGCCGATCATCGCCGGCGTGCTGGTGGGCTTCGTCCTGTCCTTCTGGTTCGGCGTGGTGGACACCGCCAAGATCGCGGCGGCGCCCTGGCTGGAGCTGCCCAACTTCGTCGCCCCCGAGTTCAACTGGCAGGCCATCCTGTTCATCGTCCCGGTGGCCCTGGCCCCGGCGATCGAGCACATCGGCGGCGTCATCGCCGTGGGCAGCGTGACCGGCAAGAACTACCTGAAGACCCCGGGCCTGCACCGCACCCTGCTGGGCGACGGCCTGGCCACCTCGGCCGCCGGCCTGTTCGGCGGCCCGCCCAACACCACCTACGCGGAAGTGACCGGCGCGGTGATGCTGACCAAGAACTACAACCCGAAGATCATGACCTGGGCGGCGGTGTTCGCCATCGGCCTGGCCTTCATCGGCAAGTTCGGCGCCATCCTGCAGAGCATCCCGGTGCCGGTCATGGGCGGCATCCTCTGCCTGCTGTTCGGCTCTATCGCCGCCGTGGGCCTGAACACCATGATCCGCCACCAGGTGGACCTGGCCGAGGCGCGCAACCTGGTGATCGTCTCCGTCACCCTGGTGTTCGGCATCGGCGGCATGCTGGTGGGCACCGGTACCGGCCAGGACGACTTCGGCCTCAAGGGCATCGCCCTCTGCGCCATCGTCGCCATCGCCCTCAACCTGATCCTGCCCGGTCACCAGACCTGGAAGCACAAGGCTGCGGACGACACACCGGACATCTGAGTCCTGCCCCAATAAAGAGCCCCGCCATCGCGGGGCTCTTTATTGGGGGCTCGTGCAACACCACACGGGCCAACCGACAACGCGCAGGGTGGGCTTCAGCTCACCATTCCCCCCTCCCCGGATCAGGCATCCGCCAGCTTCACCGCCGGCATCACGCTGGGCGCCACCCATTGCTTCAGCCGCTCGACACTCTCCCGATACGGCTTGAGGCCCATCCACAGCAACACCACGGAGCTGCCCACCGCCAGGGTGGTGACGATCAGCAGCGACCAGCGCAGGGCCAGGTCATCGGCGAAGATGAAGTCGGTGACCAACGCCACCGCCGTGGGGCCGAGCCCGAGACCGATGAGGGTGATGACGAACAGGTAGATGGCCGAAGCCTGGCCGCGCATGGTGTTGGGCATGATCTCCTGGATCGCGGCCGGCGCCACGCCGAAGGGCATGCTCAGGCAGAACACCGTCGGCGCCATCACCACGGTCACCCAGGCGGCATCGTCGAGGAGCGGGAACAGGATCACCAGCGGCAGCGCCCCCAGGGCGGCGAGCAGGCCGACGCGCATGTTGGCGTCGCTGCGGCCGCGCTTGGCCATCCAGTCCGCCAGGCGCCCGCCGAACACCACGCCCAGGCAGCCGAACACCGCCACCAGGGAGCCGTAGACGACGCCGACGTGCCCGGCATCCCAGCCGTGGGTGCGGATGTAGTAGGTGGGAATCCAGGCCGCGCTGCCGTAGCCGGCGAAGGACAACCCGGCGAAGCCGAGGTTGTGGCACAGCACCGTGCGGCGGTTGCTGCGCAGGTAGCGGCCGACTTCCGACAACGGCACCGCGACGCCGGAGCCGACGCCCCGCCGCTCGGGCTCGCGCACCGCCAGCATCAACAAGGTGAACAGCACCCCGGCGGCGCCGAGGATGAGGAAGATCAGCTGCCAGGGCCGCACGTCCCCCAGCAGCGGCAGGTGCACGTCGCCCTGGGCCGAGGCGAACTTGATCACCAGCCCGCCCACCAGGAACGCCAGCCCAGAACCCAGGTACACCCCCATGGAATAGACGCTGATGGCGGTGGCACGGCGCTCCCGGGGGAAGCTGTCGGCGATCAGCGAATAGGCCGCCGGCGACAGGGCTGCCTCGCCGACGCCCACGCCGATGCGGCAGACGAGGAACTGCCAGTAGAGCTTGGCCAGCCCGCAGGCGGCGGTGGCGGCGCTCCAGAACAGCACGCCGATGGCGATCAGCCCGCGTCGGCTGCGGGTATCGGCCAGGCGCCCGAGGGGGATGCCGCACACGGTGTAGAACAGCGCGAAGGACAGCCCCATGAGCAGGCTCATCTGGGTGTCGCTGATGACCAGGTCGCGGCGGATGGGGCCCACCAGCAGGTTGAGGATCTGCCGGTCGATGAACGACAGCACGTACGCCACCATCAGGATGGCGACGGTGGTCCAGGCTCGCAGGCCCGAGGGATAGCCGTTGTTGTTGTTCTGCATGGGCTCTCCTCGGCGCCGCCGGTGCGGCGCACGACGGGTGGAAGGAGCGCCCAGCTTAGGTGCAGGCGGGATGAGGCAGCGGCCTTATAGGCCAGGCGAATGCCCGGGCTGCCCCCGGGCTGATGCTCAGAGCAGGCGCTGGGCCTTGCCGGAAAGACTGGCCAGGGCCTGGGCCCATTGCGGGTGGTCGTTCATGCAGGGCACCAGCACCAGGTCCTCGCCGCCGGCGGCGATGAACTGCTCGCGCCCACGGTCGCCGATCTCTTCCAGGGTCTCGATGCAGTCGGCGACAAAGGCCGGGCACATCACCAGCAGTTTCTTCACCCCCTGGGCCGCCAGTTCGTCGAGGCGGCTTTCGGTGTAGGGCTCGATCCACTTGGCGCGACCCAGGCGCGACTGGAAGGACACCGACCACTGCCCCGGCTGCAGCCCCATGCGCGCGGCGAAGCCTTCGCTGGTGCGGTAGCACTGGGCGCGGTAGCAGCGGGCGAGCACCTGGCCCTCGGCGCGCTGGCAGCAGTCCGCGCCCTTCAGGCAGTGGCTGCCGCTGGTGTCGGCCTTGTGCAGGTGACGCTCGGGCAGCCCGTGGTAGCTCATCAGCAGGTGGTCGAAACCCTGCTCCAGGTGCGGGCGGGCACTGGCCACCAGGGCGTCGAGGTACTCGGGCTGGTCATAGAAGGGGTCGAGCACCTGCACCTGGAGCTTGAGGCCATGGGCCGCGATGACCCGGCGCGTCTCCTGCTCGACGGTGGTGGTGGTGCTGTCGGCGAACTGCGGGTACAGCGGCGCCAGCGTCACGCGCTTCACGCCCTGGCGCACCAGCTCCTGCAGGGTGTTCTCGATGGAGGGCTCGCCGTAGCGCATCGCCAGGGCCACCGGCCCGTGGGGCCAGAACGGCCGGGTGGCCTCTTGCAGGCGGCGGCTGAGGGTCACCAGTGGCGAGCCCTCGGGCCACCAGATGGAGGCGTAGGCATGGGCCGACTGCGCCGGCCGCTTGATCAGGATCAGCGACACCAGCAGGCGGCGCAGCGGCCAGGGCAGGTCGATGACGTAGGGGTCCATGAGGAACTGGTTGAGGTAGCGGCGCACGTCCTCCACCGAGGTGGACGACGGCGAACCCAGGTTCACCAGCAGCAGCGCGTGATCGGTCATGGAACATCCTTCTTGGGCCCGACCAGGTCAGCCAGCGCCCGGTCGAGGTCGTTGAAACGAAAGGTGAAGCCGGCCTCCAGCAATCGGCTGGGCAGGGCCCGCTGGCCGCCGATCATCAGGATCGACATTTCCCCCAGCAGAAGCCGCAGCACCGCGGCCGGCGTCGGCAGCCAGACCGGCCGCCCGAGGGCACGGCCCAGGCTGCGGGCGAAGTCGGCGTTGCGGGCCGGCTGCGGCGCGCACGCATTATAGGGACCGCTCGCGCCGTCCAGCCGCAAAAGAAAATCCATCGCGGCGATTTGATCTTCCAGATGAATCCACGGCCACCACTGGCGTCCGCTGCCCATGGTGCCGCCGAGGCCGAAGCGGAACTGCGGCAGCAGGCGCGACAAAAAGCCGCCACGGGGCGACATCACCAGGCCGATGCGCAGCAGCACCACGCGGATGCCCAGGGCTTCGGCGTCACGGGCGGCGTCTTCCCAGGCCTGGCACAGCTCGCTGGCGAAATCGCCTTGTCCGGGCGGGGCGTCCTCGCGCAGCTCACGCTCACCGCCGTCGCCGTACCAGCCCACCGCCGAGCCGTTGAGCAGCAGCGCCGGGCGCTGGCTGCGGGTACCCAGCCAGGCCACCAGGCGCTCGGTCAGCGCCACGCGGCTGGCCAGCAGGCTGGCCTTGCGGGCACGAGTCCAGGGGCGGTCGGCAACGGGTTGGCCGGCAAGGTTCACCACCGCGTCCAGCGGGCCGTCCCCGTAGTCTTCCAGCCGGGCGATGCCACGCACCGAAGCGGTGCACAGGCGCGGTACATCCTGGGGCCGACGGCTCAAGACCGTCAGTTGGTGGCCTTCGGCAACCCAGCGCCGGCACAGGGCGCTTCCAATAAGCCCAGTACCGCCGGTCAGCAATATGTGCATGGCATCCTCCTCGCATGGCACCAACTGGAAATATCGCCCTAGTCTGAATCATGACGGGGCACAGGTTGGCTCCATCACGGTCACACCCCTTGAAGGCATCGCGATTGGAACCGATCATCCCTGTACAATTCAAGCAATCTGTACAGGTTTGTCAGCCCGACCTGCAGTCACGCACAAAGGTATCGAGGTAGACCATGAACACACCCATCGCAATCATCGGGACCGGCCTCGCGGGCCTCTCCGCCGCCCAGGCGCTGAGCGCCGCCGGGCATGCCGTGCAGCTCTTCGACAAGAGCCGCGGCAGTGGCGGACGCATGGCCAGCAAGCGCAGCGACGCCGGCTCCCTGGACCTGGGCGCGCAGTACTTCACCGCCCGCGACCGCCGCTTCAACGAAGTCGTCCAGCAATGGCGCGAACGCGGCTGGGTCGCCGAATGGACGCCCACCCTCTACAACTTCCGCAACGGCACCCTCGCGCCCTCCCCGGACGAGCAGGTGCGCTGGGTCGGCACCCCACGCATGAGCGCCATCACCCGGGCCCTGATGGGCGCGCTGCCGGTGAACTTCAGCTGCCGCATCACCGAGGTGTTCCGGGGCGAGCAGCACTGGAGCCTGCTGGACGCCGAGGGCCAGAGCCACGGCCCCTTCAGCCACGTCATCATCGCCACCCCCGCGCCCCAGGCCACCACCCTGCTGGCCGCCGCCCCCAAGCTCGCCGGGGTCGCCGCCAGCGTCGCCATGGAGCCCACCTGGGCCGTGGCCCTGGCCTTCGAGAAGCCGCTGGAGACGCCCGTCGAAGGCTGCTTCGTGCAAGGCAGCGGGCTCGACTGGGTGGCGCGCAACCGCACCAAGCCGGGTCGCGACAACAGCCAGGACACCTGGGTGCTGCACGCCACCAGCGCCTGGAGCCGCCAGCACCTGGACCTGCCCAAGGAAGCGGTGATCGAGCAGCTCTACGGCGCCTTCGCCGAGCTGATCGGCTGCGCCGTGCCGCCGCCGGCCTTCACCCTGGCCCATCGCTGGCTCTATGCGCGCCCGGCCCAGGCCCACGAATGGGGCGCCCTGGCCGATGCCGACCTGGGGCTCTACGCCTGCGGCGACTGGTGCAGCTCCGGCCGCGTGGAAGGCGCCTGGCTGAGCGGGCAGGACGCCGCCCGCCGCCTGCTCGAACACCTCTGACGGTCGCGCACCGTCCCACCGGCGACCCCGGACAGGTCGCCGGGAAAGTTGTACAAGGCTATTGATTTGTACAACGGCACGCCTATGATGAACACAGGTTGTACAAACCACAGAACCTGTACAAGTTCATCCGAGGCACCGCATGTCCAGCGCCCCCACCGCCCAGCCCCCCAAGATCGGCATCAGCGCCTGCCTGATGGGCGAGGAAGTCCGCTTCAATGGCGGGCACAAGGAATCCCGCCTGTGCAGCCAGTTCCTCGCCCGCCACCTGGAATTCGTCCGCGTCTGCCCGGAGGTCGGCATCGGCCTCGGCACGCCGCGCCCGACCCTGCGCCTGGTAGGCGACCCCGCCGCCCCGCGCGCCGTGGGCAGCCGCGACGAGCGTGACGTCAGCGATGCCCTGCGCGACTACGGCCGGCAGACCGCCGAGCGCCTGGACGACCTGGACGGCTTCATCTTCATGCAGAAGTCGCCCTCCTGCGGCCTCTACCGGGTCAAGGTCTACCAGGACAACGGCTACCCCGCCGAAGGCGGCGGGCGCGGTCTGTTCGCCGAGACCTTCTGCGCCGCCCGCCCTGACCTGCCGGTGGAGGAAGAAGGCCGCCTGTGCGACCCGGTGCTGCGGGAGAACTTCCTCACCCGCGTCTACGCCCACGCCGAATGGCGCGCCCTGCAGGCCGAGGGGCTGACCCGGCGCGGCATCCTCGAATTCCACGCCCGCTACAAGTACCAGCTGATGGCCAGCGACCCCGCGCGCTACCGCGCCCTGGGGCGGATGCTCGGCGGCATCGGCGAACACCACCCCGAGGAACTGGCGCCGCGCTACTTCAGCGAGCTGATGAAGGGCCTCAGCCGCTGCGCCACCCGGGGCACCCACAGCAACGTCCTGCAGCACCTGTCGGGTTACCTGAAGGACGCCCTGTCCCGCGAGGAGAAGGCCGAAATGCAGGCCCTGATCGACAAGTACCGAGCCGGCATCGTGCCGCTGGTGGTGCCCATGACCCTGCTCAAGCACCACTTCGCCCGCCACCCGCACCCCTACATCGCGCAGCAGGCCTACCTGCAACCGCATCCCGAAGACCTCAGCCTGCGCAACGCCATCTGACCATGGACGAACAGGACGACATCCCCCTCGACGCCGAGTGCCAGGCAGCCCTGGAACGCGGCCTGCTGCCGATTCGCGACGTATCGCGGCTCACCGGCGTCAACGCCGTGACCCTGCGCGCCTGGGAACGGCGCTACGGCCTGGTGCTGCCCCACCGCACCGCCAAGGGCCACCGCCTCTACGACGCCGGGCACCTGGCGCGCATCCGCGCCGTGCTCGCCTGGCTGGACCGCGGCGTGCCGGTCAGCCAGGTCAAGGCGCTGCTGCGCGGCGGCCAGAGCCCGGACATCGACATCACCTCCCAGTGGGACGAACAGCGCGCCAAGCTGCTGGAAGCCATCGACGCCCTCGCCGACCGGCGCCTGGACGAGCGCTTCAATGCCGCCCTGTCGCTCTACCCGCCCCACACCCTGTGCCAGCAGCTGCTGCTGCCCCTGCTCACCCAGCTGGAAAGCCGCTGGCGCGACCAGTACGGCGCACGGCTGGAGCGGGTCTTCTTCAATGCCTGGCTGCGCAGCAAGCTGGGCACCCGCATCCACCACAACAACCGCCAGAACAGCGGCGCGCCGCTGCTGCTGATCAACCCCTGCGAGCAGCCGATGAACCCCGGCCTCTGGCTCACCGCCTGGCTGGCGAGCAACACCGGCTGCCCGGTGGAGGTGCTGGAGTGGCCGGTGCCGGTGGCCGAGCTGCCCCTGGCCCTGGCCCGCATGGAGCCCCGCGCCCTGGCCTTCCACGCCGACCACGCGTTGAACGGGCAGCTGCCGCGCCTGCTGATGGGCCACGCCTGCCCGGTGCTGCTCAGCGGCGCCGCCGTGCGCATCCACCGCGAAGCGCTGGCACCGCTGGAACACGACCATCCCGACATCCACCTGGCCGACGACCCGGTCGCGGCCCTGAACACCCTGTACGGGCTCGGCCTGCTGGCCGGCTCCTGAGGTTCCCATGCAGCAACTGATCTGGTTCCGGTGCGACCTGCGGGTCCACGACAACACCGCCCTGACCGCCGCCCTCCAGGCCGGCCCGACCCTCGCCCTGTTCCTGGTCAGCCCCGGCCAGTGGCAGGCCCACGACGACGCAGCGGCCAAGGTCGACTTCTGGCTGCGCAACCTCGTCGAACTGCAACGCGAACTGCAGGCCCTGAACGTACCGCTGCTGGTGCGCCACATCGACCACTGGGACGAAGCCCCCGAGACCATCGCCCGACTGTGCCGCGAGCATTCCGTGGGCAGCGTCCAGGTCAACGAGGAATACGGCATCCACGAGCAGCGCCGGGACGAGGCCGTGCGCGCCCGCCTGGCCCGCGACGGCACCACCCTGCACAGCCACCTCGACCAGTTGCTGCTGCGCCCCGGCAGCGTGCTGACCCGCACCGGCGGCTACTTCCAGGTCTACAGCCAGTTCCGCAAGGTCTGCTACGAGCGCCTGCACAGCGCCCTGCCCCCGTGCCTGCCGCTGCCCGCCGCCCAGGCGCCGCTGACTGTGCCCAGCGACCCGCTGCCGGAAGCCGTGGACGGCTTCCCGACCCCGCCGCAGAGCCTGCGTGACCTGTGGCCCGCCGGTGAACGCGCAGCCCTGGCCCGCCTGGCGGCCTTCGCCGAGGACGACCTGCACGGCTACCGTGACCGCCGCGACCTGCCCGCCGAGCCCGGCACCAGCCAGCTCTCGCCCTACCTCGCGGCCGGCGTGGTCTCCCCGCGCCAATGCCTGCACGCCGCCCTGACGCAGAACCGCGGCGAGTTCGACAGCGGCAGCGAAGGCGCCGTGACCTGGATAAACGAACTGCTCTGGCGCGAGTTCTACAAGCACATCCTGGTGGGCTATCCCCGCGTCAGCCGGCACCGCGCCTTCCGCCCGGAGACCGAAGCACTGCCCTGGCGCAATGCCCCGGCCGACCTGGAGGCCTGGCAGCAGGGCCGCACCGGGGTGCCCATCGTCGACGCCGCCATGCGCCAATTGCTCGCCACCGGCTGGATGCACAACCGCCTGCGCATGATCACCGCCATGTACCTGACGAAGAACCTGCTCATCGACTGGCGCGAGGGCGAGCGCTGGTTCATGCGCCACCTGGTCGACGGAGACCTGGCCGCCAACAACGGCGGCTGGCAGTGGAGCGCCTCCACCGGCACCGACTCCGTGCCCTACTTCCGCGTGTTTAACCCGGTCACCCAATCCCGTCGCTTTGATCCCAAGGCGCGCTTCCTGCGGCAGTGGCTGCCGGAGCTGGGCCGCCTGGACGACGACGCCGTGCACGACCCATCCGCCCTTGGCGGGCTGTTCGGCGTGCAGGGCTACCCGCGCCCGCTGGTGGACCTGGCGACCAGCCGTGACCGCGCCATCGCCGCCTTCCGCGACCTGCCCAAGGAGCCCCGCTGATGGACGCCTTCCTGCCGCGCTTCGCCGAGGACTTCGCCGCCATCGGCCGCGACAGCCTGGACCGCCTGGGCCAGCTCTACAGCGACGACGTAGTGTTCCAGGACCCGCTGCACCGCATCGAGGGCCTGACCGCCCTGCGCCGCTATTTCGCCGAGCTGTACGAGAACGTCGAGGCGCTGGCTTTCCAGTTCCACGGCCATGACAGCGTCGGGGAGGGTGAGGGCTACCTGCGCTGGACCATGCGCTACCGCCACCCGCGCCTGGCCGGTGGCCGCGAGATCGCCGTGGAAGGCTGCTCACACCTGCGCTGGCGCGACGGCCGCGTGTACCACCACCGTGACTATTTCGACGCGGGCGCACTGCTCTACGAACACCTGCCGCTGATGGGGCGGGTCATCCACTGGCTGAAAGGGAGATTGGCATGAGTACCCGACGCATCTGGCTCACCGGTGCCAGTAGCGGCATCGGCGCCGCGCTGGCCGAGTGCCTGCTGGAACAGGGACACCACCTGGCCCTCACCGCGCGCTCGCTGGCCGCGCTGCAAGCCTTCGAGCAGCGCTACCCCGGCCAGGTACTGGCCTTGCCCGGTGACCTCGGCGCCCGCGGCGTGGCGGCCGACATCGCCGAGCACATCAAGGCGCACTGGGGCGCGCTGGATACCGCCATCCTCAACGCCGGCACCTGCGAATACCTCGACGCCCGCCAGTTCGACGCCGACATGGTGGAACGGGTGGTCAACCTCAACCTGGTGGGCAGCGCCCGCTGCATCGAGGCGGCCCTGCCGCTGCTGCGGGCCGGCCGCGACCCGCACCTGGTGGGCGTGGCCAGCGCCGTGACCCTGTTCGAACTACCCCGTGCCGAAGCCTATGGCGCCTCCAAGGCCGGCCTGCGCTACCTGCTGCAATCGCTGCGGGTGGACCTGGCCAGCGAAGGCATCGACGTCACCGTGGTCAGCCCCGGCTTCGTCGACACCCCGCTGACCCAGCGCAACGACTTCCCCATGCCCATGCGCTGGCCGGTGGAGCGGGCCGCCCGCTACATCGCCGAGCGCCTGGAACGCCGCCCGCTGGACATCGCCTTCCCGCGCCCCTTCATCCTCACCCTCGGCCTGCTCGGGAGCCTGCCCGCGCGGCTGCGACTGGCCATCGGCAAACGCCTGTCGCGCAACGGAGCCCCTTCATGAAGATCGCCATCATCGGCAGCGGCATCGCCGGCCTCACCACGGCCTACCTGCTCAACCGCCGCCACGACATCCAGGTGTTCGAGGCCAGCGACTGGATCGGTGGCCACACCCACACCGTGGACGTCACCCTGCACGGGCGCAGCTACGCGGTGGACACCGGGTTCATCGTGTTCAACGACTGGACCTACCCGAACTTCATCCGCCTCATGGAGCAGCTCGGCGTGGCCCACCAGCCCACCGAGATGAGCTTCTCCGTGTGCGACCCAGCCAGCGGCCTGGAATACAACGGCAACAACCTCAACAGCCTGTTCGCCCAGCGCAGCAACCTGCTCTCCCCGGGGTTCTGGGGCATGCTGCGGGACATCCTGCGCTTCAACCGCGAATCCCTGGCCGACCTCGACAGCGGCCGCGTCCCCACCAGCGCCACCCTCGGCGACTACCTGCGCGAGCGCGGCTACGGCCAGCGCTTCCGCGACCACTACCTGGTGCCCATGGGTGCGGCCATCTGGTCCACCTCCCTGGAGGACATGCTGGCCTTCCCCCTGGCGTTCTTCGTGCGCTTCTTCAAGAACCACGGGCTGCTCTCGGTCAACGACCGCCCGCAGTGGCGGGTCATCAGCGGCGGCTCGCGCAGCTATGTCGCGCCCCTGACGGAAAGCTTCGCCGAGCGCATCCGCCTGGCCTGCCCGGTCAGCCGCGTGGAGCGCGATGCCGACGGGGTGACCGTGCACAGCGCCGCCGGTGCCGAGCGTTTCGACCAGGTGGTGTTCGCCTGCCACAGCGACCAGGCCCTGACCCTGCTGGCCGAGCCGAGCCAGGCCGAGCGCGAGATCCTCGGCGCCCTGCCCTACGCCGACAACGAGGTGGTGCTGCACACCGACGCCCGCCTGCTGCCCCGCCGCAAGCTGGCCTGGGCCAGCTGGAACTACCGCCTCGGCGGCCCGGCGCATCAGCCGGCGGCCGTGACCTACGACATGAACCGCCTGCAAGGCATCGAGGCGCCGGAGACCTTCTGCGTCAGCCTCAACCAGACCGACGCCATCGACCCGGCACGCATCCTCGCCCGCTTCACCTACGCTCATCCTCAGTACAGCCTGGCCGGCATGCAGGCCCAGGCGCGTTGGGGGGAAATCAGTGACCAGCAGCACAGCCATTTCTGTGGCGCCTACTGGGCCAACGGCTTCCATGAAGACGGCGTGGTCAGCGCCCTGCGCGTGGCCCGTGCATTCGGGGAAAACCTGTGAACAGCGCCCTCTACAGCGGCTGGGTGCAGCACCGTAGGCACAGCCCGCGGGCCCATGCCTTCCGCTACCGCATCGGCCTGCTGTACCTGGACCTGGACGAACGCGAGGCGGTACTCGGCCTGTCGCCCCTGGCCGGCAGCGGGCGCTTCGCGCCCTTCTCCTTCCGCGAGCGGGACTACCTGTGCGCCTACACCGCCAACGGCCAACCCCTGGCCGAAGCGGCCCGCCAGCTGGTGGCCGAGGCCCTCGGCGAGCGGCCGGAGGGCCCGGTGTGCCTGCTCACCCAGGTGCGCAGCTGGGGCCTGGCCTTCAACCCGGCGAGCTTCTACTACTGCCACCACGCCGACGGCCGCCTGGCGGCCATCCTCTGCGAGGTGACCAACACCCCCTGGCGCGAGCGCTACCACTACGTGGTGCCGGCCCAGGGCGACGGTGCCCAGCGCATCCAGGTGGACAAGGCCTTCCACGTCTCGCCCTTCATGCCCCGCGACATGACCTACCGAATGGCCTTCACCCCGGTGAGCCAGCGCCTGGGGGTGCACATCGAGAACTGGCGCGAGGGTCAGCGCGCCTTCGACGCCACCCTCGACCTGACCCGCGAGCCGCTGGACCGGGGCAGCCTGCACCGCTACCTCGCACGCTTCCCCTGGATGACCGCCAAGACCGGCCTGGCCATCTACTGGCAGGCCCTGCGCCTGCTGATCAAACGCACGCCCATTTTCAACCATCAGGTGGCGGCGGACGCTTACCGCGTCGCCGTCCCGCTTTCCCAGGAGCATGACCATGAAAAACCCTAGCCTCGCCCGGACCGGACTGTTCGGCGGCAACGGCCTGGCCAGCGGCCTGCTGAGGCGGCTGGTGACCTCGCGCCTGGCGCAGCTGCGCCACGGCCAGCTCACCGTGCTGGAAGACGGCGAGGAGCACGTCTACGGCGACCCGCGCGCCACCCTGCGGGCACGCATCGAGATCCTCGACCCGGCAGCCTGGGCGCTGGTGGCCAGCAACGGCTCCATCGGCTCCGGCGAAGCCTACGTCCACGGCTACTGGACCACCCCGGACCTGACGGCGGTGATCCGCGTGTTCGTCGCCAACCTCGACGTGCTGGACGACATGGAGGGCGGCCTGGCGCTGCTCGGCCGTCCGCTGCTGCACGGCCTGCACTGGCTCAACCGCAACACCCGCGCCGGCTCCCAGCGCAACATCTCCGCCCACTACGACCTGGGCAACGACCTGTTCGAGCGCATGCTGGACCCGACGATGATGTACTCGGCGGCCCAGTACGAGCACCCGGAGCAATCCCTGGAGGCCGCGCAGCTGAACAAGCTGGAACGCATCTGCCAGAAACTGCGCCTGACCCCCGACGACCACCTGCTGGAGATCGGCAGCGGCTGGGGCGGCATGGCCATCCACGCCGCCACCCGCTTCGGCTGCAAGGTCACCAGCGTGACCCTCTCCCACGAGCAGCACGCCCACTGCCAGAAGCGCATCGCCGAGCTGGGCCTGCAGGACCGGGTGGAGGTGCTGCTGAAGGACTACCGCGACCTGGAGGGCCGCTTCGACAAGCTGGTCTCCATCGAGATGATCGAGGCCGTGGGCCACCGCTTCCTGCCCACCTACTTCGCCCAGTGCGCACGCCTGCTGAAGGACGACGGCCTGATGCTGCTGCAGGCCATCACCATCCGCGACCAGCGCTACGAGCAGGCCAAGCGCAGCGTGGACTTCATCCAGCGCTACATCTTCCCGGGCGGTGCCCTGCCCTCGGTCACCCGCATGCTGCAGGTGGCCACCGAGGCCAGCGACCTGAACCTGGTGCACATGGAAGACTTCGGCACCGACTACGCCCGCACCCTGCGCGCCTGGCACGAGAACCTCGCCCGCGCCCGCAGCGAACTGGAAGGCCTCGGCTACGACGCCTACTTCTACCGGCTGTGGGAGTTCTACTTGTGCTACTGCGAAGGCGGCTTCCTGGAACGTGCCATCGGCACCGCCCAGCTGCTGCTGGCCAAGCCCGGCGCCCGCCACGCCCCGCTGCTCGGCCAGCTGGATGCGTGAGCTGCCGCCGCTGCTGGCGAACGGGCTGAACGCCCTGGCCTTCCAGGCCGGGTGGTTCGCCTGCGTGTTCGCCAGCCAGCACCCGCTCCTGCTGCTGGTGCCGCTGGCTGCGCTGGCGCTGCACCTGGGCCTCGTCGCCCACTGGCGCCAGGAGCTGCCGCTGGTGGCGGCTGTCGCCCTGCTGGGTGCGGCGCTGGACAGCCTGCTGCTCAACCTGGGGCTGTTCGACTTCGCCGGTGAGAGCCGCTGGGCGCCGGCCTGGCTGATCCTGCTCTGGGCCCTGCTGGCCACCACCCTGCGCCACTGCCTGGCCTGGAGCGCGCGCCCGCTGTGGCTGTCGGCGCTGCTCGGCGCCCTCGGCGGGCCGCTCTCCTACTACGCCGGCGCGCGCCTGGCGGACGTGGGCCTGCCACTGGGCCAGGCGGCGAGCCTGGCGCTGCTGGCGGTGATCTGGGCGCTGGTGTTCCCGCTGCTGCACGCACTGGCAGCCCGGCTGGTGCCCGCGCGCTGAGGCGCGACACGGGGTGACCGGTGCTCGCGGCGCTGGAAATCAATCGATGAGAAACAGAACGCCCGCTCCCCATTGGGGAGCGGGCGCTTGTCGTGCCTGTGGCTGCGCGCCCCGGAGACGCGCAGCCGATGACAGGCAGGCCCTTAGAAGGCGACGCGGTAGTGCAGGGTGTAGGCCTCTACGCCGTCGTTGGGCTGTTTGATGCCCGCGTTGGAGTAGTGGATGGCGCGCACGCCGACTTCCTGGCCGTTGAAGCGCAGGCCCGCGCCGATGCGGTCCTCGAACTGGAAGGAGGAGCCCAGCTTGTTGTCTTCCAGCTCGGTGCTGGAGAACAGTGCCACGCCGATGCCGGCCTCGACGTAGGGCTTCACGGTCTCGCCGACGAATTCGTAGACGAACACCGGGGCGAAGGAAATGCTGTGGTTGCTGGCGGTGTCGTCGCCGTCCCAGTAGGTGTAGCCCGCATCCCAGTAGCCGGTGACATGGCCGACGCTGCTTTCCAGCCAGCGGGTGCCGAAGTCGAACTGCGTACCCAGGCGGTAGACCATGGTGGAGTCACCGGTCTGGCCGATGTCGAGGGAGACGTCGGCGGCCTGGGCGCTGATGACGGGACCCACGCACAGGGCTGCGAGGGCAGCCAGGGAAAACAGTTTCTTCATGATGGAAACTTCCTTATTAAAAAAGGCTGATCAGGAGGGGATACCACGCTAGGAATTGCGCGAATTATAGAGTGGCTGGTTCTAAGAGAAAGGCGACGAACGGAGAGTTCAGAGTTTTTTTACACCGGCAGCGGCTGCACGTCTTCGCCGTATTCCCCCCACAACACCGGCAATACCGCCTGCAACGCGCCGGCATCCCCGGAACTCCAGAAACGGCAGGGTGCTGCTTCGCCTTCGGCGAGGGCATTGCCAGCCTGCAGCAGGCGCTGCAGCTGACGCGCCACGGCGGCGCCGGTGTCCACCAGGCTCACCGACTCCGGCACCAGCTCCCGCAGCAGCGGGCGCAGGAAGGGGTAATGGGTGCAGCCGAGGATCAGCGTGTCGCAGCCCGCCTCCAGCAGGGGCTGGACGTAGCCCTGCAACAGCGCGCGGGTCGCCGGTCCGGCCAGGTCGCCGGCCTCGATGCGCTCCACCAGGCCCGGGCAGGGCTGGGTCACCACCTTCACATCCCCGGCGAAGCGGTCGAGCAAGGCAGCGAACTTGGCGCTCCTGAGGGTACCGGTGGTGGCCAGCACGCCCACCACGCCGCTGCGGGTGGCACGGGCCGCCGGCTTGACCGCCGGCTCCATGCCGACGATGGGCAGGTGCGGATGGCGCGCCCGCAGGTCGGCCACGGCGGCGGCGGTGGCGGTGTTGCAGGCCAGGACCAGGGCCTTGGCGCCCTGGCCGAGGAGGAAGTCGGCGATGCGCTGGCTGCGCTCGCGGATGAAGTCGGGGCTCTTTTCGCCATAGGGCACGTGGCCGCTGTCGGCCACGTAGAGCAGGGATTCGGCCGGCAGCAGCGCGCGGATCTCGCGCAGCACCGAGAGGCCGCCCACGCCGGAGTCGAAGACCCCGATCGGCGCCCGATCAGGCATGGCGCTCGCCACAGACGCTGCAGGCCGGGTCGCGCTTGACCCGCAGCTCGCGGAAGCGGGTGCCGAGGGCATCCACCAGCAGCAGCCGGCCCACCATCGGCTCGCCGAAACCAGCCAGCAGCTTGAGCGCCTCCAGGGCCTGCAGGCTGCCCACCAGGCCCACCAGCGGGCCGACCACGCCGGCCTCGCTGCAGGTCAGCTCGGCTTCGCTGCCGTGGCCGTAGAGGCAGTGGTAGCAGGGGCTGTCGTCGCGGCGCGGGTCGAACACCGAGAGCTGGCCGTCGAGGCGGATGGCGGCGCCGGACACCAGCGGCTTGCCAGCCGCCATGCAGGCGGCGTTGACCGCCTCGCGGGTGCCGAAGTTGTCGGTGCAGTCGAGCACCACGTCCACCTGGGCCACGGCAGCCGCCAGGCTGTCCTCGTCCAGCGCGCGGGTGATCGGCACCAGGCGCACGCCGGGGTTGAGGGCGGCCAGGCGGGTCATGGCCGACTCCACCTTGAGCACGCCGACGCTGGCGCTGTCGTGGATCACCTGGCGTTGCAGGTTGGTCAGGTCGACGCTGTCGAAGTCGGCCAGGTGCAGCTCGCCGACGCCGGCGGCGGCCAGGTAGAGGGCGACGGGCGAACCGAGGCCGCCGAGGCCGACGATGAGCACGCGGCCCTGCTTGAGCCGGAGTTGCCCGTCGACGTCGATCTGCGGCAGGAGGATCTGCCGGCTGTAGCGGAGCAGTTCCTCGTCGCTCAGCATGGCCGGCGGCCCAGGCTGATGCGTTCGTGGCCGCCCAGGTCGCGGCGGCTTTCCACGGCTTCGAAGCCTTCGCGGGCGAGCAGTTCGCGCACCGCGGCGGCCTGGTCGTAGCCGTGTTCCAGCAGCAGCCAGCCACCGGCATTCAGGTGTGCGGGGGCCTGGCTGACGATCAGGCGGATGTCGTCCAGCCCGTCGGCACCGGCCACCAGCGCGCTGCTGGGCTCGAAGCGCACGTCGCCCCGGGCCAGGTGCGGGTCCTGGGCGGCGATGTAGGGCGGGTTGCTGACGATCAGGTCATAGCACTCGGCGCCCAGGGCGCTGAACCAGTGGCTTTCACGGAAGGCGGCATTGCCCAGCCCGAGGCGCTCGCGGTTGCGCTCGGCCAGGGCCACGGCCTCGCTGATACGGTCGACGCCGGTGACCTGCCAGCCGAGGCGCTCGCAGGCCAGCGCCAGGGCGATGGCCCCGGTGCCGGTGCCGAGGTCGAGCACGCGGGCCTGGGGCAGCGTGACCAGGGCCAGGGCGGTCTCCACCAGCAGCTCGGTGTCGGGGCGGGGAATCAGGGTGTGCGGGGCGACTTCCAGGTCCAGGCTCCAGAAGCCCTGGTGGCCGAGGATGTAGGCCACCGGCTCGCCCTGGCGGCGGCGTTCGAGGTAGCTGGCGTAGCGCTCGGCGGCCTCGCCGCTGACCACCCGTTCGGGCCAGGTGTGGAGGAAGCTGCGCGGCTTGCCGAGGGCGGCGGCGAGCAGCAGTTCGGCGTCCAGGCGGGGGCTGGGCGAGTCCGGCAGGCGGGGGTCGCTCAGCAGGCTGGCGATGATGCTCACGGTCAGTCTCCGAGGGCGGCCAACTGGTCGGCCTGGTATTCCGCCAGCAGCGGTTCGATGACGGCTTCCACGCTGCCGGCGAGCACGTCGTCCAGGGCGTAGAGGGTCAGGTTGATGCGGTGGTCGGTGACCCGGCCCTGGGGGTAGTTGTAGGTGCGGATGCGCTCGGAACGGTCCCCGGAGCCCACCAGCAGCTTGCGGGTCTCGGAGATTTCCTTGTGGGCGGCGGCTTCCTGCTGGTCGTTCAGCTTGGCCGCGAGCCAGGCCATGGCCTT
The DNA here is from genome assembly GCF_900111835.1 of Metapseudomonas otitidis. Taxonomy (GTDB): domain Bacteria; phylum Pseudomonadota; class Gammaproteobacteria; order Pseudomonadales; family Pseudomonadaceae; genus Metapseudomonas; species Metapseudomonas otitidis. The sequence continues at coordinate 53,405 of NZ_FOJP01000023.1, forward strand.
GGCGCGGTTCTTGTGCTGGGAGCGCTCCTCCTGGCACTCGACCACGATCCCGCTGGGGATGTGAGTGATGCGCACGGCGGAGTCGGTCTTGTTCACGTGCTGGCCGCCGGCGCCGGAGGAGCGGTAGGTGTCGATGCGCAGGTCCGCCGGGTTGATCTCGATGGCGGCCTGTTCGTCCGGCTCGGGGAGCACGGCGACAGTGCAGGCGGAGGTGTGGATGCGACCCTGGGACTCGGTCTCCGGCACGCGCTGCACGCGGTGGGCGCCGGATTCGAACTTGAGCTTGGCGTAGACGTTGTCGCCCTCGACCCGGGCGATCACCTCTTTATAGCCACCGTGTTCGCCCTCGTTCTCGGAGAGGATCTCGACCCGCCAGCCCTGGCGTTCGGCATAGCGCGAGTACATGCGGAACAGGTCGCCGGAGAAGATCGCCGCCTCGTCGCCGCCGGTGCCGGCGCGGATCTCGAGGAACACGTTGCGGCCGTCGTTGGGGTCCTTGGGCAGCAGCATGCGCTGCAGGCGTGCCTCCAGCCCCACCAGCTGTTCGCGGGCCTGGGCGACTTCCTCTTCGGCCATCTCGCGCAGGTCCGGGTCGCTGTCCTTGAGCAGCGCCTGGGCGCCTTCGAGGTCGTCCTGCACCTTGCGGAACTCGCGGAAGGCAAGGATGACCGGCTCGACCTCGGCGTACTCCTTGGAGTAGGCGCGGAAGCGGGTCTGGTCGCTGATGACCTCGGCATCGCCGAGCAATGCGGTGAGCTCCTCGTAACGATCCTGGAGGATGTCGAGCTTCTTGAGCAGTGACGCTTTCATTGAGGGTGCTTGTCCGGGCCCTCGTCGAGGGCGAAGAGTTCCTGGGCCACGGCCAGCGCATCGAAGCGGCCGTCGGCGGAGAGTTTCTTCAGCTGCACGCTGGGGGCGTGCAGCAGCTTGTTGGTGAGGCCACGGGCCAGCTGGGCGAGGACATCCTCCGGGGCGGCACCGTTGACCAGCATGCGCTGGGCCTTGGCCAGCTCCTCGTCGCGCAGCCGCTCGGCCTGCTGGCGGTAGGCGCGCAGCACGTCCACCGCGGCCAGCTCGCGCAGGCGCTGCATGAACTCGTCGACACCGCCGCTGACCAGTTCCTCGGCGGCCTGGGCAGCGCCCTGGCGGCTCTTGAGGTTCTCCTCGACCACGTCGTGGAGGTCATCGACGGTATAGAGGTAGACGTCGTCCAGCTCGCCCACTTCAGGCTCGATGTCGCGGGGGACGGCGATGTCGACCATGAAGATCGGCTTGTGCTTGCGCTGCTTCAGCGCGCGCTCCACGGCGCCCTTGCCGAGGATCGGCAACTGGCTGGCGGTGGAGCTGATGACGATGTCGCTGTTGACCAGCTCGTCCGGGATGTCGGCCAGCAGCACCGCGTGGGCACCGAACTGTTCGGCCAGCAGGCTGGCGCGCTCCAGGGTGCGGTTGGCGACGACGATGCGCTTGACGCCCTGCTCGTGCAGGTGGCGGGCGACCAGGGTGATGGTCTCGCCGGCACCGATCAGCAACGCCTGGCTGCGGCTCAGGCTGGAGAAGATCTGCCGGGCCAGGCTGACGGCGGCGAAGGCCACGGAGACGGGGTTCTCGCCGATGGCGGTGTCGGTGCGCACGGTCTTGGCGGTGCTGAAGGTGGCCTGGAACAGGCGCCCCAGCAGCGGCCCGACGGTGCCGGCCTCACGCGCCACGGCGTAGGCGGATTTCATCTGCCCGAGGATCTGCGGCTCGCCCAGCACCATGGAGTCCAGGCCCGAGGCCACGCGCATCATGTGGCGCACGGCGGCGGCGTCGTGGTGCACGTAGGCGCAGGCGCGCAGCTCTTCGAGGCTGAGGTTGTGGTAGCCGGCCAGCCAGGTCAGCACCTCGTCGGCGCAGATCTCGTCCTGCTCCAGGTAGAGCTCGCTGCGGTTGCAGGTGGAGAGGATCGCCGCCTCGCGACTGGGAGTGAGGCTGCACAGCTGCTGCAGGGCCTCGACCAGCTGCTCGGGAGTAAAAGCCACGCGCTCGCGCACATCCACGGAGGCGGTTTTGTGGTTGATACCGAGGGCTAGAAAGGCCATGCAGGGTCGCTAACGGATACGGAAGGCGCGCAATTGTCCTACTTCGATTCAGTGAGAACAACCACCGCTTGCCATTGTCACAGGCCTGTATACGCGCCATGCAATCTATAGGGCCCGGCCCCATGGGCTTGCCTGGCGGCTTGTGTCATGATGCTCCGACCGCAGGTTAGTCGCCCTTTCCCCCTTATGAATAAATCCCTCGCGTTGCTGACCGCCTTCCTGTTCCTTGGCGGATGCCAGACCCTGGCCCCTTCATCCCCGGACGGCACCCCGCCGGTGGAAGACAGTGCCCAGGCACCCGAAGCCAAACCCCAGGTCTATGCGTCCTTCAGCCGCGACACGCTGTTCGCCCTGCTCACCGCCGAGCTGGCCGGACAGCGCAACCGCTTCGACATCGCCCTCGGCAACTACGTCCAGCAGGCCAACGCCACCCAGGACCCCGCCGTCGCCGAGCGCGCCTTCCGCATCGCCGAGTACCTGGGCGCCGACCAGGCCGCGCTGGACACCGCGCTGATCTGGGCCACCAATGCCCCCGAAAACCTTGATGCCCAGCGCGCCGCCGCCATCCAGCTGGCCCGTGGCGGTCGCTACGACGAATCCATGACCTACATGGAGAAGGTGCTGCAGAAGCAGGGCGACACCCATTTCGACTTCCTCGCCCTCTCCGCCGCCGAGACCGACCCGGACACCCGCGCCGGCCTGCTGCAGAGCTTCGACCGCCTGCTGGCCAAGTACCCGGACAACAGCCAGCTGGTGTTCGGCAAGGCCGTGCTGCTGCAACAGGACGGCCGCACCGAGGACGCCCTGGCCCTGCTGGAAGACCTGCCCTCCAGTGACAAACAGATCCCCCCGATCCTCCTGCGTGCGCGCCTGCTGCAGAGCCTGGACCGCACCGACGACGCGCTCCCGCTGCTGGAGCGCGCCATCAAGCAGCACCCGGACGACAAGCGCCTGCGCCTGACCTACGCCCGCCTGCTGGTGGAGGCTGGCCGGCTGGACGAAGCCAAGTCCGAGTTCGCCGGGCTGGTGCAGCGTTTCCCCGATGACGACGACCTGCGCTTCTCCCTCGCCCTGGTGTGCATGGAGGGCGAAGCCTGGGACGAAGCCCAGGTCTACCTGCAGGAACTGGTGGAACGCGGCAGCCACGTGGACTCCGCCCACTTCAACCTCGGCCAGGTCTATGAGAAGCGCAACGACCTCGAAAGCGCGCTGATCGAATACGGCCTGGTGGGCGCCGGCAACGACTACCTGCCCGCTCAACTGCGCTACACCGAGCTGCTGCTGGACGCCAAGCGCGGCGACGAAGCCGCCAGCCACCTGGCCAAGGCCCGCGAGGCACAGCCCGACTACGCCATCCAGCTGTACCTGATCGAGGCGGAGAACTTCGCCGAGCGCCAGCAGATCGACCATGCCTGGGCCACCATCGCCCAGGGCCTGAAGCAGTTCCCGGGCGACCTCAACCTGCTCTACACCCGCGCCATGCTGGCCGAGAAACGCGGCGACCTGGCCCAGCTGGAGCGCGACCTGCGCTTCATCATCGAGCGCGAGCCCGAGAACGCCATGGCGCTCAACGCGCTGGGCTATACCCTGGCCGACCGCACCACCCGCTACGAGGAAGCCCGCGCCCTGGTGGAACAGGCGCACCAGCTCAAGCCGGATGATCCGGCCATCCTCGACAGCCTCGGCTGGATCAACTTCCGCCTGGGCAAGCTGGACGAAGCCGAGAGTCTGCTGCGCCAGGCCCTGGAAGCCTTCCCCGACCACGAGGTGGCCGCCCACCTGGGCGAAGTGCTGTGGGCCAACGGCAAGCAGAGCGAAGCCCGCAAGGTGTGGGCCGAAGCCCTGAAGAACCAGCCCGACAGCCCCATCCTGCGCAGCACCCTGAAGCGCCTGACCGGTTCCGAGACCCTCTGATCCATGCGTCTACGTCATCTACTGGCCGCAGGGGCGCTGCTCCTGCTCACCGGCTGCGCCGGCCTCACCTCCCGTGAATCGGTTGAAGGCAAGGGCGACGCCACCCTCTGGAAAGCCCACAAGCAGCAGGTCGCCGCCCTCGACGGCTGGCAGATCGCCGGCAAGGTCGGCATCCGCGCACCGAAGGACTCCGGCAGCGGCACGCTGTTCTGGCTGCAACGCCGCGACTACTACGACATCCGCCTCTCCGGCCCGCTGGGCCGTGGCGCCGCCCGCCTCACCGGTCACCCTGGCGCCATCGTGCTGGAAGTGGCCAACCAGGGCCGCTACGAAGCCGAATCCCCCGAAGCCCTGCTGGAAGAACAGCTCGGCTGGCGCCTGCCCGTCTCCCACCTGCAATGGTGGGTGCGCGGCCTGCCCGCCCCTGACAGCCGCAGCCGCCTGACCCTCGACAGCGACAGCCACCTCTCCCGACTGGAGCAGGACGGCTGGGAGGTGAACTACCTCAGCTACGTCGAGCAGAACGGCTTCACCCTGCCCGAACGCATCAAGCTCAAGGGCGCCGACCTCGACGTCACCCTGGTGATCAAGGACTGGCAGCCGCGCCAGCTCGGCCAGTGAGTTCCGCCATGCAAGACGCCCAGCTGATCCTGCCGGCGCCGGCCAAGCTCAACCTCATGCTGCACATCCTCGGGCGCCGTCCCGACGGCTACCACGAGCTGCAGACGCTGTTCCAGTTCCTCGACCACGGTGACGAACTGGGCTTCTCGCTCCGCGAGGATGGCGAGATCCACCTGCGCACCGAGGTGCCCGGCGTCCCCCATGACAGCAACCTGATCGTCCGCGCCGCGCGCCGCCTGCAGCAGGCATCCGACACCCGCCTGGGCGCTGACATCTGGCTCGACAAGCGCCTGCCCATGGGCGGCGGCATCGGCGGCGGCAGTTCCGACGCCGCCACCACCCTCCTCGGCCTCGACCACCTCTGGCAGACGCACCTCGGCGAAGAGCGCCTGGCCGAGCTGGGGCTGGCACTGGGTGCCGACGTGCCGGTGTTCGTACGCGGTCGCGCGGCCTTCGCCGAAGGCGTCGGCGAGCGCCTGCAACCGGTCACCCTGGAGGAGCCGTGGTTCCTCGTCGCCGTACCGCAAGTCTTTGTCAGCACAGCAGAAGTTTTCACCGATCCCGAGTTGACACGGAATTCGGCGCCCATTAATCTTCGCAGCCTTCTTGAGGGGGGCAGTCGTAACGACTGTCAGCCAGTGGTCGAGAAGCGTTACCCCGAAGTTCGTAACGCACTGATGTGGTTGAACAAATTCACATCGGCCCGACTGACCGGCACCGGAGCTTGTGTGTTTGGGAGCTTCCCAAACCGGGACGATGCTGATAAAGTCGCCCGCCAACTTCCGGCCACTCTGCCAAGTTTCGTCGCCAAGGGCAGCAACATCTCGATGCTGCATCGACGCCTCGAAAGCCTGGCTTGAAAGAAGTGTGCAAGTCCTCCGGTTATACCGATACAGGGGCGTCGCCAAGCGGTAAGGCAGCAGGTTTTGATCCTGCCATGCGTTGGTTCGAATCCAGCCGCCCCTGCCATAACCCTTCCCAGGGTCCTCGGTAGAACAGGTCTTGCAACGGTAGTTAAACGATATAGGGGCGTCGCCAAGCGGTAAGGCAGCAGGTTTTGATCCTGCCATGCGTTGGTTCGAATCCAGCCGCCCCTGCCATACACGAAGAAGCTGTTCAAAAGCCTCGGCGTTTGAACAGCTTTTTAATTCATCAGGTCCACCCTCAGCCGGCAGGTACTGCGCGTGTCCAAGATGATGGTCTTCACGGGGAACGCCAACCCCGATCTGGCGCGTCGCGTCGTACGTCAACTGCATATCCCCCTCGGTGATGCCTCTGTAGGCAAGTTCTCCGACGGCGAAATCAGCGCGGAAATCAACGAAAATGTCCGCGGTAAGGACGTCTTCCTGATCCAGCCCACGTGCGCGCCCACCAACGACAACCTGATGGAGCTGGTGGTGATGGCTGATGCCTTCCGCCGCTCCTCGGCGTCCCGTATCACCGCTGTGATCCCCTACTTCGGCTATGCCCGCCAGGACCGCCGCCCGCGTTCCGCTCGCGTGGCGATCAGCGCCAAGGTCGTGGCCGACATGCTCACCGTGGTCGGTATCGACCGCGTGCTGACCGTCGACCTGCATGCCGACCAGATCCAGGGTTTCTTCGATATCCCCGTGGACAACATCTACGGCTCCCCCGTCCTGGTGGATGACATCGAAGACCAGCGTTTCGACAACCTCATGATCGTCTCCCCGGACATCGGTGGCGTGGTACGTGCCCGTGCCGTCGCCAAGTCCCTGGGCGTCGATCTGGCGATCATCGACAAGCGTCGTCCCAAGGCCAACCAGTCCGAAGTCATGCACATCATCGGTGATGTGGATGGCCGTACCTGCGTCCTGGTCGACGACATGGTCGACACCGCCGGCACCCTCGGCCACGCCGCCAAGGCGCTGAAGGACCACGGCGCTGCCAAGGTCTACGCCTACTGCACCCACCCGGTGCTGTCCGGTCGTGCCATCGAGAACATTGAAAACTCCGTGCTGGACGAGCTGGTGGTGACCAACACCATCCCGCTGTCTGCCGCGGCACAGGCCTGCTCCCGTATCCGTCAACTGGATATCGCGCCGGTCGTGGCTGAAGCGGTCCGCCGCATCAGCAATGAGGAATCGATCAGCGCGATGTTCCGCTAAGGAACGCGCCTGACGAAAACGCCCCGCTCCGGCGGGGCTTTTTTGCCTAACCGCCCAAGATGCTGGTCGCAAGCACTCGGGGCGGTTTGGCTATTTTGGAGAACTGCAATGACTGAATTCGCCCTGAACGCTTCCGTACGTTCCGACCTGGGGAAAGGTGCGAGCCGCCGCCTGCGTCGTAACGAAGCCCAAGTTCCCGCCGTTGTCTACGGTGGCGACAAGGCTCCGCAATCCATCGGTCTGCTGGCCAAAGAACTGGCCAAGCTGCTGGAAAACGAGGCTGCCTTCAGCCACGTGATCGCCCTGAACGTTGCCGGTGCCACCGAGACCGTTCTGATCAAGGCCCTGCAGCGTCACCCGTCCAAAGGCTTCGTCGTACACGCTGACTTCCAGCGCGTCGTTGCCGGCCAGAAGCTGACCGCTCACGTACCGCTGCACTTCCTGAACGAAGCCACTGCTGTTGGCGTGAAGACTGGTGGTGGCGAGATCTCCCACACCATCTCCGAAGTCGAAGTTTCCTGCCTGCCGAAAGACCTGCCGGAATTCATCGAAGTCGACCTGGCCAAGGTCGAAGTGGGTCAGACTGTTCACCTGTCCGACCTCAAGCTGCCGAAAGGCGTCGAGCTGGTGGCCCTGGCCCACGGCAACGACCTGGCAGTTGCCAACATCCACGCTGCTCGCGTAGCGAAGGAAGAAGGCTCCGCCGAGTAATTCGCGCAGCCTGAAAAGGAAGGGCCCCTGTCGTGACCGCCGTACAACTGATCGTCGGCCTGGGAAATCCAGGCCCCGAATACGACCAGACCCGGCATAACGCAGGGGCCCTTTTCGTTGAGCGCGTGGCAGACAGCCAGCGCGTCAACCTGTCTCTCGACAAGAAGTATTTCGGCCTCGTTGGCAAATTCAGCCACCAGGGCCGCGACGTTCGTCTGCTCATCCCCACCACCTACATGAACCGCAGCGGCCAGTCCGTGGCGGCGCTCGCCGGTTTCTTCCGCATCCCGGTCGACGCGATCCTGGTGGCCCACGACGAACTCGACATGCCCCCCGGCGTCGCCAAGCTCAAGCAGGGCGGCGGCCATGGCGGGCACAACGGGTTGCGCGACATCATCGCCCAGCTCGGCAACCAGAACGGCTTCCATCGCCTGCGCCTCGGCATCGGCCATCCCGGGCACGCCAGCCTGGTATCCGGCTACGTCCTCGGCCGCGCACCGCGCAGCGAGCAGGAACTGCTCGACACCAGCATCGACTTCGCCCTCGGCGTGCTGCCCGACATCCTCGCGGGGGACTTCACCCGCGCGATGCAGAAACTGCACAGCCAGAAGGCCTGATCCACACCTCTTAATCGCCCCATTGGCGCGAGGGACATAGCATGGGATTCAATTGCGGCATCGTCGGCCTGCCCAACGTTGGCAAGTCCACCCTGTTCAACGCCCTGACCAAATCCGGCATCGCGGCGGAAAACTTCCCCTTCTGCACCATCGAGCCGAACAGCGGCATCGTTCCCATGCCCGACGCACGCCTGGAAGCCCTGGCCGAGATCGTCAAGCCGGAGCGGGTCCTGCCCACCACCATGGAGTTCGTCGACATCGCTGGCCTGGTCGCCGGAGCCTCCAAGGGTGAAGGCCTGGGCAACAAGTTCCTCGCCAACATCCGCGAGACCGACGCCATCGCCCACGTCGTGCGCTGCTTCGAGGACGACAACGTCATCCACGTCTCCAACAGCGTCGACCCCAAGCGCGACATCGAGATCATCGACCTCGAACTGATCTTTGCCGACCTCGACAGCTGCGAGAAGCAACTGCAGAAAGTGGTCCGCAACGCCAAGGGCGGCGACAAGGACGCCATCGCCCAGAAGGCCCTGCTGGAACAGCTGATCGCCCACTTCACCGAAGGCAAGCCCGCGCGCAGCCTGATGAAGAACATGGACGACGAGCAGAAGCGCGTGATCCGCGGCTTCCACCTGCTCACCAGCAAGCCGGTGATGTACATCGCCAACGTCGCCGAGGACGGCTTCGAGAACAACCCGCACCTGGACGTGGTCAAGGCCATCGCCGCCGAAGAAGGCGCCGTGGTCGTACCGGTGTGCAACAAGATCGAAGCCGAGATCGCCGAGCTGGACGACGACGAAGAGAAACTCATGTTCCTCGAGTCCATGGGCATGGAAGAGCCGGGCCTGAACCGCGTGATCCGCGCCGGCTACAACCTGCTCAATCTGCAGACCTACTTCACCGCTGGCGTGAAGGAAGTCCGCGCCTGGACCGTGCGCATCGGCGCCACCGCCCCGCAGGCGGCTGCCGTCATCCACACCGACTTCGAGAAAGGCTTCATCCGTGCCGAAGTGGTCGCCTATGACGACTTCATCCAGTACAAGGGCGAAGCCGGCGCCAAGGAAGCCGGCAAATGGCGCCTGGAAGGCAAGGAATACATCGTCAAGGACGGCGACGTGATGCACTTCCGCTTCAACGTCTAAGCCCTCCCCGCTTTACCCGAAGCCCCCTGCGGACCTGCTCCGCCGGGGGCTTCGTGCTTCAGGCCGCCTCCCCCCGCTGCTCGAACACCTCCCGCGCCACCGCCAGGCCGTTCAGCGCGGCCGGGAAGCCGGCGTAGACGGCCATCTGCATGATCGTCTCGACGATCTCCGTGCGGCTGGCGCCGACGTTCAGCGCGCCGTGCACGTGGACCTTCAGTTGCGGGGCGGCGTTGCCCAGGGCGGTCAGGGCCGCCACCACGGCGATCTCCCGGCTCTTCAGGTCCAGCCCCGGGCGGGAATAGATGTCGCCGAAGGGGAACTCCACCAGGTAGCGCGCAAAGTCCGGGGCGATGCCCGCCAGGCTCTCCACCACCCGCTCACCGGCCTCGCCGTCGATCTCCTTCAGTTTCGCCAGCCCACGCTGGTAGCGGCTCTCGTCATTCATCTGCGTTGCCCTTCTCGGTTGATGGCTCCAGCCCCAGGGCCTGCTCGCACGCGCGGTAATGCTCGATCTTCGCGTGCAGCGCATCGGCGGCCTGGCGCATCGCCTCGATCTCGGCCAGGACCTCCGCAAGGTGGCCCTCCAGCATCTGGCGACGCGCCGGCACCGTCGGGTCCCCGGCGCTCCTCAGCGCTGCGAACGCCTGCATCTTGCCGATGGGCATGCGGGTCGTGCGCAAACGCAGCAGGAACTCGATCCAGGCCATGTCCGAAGCCGCGTAGCGCCGCTGCCCACCCGGCGCCCGGCCCACCGGGGCGATGAGCCCGATGCGCTCGTAATAACGCAGGGTGTGAGCCGTGAGCCCGGTGCGCCGGGCGACTTCGTCGATGCTGAGATGAGGTTCCATGGGGCGATCCTAGAAGTTCGAGCGCGCTCTAAGTCAACCCTTTGCCGGTGCCGCGTCAAGCACCGCCCTCAGCGCCGGCGAAAACGCAGGGGCAGGCCCTGGCAATCCTCCCCGAAGCGGCCCTGGTGCCAGCCCAACTGGCCCGACACCAGCGTGGTGCGCACCGCGTAGCGGAAGGTGCGGCCCTGGAACGGCGTCCAGCCGCACTGCGCGTGGATCGGGTCCGCCTCCACCGGTCGGGGCTCGGCCAGGCGCTCCACCAGCACCAGGTCGGCCCAGTAGCCCTCGCGCAGGTAGCCGCGCCGCTCGATGGAAAAGCGCTCCGCCACCGCGTGGCTGGTCTTGTGCACCAGCAGCGTCAGCGGCAGCAGCCCGTCGGCCACCAGCTCCAGCAGCGCCGGCAGGCTGTGCTGCACCAGCGGCAACCCGGCGGGCGCCTGGGCGTAGGGCCGAGCCTTCTCCTCCCGGGTGTGGGGCGCGTGGTCGCTGCCGATCACGTCCAGCCGCCCGTCCAGCAACGCCCGGCGCAGGGCATCGCGGTCGGAGGGCGCCTTGATCGCCGGATTGCACTTGATCAGGTGGCCCAGGCGCGGGTAGTCGCGGTCATCGAACAGCAGGTGGTGCACGCACACCTCGGCGGTGATGCGCTTGCCCGGCAGCGGCCCGGGGATGAACAGCTCCAGCTCCCGCGCGGTGGTGATGTGCAGCACATGCAGGTCGGTGTCGAAGCGACGGGCCAGCGCCACCGCCCGGCTGGATGAGCGGTAGCAGGCCTCCGCATCGCGGATCAGCGGGTGCGCGTCGGGCGGGATGGCGTCGCCGTAGCCGGCCGCCCATTGCGCCTCGCGCTCGCGGATGCGCGGCGTGTCTTCGCAGTGGGCCAGCAGCAGCGTCGGGCACTCGCGGAACAGCCGCTCCAGGGACGCCTCGTCGTCCACCAGCAGGTTGCCGGTGGAGGCCCCCATGAACACCTTCACCCCCGCCACCCGCTCCGGGTCGAGCCGGGCCACGGTGTCGAGGTTGTCCCGGCTCACACCGAAGTGAAAACCGTAGTTCACCGAAGAACAGGCCGCCGCGCGGCGCTCCTTCGCCGCCAGCGCCTCCAGGTCCAGGGTCGGCGGCTGGGTGTTGGGCATGTCCATCACGCTGGTCACGCCCCCGGCCAGCGCCGCGCGGGACTCGCTGAGGAAGGTGCCCTTGTGGGGCGCGCCGGGGTCACGGAAGTGCACCTGGTCATCGATCATCCCCGGCAGCAGGTACTGGCCGTTGGCGTCGATCACCCGCACATCTGGCCGGGCGCTGATGCTGCGGTCGATGCGCTCGATACGGCCGTTGTGCACCAGCAGGTCGGCCTCCCACTCACAGCCTTCGTTGACCAGGCGGGCATTGCGGATCAGCAGGTTATGCATGGCTAGAACTCGTTCTGCAGGGCCTTGTAGCCGCGCACCAGATCGATGTTGGTGCGCGCCACGTCTTCGGAGAATTCGGCGGCGGAGACGCTCACCCGGGGCAGGCTGTCCAGATCGGTCTTCGGCCCGATGCGCTGGGTCGAGGTCACGTGGAAGCCCGGAGGCAGGTCGCAGCCGTCCACCACCGCGTTGTGCCGCACCACGCAGCCGTCGCCCACGGTGCAGTTGAACAGCACGCTGTTGAAGCCGATGAACACCCGGTCCCCCACCTGGCAGGGGCCGTGAATAATCGAGCGGTGGGCGATGGAGGTGTGACTGCCGATGGTGACCGCCGCCCCGGACTTGGAGTGGATCACCACCCCGTCCTGGATGTTGGAGTTGGCACCGATGACGATCGGCTGCATGTCACCGCTCGCGTCCACCTCATCCGCGCGGATCACCGCATAGGGCCCGATGAACACGTTGTCCTGCACGATCACCTTGCCGCAGAGGATCGCGGTCTTGTCCACATAGGCGGACTCGGCAATCACCGGCAGGTGGCCGGAAGGGTTCTTGCGGATCATGGACGGCCTCCCGCAGAAGGCGCCGGCACCGAGCTCACCACCCGCAACCCCGCGCCGGAGAGCTGGTTGTAGAAGCACGAACGGCGCCCGGTGTGGCAGGCCGGGCCGGCCTGGTCCACCTGCAGCAGCAGCGCATCACCGTCGCAATCCAGGTGGGCGCTGACCAGGTGCTGCACATGCCCGGAGGTATCGCCCTTGCGCCACAGGCAGCGGCGCGAGCGCGACCAGTAGCACGCGCGCCCCTCCTCCAGCGTGGCCCGCAGGGACTCGGGGTTCATCCACGCCAGCATCAGCACCTCGCCGCTGTCGTACTGCTGCGCCACGGCGGGGATCAGCCCATCGGCACTCCAGGGAATGGCCGCGATCACCGCCTCCAGATCCCGCCCGGTGCCGGCCGGGCTCCGCTCCAGTTGCAGCCAGAAGCTCATGGCGCCAGCGCCTGCAGCAGCCGCTCGACGTTCTGCCGGTACATGCCCAGGTAGGTGCTGGCCGGGCCCTCGGCCGCCAGCGCATCGGAATACAGCGTGCCGCCCACCCGCGCACCGGCCTCCTCGGCGATCTGCTTCACCAGCCGCGCATCGCGGATGTTCTCCACGAAGATGGCCCGCACGCCCTCCGCCCGCAGCTGGCGGATCAACCCCGCCACCTCGGCGGCGGAGGGCTCGGCCGCATCGCTCACGCCCTGGGCCGCGAGGAACTGCAGGCGCCACTCCTGGGCGAAGTAACCGAAGGCGTCGTGGCTGGTCAGCACCCGGCGCCGCTCCGGCGGCAACGCCATCAGGCGCGGGGCGATGCTCTGGCGCAGCGCCCCCAGGCGGCCCAGCCAGGAGTCCCGCCGCGCCTCGAAGGCCGCCGCCCGGGCCGGCACCAGTTGCACCAGCGCCTGGGTGATGTTGCGCGCGTAGATCTCCGCATTGCCCAGGCTCTGCCAGGCGTGGGGGTCCACCAGGCGCTGGTCGTCCTCCAGCACCGTCATCGGCACCACGCCCTTGCTGGCGTCGATGCGCGTGCCGCGCGCCTCGCCGTTGGCCAGCAGGCGCTCCAGCCAGGGCTCGAAGCCCAGCCCGTTGGCGATCACCAGGTCCGCCTCCAACACCGCCCGCACCTGGGCCGGAGCGGGCTCGAAGACGTGGGCATCGGCATCCGCCCCCACCAGGTTGGTGAGCTGGATATCGTCCCCGCCGATCTCGCGGGTGATGTCCGCCAGGATGCTGAAGGTGGTCACCACCCTCGCCTTCTCCGCAGCGAACAGTGAAACGGGCAGGCACAGCAACAGCACAACGCACAGGCGCATGAACATGCGGGGGCTCCTCAACAGGGCACGGGAAGGGGCGCGCGTCGCAGCAAGCCGTGGACCGGCCCGACGAACACCGAAATCAGGTAAGCGAGCCCCGCCAGCAACACAATGCAGGGGCCGCTGGGCAGGTTGGCGTGGAACGACAGCAACAGCCCCAGCCACACGCAGCTCGCGCCAATGCCCGCCGCCGTCAGCAGCAGCACCGGCAGGCGCCGGCTCCAGAAGCGCGCCGCAGCGGCCGGCAGCATCATCAGCCCCACCACCATCAGCGCACCGATGGCGTGGAAGCCGGTCACCAGGTTGAGCACCACCAGCGCCAGGAATAGCGCATAGGCCGGCGCCCCGAAGCGGCTCACCCCACGCAGGAACACCGGGTCGAAGCTGTCCCACAGCAGCGGGCGGTAGATCAGCGCCAACAGCGCCAGGCTCGTGCCGGCCACCGTCAGCATGCTGCGCAGCGTCTCGCCGTCCACCGCCAGGGCCGAGCCGAACAGCAGGTGCAGCAGGTCGATCCGGCGCCCGGCCAGCCCCAGCAACAGCACGCCGCCCGCCAGGGAAATGGGGTAGATGGCCGCCAGGCTCGCATCCTCCCGCAGGCCGGTGCGGCGGGTGATCCACGCCGCCAGCCCGGCCATCCCCAGCCCCGCCACCAGCCCGCCGAAGGTCAGCGCCGGCAGACTCAGGCCGAAGAACCAGAACGCCAGCGCCGCACCGGGCAACACCCCATGGGAAATGGCATCGCCGATCAGGCTCATGCGCCGCAGCATCAGGAACACCCCGAGCGGCCCCGCGCTGCACGCCAGCGCCACCCCGCCCAGCAGCGCCCGCTGCAAAAAGGCGAACTCCGCAAAGGGTTGCCAGAGCGCCGCGAGCATCAGGCCACCTGCTGGCGGGTGGGCGCCGGCAGCAGCACGCGGCTGGCGCCATGACGGCAGCCGTCAGCGCGGATCAGCAGGCAGCGCGGCAAGCGCTCGCGCACCGCCTCCAGGTCATGGCAGACCACCAGTTGCGTACGCCCCTCCCGCTGCCAGCGGGCGATGCGCTGCCAGAGAATCGCCTGGCCCTCCGCGTCCAGCGCCGCGTCGGGTTCGTCCAGCAACAGCAGCGGCGCGTCCATCAGCTCCAGCCGCGCCAGCAAGGCCCGCTGCAACTCCCCGCCGGAAAGCGCCAGCAGCGGCTGGTCGGCCAGCGCCTCCAACTGCCAATCAGCCAGGGCCGCCTCGCAGCGCCTGCGCCGCTCCACCCGGCTCAAGCGGCTGCGCCACAGCCCCGCCATCGCCAGCTCCCCCAGGCTGAGGGGGAACTGCCGGTCCAGCGCCTGTTGCTGCTGCAGAAAGCCCACCGCCCCCAGGCCCGCCGCCCCGACGCTCACCCGCCCCGCCAAGGGGCGCTGCAAACCGGCGATCACCCGCAGCAGGCTGCTCTTGCCGCACCCGTTGCGCCCCACCACCGCCGTAAGGCTGCCGGCCGGCAACGCCAGGGAAAGCGGCGGCGCCAACGGCCGCGCAGGCGGCCCCCATTGCAAGGCATCGAACTGAAGCATCGTCAGGTCCAGGGCGTGGGAGAAAGGGCTGTAGGAAAACGCAAATGTTATAAAGTAACAATTCACGCTTCACAACCCATTTCCCCGCGCACGCCCCTCCCCTTTTCCAACCCGAACGCCAACCGGCACCCACCGCTAAGCGGTTGATCGCCCTTCGAAAAATTCTGAAAAGTGGGGTTGACAGAGACAGGGAGCGAGAGAATAATGCGCGCCACGTTGGCTACGTAGCTCAGCTGGTTAGAGCATAGCATTCATAATGCTGGGGTCCGGGGTTCAAGTCCCTGCGTAGCCACCATACAAAACAAAGGGTTAGCTTCGGCTAACCCTTTGTGCTTTCTGGGGTGTTCATTTCTTGACGCTCCCCTGCCCGCCTCCCTGCATCACGCCCTCCCTCTGATTGCCCTCACCGCAGCGGCCCTCATGCTGCGCCGCCCTTCCCTGGCTCCCCACTCTGGCACGCGCCTCCGTCAACAGCACCGCTTGTTGGATCCCGTGACCACAGGGCCCGAATCGTACGGATGGTGGAAAGGAAGACCTCGCTGGGAAAGCGCTCACGGCAATGACCATCGATGGTCATGAAGAACGCTTCCTCATACACACCCGCCATGGGCAGGACCACGCCGACGATGTGCTTGCAGCACCAGATCGGCGCCTCGCTGTCGTCCCATACCAGCTCGACGAGCACCGTCTTGCCGATGTAGCCGATAGCCGTGTTCGCATCGAATTCCAAAGCGCCGCGCTTGCCAGTCGTAGCCGCTCCGAAGGGTGAATCCAGGTGCCGTCTCATTGCCTATCCCTGCCTCTGAAATGCCCATAAACTGTGACTCAATCACGCTCAAATATGACGTAATATTCGTCATATGAGCCAATCATACATGACGAAATATTCGGCACAACGAAATATTCGTCATTCTATAGATGGTTTTTGAATATGGAAGATCGGCTCAGGGAGGTTGTAAGGCATATAGGCCCTTCAACCTTGGCGAAAAATACGACCATCAGTGATCGACGCCGGTGGCAAACCGTGGCGACTGACTTCAGAACGAAAACCCGGGTCGAAGACCTGGCAGCGCTGCTGGCCGTCTACCCCGAGTACGAGCTCTACATCATCCACGGTGAGACCGACCTGGCCCGGGGGCAGATCAGCCCGGGCGTTACCGAAGCAGATGTGGAGTTGGCGGGGGACGGAGCGGGGAGTAGGTAGCGGGACGTGGCACGGCGGTGTAGCGGCGCAAGGACAAGCAGGAGGTGATGGTCCCCTCCGACCTGGGCAGCCAGTTCAGCAACTCGGACTGGCTGAGCGCTTTCAGGGCAAACAACCTGATCAGCAGCGTGAACCACCGCGGCAAACGCTCTCAGCCAGCGCTCTTATAGCGTACCTTCTGCGCTACCGCCCCAACTCAACGCAAAGCGCTGGGTCGCCCAACGGCACCCAATACGAACCATCGACGCCGTCTTCTCCAAGCTTCTTGGAAATCTGTTTGTAGTAGTCCGCATCGTCGTAAAGACACGCCATGCTCACCGCCAGATTGAGATTTTCCTTGCCAGGGTAGCGCTCTACGAGGTCGTCCAGGCTCCGCTTCATACGGGTCCAGTCGAGCAGGGACTCGTCCGGATCTTCATGCTTCATAAGCAGGCTGGCATAGAGCCTGGCGTACATCGCGTCGCCTTCGATGTCCCTACGTTTATCAGTCCAATAGCCGACGAAACGGTCCACAGCCTGCCAGCTTCCACCCCACCTCGGCACAAGCCGGCTCAATAGCACCTCGTAGAAATCGTAGTAGTTAGGCCACTTGGCAACGCCTTCGCGGAACACATCCATGGGCTTGCTGGTACCACCACCATCCGTGACGACTGCCAGCAACAGGTTCTGGGCCAACGGTGTATCTCGCACCTCGGCCGGGGCCGCCAGGATCGCCTTCTCACACTCGCCCAGTTTCTGCATGAAAAGCTTCAGCGCCTCATCCGGCGTTTGTGACGCGTACGCGCCACCGCGTGCGCGCCATGCATCGGCATAGAAGAAACGTAGTTCGGCAAACTTCGCGAAGGCGGAACCAGGTCGTTGAGCCTTCCACTTGGCGATGCGTGCAGGCTCAGCAGCATCAGCGCCAGGTGCCGGCATCTGCTTGCGATAGAACCAATACGCCGCGCTGGCTCCAGGCCGACCGGAGGAGAAAGACACCTCGGGCCGCATCAGGCAACCCAGTGCCTCATCCAATTGCTGGTATCGCTCCGACGAGTAAAGCGAAAGCAGCCCAGCAACCGTGTTGTTCATGCTGCTCAAATCGAATGCCACACTGGTTGGGCATTCGGAACTGAGCGTTGCAGCCCCGGCACCATGAGTAGTAGGGGCCTGGGACGCTACCGCATCGAGCGCGACTAAGGAAAACAGACTGCAAAGGCTGGCGGCATAAAGGAACGAACGCATGTGAAACTCCATTTCAGTAAAAAGCTCCGAAAGTGCTGCAGCTTAGTCATCAATCAATGCGCAGACCATGGCAGGGTGGGCAGTCTCGTGTTAGGCCTACTTACTCCAAGATCTTTCAACCGCCCATTGGCAAGTACGAACTGAGCAGATAAAGCGGCGCCTAGCCCCAGTGAAAGAATTCAGCCAATAAGCGACCCAATGCAGCGATCAAAGATATGGGTAAGAGCGCCATAGTCGCAGACGACAGCATCGATGTTGGCCTGAATCCACTCATGCTCATCAACCGCCCACCAACTCAGTTCAAAACCAGCGTTGATGATGATGAACTCAAACAGGATGCGCTGAGCTCGACCATTTCCGTCGCGGAAGGGATGGATCATATTCAAATCGCCAAAGGCTTCAGCCACAGCGGGAACCAGCTGGTTGCGATCAAAGTCTTCGAACCAGTTTGCCTGCGCCAAACCGTGAAAGATTTTTTCAGCCTCGGGCTCAATACGACTGACATTGCAGAAGTGCGTGTTTCCCTTGGAGATATCCACGGTACGCAACTCACCGGCCCAGTCGTATACGTCCCGGAAGAGCTGCTGGTGAATGCGCTTCAGGGCAACCACGTCATAGGGCGGTGCAATGAACTCGATGTTGCTGGCAGCGATTGAAGAAAGGGTGCGCTCAGCTTCGCTCAGTGCGTCGCCATCGGTAAGGCCCAGGCGGTTTCGAAGAACCGATGTGCCGGGGTAGCAATAAGGGTCCTGACCAACTCCGTATTTGTCGACCATCAGCCTTTCTTGTTGCGGTAGGCGCTCATGGCGGCTTCGCGGGTAGGCAGCTCGCGCTTCGCATCGGCCGGGGTTACATCAAACCCCTCCAGGCGAAGACTGGCGACATAGTTGGATTGGCGAACTTTGGCGAAATAGGCCTTTTTGGCCGCTAGGGACGGAGCAGGCATGGTGTGCGTCTCTCGCTGGGAACCGCGCCATTATAGCGGATCGTCAGCTTCCCCTTGAGGGAATGCCGTCCCGATCCCTACCCATCAGAGCCCTTTCCTGGAACTCAGTGAATCGACTGGCAGCGGACTAATTTGAGCCGGGTGAGCACTGGAGCGGCCGGCCAACCCACGCCCTTATCCACACCTCCCGCATATACAACTCCTCCGGCAGCACATAGCCCCAGCGCCCCCGGATATCGGTGCGGGGCGCGCGGGGGCGGTGGGTGGCGGCTGGGACGGGGCGCCATTGGCCGTAGGGCGTGGGGGTGAGGATGCAGAGCAGGCGCAGTGCGGGGCGTGCCTGCTGGGGGTGAACGGCCTTGTTCATATGAGCTCCCGGTTATGGCGGTTGGTGCTCTGGTTGTAGGCGTTGAAGGCGAGGCGGTCGAGGCGCTTGATTTCGGTGGTGTCGAAGGTGTTTGTGTCCTGCAGGGCGTCGAGGTAGCCGCCCATGCGGATGTAGTAGGCGAGTGCGCGTTCCGGGTCGGAATAGCGGATGGCCTTGAGTAGCAGGCGCAGTTGAACGTTGATGGCTTTCATTGGGCGTAGTCCCCCGCGCTGAACACTGTTTTGCCGCTCTCCAGGTCGAGGCGGATGCGGTGCAGGTTGATGACGCGGCGTCGGCCGATCTTCACGGTGGGGATGGTGTTGCTCTCGACCCAGCCGCGCACCACGTCTTCGGTGATCTCCGCGATGCCGCACATTTCCGCCAGCACCAGTTGCGTGCAAAACGGCGCACAGCGGAAATCGTTCATTCGCTCAGGCTTTGCGCCCGTGCTGAACCTCACTACTCCAGACTGTTCCATACAGACACCCTATAATCGGCCACTCTAAGCCACTATGAGTAATAGATACTCAAAGCAATCTAGGGCACTGTTGCTTTTGAGTAAAGGTTACTCAAGCCGAGAAAACTCAATGGACGCCGTAAGAAACAGAGCACTTCAACTGATTCGGGCTGTAGGACCGAAGCACTTGAGCGAGCTCGGGGGCAAGAACTACGAACGCTGGCGGAACATCAGCGGCGGCAAGATCCGGATCAGCACCGAGGAAGTGGGCATCCTGGCCGAGGCTTATCCACAGTTCGCGCTCTGGCTGATATCCGGGCGCACGGAGCCGGAGAACGGGCACATCAGCCCGGATGGCGCGCCTTCTGCGTGATGACAGAGGGGTGAAGCCAGACCAGGGGCAGAGCAGCCCCGAACACGACGGCTTGATCGCCCCGCCCTCCCAGGCCTAGCGCCGCCTTTCACCTTCCCCGCCCGGTGCCCCCGCTATGCGCGCCGGGCCCTTCCCTCTCCTGACCCCCCGGCTTCACGCCTACCATCCCCCGCTGCGCGCGGCCAACTGCTCATGCAAGGACCACGCGAAGGCGTAGGGCTGTTCGCGCCGGCTGAAGGTGGCCTCGGCCTGGTGCCAGCGCGCTTCATCCAGCCCGCTGCGGGCGATTTCGTGGGCGAGTGCTTCGATCTGCCGTTCGAGGGTGCTGCCCAGGCCGGCGGTGACGGTGAGGGGCAGGCCGAACAGCGGCCGCCCGATGAAGACGGGGTAGCGCTCCACCGGCACATCGAGGGCGGTGGCCTGGATGCCCAGCAGGACGACACGGCCCTCGGCATCCACCACCTCCAGCCCGTACGAGCCGCCATCGCTCAGGGCCCAGCCGTCGAGGCGCTGGAGGGGGTAGGCCAGGCGGGGCACCTGGGTGAGGTAGAGGTAGCCGGCGGCTGCGGCACTGGCGGCGAGTGCCAGGGTGAGTGAGGTGATCCCTGATGCGCGTTTCATCGAGGCCTCCTTGCGGGTGGGCGAAGCCTACAGGGTGCGAGGCCTGGCGGGCCATGGCGGCTTGCCCGGGCGCTGAAAGCGGAACTGGCCGGTCATCCACCCGGTGGGAAAAAGTTGTACAAGCCTCTTGCGCAAACTTATACGCAGCAGTAGAAAAGCTATACAAATTTACTGAATGTACAGCTTTAGAGGACTCGACCATGCCGGCCTACCGCGCGCCGCTCCGCGACATGCGCTTTGTGTTCGATGAAGTACTCGACGCCTATTCGCACCTGCAGGCGCTGCCGTCCCAAGGGGAATTCGGCGCGGACCTGGGCAGCGCGATCCTCGAAGAGGCGGCGCGCCTGGCGGAGGGCGTGCTGGCCCCGCTGAACAGTTCGGGCGACAAGGAAGGCTGTCATTACGACCCGGCGACCCGCGCGGTGAAGACGCCCGCCGGGTTCCGCGAGGGTTACCGCCAGTTCGCCGAAGGCGGCTGGACCGCGCTGGCCTGCCCCACCGAGTTCGGCGGCCAGGGCCTGCCCCATGTGCTGAACATGATGGTGGAGGAGATGGTGTGCTCGGCGAACCTGTCGCTGGGCATGTACCCGGGCCTGACCCACGGCGCCATCAACGCCCTCTCCGCCCACGGCACCCGCGAGCAGCAGGAGGCTTACCTGCCGAAGCTGATCAGCGGTGAATGGACCGGCACCATGTGCCTGACCGAGCCGCAGTGCGGCACGGACCTGGGGCTGATCCGCACCCGCGCCGAACCCCAGGCGGACGGCAGCTACGCGCTGAGCGGTACGAAGATCTGGATCACCGGCGGTGAGCACGATCTGGTGGAGAACATCGTCCACCTGGTGCTGGCCCGCCTGCCCGACGCGCCGGCCGGGGTGAAGGGGATTTCGCTGTTCCTGGTGCCCAAGTTCCTCGCCGATGGCAGCCGCAACCCGGCGTTCTGCGGGGGGCTGGAGCACAAGATGGGCATCAAGGGCTCGGCTACCTGTGTGATGAATTTCGAGGGGGCCAAGGGCTGGCTGATCGGCGAGCCCCACAAGGGCCTGCGCTGCATGTTCACGATGATGAACTCGGCACGCCTGATGGTCGGCATGCAGGGCCTGGGCATTGCCGAGAACGCCTACCAGATCAGCCTGGGCTTCGCCCGCGAGCGTTTGCAGAGCCGCTCCCTGAGCGGGCCGAAGGCGCAGGACAAGCCGGCCGACCCGATCCTGGTGCACCCGGACGTGCGGCGCATGCTGCTGCGCCAGAAGGTGATGATCGAGGGCAGCCGCGCGCTGGCCTACTTCACCGGCCTGCATCAGGACATCGCCCACGACCACCCGGACGCCGAGGTGCGCCAGCAGGCGGACGATCTGGTGCAGCTGCTGACGCCGGTGGTGAAGGCCTTCCTCACCGACG
This sequence comes from Metapseudomonas otitidis, assembly GCF_900111835.1. GTDB lineage: Bacteria > Pseudomonadota > Gammaproteobacteria > Pseudomonadales > Pseudomonadaceae > Metapseudomonas > Metapseudomonas otitidis. The sequence continues at coordinate 74,870 of NZ_FOJP01000023.1, forward strand.
AGGGCTTCGCCTGCGCCAACGAGGGCCTGCAGGTGATGGGCGGCTCGGGCTTCACCGAGGACTGGGGCATCGAGCAACTGGTGCGGGACTGCCGCATCACCCGTATCTACGAAGGCACCAACGGCATCCAGGCGCTGGACCTGGTGGGCCGCAAGCTGGCCCTGGGCGGCGGCCGTGCGGTGCGTGGTTTCTTCCAGTTGGTGGGTGAGTGGCTCAAGGCCAATCCCGAGGCGGCCCACGTGGCCAAGGTGGACAAGGCGCTGCGCCAGTTGCAGCAGGCGACGATGTGGCTGGCCACCGAAGGCATGAAGGACCCGGAACAGGCCGGCGCTGCAGCCACGCCCTACCTGCGGCTGTTCGCGCTGACCGCGCTGGCCTGGCTGTGGGCCCGCATGGCTCAGGTGGCCCAGGCCAAGCTGGACGCCGGCAGTGAGGAGAAGACCTTCTACGGCGCCAAGCTGAAGTCCGCCGACTTCTACATGACCCGAACCCTGACCGAGACCGACGGCCTGCTGGCCGAGGTGATGGCAGGCAAAGCATCCCTGATGGCGTTCAACGAGGACGAGTTCGCCGCATAGCCAACCCTCCCCCTCCGTATGCGCACGCCGGCAATCCCTCCCTTTTTTGATTGCCGGTTTTTTTTTGCCCGGAATTTGGTCGGCCCGTGGGCCGGCTGGGGCCGTCGTAGGGCGGGTTTCAGCCCACCGGCCAACATCGACCGGGACCGATGCGGTTCGCCGAGCTCACCGCATCCTACGAGCAGGCGATGGGCCGGTTTGTGGGGGCGGGTTCGTTCGCGATGGGGAGGGAATGGTCAGCGCCGTTCCCGGGCTGAAGCCCGGGCTACGAGTGACAACGTGCCGGCCCACTGCCATTCGTACAGGCACACACAGTGGTGGATCGCGCTTTATCGATCCACCACGGAGTCATACCGGATGCACATGGTGGGCAGGAAAAGCCTCGCGAATGAATTCGCGCGGTGTACGGCACGGAGCCGTAGGGTGGGCTTCAGCCCACGCTGTCTGCCGCTGGTGGGCTGAAGCGGAACGCCGCCCGGCCCACCCTGCAGGGCATGTGCCCTGGGATCGGGAGGGAATTGATGCGGTTCGCTGAGCTCACCGCATCCTACGGGGTGCGCGTTGGGTGACGTGTGGGCAAATAAAAACACCCCGCCGGGGCGGGGTGTTCGTGGGGGTGCCGTCAGGAGGCGGTGTTGGTGGTCAGGTGGGCGTCGGGTTGGTTGCCGAGTTTGAACACCTTGAACAGCACGGTCAGCAGTACGAGGAAGGCCGGGCCGATGTAGAGGGCGATGCGGGTGTCTTCGAAGAAGGCCATGAGTGCCACCACCAGCACCAGGAAGGCCAGGGCGAGGTAGGAGCTGATGGGGAACAGCCACATCTTGAACTGCAGCTTGCCCTGCTCGGCGGGGCTGAGGCTGCGGCGGAACTTCATCTGCGCGAGCAGGATCATGGCCCAGGTCCAGATGGCGCCGAAGGTGGCGATGGAGGTGACCCAGACGAACACCTTCTCCGGCACCAGGTAGTTCAGCAGCACGCCCAGCAGCAGGGCGAAGATGGACAGCAGCAGGGCGTTGCGCGGGACGCCATTGCCGGAGGTGCGGCCGAAGGCGCGCGGGGCCTGGCCGTGCTGGGCAAGGCTGTAGAGCATGCGGCCGGTGCTGAAGATGCCGCCGTTGCAGGAGCTGAGGGCGGCGGTGATGACCACGAAGTTGATGATGCCGGCGGCAGTCTTGATGCCCAGGCGCTCGAAGGTCATGACGAAGGGGCTGCCCTGGGTGCCGATCTCGTTCCACGGGTAGATGGACATGATCACGAACAGCGCGCCGACGTAGAACAGCAGGATGCGCCAGAACACGGAGTTGATGGCGTCGGGGATGGTCTTCTGCGGGTTGCGCGCTTCACCGGCGGTGAGGCCGATCATCTCCACGCCGAGGTAGGCGAACATGACCATCTGCAGGGACATGAGCACGCCCTGCACGCCGTTGGGCATGAAGCCGCCGTGGGTCCAGAGGTTGCTGATGCCAGTGGCGATGCCACCGTTGCCGATCCCGAAGAGGATCATGCCGGCGCCGGCCACCACGAGGGCGATGATGGTGACGATCTTGATGAGGGCGAACCAGAACTCGAACTCGCCGAAGGCGCGCACGGTGATGAGGTTGACGGTGCCCATGCTCGCCAGGGCCAGGAGGGCCCAGATCCAGCGGTCCACGTCGGGGAACCAGATCTGCATGTAGATGGCGACGGCGGTGATCTCCGCGACGCAGGTCACCAGCCAGAGGAACCAGTAGTTCCAACCGGTGAGGAAGCCGGCCAGCGGGCCGAGGTAATCCTGGGCGTAGCGGCTGAAGGAGCCGGCCACGGGGTTGTGCACGGCCATCTCGCCGAGGGCGCGCATGATCACCAGGATGGCGAGGCCGCCGATGATGTAGGAGAGCATGATGGCGGGGCCGGCCATCTGGATGGCCTTGGCCGATCCCAGGAACAGACCGACACCGATGCAGGCGCCGAGCGCCATGAGCCGTATGTGTCGTTCACCCAAACCGCGGTGCAGTTGATCGCTGCTGGACATGAAGAACCTCTTATTTTTGTAAAAGGGCTGACACCCGCCAGGGGGTAACCCGGCGGGCGCTCTCGTTTCCCGCGGGCCCGGTTTGGGCGGGCGGGAGCAGAGGACGTCCGGGGCCACAGGGCATGCCTGTCGGCCAGGCTCGGACGGCCGGCTGTTGTATAGGGGGGTGTGCCGGGGGGCAACTTGCCAATCGGCTTCCGGGTTAAAACAGCTGAATCTGCTGCGCGGACTATACAGCGCAGTGAAAATGTCTTCGATACGACCAATTGGCAGGAATAGCGCGGCTGGTACGCCCGTTCTGACCCGGGAACGACGGGGAAGCCGCGATTCCTGGCCGTTTCGCCAGAAAGCCCCTGCCCGGCCTGCGTTGTGGTGTCGCAGGCCGGCGCGCGGGTCAGCGCAGCTTGGGGCGGGTGCCCAGCAGGAGGCCGGCGAAGATCATCGCGCCGCCGAGCCAGTGGTAGCCCTGCAGGGACTCGCCGAGCACCAGGTAACCCAGCAGCGCGGTGAACACCGGCATGAGGTAGTTGGTCAGCGATACCTTGGCCACGCCGAGCACGGCGATGCCCCGGTTCCACAGCAGGTAGGCGATCAGCGAGGCGAAGGTGCCGGTGTAGCCGATGGCGGCGAGGTTGGCCGGGCTGGGGGCGAAGCCCTGGCCGCTGGCGATCTCCAGCAGGTACAGCGGCAGCAGCATGGGCACGCCGCAGAGGATCAGCGCGCCGAGGAACACCAGCGGGGGGATGCCCTGGAACCAGGCGGCCCAGCGCCGTTGCAGCAGGGTGTAGAGCGCCCAGTCGAGCACGCCGAGCAGCATGATCAGGTCGCCGGGGTTGAAGCGCAGGCCGGCCAGGGTGGCCAGGCTGCCCTGGCCGATCAGCACCAGCAGGCCGAGGATGGCGACGGCCATGCCGCCCCAGGCGCGTCGGGCCGGCCATTCCCCCAGCAGCACCCCGGCGCCGATGAAGGTGGCCAGGGGCAGGCAGGTGTTGAGCAGGGTGAGGTTGATGGCCACGGTGGTGCGCGCGGCGAAGTACATCAGCACGCTGAAGGTGCAGATGCCCAGCGCGGCCACCACCAGCAGGCGCCAGCCGGCGCGGCGCAGGGCGGCACGGTGCTGCCACAGGGGCTTGGCGATGAAGGGCAGGAGCAGCACCAGGGCGACGCTCCAGCGCCAGAAGGTCAGGGCGAAGGGCGGGATGTCGTCATGGAAGGCGCGGGCCACCAGGGCGTTGCCGGCCCAGCAGGCGCTGGCCAATACCAGGCCGGCCCAGGCGAGCGCCGGGGCGTGTGTGCGGTTCATGGGTCAGCGCACGCCCTGGGGGCGCAGGCGGTACTGCGGCGGCAACTGGTCGATGCCGCTGACGGTGACGTTGAGGTCTTTCCAGAGGCCGTCCTTGATGCCGTAGATGCAGCCGTGCACGGACAGCGACTGGCCACGGTGCCAGGCGTTCTGGACGATGGTGGTGTGGCTGACGTTGGCCACCTGCTGCATGACGTTCAGCTCGCAGAGGCGGTCGACCCGCGCTTCGTCGGTGGGGAACTGGGCGATGTGGTCGCGGTGTTCGTAATAGAGGTCGCGGATGCTGCGCAGCCAGCCGTCGATCAGGCCGAACTGGGCATCCTGCATGGCGGCGCGCACGCCGCCGCAGCCGTAGTGGCCGGTGACGAGGATGTGCTTCACCCGTAGCACGTCCACGGCGTACTGGACGACCGACAGGCAGTTGAGGTCGGTGTGCAGGACGACGTTGGCGACATTGCGGTGGACGAACAGGTCGCCGGGCAACATGCCGACGATCTCGTTGGCCGGTACGCGGGCGTCGGAGCAACCGATCCACAGGTATTCGGGCGCTTGCTGCTTGGCCAGTTTCTCGAAGAACTGGGGGTCGTCTTCCTTGATGCGTTCAGCCCAGCGGGCGTTGTTGTCCAGCAGCTGCTGCAGGTCGCTCATGGTGCTTTTCCTCCGTTGGCCGGCGCACCTTACGGAGGGGGGCCGGCTTTGACAAGGCTGGATGCCGACTCGGCCGGCCCGGGGGCGTGGCGGCTGGGAAGGGTGGGCGCGCGGTCAGTCGAGCAGGGTGCAGGCCATGACGAGGGCGTCTTCGCGGCCGCCAACGGCCGGGTAGTAGCCACGGCGGCGGCCGACTTCGTTGAAGCCGTAGCGCTCGTAGAGGCGGTAGGCCGATTCGTTGCTGGCGCGCACTTCGAGGAAGCATTCGCGGGCGTTGAGCGCGCGGGCGCGGTCCATCAGGTGCTCCAGCAGGCGCAGGCCGAGGCCGCGCCCCTGGCTTTCCGGCTTGACGGTGATGTTGAGCAGGTGCGCTTCGTCGATGATCACGTTGATCACGCCGTGGCCGACCTGCTGGGAGCCTTCGAACATCAGCCAGCAGTCATAGGACTTGATGCCGTCGGCGAAGATGCCGCGCGTCCAGGGGTGGCTGAAGGCGGCGTATTCGATCTTGAGTACGGCGTCGAGGTCCGCCTCGGTCATGGGGCGGAAGGTTACGGCATCGGTCATTCAGCGTTGTTCCAGCGGCGCATGACCCGGCGCATGGCGCGCCAGAGGTCCGCCTTGCGGTGCGGTTCGTCCATCAGCAGTTCCAGGCCGGGCACGGCCCAGGCGGCACAGAGCCCTTCGATCTGCAGTTCGCGGCCAAAGGCCTCGGCGTCGGCTTCGCCGGCAAAACGCACGGCGGGCAGCCCCACCAGCCAGAGGCAGGCGCAGGCCGGGCCTTCTTCCAGGCGGGCAGCGAGGAAGCCCTGGAGGAAGTCGCGGGCGGCGTCGGGGCCCTGGTCCATGTTGCCGCGGGCCAGCAGCGGCCAGCGGATCGGCTCGCCGATGAGCTGCGGCGCATCCGGCAGGCCGGCGGCGCGCAGCAGGTCCTTGAGCAGCAGGTAGGCCGGGTCTCGGCTCTGGAAGCCTTCCCCGGTGGGCAGCTCCACCAGCAGCAGGCAGGCACCGGCCCGCAGCAGCTGGAGGGCGAAGCGCGGCGGGGCCACCGGGGCGGCCTTCACCGGCTGGGGTGCGTCCACCTCGGGCTCCGCCGCCGGCTCGGGCACGGCCACGCGGGGCGTGCTGCCCGGGCGCGGTACTTCGATCTTCGGCCGGGGCGCTGCCGGGGCTTCGGTGCGTTCGGCCACGACGGCTGCGGCCGCCGGTTCCGGGCGCGCGGGGCGGACCGGTTCCGGCGTGGGCAGGGGCTCGGGCAGCACCAGCAGTTCGGGGCGCGAGGGGGCGGCGAAGGGCAGCGCCGTGCGCGGCAGCCAGGTGGCGACCTGCATGGCGTCGAGGTATGCGCGGCGGCGAAGCTCTGGGATCAAACGTCAGCTACCTGTGGATGGGCTTTGCGTACGCCGGCCTGCATGAGGTTCAGCGCGTTGAGATAGGCCTTGGCGGAGGCGAGCACTATATCCGTATCGGCGCCGTTGCCGTTGACGATTCGTCCGGCTTTTTCCAGGCGCACGGTCACCTCGCCCTGGGAATCGGTGCCCTGGGTGATGGCGTTGACGGAGTACAGCTGCAGGCTGGCGCTGGAGCGGGCCAGGCTCTCGATGGCCTTGAAGGCGGCGTCCACCGGGCCGGAACCCTGGGCGCGGGCTTCGTGGTCCTGGCCGTCGATGCTGAGCACCACGCGGGCTTCGGGGATCTGCCCGGTGCGCGAGGTGACTTCGAGGAAGGCCAGGCGGAAGTGCTCGGGGGCTTCTTCGCCGAGGGTGTCGGAGACCAGGGCCTGGAGGTCTTCGTCGAAGATCTCGTGCTTCTTGTCGGCCAGGGCCTTGAAGCGGGCGAAGGCCTCGTTCAGTTCGGTCTCGCCGGGCAGGTGGATGCCCAGCTCTTCCAGGCGGGTGCGGAAGGCGTTGCGGCCGGAGAGCTTGCCGAGGGAGAGCTTGTTGGTGTGCCAGCCCACCGACTGGGCGGACATGATTTCGTAGGTTTCGCGGTGCTTGAGCACGCCGTCCTGGTGGATGCCGGACTCGTGGGCGAAGGCGTTGGCGCCGACGATGGCCTTGTTCGGCTGCACCGGGAAACCGGTGATGCTGGAGACCAGGCGCGAGGTGCTGAGGATGTGCGGGGTGTCGATGCCGGTGTGCACCCCGAGGACGTCGGCGCGGGTCTTGATGGCCATGACGATCTCTTCCAGCGCGGCGTTGCCGGCACGCTCGCCGAGGCCGTTGATGGTGCATTCCACCTGGCGGGCTCCGGCGGCGACGGCGGCCAGGGAGTTGGCGACGGCCAGGCCCAGGTCGTTGTGGCAGTGCACGGAGAACACGGCCTTGTCGGCGTTGGGGATGCGCGCCAGCAACTGGCGGATGGTCTCGGCGTACTGGTGCGGGATGGCGTAGCCGACGGTGTCGGGGATGTTGATGGTGCGGGCGCCGGCGTCGATGGCGGCTTCGATGATGCGGCAGAGGAAGTCGATCTCGGAGCGGCCGGCGTCCTCGCAGGAGAACTCCACGTCGGCGCAGAGGTTGCGGGCATGGCGCACGGCGCGCACGGCCTGCTCCACCACCTGGTCCGGCTGCATGCGCAGCTTGTACTGCATGTGGATGGGGCTGGTGGCGATGAAGGTGTGGATGCGCCCCGCGTTGGCGCCCTTGAGGGCTTCGGCGGCGCGCTCGATGTCGGCTTCGACGGCACGGGCCAGGCTGCACACGGTGCTGTCCTTGATGCTGTCGGCGATGGCCTTGACCGCTTCGAAGTCGCCGGGGCTGGCGATGGCGAAGCCGGCCTCGATCACGTCCACCCGCAGGCGCTCGAGGGCCTTGGCGATGCGCAGTTTCTCTTCCCGGGTCATGGAGGCGCCGGGGCTCTGCTCGCCGTCACGCAGGGTGGTGTCGAAAATGATGACGCGATCGTTGTTGTTCATTGTGGTCACTCTCCTCTTGTCCCGCCGGGGGTGCGGCCGAGCGCTGGCTAATGACGCCGCGGCTCGTGGCCGCGACGACGGATGGCGGATTGTGGCGCGAAACGCGCGGGGCGGGAAGGCGCGGGCGGCGCACAGGGGCGCCGCCGTACAGGCTCAGTTGATCGGCGTGGCGGTGAGGTTGGCGCGGATGTCGGCGTTCTGCAGCTTGACGCCGTACATGGAGGTGACGGCCCCGCCGGTGGGGTGTACGTGCTGGACGCGGTCGATGTCCACTTCCTTGAAGTGGACGCGACCGTTCACCGCGAAGCCCAGCGGGTCGGGGGTGACGGGGGTGCAGCTGCTGCCGTTCTTGGTGCAGACCTTGGTGGGCGCGACGTCCAGGTTGAGGTCGGCGTTGAAGCCGTAGGTGTTGGCGTTGGGGTTCTTGGGGTCGCCGTCGGAGGTGTAGAAGTTATCCACAACCAGTTGGGCGCCGCTGCCGTTCACGCCGTTGACGCGGTCGGTCTCGAGGATGATCTGGTTGCGCTTCTCGTCGGTGGCGACGCCGTTGACGGAGCTGTCGATGGTGGTGTCGCGGACGAAGACGTTCTTCAGTTTGACCGAGACGCCTTCGTTGCCCCGGTCTTCCCAGCGGCCGCCGCTGGCGGAGCAGGCGCTGGCGGTGGAACCGCTGCCGCCCACGCAGAGGGCGCCGGCCCCGCCGGAGCTGAGGGCGAGGGTGGAGCCCTGTTCGTAGCGCTTGAGCACCAGCCGGCCGAGGCTGGCGCCGGTGGCGCGGTCGCCCCAGCGCAGGTCGGAGACGTCGAGGTTGGACCAGTAGGTGCCCTTGCGCAGCTCGACGCCGTTGTTGGTGACGTCCACGGTGCCGTCGCGGAAGTGCATGTCGTAGCGGGTGCCGGACAGCCACAGGCCCTTGCCGGTTTCGTCCACGGTGATGGCAGCGCGGGCGTCGCTGACCACGAAGTCGGCGTTGTAGCCGATGCCGTCGCCCACCAGGCCGCCGGGCTTGAGGGTGATCTGGCCGTTGAGGGTGAAGTCGTAGGCCGGGAAGATTTCCATCAGCACCAGCAACTCGGTGCCGCCCTGCAGGGGTGCGTTGGCGCTGCCGACCCGCAGGCCGTCGAAGCTGTAGCTGCCCTTGAGGTTGTTGAGCCCCAGGCGCAGGCCGTCGAAGTGGCCGTTGTAGTTGCCCTTGCTCATGTCGCTCTGGGTGCCGGCGTAGCACCCGGTGGCGGCGCCGCCGGCGCAGCTGCGGGTGATGTCGAGGGTGAGCTGGCCGCTGCCGTAGGTGCGCAGGCCGCTGAACCACATGCTGTTGCCGTTATCGGTGAGCGAGACCGCGCTGTTGGCCATGTTCCAGCTGAGGTCGGCGGTGAGGCCGGTCAGCCCGGAGTTGGGGTCGCCGCCCGGGCGCAGGGCGATGCTGTTGCGGCGGCTGCCGTCGTCGACGAAGTTGAGGTCGATGCCGAGGCTGCCGAGCTTCTGGTTGGTGGGGTTGCCGAGGATCAGCCCGCCAAGGGTGGCGTTGAGCTTGAGGTCGGCGAAGGCGATCTGGACGAAGCTGCCGTTGGCGTCCTGCACCAGGTCGAGGGTGAGGCCGTTGAGGCTGCGCAGGGTGCCGGAGAAGTTCTCGGCGCGGAGGATGCCTTCGTCCTGGTACTGGAACAGGCTGTTGCTGATGCTGACGTCGGTGCGCACCCGCAGGCCGGAGCCGCTGGCGCCGCCGCTGGAGACGCTGACGGTGCCGCCCAGGCGCAGGTCCATGTTGAGCTTGCCGAAGCTCTTGTCGGCGCCGGGGCCTCGCAGATCGGGGGCATCCGGGGTGACGGGGCTGGCCGTGGGGTCGCCGCTGGCCAGGTCGATCCCGATGCCGCCGATGGCGGCGACGACGCGCGAGTTGCCGAGGTCGAGCTTGACGGCCTGGCCGTCGCCGCCGCTGACGATGTCGAGGTAGGCGTTGTTCAGGTAGGCGTCCAGGCTCATGCCCTTCACCACCAGGTCGTAGCCGTTGTCGCGGTAATAGAAGGTGACGTCGGAGAGCGACAGGCGGCTGTCGTCCACCGAGATGCCGGTGACGCCGCTGGCGCCCCCGCCCTTGAGCTTGAGCACGCCGCCGAGGGTGTAGAAGGCGCGCAGGCCGCCGAAGCTGCGGGGGCTGCCGCCCATTTCGACGCTGTTGACGTTCATGACCCGGGCACCGCCCTGGTGCTGCACCTGCAGGCGGCCGCCGGTGACGTCCACCTGGGTGGTGGAGGTGGTGGTGGCGCCGGTGCGGGCCTGGTTGCTGACACCCTTGAGGTTGAGGCTCTGGCCGTCCTCCTGGTAGCTGATGGAGCTGGCGGACCAGGTGCCGGTGGTGGTTTCCAGGGTGATGCCGTCCCGGCCGCTGACATCGGAGAGCGCGGAGTCGTCCAGCGCCTGCATGGCCTGGGCCAGGGGGCTGAGGAGGACCGCGAACAACGCCACTGCACGCATCGCCTGCTCCTTCTTCTATTTGGGGAACACCAGCACGCTGCCTTGCATGCGGATGCTGCCGTCGATCCGGGCGGAAAAGATGTTGGTCTGCTGGTAGGTGGCGTCGCCGCCGTTGGCGACGGTGCCGGCCTTGTTGCGCCAGCCGCCCTGGTTGGCGACGGCGAAGGCGAAGCTGCCGTCCTTGAAGCGCACGTTGTTGGGCAGGCCCAGTTCGATCACGTCCTGGTTGAAGCCGGCGCTGGCGTCGTTGATGGCGCGGGTGCGCAGGGTCAGGCCCTCGAAGCTGAACACGCCCTTGAGGTTGTCCAGCACGTACCAGCCGCCGTTGGCTTCGGTGCGGATGGCGACGCGCATGCCGCAGGCTTCGGGGGTGCTGGCACCGGCGGTGGCGCAACTGCGTTCGTTGACCGTCCACTGCGCGGGGTTGTTGCCGGCGGGGGTGTTCCACAGCACGCCGCCGGCCTTGTTGATGCTGAACTCGCCGGAGAGGTAGACCCCGCCCTGGCCGCTGGTGGCGCTGAGGTCGGCGTCGTCCAGGGGCTTGAGTTCGGCCTGGGCGCCGGCGCTGGCAAGCAGCAGGGCCAGGGTGAGCAGACGGGTCCTAGAGGTCATGGCTGGTCACCTTCAGGTAGTTGATGCTGAGGCCGCCGATCTCGTTGTAGCCGAAGTTGTAGCCGCCGGTGGCGGGGTCGCCGGTGCCGGACTTGAGGTTGTTGATGATGATGCTGGTGCGCGGGGCGTTGGCGTAGAAGTCGTCGGCCAGGGCCTGCTTCTGCGCGGCGGTGGTGCCGGAGGCGGTGGGGTTCTGCAGCTCCAGCACGAACTGGCCGTTGCTGCTGACGTCGAACAGCAGCGGCTGGCTCTTGCCGTAGCCCAGCGCCACGGTGGCGTAGGCGCCGCTCATGAAGAGCGTGCGGTCGCGCTGCTGTTGGGCGGTGGTGCAGTTGGTGGTGCCGGCGGCGCAGGACATGAGCTGGATGCTCTTGGCGAAGACGTTCAGGCGCAGTTCGCCGACCATCTGGTTCTTCACCTTGTCGCCCCAGAGGCGCAGGTAGGAACCGTCCATGGCCAGTTCGGCGATGTCGAGGTTGATGACATCGGTGCGCCCGGCGGCGACCTGGAAGTCGAAGCGGATGCCCAGGTCGACCTTCTCGCTGGCCCGGCTGGAGCAGGTGTTGCCGCCGGTGCTGTAGCCGCTGATGCAGGCCGACCCGCCGCTGGTGAGGCGCTCGGGGAAGGTGAACTCCAGCACCGAGATGCCACTGGGGGTGGTCTGTACCCACTGCCCGGCATCGTTGAGGGTGCGCATCGACTCGCCCCGGGCGAAGTTGAGGGTGAAGGGGTGGTCGAGCCGGCCGATGGTCACCGGGTTGAGGTTGGCGCCGTTGTTGCTCCCGGTGGCTCCCAGGTAGAACTCCTTCACGGCGATGGGCACGTTCTGCCCGCTGCCGTTGGTGATGTCATTGAGGGTGATGGTGGCGCCGCTGGCGTCGAGCATCACCTTGTCCAGCACGAAGCCGATGCCGGCGCCGTCCACGGCGGACAGCTCGGAATCGTCCATGGCCTGCATCTCGGCGTTTGCCAGGGCCGGCAGCAGGCACGACAACAGGGCCAGGGTGCGCATGGTCAGCACCCCTTGGTGGCGGAGCCGAGGCAGGTGTCCTGGCGGGGGATGCCGTTCAGTGCCTGATCGAAATCAAACTTGATTCCCGCAACCATTTCCCCATTGGCGTTCTTGTACTTGGGGATATTGAGAAAAGCACCGGCCACAGCAGTTACGAGACCGTTGGTATCAAGGTCACGCCATTGAGTGTCCTTGAGCTGTAGAGAAAGGAAAACACCACGCGCAGCCTCCTCCATTCCAGGTGCTGCTGTATTGCCGATATTCAACGACTGGAACTGACTGAGGTTGAAACACGTGGTGATACCGATGATTTGGCAGCCGCTCGAAGGGAAGGCTGTGAGCAACCCTCCCAGCAGGTTGCAGTTGGAAACGCACTGGACGACTGCACCATCCTTCAAACCTGCCTGAGAGGCTCGTACGGAGTCCGGCGTACCGTTACTCACTAGCTCAGCCTCGGACTTGATGATCGAGTTGTTGTTAACCGTGGCGCCGAGCAACAGCTTCTGAAAGAAGTTGGCGCTGTCCAGGAGCGGCTTAGCCTTTCCTTCCAGATCAACTGCAACCTTGCCGGTCAATTGGGAGATATCGCCGGACAAGACACCCTTGGCTTCGGCGAAGCCGATCCGTAAGCCGACCACCTGATTGCCTTCGTATGCAAACTCGACATAGGGATCGACGATCTGGAAAGGGTTGATGGTGTCGCCGGGGCCAACAGTGCCCAACGCGAAGTTATTGATGAGAATGTCAGAGCCTTTCGTCTCACCGCTTCGAGCGTACTGCCCTAACTCAAGCTTTTTGACATTCAGCTGCGTGTCGACCTTTACGCCGAAGTTGACACGGGTGTAGTTGATGCCGGCGTTGGCGTCGGTGGTCAGGTTGATGAAGGCCTGGCCGGTGATGGTCGAGAGTTCAGCGTCATCCAGGGCTTGCATTTGGGCCTGGGCACTGGTGGCCAGCAAGCTGGCGGCGAGCAGGAAGACAGCGCCCCTGAAGGGACTGCGAGACGGACGCATGGCGGGTTCCCTCACTTTTCTTGTTATCCGGGGCCGCTCCGGGGGCGGCACGATTCCGTGTTGCCACTATAGGGGCGCCCCTGCCATTTAGGCCCGACCCATAGGCGGGAAAAGGGCGGAATTGCATGGGCCCCGTACAGAGCTACCGTTGCGGTTGTTACCCAAATCCACACCCGGGCTTGCCGCCCTGGCTTAGGACTGGTGATGCGCCACCGCTATCCGCCCTCGGCGTTCACCCGTCTTTGGATAGCTGGGCGAGTACCGGGGCACCTGTTCAACTGCCGGCTCCAAACCAACAAGGAGCCGTTGCCATGCTGAAATTCCCTGTCCTTCCCATCGCCCTCGTTGCGCTCGGCCTGCCCTTCATGGCCTCGGCGGCGGGTGAGCAGAGTGTGCTGGATCGTCAACTCAGCCTGATGAAGGGTGAGCCTCGCGCAGTGCTCGCCCCGTCCACGCTTAAGCCCAAGCTGTTCGGACGAAATGCACTGAGCACGGCTGCGGCCATCGCCGGCACGCTGACTGTCGGCAAGGTCATTACCTATGACGGGAACAACAACACGCCTTACAACCAGGAGCCCATGGATACCACCACGTTCAACATGGTCGTGACCGGGTACTTCAACTTCCCGCCCACCACCGGTTCCTTGAGCCCCAACCTGGCCGCCACCACTACTCAGCTTGCGTTCACCAGGGTGGTCAAACTGTTCAACCCCGCCCCGATCCCAGAGGCGGACCTGCTGTGCAACCTGTTCGTCACCTCCAGCCTTGACGTGCAAGGCGTCAGCCTCGACGGCACCTACCTCCCGCTAAGCAAGGTCGGCTCATCGGTGAAGAACGGGACGACCTACTTCGACTACTTGGCCGTCGCCTTGGATAGCAACGCCCCCAACTACCCGCAGTACTTCCTCGACGAGCACGCCTTCTGCACCACCTTCGAGTCCTTCAACAGCACCTACCCCAACGGCGCCTCGGTCCCGGTGACGCTGGTGCCCTGATCGCCCAGGTGACGCACTGCGTCAGTTTGCGACTGGCGCAGGAGGGGGGCCGGGGGCGTAGAATCAGCCCAGGCCATGCCAGGCCGTGCCTTCACGGCCTGGCATGTTTTCTGCTCCCACCCTGCCATGGCCGCCCTCCTCTCTCTCATGACCACAGACCCGGATTACGCCGACGCCCGCTGGGACGAACTGAAGAACCAGAACGACCTGGCCTGGGACCTCGACGCCATCACCGACCGCCAGCAGGCCATCGACTTCCTGCTGCGCTTCGAGAACCGCCTGTGCGTCTACTCCAGCTACGTGGAGAAGCTCTACAGCAACTACAGCTTCGTGGTGCCGGATGAGGCCCACGGCAGCATCACCATCCTGCCCGACGAGCAGGCCTGGCATGACACCTTCCACGAAATCCCGCCGGAGGCGGTGCAGCCCACGGGCATCCACATCCTCCCTGGCGAGACCATGGGCCACACCGGCCTGTACCTGAAGATCCCCGGCGAGCATCGCCTGGCCGCCTCCCGCGAGGTGCCCTTCCAGGAGGGGCTGAAGCTGCTGATCCAGCGCTACCAGGCCAAGCACGACCACTTCCTGCCGGTGCTGGCCAAGGGTGACCTGCGCGAGTACGAGGCGCGCATGCCGTCGCTGCACCTGCACCGCGTCGACACCACGCGCCTGGGTCACCTGTCGCAGCTGGAGGTCAACACCATCAAGGCCGCCATCGCGGACCACCTGATCGGACTCTTCCGCCACGCCTGACCGGGTGCGGCACGCGATCCTTTGATCGCTTCGGGCTGATTCGTCGCCCCCCTCATGCAGTACAATCGCCCCCTTTTTCCTGGCAGGGACCGTCTCCCACGATGATCGAACCCAAGCGCGTCTTGCGCGCCCTCGCCGAACACTGGTCGCTGCTGGAGCCGCTGTGCGAGCGCTTCGATACGGGCACCCTGAGCCTGTCGGAGCTGCGCATGCAGGTCGGCGCCCAGTTGCCGGCGGGCACGCCCACCGATATCACCGCGTTGCTCGACCAGTGGATCCGCCTGGATATCCTGGTGCCGGTGGCCAAGAGCCCCAACCGCTTCGAGCTGAACGCCCAGATCCACGACTTCCTCGCCTACCTGCGCCGCGAGCACCGCCTTGGCCTGTGCCTGGAGATCGAGGCCTACCTGCGCCACCTAGAGCGCCTGGCTGGGCACATCCAGGAAGCCTTCGAGATCCGCGACGGCAACGACCTGGCACGCCAGCTGCGCCTGCTGGACATGCGTGTGCGTGACGTGCTGAAGAAGCTCGACAACGACGAGCAGGCGCTGGTGGGCGTGGCCGAGCGGGCCAAGACCAGCGACCGGCAGATTCCGCTGCGCCAGCGTTATGCCGAGGTCCTGGCGACCTGGGACGAGTACGTCGAGCCGATGATCCAGCTGGTGTCCGCCGATGGCGCCTTCGAGCAGGGCGTGCGCCGTGTGGAACAGGTGCTGCTCAAGCTGCTCGGTGAGCAGCAGCGCCTGGGCCAGCTGGTGGACGACGACCTGCTGCTGCGCACCCATGCGCGCATCCTGGAGATGCAGACCACGGCCCAGCTGACCCTGCGCAAGGCCCGTGAGCTGCTGCTGCCACTGCGCGAGGAAGCGCGCCGGCACAACGCCGTGACCCGTGGCGCGGCACTGGCGCTCTCGGTGATCCGCAAGAAGGGCCTGGACGGGGTGCCCCAGGCGGCGATGCCGCTGTTCACCCGGCCGCAGAGCACCTTCCTCGGCAGCGCGTCCCAGGTGGAGGCCTACGTCTACGCCCTGGCGCGCTTCGAGCCCAAGCCGGCGCACTTCCCCAAGGCCGGCGTTGGCCGCAAGGGCGCGCCGCCCAAGGCCCCGCGCACGGCACGGGAGATGATCGAGCGCTGCGAGCAGGCCCTGCCGCTGCCGGACCTGATGGCCTGGCTGCTGGAGCAGGAGCCGGACGGCGCCACCGACGAATTGCTGTACTGGTTCTCCCGCCTGTCGCGGGATGGCCGCTTCCAGCGCGAACGCCTCGAGCGCCGCGACTACCTCACCGCCGAGCATCAGGTCAGCCTGAGCTCCTTCGCCCTCATCAAGAGCGAAAACCATGCAACTTGATCTTTCCGAAATGACCCAGCTCCAGGCGATCTTCCGTGAGCTGTTCAAGGGCTATCACCTCTCCCGCAGCGAGCCGGAGTGCTACGCCCAGCTGTCCACCATGCAGGACCAGTACCGGGCACTGTTCAAGGCCCTGGGCTTCGAGCTGGTGTGCGACCCGCGCGGCTTCTACTACTTCGTGCCCGAGCAGATGGGCGCGCAGGTGAACAAGACGGCGCAGCGCCTGGCACTGTTCACCTTCATCCTGGTGGAGCACCTGGCCGACCAGGGCCGCGACCCGCTGGCGGTGCTCGACGGCGGCAGCATCGGCCGTGACGAGCTGCCGGCCCTGCTGGACAAGTACCGCGACCTGTTCCTGCAGGCCGAGGTGACCACCCATGAAGAGCTGGAGGAGAAGATCATCCGCCGCCTCACCCAGTTGGGCTTCGCCGAGGACAGCAACGGTGTGTACCGCTTCCTGCCGCCGATGCACCGCTTCCTCGATGTGTGCCTGTCGGTGCAGCACGACCGCGACCTGGCGGCCAGCCTGCACAGCACCGACCTGCCGCTGCAGGCGCCGGTGCTGATGGACGACGACGGCGACGAGCCCATCGTCAGCCTCGATCCGCAGGAGAGCCCTGTGGATGAGTCCGAAGAAGACGCCCTGGCCCGCGCCATGGCCGAAGAGCGCGCTGCACAGGAGATCGACGCATGAGCCAGGAACGCTACGGCATCCGCCGCTTCGCCCTGCTGAACACCGCCGGCTACAGCCTGGGCCTGTTCCCGCTGGAGAACCCGCTGTCGGTTTACGGCGCCAACAACCTGGGCAAGTCCGCGTCGATCAACGCGCTGCAGTTCCCCATCCTGGCGCGCATGTCGGACATGAGCTTCGGCAAGTACAGCCTGGAGCAGTCGCGCAAGTTCTACTTCGCCACCGACACCAGCTACATCCTCGTGGAGGTGTCCCTGCCCCACGGCCCGCACGTGATCGGCGTGGCCGGTCGCGGCCCAGGTGGCGGTTTCGGTCACCAGTTCTTCGCCTACCAGGGCAGCCTGGACCTGGATCACTACCAGAAGAACGGCACTTGCCTGCGCCAGCGCGAGCTGTTCGCCAACCTGGAGCGCGAGGGCATCAAGGCCTACGAGCTGAAACCCGATGAGCTTCGCCGTCTGCTGGTGGGCGGGCATACCTCGATCCCGCTGGACCTGACGCTGATCCCGCTGCGCTCTACCAGCGAGCACAGCCTGAAGACCTTCCGCGCGCTGTTCATCAACCTGCTGCACATGCGCGAGATCACCGCGGCCAAGCTCAAGCAGCTGTTCCTCGATGCGTTCGAGCACAGCCTGCGCTCGGGCAGCGTGGACTACATCGCGGCCACCGAAGAGGCCTTCCGCGATGTGCGCCGCATGGAGCAGGACTACCAGGCGCTGGTGGCCGCCGGCCCGCTGGTGGAGGCGCTGGCCAACGGCGTGACCCAGCGCGAGATCCTGCGCGGCAAGCTGCATCGCCTGTCGCCCCTGCTGGATTCGCTGCTGGGCACCTGGCACGACTATTCGGGCGCGCGCCGCGAGGAGCTGGTGATCCAGGCCGAGCACTACCGCAGCGAGCAGGACGGCCTGCAGAACGAGCAGCGCGGTGGCACCACCGAGCTGATGCGCCTGGAGCGCGAGATCACCGAGACCCAGCGCTGGCTGGGCGAGCTGGCGGTGCTGAAGAACCGCTTCGCGCTGGTGGAAGACGCCAAGGTGCTGGAGCAGCAACTGCTGGCCGCGAAAGACGCCCACGACGAGCTGGCCGGTGCGCTGGCGCAGTCCCGCCAGTTCTCCACCGAGGACCTGGACGAGCGCGTGCGCGACCTGGAGAAGCGCCTGAAGGCGGTGAAGCAGCAGCTCGACCATGCCGACAACAACAGCTACTCGCGCCTGCGCGAGGAGTTCTCCCAGGCCGACGTGGATCGCCTGATGCGCCTGTTCAACGGCCAGCTGTTCAGCCTGCCGCTGGGCGAGAAAGGCATCCAGCTGGATGACGCGGACGCCTGGGTGAAGACCCTGGAGGCGGTGCTGGATGGCTTCAAGGGCGATCACTTCATCGTCCCCGGCCTGGAGGTGGACCTTTCCCACATCGAGCCGCCGGCCCTGCAGGCCCTGGCCGACCGGGCGGCGCTGCGCGACCAGAAGGACCGTCTGGAGCGCGAGCTGAAGCAACTGAAGACCCAGCAGTCCGTGGCCGCCGACCGTTCCGCGAGCAAGGCCCAGGCCGAGCAGCTGTACCAGGCGGTGCTGGATGCGCAGAAGGCCCTGGAGGACTTCCGCAAGACCCAGACCCTGACCGCCGAGGAGCCCGCCAAGCTGGAGAAGCTGGCGGTGCTGGAAGCCTCGCAGGACGAGCTGAAGCGCTCCAGCGATGCCTTCACCGAGCGCGTCCAGCAGCTGTCCGCCAAGCTGCAGCTGGTGGGCCGTCAGCTGGCCGACCTGGAAGCCAAGGAACGCACCCTGGAAGACGCCCTGCGCCGTCGCCAGCTGCTGCCGGCCGACCTGCCCTTCGGTACGCCGTTCACCGACCCGGTGGACGACAGCCTCGATAACCTGCTGCCGCTGCTCAACGACTACCAGGACACCTGGCAGGCGCTGCAACGCATCAATGGCCAGATCGACGCGCTCTATGCCCAGGTCCGCCTGAAGGGTGTGGCGAAGTTCGACAGCGAGGAAGATGCCGAGCGTCGCCTGCAACTGCTGATCAACGCCTACGCCCACCGCCAGGACGAGGCGCTGACCCTGGCCAAGGCCCGTCGTGCGGCGGTGACCGACATCGCCCGGACCCTGCGCAACATCCGCAGCGACTACGACAACCTGGAACACCAGCTGGCGCTGTTCAACCGCGAGATCAACAAGCGGCAGGTGTCGAACCTGGCGAGCTTCCGCATCGTGCTGGCGCCGAACAAGGATGCGCTGCGCCACATCGACCAGATCATCCACAGCGCCGGCCAGTACGAGGAAGGCGAGACCCTGTCGGTGTTCGACCTGACCCAGTCTGCCGAGCAGGACGCGAAGAACGAGGAAGCCAAGGAGTACCTGGCACGCCTGGTGGCGGCCAACGGCAACCAGCTGGGCCTGAAGGACCTGTTCGAGCTGGCATTCGAGATCACCAAGGTGCATGGCCAGCCTGTGATCCACACGGACATCGATGGCGCGGCGTCCAACGGTACGACCATGACCATCAAGGCGCTGACCAACATGTACCTGCTGCTGCACCTGATGGACCGCGAGCAGGCCGGGCGCATCCGCCTGCCCTACTACCTGGACGAGGCGGCGGACATCGACGAGCGCAACCAGCAGGCGCTGATCGAGACCAGCGCGCAGTTGGGCTTCACGCCCATCCTGGCGTCGGTGAAGCCGCAGGTTTCGGCCCACGTGGCCATCGACCTGGAAGGCGGCAGCGGCCCGAACGGCATCTACATCGACGAGGCGGACTGGAAGTTCATCAAGCCCCGCGAGAAGGCAGCCAGCCCGGCCACCGCCGAGGCGACGGGCTCCGAGGTGGAGCCCGCCTGACCGGGATGCTGTTTCGCTGACAACAGAAAGGGCCGCTTCGCGGCCCTTTTTGTTATAGGGGTGGGATCATTTGCCGAGTTCGATCTTCGGTGCCCACTTCAACCACTCTTCGTTGAGTTCGTCGTGCAGGGCGAAGGTCTGGCCGGGGATGGCCGGGCTGCCCATCTGGGCGTTGTCCGGGGTGGCGAAGGCGATGCCGCCTTCCAGCAGCGCTTCGAGGGACTCGGTGCGCACCTTCACGCCCTTGAACAGGCCGGCGTCGATGCCGACGCCGCTGGCATTCCAGAAGCGCGTGCCGCTGCGCACCAGGGGCGCGTAGCGGGGCTCGATGAGGATGTGGATCAGCACCCGGTCGGCGGAGCTGCCGAGTTCGAAGCTCTCCACCTTGCCCACCGGCACTTCGCGGTAGCTGACCACGACGCCGGGCTTGATGGAGCCACGGCGGGCGGTGCTGAGGGTGACGCGCAGGCCCTCTTCCCGGGCGATGGTGGACGGGGGCTGGGCCAGGGCGGTGAAGCGCGTCTGGCTGGCGCCCTTGCGGGAGGACGGCTGGACTTCGAGGTACTGGCCGCTGACCAGGGTGTCGAGGTTGGCGGTGCGCACCAGGCCGAGCTCGGGCTTGACCACCCAGAACTGGGTGCCTTCGCGGGCGATGCGCTCGGCGGACTCGGTGATACGGGCGAGCACGACGACGCGGCTGAGGTCGTCCGCCAGGGAGATGCGCTCGACACTGCCGACGTCCAGGCCCTTGTAGCGGACCGGGGTGCCTTCGCGCAGGCCGTCGGCCTGGGGCATGAGGATCTCCACCAGGGTGCCTTTGCCGAGGGCGAGGTTCTCGTTGTCGTAGAGGGTGAAGCGCCGCGGCTTGGTGACGGGGGTGGCCTTGGCGTCGGGGGTGGCGAAGGCGATGCCGCCGGCGAGCAGGGTCTGCAGGGACTCGCTCTTCACTTCGACACCGGAGAGCCCGCCCTTGATGCTGACGCCGCTGACGTTCCAGAAGCGGGTGGATTCGTTCACCAGGGAGGCGAACTCGGGCTCGATGTGCACGCCGACCACGACGCGCTGGTGGTCGCGGGAGAGCTGGTAGCTCTGGATGCTGCCGACGCGCATCTGCTTGTAGAGGATGGGGCTGCCGACATCGAGGGAGCCGAGCTTGTCGCTGGTGAGCACCAGGTGCAGGCCGGGGGCGTCGGTGTTGAGCGGCGGGGCCTTGGGCCGGGCGGTGAACTCACGGGTGGGGGTGCCGCTCTTGGCGAAGCGCACGGCGATGTAGTTGCCCTTCACCAGCGCTTCGATGCCGCTGATGCCGGCGAGGGAGATGGAGGGTTTGACCGTCCAGAACTCGGTGCCTTCGACTAGGAAGTCTTCGGTGCGGGGCTCCATGGTCAGTTCGGCGGTGGCGCCGGCGAAGTTTTTGTCCATGTCGAGCTTCTTGAGGGTGCCGACCTGGACGCCGTTGTACATGACGGGGGTGTTGCCGGGGTTGAGGCCGCTGACGTCTTCCATCCGCAGCAGGACTTTGAGGCCCGCCTCGGCCGCCTCGAAGCCGTCGTACAGGCGGAAAGGGATGGTGGAGTCGGTGGGCGGGCTGTCCTGGCGGTTCTCGGGCGTGGCGAAGGCGATGCCGCCGGCGGCCATGCTGAGCAGCGATTCGGTGCGGATCTTGACCCCGGAGAGGCCGGCGGTGACGTTGAGGCCGCTGGCGTTCCAGAAGCGGGTGTGTTTGCGCACGAGGTGGGCGTAGGGCTGTTCGACCAGCACCTTGATCTCGACGGTGCGCTGGTCGGCGGCGAGCTGGTAGCTCTTCACCTGGCCGACCTGGATCTGCCGGTAGTAGACGGGGCTGCCCTGTTCCAGCGAGCCGAGGCGCTCGGCCTTGAGGGTGATGTGCAGGCCGGGCAGCGAGTCGGAGAGCGGCGGCGGTTCGGCGAGGGCGTGGTACTTGCGCTCGGGCTCGCCCTTGACCGGGTCGATGGCGATGTAGATGCCGGATACGAGGGTTTCCAGCCCGGTGACGCCGGCGAGGGAGACGCGGGGGCGGACCAGCCAGAAGCGGGTTTCCTTGCTCAGGTAGGGCTCGGCCTCCTTGAGCACTTCGACGGTGGCGACCACGCCCTTGATGTCGTCGCTGACGTGCAGGTCGGTGACCTTGCCGACCTGGATGCCCTTGTACATGAGCTGGGTCTTGCCGACCTGGATGCCTTCGCCGTTCTCGAAGTAGATGGTGATGTTGATCCCGGCTTCGTTCATGGACTTCCAGCCCAGCCAGAGGCCGATCGCGAGGGCGATCAGGGGCAGGACCCAGATGGCGGACCAGTTGGTGGTTTTCTTCTTCGTAGGCTTGGGCAGGTCAGCCATGCTCGTCGTCCATATCGGTGTTGTCCCAGATGAGTCGGGGGTCGAAGGTCACTGCCGCCACCATGGTGAGGACCACGACGCTGGCGAAGGCCGCGGCGCCGATGTTGGCCTCGATGCTGGCGAGGTTCCCGAAGTTGACCAACGCCACGAGGATGGCGATCACGAAGATGTCCAGCATGGACCAGCGGCCGATCCATTCGATGAATCGGTACATGAGGATGCGCTGGCGGGCGGACATCGGTTGGTGGCGTTGTACGGAGTAAAGCAGCAGGGCGATGCCCACGAGCTTGAAGGTGGGCACGAGGATGCTGGCGGTGAAGACGACCAGGGCGATGGGCAGCATGTCGGCGTGGATCAGCTCGATGACGCCTTCCATGATGGTGGAGGGCGAGCCCTTGCCGAAGAAGTTGACCGTCATGATCGGCAGCACGTTGGCCGGGATGTAGAGGATGGTGGCAGTCAGCAGCAGGGCCCAGGTACGTACCAGGCTGTCGGGACGGCGGGCGTGAAGCCGAGAACCGCAGCGGGTGCAGCTGGGGGCTTCGTCATCAGGGTCCGGCCGGTTGAGCTGATGGCATTCGCCGCAGACGAGGATGCCGGCATCAAGCGCTCTCACTGGCGTGCCCTCCCTCGTCCAATGCATCCCAGACCTGATGGGGCGACATGGTGACTTCGAGCCAGACCTGGGACAGCAGCAGGCCGATGAAGCAGGCCAGGCCGATACCGAGGTGCAGGTCGGCGAGGTCGATCAGTTTGACGATGCTGACGAGGATGCCCATGAGGTAGACCTCGAGCATCCCCCACTCACGCAGGTGGTGATACAGGCGGTACAGGTGCAGGCCCACCACCTGGTAGCGCTGCCAGCGTATGCACAGCAGGACCAGCAACTGGCAGACGAGTTTGAGGAGGGGGATGACCATGCTGCAGAGGAACACCAGCACGGCGACGCCCTGCATGCCGCTGTCGTAGAGGCCGAGCACGCCGGTCCAGATGGTGTCCTGGGTGGTCTGCCCGAGCAGGTTGAGCTTCATGATGGGCAGGAAGTTCGCCGGTACGAACAGCAGCAGGGCGGTGAGCACGAGGGCCATGGCCCGTCGCTCCATCTGCGCACGGTGGACGATCAGCTCGTAGCCACAACGGGGGCAGCAGGCTTTCTGCTCCTCTTCGACGTGCTGGCGATGCATCAGCAGGTCGCATTCGGGACAGGCGAGCAATTCCTCCAGGGGGTATTCGGACAACGGGCGGACTTCAGCCGAGTCAGGCATACGGGGAGCTCACGAAGATTCGCGCTTATTCTAGACGAGCACAGCCTCAAAAGAGACTGCCCGAGTGTGACTGCATCTGGCAGGGCGAGGTTCATTTCTCGCCCTGTTCCAAGGCCTGCACCTGGAGTGTTCGTGCACTGCAACAGCGTTTAAGCCGGCTATATGCGCCTCGGAGTTCAGTGCGATTTTTCTTTCGCGCAAAGTCAAACCCCCGACCACCTTTCGATGATCGGGGGTTTGGTATAGGTGCTTGACGATGACCTACTCTCACATGGGGAAACCCCACACTACCATCGGCGATGCATCGTTTCACTACTGAGTTCGGGATGGGATCAGGTGGTTCCAACGCTCTATGGTCGTCAAGCAATTCTTTAGGGTGATCGTCGAGACGCTCACCCGAATTCGGGTATGTGACAGTACTTTGCGGTTCAATCGAATTTTCGGTTTGTCGACTTCACCAACAACACCAGATTGTTTGGGTGTTATATGGTCAAGCCTCACGGGCAATTAGTATTG
>NZ_FOJP01000005.1 GCF_900111835.1 Metapseudomonas otitidis
TGACCGGGGGCACGAATTCGCCGCCGATGTAGTTGCCGTAGCGGTCCTTGAAGGAAACGACGGCGCCGGGGGTGCCGGGTTGTGCGTAACGCATGCGATGGGCTCTCCTGACGGGGCCTGGCGCCGATACGGGCCAGGGGGTGTGTGGATGCTAGTGGCCACGCCGCCCCCATCGGTATGCGCCCATGGGTGCGGTGGCCTCCTCATTTGGTAGTAGCGCCTTGCAGCACGGCCTGTTCGTAGCGGGGGTAGAGGTGGCTGACGCTGCGCACCAGCTCGAAGCGGCTGAGGCTGACGGCGGCGAAGCGCTCGGGAATCGGCGCGCGGATCAGCTCGTTCATGTCCGCGCCCTGGGCGGCACCCTCGCGCAGCAGGCCGTCGAGCCAGCCCAGGTAGTCGCGCATCTGCTCGAAGGCGGCGGCGTCCTCGGTGACCGGCCCGTGGCCGGGCACCAGGTGCTTCCAGGGCAGCGCCTGGAGCTGGCGCAGGTCGTCGAGCCAGACTTCCAGCCCCGGGCTGTTGGGGGTGGTGAGGGCACGCTGGTAGAACACCAGGTCGCCGGCGAACAGCACGCCGGTGCGCTCGTCGAGGATGGCCAGGTCCGCCCCGGTGTGGCCGCGCAGGGCCAGCAGGCGCAGCGGGTGGCCGCCAACGGTGCGGGTGCCCGCCTGCACGGCCTGGTCCGGCAGGCGCACTTCGGTGCCACGCATCCAGTCGCCCACCAGGCGGTACATGTTCTCGGCCATGGCGTCGCCCTGCTGGCGCAGCAGTTCGGTGGTGCCGGGCAGCGCGGCGATGGGCACGTCGGCGAAGGCCTGGTTGCCGAGCACGTGGTCGGGGTGGTGGTGGGTGTTGAACACCAGCACCACCGGGCGCTCGGTGACCCGGGCGATGGCGCGGCGCAGGCTTTCGCCGTAGCGCCGCGAGGGGCCGGTGTCGATCACCACCACACCGGCATCGGTGACGATGAAGGCGCTGTTGACCACGTTGCCGCCGTTGGCGCTGCTGAAGTTCTCGGTGCTGCCTTCCAGCAGCCAGGTGTCATCGGCGATGCGCCGGGGTTCCAGGGGGTATTCCGGCTCGGCACGGGACAGCAGCGGCAGCAGGATCAGGAACACCAGCACCAGCAGGCCCATCGCCGGGCGGGTGGCCACGGGCCGTGGTTCGCGGGGATGGGGCTCGTGATGGCGCACGTCTATCTCCTTGAGCGCACGGTTCAGAAGTCGGCCTCGAACTCGTTGCCGTTGTTGTCCCGCAGCCACAGGTGGGTCGGCTCCGGGGTGCGGGTCTCCAGGCTGAGGGTGGGGTTCTCGGCCACGGCGGGGAACAGCTCCAGGCTGGCGAGAACCTCGCCCGTGGGGCTGCGCAGTTCGGCCTGGTTGAGGAAGAACTCGGGCACGCCGCCGACCAGGCCGTTGTCCATGGGGTGGTCGATGCGCAGGCGCAGGCGGCTGGCCCCGTCGTGGGCGAAACGGGCGCCCTGGATGTGCCCGAGGCGCTGCTCCCAGCCCGGCTGGGCGCGCACCACGCTGGGCGCGGTGCAGCCACCGCCGGCGGCGTCGACCCAGGCGGAGCCGACATGCCAGACACCGTCATCGGTGAGCGCGGCAACCCGCACGGCGGTGGCTTGCTCGACACGGATGCGCACGGCCACCACCGGCAGCACCCGCTCGCCGGGGCGAAAATCGAAGATCCGCGGGATGGGATTGAGCTCGGCCCAGGCCACCAGCCGCCGTACCGGTCCGGGCAGCCCCCGGGCGTCGACCTGGATCGGCACCTGCCGGGCGTCCTCGGCGAAGGGCGGGGCCTGCAGCACCACGCGCGAGTCGAAGACGAAGGGGGCACCTTCGAGGATGCGCTGGTGGTGGTAGGCCCACATCACCGAGGGCACCGGGTCCGGGCCCGGATCGGGAGCGGCCTGGACGTTCAGGCACACCCCCAGGGCCAGTGGCAGCCAGCGGCGCATGGCTCACTCGTCCACGTGGACGCTTTCCAGGTAGGAGCGGATGGCCCAGAGCGCTTCCTGGCTGAGGAAGTCGGCCATCTTCGGCATGTACACGGCCCCATCGCGAACGGCGCCGTTGATCACCCGCTCCTTGAACCACTCGTCACCGCTGGCGTCGGTCTCCAGGTAGCGCAGGTCGGGGGCGATGCCGCCGGACTTGGCTTCCAGGCCATGGCAGCGAGCGCAGTTCTGGTTGTAGGCCGAGGCGCCGATCTCCACCGCCAGGGCGTTCTTCTCGTAGGGGGCGCGGTAGGGGTTGGTTTCGCGCCATTCCTTGCCCAGGGGCTCGAGGCCTTCGGTGTTCACCGCCTGGGGCACCACGTCGCCGTGGGCCAGGGCCAGGCCGGACAGGCCCATGCCGGCGAGCAGCAGCAGACCGCGCAGGGTGTTCTTGTTGTTGTGCATGACTTCCATCCTCATCGAGATGCTGGGCAAGGCAACGCTCGCCTGGAGCGTGGTGCCGAGGATGGTAAGGAGGCCCCCAGGGGCCCCGAATGCTGCTTTGGTGGGCGCGCCCTACTCCCTTGGTAGCAGGCCCCGGGGAGGTGCCGGGGGAGGCTTTGGCAGCAAGTCCAAGTCATGTCCGGACTGGGAATTTTTCCCGGCCATCGCGGGAGTTTTTCCGTATCCCGGCAAGGGGGTCGCTTCCACTATGCGATACGCCAGGACGCCAGGTGGCGCACTGGTCCTCAACGACCACGGGAACCACAAAGATGACAACAAGATCGCTCCCCCACTCCCCGCTGGCCCTCGCCGTCAAGGGTCTGCTCCTCGCCGGCGGCCTGGCTGCCACCAGCGCTGCCTTCGCCAAGAACGTCACCTGGGAAGACATCGCCAACGACCATGTCTCGGTCAAGGACGTGCTGCAGTACGGCATGGGCACCAATGCCCAGCGCTGGAGCCCCCTGGCCCAGGTGAACGACAAGAACGTGTTCAAGCTGGTGCCGGCCTGGTCCTTCTCCTTCGGTGACGAGAAGCAGCGCGGCCAGGAGTCCCAGGCCATCGTCAGTGACGGGGTGATCTACGTCACCGCTTCCTATTCCCGCGTGTTCGCGCTGGACGCCAAGACCGGCAAGCGCCTGTGGGTCTACAACCACCGCCTGCCGGCCGACATCCGTCCGTGCTGCGACGTGGTCAACCGGGGCGCCGCGATCTTCGGCGACAAGATCTTCTTCGGCACCCTGGACGGCCGCCTGGTGGCGCTGAACAAGGACACCGGCAAGGTGGTGTGGAACAAGAAATTCGGCGACCACACGGCGGGCTACACCATGACCGGCGCGCCGACCCTCATCAAGGACCAGAAGACCGGCAAGGTGCTGCTGATCCACGGCAGCTCCGGTGACGAATTCGGCGTGGTCGGCCAGCTGTTCGCCCGCGACCCGGACACCGGCGAGGAAGTCTGGATGCGCCCCTTCGTCGAGGGCCACATGGGCCGCCTGAACGGCAAGGACAGCACCCCCACCGGCGATGTGAAGGCCCCCTCCTGGCCGGACGACAAGGACTCCCCCACCGGCAAGGTGGAAGCCTGGAGCCACGGCGGCGGCGCCCCCTGGCAGAGCGCCAGCTTCGACGCCGAGACCAACACCATCATCGTCGGCGCCGGCAACCCAGGCCCCTGGAACACCTGGGCGCGCACCGCCAAGGGCGGCAACCCCCACGACTACGACAGCCTCTACACCTCCGGCCAGGTGGGCGTGGACCCGAGCACCGGCGAGGTGAAGTGGTTCTACCAGCACACCCCGAACGACGCCTGGGACTTCTCCGGCAACAACGAGCTGGTGCTGTTCGACTACAAGGGCAAGGACGGCAAGACCGTGAAGGCCACCGCCCACGCCGACCGCAACGGCTTCTTCTATGTGGTGGACCGCACCAACGGCAAGCTGCAGAACGCCTTCCCCTTCGTCGACAACATCACCTGGGCCAGCCATATCGACCTGAAGACCGGTCGCCCGGTGGAGAACGAAGGCCAGCGTCCGCCGCTGCCCGAGCCGGGCCAGAAGCACGGCAAGCCGGTGGAGGTCTCCCCGCCCTTCCTCGGCGGCAAGAACTGGAACCCGATGGCCTACAGCCAGGACACCGGCCTGTTCTACGTGCCGGCCAACAACTGGAAGGAGGACTACTGGACCGAGGAGGTGAACTACAAGAAGGGTTCCGCCTACCTGGGCATGGGCTTCCGCATCAAGCGCATGTACGACGACCACGTCGGCAGCCTGCGAGCCATGGACCCGACCACCGGCAAGGTGGTGTGGGAGCACAACGAGCACCTGCCGCTGTGGGCCGGCGTGCTGGCCACCAAGGGCAACCTGGTGTTCACCGGCACCGGCGACGGCTTCCTCAAGGCCTTCGATGCGAAGACCGGCAAGGAGCTGTGGAAATTCCAGACCGGCAGCGGGATCGTCTCCCCGCCCATCACCTGGGAACAGGATGGCGAGCAGTACATCGGCGTGACCGTCGGCTACGGCGGTGCCGTGCCCCTGTGGGGCGGCGACATGGCCGAGCTGACCAAGCCGGTCGCCCAGGGCGGTTCCTTCTGGGTGTTCAAGCTGCCCAGTTGGGACAACAAGACCGCCAGCCGCTGACCATCCTCACCGGCGCGCCCTCGGGTGCGCCGGTTCTCGTTCCGGGAGCTGCCATGAACTACCTGCCCATGTTCCTTCCCCTGCTCATGCTGGTCTTCGGCCTCGCCTGGGCCCAGCCCGAACCCACCCAGCCCGCCGCCGACGACAGCGATGCCGACGCCGTGCGCGTGATCGACGGTTGCCGCCTGGAACCCGGCGCCCACTGCCCGGGGGCCAACCTGTCCAACGCCGACCTGAGCAACCTGGACCTGCGCCGCATCGACCTGTCCGGGGCCAACCTGGCCGGTGCCAACCTGCGCCATGCCAACCTCGACCTGGCCAACCTGGAGAAAGCCCGGCTGGTGGGCGCCAACCTCACCCGCGCCAGCCTGCAGCAGACCAACCTGCGCCTGGCCGACCTCAGCGACGCGCACCTGATGGCCATCCAGGGCTGGGGCCTGTTCGGCCAGGGCGCACAGTTCAAGGGGGCCGACCTGACCGGTGCCTACCTGGAATTCGCTCGCCTCTCCGGCGCCAAGCTGCACGACGTGAACCTGCAGGCGGCCGACCTGGAGATGACCTTCCTCAGCCGCGCCGACCTCAAGGGCGCCCGCCTCAACGACGCCAACCTGCAGGAGGCCAAGCTCGCCGACGCCAACCTGGAGAACGCCGACCTTAGCGGCACCCGCCAGCACTACGCCTCGTTCCAGGGCGTGAACATGGAAGGTTGCACCGCCTGCCCCCAGGATTGGGAGAAGTAACCGTCACTCCACACGCGTTTCTGCAAGGGGCCAGGGATGGCCCCTTTTTTATGTCCGGGTACACCAGCCATTCGGTGGATCGATTAAGCACACAGCCCGCAACGATGGGCTTCGCACAGCTCAGCCCATCCTACGAACCGAGCCGCCGCAGGATGCGGTGAGCTGTGCGAACCGCATCAATCCGAGGCGCCCGGCACGGCGGCGGTGGTGGACCGGTGGAGCGCGATGGGCTTCGCACAGCTCAGCCCATCCTACGAATGGAGCAGCCGTAGGATGCGGTGAGCTCGGCGAACCGCATCAATCCGAGGCGCCCGGTGCGGCGGCGGGAGTGGATCGGTGGAGTGCGATCCCCCTGCGCCACCTGAGCGCCCCCGTAGCCCGGACTTCAGTCCGGGAATGGCTGCACCGGCTTCCTGGGCTGAAGCCCAGGCTACGGGCGGAGCGCCCCGCAAACGAAAAGAGGCGCACAGGTGCGCCTCTCCGTGCCCGCTGCCGGGGTCAATCCTGGCTGGTGGCGCCGATGCGGTGGATCGACAGGTCAGCGCCGTAATACTCCTGCTCCTGGCTGAGGCGGATGCCCAGGGTCTTCTTCAGCAGGCCATACACGGCGAAGCCCCCCACCAGCGCCACCACCAGGCCCAGCGCGGTGCCGATGAACTGGCTGGCGAGGCTGACGCCGCCGAGGCCGCCCAGGGCCTGCTGGCCGAAGACGCCGCAGGCGATACCGCCCCAGGCGCCGCACAGGCCGTGCAGGGGCCAGACGCCGAGGACGTCGTCGATCTTCCATTTCACCTGGGTGGCGGTGAAGGCCCAGACGAACAGCCCACCGGCGATGGCGCCGGTGGCCAGGGCGCCCACCGGGTGCATCAGGTCGGAGCCGGCGCACACCGCCACCAGGCCGGCCAGCGGCCCGTTGTGCAGGAAGCCGGGGTCGTTGCGGCCCACCAGCAGCGAGGCCGCCGTGCCGCCCACCATGGCCATCAGCGAGTTGACCGCCACCAAGCCGCTGACGCCCTGCAAGGTCTGGGCGCTCATGACGTTGAAGCCGAACCAGCCGACGATGAGGATCCACGAGCCGAGGGCCAGGAACGGGATGTTCGACGGGGCGAAGGCGATCAGCCGGCCGTCGCGGTAGCGGCCATCGCGGCGGCCCAGCAGCAGCACCGCGCCGAAGGCCAGCCAGCCGCCCACGGCATGCACCACCACCGAGCCGGCGAAGTCATGGAAGCTGGCGCCGAAGCTGGCTTTCAGCCAGTCCTGCAGGCCGAAGTTGCCGTTCCAGATCAGCCCTTCGAAGAAGGGGTAGACGAAGGCGACGATCAGCGCGGTGGCGCACAGCTGCGGACCGAACTTGGCGCGCTCGGCGATGCCGCCGGAGATGATCGCGGGGATGGCGGCGGCGAAGGTCAGCAGGAAGAAGAACTTCACCAGCGCGTAGCCGTGGTCCTCCGCCAGGACGGCGGCCGGCTGCAGGAAGTTGACCCCGTAGGCCACCCAGTAGCCGATGAAGAAGTAGGCCAGGGTGGAGACGGCGAAGTCCGAGAGGATCTTCGACAGGGCGTTGACCTGGTTCTTCTGCCGCACGGTGCCGACTTCGAGGAAGGCAAAGCCGGCGTGCATGGCCAGGACCATGACCGCACCCATCAGGATGAACAGGGTATTGGAGCCGTGGATCAGGGTTTGCACGGCGCTGTTGAGGTTTTCCATCGAGAGGGGGCTCTCCGGCATTGAAAGGGCACCAAGAAAGGTCACAGCACCATCACAGCGCACCAGACTGATGCCACCCCACCGGGGACCGCTCCCTGGCGATGCCCCGCAACGGGGCGAAAGGCAGTGTGAAGCATCAGCTGACTCATGACTTTTTCTTTATTTATCAGTCGCTTGACCAATCAAGCGTGCACCTCGGCAGGCCGCCTTGCCGCTCGATAACGGGGCGTTTTCCAGCCGGGCGCACCAGGGCAAAGCAAGCCGCATACCAAGGCACGACGGGTGTTGGCGGACGGCCGGGCAAATTTCCCCTGAACCCTTTGCGCCAGGCAGGACTCAGAACTCCTGAGCCTTTCAAGGAGAACCGCCATGCCCCGCAACAACGCCTCCCGCGCCCAGGATGACCTGATCGCCGAATTCCAGGCCCTCGTCGGCGACACCGAGAAACTGCTGCAGCACACCGCGAGCCTGGCCGGCGAGCAGGCCGAGGACCTCCGCCTGCAGATCCACGATTCCCTCAAGCGCGCCCGGGAAACCCTGAACCTCGCGGAAGAACGCCTGGTGGACAAGGGCAAGGCCGCCGTCGCCGCCACCGAGGGCTACGTGCAGGAGCACCCGTGGCAGACCATCGGCCTTGCCGCCGGGGTCGGCTTCCTGCTCGGCCTGCTGGCCAACCGTCGCTGACATGCAGGCGGACGCGCCCAACCCCGAGGCCGGCGAGCCCGGCCCGTCGCCGCGCCGCCTCGGCGCGGCCGTGCTGGGGCTGCTGCACAGCCATGTGGAGCTGTTCGGCATCGAGCTGCAGGAGCAGAAGGCCAACAGCCTGCGCCTGCTGCTGTTCGCCGGGCTGGCGCTGGTCTTCGCCCTGCTGCTGCTGATGAGCCTGTCGGCGCTGGTCCTGGTGCTGTGCTGGGACGCCTGGCGCCTGCAGGCCATCGGTGGGCTCTGCCTGTTCTACGGGCTGCTCACCGTCTACTGCGCCTGGCGCCTGAAGCAGGCCGTGGACGACGAAGCCTCCCCCTTCGCCGGCACCCTCGAAGAGCTGGCCCTTGACCGCGAGCGCCTGCTGCCATGACCCAGCCGCCCCTGCCCTCCTCCCGCCGTGAACTGCGCAAGGCGCTGGTCCGCCTGCGCCTGGAGATGCACCGCCAGGAGATCCGCCACGAAGCCCAGGTGATCACCCGGCCCCTGCGCCGGGTGAAGGGCCTGGCGCAAGGCCTGCAGCATCCCCTGGGCCAGGGGCACGCACCACTCTGGGGCATTGCCGGCATCGCCGCGCTGGGTTTCTTCGCGGCCCGCGGCGGCTCGCTGGCGCGCTGGGTCCGGCTGGGTGGCACCCTGCTACCGCTGCTGGGCGCCCTGTGGAAGCAACACAGCCAGGCCGTGGACCGCCCGCCCCGCCCCTGATCGTCGGACAAACTGGCCACGTTCTTGCTAATGGAACGGTCCGGGCATCGCCCGTCGTTCCCGCGCTGGCTTGCGCGGACCCTGGGGTCATTACAACAAGGAGCCGCCCGTGATCGAGGGGCAACCACTCGCCTCTTTCCAGCCCTTCATCGATACCGCCACTGGCCGGATCGCAGGGATCGAGGCCCTGGGGCGGCTGCGCCTGGAGGACGCCACCCTGCGTTCGGTGGGCCCGCTGTTCGTCGACCCGCGCATCCCGCCCGCCGCCCTGCGCCGGCTGGACCGGGAGATCCGCGAGGACGCCCTGCGCCGCCTGCACGAAGCGCCGGCCGACTGGTTCCTCAGCCTCAACATCTCGCCCCGCTGGATCAGCCGACTGCGCCCCGGCCAGGCCCTGCCCAGCCTCAAGCAGCTGCAGCGCAACGGCGTGAGCCCAGAACGCATCGTCTTCGAGATCACCGAACTGGGCGGCGCCAGCCAGCGCCTGCCGGACGTGGTGGCGCGCTACCGCGAGGCCGGTGCACGTATCGCCATCGATGATTTCGGCGCGGGCTATTCGCAGCTCGACCGGGTGCTGGCGTTGCAGCCGGACATCCTCAAGCTGGACATGCAGCTGTTCCAGGCCGCCGCCCGGGGTGGGCCGAGCGGCGAGGTGGTGAAGGCGCTGGCGCAGATGGCGGAGAAGACCGGCTGCTGGATCATCGCCGAGGGCGTGGAGACCGAGGCCGAGCTGGACTTCGCCCTGGAGTGCGGCGCCCGCTACGTGCAGGGCTATCTGTTCGCCGCGCCGCACCTGGCGTTCTTCCCGGCGGATGCCTTCGTCGCGCGCTTCGCCGAGCTGCGCGATCGCTACGTGAAACGCAAGCTGGCCGAGCGCTCGCAACTGATGGACATGCGCCAGCAACTGAACCGCTTGATGAACCAGCTGAAGACCTGGGCCGAGGCCGACGGCAGCCACCAGGCGCTGCCGAACCCCGCCGAGTTCCCCTGGCTACTGCGCATCTACCAGTGCGATCGCACCGGCACCCAGCTGACCCCCAACCTGGAATGGCACCAGGGCGTGTGGCGGGAGGACGCCCGTTACCAGGGCCATAACTGGTCCTGGCGGCCGTACTTCTACCAGTTGCTGGCCGAGGGCTGGGAGGAGCGTCGCCTGACGCTCTCCACCACCTACCGCGACGCCACCACCAACCAGTACTGCCTGACCGCCGGCCAGTTCATCGACAACGGCCGCCGCCTGCTGCTGGTGGACATCGACGCCGCCGGGCTCTGAGCCAGGCGCGGAACTCCCGCAGCCGTCCCAAGGTCCACTTGCCTCGCCCGGGCTTAACCGGGAAGCTAGCCTCCCATTGAGCCACTGAAGGCGAGGACAGGCATTGGACTGGCAGACACTGCTTACCCGGGAACGGCTCGGCAAGCCGGTGCACAGCACCGAGGAGCTGGGCCGCAGCCCGTTCCACAAGGATCACGACCGCATCATCTTCTCCGGCGCCTTCCGCCGCCTGGGCCGCAAGACCCAGGTGCACCCGGTCTCCAGCAACGACCACATCCACACCCGCCTGACCCACTCCCTGGAGGTGGGCTGCGTCGGCCGCTCCCTGGGCATGCGCGTGGGCGAGGTGCTGCGCGAGGCGCTGCCGGACTGGTGCGAACCCTCGGACCTGGGGGTGATCGTGCAGTCCGCCTGCCTGGCCCACGACATCGGCAACCCGCCGTTCGGCCACTCCGGCGAGGACGCCATCCGCCACTGGTTCCAGCAGGCGGCCGGGCGCGGCTGGCTGGATGCGATGAGCGACGTCGAGCGCGCCGACTTCCTCAGCTTCGAGGGCAATGCCCAGGGCTTCCGCGTGCTCACCCAGCTGGAGTACCACCAGTTCGACGGCGGCACGCGCCTGACCTACGCCACCCTCGGCGCGTACCTCAAGTACCCCTGGACCTCGCAGCACGCCGAGGCGCTGGGCTACAAGAAGCACAAGTTCGGCTGCTACCAGAGCGAACTGCCGCTGATGGAGCAGATCACCCAGAAGCTCGGCATGCCGCAGCTGGAACCGCAGCGTTGGGCGCGCCACCCGCTGGTCTACCTGATGGAGGCGGCCGACGACATCTGCTACGCCCTCATCGACCTGGAAGACGGCCTGGAGATGGAGCTGCTGGACTACGCCGAGGTGGAGGCCGTGCTGCTGGGCCTGGTGGGCGACGACCTGCCGGAAACCTACCGCCAGCTCGGCCCCCACGACTCGCGCCGGCGCAAGCTGGCGATCCTGCGTGGCAAGGCCATCGAGCACCTGACCAACGCCGCCGCGCGGGCCTTCGTCGAACAGCAGGACGCCCTGCTCGCCGGCACCCTGCACGGCGACCTGGTGGAGCACATGGACGGTCCGGCCAAGCGTTGCGTGCTGCGCGCCAAGGCCATCGCCCGCGAACGCATCTTCCAGGACAAGCGCAAGACGCTGCACGAGATCGGCGCCTACACCACCCTGGAAATCCTCCTCAACGCCTTCTGCGGCGCAGCGCTGGAGCAGCATGGCGGGCGTACACCGTCCTTCAAGAACCGGCGCATCCTAGACCTGTTGGGCAACAACGCCCCCAACCCGGGCTGGCCGCTGTACCGCTCCTTCCTGCGGGTGCTGGATTTCATCGCCGGCATGACCGACAGCTACGCCACCGAAATGGCCCGGGAGATGACCGGCCGTTCGAGCCCGGTCTAGGGAGCCTCCGTGCGTCAGGCGATCAGGCAGAGCTTCCACTGGCACGCCGGCCCTCCGGCCTGGGGCCCGGCGGCCATCGCCGGCCTGGGCTGCGGCCTGCCGCTGCTGCTCGGCCTGTTCACCGCGCACACGGGCTTCCTCTGGGCCGCCACCGGGGCCTTCCAGGCGGCGCTGGCCAACCCGATGCATCGCTTCGGCATGCTGCGCATGCTGCTGCTCACGCTGCTCGGCGCCCTCAGCGCAGGCATCGGCTTCTGGGCCGCCAGCCATCCCCTGGCCAGCCTCGGCACCTTCGCCCTGTGGGGCTTCCTGCTGGCGGTGCTGCAGCGCTACGGCACGGAGCTGGGCAAGCTGGGGGTCGGGCTGGCGGTGTGCCTGTGCCTCGGCCAGGGCCAGGCCGGCAGCGGCAACCTGCACAACGGCCTGGCGGTGGGGGCGCTGTTCGCCATCGGCGGGCTGTGGGTGATGCTGCTGGCGTTCTTCCTGCGGGGCGCCCACGGCCTGCGCCTGTGGCCGGTGCTGCCGCGCCTGGGCGGGTTCATCAAGGTGTTCGGCCGGCACGCCGGGCGCTTGCCACAACGGCTGTGGTGGATCCACGCCCTGGCCTGCACCCTGGCGGTGGCCCTGGCGGGCCTGGCGGCCAACCTCAGCGGCCTGCCGCGAGGCTACTGGCTGACGCTGACGGTGGTGACGACGTTGCAGATGGAGCTGGACGGCAGCCTGGTGCGGGCCATCCAGCGCAGCCTCGGCAGCCTGGCGGCGGCGCTGGCGCTGATCCTGTTCGGTCACTGGCTGGAAAGCCCGGGTTGGCTGGTGACGGCGATGCTGCCGCTGATCGTGCTCAGCCGTGCCTTCATCGCCCAGCACTACGGCCTGTTCGTGGCGCAGACCACGCTGTGCTTCGTGCTGCTGGCCGAGAGCCTGGCCCACGACTGGCACCTGCCGGAGGTGCGCCTCTACAACAGCCTGCTGGGCGCCGCCCTGGCACTGCTGGTGGCCTACGGCGCGCACCGCGCACGGCTGCGCTGGACGCCCCAAGCACCGGCGGAGGCAGACGTGGAAGTAGAGGAAGCGCTTGGGGCGGCTGAACCGGCCCCGCAGGCGGAGCCCGTCACCGAGCCCCTGCGCGACTGACCCCCGCAGCGTCGCCGATCCCGACGCCTACGGGGTTGTGATGCGCTCAGACCAGCGCGTTGCGATTGGCGAACTCCACCAACTCGATCAGCGAGCGGGCGTTGAGCTTGAGCAGCAGGCGGGACTTGTAGGTACTGACGGTCTTGTTGCTGATGAACATCTCGTCGGCGATGCGTTTGTTGCTGTAGCCATTGGCCAGGTACTTGAGCACCACCAGCTCGCGGTCGGAGAGGCGGCTGATCAGCTCCTGCTCGTCGGGTACACCGACCTGGCGCTTGCCAGAACGGATCACGTCGCTGGGGAAGTAGCTGTAGCCCGAGAGCACCGCGCGCACGGACGAAGCCAGTTCGCCCAGGTCGCCTTCCTTGCAGACGAAACCGGCAGCGCCGGCCTGCATGCAGCGGGCGGCGTAGTGGCTGGGGTTTTGCCCGGTCAGCACGAGGATGCGCAGCGGCAGCTCCAGCGAACTGAGGCGGGCGATGACGTCGAGGCCGCCGAGCTTGGGGATGCCGATGTCGAGGATGATGAGGTCCGGCACGTGTTCGCGGGCCAGGGCGATGGCATCGACGCCGTTGTCGGTCTCGGCGATCACTTCATACCCCTCGCGGTTGAGCAGCAGGCGCACGGCCAGTCGGATCACGGGGTGGTCGTCGACGATCAGCACCTTGCTCGGTGCTTCGCTGCCCATGCGCAGGAACTCATCCAGGTCTACCAATTTGCTCACCTTTTTATCTCCCTTGAGGGTGTACGGGTTTCGCCAAGATAGAGATGAGGGGAGGCCTGTCGAGCGTCGATGGGGTGGATCGCATGGATTAAGGACGCAGCTGTCAGAACCTTAGGATTAGTCCTACCTTCTAACCGCAGCATCAGGGCCCAAACCCGTCTTTTCCCCTCTTATTCCCAGCTCTCGCTACCACTGGAAGCAGATGCGCGATCACTCCGCCTGTGCTTCTCCGTTCGGCCATATCCCCCGGCAGCCGTCACTGCCCAGGCAAAGCGGTCTATTCCGCGACGGCCCCGGCGCCTTCCCCAGGCCTCATCTATGCTGCAAGCGCGCCCCAAACAGGGATCAGGAGCTTCGGCAATGCCAAGGTCGCTCGAACGTCGATTTCCGTTGCATGTCCACATCAGCCTGCTGTTCACGCTGCTCCTGCTGATCTCCGGGGTGATCCTCGGGGTCTTCAACTACCGGCAGGCCACGCAGATCATCCTGTCCAGCAGCGACGCGCTGTTCGGGAAAATCAGCCAGCAGGTGGAGGCGGACCTGGAGGGCACCTACCGTCCCATCGACACCCTGCTCAACCTGATGGCCCTGACGCCAGGCAGCGCACAGGACCCCGCCTGGCAGCGCCAGGAACGCCTGCTCAGGCCCTTCGTCCAGGCCCTGCGCGACCACCCCAAGCTGGCCGCCCTCTACCAGGGGTACGACGACGGTGACTTCCTCATGGTCCGCCCGCTGCGCACCGAAGCTCTGAAGAAGCGCTTCGATGCCCCGCCTGGCGCGGCCTTCCAGGTCTGGAGCATCGAGCGCAACAACCTGTCCCGCGCGCAGTCCGAGTCGACCTTCCTCGACGACAACCTGGCGGTGATCAGCCGTCGGCAGGACCTCAACGAGCGCTACGATCCACGCAGCCGCCCCTGGTTCAACACCGCCCTGGAGCAGGGTGGCCATATCGCCACCGCGCCCTATGTGTTCTTCTCCAGCGGCGCGGTGGGCACCACCCTGGCCCTGCCGGCGGGCGAGGATTCGGTGATCGGCGCCGACCTGACCCTGGCCGACCTCTCCGCCACCCTGGCGGCGCACCGGGTCACCCCCGGCACCCAGGTGGTGCTGTTCGCACCCGGCGGCGAGGCGGTGGCCTACCCCGACAGCACGCGCCTGATCACCCGCATCGACGACAAGCCGCGCCTGACCATGGCCCGCGACCTGGACCCAGCCATCGCCGCGCTGCTCGACCGCAGCGAGCAAGACGACCTGCGCACCACCCTGAAACTGGCGGGACGGCAATGGGTGGTTTCCCGCCAGCACCTGCAGGCCGGCGGCCCCAAGGGGCTCTACCTGGCCCTGCTGGCCCCCGAGGACGAGCTGCTGGCCGATGCCTACCGCATCCGCTGGCAGGGCGGCGTGCTCACCCTGGTCATCCTCATCCTGTGCATCCCGGTCGGCTGGCTGCTGTCGCGCATCCTGGTGAAGCCCTTGCGGGCGCTGGTGGTGGAAGCCGAGGCCATCCGTCGCTTCGACTTCGATATGCCCGCGCTCGGCCGCTCGCCGGTGCTGGAGGTGGACCAGTTGGCCGTGGCGATGGAGAAGATGAAGGTCACCCTGGGCAGCTTCCTCGACATCACCGCCAGCCTCTCGGCGGAGAAGCGCTTCGATGCGTTGCTGAGCCGGGTCCTCGACGAGACCGTGGAGATCAGCGAATCCGCCGGCGGCATCCTCTACCTGCTGGACGCCGAACAGGGGCGGCTCGAACCCCAGGCCCTGTTCCTCGACGGCCAGCAGCGGCAGCCCTCGGAGCTCGGCCTGGCCGCACGGGACATGAACGACCCCGCCCTCCCCGCCTGGATCCGCCAGCCCGCCAACGGCGGCGCGACCCTCGCCCAGTCGCTCGGCTACGACCAGGCTGGCGAACTGGGGCCGCTGCTGAACGCCCTGGGCACGCCGCGCGCCCACCTGATGGGCACCGGCCTGCACAACCGCCAGGGTGACACCATCGGCTTGCTGGTGCTGCTGCAGCGCGACACCGGCGGCGAGGCCAACCCCGCGATGCTGCGGCCGGAACGCATCGCCTTCGTCGAGGCCCTGTCCGGCGTGGCGGCGCTGTGCATCGAAAGCCAGCGCCTGCTGGAACGGCAGAAGCAGCTGCTGGATGCGTTCATCCAGCTGATCGCCGGCGCCATCGACGCCAAGAGCCCCTACACCGGTGGCCACTGCCAGCGCGTCCCGGAGATCACCCTGGCCCTGGCCCGTGCCGCTGCCGAGAGCGACGACGGCCCCTTCCGCGACTACAACCCCAGCGACGAGGACTGGGAGGCCCTGCACATCGCCGCCTGGCTGCACGACTGCGGCAAGGTCACCACCCCCGAGTACGTGGTGGACAAGGCCACCAAGCTGGAAACCCTCTACGACCGTATCCATGAAGTGCGGATGCGCTTCGAGGTGCTCAAGCGCGATGCCTGGATCACCTACTGGCGGGCCCGTGCAGAAGGAGCCGATGAGGCTGTGCTGGCGGCGCAGCGGGACGCGCTGCTGGCCACCCTGGATGACGAATTCGCCTTCATCGCCCGCTGCAACCTGGGCGGGGAGTTCATGGCCGAGGCGGACCAGCAGCGGCTGCACGCCATTGCCGGGCGCACCTGGCTGCGCACCCTGGACGACCGCCTGGGGGTGTCCTGGGAAGAGGCCCAGCGCCAGGCCCGCACGTCGCCACGCCCCCTGCCGGCGGAGGAGCCGCTGCTGGCGGACCGTCCCGAGCACCTGCTGGAGCGCCCCGAGGGCGAACGCATGGCGGCGGACAATCCGTGGGGATTCCGTCTCGACGTGCCGGAACACAAGTTCAACCGAGGCGAACTGCACAACCTCGCCATCGCACGCGGCACGCTGACGGCGGAGGAGCGCTACATCATCAACCACCACATCGTGCAGACCATCCTGATGCTCAGCCGCCTGCCCTTCCCGCCGCACCTGAAGAACGTGGCGGAGATCGCTGGCGGGCACCACGAGAAGATGGACGGCACCGGCTATCCCAAGCGCCTGGCCCGCGAGCAGATGAGCCTGCCGGCGCGGATGATGGCCATCGCCGACATCTTCGAGGCGCTGACCGCCGTGGACCGCCCCTACAAGAAGGGCAAGACCCTCTCCGAGGCGCTGGGGATCATGGCCGGCATGTGCAAGGGCGCGCACATCGACACCGAGCTGTTCGGGCTGTTCATCCGCAGCGGCGTGTACCGGGACTACGCCGAACGCTTCCTGCGGCCCGAGCAGGTGGATGCGGTGGACGAGGCACAGCTGCTGCAGCGGGCGGGGGTGACGGAGAACCCGTCATAGCCACTGCGGCCTTCCTGCGAGCATGAAAAAAGGCGCCCTGGGGCGCCTTTTTTCCGAGTCACGTCAACTGCTTACTGGGCGTTGATCGCGTTCTCGGGGTACCACACGTCGACCAGCGGGCTGAGGTTGAACTCGGCCAGTTCGCTGCGGCCCTTGAGCCAGGCTTCCAGGGCGGTGCGCTGCTCTTCGTTGACCGAGCCACGCTTGGCCAGGCAGACGAAGCCGTAGTCTTCGCCACCGACGTAGCCCAGGCCGTTGCCATCGATGGCTTCGACGATGAAGGCATCCAGGAAGTCCTGCAGCGCGTTGAGGTCCAGGCCTTCCTTGTAGGTCAGGCTGAGTTCGCAGCCCAGCTCCTGGAATTCATCCACACAGAGCTTCTTACGCAGGCGACGGGAGCGGTTCTTGGCCATCAGGCAGTCCTCAGAGGTTTTCAAGGCGCGCACTCTAGCAGGTTCGGCGCCGCTTGGCCCGTGCCGCATGGGGCCCTGCGCCCGGCGGTTGCTTGCGGCATAATGCGCGCATTTTCCCCAAACCACCGCGGGAACCCCCAGCCATGCATGACCCCGTTGTCCGCCTCCGCCTGGAGGATCGTCGTTGATGTCCCTGTTCAAGACCCTTCGCCCACTCGCCTTCGCCGGCCTGCTCCTACCCCTCGCCCTGCCGGCCCAGGCCGTCCAGGTCAATGCGACCCTCACGCCGAAGGTCCAGCAGGCCCTGAAGAAGAACAAGATCGCCCCCTCCTCCCTGTCGCTGGTGACCCTGCCGCTGACCGGCCCGGGCGCCCAGACCATCTTCAATGCGGACGTGTCGGTGAACCCGGCCTCCACCATGAAGCTGATCACCACCTACGCCGCCCTGGAGCTGCTGGGCCCCACCTACCAGTGGAAGACCGAGTTCTACACCGACGGCACGCTCAAGGACGGGGTGCTCAACGGCAACCTCTACCTCAAGGGCGGTGGCGACCCGAAGCTGAACATGGAGAAGCTGTGGCTGATGATGCGCGACCTGCGCGCCAACGGCGTGCTGAAGGTCACCGGTGACCTGGTGCTGGACCGCAGCCGCTTCGTCCACCCGCAGTTGCCGGCGTTCAACGACGACGGCGGCGACGACAACAAGCCCTTCCTGGTGGGCCCGGATTCGCTGCTGGTCAACCTCAAGGCCCTGCGCTTCGTCGCCCGCGCCGATGGGGGCCGCGTGACCCTGGCGGCCGAGCCGCCCATCGAGAGCATCCGCCTGGACAACCAGATCAAGGTGACCAAGGCCGCGCCCTGCCCAGCCTTCCCCGACGTGCGCTACAACCCGGTGACCCAGTTCGACGGCACCACGGTGATCGCCACCGGCCAGCTGCCGGAAGGCTGCAGCGCCCAGACCTACCTGTCGATCCTCGACCACCCGGCCTACGCCGCCGGTGCCGTGCGCGCCATCTGGAAGGAGCTGGGCGGCTCGATCCTCGGCAAGGACCGCCAGGCCGACGTGCCCAAGGACGCCAAGCTGCTGGCCCGCGCCTTCTCCCCGGACCTGGTGGAGATCATTCGGGACATCAACAAGTACAGCAACAACACCATGGCCCAGCAGCTGTTCCTCAGCATCGGCGCGCAGTTCCGCACCGACGCCGATGGTGACGATGCCAAGGCGGCGCAACGGGTCATCCGCAAGTGGCTGGCGCAGAAGGGCATCACCGCCCCGCACCTGGTGATGGAGAACGGCTCGGGCCTGTCGCGCAACGAGCGGGTCAGCGCGCGGGAGATGGCCACCATCCTCCACGCGGCCTGGCAGAGCCCCTACGCCGCCGAGTACATCGCCTCGCTGCCGCTGGTGGCGATGGACGGCACCATGCGCAAGCGCCTGCGCCGCACCCCCATGGCCGGCGAAGCCCACATCAAGACCGGGACGCTGAACACGGTACGGGCCATTGCCGGCTTCAGCCGCGACGGCGCGGGCAACACCTGGGCCGTGGTGGCGATCCTCAACGACCCGCGCCCCTGGGGCGCCTCGTCGATCCTCGATCAGGTGCTGCTGGACCTGCACCAGTCCAAGGGCGGCGCCCGCTGAAGTTGAATGGCGGCCCCACCCGGGGCCGCATTCAGGCCGCGACGCAGACGCGGTTGCGTCCGGCCTGCTTGGCGGCGTAGACCGCCTCGTCGACCCGCCGCAGCAGGTCGTCGGCCAGCTCCCCCTCCCGCCAGCAGGCCAGCCCGAAGCTGGCAGTGACCACACCCACCTCCGGCAACGCCTCCTTCGACAGCGTGTTCCACAGCGCATCGGCCAGGACCTGGACCTGGGACTCGCCGGTGTTGGGGCAGATGACGATGAATTCCTCGCCCCCCAGGCGGCAGAACACGTCGATGCGCCGCAGCCGCTCGCCGACCCGCTGGCAGATGGCCTTGAGCACCCGGTCGCCGGCTTCGTGGCCGAAGCGGTCGTTGACCTGCTTGAAGTGGTCGATGTCGAACATCAGCACCGACAGCGGCCCTTCGCTGCGCTGGGCGCGGGCGATCTCCACCTCCAGGCGCTCCTGGAAGTGCCGGCGGTTGTAGACGCCGGTGAGTGCGTCGGTGATGGACAGGGTGCGCAGCTCCTGCTCCACCAGCTTGTGGCCGGTGATGTCGGAGATGTAGCCATGCCAGAGCACGCTGCCGTCGGGCATGCGCTCGGGCACCGATTCGCCGCGCAGCCAGCGCACACCCTTCTGCGGCAGGAGCACGCGGAAGTCCTCGCGCCAGGTCTCCAGGGTCTGGGCGGAGGCGAGGATGCTGCCCTGCACCCGTTCGAGGTCTTCCGGGTGCACACGCTGGAACACCCGTTCGCCATCCTGCCGGACCTCGGGCGCGTTCATCTCCACCAGGTCGTGGATGCCGGCGCTGACGTAGGGGAAACGGCTGGAGCCGTCGGGCATCAGCTGGTACTGGTAGATCGCACCCGGTACCCGCGCGCTGAGCTTCTCCAGCAGGCGGTCGCGCTCTTCCAGGGCCTGCTGCACACGCTTGCGCTCGGTGATGTCGGTGGAAATGCCGAGGAAGCCGATCAACTCGCCCGCCTCGTTGCGCACCTCGGTGAGGATCAGGTTGCCGATCAACTGGCTGCCGTCCTTGCGCACGTAGGTCCACTCGTGTTCGTCGTAGCAGCGCCCGGCGGTCACCTCCACCACATAGCGGTGGAAGTCGGGCACCGGGCGGCCGAGGCGCTGGGCCAGGGCCGCGCAGCGTTCGCGCACCTCGCTTTCCAGGTGCAGGGTGCGGGGACGGGTGCCGAGCATCTCCTCGGCGCTGTAGCCGAACATGCGCTCGGCACCGGCGTTGTACTGGAGGATGTAGCCCTCCAGGTCGGTGGCGATGATCGACACCTCGGTCGCCGCGTCCAGCAGGCTGCGCAGGTTGCCGTTGGCCAGGGCCAGTTGCAGCTCCACCGCCTTGCTCTCGCTGATGTCGGTCTGGGTGCCGATCAGCCGCAGCGGCGAGCCATCGTCATTGATCTCCACCACCTGGCCGCGCTCCAGCACCCAGGCCCAGCTGCCGTCCTTGCGACGCATGCGGTGCTCGCTGCGGTAGACGTCGACCTCGCCGTTCAGGTAGCGCCGCAGCGCCTCCCGCGAGCCCTGCAGGTCATCGGGGTGACGCAGCCCGAGCGCGGTGTCGAGGCTGTCCTCCAGCTCGCCGGGCAGGTAGCCGAGCATGGTCTTCCAGGCCGGAGAGAAGAACATCCGCCCGCTGTCCGGCTCCCAGTCCCAGACGCCGTGGCCGGCGCCGTCCAGGGCGAAGCTCCA
This sequence comes from Metapseudomonas otitidis, assembly GCF_900111835.1. Taxonomy (GTDB): domain Bacteria; phylum Pseudomonadota; class Gammaproteobacteria; order Pseudomonadales; family Pseudomonadaceae; genus Metapseudomonas; species Metapseudomonas otitidis. The sequence goes on from NZ_FOJP01000005.1 coordinate 20,095, forward strand.
GCGCTCCTCGCTGAGCTTGAGCTGCAGTTCGCGCTGGCGCAGCTCGGCGGTGCGCTCGGCCACCAGGCGCAGGGCCCGCTGGCGCTGGCTGATGAGCAGCAGGACGTAGCCGCCCAGCATCAGGCTGAGGGCGATGCCGGTGCCCAGCACCAGGTGCCAGGAGGTGGTGCGGTTGTCGGCGAGAAACTTCGGGCTGGGCCGTACCTCAAGGCGGTAGGTCCGGTCACCGAAGGCCAGGGTACGTTCCAGCACCAGCTCGCTGTCGTCGGCGACGGAATGGCTCTGGTAGAGGCGTTGCGGACGAACCGGGTCGGTGATGTCGTCGAGCCGCGTGGGCATATTGGCGAGCATTTCGCTCGGCAGGCCGTCTTCCAGCTCCTGGCGCAGGCTCACGATGGCGACGACGAAACCGGGCAGTGGCTCCTCCGCCCGCCCAAGCACCGGGGCGACGATCAGGACGCCTTCGTGGATGTTGTCCGGCATGCCATAGACCCGGACCAGGCCGGACACCGTCACCTGCCGCTCCACCTCGGCCTTGTTCAGCAGGGCCTGGCGCTCGGGCAAGGCGCGCATGTCCAGGCCGATGGGCAGCTCGCTGTTGCGGCGGGCCGCTCCATAGAAGAGCGGCAGGTAGTAGTCGCGGGCGGGGCTGGCCCCTTCCAGGTCATGGATGCGGAAGTCCGCCAATCCCTCGTGGCGCGCCGTGCTCTCGTAGCGGTCGCGCTGGCCGGCGTCCACCCGCGGTACCCAGTAGTACGCCAGCGTGTCCAGCAGCATCGGCTCGACGAAGCGCCGGTAGCGCTGCAGGTCGAGGCGGGGCGAGTTGGCGACGAAACGCTGCAGCGCATCCAGCTCCTTCAGTTGCCCGTTGAGGCGCTCCTCGACCCTGCTGATGCGCTCGTTGGCGACCTGGGCGAAGCGCTCCCGCAGCTGGTGCTCCTCGGAGTCGTGCACGGCTCGACCAAGCAGGACGGTGAACCCCAGGCCGATACCGATCACCAGTACACAGATGAGCAGGAGCAGACCGCGGTTGCCTGCGGGGAAGGAAGGGGACGTGATTGACTGGGCAGGCGTAGCCATGCTCGAGCCTCGGTTCGTGATGGAAAAGACGTCCCTGTGATCACAAACCTAGCGGGATGCTGGCATTTTGCCTAGCGCCGTCGGGAAAAGTTCCGCCCCGCCCTTACGGGCGGGGACGGACGGTGCTCAACGGGCGGTCAGGCGCCAGGCTCGGTGGATCTTGCCGTTGCGGGCGAAGTCCGGGTCGATGGTTTCGGCGCTGATCTCGCTGACCTGGTAACGGGCGCCCAGGGCTTCATCCAGCTGGAACTTGCGGAAGTTGTTGGAGAAGTAGAGCACCCCGCCAGGCGCCAGGCGGGCCATGGCCAGATCGAGCAGGTGCACATGGTCGCGCTGGACGTCGAACACCCCTTCCATGCGCTTGGAGTTGGAGAAGGTCGGCGGGTCGATGAAGATCAGGTCGTACTCGCCGCGATCCTCCTCCAGCCAGGCCATCACGTCGCCCTGCTGCAGCCGTTGCTTGTCGGAGAAGCCGTTCAGCGAGAGGTTGCGCCGCGCCCAGTCCAGGTAGGTCTTGGAGAGGTCGACGCTGGTGGTGCTGCGGGCACCGCCCTTGGCGGCATGCACGGTGGCGGTGGCGGTGTAGCAGAACAGGTTGAGGAAGCGCTTGCCCGCCGCCTCGCGCTGGATGCGCAGGCGCATGGGACGGTGGTCGAGGAACAGGCCGGTGTCCAGGTAGTCGGTGAGGTTGACCAGCAGCTTCACGCCACCTTCGTTCACCTCCATGAAGCGCCCTTCGGCGCCCTGGCGCTCGTACTGGCGGGTGCCGGTCTGCCGCTCGCGGCGCTTGACCACCACGCGGGACGGGTCGATCTGCAGGGCCTGGGGAATCGCCGCAAGGGCGTCCAGCAGGCGGGCCTGGGCCTTCTCCGGGTCAATGGAGCGCGGCGGGGCGTATTCCTGCACGTGCACCCAGTCACCATAGAGGTCGACGGCCAGGGCGTACTCGGGCATGTCGGCGTCATACAGGCGGTAGCACTGGATGCCTTCCTTGCGCGCCCACTTGCCCAGCTGCTTGAGGTTCTTCTGCAGGCGGTTGGCGAACATCTGCCCGCCCTCGGACAGGCGTGCCGGCTCTGCGGCCGGGGCCACGCCCGGCTCTGCCTCGGCGGTGGAATCCTGGCGGCGCGAGCCGGTGACGAACTGCTCGGGCAGCACCTTGATCAGCAGCAGCTTGCAGGGTAGCGCGCCGTTCCAGAAGGCGTACTGCTTGTGGCTGCGGATGCCCATGCGCTTGCCCAGCTCGGGCGCGCCGGTGAATACCGCGGCTTCCCAGCCCATGCAGGCCTGGCGCAGGCGCTCGCCGAGGTTCTGGTAGAGGTAGAGCAGGCTGGCTTCGTCACCGAGGCGTTCGCCGTAGGGCGGGTTGCTGATGACCAGGCCCTTCTGGTTCTGGTCCGGGCGCGGTTCGAAGGTGGCCAGCTCGCCCTGGTAAATCTTCACCCAGGCGCCCAGCCCGGCACGCTCGATGTTGTTGCGGGCCGGCTGGATCAGCCGGGGGTCGGCCTCGTAGCCACGGATCCACAGCGGCGGGCGGGCCAGGCCGGCGTCGGCACGGGCCTGGGCCTCGTCGTGCAGCTTGCGCCAGATCGCCGGTACGTGACCGAGCCAGTTGGAGAAGCCCCAGCGCTCGCGCTTGAGGTTGGGGGCGACGTCGGCAGCCATCATCGCCGCTTCCACCAGGAAGGTGCCGACACCGCACATGGGGTCGGCCAGGGCGCCGCCCTCGGCAGCGATGCGCGGCCAGCCGGCGCGGATCAGGATCGCCGAGGCGAGGTTCTCCTTCAGCGGCGCCGCGCCCTGCTGCAGGCGGTAGCCGCGCTGGTGCAGGCTGTGGCCGGCGAGGTCGAGGGAGAGGATCGCCTCGCCCTTCTCCAGGCGCAGGTGCAGGCGCACGTCGGGGTTCTGCTTGTCCACCGAGGGGCGCTGACCGGTGCTGGTGCGCAGGCGGTCGACCACGGCGTCCTTCACCTTGAGGGCGCCGAAGTGAGTGTTGTCGATGCCGGCGCCGTGGCCGCTGAACTCTACCGCCAGGCTGCCGTCGGCGGCCAGGTGGTCATGCCAGTCCACGGCCTTGACGCCCTCGTAGAGGTCGTCAGCATTGCTCACCGGGAAGCGCGCCAGCACCAGCAGCACGCGGTTGGCCAGGCGTGACCAGAGGCACAGCCGATAGGCCGTTTCCAGGCTGCCGTGGCCACGAATGGCAGCGACCTGCTCGCGGGGCTCCTCCAGGCCGAGCTGGCTGGCTTCCTCCAGCAACAGCCCTTCCAGGCTTTTCGGGCAGGTGAGGAAGAGTTCGTAACGGTCCGACATGCTAGTTCCAATGCCTTTCGGCTGATCAACGGCGCGGAAATGTCTCCACACCTCAAAGAATTATGTGACTGAAGGTCGCAGAACGTCCCTTCGTCGGATTGGAGAATTCTCATTCTCAAGCGCGAGGCCTTCATGGCACCTCGACATCAACTTCGCGCAAGGCCGCGCCACAGGGGGCACAGGGCGCCGACGGGCGAAAAACAGCCCCTCCGGCTTATGGTCCGGAGCCCATGTTCGTTACGTCCTTATGACAAAACGATCATTCCAATGCCCCGGAGCAAGGGTTAGAACACAGCTTAATCCGCTACCGCAACGGCAGCGGACGAGGGGAGCGCCACGCCGGCAGCGCCTCCCCGAAGGCAGGCCAGACCTGCCAGGCCCGGCACCCGGGCCATGGGACATAACAGTCAACAAATGAGGGCTACACCCTATGAGAAGACTTAAGCGTGATCCGATGGAACGAGCATTCCTGCGCGGTTATCAGCACGGCATTCATGGCAAATCCCGCGACCTTTGTCCTTTCACCCATCCCACCACTCGCCAAGCCTGGATCAACGGCTGGCGGGAGGGCCGCGGCGACCACTGGGATGGCTTTACCGGCACGGCCGGCATTCACCGACTCAATCAACTCCACGCCGTAGGCTGATACCTCGGACCTGACCGATTTCACCAAGCACGCCCCATCCGGGCGGCGGGCGCAAGCCCAGGGGCTCCCAAGCGGGAGCCCTTTTCATTTCAGCGCCCCTTGCCGAATCCCGGCAGCGCGGCGATGGCGTCCACCGATTCACGGATGAGCGCCGGCCCCTTGTAGATGAAGCCCGAGTAGATCTGCACCAGGCTTGCGCCGGCAGCGATCTTCTCGGCGGCGTGACGGCCTTCGGTGATCCCGCCCACGGCGATGATCGGCAGGCGCCCGCCCAGTTCCGCCGCCAGCACCTTCACGGTGTGGGTGCTCTTCTCCCGCACTGGCGCGCCCGACAGGCCGCCGGCTTCGTCGCCATGCTCCAGGCCCTCGACGCCTTCGCGACCGAGGGTGGTGTTGGTGGCGATCACCGCATCCATGCCCGACTCCACCAGCGCGCTGGCCACCAGGGCGGTTTCCTCGTCGCTCATGTCCGGGGCGATCTTGATCGCCAGCGGCACGCGGCGGCCGTGCTGTACGGCGAGGTCTTCCTGGCGCTGGCGCAGGGCTTCGAGCAACTGCTTGAGCGAGTCACCGAACTGCAGGCTGCGCAGGCCGGGGGTGTTGGGCGAGCTGACGTTGACCGTCACATAGCTGGCGTGGGCGTAGACCTTGTCCAGGCAGATCAGGTAGTCGTCGACGGCGCGCTCGACCGGGGTGTCGAAGTTCTTGCCGATGTTGATGCCCAGCACGCCGTCGAACCTGGCCGCACGCACGCGTGCCAGCAGGTGGTCGACGCCGTGGTTGTTGAAGCCCATGCGGTTGATCACCGCCTCGGCCTGGGGCAGGCGGAACAGGCGCGGCTTGGGGTTGCCCGGCTGCGGCCGGGGGGTGACGGTGCCGATCTCGACGAAACCGAAGCCCAGCTGGGCGAAGCCGTCGATGGCGTCGCCGTTCTTGTCCAGACCGGCAGCCAGGCCCACGGGGTTGGGGAACTCCAGCCCCATCACCTTCACCGGCAGGCTGGCCGGTGCCTTGGTCAGCAGGCGGCTCAGGCCCAGGCGTCCGCCGGCCCCGATCAGGTCGATGGACAGCTCGTGGGAGGTTTCCGGGGACAGTTTGAACAGCAGCTCGCGGGCCAGGGTGTACATGGGCGGGTTTTCGATCGGCGGGATGGGCCGGCGATTATAGCCGTCGGACCCGACTCAGGCGAGGCGACGCAACGACTCCAGGGTGCCGCTGGCCGGGTCGAACACCAGCTCGAAGGAACCGCGGATGCCTTCGTGGGTCAGAAAAGGCCGCAGATGATGCGCAGGTAAGCTAACCTTGCGCCCGTCCCGGCTACGCACCATCACCCGATTGGCGTGGCCCTGATAGACCGCGAGGAACTGGTCCGCGGTCAGTGAGATATCCAGCACCAGGCTGGGCATGGAGGCCTCCTCGTTGTTCGTCGAAATGATCCAACCTGCCGGCACTGTGCGGCGTACCGCGCCAGCGTATCACTGCCGTTACCGTCAAAGCCGTGCAGCCATCCGCGACCTCTGCCAAACTCCCCTTCGTGATCCGGGAGTCCTTGTCTGGCCATGAGTTCGCCGCAGTCCCCAACGAACACCCTGTCGTCCCGCCTGGCAGCCCTGGCTCAACGCCTGGGCCTGGTGGGCCGTGCCTCCCGCCAGGTACTGGAACAGGCCAGCCGCCTGCAACTGCCTTTCGCCCCGCTCTCCCCCCTGCAGCCGGACATCTGGTGGCAGAACGGTCCGCCGCTGCAACGCCTGGTGGACCTGCCGCGCAACGCACTCTCCGGCCCGGTGCAGGAAGACAAGGCCCAGGCCCACGCCGTGCTGGTGCATCTGGTGGAGGAAGAACGGCGCGACCTGTCCGACTTCGACCTACGCCTGGTGGAAGGGATCCACGGGCAAGACGAACCGGAACCGCCCTGCCCCAGCTTCGAGCTGTACGCCGCCACGCCCGCCTGCAAGAACGTGCGGATCATCAGCTACAAGGATTTCGTCAAGGCCATCAGCCAGCCGCTGCCGCGCTTCCTCGCCGGTGAACGGCTGGCCCTGTACCAGGCCAGCTGGTACGGCGACCGGGTCTTCTGGCACGGCAGCCATCACCCCGAGGCCTTCGCTGCGGCTGTCGTATACGCTCGGCGCCGGCAGATGGAAGTGACGCTGCCGGCCGACCTGGTGACCTACCGCCTGCTCCCCGCCGGGCTGGACCTGCTGGACAGCCGCTACCACGTGTTGTCGATGCCTGTGGAGGCCTGGAGCCACGCCGAGTTCATGGCCCTGCTGATGAGCGAGGGCATTCCCTACGCCCGCCTCAGCCTGCTGAAGAATCGCAAGGGCAAGGCCCCCGAGTTCCTGCTGCTGCCCAAGGACAACCCCGAGGCCACCGCCCTGGGCGAAGGGCTGCGCCTGGCCGGTGCAGCCGACGTGGTGCAGTACCTGCGCACCCTCCTGGACAAGCCCCCCGCCCTCCCCGGCGCGAAGTGACGCCCCTCGCCGGCCAGCGCCTCAGCGCTTCGCCGGCCCGGTGACGCCGGCTGCATTCAGCGCCTCGATCTGCTCCTCGGTGTACCCCAGGCCCGCCAGCACCTCCCGGGTGTGCGCGCCCAACGCCACGCCCGTGTGGCGCGGTGCCGGCAGCCCCGCCGAGAAACGGATGGGACAGGCCATCTGGCGCTGGGCCGGCTGCCCCTCGCGCGGAACCTCCACCACCAGCTCACGGGCGCGGATCTGCGGGTGCTCCACCGCCTCGGAGAGGGGCAGCATGGGCTCCACGCAGGCATCCAGGCTGGCGAACACCTGTTGCCACTCGCTGAAGTCGCGCTTCTCGAACTCGATCTCGATGGCACGCTTGAGCGCCTGCTGGTCCTCGGGGCGGGGTGACAGGCCACGGGCCGCCAGCTCCGGCCGGCCGATGGCCGCGCAGAACGCCTCCATGAACTGCGGCTCCAGGCTGCCAACGGAGAACCAGCGGCCGTCGCGGGTGCGGTAGTAGTCGTAGAAGCTGCCGCCGTTGAGCGCCTGGTTCTCCATGTCCGGCTCGACCCCAGCCCCCAGGTAGCCCGCGCCGGCCATGCCGTTCAGGCTGAAGGCGCAGTCGGTCATGCTCACGTCCACGTGCTGCCCCTCCCCCGTCGCCTGCCGGTGGATCACCGCCGCCAGCAACCCCAGGGCGCCATGCAGCGAGCCACCCCCGATATCCGCCAGTTGCACCCCCAGCGGCAACGGGCCGCTGTCGCGACGGCCGGTGTAGCTGGCCACCCCGGCCAGGGCCAGGTAGTTGATGTCGTGCCCGGCACGGTCACGGTAGGGGCCGGTCTGCCCGTAGCCGGTGATGGAGACGTAGATCAGCCTCGGGTTGATCGCCTTCAGCGCCTCGTAGCCGAGGCCCAGCCGCTCCATCACACCGGGGCGGAACTGCTCCAGCAGGATGTCGTACTCGGCCACCAGGCGATGGATCACCGCCAGCGCCTCGGGCCGCTTCAGGTCCAGCGCGATGCTGCGCTTGTTGCGGTTCAGGTAGGCGTGGCTGGTGGACTGCCCGCCATCATGGGGTGGCAGCACCCGCACCAGGTCCATGCGGGTGGGGGACTCGACGCGCAGCACCTCGGCGCCCATGTCGGCCAGCAGCAGCGAGGCGAAGGGCCCCGGCAGCAGGGTGGAGAAATCGAGGATCTTCAGTGACGCGAGCGGGCCTTTCATGGCGACTCCCAGGTTCGGTTCATTCCCAATGCAACGGCCGCTGCGGGTCGAGCCCGGCGGCCAGCGCGGCGAAGCGGTCTTCCAGTACGTTGCGGCGGATCTTCATGGTGGGTGTCATGCAGCCGTTGTCCACCGTCCAGGGTTCGCGCACCAGCACCAGATGGCGGATGCGCTCATGGGGCAACAGCGTAGCGTTCACCCGCTCCAGCACCGAGAGCAGGTCGCGCTCCAGCTGCTCGCGGGCCTCGGCACGGGCTGCCGGGCTCAGCTCCAGCAGCGCCAGTGGCTGGTCCAGGCCGCTGCCCATCAGGCACACCTGCTCCACCCAGTGGCTCTTGGCGAGTTCGCCCTCGATGGGCGCCGGGGCCACGTACTTGCCCTTGCTGGTCTTGAAGATGTCCTTCACCCGCCCGGTGATGCGCAGGTAGCCCTCCTCGTCCACCTGGCCCTTGTCGCCGGTGTGCAGCCAGCCATCACGCAGGGTCTCGGCAGTTTTCTCCGGTTCCCGGTAATAGCCGGTCATCAGGCTGGGGCTGCGATAGAGCACCTCGCCGTCCTCGGCGATGCGCAGCTCGTTGTCGGGCATGACCCGGCCGACCGTGCCGAAGCGCACCTGCCCGGGCCGGTTGAAGTTGCCGTAGGCGAAGTTCTCGGTCATGCCGTAGCCCTCGCAAATGGTCATGCCCAGGCGCTGGTACCAGCTCAGCAGCGCCACCGGGATCGGTGCGGCGCCACTCACCAGCACCCGCGCACGGTCCAGCCCGAGGGCTCGGCGGATGCGCCGGGCCACCAGGCCGCCCAGCAGAGGGAGGCGCAGCAGGCGCTCCAGCTTCGCCTGGGGCAGCTTCTCCAGCACGCCCTGCTGGAAGCGCGTCCACAGGCGCGGCACCGAGAAGAACACCGTGGGGCGGATGATCCGCAGGTCCTCGGCGAAGGTCTCCAGGGATTCGACGAAGGCGATGCTGCCCCCGCTGTACAGGCTGTTGCTCTCCACCAGGAAGCGTTCGGCCGCGTGGGACAGGGGCAGGTAGGAAACGAACTGCTCCTCGGGCCCCAGGCCCATTTCCCGCACCGAGCGGCTGGAAGCGAAGGCAAAGGCCCGGGCCCTGTGCATCACCCCCTTGGGCTGGCCGGTGGTGCCGGAGGTGTAGAGGATGCTCAGCAGGTCGTCGGGCTGCTGCCAGTGGGCATCCTCCAGGGGCGGATGGCGACGCAGCAGGTCGTCCCAGGCGTGCTCGGCCGGCAGGGTCGGATAGGGCATGGCGATGCGCGCCAGCGTCTCGGGCAGGCCCGGCGCCAGACGCTCGGGGTCGTCCAGCTTGCCGAGGATGATCACCTTGCAGCCGGCATGGCGCAGCACGTAGTCGATGCTTTCGGCCGATTGCAGCGGGTAGAGCGGAACGCTGACCAGCCCGGCTAGCATGATCGCCAGGTCGCTCAGCACCCACTCGGCGCAATTCTTCGCCAGGATCGCGACGCGGTCCCCCGGTTCGCAGCCCAGGGCGCGCAAGGCGCTGGCCATACGCCGGGCCTGGTCGTCGGCCTGGCGCCAGGTGAGCGTGCGCCAGTGGCGCGCCACCGGCTGGCGCAGCCAGACCCGGTCAGGCGTGGTGGTGACCCAGTGGGCCAGTTGTTGCAATGGCAGTGCGTCAGTCATCCCGTCCCCCTTGTGCTTGTCGTTGTGGTGGAGGCTGGTGCCAGGCGGCCCTCCCGGCCGCGCGATTCAGAGGCGGAACACCCGCCGGGCATTGCCCTGCAGGAAGGCGGCCTCCACCTCCGGCCTGAGCCCCAGGGCGCGGACCTGCTCCATGCACTGCTGCAACGACAGCTGCGGGAAGTTGCTGCCGAACAGCACCTTGTCCCGCCCGTAGCTGGCCATGTAGTGCAGCAGCGCCTGGGGGTAGTAGCGCGGCAGGTAGGCGGAGGTGTCGATGAATATGTTGTCGTGCTTCCAGGCCAGCCCGATCATCTCCTCCGTCCAGGGATGGCCGATGTGCCCGGCGACGATGCGCAGCTCGGGGAAGTCCAGCGCCACCTCGTCCAGGTAGGGCACCGGCCGTCCGGTCTCCGAAGGCATCAGCGGCCCGGTGTGGCCGACCTGGGTGCAGAAGGGAATGTCCAGCTCGATGCACTTGGCGTACAGCGGGTAGTAGAGCCGGTGATTGGGCGGCAGCTTCCACAGCCAGGGCACGATGCGCAGCGCCTTGCAGCCCAGCTCCTGCACCGCCCGCTCCAGCTCGCGCAGGGCCGCCATGGGGCGCGCCAGGTCCACGGTGGCGACCCCGACGAAGCGGTCGGGGAAGGCACGGGTGTACTCGGCCACCAGGTCGTTGTCGAAGACCCACCCTTCCGGCCGGCACCAGGCTGCCAGCATCAGCTTCTCCACCCCGGCCTCGTCCATGGCCGCCACGGTCTGCGCCGGGGTCAGGGGCTGGTCCAGCAGGTGCGCGGAGCCGGACTTCTCGAACAACCGCACCACCTCCGGCAGCAGTTGCCGGGCGCGGCCGTTGGCGGGTTGGGCCCAGGCGTCGATGGCGCCCGGGGAAGCAGTGGCATTCATGGCAGTGGCCTCCTGGCCGTCAGGCATGGCGGTGGCAGCCGGGACAGGGCTCAGAGCTTCATCCCGCGGCTGATGATCTCCTTCATGATTTCCGAGGTGCCAGCGAAGATGCGCTGGATGCGCGCATTCGCGTACATCTTGCAGATCGGGTACTCCCACATGTAGCCCCAGCCGCCGTGCAGCTGCACGCCTTCATCCACCACCTTGCACAGCAGTTCGGTGGTGAACAGCTTGGCCTCGGCGGCCACTTCGGGTGTGAGCTTCTTCTGGTTGTGGTCCATCACGCAGCGGTCGGTGAACACCTGGGCGACGTCGATCTGGGTGCGCATCTCGGCCAGTTTGAAGCGGGTGTTCTGGAAGTGGGAGACGGGCCGATCGAAGGCCTTGCGCTCCTTCACGTAGTCGAGGGTGGTCTGCAGCGCCGCTTCGGCACCGGCCACCGCGCCGCAGGCGTTGGTCAGGCGCTCCTGGGCGAGCATGTTCATCAGGTAGAAGAAGCCGCCCTTGGCATCGCCCAGCAGGTTGGCCTTGGGCACCTTGACGTTGTTGAAGAACAGCTCGGCGGTGTCCTGGCTCTTCATGCCCAGCTTCTTCAGGTTGCGCCCGCGCTCGAAGCCCTCCATGCCCCGCTCCACCAGGAACAGGCCCATGGCGTGCTTGTTCGCCGGATCGGTCTTGGCGGCGACTATCACCACGTCGGCCAGCAGGCCGTTGGAGATGAACACCTTGGAGCCGTTCAGCTCGTAGTGGTCGCCCTTGTCCACGGCGGTGGTGCGCATGCCGGCCAGGTCGGAGCCGGCGGACGGCTCGGTCATCGCCACGGCGAGGATGATCTCGCCGCGAATGATCCCCGGCAGCAGGCGGGCCTTCTGCTCCTCACTGCCGTACTCGGCGATGTATGGGCCACACAGGGCGGAGTGCAGCGGGATCATGAAACCGGGCTCGTTGATGGCCGCCAGTTCCTCACACATGATCTGTTCGTAGCGGAAGTCCTTGAGCCCCGCCCCGCCGTACGTCTCGTCCGCCCACGGCAGCAGGAACCCCATTTCCCCTGCCTTCTTCCACACGCTGCGGTCCACCACCCCGGCGGCTTCCCATTCGTCCTGGTGCGGCACCACTTCCTTCTGCAGGAAGGCACTGAAGGCGTCGCGGAACAGGTTGTGCTCGGTCTCGAAGTGCTGGCGTTGCATGCGGGGTCCCCCCTGTTGGAATCGTCCCGCAGGGTAGGCGTCGGCCGAATGGCCGCTCAATGACGCAAGCGCTCAGGGTGGATTGACCGATGCGCTCTTGGGGGCGGTGTGGGCTTCCGGGCATAAAAAAGCCCGTCCTGAGACGGGCTTGGAAAGGCTCCTCCCCGTGGGGAGGGAGGAGAAACCGTTGAAACGCTATCAGGCGCGCTGGGCGTCACCCGCACTGGCAACGTCCACAGCCGTCGAACCGTTGCCGGCCAGCTCGCGGTTCAGGGTGTCGGTGTCCAGCTGCTTGCACCACTTGGCGACCACCAGGGTGGCGACGCCGTTGCCGACCAGGTTGGTCAGGGCGCGGGCTTCGGACATGAAGCGGTCGATGCCGAGGATCAGCGCCAGGCCGGCGACCGGCAGGTGGCCGACGGCGGAGAGGGTGGCGGCGAGGACGATGAAGCCACTGCCGGTGACGCCGGCAGCGCCCTTGGAAGCGATCAGCAGCACCAGCAGCAGGGTGATCTGGTGGGTGATGTCCATCGGGGTGTCGGTGGCCTGGGCGATGAACACGGCGGCCATGGTCAGGTAGATGGAGGTGCCGTCGAGGTTGAAGGAGTAGCCGGTGGGGATCACCAGGCCAACGACGGACTTGTCGGCGCCCAGTTTCTGCAGCTTGTCGATCATGCGCGGCAGGGCGGACTCGGAGGAGGAGGTGCCCAGCACGATCAGCAGTTCTTCGCGGATGTACTTGATGAACTTGAGGATGCTGAAGCCGTGGGCACGGGCGATGCTGCCCAGGACGATGAGCACGAACAGCAGGCAGGTGATGTAGAAGCAGGCCATCAGTTGGCCGAGCTGCACCAGCGAGCCCACACCGTAGGCGCCGATGGTGAAGGCCATGGCACCGAAGGCACCGATGGGCGCGACCTTCATGATCACGTTGATGATGTTGAACATCACCTGGGAGATGCGCTCGATGAACTCGAACACAGGGCGACCGTAGTCACCCAGGCGGTGCAGGGCGTAGCCGAACAGCACGGAGAAGAACAGCACCTGGAGGATGTCGCCATTGGCGAAGGCGCCGACCACGGTTCCCGGAATCACGTTCATCAGGAAGTCGATGGTGGACTGCTTCTCGCCCGCCGCCGCGTAGGCCGCGATGCCCTTGGTGTCCAGGGTGGTCGGGTCGACATGCATGCCGGCGCCGGGCTGGGCGACGTTGACCACCACCAGGCCGATGATCAGGGCCAGGGTGGACACGACCTCGAAGTACAGCAGCGCGTAGCCACCGGTCTTGCCCACGGCCTTCATGCTCTGCATGCCGGCGATGCCGGTCACCACGGTGCAGAAGATGATCGGGGCGATGGCCATCTTGATCAGCTTGACGAAGCTGTCGCCCAAGGGTTTCAGGGCTACGCCGGTCTGCGGGTAGAAGTGCCCGATGAGGATACCGATGGCGATGGCCACCAGCACCTGGACATAGAGGCTTTTGTAGAGGGGTTGACGGGTCATGGCAGTTCCTCTCGGGCGCTGGGGACCAGGTCCGTAACGGACCCGCAGCACCGGGTATCTGGCTCCTCCCTTGCCGGGAGGCTTTCTTGTTCTGCGGCCCAAACCATTGGACGGCAGCTGCCTTTTGCAGCCCTTGTGCCAACTTCAAGAAAGTCCCACAAGCCTTGTGGCACTAAGCCCACGCCCAACCACGCGACTCAAGATCCGGTTGTTTCAGGCGGGTTTCCGCCGTCCTGCCGGGGGGATTTCCGCCACCGCGCCCCTTGTGGCGCGTTCCGGCAGCGCCCTACCATCGACCACCTCCAGACCGGGAATCCGCCCCATGCGCGAGCGCACCATTGCCAGCCATTTCGTCCGTGCCGCCCTGCGTGGTCCGGCGCGTCATGGCCTGGACTGCAGTGCCCTCCTCAGGCAGGCCGGGATCCACCCGGCCCTTCTGGAGGAGCCCCGCGCACGGGTCGCTCCCGAGCAGTTCAGCCGGCTGATGCAGTTGCTGTGGGAAGCGCTGGACGACGAGTACATGGGCTTCGGCCGGCAGCGCAGCAAGCGCGGCACCTTCGCCATGATGTGCCACGCCATCATCCATTGCCGGTCCCTGGAAAAGGCCCTGGTGCGCGGTGCGCTGTTCTACGGGTTGTTCCCGGAAGCCCCGATGATCCGCCTGGAGCGCGAGGGCGAGTGCGTGCGCCTGAGCGTGGACGACAGCATGCTCTGGGACCCGGACCACTTCCTGGTGGAGAGCCTGCTGGTGATCTGGCACCGCCTGGGCAGTTGGCTGATCGGCCAGCGCATCCGCCTGGAGGAAGCCACCTTCGCCTATGCCGAGCCGGAGCACGTGGCCGAGTACGAGCTGCTCTTCCCCACCGCTCGCCGCTTCGGCGCGATGGGCACCAGCCTGCTGTTCAACGCGCGCTACCTGGCCATGCCGCTGCTGCAGGACGAGCGCACGCTGAAGCACTTCCTCGAACACTCCCCCGCCGACCTGCTGGCCCGCCCGGATGGCGGCGACAGCCTGACCAGCCAGATCCGCCGCCTGCTGGGGCGCGACTGCCGCACCTGGCCGGACCTGGAGCGGGTCGCCCAGCAGCTGCACATGAGCCCGCAGACCCTGCGCCGCCACCTGCGGGAAGAAGGCTCCAGCTTTCAGGAACTGAAGGACCACCTGCGCCGGGACCTGGCGATCTACCACCTGGGGCGGGACGAGCTGTCCATCCAGGACCTGGCCGAGCAGCTCGGCTTCTCCGAGCCCTCGGCCTTCCACCGTGCCTTCAAGAAATGGACGGGGCTCACCCCCGGCGCCTACCGCGCCCAGGAAGCCTGACCGCCCCGCCTTGTTCCTGGCCGTAGCCCGGACGTAGCCCGGACTTCAGTCCGGGAAGATCAGCGGCGTCCAGATCCCGGAGGGTTTTCAGAACACCTGAAGCCCCGCACGCCCCTCAACGCGCCCTCCTCCCCCCCTCGCCGAGCACCGCCACCTCGCGGATCTCGAAATCCCGCACCAGGTACTCCATGCGCCTGGCATGGAACGCCTGCATGTGGGGCAAGGCGGCGTGGAACTCCAGATCCGCCCGCGAGCGCCAGACCTCGAAGAAGATGAACAGCGTCGGGTCCTGGGCATCCCGCAGCATGTGGTACTCCAGGCAGCCGGCCTCGGCGCGGCTGGGTTCGACGTAGGCGCGGAACAGCGCCTCGAAGTCATCGGCTTTCTCCGGGCGCAACTGGGCATGAAGGATGAAGGCATAGGGCGCGATCATGGACACTCCGTCGGGGGTCGAAAGGGAGCGCCAGCCTAGCGCACGGGTCAGCGACCGATTCATGACTTTCACGCAAAGGCGATTTGAACGGGAGACGGTGTTTCCCGCACCTATCGCCCGCTACGCTGCCGGCCATTCTTCGCTCCCATGAGGCCCTGGCCATGAAAAAGATCCTCCTGCTCAACGGCGGCAAGCAGTTCGCCCACTCCGACGGCCGCTACAACCAGACCCTGCACGAGGCGGCCCTCGCCTTCCTCGACCGCGCCGGACTCGAGGTGCAGGCCACCTTCATCGACGGCGGCTACGACATCGCCGAGGAAGTGCAGAAATTCCTCTGGGCCGACGTGATCGTCTGGCAGATGCCGGGTTGGTGGATGGGCGCGCCCTGGACGGTGAAGCGCTACATCGACGAGGTGTTCACCGCCGGCCATGGCAGCCTCTACGCCAACGATGGCCGTACCCGCTCGGACGCCTCGCAGAAGTACGGCAGCGGCGGCCTGCTGCAGGGCAAGCGCTACATGATCTCCGCCACCTGGAATGCGCCCCGGCAGGCCTTCGACGACCCCACCGACTTCTTCGAAGCCAAGGATGTGGACGCGGTGTACTTCCCCTTCCACAAGGCCAACCAGTTCCTCGGCATGCAGCCGCTGCCGACCTTCCTCGCGGTGGATGTGATGAAGCGCCCCGACATCGAGGGCGACGTGGCCCGCTACCAGGCGCACCTGGCCCGGGTCTTCGGCGTCGGCACCCCGGCCTGAGGCGCCGAACAGCCGCTTCAGGCCGGGCGGGTTTCAGCCAGGGCCTGGAGTGCGTCGTCGGCGAGGCGATAGCGCACCAGGTCCTCCAGAGGGCTCGCGCCCAGGCGGCGATAGAAGGCCAGCGCGGGCTCGTTCCACTCCATCACCATCCATTCCATGCGGCGGCAGCCGCTCTCGCAGGCCACCCGAGCCAGGTACGCGAGCAACGCCTTGCCGGCGCCCAGGCCACGGCGCTCGGGGGAGACGTAGAGGTCTTCCAGGTACAGGCTCTTGCGGCCCAGCCAGGTGGAATAGGCGAAGTAGTAGACGGCGAAGCCGATGGGCTGCCCCTCCACCTCGCAGATCAACGCCTGGGCCGGCGAGTCGCTGGCGAACAGGCTCTGCTCGATATCCGGGACGGTGGCGACCACCTGGTGCTCGGCCTTTTCATAGCGGGCCAGTTCGAGGATGAAGGTGAGGATCTGGCTGGCGTCGCTGCGCACGGCCGGGCGGATGTGAAGGCTCACGGGGACTCCCTGTCGATTGGCCTGGATACGGTGGGTGCGGTGCTGTCGGCAAAAGAGCGCCGAGCATAATCGCTGCCCATGGATCGCCCAAGGAGCATGTCCGGCGTCGGCATGGACGACTCGCACTAACCAAAAAAGGCAGCCCGAGGGCTGCCTTTTGGGGTGGAGCGTCGACCGATCAGTTGCGGATCAGGTGATCGAAGGCGCTGAGGGAAGCCTTGGCACCCTCGCCAACCGCGATGACGATCTGCTTGTACGGCACGGTGGTGACGTCGCCAGCGGCGAAGATGCCGGGCAGCGAGGTCTCGCCACGGGCGTCGACGATGATCTCGCCACGGGGGCTGAGCTCGACGGTGCCTTTCAGCCAGTCGCTGTTGGGCAGCAGGCCGATCTGCACGAAGATGCCTTCCAGCTCCAGGGTCTTGAACTCGTCGTTGGTGCGGTCCTTGTAGGTCAGGCCGGTGACCTTCTGGCCGTCGCCCTTCACTTCGCTGGTCAGCGCACTGGTGATCACCTCGACGTTGGGCAGGCTGTGCAGCTTCTTCTGCAGCACGGCGTCGGCGCGCAGCTTGCTGTCGAACTCGATCAGGGTGACGTGGGCGACGATACCGGCCAGGTCGATGGCCGCCTCGACACCGGAGTTGCCCCCGCCGATCACCGCAACGCGCTTGCCCTTGAACAGCGGGCCATCGCAGTGCGGGCAGTAGGCGACGCCACGGCCGCGGTATTCCTGCTCACCGGGGACGTTCATTTCACGCCAGCGGGCGCCGGTGGCGAGGATCACGGTCTTGGCCTTGAGGCTGGCACCGCTCTCGAACTTGACTTCGTGCAGGCCACCTTCGGCCTTGGCCGGGATCAGGGCGCTGGCACGCTGCAGGTTCATGATGTCGACGTCGTAGTGCTTGACGTGCTCTTCCAGCGCGCGGGCCAGTTTCGGGCCTTCGGTCTCTGGGACGGAGATGAAGTTCTCGATGGCCATGGTGTCCAGCACCTGGCCGCCGAAGCGCTCGGCGGCAACGCCGGTGCGGATGCCCTTGCGGGCGGCATAGATGGCGGCCGAGGCACCGGCCGGGCCACCGCCCACCACCAGCACGTCGAAGGCCTCCTTGGCGCTGAGCTTCTCGGCGTCGCGGGCGGCGGCGCCGGTGTCGATCTTGGCGAGGATCTCTTCCGCGCCCATGCGGCCCTGGGCGAACAGCTCACCGTTCAGGTAGATGCTGGGCACGGACATGACCTGGCGCTGCTCGACCTCGTCCTGGAACAGCGCGCCGTCGATGGACACGTTGCGGATGTTGGGGTTGAGCACGGCCATCAGGTTCAGCGCCTGCACCACGTCGGGGCAGTTCTGGCAGGACAGCGAGAAGTAGGTTTCGAAGTTGAATTCGCCTTCGAGGTTCTTGATCTGCTCGATCACGGCGACGTCCAGCTTGGACGGGTGGCCGCCGACCTGGAGCAGGGCCAGGACCAGGGAGGTGAACTCGTGGCCCATGGGGATGCCGGCGAAGCGCAGGCTGATGTCGGCACCCGGGCGCTCCAGGGCGAAGGAGGGCTTGCGGGCGTCGTTGCCGTCTTCGCGCAGGGTGATCTTGTCGGTCAGGCCGACGATTTCCTGCAGGAGTTCACGCAGCTCGCGGGATTTGTCGCTGTCATCGAGGGACGCGACGATCTCGAACGGCTGGGTGACCTTTTCCAGGTAGGCCTTCAACTGGGTTTTAAGATTGGCGTCCAACATGACTGACTCCTTGGGTATTTCGGGCGTAAGGGGTCCCCGCGACGGACGCTGACGCGTCCGCCCTGCTCGCTCGGATTCGGGCTTTGTGCAGGGTGGCCAGCTGGTCGGCCGGCCACCGGGGGAAGGGTATTGCGTGACTTAGATCTTGCCGACCAGGTCCAGGGACGGGGCCAGGGTAGCGGCGCCTTCCTTCCACTTGGCCGGGCACACTTCGCCCGGGTGGGCAGCGGTGTACTGGGCAGCTTTCAGCTTGCGCAGGGTCTCGGACACGTCACGGGCGATCTCGTTGGAGTGGATCTCGACGGTCTTGATGACGCCTTCCGGGTTGATCACGAAGGTGCCGCGCAGGGCCAGGCCTTCTTCCGGAATGTGCACGCCGAAGGCGTTGGTCAGCTGGTGGGTCGGGTCGCCGATCAGCGGGAACTGAGCCTTGCCGACCGCCGGGGAGGTTTCGTGCCACACCTTGTGGGAGAAGTGGGTGTCGGTGGTCACGATGTAGACCTCGGCACCAGCCTTCTGGAACTCGGCGTAGTTGTTGGCGGCGTCTTCGATCTCGGTCGGGCAGTTGAAGGTGAAGGCTGCCGGCATGAAGATTAGGACCGACCACTTGCCCTTGAGGGACTCTTCGGTGACCTCAATGAACTTGCCATTGTGGAAAGCGTTGACCTTGAAGGGTTGTACGGAGGTATTGATCAGAGACATCCAGTTAGACCTCTTTTCCATGGGTGAAGGGTGGGTTGAAAAATCTACCCGACGAATACTAGGCGGTTACTCGGTAAAGAGCTTATTGATTGAGAGCATCGCCATCATTGGTTTACTAAATCAATGCTGCAGGCCAGTGACTACGGGGCCTGCAGCGATTCAGCAGGCGTTGGCGAGGCCGTCTGCGCCGAGAATTCGCCGATGAACGGCCGACGATCAGACCATCACGACAGGCTCTCGTCCAGTATGACCACCAGCTTGCCGGCCACCTGGTTGCCGGCGAGCATGTCGAATGCGAGCTGGACGTCGGCCGCCGCGAAGGCCTTTTCCAGCTGCGGCTTCACACGCCCCTCGGTGAACAGCGGCCAGACCTGCTGGTGCAAATCGCGCAGCAGGTCGGCCTTGAAGGCGTCGTCGCGGTTGCGCAGGGTGGAGCCGATGAGCTGGATGCGCTTACCCAGCACCTGGGCCATGTCCAGCTCGGCCTTGCGGCCGCCCATGAGGCCGATGTTGACCCAGCGGCCGTCGCGGGCCAGCAAGTCGAGGTTCAGCGCGGCATAGTTGCCGCCGACCGGATCGAGGATCACGTCGAACGGACCGAAATCCTTGAGGCCCTGCAGGTCATCGCCGCGCAACGCGCCGCCCTGGGCACCCAGGCCCACACAATAAGCCAGCCGTTCAGCTGAACCCACGCTGACCCAGACCGGGTTGCCGAACGCCTTGCACAACTGGATGGCCGCCGAGCCGACGCCGCTGGCGCCCGCGTGCAGCAGCACCTTCTCACCCGGGCCGAGCGCGGCGAGCTGGAACAGGTTGAGCCAGGCGGTGGCATACACCTCGGGCACAGCGGCCGCCTCGGCCAGGGACAGCCCCTCCGGCACCGGCAGCGCGTGGCGGGCATCCACCACCACCTCCTCGGCCATGCCACCGCCCGCGAGCAGTGCACAGACCCGATCGCCAACCTCCCAGGCGCACCCGGGACCGACCTCGGTGATCACCCCGGAACACTCCAGCCCGATCACGTCACTGGCCCCCGGCGGTGGGGGGTAATGACCCGCTGCCTGGAGCAGGTCGGCACGGTTCAAACCTGCCGCGGCGACACGGATTCGGACCTGGCCCACATCACAGCTCGGAACCGTGCGCTCTGCCCACTCCACGCGGCCTTCAATGCCTTGCAATGCTTTCACGCTGCCTCCATAGTGACCCCGGACCCGCCCGGCGCTGACCGCCGGGCTTTTGCTTTGCGCCGAAGGAACCCGGCGCCCTCAAATACGGCCTAATATGCGTTATCACCTGCCCCGACGTCGAATCAGCATGAAGCGTTCTCTGATCTGCTCCGCCCTTGCGTTCGTTTTCAGCATCAGCGCGCTCCCGCTGCATGCCTCCACCACCTCGGCAAGCGACAGCTGGGACTCCCTCCAGCCGGACCGCGAGCAGGTGATCGCCAGCCTCAACGTGGTCGAGCTGCTCAAGCGCCACCACTACAACAAGCCCCCGCTCAACGACGAACGCTCGGTGAAGATCTACGAGGGCTACCTCAAGATGCTCGACCCGGCGAAGATGTACTTCACCGCGGGTGACATCGCCGAATTCAACGCCTGGAAGACGCAGTTCGACGACTTCCTGAAGAAGGGTGACCTGCAGCCCGGCTTCAGCATCTACAAGCGCCACCTCGACCGCCTGAAGGAGCGTCTGGACTTCGCCCTGGCGATGCTCGAGAAGGGCGTCGACAAGATCGACTTCACCGTCGACGAGACCCTCGAAACCGACCGCGAGAAAGCCACCTGGGCCAAGGACAGCGCCGCACTGGACGACCTGTGGCGCAAGCGCGTGAAGGACGAGGTCCTGCGCCTGAAGCTCGCCAACAAGGAGCCCAAGGCCATCCAGGAGCTGCTGATCAAGCGCTACAAGAACCAGCTTTCGCGCCTTGAGCAGACCCGTGGCGAAGACATCTTCCAGGCCTACATCAACGCCTTCGCCCAGACCTACGACCCCCACACCCAGTACCTCTCCCCGGACAACGCCGAGAACTTCGACATCAACATGAGCCTGTCGCTGGAAGGCATCGGTGCCGTCCTGCAGAGCGACAGCGAGCATGTGAAGGTGGTACGCCTGGTTCCGGCCGGCCCCGCCGAGAAGAGCAAGCAGATCGCCCCGGCCGACAAGATCGTCGGCGTTGCCCAGGGCAACGGCGAGATGGTCGACGTGATCGGCTGGCGCCTGGACGAAGTGGTCAAGCTGATCCGCGGACCGAAAGGTTCTGTGGTCCGCCTGGAAGTGGTGCCTGCCAGCAACGCCCCGAACGACCAGACCAGCAAGATCGTCTCCATCACCCGTGAGGCAGTGAAGCTGGAGGAGCAGGCCGCGAAGAAATCGGTGCTCAAGCTCGAGCACGACGGCCATCCGTTCAAGCTCGGCGTGATCGAGGTTCCAGCCTTCTACCTGGACTTCAAGGCCTTCCGCGCCGGCGACCCCGAGTACAAGAGCACCACCCGCGACGTGAAGAAGCTGCTGGGTGAGCTGCAGAAGGAAAACGTCGACGGCGTGGTCATCGACCTGCGCAACAACGGCGGCGGTTCCCTGCAGGAAGCCACCGAACTGACCGGCCTGTTCATCGACCAGGGCCCCACCGTGCTGGTACGCAACAGCGACGGCCGCGTCGACGTGCTGGCCGACGAGAACAGCGGCGTGTTCTACAAGGGCCCGATGGCCGTGCTGGTGAACCGACTGTCCGCCTCGGCCTCGGAGATCTTCGCCGGCGCCATGCAGGACTACCACCGTGCGCTCATCATCGGCGGCCAGACCTTCGGCAAGGGCACCGTGCAGACCATCCAGCCGCTGAACCATGGCGAACTGAAGCTGACCCTGGCCAAGTTCTACCGCGTCTCCGGCCAGAGCACCCAGCACCAGGGCGTGATTCCCGACATCGAGTATCCCTCGGTGGTGGATACCAAGGAAATCGGCGAGAGCGCCCTGCCCGAGGCCATGCCCTGGGACAGCATCCGCCCGGCGATCAAGCCGGAGGTCGACCCCTTCCGCCCCTTCCTGGCTGAGCTGAAGGCCCGCCACGACGCGCGTACCGCCCACAACCCGGACTTCGTCTACAGTCGCGAACGCCTGGCACTGGCCCAGAAGCTGATGAAGGAAACCGTCGTCAGCCTCAACGAAGCCAAGCGCCGCGCCCAGCAGACCGATATCGAGAACAAGCAGTTGGCCATGGAAAACGCCCGCCGCAAGGCCAAGGGCGAAGACCTGCTCAAGGAGCTGAAAAGGGAAGACGAGGACGCCCTGCCGGAGGACGACAAGACCAAGCCGGAAGACGACGCCTACCTGACCGAGACCGGACAGATCCTGCTGGATTACCTGGGCCTGAACACCACGGTAGCCAAGCACTGAGCGTCATCAGATCGTCACGAAACTGTCGTGAAATGCAGGGGCCGCTTATGCGGCCCCTTGCTTTTAGCGCCTCCTGTACGAGAGCCCCTCATGACAGTCACCGAGCAGTTGAGCGCCTTGGGCCAGATCCTCGCTCACGGCGACCTGAACAGCCTGTTCCAACCGATCTTCTCCCTTTCCGAGCGGCGCATCCTCGGCTACGAGGCCCTGACCCGCGGCCCCTCCAACAGCCCGCTGCACTCCCCCGTCACCCTGTTCGCCATGGCCCGTCACGCCGGACGGTTGAGCGAACTGGAGATGGCCTGCCGCAAGCGCGCCTGCACCCGCTTCCATGAGCTGAAGCTCGACGGCAAGCTGTTCCTCAACGTCTCCCCCGAATCCCTGCTGGACCCGGCCCACCAACCGGGCCGCACCCTGCAGATGCTGCAGGCTTTCGGCATCCCGCCGAGCGAGGTGGTCATCGAACTCACCGAGCATGCCCCCACCGATGACTTCGCCCTGCTCGACACCGCCCTGCACCACTACCGCGCCATGGGCTTCTCCATCGCCCTGGACGACCTGGGTGCGGGCTATTCCAGCCTGCGCCTGTGGTCGGAGCTGCGCCCCGATTACGTGAAGATCGACCGCCACTTCATCGACGGCATCCACCAGGACGCGGTGAAGCGCGAGTTCGTCGGCTCCATCCTGAAGATGGCCAAGGCCTCCCGCGCCCAGGTCATCGCCGAGGGCATTGAACTCAGCGAGGAACTGGCCGTGCTGGCCGAGATGGGCCTGGACCTGGTGCAGGGTTACCTGCTCTGCCGGCCCCAGGAGAACCCGCCGCGAGAGGCCCGCGCCTACCTGCCGCTGCTGGACCGCGCCCAGAGCCAACTGGGCGAGGACAGCGCCGACCTCAAGCCCCTGCTCAACGAGCAACCGGCGATGCACCGCAACACGCCCATCAGCGAAGTGCTGGAGGCCTTCCGCGTGCAAGCCAACCTGAACTCGGTGGCCGTGCTGGACGATCAGCAGCAGCCCATCGGCATCGTCCACCGCCACCTGCTCTCCGATGCGCTGCTCAAGCCCTTCGCCACCGACCTGTTCGCCCGCAAGCCCATCAGCCGGCTGATGAGCGATGACTTCCTCGCCGTGGAGATCGGCCAGTCCCTGCAGCAGGTCAGCCGCCTGCTCACCAGCCGGGCGCGGCAGCGGATCGAGGAAGACTTCGTGATCATTTCCGAGGGGCGCTACCTTGGCCTGGGGCGGGTGATCGACGTGCTCAAGCTGATCACCGAGATGAAGATCCAGCAGGCCCGCCACGCCAACCCGCTGACCCTGCTACCGGGCAACGTGCCCATCCAGCAGTGCCTGAGTCGCCTGCTTCAGCAGGGGCGTGCCGCACGGGTCTGCTACGTGGACATCGACAGCTTCAAGCCCTTCAACGACCTCTACGGCTACGCCAAGGGCGACGAAGTGCTGCTGTGCCTGGCGCAATGCCTGAACGAGCGCGTCGACCCGGCGCGGGATTTCGTCGGGCACATCGGCGGGGATGACTTCATGCTGGTGCTGGGCTCGGATGACTGGCGCAGCAAGCTCAACTTCCTGCTGGAGGACTTCCAGGGGCAGTGCCGGCGCTTCTACCGGGCCGACCACCTGCAGGCGGGCTGCTTCATCGCCCACAACCGCAGCGGCCAGCGCGAGGAGTTCCCCCTGCTGTCACTCTCCATCGGCGTGGTGAACCTGACGCCTGAGGCCTGCAGCCAGCTGGATGCCGGGCAACTGGCCGGCCTCGCCTCGGAGGCCAAGCGCCACGCCAAGGCTGTGCCCGGATACAGCCTGCATATCCTCGACGCAGTCTAGGCGTTGAACGAAAAGTGCCTGCGCTCGGTGATGCTGCGTTGAAAACGCCCTCGTGCGCGAGTCCGATCAGAATGCTCATTTACAACACGTAAACTGCGCTTCTTCGGGCGTTTTCGCCTTGCCTGACCTTCGCTCGACGACTTTTCGTACAGCGCCTAGGTTCGACTCAGAGCCCGAGCTGGGCGGCACGACGATCCATGCGTTCGGCGGCCTCGACATCCGCCACCAGCCCCGGCCCGCCCTCGCGGTACAGGTCCGCCAGCTTGCGCGCCGCGAGCGGGTGGCCGGCCTGCTCCGCCAGGCTCCACCAGTGGGCGGCCTGGGCCGCATCCGGTGCCTGCCGGGCATCACCGGCCAATGCCAGCACGCCCAGTTGGTAAGCCGACTTGCCGTCCCCGGCCTGGCCCGCCAGGCGCAACAAGCGAATGCCCTCCTCCCGCGCACCGAAGCCCTGGCCGCGGTGCAACAGCAGGTGGCCATAGAAGCGCTGGGCCGCGACATTCCCGAGGTTGGCCTGCCGGGCGTACTGCCCCTGCATCCAGTTCCAGGCACGCGGGTTGCGCACCAGCGACGGGAAACGCAGCAGCCAGCGGGCCACCGCATAACCCAGCCAGGCCCGCAGCTTCCAGATGGCCATCAGGGTTCCTCGGGGTAGTCGAATTCGAAGACGCGAACCACCTCGGCGGCATGCCAGGAGGCAGCAGCCACACCGTCCGGAGGACCGGAGAAACGCCCCAGTCGCACCACGAATTCGAAGAAGCCGGTACGCGGCAGGCGACTGGCGCCCTGGCTGATCACCAGGGAGCTGCGCAATGGCCGCTCGGCCCGGGCATCCAGCGCCGCCAGGTGTTCCAGGGCAGCGGTGAGGGTCTGCATCGCCGGGCTCGGCAGTTGCAGGCGCTCCACCAAGGCCCGGTAGGTCAGGAGATGCCGCTGGCGCCGCGCATCATCCAGCTCATTCAACAGCGACTGCCAGTGCTGGCGACTGATGCGTACGCTCATTGCACCTCCCAGCCGGCGATCCCCAGGGTCACGGCCAGGGACCGCTGGATGGCGGCATCGGGCTCGCGCTCACCCTCCTCGATCAACCCCAGGTAGACCGGGCTGATGCCCACCGCACGCGCCAATTGCTCGATGCTCTGACCACGCGCCTCGCGCAGTGCCCGCAGCTCGCGCAGGGGATGGGTATCGGCGGGGGCCGAAGCGGGTGCGGCCTGTCCGGCGGCCTGCAGCAGCGCCTGGTAATCGGCCCAAGGCAATACGGCGTATTCCGCTTCGCCGTCACGCATGATCACTTGCACGTTCATTGCAACTCCCGTGGACAGCAGTGCCGACGTCTCAGCACCTTCCTTGCAGGCGGCCATCTTAACAGGGCGAATCGGCCTACGGGGTCCTACATGAACGGAGCATGACCGGGTAGGCAGACCCACGGGATCAGCTGAATTCCTCCGACAGTTCCTGCGGTGCGGGGAGTTGCTCCAGACGCGCCACCACCTCCGGTGCCTGGGCATAGCGCCAGCGGCGGAATGCCTCCAGCTCCTGGCCCCAGGTGCGCATGACCCAGGCCAGCACCGCAAGGTCGTCGATCAGGCCCGCCCCCAGCACCCAATCGGGGATCGCATCCACCGGCGTCAGGAAGTAGACCAGCCCGGCCACCACCGACAGCAGCGCCTTGGGGCTCAGATCCCGATACTGCCCGCGAACCCGTGCCACGCAGAGCGCCATCAGCAGCTTCAGGTCCTCCCGTGCCCCACCCAGACGACCACCTTGGCGGGCACTCTTTCGGGTGACGGCCAACAGCAAGGCCGGTAGACGTCCGCGGGCCAGGAATCGGCCGGCCAGGGGCAGGTAACGTTCGAAATTCCAGGGTGCCTTCATCGTCTCGACTCTCCGAACCGCATGGGACGGGCTCTTCCGCGGTTACTCACAGATCCTGTGGATAACCTTGTTGACAGTGTATTGATTACGCCATGAAAGCCCCGCGCCACGAGGCCTCCGCTCAGATCGGCGATTTTTTCGCCACGCCGAAAAAGCCAGCTAAATCAACCAGTTGATTTTTTGTCCAGTCGCTGCGGCAGCCCGTCGCAGTGACAAATCCGTGACTGCACGACCATGTGCATAACCGTAACAGGGTGGCGTGCCTCCACCCCCTTTCAGACCTGCCGGTCGAGCCGGGGTTCGTTTGGTAACCCGCAGTCTCGTTACGGTCAGGAGCGCCTATCGAAAGA
This sequence comes from Metapseudomonas otitidis, assembly GCF_900111835.1. GTDB lineage: Bacteria > Pseudomonadota > Gammaproteobacteria > Pseudomonadales > Pseudomonadaceae > Metapseudomonas > Metapseudomonas otitidis. Next base: position 45,991 of record NZ_FOJP01000005.1, read on the forward strand.
AAGGCACAAACGAAAACGCCCCGCTAGGCGGGGCGTCTTGGTCGACCGGGCATTACTGCTGCGGAGCAGCACCCTGGTCAGCGGCCTGATCCTTGATGCCGATCAGTTCCAGGTCGAAGACCAGGACCGAGTTGGCCGGGATCGCCGGGCTCGGGCTCTGCGCGCCGTAAGCCAGCTCGGACGGGATGTACAGCTTGTACTTCTCGCCGACGTGCATCAGTTGCAGGCCTTCCACCCAACCGGGGATCACGCCGCTCACCGGCAGGTCGATCGGGCTGCCACGCTGGATGGAGCTGTCGAACACGGTGCCGTCGGTCAGCTTGCCTTCGTAGTGGACAGTGACCACGTCGGTGGGCTTGGGCTGGGCGCCGTCGGCCTTCTTGATCACTTCGTACTGCAGGCCGGAAGCGGTGGTGGTGACTTCCTTGCGCTTGCCGTTCTCTTCCAGGAACTTCTTGCCCGCCTTGGCGGACTCTTCGTTCAGCTTGGTCATGCGCTCTTCGGCACGCTTCTGCAGGAAGGCGAAGGCTTCGACCAGCTCTTCATCCTTCAGGCGCTGGTCCTTCTTGCCGATGGCGTCTTCGATACCCAGGGCGACGGCTTTGGAATCCAGGTCGTCCATGCCTTCCTGGGCGAGGCTCTTGCCCATGTTCAGGCCGATGCCATAGGACGCCTTCTGGGCCGGGGTCTTCAGCTCGACGCTGCTGGTCTGGGAGTCGCAGCCTGCGAGCACCAGGCCCACCAGGGCCACCGCTGCCGCCAACCGAGTTTGTTTCATGCTGATTCCTTATCTGTACGCCGTGAGGGCATGTTCGAAGAAGCGGCGAGCTTAGCAGGCCGCTGCGATCAGTGGCTATGGGCACTTAGGATCGAAAACAGGGGAATAAGTTCAGCGCCAGGGCGAGGATTTTGCGGCTTTTCGCCACCAATCACCTGGGCCGGAACCGCACCGAAAAAACCGGGACGAACGAAAAAGCCCTCAGGTATCGCTACCTGAGGGCTTTGTATATGGCGCAGCGGACGGGACTCGAACCCGCGACCCCCGGCGTGACAGGCCGGTATTCTAACCGACTGAACTACCGCTGCGCGTTACCCCGAGATTGGTGGGTGATGACGGGATCGAACCGCCGACCCTCTGCTTGTAAGGCAGATGCTCTCCCGGCTGAGCTAATCACCCTTCACTCTCGAAGTGGTGCGCATTCTAGGGATGCATTCGAACTCTGGCAAGCCCTTTTTCAAAAAATTTTTTCAGCCGTTCCAAAGGCTTAGCGCAGGGTTGGCCTGCAGGCCCGGGACGAGAATAATGCGGCCTTTGTTTCCGGAGAGTTCCTCTTATGTGGTTCCGCAACCTGCTCGTCTACCGCCTCACCCAGGATGTGCCCTTCGACGCCGACGCCCTGGAGGCCGCCCTGGCCACCAAGCCCGCGCGCCCCTGCGCCAGCCAGGAACTGACCACCTACGGCTTCGTGGCGCCCTTCGGCAAAGGTGCGGACGCGCCGCTGGTCCACGTGAGCGAGGGCTTCATGCTGGTGGCCGCTCGCAAGGAGGAACGCATCCTGCCCGGCAGCGTGGTACGTGATGCGCTGAAGGAGAAGGTCGACGAGATCGAGACCCAGCAGATGCGCAAGGTCTACAAGAAGGAGCGCGACCAGCTCAAGGACGAGATCGTCCAGACCCTGCTGCCGCGCGCCTTCATCCGCAAGTCGGCCACCTTCGCCGCCATCGCCCCGGCCCAGGGCCTGATCCTGGTGGACGCCTCCAGCCCGAAGCGTGCCGAGGACCTGCTCTCCACCCTGCGCGAAGCCATCGGCTCGCTGCCGGTGCGCCCGGCCTCGGTGAAGATCGCCCCCACCGCCACCCTCACCGAGTGGGTCAAGACCCAGGAAGCCGCCAAGGACTTCTACGTCCTCGACGAATGCGAGCTGCGTGACACCGACGAAGACGGCGGCGTGGTGCGCTGCAAGCGCCAGGACCTGACCAGTGACGAGATCCAGCTGCACCTCTCCTCCGGCAAGCTGGTCACCCAGCTGTCCCTGGCCTGGCAGGACAAGCTCTCCTTCATCCTCGACGACAAGCTGGTGATCAAGCGCTTGCGCTTCGAAGACCTGCTGCAGGAGAAAGCCGAGCAGGACGGCGGCGAAGACGCCCTCGCCCAGTTGGACGCCAGCTTCACCCTGATGATGCTGACGCTGGTGGAGTTCCTGCCCCAGTTGCTCGACGCCCTCGGCGGCGAAGAGATACCCCAGGGCATCTGACCCTCCCGAAGCGCCGGCCCAGAGCCGGCGTTTTCACGATAACGACAAGGAATGACCATGCGCGCCCTCGCTGCCTTGAGCCGCTTCGTCGGCAACACCTTCGCCCTCTGGATCCTGCTGTTCGCTGTGCTGGCGTTCTGCGTCCCGGCCCCCTTCCTGCCGATCACCCAATGGATCGTGCCGTTGCTGGGGCTGGTGATGTTCGGCATGGGCCTGACACTGAAGGCAGCGGACTTCCGCGAAGTCGCGCGGCGGCCGCTGTGGGTGCTGATCGGCGTGCTTGCCCAGTTCATCATCATGCCGGGCCTGGCCTGGCTGCTCTGTCGGTTACTGCAGTTGCCGCCGGAAATCGCCGTCGGCGTCATCCTGGTCGGCTGCTGCCCCGGCGGCACCGCCTCGAACGTGATGGCCTGGTTCTCCCGCGGGGACGTGGCCCTGTCCGTCGCCATCACCGCCGTCACCACCCTGCTGGCGCCGCTGGTCACGCCCGCGCTGATCTGGCTGCTGGCTTCGGCCTGGCTACCGGTGCAGTTCAGCGCCCTGTTCATGTCCATCCTGCAGGTGGTGCTGGTGCCCATCGCCCTCGGCTTCATCGTGCAACGCCTGCTGGGTGCGCGGGTGCAGGTGGCCGAGCAGGTGCTGCCACTGGTGTCGGTGCTGTGCATCGTCGCCATCGTGGCCGGCGTCGTTGCCGCCAGCCAGGCCAAGATCGCCGAGTCCGGCCTGCTGATCATGGCGGTGGTGGTGCTGCACAACGGCTTCGGCCTGGCGTTGGGCTACCTCGCCGGCCGCGTCTTCGGCCTGCCGCTGGCCCAGCGCAAGACTCTCTCCATCGAGGTCGGCATGCAGAACTCCGGGCTCGGAGCAGCCCTGGCCAACGCCCATTTCTCCCCCCTGGCCGCCGTGCCGAGCGCGCTGTTCAGCGTTTGGCACAACCTGTCCGGCTCACTGCTAGCCGCGATCTTCCGACGCATGAGCGAACCCGATTCTGACCGTCCCGCACACCATTGACTGACAACCGCCTGCCCGTACGGACTTGTCCGCACGGGCAGGATGTGCAAAATACTGCGCAAACGCAGGGACGGCCCTGCCACTTCCAGCCACGCCTTCAGTGCGGCGCTGCAGTGACCACCCGGGGACGGCCCCCACATTCCGTCCCCCTCTGGAGGTCACCATGTCCTGGATCATCCTGTTCTTCGCCGGCCTGTTCGAAGTGGGTTGGGCCGTCGGCCTGAAATACACCGAAGGCTTCACCCGCCCGCTGCCCACCGCCCTCACCGTGCTGGCCATGGCCATCAGCCTCGGCCTCCTGGGCCTGGCCATGAAGCAATTGCCCCTGGGTACCGCCTACGCGATCTGGACCGGCATCGGCGCCGTCGGCACCGTCATCGCCGGCGTCATCCTGTTCGGCGAGTCGGTCGCGCTGATGCGCCTGGGCAGCGTCGCGCTGATCATCTGCGGGCTGATCGGGCTCAAGATGAGCACCTGAATCGCGCCCATGAAAAAGCCCGCCTTCCGGCGGGCTTTTTTCGTTCCGGATCGCTCAGCGCACCTCACCACGCAGCGCCGCCACCGATGCCTGCAGGCTGAGGCGGTCCACCGTCTCCGGCGCCAGTGCCGGGCCAGCCACCAGGTTGATGTGGGACCAGAAGCGCTTGAACAGGCCTTTGTTCGGGTCGCGGCTGAAGAAGCTGCCCCACAGGCCCTGCAGCGCCATCGGGATCACCGGCACCGGGTTCTGTTCGAGGATGCGCTCCACGCCGCTCTTGAACTCGTTCATCTCGCCATCGCCGGTCAGCTTGCCCTCGGGGAAGATGCACACCACCTCGCCCGCCTTCAGGTACTCGTCGATCTTCTTGAAGGCGCGGTCGTAGACCAGCAGGTCCTCGCTGCGGCCGGCGATCGGCACGGTGCCGGCCGTGCGGAAGATGAAGTTGAGCACCGGCAGGTTGTAGATCTTGTAGTACATGACGAAGCGCACCGGCCGGCGCACCGCGCCACCGATCAGCAGCGCATCGACGAAGGACACGTGGTTGCATACCAGCAGCGCCGCGCCCTCCTCCGGGATCGCCTCCAGGCCGCGATGGTGCACGCGGTACATGGAGTGGCCGAGCAGCCACACCAGAAAGCGCATGCTGAACTCGGGGACGATCTTGAAGATGTAGCTGTTCACCGCGATGTTCATCAGCGACACCACCAGGAACAGCTGCGGGATCGACAGCTTGGCCACGCTCAGGAACAGGATCGAGGCGATGGCCGAAACCACCATGAACAAGGCGTTGAGGATGTTGTTGGCCGCAATCACCCGCGCCCGCTCGTTCTCCGCGGTGCGCGACTGGATCAGCGCATACAGCGGCACGATGTAGAAGCCGCCGAATAGGCCGATGCCGAAGATGTCCGCCAGGATCATCCACGCCTGCGGCTCGCTCAGCACGGCCAGCCAGTCATGGGGCTGGGATCCCTGGGGGAAGCCGCCGGAGTGCCACCACAGCAGGATGCCGAACACCGTCAGGCCGATGGAGCCGAAGGGCACCAGGCCGATTTCCACCTTGCCGCCGGAAAGGCGCTCGCAAAGCATCGACCCCATGGCGATGCCCACCGAGAACACCGTGAGGATCAGCGTCACCACGCTCTCGTCGCCGTACAGCAGGTCCTTCGAGTAGGCCGGGATCTGCGTCAGGTAGATGGCGCCGAGGAACCAGAACCAGGAGTTGCCCACCAGCGAGCGCGACACCGACGGCCGCTGCTCCAGGCCCAGCCGCAGGATGCGCCAGGACTGCACGAAGATGTTCCACTCCAGCTTCAGCTCCGGCATGGCCGCCGCCGCACGGGGAATGCCCCGGCTGGCCAGGTAGCCCAGGCAGGCGGTGAGCAGGATGGCACCGGCCACGATCGGCTCGTAGTGCGACGCGGACATCATGACGCCCGCGCCGATGGTGCCGGCGAGGATCGCCAGGAAGGTGCCCATCTCCACCAGCGCGTTGCCCCCCACCAGCTCCTGCTCGCGCAGGGCCTGGGGCAGGATCGAGTACTTGACCGGGCCGAACAGCGCCGAGTGGGTGCCCATGGCGAACAGCGCCGCCAGCAGGAGCCAGAGGTTGTCGAAGAAGAAGCCCAGCGCACCGACCGCCATGATGGCGATCTCCGCCAGCTTGATGGCGCGGATCAGGGCGTCCTTGGCGTACTTCTCGCCGAACTGGCCACCCAGGGCGGAAAACAGGAAGAACGGCAGGATGAACAACAGCGCGCAGAGGTTGACGTAGATCCCCTTGTCGCCGGAGATCGCCAGCTTGTAGAGGATCGCCAGGATCAGCGATTGCTTGAAGATGTTGTCGTTGAAGGCCCCGAGCAGCTGGGTCACGAAGAACGGCAGGAAGCGCCGCGTGCCCAGCAGAGCGAATTGCGAATGTTGGCTCATCGTCCTTGGTACCTGATGGTTGGCGAGAATGCGCCCCGCAGGGAATCGCACGTCGCTGATTGGACATCAGGACCCGGTCGGAAAGCCACATCTGCCGCGAGGATGTTTGAAACGGCGCGGATTTATAGCCTAGATCGGCAACTGCCCCAGGTACGCCCGCAGTGCGAAGAACAGCAGCAGCCCACCGAGGATGGTCGCCAGCAGGTGCCGGGTCAGCGCGGCGATGAGGATGCAGCCCAATCCGCCCAGCAGGTAGGCGTTGTCCAGCGCCAGGGCCAGGTGCTCGCCGTCAGGCATCAGCATGCCCGGCACCACGATGGCGGTGAGCACTGCCGTGGGCACGTAGTGCAACCCCTGGCGCACCACCGGCGGGAAGCGCAGGTCCGGCCAGGCGAACAGGCTGTAGCGAATGGCGAAGGTGATCGCGGCCATGCCGAGGATCAGCAACCAGGTTTCCATCACAGGGCCTCCCCCAGCAGATCCAGGCGATCACGGCGCTCCAGCACCACGCCCACCACGATGCCGGCCAGCGCCGCCGCCATCAGCCCGAGTTTGTAGGGCAGGCCCTGGCACGCCACCGCCACCGCACCGGCCACCAGCGCCGCCGCCACCTGCGGACGGTTGCGCAGCATGGGTACGACGATGCCGATGAAGGTCGCCAGCATGGCGAAGTCCAGCCCCCAGGCCGCGAGATTGGGCACCGCCTGGCCGAACACCACACCCACCAGGGTGTAGGACACCCAGCTCAGGTACATCGCCAGCGCAGCGCCGAGGAAGTACCAGTGCTTGAGCGGCGAGTCGTCCTCCTCCGCATAACGGTGCTGCACCACGGCGAACGCCTCGTCGGTGAGCCAGAAGGCCAGCAGCAGGCGCCAGCGCCGCGGCAGGTGCCGCACGAAGGGTTGCAGGGTGGCGCTGTAGAGGGCGTGGCGCAGGTTCACCACCAGGGTGGTGAGCAGCACCACCGCCACCCCGGCACCACCGCCCAGCAGGGTGATGGCGATGAACTGGGCCGAGCCGGCGAACACCAGCAGGGACATGCCGAGGGTCTGCCAGGCATCGAGGCCAGCCCCGGCGGCCAGGGTGCCGTAGATGATGCCGAAGGGCATGGCGCCAATGAGCATCGGCACGATGTCGCGAACGCCACGGAGGAATTCTGTAGAGCGGGACATGGGATTCTCCTTGTCCCCGTACTCTGCCAGCCGGCGCTCAGTCGGTCTTGAACGATCTTGCGCTGGCGGTCCGGTATTCGCCGGGACCTACACCATAGGTCTGCTTGAACTGACGGGTCAGGTGGCTCTGGTCGGCAAAGCCCAGCTGCATCGCCACCGACAACGGCGCGCAACCGCTGCGCAGCATGGCCCGCGCCTGCTCCAGGCGACGCTGCTTGAGCCACGCGTGGGGCGGCATCCCGGTGGCGCGCTGGAAGACCCGGGCGAAGTGGAACGGCGAAAGCCCCACCAGGGCCGCCAGTTCCTCCAGGGATGGCGGCGAGGCCAGGCGCGCCGCCAGCACCTCGCGGGCCAGCGCCACGGCCTGGGGCTCCTGCCCCGCCGGCCGTGGCGCACCGATGCGCGCGTGGCGGCTGAACAGCAGCAGGATCGCCTCGCGCCAGGCCACCTGCTGCTCCAGGGCGGAGGCATTGCGCTCCAGCAGGCAGTGCAGGTCGAGGAAGCGGCGGGTCACCTCGGGGTCATGTAGCACGCTGTCGGCGAAGGTGGGCAGGCCGCCGGTGGCGATCTCCAGCTCGTCCAGCACATCGGTCACCCGGTGCAGGTCGGGGTAGAACCCCCGGTAGCGCCAGCCTTCCTCGTGGGCCTTGGAGCCGGTGTGCAGCTCGTCCGGGTTGATCAGCACCATGCTGCCGACGGCGGCCAGGTGGTCGCTGCCGCGATGGCGGAAGCGCTGGGCGCCGGACTCGAGGATGGTGAAGACGTAGCCTTCGTGCACGTGGGGCGAGAAGCGATGCTGGATGTAGCGCGCATGCAGGAGCTCGACCCCGCTCAGCGCACTGGCCTGCCAGAAGCGCGTGCGCTCACCGCCGGTGCTCATTGGACGAATGCAGCTTCCAGGGCCTGCTTCACCGCCGGCCACTCGTGGTCGGTGATGCTGAACATCACACTGTCGTCCAGGCGCCCGTCGGCCAGGCGACGGTGGTTGCGCAGCACACCCTCGCGCACCGCGCCGAGCTTCTCGATGGCCCGTTGCGAGCGCAGGTTGCTGCCGGCGGTCTTCAGCTGCACCCGCACCACCTGCCACTCCTCGAAGGCGTGGCGCAGCATCAGGTACTTGACCGAGGCGTTGAGGCCGGTGCCGTGCTCGCTGCCGGCCAGCCAGGTCCAGCCGATCTCCACGGCGGGCAGGGCCGGCATGAATTCGGCGAATCGGCTGGTGCCCACCAGGCGGTCACCCAGGCGGATGGCGAACACCACGGCCTGGCCTTCGCGCTGCTGGGCAATGCCCTGGCGGTACCAGTCCGGCCGCAGCGGGCCGCTCATGTAGACCAGTTCGTTGCGATTGGCTTCGGCCAGGGCCGCCAGCTCGCTGACATCGGCCTCCCCCAGTGGCTCCAGGCGCAATGCGCCACGCTGCAGGGTGACCGGTTGCGGATTGAACATCTGCACCCTCCTCAGGCGAATAACCCCTGCCCGTTCTACGCGACAACCGGACGCGGTTGCCTGGCAGGGCTGCGGCGCGGGCTCCAGGCCCGGCGCGGCAAGCCAAGCTAACAGCCCGGCAAGAGGCGCTCAAGTCCGCCTGCGACCTTGGTAGCAGCCGCCTGACGGAAATGACCTTTGGTGCGAAACTGCAGCCTGTGCCCGGGCCCTGCCCGCCCTTTTTCCTCCGGAGTCTGCATGTCGTTGTCCAGCGGGCTGATAGCCGCGGTCGCCCTCCTCTACATGGCGGTGCTGTTCAGCATCGCCTTCTACGGCGATCGCCGCAGCGCCCCGATGCCGCCCCGGGCGCGTGCCCTGATGTTCAGCCTGTCGCTGGCGGTGTACTGCACCAGCTGGACCTTCTTCGGCGCCGTCGGCCAGGCCGCCGGGCAGCTCTGGGCCTTCCTGCCCATCTACCTGGGGCCCATCCTGCTGATGGTGTTCGCCCCCTGGGTGCTGCAGAAGATGGTGCTGATCAGCAAGCAGGAGAACATCACCTCCATCGCCGACTTCATCGCCGCCCGCTACGGCAAGTCCCAGGCGCTGGCGGTGGTGGTGGCGCTGATCTGCCTGGTCAGCGTGCTGCCCTACATCGCCCTGCAGCTCAAGGGCATCGTCCTCGGCGTCAACCTGCTGGTGGGCTCCGGCGCGGACTCCACCGGCACCCGCGCCCAGGACACGGCATTGATCGTGTCCCTGGTGCTGGCCCTGTTCACCATCCTCTTCGGCACCCGCAATCTGGACGCCACCGAGCACCACCGGGGCATGGTGATGGCGATTTCCTTCGAATCGCTGATCAAGCTGCTGGCGTTCCTCGCGGTGGGTACCTACGTCAGCTTCGTGCTCTTCGACGGCTTCGACGACCTGACCCGCCGCGCCCTGCTCGCTCCGCAGCTGGAGAACTTCTGGAACCACCCGGTGGAATGGCCGACGCTCATCGTGCAGACCGCCGTGGCCATGACCGCCTTCGTCTGCCTGCCCCGGCAGTTCCACGTGGCGGTGGTGGAGAACATCGACGCCCGCGACCTGCGCACCGCCCGCTGGGTGTTCCCGGTGTACCTGGCCCTGGCCGCGCTGTTCGTCGTGCCCATCGCCCTGGCCGGCATGATGCTGCTGCCCGCCGGCGTGATGCCGGACTCCTTCGTCATCAGCCTGCCCCTGGCCGAGGCCCACCCGGCGCTGGCCCTGATGGCCTTCATCGGTGGCGCCTCGGCGGCCACCGGCATGGTGATCGTCGAAGCCGTGGCCCTCTCGACCATGGTCTCCAACGACATGCTGCTGCCCTGGCTGCTGCGCCGGCAGAACGCCGAGCGGCCGTTCGAGGTGTTCCGCCACTGGATGCTCTCGGTGCGCCGCATCAGCATCGTGGTGATCATCCTGCTGGGCTACGTCAGCTACCGCCTGCTGGGTTCCACCGCGAGCCTGGCCACCATCGGCCAGATCGCCTTCGCCGCCATCGCCCAGCTCGGCCCGGCCATGGCCGGCGCCCTGTACTGGAAGCAGGCCAACCGCCGGGGCGTGTTCGCCGGGCTGGCCACCGGCTCCGCGCTCTGGGCCTACACCCTGGTGCTGCCGCTGGTGGCGCGCGGCCTCGGCTGGCCGCTGGAGGCCTTCCCCGGCCTGGCCTGGCTGATGGCCAACCCGCTGCACCTGCCCATCGACCCGCAGACCCAGGGCGTGGTCATTTCCCTGGCCGGCAACTGGCTGCTGTTCGCCTGGGTCTCGGTGCTCTCCCGCACCCGCGTCTCCGAACACTGGCAGGCCAGCCGCTTCATCGGCCAGGTGGTCTCGGCACGCCCCAGCGGCCGCTCGCTGCTGGCGGTGCAGGTGGAGGACCTGCTGATGCTTGCCGCCCGCTTCGTCGGCGAGGAACGCGCACGGCAGAGCTTCGCCCGCTTCGCCTACCGCCAGGGCACCAGCTTCACCCCCACGCAGAACGCCAACCAGGACTGGATCACCCACACCGAACGGCTGCTGGCCGGCGTGCTCGGCGCCTCCTCCGCCCGCGCGGTGGTGAAGGCCGCCATCGAAGGCCGCGAGATGCAGGTGGAGGATGTCGTGCGCATCGTCGACGAAGCCTCCGAGGTGCTGCAGTTCAACCGCGCCCTGCTGCAGGGCGCCATCGAGAACATCACCCAGGGCATCAGCGTGGTGGACCAGTCCCTGCGCCTGGTGGCCTGGAACCGCCGCTACCTGGAGCTGTTCGACTACCCGGAAGGCCTGATCAGCGTCGGCCGGCCCATCGCCGACATCATCCGCTACAACGCCGAGCGCGGCCTCTGCGGCCCCGGTGATGCCGAAGCCCATGTCTCCCGCCGGCTGTACTGGATGCGCCAGGGCAACGCCCACACCTCGGAACGGATGTTCCCCAATGGCCGGGTCATCGAGCTGATCGGCAACCCCATGCCCGGCGGCGGCTTCGTCATGAGCTTCACCGACATCACCGCCTTCCGCGAGGCCGAGCACGCCCTCAAGGAATCCAACGAAAGCCTGGAGCAGCGCGTCGTCGAGCGCACCCAGGAGCTGTCCCAGCTGAACCAGGCGCTGATCGAGGCCAAGGGCACGGCCGAGGCCGCCAACCAGTCGAAGACCCGCTTCCTCGCTGCCGTCAGCCACGACCTGATGCAGCCGCTGAACGCCGCGCGGCTGTTCTCCGCCGCCCTCGCCCACCAGCTGGAAGCGCTGCCCCCCGAGGCCCGTGAACTGGTGGGGCACCTCGACAGCTCGCTGCGCTCGGCCGAGGACCTGATCACCGACCTGCTGGACATCTCGCGCCTGGAAAGCGGCCGCATCACCCCCGACCGCACCACCTTCCCCCTGGCCAGCCTGTTCGACACCCTGGGGGCCGAGTTCAAGGCCCTGGCCCAGGAACAGGGCGTGCAGTTCCGCCTGTGCGGCAGCCGGCTGAACATCGAGAGCGACGCCAAGCTGCTGCGCCGGGTGCTGCAGAACTTCCTCACCAACGCCTTCCGCTACGCCAAGGGCCACGTGCTGCTGGGCGTGCGCCGCGAAGGCGACGCCCTGCGCCTGGAAGTCTGGGACCGCGGCCCCGGCATCCCCGAGGACAAGCGCAAGGTCATCTTCGAGGAGTTCAAGCGCCTCGACAGCCACCAGACCCGCGCCGAGAAGGGTCTGGGCCTGGGCCTGGCGATTGCCGACGGCCTCTGCCGGGTGCTCGGCCACCGGCTGGAGGTGCGCTCCTGGCCCGGCAAGGGCAGCGTCTTCAGCGTCACCGTGCCCATAGCGCGCCAGGCCCGCCCGGCCCCGGCCCGCCAGCCGCAGGAAGGCGCGGGCCAGGCCCTCAACGGCACCCAGGTGCTGTGCATCGACAACGAGGACAGCATCCTCACCGGCATGGACAGCCTGCTGTCACGCTGGGGCTGCCGCGTCTGGACCGCGCGCAACCGCCTGGAGTGCGAGCAGTTGCTGGAGGAAGCCGTGCGCCCGGAACTGGTGCTGGTGGACTACCACCTCGACGAAGGCGAGACCGGCACCGAGCTGATGGGCTGGCTGCGCACCCGCATGGGCGGCCCGGTGCCCGGCGTGGTGATCAGCGCCGACGCCCGCGCCGAGCTGGTGGCGGAAGTCCACGCGGCGGGGCTCGACTACCTCGCCAAGCCGGTGAAGCCCGCCGCGCTGCGGGCGCTGATCAGCCGCCACGTGACGCTGCGCTGACGGGCAAACGCCAACCGATGTGACGCAGTTCCCGCTTTCCAGGCATCGCGGTATAAGAAGCGCCACGAAATCCAGGAATGCCGTCGATGCCACTCCAGACCGGGCAGGCCGCAGTCATGCCGCCCCTGCCCGAACGCCCCGCCGAGGACTACCTCGCCGAACGGGTCGCCACCCTCTTCTCCACCAGCCCGGCCACGGCGGTGGGCAACGTCTTCTCCGGTACCATGGTGTTCGGCGTCTACCACGCCAGCGCCCCGTTGTTCGGCCGCTGCGTATGGCTGCTGGTGCTGGTGCTGCTGATGGGTGTGCGGCTCTGGCTGGTGGCGGCCTGGCGCCGCAACCCGCAGCGCTTCACCCCGCTCGCCTGGGCCCGCCTGACCATGTGCCAGTGCGGCGCGGTCGGCCTCGCCTGGGGCTTCGGCGCCATCTGGCTGATGGGCTACGGCACCGCCTACGAGGACGTGATCTACGGCTGCATCGCCCTGGCCTCGGTGATGGTGGCGATGAGCAACGTCTCCTACTGGCCGGCCCACCTGGCCTTCCACGTGCCGATGTTCACCCTGCTGGGCATCGCCTACGCCCTCGACCCGGAGCCCCAGGCACGCTTCCTCGCCATCTCCGCCTGGGTGGTGTGCCCCTTCATCGCCGAGATGGGCCGGCGCCTGCAGATCCGCTTCAACGAGGCCCTCAAGCTGGCCTGGGAGCACCAGGTGCTGGCGCACAAGTACGCCCTGGCCAACCAGGAGCTGGCGGTGCTGAGCCGCACCGACGACCTGACCCGCATCGCCAACAAGCGCCACCTGGACGAAACCCTCAAGCGCGAGTGGCACCGCTGCGCCCGCACCCACGCGCCGCTGAGCGTGCTGATGCTGGATATCGACCACTTCAAGCTCTACAACGACCGCTATGGCCACCTGGCCGGCGACACCTGCATCCGCCAGGTGGCCGAGGCCATGCGCGGCAGCATCCGCGAGCACTGCGATTTCGTCGCACGCTTTGGCGGGGAGGAGTTCACCGTGGTCATGCCCGGCACCGACCTGGCCACGGCCCGGGCCATCGCCGAACGCATCCGCGCGTCCATCGAGTCTCTGCAGGTCCCCCATGCCGGTGCGCAGCGCGGCTACCTCACGGTGAGCATCGGCGTGGCCTCCACCGAACAGCCGGTGGCCCGTGAAGAGGCCCTGGTAGGGAATGCGGATGTGGCGCTCTACAAGGCCAAGCACCTGGGCCGTAACCGGGTCGAAGCCTTCACCGCCGAGGATGCCCCGGCAACCGGCACTCCCTAGCTCTTCAGGAAGCCCTTCAGCAGTTCACCGACACGGCCACCCAGCTCCTGGTTGGCGGACGCCTGAAGCCCCCGCGCCAGCTCGCTGTCCACCACCTCCTCCACCAGCGGCCGCAGGGCCAGCAGTTGAAGGTTCAGCGCCTCCAACTCGGAAACGTGGGGCAGGCTGCTGCTGAGCAGCGGGTTGACCAGGTGGGCGACGATCATGCCGACGATGCCATCGGCCACCGGCGCCACCTGCTGGCGGATCAGCGCGAACTGCTCCAGCAGCACCGCCAGCGGGATGCCGGAGCGGTGCAGTTGCACCCCGGCGTTGAAGATGCGTGGGTTCAGTACCCGCAAGTGATCCCCGGCGAACTCCACCAGCCCCAGCTCGCGGGCGCGGTCCAGGGTGTCGTCGGTCAGCGCCTCGCCGAACAGCGCAATCAGCTCGTCGAAGCCCAGGCGGGTCGGCTCCGGCTGGCCCCAGGCCCCGGCGATGGCAGCGTCCAGGCCCAGCACATGGGCCAGGTCGCGCCCCTGCTCCCAGGCCTCCAGCAGCTCGCGGATGCTGGCGATGCTGTAGCCGCGCTCCAGCAACTGGCCGATCAGCAGCAGCCGCGACAGGTGCCCGCCGTTGTAGATGCCCACCCGCCCGCGCCGCTCCGGCGGCGGCAGCAGGCCGCGGTCCTGGTAGGCCCGCAGGTTGCGCACGGTGGTGCCGGCCTCGCGGGCCAGTTCGTCGACGGTGTATTCCGCTGTCTCGGGCGGGGCATCCCCCTCGGCCGGCGTACGGGCCAGCAGGCGAGACAGGAAGGGCTGGGGTGTCTTCATGGGGGCGGATCATAGCCCCGCCCCCGGACCGCCAACAACACGCCCACCCCGCCCCATCCTATGGCTGGACTTGCTGCCGCCCCTTCCCGCCCGGCACCCCGCAGAAGCGCGCAAAGCCAGGTACGGCAAGGCGTTCAGGCGGGCGGTAACGGGGTAACGCTGCGGGCACGGCAACTGGCCAGGCGCCCGCGTCTCACTGACAATCCGTGACATCGCCTGATGTCACGATTCGTGCCCCAGGCCCACCTCACGCCCGGGAGCACGCCCATGAACGCACCGCTCAACCTCGAACCCCAGCGCACCCTCGTCCAGGGCGATGGCGTGCGCCTGGCCACCTACCAATGGGGCAACGCCCAGGGCCCGGTGCTGCTGCTGGTGCACGGCTACCCCGATAACCACCGGGTCTGGCTGCCGCTGGTGCGCGAACTGGCCGCCGACTACCGGATCATCGCCTACGACGTGCGCGGCGCCGGTGACTCCGAAGCGCCCCGGCGGGTGCGGGACTACCGCCTGGTGCACCTGGCCAACGACCTCGAAGCGGTGATCCGCGCCCACAGCCCGGACCGCCCGGTGCACCTGGTGGCCCATGACTGGGGCTCGATCCAGAGCTGGGAGGCGGTGACCGATCCGCGCTTCGAGCCGCTGCTGGCCTCCTACACCAGCCTCTCCGGGCCCTGCCTGGACCACGTCGGCCACTGGATGCGCGCCCGCTTCGGGCGCCTCGCCCCACGCGGCTGGCTGCAGGCGCTCGGGCAACTGGTCAGCTCCTGGTACATCGCCTTCTTCCAGACGCCCTGGCTGCCGGAACTGTGCTGGCGGCTGGGTCTGGCGCGCGCCTGGCCGGCCGTGATGCGGCAGATGGAGCGCATCCGCGAGCCGGAGCGCAACCCGCACCAGTTGGCCGACGGCCAGCACGGGGTGAAGCTCTACCGCGCCAACTTCATGCCGCGCCTGTTCGCCGCTCGCCAACGCCCCACCCGGGTGCCGGTGCAACTGGTGGTGCAGACCCGTGACCGCTACGTGCGACCCCAGCTGTTCGAGGGCCTGGAACGCTGGGCCCCGGACCTGCTGCGACGCGAGGTGGACGCCGGCCACTGGCAACTGCTGGCCCGCCCGGGTCGCCTGGCAGCCTGGTTGCGGGCCTTCGTCGAGGCGAAGGAGCACGACGCCGGGCGCTGAGCGCCCGGCTCTCAAGCCGCGCCGCCCTTCAGGCCGGCCACGCCCGCCACGATCAGCACCACCGACAGCCCCTTCACCGGCGTGAAGGACTCCCCCAGCAGCACCACGCCGAGGATGACGGTGCCGAGGCTGCCGATGGCCGTCCACACCGGGTAGGCGACGCTCACCGGTAGCACGCGCATTGACAGGGTCAGGAAGTAGATGCCGGCGACAGCGGCCACGATCACCAAGGCGCTGGGCAGCGGCCGGGTGAAGCCCTCCGCGTACTTCATGCCCATGGCGAAGAGCACCTCGAAGACGGCGGCGACCAGCAGGTATGTCCAGGCCATGGCGGGCACCTCAGAACACCTCGGCCAGTTCGACCAGGGCACGCTCGGCGCGCTGGTAGGATTGCTCGAAGGCCGCGCCGCCGAACTCGTCGTTCTCCACCGCCACCACCGTCACGTCGCTGATGCCGATGTAGCCCAATACCGTGCGCAGGTAGGTGTCGGCATGGTTCATGTGGGCGTTGGCACCGCCCGGCCCGTAGCCATGGTCACCCCGGGTGGTGATGACCAGCGCCTTGCGCCCCAGCACCAGCGGCGTATACGGGTTGCCCGGCCGCCCCGGATCGAAGTCGAAGGTGCGGTGGATGCGCACGACCTGGTCGATCCAGGCCTTGACCCCGCTGGGCACGCCGAAGTTGTACATCGGGGCGGAGATCACCAGGCGATCAGCGGCCAGCAACTCATCCACCAACTGGTCGCTCAAGGCCAGGTCGGCTTTCATCACCTCGCTGCGACTCTCCGGCTCGGGGTGGAAGGCGGCGGCGATCCAGCCTTCGGTCAGCGGGGCGATGGGGGCTCGTCCCACCTCCCGTCGCACCACCTGGCGCTCGCTGCGCTGTGCCTGCCAGGCGGCAAGGAAGGTCTCCTGCAGGCGGCGCGAGTGGGAGCGCTCGCCACGGGGGCTGCCTTGGATGGAAAGAATTCGGCTCATCTCTGACTCCTGGGTGCAGTGGGCTCATCGAGGCCGGTGACCGGCCCTGGAACAGGCACTAAGCTAGGTTTCGCCGCATTCGCGGACAAATGAGCGTTAGTTCATCGAGATGAATCCATTTCACCCGTGGAGATTGCATGTTCGCCAACCTGCCCCTCACCGCACTGCGCACCTTCGAATCCGCCGCGCGCCAGCTGAGCTTCAAGGCGGCCGCCGAGGAGCTGGCGGTGACGCCGACGGCGGTCTCCCACCAGATCCGCAGCCTGGAGGGCTGGCTCGGCGTGCCGCTGTTCGAGCGCCGGCCCCGCAGCGTGCGGCTGACCGCTTGCGGCCAGCAGCTGTTCGGCAGCCTCCACGGCGCCCTGCTGGATGTGAGCCAGACCCTCGATCACCTGCGGCCCCAGCCCAGCAGCGGCCAGCTGACGATCTCCACCACCCCGGCCTTTGCCGCGCTGTGGCTGATCCCGCGCCTGGGGCGTTTCTACGCCGAGTACCCGGCGATCCGCCTGCGCCTGGACACCAGCAACACCCTGGTGGACCTGCATCAGGACGCTAGCATCGACCTGGTGATCCGCTACGGCACCACGCACTACCCCAGCCTGCACAGCCAGTGCCTGCTGGATGAACGCTTCGGCGTCTACGGCGCGCCCGCGCTGGTGGACAACCTGGGCAGCCAGGTGCCCACGCTGATCACCATCCGCTGGCGCAGCCCGCAGCTCTACGAGCTGGGCTGGAAGGCCTGGTGCCAGGCCGCCGGCGCGCAGCATCTGCTGGAAAGCGCGCCACAGCGCGAGTACGACGAGGAGCACTACGCCCTGCAAGCCGCCATCGCCGGCCAGGGGTTGGTGCTGGCGAGTTCGATCCTGGTGTCCGAAAGCATCGCCAGCGGGCTGCTGATGCCCTACCGCCCCGAGGTCAGCGTCGAGGGCGCCGGTTACTCCACCCTGTGCGTGCCGGGCCGCGAGCGTCACCCTCCGGTCAAGGCGTTTTCCGACTGGTTGGGCCGGGAAGCGGGGGCCGTACCGCCTCCGGCCTGAAGCCGGTGCCCGTGGCGCGGCATAAAAAAACGGCCCAGGTCGGGGAGGACGTGGGCCGTTGAGGCGCTATCGCAATCGTCAGGCGGGGTCTGTGCCCCGCTGGAGGACGCCGGTCAGGCGCTGGCGTCCTGGTATTCCTTCTCGGCGGCGTCGAAGCGCTTGATCATCGAATCCGACGGCGCGGCGCCGATGCGGCTGAAGATCAGGATGCCGAGGGTGGCGAGGATGAAGCCCGGGATGATTTCGTACAGGCCGGTCCAGCCGAAGAAGTTCTTCCACAGGATCACGGTGACGGCGCCCAGCACCATGCCCGCCAGGGCACCGTTGCGGGTCATGCCCTTCCACACCAGGGAGAGGATCACCACCGGGCCGAAGGCGGCGCCGAAGCCCGCCCAGGCGTAGGACACCAGGCCCAGCACCTTGCTCTCGGGGTTGGAGGCGATGGCGATGGCGATCACGGCCACCAACAGCACCATGGCGCGGCCGACCCAGACCAGTTCGTTCTGGCTGGCGTTCTTGCGGAAGAAGGCCTTGTAGAAGTCTTCGGTCAGAGCGCTGGAGCACACCAGCAGCTGGCAGCTCAGGGTGGACATCACGGCCGCCAGGATGGCGGACAGCAGCACGCCGGCCACCCAGGGGTTGAACAGCAGCTTGGCCAGCTCGATGAACACGCGCTCGGGGTTGGCGGTGACCGGGCCGGCCACGTCCGGGTGAGCGGAGAAGTAGGCGATGCCGAAGAAACCGACGGCAACCGCGCCGCCCAGGCAGGCGATCATCCAGGTCATGGAGATGCGGCGGGCGTTGGGGATGGACTTGACCGAGTCAGCGGCCATGAAGCGCGCCAGGATGTGTGGCTGGCCGAAGTAGCCCAGGCCCCAGGCCATCAGCGAGATCACACCGATGAAGGTGGCGCCCTTGAGCATGTCGAAGTGGGCGGCGTCCTGCAGTTCGATGGCGGCGAAGGTCGGATCGATGCCGCCGTTGATCATCATCACCACGACCGGAGTGAGGATCAGGGCGAAGATCATCAGGGTCGCCTGCACGGTGTCGGTCCAGCTCACCGCCAGGAAGCCACCGATGAAGGTGTAGGCGATGGTGGCAGCGGCGCCGGCCCACAGCGCGGTCCCGTAGGACAGGCCGAAGGTGCTTTCGAACAGGCGGGCACCGGCGACGATGCCGGAAGCGCAGTAGATGGTGAAGAACACCAGGATCACCACGGCGGAGAAGATGCGCAGGATGCGGCTGTGGTCTTCGAAGCGGTTGGTGAAGAAGTCCGGCAGGGTCAGGGCGTTGCCGTTGTGCTCGGTCTGCACCCGCAGGCGGCCGGCCACCAGCAGCCAGTTGAGGTAGGCGCCGACGATCAGGCCGATGGCGATCCAGGCCTCGGACAGGCCGGAGAGGTAGATGGCGCCGGGCAGGCCCATCAGCAGCCAGCCGCTCATGTCGGAAGCGCCAGCGGACAGCGCGGTGACGAAGCTGCCGAGGCTGCGGCCCCCGAGGATGTAGTCGGACAGGTTGTTGGTGGAACGGTAGGCGGCCAGGCCGATCAGTACCATGGCGGCGATATAGATCACGAACGTGATCAGCATCGGGTTGCTGAGTGTCATGGGGTCTCCCCTGCTCGTTTGTTGTTATTCGGGAGCTGAGGGTGGTCTGCTCCCGTGGTGATTGTTTGGCGACCGCGCGTGGCGATGACCGCTTGGCTTCTCGACCCTGTCGGCCAATAGCCGATTCACGTCCGATCGAACTTCAAGCGAGGCGATCCGGCCCCACCCGTCATCGAAGGCCCTGCTCATGGGGAGCGGCCCTCGCGAACATGTACAGAAATACCTGGCCTCTTGGCTGACGCACCGTCCGCCCAGGACGGTGCGTGGATTAACCGCTGCGGGGTGACGGGCGGCCACCTCATCGGACATGGGGCCCGTTCGGGTACCGCGCCTGCACGTGGAAAGGCGTGATTCCCGGGTGCGCTACCCGTTGGTCTTCATGACCATCGCGTTGGATTCAGTACAGCCCAAACCGTCGATGAAGGCGGGCTGAAAATCAGGAAGCGTGGAATGTAGAGAGGTGGCACCTCGACTTTCTTACACAATCCTCTGATTTCATTTCCGGATAGTCCGATAAAGGGAACTTTCTGCCAAAAGGTGCAACCGGCTACTCGTCAGAGCAGCCGGCACTTTGACTCAGAAAGCCAGGCGCACGCCCATGGTCAGGTTGCGCCCCGGGAGTAGCACCTCGTCCTTGATGAAGGAACTGTGGTTGCGCCCTTCGGCATCCAGCAGGTTGCTCCCCTTGAGGTAGAGCTCGTAGTCGGCCATCTCCAGCTTGCCGGTGTAGGTCAGCGCGGCACCGAGCATGTTGTAGCCGCCGGTACGGGTCTCGTAGTCGGCGAGCTGGTCCTGGCGCTGCACGCGGTAGAACTCCAGCTGCCCGGCGAGGGCCGGTGCCAGGCGCTGATCGAGGCGGATGCCCAGGCGATCGGCCGGGATGCGCGGCAGGTCCCCGCCGCCGCTGCGCAGGCGGCCACGCACGCGGTCGCCGAAGAGCGTGACGTCGGTGTCATCGCTGAAGCGATAGCCCACCTCGCCCTCGGCGCCGGTCAGCACGGCATCCTGCTGGCGGTACTGGATCTCGCGCATTTCGCCGCCGATGTCGCGCCCGGTGTCCGCCGCGTAGATGAAGTCATCGATCTGGTTGCGGTAGACGCTGAGGCTGAAGTGGGTGCGGCCGGCGAACTTGCGCAGGGTCAGCTCGACGTTCCGCGAGGTTTCCTCGCTCAGGTTCGGGTCCCCCAGTTCGACGGTACGGGTCGCGGCGTGGGGGCCGTTGGCGTACAGCTCTTCGGCGGTGGGCAGGCGCTGGGAGCGGGACAGGGAGAAGCCAAGGGAGTATTCCGGCGCGAAGGTCCAGACCGCCCCGGCGGACACGGAGGTGCCGCGGTGCTGGCGGCTGCGCTCCCCGCGCGCGGAGATGTCCTGCCACTCGTGGCGCAGGCCCAGTTCGTAGCGCCAGTCATCCCAGGTGTACTCCTCCAGCAGGAACAGGCCGTGGTTGCGGGTCAGGCTCGGCGGCACATAGGCCTCTTCGCCCAGGGCCTGGAAGTCCCGGCGCGAGCTCTGCCCGCCCAGCACGCCACGCCAGCCGAACAGCGGTGCGTGGGTCAGCTCCAGGCGGGAGTCGTAGGCCTTGTTCTTGAAGGTGGTCGCGGCCTCCCCGCCTTCCATCTCCTCGTGCTGGTAGTCGCTGTAGCCCCCTCGTACACGGGCCAGCTCGAAGCCCGGCAGCGGGTCGCTGTACTCACCGCGTACGTCCCAGCGCTTCTGCTTCATGTCGATGTAGGGCAGCCCGCCCTCCTCGTGGTCATCGTGGGCATGGCCGTGCCCGTGGGCGCCGCAATGCCAGTCGCGCGGGCCATGGGTGTGGCAGTGGGCATGTTCGTGGGCGAGCAGGCCGTAGCGATTGTTCTGCTCGGTGTAGGCCAGGCCCAGGTAGCCGCGATCACCGATCCAGCTGCCCCCCAGGGTGGCGCTGTCGGTGTCGTTGTAGGCCCCGGTCTGTTTCGAGGAGCGCGGGTCGCCGGCCGCACCGGGAATGTCGTAGGCGTTGGCCTGGCGCTTGAGCCCCTCGATGCGCCAGGCGAACGGGCCGGTGCCGATCGTCAGGCCACCGGCCCCGAGGCCCTCGTCGGCCATGGTGTTGCCGCGCAACTCCAGCTCGCCTTCGTAGCCCTTCTCGGGGAGCGCAACGGGAATCTTCTTGTCGATCACGTTCACCACCCCGCCGATGGCGCCGCCGCCATACAACAGGGTGGCGGGCCCCTTCAGCACTTCGACGCGTTCCACCAGCAACGGCTCGATCGCCACGGCGTGGTCCGGGCTGACGGTGGACGCATCCAGCGTGTCCACGCCGTCGCTCAGGACCCGCACCCGCGCACCGTCCAGCCCACGGATCACCGGGCGGCTGGCGCCGGGGCCGAAGCTGCTGGCATGCACCCCGGGCAGGCCGTCGAGCGTCTCGCCGAGGGTCGCCTCGCGGCGCAGGCGCAGGGCGTCGCCTTCCAGCACCTCGGCGGGGGTCGTCATGTCGCGGGTTGCGGTGGACAGGGCGCTGGCGCGCACCACGCTGGGCTCCAGCTCCACGGGCGATTCGGCTTCGGCTGCCAGGGCCGCCGGCCCGGAGAACAGGGCGATGGCCAGGGCGAGTGGAGAGCGGATCGGTTTCATCATGGGATCCTCGAATAGTCGTCGGCGCGCCACCTTGCGCGCCTGTCAGGCGGATGGACGTGCGACGCAGGCAGGCTGCGTCGGGCCGACACTATAAAGCGTTATAACGTAACAAATAAGAGCGAATCGCATTGGCCGGCAATTCACTGACAAAGGCTTTGGAACGGGCCTTACGGCCCCGTCAGGCGTGGTCGCGCAGTCGCTTCGGCGTCAGACCCAGGTGGCGGCGCATGGCGGTGGTCAGGGCGCTCTGGCTGGAGAAGCCGCATTCCTCGGCGATGCGCACCAGGGCGAGGTCGCTTTCGCGCAGCAGGCGGGAGGCGCGGTCGAGGCGAGCGCGCAGCAGGTACTGGTGGGGCGTCAGGCCGACGCTGTCCTTGAACAGGGCGTGGAAATGGCTGGGGCTAAGGCAGGCCACCTGGGCCAGCTCGGCCACGCTGATGCGCCGGGCCAGGTTGTCGGCGATGTAGGCATCCAGCGGTTCCAGGTCGAGGCCCTGGTTGCTGCGCCGCCCACGCTCGCCGAACAGCCGCAGGTACAGCGCACGCAGCAGGACACCACCCAGGGCACGGGCCAGCAGCGGGTCGTCGCCGTAGCGCTGCAGCTCGGCGCCGGCGTAGCTCAGCAGGTGCTGGAAGTCGGCGTCGAGGTCGGGGAAGCGGGGGATGTCGAACAGGCGCTGGAGCAGCTCGCGGTCCTCGCTGGCGGCCTCCGGCGCGTTGAGGTCGAGGATCAGCATGCGGTTGTCGCCGCAGCCGGCGAAGACGTGCTCGGTGGTGCCCGGCACCACGCAGGCGCGCATGCGGCACACTTCGCCACCGCGGCCACCCACTTCAAAAGCGGCGCGGCCAGCCAGGGACATCACCAGTTGATGGTGGTCATGGGCGTGGGCGTGGGCCTGTTCATCCAGGCGTTGCAGGCGGGCGACGAGCATGGCAGGGGTTGCTCAAAATTTGCGCATTTTAAACAAGCGGCGCTCGCCTGCCCAGCACCACCGGGCAGGCCCCGCTTCGACGTGTCGGTTGAAAAGCCCCCGGAGCCGCCCCATCTAGCCTGCATGCCCCACCCCAAGCCCATTCGTTTCCATCAGGTGCCCAATGAGCGATCAGGAGATCCACGCCACTCTCGTCGATGACACCAGTGCCACCAGTACGGGCCTGGCGCTGCCCGGCCAGACGCTGCCGGACACCGTATACGTCATCCCCATCCACAACCGCCCGTTCTTCCCGGCGCAGGTGCTGCCGGTGATCGTCGAGGAGGAGCCCTGGGCAGAAACCCTGGAGCTGGTGGCCAAGACCAACCACCACAGCCTGGCGCTGTTCTTCGTCGACAGCCCGCCGGGTGACCCGCGCCATTTCGACCCCAGCACCCTGCCCGAGCACGGCACCCTGGTGCGGGTGCACCACGCCACCCGCGAGGGCGGCAAGCTGCAGTTCGTGGCCCAGGGCCTGTCGCGGGTGCGCATCCGTGGCTGGCTCAAGCGCCACCGTCCGCCCTACCTGGTGGAGGTGGACTACCCGCGCCCGCAATCCGACCCGCGCGACGAGGTGAAGGCCTACGGCATGGCGCTGATCAACGCCATCAAGGAGCTGCTGCCACTCAACCCGCTGTACAGCGAGGAGCTGAAGAACTACCTGAACCGCTTCAGCCCCAACGACCCGTCGCCGCTCACCGACTTCGCCGCCGCCCTCACCACCGCACCGGCCACCGACCTGCAGGAGGTGCTGGACACCATCCCCGTGCTCAAGCGCATGGAGAAGGTGCTGCCGATGCTGCGCAAGGAAGTCGAGGTGGCCCGCCTGCAGAGCGAGCTGTCGGCGGAGGTGAACCGCAAGATCGGCAAGCACCAGCGGGAGTTCTTCCTCAAGGAGCAGCTGAAGCTGATCCAGCAGGAGCTGGGCATCACCAAGGATGACCGCAGCGCCGACGCCGAGCAGTTCCGCCAGCGCCTGGAGGGCAAGACCCTGCCGGAGCAGGCGAAGAAGCGCATCGACGAGGAGCTGAACAAGCTGTCGATCCTGGAGACCGGCTCCCCCGAGTACGCGGTGACCCGCAACTACCTGGACTGGGCCACGGCCCTGCCCTGGGGCGTTTACGGCAAGGACCGGCTGGACCTCAAGCACGCACGCCAGGTGCTGGACCGCCACCATGCGGGCCTCGACGACATCAAGAACCGCATCCTCGAATTCCTCGCCGTCGGCGCCTTCAAGGGCGAGATCGCCGGCTCCATCGTGCTGCTGGTGGGCCCGCCCGGCGTCGGCAAGACCAGCATCGGCAAGTCCATCGCCGAGTCCCTGGGCCGCCCCTTCTACCGCTTCAGCGTCGGCGGCATGCGTGACGAAGCCGAGATCAAGGGCCACCGCCGCACCTACATCGGCGCCCTGCCCGGCAAGCTGGTGCAGGCGCTGAAGGAAGTGGAGGTGATGAACCCGGTGATCATGCTCGACGAGATCGACAAGCTCGGTGCCAGCTACCAGGGCGACCCCGCTTCGGCCCTGCTGGAGACCCTCGACCCGGAGCAGAACGTCGAGTTCCTCGACCATTACCTGGACCTGCGCCTGGACCTGTCCAAGGTGCTGTTCGTGTGCACCGCCAACACCCTGGATTCGATCCCGGGCCCGCTGCTGGACCGCATGGAGGTGATCCGCCTGTCCGGCTACATCACCGAGGAAAAACACGCCATCGCCAAGCGCCACCTGTGGCCGCGCCTGCTGGAGCGCACCGGGGTGCCGAAGCAGCGCCTGGCCATCACCGACGCTGCGCTCACTGCGGTGATCGAGGGGTACGCGCGGGAATCCGGCGTCCGCCAGCTGGAGAAGCAGCTGGGCAAGATCATCCGCAAATCGGTGGTGCGCCTGCTGGAGGAGCCCGAGGCGAAGATCCGCGTCGGCAACAAGGACCTGGAGCCGCTGCTGGGCACGCCGCCCTTCCGCAAGGAACAGGTTCTGGCGGGCAAGGGCGTGATCACCGGGCTGGCCTGGACCAGCATGGGTGGCGCCACCCTGCCCATCGAAGCCACCCGCATCCACACCCTCAACCGGGGCTTCAAGCTCACCGGTCAGTTGGGTGACGTGATGAAGGAGTCGGCCGAGATCGCCTACAGCTATGTGAGCTCGCACCTCAAGCAGTTCGGCGGCGACCCGACCTTCTTCGACCAGGCCTTCGTGCACCTTCACGTACCGGAAGGCGCCACGCCCAAGGATGGCCCCAGCGCCGGCATCACCATGGCCAGCGCCCTGCTGTCCCTGGCCCGCGACCAGGCGCCGAAGAAGGGCGTGGCCATGACCGGGGAGCTGACGCTCACCGGCCAGGTGCTGCCGATCGGCGGGGTGCGCGAGAAGGTCATCGCCGCGCGCCGGCAGAAGCTCCACGAGCTGATCCTCCCTGAGGCCAACCGGGGTGCCTACGAGGAACTGCCGGACTACCTGCGCGAGGGCATGACGGTGCACTTCGCCAAGCGCTTCTCGGATGTCGCCAAGGTGCTCTTCGGCTGAACCCGCGGTGCCTACCCAGGGGCCGGAGCAGCGGATATGCTGCACCGGCCCTTGAACGATGGAGCCGTCCATGCGCCTGAATCCCCTCCCCCGCCTGCTGCTGCCCGGTGCCCTCGCCCTGCTGGCCGGCTGCGCCCACGAGTCGACCACCCTGCTGGTGCAGGAACAGGACCGCTGCCCCCTGGAGCTGGACAAGGGCCAGACCCTGGTGCTGACCCTGCCGAGCAACCCCACCACCGGCTTCCGCTGGGTGGTGAAGGACGCCGCGCCCGGCGTGCTGCGCAGCCTCGGCCCGGAGGTCTACAACGCCCCCGAGGACGCCGGCCTGGTCGGCGGCGCCGGGGAATCCACCTGGCGCTTCAGCGCCGCCCAGCCGGGCGACGGCCGCCTGCTGCTGGTCTACCATCGCCCCTGGGAAACCGACGTCGCCCCGGAGCAGACCTTCGACTGCCCCGTCCACGTGGAGTGACGGCGCAATCGGCGAGCCGCCCTGGCGCACAACGCCTGGCGGCCCGACCGGATGCTGAAGCAAAGTGCGCCCTCCCCCTCGATGGAGCGGCCCCATGCCTGCCCTGCTGATCGGCCTGACCGGCGCCTGCGCCTTCCTCATCGGCCGTGCACTCGACCTGCCCTGGCTGTGCTTCGCCAGCAAGCCGCTGCCGGTCATCGCCCTGATGCTCTGGCTGCGGGGTGCACCGGCCGGCGCCTACCGCAACCGCGTCGCCCTCGGCCTGGCGCTGTGCCTGCTGGGGGATGTGCTGCTGCAATGGCCCGGCGACCTGTTCGTCCCCGGCCTGGCGGCGTTCCTGCTGGGCCACCTGTGCTACATCGCCGCCTACCTGAGCGACAGCCGCCGCCTGGCGCCACTCGCCCTCACGGCCTGCCTGGTCTATGGCGGCGCCATGTTCGCCCTGCTCGGCAGCGGCGGCCTGGGGCCCCTGGCGCTGCCCGTGGCGCTCTACGCCCTGACCATCAGCACCATGCTCTGGCGCGCCCTGGCCCGCATCGGCGAGACCGGGATAGCACGCGGGTCGGTGCTGGCAGCCGTGGCCGGGGCATTGTGCTTCGTGGTCTCGGACAGCCTGCTGGGCATCGCGCGCTTCGTCGGCAGTTTCCCCGGTGACGGCTACGCCATCATCCTCAGCTACTGGCTCGGCCAGTGGGGCATCATCGCCTCGGCGCGGTTGAAGGCGGGCACGGCCTGCAACCCGACGTAGCGGCATTTGGGGCGGCGGGCAGTCTTGGCTAGAATGCCGCCCTTTCCAACTGCTGGTACCGGCCCGTGAAGCAACAACCCGACCGCATCTACGCCACGCCCCAGGCCCAGGTGGCCGACTTCGCCTTCAACGAGGACGTGGTCCGGGTCTTCCCGGACATGATCAAGCGCTCGGTGCCGGGCTACCCCACCATCGTCGAGAACATCGGCGTGCTGGCCGCGCATTTCGCCCAGCCCAACACCCCGCTCTACGACCTGGGCAGCTCCCTCGGCGCCGTGACCCAGGCCCTGCGCCGCCACGTGAAGACCGAAGGCTGCCGGGTGATCGCGGTGGACAACTCCAGCGCCATGGTGGCGCGCTGCCGGGAGTACCTGCACGCCCAGGACGCGATGTTCCAGGAGCTGCTGCCGGTGGAGGTGCTGGAAGCGGACATCCTCGCCCTGGAGTTCCAGCCCACCGGCCTGGTGGCGCTGAACTTCACCCTGCAATTCGTCCCCCGCGAGCGCCGCGAGGAACTGCTGGGGCGCATCCGCCAGGCCCTGTTGCCGGGTGGGGCGCTGATCCTCTCGGAGAAGCTGCGCTTCGAGGACGCCGAGGCCCACGCGCTGCTCACCGACCTGCACGTCGCCTTCAAGCGCGCCAATGGCTACAGCGAGCTGGAAATCGCCCAGAAGCGCAGCGCCCTGGAGAACGTCATGCACCCGGACAGCCTGGAGGAGCACCGCGAGCGTCTGCTCGCCGCCGGCTTCTCCAAGGTGGTGCCCTGGTTCCAGTGCCTCAACTTCGCCTCGTTGATCGCCCTGCCATGATCCGCACCCTCGACCTCGACAGCCTGCAACAGCAACTGGCCGGCACCCGCTTGCAGGACTGGGCCGCCGACCTGCCGGCGCAACTGGACGCCAAGCTGGCCGTCGGCCACGGCGACCTGGAGCGCTGGGGGGCGGCCGTCAACGCCCTCCCCGCGCTGCAACCGCAGCAGGTGGAACTGGCCCAGCGCTTCCTGCTGGACGGCCCCTGCGACGAGGCCACCCGGGCCCAACTGAAAGCGGCCTTGCAAGGGCTGATTCCCTGGCGCAAGGGGCCGTTCGAGCTGTTCGGCGTGCACGTCGACACCGAGTGGCGCTCGGACTGGAAATGGGCGCGCGTCTCGCCCCACCTGGACCTCGTCGGCAAGCGGGTGCTGGATGTGGGCTGCGGCAACGGCTACTACCAGTGGCGCATGCTCGGCGCCGGCGCCGACTGCGTGGTGGGCGTGGACCCGAACTGGCTGTTCTTCTGCCAGTTCCTCGCCATGAAGCGCTTCCTGCCCGACCTCCCCGCCTGGCACCTGCCCCTGGCCCTGGAGGAGCTGCCGGCGAAGCTGGAAGGCTTCGATACGGTGTTCTCCATGGGCGTGCTGTACCACCGGCGCTCGCCCATCGATCACCTGTACGACCTGAAGGACTGCCTGGTGCGCGGCGGCGAACTGGTGCTGGAAACCCTGGTGGTGGAAGGCGATGCCCAGCAGGTGCTGGTGCCCGAGGACCGCTACGCGCAGATGCGCAACGTGTGGTTCCTGCCGTCGGTGCCGGCGCTGGAGCTGTGGCTGCGCCGCGCCGGCTACGTGGACGTGCGTTGCGTGGACGTGAGCGTCACCAGCGTGGAGGAACAGCGCAGCACGGAGTGGATGCGCTTCCAGTCGCTGCCCGAGTTCCTCGACCCGGCCGACCACAGCCGCACCGTCGAAGGCCTACCCGCCCCCGCTCGCGCGGTGCTCGTCGCCCGCAAGCCCTGAACCGCAACCCGGCTTCAGCCCGGGAACGCCCGCCACAAACGAACCGGCCTACCCGTGCACCACGGGTAGGCCGGCGTTTCATCAGGGGTCAGCGGGTGGTGACCCTGGCCTGCGTCAGACGCGCGACGCCTGCGCCCCCTGGATCAGCTGCTTCATCTCCACCACCGCCTGCTTGAAGCCGACGAACAGCGCGTGGGCCACCAGGGCGTGGCCGATGTTCAGCTCGTTGATGCCGGGAATCGCCGCCACCGGCTCGACGTTGTGGTAGTGCAGACCATGACCGGCATTGACCACCAGGCCGAGCTTGAGGCCCAGGGCGACGCCCTCGCGGATGCGCTGCAGCTCCTGCTCGGCTTCCTCCGGGGTGTGGGCATCGGCGTAACGGCCGGTGTGCAGCTCGATGGCCGGCGCACCGACGCGGTGGGCGGCCTGGATCTGCTGCGGGTCGGCGTCGATGAACAGCGAAACCTCACTGCCGAGCTTGGCCAGGCGCTCGACGGCGGCCTGGATGCGCGCCTCCTGGCCGGCCACGTCGAGGCCGCCTTCGGTGGTCAGCTCCTGGCGGGTTTCCGGTACCAGGCAGATGTGCTCGGGGCGGATTTCCTCGGCGAAGGCCATCATCGGCTCGGTGACGCCCATCTCGAAGTTCATGCGGGTCTGCAGGACCTCCTTGAGCACGCGCACGTCGCGCTCCTGGATGTGCCGGCGGTCTTCGCGCAGGTGCACGGTGATGCCGTCGGCGCCAGCCTCCTCGGCGTCCAGGGCGGCCTTGACCGGGTCGGGATAACGGGTCCCTCGGGCCTGGCGCAGGGTGGCAACGTGGTCGATGTTCACGCCGAGCAGTACACGGTTGGCTTCAGTCACGGGCAGGTTCCTTGATCGTCATGAAGAGTTCGCGGCTGGCCAGTGGCCGGCCACCGAGGTGAGGGGCCAGGGCCTGGCGCATCAGCCGCTTGGCCGCGGCCAGGGCTCCCGGTGCCGACCAGTCGGCCTCGGCCAGGGCCAGCAGCTCGGCGCCCTGGAAGAGGCCGGGCTGCAGGTGGCCGACCGGCTCCAGGCCGGCGTCCGGCAACAGGCGGTAGATGCCGTCGACGGCGATGGGCGCGCCGTGCAGGTCGATGTCCAGGGCGAAACCGTAGCCCAGCTCGTCCAGCAGCCGCCACTCGAAGGCGCGCAGCAGCGGCTCCAGCGGGCGGTTGGCGGCAAGGGCCTGGAGGGTCACGGCGTAATGCTGGAACAGGTCGGGGTGAGGCGCTTCCGCCGGCAGCAGGCGCACCAGCAGTTCATTGAGGTAGAGCCCGCTGAACAGGGCTTCGCCGGTGAGGAAATGCGCGATACCCGCGCCTTCGAGCCGGCCGATGTTCTTCAGATCGCTGCGGCCGCGCAGTTCCACTTCGAGGGGGACGAAAGGCCGGGCCAGGGTGCCGGCCTTGCCACGGGCACCGCGCAACACTGCGCGCAGGCGCCCATCGGGGGTGAACAGGTCCACCAGCGCACTGCTTTCGCGGTAGGCCCGGCTGTGCAGGACAAAGGCCGGTACCGCCTGCGCGGGTGTCTGCATGGCGGGTCAGAGGTCGTTGTAGCCCAGGGAGCGCAGGGCCCGCTCGTCGTCGGACCAGCCGCCCTTCACCTTGACCCAGAGGTTGAGCATGACCTTGGAGTCGAACATGACCTCCATGTCCTTGCGCGCGTCCTGGCCAATGCGCTTGATGCGCTCGCCACCGTCGCCAATGATGATTTTCTTCTGCCCGTCGCGCTCGACGAGGATCAGCGCATGGATGTGCAACGTGCGCCCATCGTGCTTGAACTCCTCGATCTCGACGGTGATCTGGTAGGGCAGCTCGGCACCCAGCTGGCGCATGATCTTCTCCCGCACCAGTTCGGCGGCGAGGAAGCGGCTGCTGCGGTCGGTGATCTGGTCTTCCGGGAAGAAGTGCTCGTTTTCCGGGAGGTTGTCAGCCACCAGGCGCTCCAGCGCATCGAGGTTGTGACCGTGCTGGGCGGAGATCGGCACGATCTCGGCCTTGGGCAGTTGCTCCTGCAGCCAGTTCAGGTGCGGCAGCAGCTCGGACTTCTCTTCCAGGCGGTCGGTCTTGTTCACGGCGATGATCACCGGGCCCTGCACGTACTGGACGCGCTCGAGCACCATCTGGTCCTCGTCGGTCCAGCGGGTGCGGTCCACCACGAACACCACCACGTCGACGTCCTTGAGGGCAGCGGCGGCGGATTTGTTCATGTAGCGGTTGAGCGCTTTCTCGTTGTTCTTGTGCAGGCCGGGGGTGTCGACGTAGACCGCCTGCACCGCGCCTTCGGTCTTGATGCCGAGCATGGTGTGGCGGGTGGTCTGGGGCTTGCGGGAGGTGATCGCCAGCTTCTGCCCGAGGATGTGGTTGAGCAGAGTGGACTTGCCCACGTTGGGGCGTCCGACGATGGCCACGTAGCCGCAGCGGGAGGTTTCGAGATCAGTCATGGCCATTCTCCACGCCCAGGGCAACCAGGGCGGCGGCCGCAGCCACCTGCTCGGCGATGCGCCGGCTGGCCCCTTGGCCACGGGTCTTGTCGTTCAGCAGGGTGATGTCGCACTCGACGAAAAAGGTGCGGCAGTGCGGTTCACCCTGGATATCCACCACTTCGTAGCGGGGCAGTTCGCAGGCCCGGGACTGCAGGAATTCCTGCAGGCGGGTCTTGGGGTCCTTGTTGGTGTCCACCAGGGTCAGGCTTTCCAGCTCGTTCTCCAGCCAGGCCAGGACCCGTTCACGGGCCCTGTCCATGCCCGCGTCGAGGTAGATGGCACCAATCAGCGCCTCCAGGGCATCCGCCAGGATCGATTCGCGGCGGAAGCCACCACTCTTCAGTTCCCCGGAACCCAGGCGCAGGTATTCGCCCAGTTCGAAACCCCGTGCCAGCAGGGCCAGGGTCTCGCCCTTCACCAGCCGCGCGCGCAGCCGTGAGAGCTGACCCTCACGGGCTTGGGGAAAGCGCTCGTAGAGGGCCTCGCCCGCGACGAAGTTGAGCACGGCGTCCCCCAGGAACTCCAGGCGCTCATTGTTGCGCCCTGCGTAGCTGCGGTGGGTGAGGGCCAGGGTCATCAGACCCTGGTCGTTGAAGGTATGGCCGAGCTGGCGCTCGAGACGGCTGAGGGATGCGCTCACGGGACTCTTACACGGAATTCTTTGTCGAAATGGACCACCAGGTCGAGGTTCTCGATCAGCGGCTCGCGCTTCTCGTACTTCAGGGTGGCGTAGAAGTCGTTGTTTTCAACCTTCACGTCCAGCGCCTTGTCCAGGTCGATGTCGCGGATGCTGTTGACCTGCATACCCTTGCGCACATAGTCCCTGAAGTCAGCCGGAGTGCTGATGCCCTGCCCCTTTTCGTTCTCCACGGACGTGATCAGCTTTTCCAGCGCGTAGTAGTCCATGTAGTGGGGAATGATCTTGAAGGCGGTGCTGGCGAGGAAGGCGACGATGGCCAGGACCACCATCCAACCCAGGAGCGAAAGGCCGCGCTGCGAGCGTGCGAACGTCATGTTGACCTCAGTGTCGGTTGTTGTTCGGGCCGGCCGGCCCGTCGCAAGACTATATATAGCGGGCGGCGCCGTCGTGAACAGCGCCGCAAAAGCGAAATCCCGGGTCGGTCAGTGGATCAGGCCGACGCGGGAGAAGTTCGGCAGGCTGCGCAGCTTCGGGTCCGGCCAGCTCATCCACACGGCAAAGGCCTTGCCGACGATGTTGCGGTCCGGAACCATGCCCAGCAGGTCGCGGGGGATGTTCGGGTCGTTCCAGTAGCGGCTGTCGTTCGAGTTGTCGCGGTTGTCGCCCATCATGAAGTAGTGCCCCTCCGGGACCACCCACTCCTTGCCGGGCTCCATGAGGTTGCGGCGCATTTCCTTGCGGATCATGTGCTCGACCTCGCCCAGCTTCTCCTGGTACAGACGCGCGCTACCCAGGGTGCCGGGCTCGTCACCCACCAGCGTCTCGGCCACCAGCTGACCGTTGACGGTGAGGCGCTTGTCATTGCTGTAGGCGATGCGATCACCCGGCAGGCCGATGACGCGCTTGATGTAGTTGACGTTCGGGTCGCTGGGGTAGCGGAACACCATCACATCGCCGCGTTGCGGGTCACCCACTTCGATCACCTTGGTGTCCAGCACCGGCAGGCGGATGCCGTAGGCGAACTTGTTCACCAGGATGAAATCGCCCACTTCCAGCGTCGGCTTCATCGAGCCGGACGGGATCTGGAACGGCTCCACCAGGAACGAACGCAGCACCAGCACGATGGCCAGCACCGGGAAGAAGGACTTGCCGTACTCGACCAGCAGGGGCTCCTTGCCGAGCTTTTCCAGCACTGCCGGATCGGGCTCGCCGACCTGCCCCTGGTAGGTGGCGATCGCAGTGCGCCGGCGAGGCGCCAGCAGGACCAGATCGAGGAGCGCGAGCACGCCGCAGACCGCCACGGCGATAACCAACAAGAGCGGGAAATTGATCGACATAGACCCTAGCTATCCACTTTGAGAACAGCGAGGAAGGCTTCCTGCGGGATTTCCACGCTGCCTACCTGCTTCATCCGTTTCTTACCGGCCTTCTGCTTCTCCAGCAGCTTCTTCTTACGGCTGACGTCACCGCCGTAGCACTTGGCCAGAACGTTCTTCCTGAGTGCCTTGACGGTGGTCCGCGCCACGATCTGGCCGCCGATGGCGGCCTGGATGGCGACGTCGAACATCTGCCGAGGAATCAGGTCCTTCATCTTCTCGGTCAACGCACGGCCCTTGTAGTGGGCCTGCTCGCGGTGAACGATCAGTGCCAGCGCATCGACCTTCTCGCCGTTGATCAGCACGTCCAGGCGGACGAGGTTGGCGGGCTCGAAGCGGTCGAAGCTGTAGTCCAGCGAGGCGTAGCCACGGCTCACCGACTTCAGGCGGTCGAAGAAGTCCAGCACCACCTCGTTCATCGGCAGGTCGTAGCAGACCTGAACCTGGGAGCTGAGGAACTGCATGTCGCGCTGTACGCCACGCTTCTCGATGCACAGGGTGATGACGTTGCCGAGGTGCTCCTGGGGCACCAGGATGTTGGCGCGCACGATGGGCTCACGCATCTCCTGAATGGACGCCAGGTCCGGCAGCTTGGACGGGTTATCGACGTAGACGGTCTCGCCGCTCTTCAGGACGATCTCGAAGACCACGGTCGGGGCGGTGGTGATCAGGTCCAGGTCGTATTCGCGCTCCAGGCGCTCCTGGATGATCTCCATGTGCAGCATGCCGAGGAAGCCGATGCGGAAGCCGAAGCCCAGGGCCTCGGAGCTTTCCGGCTCGTACTGCAGCGCGGCGTCGTTCAGGGTGAGCTTCTGCAGAGCCTCGCGGAAGTCCTCGAAGTCATCGGAGCTGACCGGGAACAGGCCGGCATAGACCTGCGGCTTGATGCGCTGGAAGCCGGGCAGCACGTCCACGTCCGGGGTATTGGACAGGGTCAGGGTGTCACCCACCGGCGCGCCGTGGATGTCCTTGATGCCGGCGATGATGAAGCCCACTTCGCCGGCCTTGAGGTCTGCGGTCTCGGTGTGCTTGGGGGTGAAGACGCCGACACTGTCCACCTGGTGGACCTTGCCGGTGGACTTCACCAGGATCTTGTCGCCCTTCTTCACCCGGCCGTGCTTGACCCGCACCAGCGAGACCACGCCCAGGTAGTTGTCGAACCAGGAGTCGATGATCAGCGCCTGCAGCGGCGCCTCGATCTCGCCTTCGGGCGGCGGGATCACCTTGACCAGCTGCTCCAGCACCTCGATCACGCCCATGCCGCTCTTGGCGCTGCAGGGCACGGCGTCCGTGGCGTCGATGCCGATGATGTGCTCGATCTCGTCCTTGACCCGCTCCGGCTCGGCCTGGGGCAGGTCCATCTTGTTCAGCACGGGCATCACTTCCAGGCCCTGCTCGATGGCGGTGTAGCAGTTGGCCACGGACTGGGCCTCGACGCCCTGCCCCGCGTCCACCACCAGCAGCGCGCCTTCGCAGGCAGCCAGGGAGCGGCTCACCTCGTAGGTGAAGTCCACGTGACCGGGGGTATCGATGAAGTTCAGCTGGTAGGTCCGGCCGTCCTGCGCCTTGTAGTGCAGGGTGACGCTGTGGGCCTTGATGGTGATGCCGCGCTCACGCTCCAGGTCCATGGAGTCGAGCACCTGGGCCTCCATTTCGCGATCGGAAAGGCCACCACAGAGCTGGATGAAGCGATCCGCCAGGGTCGACTTGCCATGGTCGATGTGGGCGATGATGGAAAAGTTGCGGATATGACTCAGGTCACTCACGGGATCGACACTCGAAAAAAGCCGCAAGCCGGTTGCTTGCCGAAAAATAGCCGGGGAGTTTACCTGATCGCCATCATGGGCGTCACGCACGACCGACGGGCCCCGCCCATGAAAAAGGGCGACCTGGGCCGCCCTTTTTCAGTGCATCGGATCACTCCGACAATTTGAAGGTGATGAAGCTCGCGCGCCCCTGGCGCAGCACGCGCATGGATACCGAACGGTTCTTCGGCAGTTCCTTGGCGATCTTGGCGAAGGTCTGCACCGAATCGATGGCTTGGTTGTTCAGGTGGGTGATCACGTCGCCCGGGCGCAAGCCCATCAGCGCAGCCGGTCCATCCTGGATCTCGCGGATGACCACGCCACCCTTGATGTCCAGCGCCTTCTGCTGCTCCTCGGAGAGGCCGGCCACCAGCACGCCCAGACGGTTGCTGCTGCGCTCTGCACCCGAGGACTCGCCGGCACCGGCCAGCTCCTCACCGTCCTCCGGCAGCGCACCGATGCTCAGGGACAGGTTCTTGCGATTGCCATCGCGAACGATGCCCAGGTCGATCTTGGTACCCGGCTTCAGCCCGCCCACCAGGTGCGGCAGGTCGGCGGACATGACGATGGGCTGGCCGTTCATGCTGAGGATGACGTCACCCACTTGCAGGCCGCCCTTGGCAGCGGGGCCGTTCTCCAGCACCTGGGCCACCAGCGCACCGGCCGGCTTGTCGAGACCGAAGGATTCGGCGAGGTCCTTGTTGACCTCCTGGATCACCACGCCCAGCCAGCCGCGGTTGACCTTGCCGTTGGCCTTGAGCTGATCGGCCACGCTCATCGCCACGTCGATCGGGATGGCAAAGGAAAGGCCCATGAAGCCGCCGGAGCGAGTGAAGATCTGCGAGTTGATGCCGACCACTTCACCGTCCAGGTTGAACAGCGGGCCACCGGAGTTACCCGGGTTGATCGCCACGTCGGTCTGGATGAACGGTACGTAGCTCTCGTTGGGCAGGCTGCGGCCCTTGGCGCTGACGATACCGGCGGTCACCGAGTGATCGAAGCCGAACGGCGAACCGATGGCCAGCACCCAGCTACCCACCTTCAGCGCGTCGGACTTGCCGAGCTTGACGATGGGCAGGTCCTTGCCTTCCACCTTCAGCAGGGCCACGTCAGTGCGGGCATCGGCGCCAATGAGCTTGGCTTCCAGTTCGCTGCGGTCGGACAGGCGCACGATGATCTCGTCGGCGTCCGCCACCACATGGTTGTTGGTCAGGATGTAGCCGTCCTTGGAGATGATGAAACCGGAACCCAGGGACTGCGCTTCGCGCTGGCGACCGCCCTGGCCACGGGGCGCCTGGGGCATGCTGCGCTCGAAGAACTCCCGCAGCATCGGCGGCAGGCCCTCCAGGTCAGGCATCTGGTTGGCGACAGCGCGCTCGGGCAGCTTCTGTCGCGTACTGATGTTGACCACGGCGGGGGACGCCTGCTCCACCAGCGGGGTGAAGTCAGGCAGTTCGGCACGCGCCACGAGGGTTTGTCCGAGCAGCAGCAGCGCCGCCACGGCGGACATGCAGGATTTCATGCTTAGCATCGACATACAGCTCCCGTCATTACACGAGGAATTTGAACCCACCGAGCGCCCAGGGGCGGGGCAGGCAAACGCAAATCGGGCCGGAAGCGAGGCCTCCAGCCCGATAGAACATTGCACAACTTGGGACACGAATCGATGGCAGATTGCCACCGATTGCTGACCTCCGTTCGAGCAGGAGGCCCAGCGCTGTCGCCCGTGCGCCCCTCAATTACTGGGGCGCCGGACTGCCAGCGGTACCCGCCGAACGCATAGACAACGCGACGCGCTCTGCAGTTCCCACAGGAATTTCACCTACGACGGTGACCATCACATCCCCATCTGCCGTGCTCAGTCGACGGGATACCGCCACAGTAGGCCCGAGCTCGTAGGGCACGATGTCCTCCACCCGCGCGCCGTGCAGCGGCTCGAGGAAGACCGAGAAGCGCGCCAGGCCATCGCCATAGAGCAGGCAGGCCACGGTATCGGATGACGCCGGGCTGCGGCGCTGGGTCGAACTGGAGAGACTGAAGCCTGGCGGCAACCAATCGGAGCGCCAGCCACTGGCCTGCTCCGCCGGTGCCTCGGAGAAGCTCACCGACTGGCAATCGGCCCCCGGCTGAAGTTCGGCATCGTCCGGACGGACCGTTTCGAGCTGGGTGAACTGGAAGCGCTCCAGCAGCCCCCCCTTGTCATTGAGCATCAGCGACTTGAGCGGCAGGCCGGTCTCGCGATCCAGATGAAGCTCGAAGCCATAGCGGTGCTGGTCACGCGGCACCAGACTCAAGACCACGGCAGGACGCCCGGCAACACGGGATTCACCCACCACGCTGATCTCGTAGGACTTGGCGATCTGCGCCGCATCCAGGTCGCGCGCGGGCCACAGCTGGCCACCCATCTGGTCGGCAAGGGCGCCACTGACACACTGCGTCCTGCCGTCCACCCGCACGACCTCCTGGGCCGGGCCATCGAGCTGCTGCAGGCGCTCACGTACCTGGCCGGCATCAACCCGATGCCAGACCTGGTGAGTGGAAAAACTGCCGCTGCGTTCGTAGACGAATGTTCCCTGGAAATTCTGCTGCTGCTCGGCCTGGGCAATACGCTTCAGCCAATCCTGGGGTTCGGCGGCGTGGGCGGCCTGAGCCAGCCATCCGCCGCCGAGCAGCAAGAAGAGTGGTAGTGCGCGCATGGATACTGCTCAGCGGCTCTCCAGACTGGCAGCGCGTGCATAGGGCAGCGCGCTCTCGGAGCCGCTCATGGCGGCCTGTTGGGCGTGCTGGCGCAGGTAGGCCGGCAGGCGCTGGTCATGCCAGCCCGACGGCGCAGCCGAACCTTGCGGCAGTACACGCGGGGACTCGACGCTGTAACCCGCCAGTACCGCATCCTTGTTGGCCTGGGGCGCAGTGATCAGGGGCTGCACGCCACCTTGCTGGGCCAGTTGGCGGGCGCCCACCTCGTCCTGGTTGTACAGGCGCACACCGGCCAGCACAGCGACAGTCACCGATGCAGCGACTGCCAGGCGACCCAGGGTCCGCCAGGGACCCTTGGTAGCGGCAGCCGGCGCAGCCTCTTCCGCCAGCGCTGCGGATACCGCCGCCGCAATGTCGAGACGGGGCTCGAGCAGCTCCTTGTGCATCACGGCACGGGCTATCTGGTAGCGCGACCACGTGGCACGGATCTCCTCATCACCGCTGGAGGCGAGCACTCGGCGCAACTCCAGTTCATCCGCTTCGTTATCCATCACCGCGGACAGCGATTCATGCAGGGCTTCACGACTCATGGCGATTCCTCTCTATTGCTGTCGCCGCTGTCTCAGGATTCCTGCAGCAAGGGCTGCAGGGCTTTATCGATCGCTTCTCGCGCCCTGAAAATACGCGAGCGAACCGTACCAACCGGACACTGCATGACGCTGGCGATGTCCTCGTAACTCAGACCATCGAATTCACGCAACGTCAGCGCCGTACGCAAATCCTCGGGCAACTGCTGGATGGTTCGATGGACCGTACCCTCGATCTCGTCCCGCAGCAGCGAGCGCTCGGGCGATTCGTTGTCCTTGAGGGCATGATCGCCATCGTAGAACTCCGCATCCTCCGCACTCACATCACTATCCGGAGGACGCCGACCACGCGCCACCAGATGGTTCTTCGCCGTGTTGATGGCGATGCGGTACAGCCAGGTATAGAAAGCACTGTCACCGCGGAAATTACCGAGCGCACGATACGCCTTGATGAAGGCTTCCTGAGCGACATCCTGGGCTTCCTGGGTGTCGTGCACGAACCGCACGATCAACCCGAGGATCTTGTGCTGATACTTCAGCACCAAGAGATCGAAAGCCCTCTTATCGCCTCGCTGCACCCGCTCGACCAGTTGCTGATCCTGTTCCTGGGTTAGCATGGATACTCCTCGTTGGAGCTCGAGGGGTACCGCGCCGCCCAGTGGACCGGCTTGCCAAGATAGACTCGGGCGTTACGCAAAAGTTCTCCCCTCCAAGCAAGCTTCCTGCAAGACCGTTTCCTTCTTGCACGGAATCACGCAGCAGGGTTCAACCGCTGCTGCGCGGATAATTTATTCGCCTGATTTGCCGCAGCCAGAGGAGCAGGAAGCCCCTCGCGGCACAACTCGCCAAGCACGTCACTTCATGTGCGACACACCTAAGAAAGCGGGGGGCAATGGAAAGTTCCCACGATTTATTCGGCGACCATGAACGCGCTATTGTGCCGACCACCCCCTCTATATACTAGGGGCCGCCTTCCCGCGGGATCCCCGACATGAGCCAACACTTCCAGCACGATGTACTGGTGATCGGCAGCGGCGCCGCCGGCCTCACCCTTGCGCTGACACTGCCCTCCCACCTGCGCATCGCCGTCCTCAGCAAGGGCGACCTGTCCCAGGGCTCGACCTTCTGGGCCCAGGGGGGCGTCGCTGCCGTCCTGGACGACACCGACACCGTCGATTCCCATGTCGAGGACACCCTCATCGCCGGGGCCGGGCTCTGCCGCGAGGATGCCGTCCGCTTCACCGTCGAGCACAGTCGCCAGGCCATCCAGTGGCTGATCGACCAGGGCGTGCCCTTCACCCGCGAGGACGAGAGCGCCCGCGAAGACGGCGGCTTCCAGTTCCACCTCACCCGCGAGGGCGGGCACAGCCACCGGCGCATCATCCATGCCGCCGACGCCACCGGTGCCGCCATCTTCAACACCCTGCTGGCGCGCGCCCGGCAATGCCCCAACATCGAACTGCTGGAGCAGCATGTCGCCGTCGACCTGATCACCGAACGCAAGCTCGGCCTGCCCGGCCAGCGCTGCCTCGGTGCCTACGTGCTGAACCGCAGCAGCGGCGAGGTCGACACCTACGGCGCGCGCTTCACCGTGCTCGCCTCCGGCGGCGCAGCCAAGGTCTACCTCTACACCAGCAACCCCGACGGTGCCTGCGGTGATGGCATCGCCATGGCCTGGCGGGCCGGCTGCCGGGTGGGCAACCTGGAGTTCAACCAGTTCCACCCCACCTGCCTCTACCACCCGCAGGCCAAGAGCTTCCTGATCACCGAAGCGGTGCGCGGCGAAGGCGGCCTGCTGCGCCTGCCCAGCGGCGAGCGCTTCATGCAGCGCTTCGACCAGCGTGCCGAACTGGCCCCGCGCGACATCGTCGCCCGCGCCATCGACCACGAGATGAAGCGCCTGGGCATCGACTGCGTCTACCTGGACATCAGCCACAAGCCCGCCGAGTTCGTGAAGAGCCACTTCCCCACGGTCTACGAGCGCTGCCTGGGCTTCGGCATCGACATCACCCGCCAGCCCATCCCCGTGGTACCCGCCGCCCATTACACCTGCGGCGGCGTGGTGGTGGACCGCCACGGCCACACCGATGTCCCCGGCCTCTACGCCATCGGCGAGACCAGCTTCACCGGCCTGCACGGCGCCAACCGCATGGCCAGCAACTCCCTGCTGGAGTGCTTCGTCTACGCCCGCTCCGCCGCCGAGGACATGCTCGGCCAGATGGAGCAGATACCCGTTCCCGAAAGCCTGCCCACCTGGGACGCCAGCCAGGTCACCGACTCGGACGAGGACGTGATCATCGCGCACAACTGGGACGAACTGCGGCGATTCATGTGGGACTACGTCGGCATCGTGCGCACCAACAAGCGCCTGCAGCGCGCCCAGCACCGGGTGCGCCTGCTGCTCAGCGAGATCGACGAGTTCTACTCCAACTACAAGGTCAGCCGTGACCTCATCGAGCTGCGCAACCTGGCCCAGGTAGCGGACCTGATCATCCGCTCGGCCATGCAGCGCAAGGAATCCCGGGGCCTGCACTACACCCTGGACTACCCCGACACCCTGCCCGAAGCCCACGACACTATTCTGGCGCCGCCCACCTTTGGCGACTGAAACGCAGCTGCACCCGCAGGCGCCGATGCCAATCGGCGTCCATCGCATCGGCCGGCACGCAGAGCCCCTGGGCCCAGGGGCGACCCGGCTGGCGATAGACCAGCAGCACCGCCAGGGGTAGCGCCAGGCTGTCCGGCGACAGTTGCACAGGCAGCCATTCGCCATCCCGGCGCAGCAACGCCAGCCCATCCGCAGACAGGCGCAACCCGAGGATCGCCGAAGGCGCCGTCAGCAGAATGCGCCGGGGCAGCAACCAGGCCGCATGGCCAGCGCACAGCAGCACACCGAGCAGGCGCACCCAGGCCGGACACTCGGCCGTCGCCAGCGCCACCAGGCACAGCACTAGAAGGAAGAGGTAGATCGCCAGCAGGCGCCGCGACGGGCGCCAGTGACATTCGAAGGGACTACTTGGGCTGGACACGGTCCAGGATCATTTTCACGATGCGCCGCAGGTCCGCATCTTCCGGCTCGCCGCGCTGCATGAACCAACCGAACATGTCCTGGTCCTCACATTCCAGCAGCTTGCGGTAACGGGCCTGGTCGGCCTCGTCGAGGTGCGGGTACGCCTCCTGCACGAAGGGGACCAGCAGCACATCCAGCTCCAGCATGCCGCGGCGGCTGTGCCAGAAGAGTCGGTTCAGTTCAGTTGCGTCGGCCATCGGGGTGCCTCCAGTAAACAGGCGCGCAGTATAACGGCACGGACGCCGGCCGGCACCCGCTGACAAGCCGCCGACCGGGCTCTATGATGACGCCCCGGACACCCTTTCCAGCGATATCCCATGGCTGAAACCGCATTCTTCTGCCCGCTCACCCACGAAGGCATCATCGCCGTCCGTGGCGTGGACGCCGCCAAGTTCCTCCAGGGCCAGGTCACCTGCAACCTCGCCTACCTCAACGACACCACCACCAGCCTCGGCGCCCGCTGCACCCCCAAGGGGCGCATGGTCTCCAGCTTCCGCATCCTGCCCGAAGGCGACGGCTACCTGCTCGCCCTCGACGCCCAGCTGCTGGACGTGCAACTCGCCGACCTGAAGAAATACGCCGTGTTCTCCAAGGCCACCCTGGCCGACGAGAGCGCCACCTGGGTGCGCTTCGGCCTGGCCCAAGGCGACGCCGTGCTGGCCGCACTGGGCCTTGACCTGCCAGCCGAAGCCGGCACCGTCGTACGCGCCGAGGGCCGCATCGCCCTGCGCCTCTCCGACGGCCGCGCCGAACTCTGGGCAGCGGCTGGCGAAGCCGACAGCCTGCGCGCCCACCTCGCCGCCCACCTGCCAGAGGCCCCGCTCGATGCCTGGCTGCTGGCCCAGGTGCGCGCCGGGGTCGGCCAGGTCTTCGCCGCCACCCGCGAGCTGTTCATCCCGCAGATGATCAACCTCCAGGCAGTCGGCGGCGTCAGCTTCAAGAAAGGGTGCTATACCGGGCAGGAGATCGTCGCCCGCATGCAGTACCTGGGCAAACTCAAGCGCCGCCTGCAGCGCCTGGCCCTGCCCGAAGGCGAACGCCCGGCCCCCGGCCTCGAACTCTGTTCCCCCGTTCACCAGAGCAGCGTCGGCGAAGTGGTGCTGGCCGCCCCGGCGGAACAGGGCTACGAACTCCTCGCCGTGCTCCAGGAAGACGCGGTCAACGACGGACGGATCCACCTGGGCGCCATCGACGGCCCCGTGCTGAACCTGCTCGACCTCCCCTACACGCTGGACGCCGACCGCGAGATCCAGCGCTGAGGGCCGGTCCAACCGCCTACAACGCCTAGAGAGCCCCCATGAGCAAGCTTGCCGAGAAAGTCCAGGAAGACCTGATCCGCGCCATCGACAACGATGAGCTGGTGCTGCCCACCCTGCCCGAAGTGGCGCTGAAGGTGCGCGAAGCCGCGGAAGACCCCGACGTGAGCATTCCCGCCCTGTCCAAGGTGATCGGCAACGACGCCGCCCTCACCGCCCGCATCATCAAGGTGGTGAACAGCCCGCTGCTGCGCACCAACAAGGAAATCACCGACCTGCAGATGGCCATCAGCCGCCTCGGCATCAACTACACCTGCAACCTCGCCACGGGCCTGGCCATGGAACAGATGTTCCAGGCCACCTC
Organism: Metapseudomonas otitidis; assembly: GCF_900111835.1. Lineage (GTDB taxonomy): Bacteria > Pseudomonadota > Gammaproteobacteria > Pseudomonadales > Pseudomonadaceae > Metapseudomonas > Metapseudomonas otitidis. The sequence goes on from NZ_FOJP01000005.1 coordinate 88,303, forward strand.
CGACGTGGTCGACCGCAAGATGCGCGAAGTCTGGAACAAGAGCACCGAGATCGCCGGCATCTGCCACGTCCTCTGCCGCCACTACACCCGCCTCGCGCCGGACCAGGCCACCCTCGCCGGCCTGGTGCACCAGATCGGCGTGCTGCCGATCCTCACCTACGCCGAAGAACACTACGAACTGCTGGCCGACTCCATCAGCCTCAACCACGTGATCGAGCGCATCCACCCGATCATCGGCGACCGCATCCTCAAGGCCTGGGAATTCCCCGCCCCGATCGCGCAGATCCCCAGCCAGTACCTGGATTTCACCCGCAACTCCCCCAAGGTCGACTACGTGGACATCGTCCAGGTCGCCACCCTGCAGAGCTACCTGGGCAGCGAGCACCCCTACACCCAGCTCGACTGGAGCCAGGTCCCCGCCTTCGCCAAGCTCGGCCTCGACCCGCAGGTCGACATGCAGGCCGACGAGGACCTCTCCGCCGCCATGGAAGCGGCCATGAGCATGCTGCAGTGATCTAACGGGCGCGCCATCCCTGTCTAGACTCCCTGCATACATGGAGTACCGGACCCGACGGATGCGCGCCCTCTTCCTTCTCTTCGCCCTCGCCTTCGGCAGCCTCGCCGCCGCTGAAGACGTGCGCCTCACCAACGGTGAATGGGCGCCCTACCTCGGCGCCACGCTGCCGCACCAGGGCGTGGCCTCGCGCATCGTCGCCGAAGCCTTCGCCCTGGAGGGCGTCACCGTCCACTGGGAGTTCTACCCCTGGGCCCGCGCCCTGCGCCTGGCCGAGAAAGGCGAGCGCCACGGCACCGCCATCTGGCTGCGCACGGCCGACCGCGAGCGGGATTTCTACGTCAGTGATCCGGTGATCGAGAGCGGCTACGTGCTGTTCCACCGCAAGGACACCGCCCTCGACTGGCAGAGCGTGGAGGACCTCCGGCAGCACCGCCTGGGCGCCACCATCGGCTACGACTACGGCGAGGCCTTCCAGCGTGCCGAGCAGGACGGCCGCCTGCGCGTGCAGCGCCTGGCCGCCGAGGAACAGGGCCTGCGCATGCTCCTGGCCGGCCGCATCGACGTGTTCCCCATGGACAAGGTGGTCGGCATCGCCAACCTGCAGCAAGGCTTCAGCCGCGAGGAACGCAGCCGCCTCACCTTCCACCCCCGGCCCCTGCGCAGCGACACCATGCACCTGCTGCTGTCCCGCTCGGTGCCCGGCAACGAACAGCTCATGGCGCGCTTCAACCAGGGCCTGGCGCAACTGCGCGAAAGCGGCAAGGTCGCCCGCTACCTGCTCGAAGCCGAACAGCCGCTGAGCGCCCTGCACTGATGGCAGGCCGTTCAGGCCGGCGGAAAGCTCACCCGCACCCGCAACCCACCCGCGCCGCCGTCGTGCAGGCTGATCTCGGCCATGTGCGCCCGGCAGATCTCGCCGACGATGGCCAGGCCCAGCCCGGCCCCGCTGGCCTGGGCCGTACGCCGGTAGAAACGCTCGAACACCCGCTCGCGCTCTTCCGGCGGAATGCCGCTGCCCTCGTCCTCCACCTCCAGCACCGCCGGCGCCATCACCCGCAGGGTCACGCTGGCGCCCTTGGGCGTATGGGCCAGGGCGTTGTCCACCAGGTTGCTGAGCAGCTCGTTGAGCAGCGTCGGCTCGCCCATCACCCAGGCGCTGTCCTCGGCCTCCAGCGCCAGGGCGATGCCCCGCGCGTGAGCCAGGGGCGCCAGGGCCATCCCCAGCTCACGGGCCAGGGCACCCAGCTCGATGCGCTCGGCACCGCCCTCGGCAATCGCCCGCGCCCCGCTCTCGATGCGGGCCAGGGAGAGCAACTGGTTGGCCAGGTGGGTCAGCCGGTCGGTGTTCGCCGCGCTTTCCTCCAGGGTCCGGCGCCAGGCGGCCGGGTCCTGCTCGCGCAGGCCCAGCTCGATCCGCGCCTTCAGGGCCGCCAGGGGCGTGCGCAACTCGTGGGAGGCGTCAGCGATGAAGTCCGCCTGGCGCTGGAACAGCCCGCGCAGGCGCTCGGTGAACCGGTTGAGCGCATCCACCAGCGGCTTGAGCTCGCTCTGCACCACCACCACCGGCAACGGGCGCATGTCGTCCGGCTGGCGCTCCTCCACCGCCGAACGCAGCTGGTTGAGCGGGCGCATCGCCGCACTCACCGCCAGCCACACCAGCCCCAACGCCGCCAGGGACATCAGCGCCAGGCGCCACAGCGTATCCACCAGCAGCCCCCGGGCCAGGCGCTCGCGGGCCTCCTCGGTCTCCGCCACGCGGATTTCCGCCATGCCGTTGATGCTCGCCTCGCTCACCGGGCGCAGCAGGCTCACCACCCGCACGTCCACCCCGCCGTAGTTGGCGTCGTAGAAGCGCGCCAGGGCCGGGTAGTCATCGGTGCGCGGTGTGCCCGGCGGCGGGCCGGGCAGGTTCTCGTAGCCGGAGACCAGCTTCCCCTCGATGTCGGTCACCTGGTAGAAGATCCGCCCCGCGCTGTCGTAGGCGAAGGTGTCCAGCGCCACATAGGGCACATCGGCCTTGAGCCGGCCGTCGGCCTCGTAGAGCCCGGCGGAAATGGCCCGGGCCGACGCCAGCAGGGTGCGGTCATAGGCGGTGTCCGCCGCCTGGCGGGCATTGAAGTAGGCACTCAGGCTGCCGAGCACCAGCAGCACCGCCAGCAGCAGCGCCAGCCGCCGCAGCAGCCGCCCGCGCAGGCTTCCCGACTCACGCATCCTGGTGCTCCAGCAGGTAGCCCAGGCCGCGGAAGGTGACGATGCGCGCCGTGCTGCCCTCCAGCTTCTTGCGCAGGCGGTGGATGTAGATCTCGATGGCGTCCGGACTGGCCTCCTCGTCCAGGCCGAACACCTGGGCGGCCAACTGGTCCTTGCTCATCACCCGGCCGGGGCGCGCGATCAGCACCTCCAGCACCGCCTGCTCCCGCGAGGTCAGGGTCAGCGGCTGGCCGTCCAGGCTGAAGCGCCGGGTGCCCAGGTCATAGAGCAGCGGCCCACAGCGCTGCTGCTGCTCGCCGCCCAGCACCGTGCGCCGCAACAGCGCCTTCACCCGTGCTTCCAGCTCCGACAGCTCGAAGGGCTTGGCCAGGTAATCGTCGGCCCCCAGGTTCAGGCCCAGCACCCGGTCCTTCACCTCGCCCCGCGCGGTGAGCATCAGCACCGGCAGCGTCTTGCCCCGCCCACGCAGGCGCGACAGCACCTCGAAGCCATCCAGGCGCGGCAGCCCCACATCCAGCACCGCCAGGGCGTACTCCTCGCTGGACAGCGCCAGGTCCGCCGCCACGCCATCGTGCAGCACGTCCACCGTCCAGCCCGCCGCGCGCAGCGCCTGGGCCACGCTATCGGCCAATTGCAGATGGTCTTCGACGAGCAGGATTCGCACGGTGGAGTCCTCCAGGCTGTAGGAAACGGCCCGCAGTGTAACGGCCAACCACCGGCAAAAAACCGGCCTGCCGAATTCTTTCACGCTGAAAGCCTGGCGAAAGCTTCGCCCCCTAGGATCGCCACAGGGTGGACAAAACCACCCATCAATAGCCGGCCCTGGTTGAGCCGGCTTTACAAGAACAACAACGGAGACCACCGATGCACACTGCCTCCCGGCAGGCGTTGCCGCCTGCACGCATCGTCAGCCTGGCCATCGCCGGCTGCACCCTCGCCCCGTTCGCCCAGGCTGACTTCATCAAGGACAGCTCGGCCACCCTCGAAGCCCGCAACATCTACCTGAACCGCGACTTCCGCGAAGGCACCGGCCAGTCCAAGCGCGACGAATGGGCCCAGGGTTTCATCCTCAACATCGAATCCGGCTTCACCGAAGGCACCGTCGGCTTCGGCGTGGACGCCCTCGGCATGGTCGGCGTCAAGCTCGACTCCGGCAAAGGCCGCAGCGGCACCGACCTGCTGCCGGTGCAGGACGACGGCGGCACCCCGGACACCTACGGCAAGCTGGGCCTGACCGGCAAGGTGCGCTTCTCCAGGAGTGAACTGCGCATCGGCAGCCACATTCCCGAGCTGCCGGTGGTCAAGGCCAGCGACAGCCGCATCCTGCCCCAGGTGTTCGAAGGCGGCCTGCTCACCTCCAAGGAGATCGAAGGCCTCACCTTCACCGGCGGCCGCCTGCGCGAAGTGAAGGACCGCGCCTCCACCCACTCCGAAGACCTGGCCCTGAACAACAAGAACCGGCGATTCGCCAGTGGCGCCAGCGGCGACCACTACGACCTGGCCGGCGCCGACTACGTGTTCAGCAAGCAGCTCACCGGGCGCTACTACTTCGCCGAGCTGGACGACGTCTACCGCCAGCACTTCTTCGGCCTGCTCGCCACCCAGCCCCTGGGCAGCGGTACCCTCAGCGCCGACCTGCGCTACGCCATCAGCGCCGACACCGGCCGCGCCGCAGCCGGCAAGGTGGACAACCGCGCGCTCAACGGCATGGTCAGCTACGGCCAGGGCGCCCACAAGGTCGGCCTCGGCTACCAGCGCATGAGCGGCGACACCGGCTACGCCTACATCGACGGCAGCGACCCGTTCCTGGTCAACTTCGTGCAGATCAACGACTTCGCCAACGCCGACCAGCGCTCCTGGCAGGCCCGCTACGACCTGGACTTCGCCAGCCTCGGCGTCCCCGGCCTGAGCTTCATGACCCGCTACATCACCAGCGACAACGCCCAGGTCACCGGAAGCGACCAGGAAGGCCGCGAATGGGAACGCGACGTGGAGTTCAAGTACGTCGTCCAGAGCGGCGCCCTCAAGGACCTCACCTTCCGCGCCCGCCACGCCGGCTTCCGCTCCAACTTCGCCCGGGATGCCGACGAACTGCGCCTGATCGTCAGCTACGCCCTCGCCATCTGGTGATCCACAATAAGACTCCACAGGAGACAACCGATGAAGACCGCCCTCTCCCGCCTTGCCCTGCTCGCCACCGGCCTGCTGCTCTCCACCCAGCTGATGGCCGAGCCCAAGCGCCCCGAGTGCATCGCCCCGGCCGCCCCCGGCGGCGGCTTCGACCTCACCTGCAAGCTGGCCCAGAGCGCCCTGATGGACGCCAAGCTGCTCAGCAAGCCCATGCGCGTCACCTACATGCCCGGTGGCGTGGGTGCCGTGGCCTACAACGCCGTGGTCGCCCAGCGCCCCGGTGACGCCGGCACCATCACCGCCTGGTCCAGCGGCTCGCTGCTCAACCTGGCCCAGGGCAAGTTCGGCCGCTTCGACGAGAACGCCGTGCGCTGGCTCGCCGGCATCGGCACCAGCTACGGCGCCATCGCCGTGCGCAACGACTCCCCCTACAAGACCCTCGACGACCTGGTCAAAGCCCTCAAGGCCGACCCGGGCAAGGTGGTGATCGGCTCCTCCGGCACCGTCGGCAGCCAGGACTGGATGCAGACCGCCCTGCTGGCCAAGGCCGCCGGAATCGACCCGCGCAACCTGCGCTACGTGGCCCTGGAAGGCGGCGGCGAGATCGCCACCGCCCTGCTCGGCGGGCACATCCAGGTGGGCAGTACCGACATCTCCGACTCCATGCCGCACATCCTCGCCGGCAACATGCGCATCCTCGCCGTGCTCTCCGAAGAGCGCTTGCCGGGTGAGGACAAGGCCAACATCCCCACCGCCAAGGAACAGGGCTACGACATCACCTGGCCGGTGGTGCGTGGCTTCTACCTCGGCCCGAAGGTGAGCGACGAGGACTACGCCTGGTGGAAGGCCGCCTTCGACCAGCTGCTGGCCTCCGAGGACTTCGCCAAGCTGCGCGACCAGCGCGAGCTGTTCCCCTTCGCCATGACCGGCCCGGAACTGGACGCCTACGTGAAGCAGCGCGTCGCCCAGTACAAGGACATGGCCAAGGAGTTCGGCCTCACTCAGTAAGCGCTCACAAGAGCGTGAACAGACGCTAAGGCCCTGAACAGCCGGCTGAGCGCCCCCGCCAGCCGGCCCTCCGCGCCCCCATTCCGCGAGGAATCCCCCATGCTTTTTCAACGCCTGTTCAGTCTGGGCTGGCTGGTCGCATGCCTGTTTTTTGCCGCGCTCGCCTGGGACTACCACGCCGCCTTCTCCTATGAGCCGGTCGGCCCCCGCGCCTTCCCCCTGCTCACCCTCGGGCTGATGGCCGCTGCACTGCTGTGGCAGGTGCTGCGCCCCGGTGCCCTGCTGCACAAGCACGACGACACCCCGCTGGACGCCCCCACCCTGCGCAAGGTGATCGCCTGCATCGCCCTGCTGCTGGTCTACGCCGGGCTCTTCGAGCCGCTGGGCTTCATCCTCTCCAGCACCCTCGCCGGCCTGCTGATGGCCCGCCTGTACGGCGGCCGCTGGCTACCCAGCGCCATCGCCGCGCTGGCCATCAGCGTTGGCCTCTACCTGCTGTTCGACAAGACCCTGGACGTGCCCCTGCCGCTGGGCCTCCTCGACTTCCTGGAGTGACGACATGGATACCTTGAGCTACCTCGGCCAGGGCTTCGGCGTGGCCCTCTCCCCCTACAACCTGGTCACCGCCCTGGTGGGCACCCTGATCGGCACCGTGGTGGGCCTGCTGCCGGGCCTCGGCCCGATAAACGGCGTGGCCCTGCTGATCCCGGTGGCCTTCGCCCTCGGCCTGCCGCCGGAGTCGGCGCTGATCCTGCTGGCCGCCGTGTACCTGGGCTGCGAATACGGCGGGCGCATCAGCTCCATCCTGCTGAATATCCCCGGCGAAGCCTCCACCGTGATGACCACCCTCGACGGCTACCCCATGGCCCGCCAGGGTCTGGCCGGCGTCGCCCTGTCGCTGTCGGCCTGGAGCTCCTTCATCGGCGCCTTCATCGCCACCTGCGGCATGGTGCTGTTCGCCCCGCTGCTGGCCAAATGGGCCATCGCCTTCGGCCCGGCGGAGTACTTCGTGCTGATGGTGTTCGCCATCGTCGCCCTCGGCGGCATGGCCGGCGACCGGCCGCTGAAGACCTTCATCGCCGCCCTGCTCGGCCTGTTCCTCTCCACCATCGGCATCGACGCCAACAGCGGCGTGTACCGCTTCACCTTCGACAGCATCCATGTCGCCGACGGCATCCAGTTCGTCGTGCTGGTGCTGGGCCTGTTCTCGGTGAGCGAGATCCTCCTGCTGCTGGAGAAGACCCACCACGGCCACGTTGCGGTGAAAGCCACCGGGCGCATGCTGTTCAACCTCAAGGAAGCCGCGTCGGTCGCCGTGGTCAACCTGCGTTGCGGGGTGATGGGCTTCATCCTCGGCGTGCTGCCGGGCGCCGGCGCCACCCTGGCCAGCGCCGTGGCCTACATGACCGAGAAGAAGCTCGCCGGCGACTCCGGCAGGTTCGGCAAAGGCGACATGCGCGGACTGGCCGCCCCGGAAACCGCCATCGGCGCCTCCGCCTGCGGCGCCATGGTGCCGATGCTGACCCTGGGCGTTCCCGGCTCCGGCACCACGGCGGTGATGATCGGCGCACTGACGCTGTACAACATCACCCCCGGCCCGATGCTGTTCCAGCAGCAGCCGGACATCGTCTGGGGCCTGATCGCCTCGCTGTTCATCGCCAACGTCATGCTGGTGATCCTCAACATCCCGATGATCCGGATATTCACCCGCATCCTCGCCGTGCCCAACTGGGCCCTGGTGCCGGTGATCGCCATCATCACCTCCATCGGCGTCTATGCCGTGCACGCCACCACCTTCGACCTGTTCCTGATGGTCGCCATCGGCATCTTCGGCTACATCCTGCGCAAGCTGGACTTCCCCCTCTCGCCGCTGCTGCTGGGCTTCATCCTCGGCGGGCTGATGGAGCAGAACCTGCGCCGCGCGCTGTCCATCTCCAACGGCGAGCTGGGCATCCTCTGGTCCAGCCCCATCGCCATCGGCACCTGGGTGCTGGTAGCGGTGATGCTGGCCCTGCCGCTGGTGCGCATCTGGCGCCGCCGCGCCCGCCGGGAGGCCCTGGCGGATGCGTGATGGCTGGCGCAGCTGGTGGGCGACACCCCTGGTGGGCGCGGCGGGCGGCCTGCTCGCCAGCCTCGCCCACTGGCCGCTGCCGTGGATGATCGGCGCCCTGGTGGCGGTCATCCTGTTCCGCTGCGCCACGCCCTGGCAGATCCGCGACCTGCCGGGCGGGCGCAAGACCGGGCAATGGATCATCGGCATCGGCATCGGCCTGCACTTCACCCCCCAGGTGCTGGAGCAGGTCACCGCCCACTGGGCGCTGGTGCTCTTCGGTGCCCTGTTCACCAGCCTCTCCAGCGTCCTCGCCATCGGGCTGTTGCGCCGCAGCGGCGAGGACCGCGCCACCGCCTTCTTCGCCTGCATGCCCGGCGGCTCGGGGGAGATGGTCAACCTCGGCCAGCGCAACGGCGCCAGCACCAGCCGCGTGGCCGCGGCCCAGAGCCTGCGGGTGGTGGCCGTGGTGCTGTGCATACCGGCGCTGTTCAAACTGCTGCTGGGCGACGGCCCCGCCCTGCACACCAGCGCCCCGGTGGACTGGGCCTGGCTGGCCGTGCTGGTGCCGGCCGGCGGCCTGGTGGCGCTGCTCTGGCAACGCCTGCGCCAACCCAACCCCTGGTTGTTCGGCCCGCTGCTGGTCAGCGCCTGCGCCAGCGTCGCCTGGGACCTGCACATCGGCCTCCCCCCGGGGGCCAGCCAGGTGGGCCAGTTGCTGATCGGCAGCGGCCTGGGCTGCCACTTCGACCGCCCCTTCTTCCGCCGCGCCCCAGCCTTCCTCGCCCGCACCCTGCTGGGCACCGCACTGATGATCGGCTTCGCCAGCCTCTGCGCCTTCGGCATCGCCTGGGCCAGCGCCCTGGACCTGCGCTCCCTGACCCTGGGGATGATGCCCGGCGGCATCGCCGAGATGAGCCTCACCGCCGAGACCCTGCAGCTCTCCGTCCCGCTGGTCACTGCCCTGCAGGTGGCCCGGCTGCTGCTGGTGCTGTTCCTGGCCGAGCCGGTGTTCCGGCGCTGGCAGCGCCTGGCGCACTGACAATCCCCAGCGTGCGACCGCTTCGCAGGAGGGGGTGAGGCCACGAACCCCATCGCCCCCGCCATCAGGCTGCTTCCAAGGGCAGAATCCAAAGCAAAAAAAACGGGAGCCACAGGGCTCCCGTTCTCGATTCAGAGAAAACGCCGGGGCCGATAACGGCCCCAGGCTACAACCTCACCTGCGTTCCAGAAGAAACGCACAGCTAGTCTGGCAAAAGCCGACTGGACGATCCGTTTAGCTTTGGTAACCCGATTGCAAACATATGTAACCGAGCCAGCGTCTGGTCGGCCGCCCCACCGGCGCGGCAGAATGCGCGCCATGAACCTGACCCTGCCCCCTTTCTGCACCCAGCCCGATGCCGCCTGGCCCTTCGCCGAGGCGCTGGAGGGCGTGGGTTTCCACAGCTGCCGCTTCGACCCGGCGGCCCTCGACGATGGCGACTTCGCCCGCTGCAACATCCCCACCACGCCGAGCATCCAGCGCTCGGTGGCCAAGCGCCGTGCGGAGTACCTGGCCGGGCGGCTCTGCGCGCGTGCGGCCTTGCAGGCGCTCACCGGGCAGGCCGAGGTGCCCGCCACCGGCGAGGACCGGGCGCCGGTGTGGCCGGCCGGCGTCGTCGGCTCCATCACCCATGGCACCGGCCAGGCGGCCAGCGTGGTGGCCCGTGCCGAAGCATGGCGCGGCCTGGGGCTGGACCTGGAGCAGCGCCTGGAGCCCGAGCGCGCCCTGCGCCTGGCCGGGGAGATCCTCACCGAGGCCGAGCTGCAACGGCTCGACGCCCTGCCGCTGGAGGCCAGGGCCGAGCGGGTGACCCTGACCTTCTCCATCAAGGAGAGCCTGTTCAAGGCGCTCTACCCGCTGGTGGGGGTGCGCTTCTATTTCCATGATGCGGAAGTGCTGGCGGTGGACGACCACCGCGTGCAACTGCGCCTGTTGATCGACCTGTCCGCCGAATGGCACCAGGGCCGCGAGCTGCAGGGGCAGGTGCGCCACTACCCGGACCGCCTGCTGACCCTGGTGGCGGTGCGCTGACTCAGGAAGGCAGGCGTTCGCCCTGCCGGCACGGCCAGACCAGGCTGAACTGCGCGCCACCCAGGGCCTCGCTGCGGCCGATCTGCGCACGCCCGCTGTGCCAATAGATGATGCGCCGGACGATGGACAGGCCCAGGCCATGCCCGCCGGAGGCGCGGGTGCGGCTGTCGTCCAGCCGCAGGAAAGGGGTGAAGATGCGTTCCCAGGCGCTTTCCGGCACGCCGGGGCCGTCGTCCTCCACGTCGATGCGGCACAGCGCTTCGCCGATCTGGAAGCTCAGGCGCACCCGCGACTCGGCGTGGCGCATGGCATTGCTCACCAGGTTCTGCAGGGCCCGGTGCAGGTAGCGCGGCTCGGCCTCCACCCAGGCGCCCTCCTCGACACGGCCGAAGGCATGGCCGCGCTCGACGCGGATGGCCGGGCGCAGCGGCGCCAGCTCGGCGATCACCTGCTCCATCAGCGCATCCAGGTCGACCCGCTGGAAGTTCAGCGCCGGCGTGCCCTGCTCCAGGCGGGCGTAGGTCAGCATCTCGTCCACCAGCTTGTCGAGTTCCTGGATGTCGCCATCCATGCCTTCCATGTACTTACGCCGCGCGGTGTCGGTCTCGGCGTCGGCGATCATCTCCAGGCCGAAGCGCAGCCGCGCCACCGGCGTGCGCAGCTCGTGGGACACCGCCCGCACCAGCTCGCGCTGCACCGAGAGCAACTGTTGCAACTGCTCGGCCATGCCGTTGAAGGCGGCCGCCAGGCGCCCCACCGAGTCCGCGCCACGGGCCGGTACGCGGGCGTCCAGCTTGCCGTGGGCGATGCGCGTGGCCGCCGCTTCCAGCCCCAGCAGGCGCCGCTCCAGCTGGCGCACCAGCAGGTAGATGGTGAGGCCGATCAGGCTCAGCCCGAGCACGCCGATGAGGATCAGCAGCTCCGGCGGGTAAGGGTTCATCAGCACCAGCGGGCCGATCTCCAGCACCCAGGGCGTGTCGACGATGCCGGCGAAGATGCGGATGGAGTCGCCGCCCTTGCCCAGGGCCATCACCGTGTCGCCCTCGTCCACCCGGCGCCGCTGGTCTTCGTCGAGGTCGGCGTTCTCCAGGGTCACCAGGTGCAGGTCGAAGCCGAACTGCTTGCTCTCCTTCAGGGTCGCCAAGCGCTGCGGCTGTTCGTTGACCGGGTAGCGCACCAGCTCGTCGATCAGCAGGTAGACGGTGGCCCGGGCCAACTGCTCGCTGATCTGCTGCACCTCGCCGGTGAGCACCAGGTGGTCCTTTTCGCTCACCAGGCTGTAGACCTTGGCGGCGTGGGGGCCGGTCTGTTCCACCATCACCTGGCGGCGCAGCACGCGGGAGCGCACGCCGCTGTCGAGGCGGTCCTCGTCCAGGTCCTGCAGCGCCAGGGGGATGCCCAGCAGGCGGCCCCACAGCACCAGGGCGCGGCGGCGTTCCACCTGGGTCATGGGTTCGAGGTTGTCGGACATCAGGCGGAAGGTGCCGCGCGCCAGGCTTTCCCGGTAGCGGTCGGCGCGCACCTCGTTGACCTGGTGCAGGGTGAACACCCCCAGCAGGGCCACCAGCACCAGGGTGGCCAGCAGGCCGCCGTAGATGCGCAGGAAGATGGAGTTCATGGCCGCCCCCAGGCCACGGCCGAGCGGGCGGCGCGAGTCATGGCTGGCCGTCGGCCGCCTCGCCGACGAACAGGTAGCCCTTGCTGCGCACCGTCTTGATCAGGCGCGGGTGCATCGGGTCGTCGCCGATCTTGGGGCGGATGCGCGAGATGCGCACGTCGATGGAGCGGTCCTGGCCGTCGTACTCGATGCCGCGCAGGGCATTGAAGATCTCCTCGCGGGAGAGGATGCGCCCGGCGTTCACCGCCAGCAGCCAGAGCAGGTCGAACTCGGCGCTGGTCAGCTCGATGCTGCGCTCGCTGAGCCAGGCCTCGCGCATGGCGTTGTCGATCACCAGGCTGCCGAATTCCAGGCGCCGCGGGGTGTCTTCCACGCTGTCGGTCACGCCCTCGCTGCGCCGCAGCAGGGCACGGATGCGCGCCAGCAGCACGCGCGGGCGCACCGGCTTGCACACGTAGTCGTCGGCGCCCATCTCCAGGCCCAGCACCTGGTCCATGTCGTCGGTACGCGCGGTGAGCATCAGGATCGGGCCGTCGTAGCGCCCCCGTACCTTGCGGCAGATGGACAGGCCATCCTCACCCGGCAGCATCAGGTCCAGGATCACCAGGTCCGGGCGTTCCGCCAGGATGCGCGCCACCGCCTGGCCGCCGTCCGACTCGATGGACACCCGCAGGCCGTTGCCTTCCAGGTATTCACGGGTCAGCTCGGCCAGTCGCTGGTCGTCTTCGACAATGAGGATGCGCCAGGCTTCTTGTTCCACCACCTACTCCCACTCCAGCGCCGCGAGGGCCAGGAAAAACGCGCGGATTGTAGCAATGCCGGCCGTTCTGCACAGCGCATGCCAGAACAGCGGAAAAACACTACATATTGTGTTAGCTTGCGCACCCGTCGGCATCCTCGGATCGCCCCTGAAAAGGCCTGTGAAGTGACGACGAACGGCGTACCCCACGCCGCCCAAGGCCTACCCGGCGCCCGCCGGCCGCCGCGCACAGAGCACCCACAACTTATCCACAGCTTGTTCAGTACCCCTCGCCTTGCAATAGCCCAGACAGCGCATTATCTTGTACCCCCATCGCGCAGCACCCCTACATATTGGGGTTTTGCTAGATCACCAGGCACAACCAGAATCAAGTCCCGAAGAGCCTTTTCCGTGCATTCGAACCCGGTGATCCATCGAGAGTCCAACCCACCGCGCTGCCCCGGCAGACGGTGCCGGGGCGAGACGCGCAAGACGTGACCGCCACCGGAAGCGGTGCGCAGCCGGAGCAGGCCGCACCACTAGGTATTGTGTTTCAGTCGTCGTGCCTTAACACGGCGACCCTAGACTTTGTAGGGCCAGGGAGGCACCTGAGTCCGACCTCTCTGCCTTGTAGTACCTACCGCCCGGCCCTGGCCGGCGCGGCGAGCTTTGTAACGGAATAACGGGTGCCCCGGCGCCCAACCAGACCTATACGAACATGGAGACCCCCATGCAGACCGACACCACTCGCGAGAACCCGCAGGCCAACGCGCCGCTGGCAGCCGACTCCGCCCAGGACCTGGCCGCCACCGCTCCCGGCCAGCTGCGCGTGATCAAACGCAACGGCACCGTCGTCCCCTACACCGATGACAAGATCACCGTTGCCATCACCAAGGCGTTCCTCGCCGTGGAAGGCGGTACTGCCGCTGCTTCTTCCCGCATCCATGAAACCGTTGCCCGCCTGACCGAGCAGGTCACCGCGACCTTCAAGCGTCGCATGCCCTCCGGCGGCACCATCCACATCGAAGAAATCCAGGACCAGGTCGAACTGAGCCTGATGCGCGCTGGCGAGCAGAAGGTCGCCCGCGACTACGTGCTCTACCGCGAAGCCCGCGCCCAGGAGCGCGCCAAGCGTGGCGCCGCCGCCAGCGACGTTGCCGTGCCGCACCCGAGCATCCGCATCACCAAGGCCGACGGCAGCGTCCAGCCGCTGGACATGGGCCGCCTGCAGACCATCATCCGCGAAGCCTGCGAAGGCCTGGCCGAGGTGGACGGCGCCCTGATCGAGCGCGAAACCCTGAAGAACCTGTACGACGGCGTGGCCGAGAAGGACGTCAACACCGCCCTGGTGATGACCGCCCGCACCCTGGTGGAACGTGAGCCGAACTACTCCTACGTCACCGCCCGCCTGCTGATGGACACCCTGCGCGCCGAAGCCCTGGGCTTCCTCGGCGTGGCCGAAAGCGCCACCCACCACGAAATGGCCAACCTCTACACCAAGGCCCTGGCGGCCTATGTGGAGAAGGGTGCCGAGTTCGAGCTGATCGACCCCAAGCTCAAGGAATTCGACCTGGCCAAGCTGGGCGCCGCGCTGAACCACGAGCGTGACCAGCAGTTCACCTACCTCGGCCTGCAGACCCTGTACGACCGCTACTTCATCCACAAGGACGGCATCCGCTTCGAACTGCCGCAGGTCTTCTTCATGCGCGTGGCCATGGGCCTGGCCATCGAAGAGAAGGACCGTGAAGCCCGCGCCATCGAGTTCTACAACCTGCTCTCCTCGTTCGACTACATGTCGTCGACCCCGACCCTGTTCAACGCCGGCACCCTGCGTCCGCAGCTGTCCTCCTGCTACCTGACCACCGTGCCGGACGACCTGTCGGGCATCTACAACGCGATCCACGACAACGCCATGCTGTCGAAATTCGCCGGTGGCCTGGGCAACGACTGGACCCCGGTGCGCGCGCTGGGCTCCTACATCAAGGGCACCAACGGCAAGTCCCAGGGCGTCGTCCCCTTCCTGAAAGTGGTCAACGACACCGCCGTGGCCGTGAACCAGGGCGGCAAGCGCAAGGGCGCCGTCTGCGCCTACCTGGAAACCTGGCACCTGGACATCGAGGAATTCCTCGAACTGCGCAAGAACACCGGTGACGACCGTCGCCGCACCCACGACATGAACACCGCGAACTGGATTCCGGACCTGTTCATGAAGCGCGTCTTCGACGACGGCAAGTGGACGCTGTTCTCCCCGTCCGAAGTGCCGGACCTGCACGACCTGACCGGCAAGGCCTTCGAAGAGCGCTACGAGTATTACGAAGCCCTGACCGAGTACAACAAGATCAAGGTGTTCAAGGTCGTCCAGGCCAAGGACCTGTGGCGCAAGATGCTCTCCATGCTGTTCGAGACCGGCCACCCGTGGCTGACCTTCAAGGACCCGTGCAACCTGCGCAGCCCGCAGCAGCACGTGGGCGTCGTCCACAGCTCGAACCTGTGCACCGAGATCACCCTGAACACCAATGCCGACGAGATCGCCGTCTGCAACCTGGGCTCGATCAACCTGGTCAACCACATCGTCGACGGCAAGCTGGACACCGCCAAGCTGCAGAAGACCGTGAAGACCGCCGTGCGCATGCTCGATAACGTCATCGACATCAACTACTACTCGGTCCCGCAGGCTCGCAACTCGAACCTCAAGCACCGCCCGGTAGGCCTCGGCATCATGGGCTTCCAGGACGCCCTGTACCTGCAGCACATCGCCTACGGCTCCGACGCGGCCATCGAGTTCGCCGACAAGTCCATGGAAGCGGTGAGCTACTTCGCCATCCAGGCCTCCTGTGACCTGGCCGACGAGCGCGGCGCCTACGAGACCTTCGACGGCTCCCTGTGGTCCAAGGGCATCCTGCCGCTGGACTCCCAGCAGATCCTCATCGAAGCCCGTGGCCAGAAGTACATCGACGTCGACCTGACCGAGTCCCTCGACTGGGCCCCGGTGCGCGAGCGCGTCAAGAAAGGCATCCGCAACTCGAACATCATGGCCATCGCGCCGACCGCGACCATCGCCAACATCACCGGCGTATCGCAGTCCATCGAGCCGACCTACCAGAACCTGTACGTGAAATCGAACCTCTCCGGCGAGTTCACCGTGATCAACCCCTACCTGGTACGCGACCTCAAGGCCCGCGGCCTGTGGGACCCGGTCATGGTCAACGACCTGAAGTACTACGACGGCTCCGTGCAGCAGATCGAGCGCATCCCGCAAGACCTGAAAGACCTGTACGCCACCGCCTTCGAAGTCGAGACCAAGTGGATCGTCGACGCCGCCAGCCGCCGCCAGAAGTGGATCGATCAGGCCCAGTCCCTGAACCTCTACATCGCCGGCGCCTCCGGCAAGAAGCTGGACGTGACCTACCGCATGGCTTGGTACCGTGGCCTGAAGACCACCTACTACCTCCGTGCCCTGGCCGCCACCAGCACCGAGAAGTCCACCATCAACACCGGCAAGCTCAACGCCGTCAGCTCGGTGATCGACGAAGGCCTGCAGGCTGCCCCGGCCGCCGCGCCGCAGCCGGCGCCGGTGCCGAAGGCTTGCTCCATCGACAACCCCGACTGCGAAGCCTGCCAGTAACGCAGTCCCCGGCGCGGCCATCGCGTTGTTGGCCACTCGGCCGGACCCCATCACGTACGGACGTACGCTCAGGGGCTCCGGCCAAGTGCCCGCCTAGCGCTGACTCACGCCGGAAACTGCGGCGCGGCCGCAGCCAGCCCTCCCCTCTCCCGCCAGCGGGAGAGAGGGATGGGTAAAGAGGGAAACCTCAAGCAGTACCGAATCCGAACAGCACGTCCACAAACCGGGCGTGCAGGCCAGGCAAAGCACCGCCGGCCAGATGATCGCTTTAGCGTGCAACCCACTTTCACGCATCCAGACACCAGGAGAGGAAACATGCTCAGCTGGGACGAATTCGACAAAGAAGACCCCACCGAAGCCAAGGCCGCGCCCGCCGTTGCCCAGGCCGCGCAGAACGCCGACAAGCTCGACGACGAAGCCGCCGGCTCCGTGCAGGACGCCCGCGCCGTATCGGCTGACGACTCCGACGCCGTCGCCCGCGCCAAGAAGGCCCTCGACGCCCTCGACATCCAGGAAGGCCTGGACGACCTCGAAGGCGCCTCCGCACGCGTACAGGTCGGCGACAAGCAGATGATCAACGCCCGTGCCGACCTCAACCAGCTCGTACCCTTCAAGTACGACTGGGCCTGGCAGAAGTACCTGGATGGCTGCGCCAACCACTGGATGCCCCAGGAAGTGAACATGAACGCCGACATTGCCCTGTGGAAGAGCAAGGACGGCCTCAGCGAAGACGAGCGCCGCATCGTCATGCGCAACCTCGGCTTCTTCTCCACCGCCGACTCCCTGGTTGCCAACAACCTGGTACTGGCCGTGTACCGCCTGATCACCAACCCCGAATGCCGCCAGTACATCCTGCGCCAGGCCTTCGAAGAGGCGATCCACACCCACGCCTACCAGTACTGCATCGAGTCCCTGGGCATGGATGAAGGCGAGATCTTCAACATGTACCACGAGATTCCGAGCGTCGCGAAAAAGGCCTCCTGGGGCCTCAAGTACACCCGCTCCATCTCCGATCCGCAGTTCAACACCGGCACCCCGGAAACCGACCGCCAGTTCCTGCGCAACCTGATCGCCTACTACTGCGTACTGGAAGGCATCTTCTTCTACTGCGGCTTCACCCAGATCCTCTCCATGGGCCGCCGCAACAAGATGACCGGCACCGCCGAGCAGTTCCAGTACATCCTGCGCGACGAATCCATGCACCTGAACTTCGGCATCGACGTGATCAACCAGATCAAGATCGAAAACCCGCACCTGTGGGATGCCCAGATGAAGGACGAAGCCACCCAGATGATCCTCCAGGGCACCCAGCTCGAGATCGAATACGCACGCGACACCATGCCGCGCGGCGTACTGGGCATGAACGCCGCGATGATGGAGGACTACCTCAAGTTCATCGCCAACCGCCGCCTGACCCAGATCGGCCTGAAAGAGGAATACCCGGGCACCACCAACCCGTTCCCCTGGATGAGCGAGATCATGGACCTGAAGAAAGAGAAGAACTTCTTCGAGACCCGTGTGATCGAGTATCAGACTGGTGGTGCGCTGAGCTGGGATTGATTCCGGGTCAAACCATTAGGACTACTTAAAACGCTTCAACCTGATATGGATTTTCGGGGTAGCGAAGAAAGACGAAACCCCGCCTTGTGCGGGGTTTTTATTTTCCCAAGGTCAGTTATGCGCAAATCACATACTTTTCTGTTACTGCTTTCCTTCCTGGCCAATAACTACAGTCATGCTGACTTGCTGAAAGGCGAAGAAGAGTATGACAAAGCAATTTTAGCCTCGTCCCAACTACAGGAAATTTTGCTAGAGGAAAAAAGCCACCCAATAGAAAAAGAAGAGTCAGCCAGGAAAGAACAACTGAGAGAAGCTATCCTCAAGAGCACTGCAACATATAAAGATAACCTGGAGACCTCTGCAAAACTTGGCTTCGCACCAGCGCAACACCTTCTTGCCTATACCCTCACATTTGAAAAACCAAAAAACGAAAAAAGAATTTGCGAACTACTTGAACTCGCATCTCACCAGGGCCTACTCGCCTCCAGCCTAGCCAAAAGAACTTCATGTTCCGAATCAAGGAACATTATGAAAATCATTGAGGCACAACAGAAAGCGACACACGATATAGCCACCGGCCTATCAAGCGCCGACCCTTATTCCAGGTTTTACCCAATCCAGGCCTTCCAGCGACCTGAATGTGAAGATCTACCTTCGCTCGGCGAAAACCCCACATTGGAAGAAATGACGGCAGCACTCGCCGCTCCAAAACTAAGCCTCGCCCAGTTCACTGCGGAGGCGCACTTCATTGTTGCCCGTTATGAAAAAAACCTAGAAACCAAAGATGCACTTCAGCATCTAAGCCAAGCAGAGGAATCCGGTTGCAAAAGTCAGCATTTAGTTAATATCAAGCGCAATCTGACCAAGCGCCTTGAACAGCAAAAACTTGGTACTCAAAAGAACTAATCCGATTTAGTGCGTAGGGTGGATGACACTCTTCCCATCCACCAGCCGGCGTTGAATGCGGCACAACGGTGGATCGGTGAAACGCGATCCACCCTACCGAAGCCTGAACGTCGGGTGCCGGGGAAGGTGGAAACGAGCTTCCCGTTCACCTACCCTCCGCCCGCACCACGGCCAACTCGGGGCGTAGGGTGGATGGCGCTCTTTCCATCCACCAACCGGCGTTGAATGCGGCACAACGGTGGATCGGTAAAGCGCGATCCACCCTACCGGGGCCTGAACGTCGGGTGCCGGGGAAGGTGGAAACGATCTTCCCGTTCACCCGCACCGCCACTGACTCAAGGAGGGGTCATGTCCAACTACCGCCGCGCACGAATGCCGGGCGGCACCTACTTCTTTACCGTCAACCTGCGTGACCGGAGCAGCGACCTGCTGGTGCGCGAGATTCACCTGCTGCGCCAGACGGTGGGCTTGGTGAAGGCGCGCCTGCCCTTCCACATCGATGCCTGGGTGGTGCTCCCCGAACACATGCATTGCCTCTGGACGCTGCCACCCGGCGACCACGCCTTTGCCGAACGCTGGAAGGCCATCAAATTCGCCTTCTCCAAACGCCTGCCCGACACCGAACCCCGTACCGAACGGCAACGGACGCGAAAGGAGCGCGGCATCTGGCAACGCCGCTATTGGGAACATCTGATCCGCGACGACCTCGATTACCAGCGGCATTTCGATTACATCCACATCAACCCGATGAAACACGGGCACGTCCAACAGGTTCGGGATTGGCCGTATTCCAGCTTTCACCGAGCGGTGCGGGATGGCATCTACCCGGCGGATTGGGCAGGGAACGGGGTTGATACCGACGGAGCGCAGTGGGGCGAGTGAGGCCTGCGCCGGGCGAGCCGAGCGCGGCACAGCGGTGGATCGATAAAGCGCGATCCACCCTACGGGCCAAGCGCCAGAAGTCGGGCGAGGCGTGATGAGGGATCGCGGAAGCCCGGCCCACCGGCCAAGCGCCAAAAGCCATTCGGGGCGTAGGGTGGATGGCGCTCTTCCCATCCACCAACCGCCGTCGAGCGCGGCACAACGGTGGATCGATAAAGCGCGATCCACCCTACGGGCCATGCGCCAGGAGTAGGGCGAGGCGTGATGATGGACCGGTGAAGCCCGGCCCACCGGCCAAGCGCCGTAATCCATGCCGGGCGTAGGGTGGATGGCGTTCTTCCCATCCACCATCCGGCGTCGAGCGCGGCACACCGGTGGATCGATGAGGCGCAATCCACCCGATCCCGCCCTCCCGCTTCCGCCTGACCGATCAGCCATTTCCCACGCGGTAACTGCATTGCCACCTTCCGGGTGCGCCCATAGCCTCCGTCCCCGGCGCCTAAGAAACGCTTACTCACCTAGCGGCCTGACCGCTCCCGAAAGTTCAGCGGCTTTTTTGTGCATGCGGCACACTCGCGCACGCTCAAAACCTCTGTATGTCGGGAGTGGGCTAATACAAGACCCGAAAGGGGAATACGTCCGGCCCTCTAGGTGGGGTTTCTTAACTCCCGACGCCAACAGCCCTGAGAAAGCTGTAAGACCTAGCAGAGGTAATGGACATGCCCGATTCACCCTAGCTCCACGACGAGATCCTCATCCCCACCCTGTTCACCCGCCACCGCCGCCAGCTCCGCGCACTGCTGCTGGACGACGAGCCCTGGTTCGTCCTCAACGACCTGGCGCGGCTGATCAACCGCGTCCCGCTCGACGAACGCGCGCCCCGGAACCTGGACCCGGACCAACTGCAGCCCGCCTGGGTGCGCGACAGCAGGGGCGAATATAAGCGCGAGCTGCTGGTCAGCGACTGCGGCGTCTACGCGCTGCTGATCTTCTACTACCACCCGGAGAACGGCGGCATCCGCCGCTGGATCAGCCGCGAGGTGATCCCCCGCCTGCGCGAAGAGCGCCACCCGAACGCCCTGCGCCCCTACCGCGACGTGGTGCACTGGCAGGAACGCCCGCTGGAGGTGCTGCACTGGCAGGGCCGCACCTGGCTGGATGCCAGCGAATGCCACCGCCTGCTGCAGCGACCGGCACGGGTGATCGGCTAAGCCGCCGCGCCCCACGCAAAGCCCCTGCAGCCGATCCGTCGCAGGGTGCGCCTGGCAAACGGCCAACGCCCGTTTGCACACCCCCGCTCCACACCCAACCCGCCCGGCAGACGCTCCGCCGGTAACTTCCAGACTTTCCCCACAGGGCAACGTCCTTGTCCGCCCCGGCCCCCGGCCCCTACCGTTCAGCCAGTCCGGTGCGCCCACAGGCAGGCCGGACGGCCGTGACCGGCCATGTCCTACCCATAACAAAACGGCACAGTGCGACCCGTTCGCCGCTCAGGCGACCAGCGAGCGGGGCCAGAGCCGAGCAGGAGGAAACATGGAACTCGCCTTCGATCGCTACCCCCAGCAACCCCACGGTGGAACCCTGGTTAACCAGGTGGTGCCCGCCGACCGGGTCCAGGCAGAAATCGCGCGGGCACGCGCCATGCCGTCGATCCGCATCGACCTGGAGGCGGTGATCACCATCGAGATGATCACCACCGGCGTGCTCTCGCCCAACAAGGGCTTCATGAACCAGGCCGACTACCTGTCCGTGCTGGGCAGCGGCCGGCTGGCCAACGGCGTGGTGTGGCCGGTGCCGCTGAGCTTCGCACCGGTGGGCGAGCGTAACCGCGAGGTGATCGCCGCCCTGGCGGTGGGCGATGAAGTGGCCCTGATCGACAACCGCAACGAGCCGGTGGCCATCCTCGCCATCGAGGACATCTTCGATTACGACAAGGAAGAGCGCGCCCGCCAGCTGTTCGGCACCACCGACCGCAACCACCCGGGGGTGGACGCCATCCACCGGCGCATGGGCGATGTGGCCCTGGGCGGCACGCTGCAGTTGCTGCAACGGGTCGACTGGGGCCCCTTCGAGTCGTTGCGTCTGGAACCCCGGGACACCTGGAAGCGCTTCTACGAGGAGCGCGGCTTCCGCTCCGTGGCCGGCTTCATCACCGGCGCCAACCCGCTGCACCGGGGCCACGAATACATCCACCGCAACGCCCTGGAAGGCATCGACGGCCTGCTGCTGCAGCCGCTGGTGGAAATGGCCAAGCGTGAATACGTGCGCCACGAGTACCGCATGCAGGCCTACCGCAACGTGCTGGAGACCTACTACCCCAAGGACCGCGCCATGCTCTCGCCGCTGCGGGTCACCTACATCTTCGCCGGCCCCCGGGAGACGGTGTTGCACGCCCTGATCATGAAGAACTACGGCTGCACCCATGCGCTGATCGGCCGCGACCACGCGGGGATCGGCAGCTACTACGACAAGTACGCCAGCCACAGCATCTTCGACCAGTTCACCCCGGACGAGCTGGGCATCGAGGTGCGCCTGTTCCACGAGGTGTTCTACTGCGTGCGCTGCGCCAGCCACGCCACGACCGAAACCTGCCCCCACGACGAGCGCTACCGGCTGAACATCTCCGGCACCGGCATCCGCGAGATGCTGCGTCACGGCCTGGTGCCGCCCAAGGAGGTGGTACGCCCGGAGTCGGCCCTGGCGGCCATGCAGGGCATCCAGCCCAAGGGCCTGGGGGACGACGGCGAAGGCACCCTGCCGGTGGCCAAGGTGATCCAGAGCCTGTTCCCCTTCTACACCCGCTTCACCCGCCTGGGCGGCGCACCGCGCCAGCAGCCCCTGGAAGCGGAGGCCCTCACCGTGCGCGACCTGGAACTGGCCTGCCACGAGGCGCGTACCCACACCGGCGATGTCTACGACGGCGTCTACCGCGAATACACCGCCCTGCTGGACCACAACCGCAGCCTGCAACCGGCCTGGGTGGACGACGCACGCGACGCCCTGCACCGGCAGCAGCGGCGCCTGCTGGATGACCTGGACGAGAAATTCAGGCAGGCACCGGAACAGGCCTCCGACGAGTTCATGTACCAGGACCAGGCGGAAGTGCAGCGGGAACTGAGCGCCGCCCGCACGCTGCTTGACGACATCCCCGCAGCGATGGACGCCACCCGCCTCGCCAACCGCGCCTGGAACAGCCTGCCCTACCCCCGCTACCGCGGCGCCGACGACGCCTGACCCCACACCCCACGGCAGCGCCTGCATGGGCTGCCGTGGGCATAGGTTCAGCGTCCCTTTCCCTCCACCAGTCAGCGACGACGCAGCGGATCGATGAAGCGCGATCCACTCTCCGCCTGGGATCACCAGGGCAATTACCTGGCGCTACCGGTGGTGGTCGGCTGAGGCCACCCCATCCCCTCCCTCACGCAATGACCCGGCAGGGCCGATCGGTGTAGATGCAGCCCGTCTGAAAGGCACGTCCATGGTGTTTGCAGGGCTCCCGCCGCCAATTGTTACTGTATAACATCCCACCCTCCACACCTCCGGGATCAGGGAAACCGACCGGGGATCGGAGGGAATACCGAGTAACCATCCAGGAAAGAGGGATTGATAAACCCGCACGAATCATCCCTCCATTTATCAATGAACGGATAACAAGTAAGGGTATTGAAGTGCGGGTGAATCCGCTCTTGCAAAAATGAAAGAGTGTTTGCCGTTTTTTACGGTTCCACCCCTATGCCGCTATTGCTAGATTGGAATCACGCCCCGACAAACGGAGCAAACCGGGCGATAAACGCACACACAATGCGCATCTCCACATTCACCTTCAAGTTCAATTAGCAATACCGTCCACGGTCACATCCAGGAGACTCTGAGACCCCTAACAACGCTTCACCGCAACACTGGAGAATTATAAAAAAACAGGAGCCGACACTAAACATTCCGTTGTCGCGGGATATAAAAAAACAAACAGCCTTGTGTATACAGTCATGCTAAGTGAAGTCGATATTTTTGTAACACTGGTTCGCACAGGCAGCCTTGCAAAAGCGGGAAAACTACTGGGGATGCCCCCAAGTACGCTGAGTAGACGCCTCCAGGCATTCGAGAAGCGGCTGGGCACGACGTTGTTCTTCAGATCAACCAAGGCACTTCGATGCACCTGCGAGGGCGAGTCCCTTTATGCCCTCTGCAAGGACAGCGTTGATCAGTTGAATATCGCACTGGCCTCCATGAAAAAGGAAAGGGTGGAACTCATTGGAAAAGTCCGCATTCAATTACCCAGCAGTTTCGTCGACTGCAGTGAAAGTCATTCCATACTTGATCTACTGGATACCTATCCCGGTATTCGTCTCGAACTCCTGATTAATGACCAGGAGCCCGATCTCATACTCGAAGGCATTGATCTGCTGATTCATGTTGGCGAATTGAAGAATACGGCTTGTGTCACCAAGAAACTCTTCGATACGGAACTCGGCCTGTTTGCAGCGCCCAGCTACCTTGATCGAACCGTCCGGCCTGACACGGCTGATCGCCTGGTTGAACACGAGGTGCTGCATGACAGCAGCCAGAAGGACTGCCTCATGCATAACCAGAACGGCCCACCCGTGCAGGTGCGACACCATGAAAGGCTGCTGACCCGCTCCAGCATGATGCTGCTGCAGGCCACGCTCAGTGGCATGGGCGTGGGCTTGTTACCCATGAGGTTGGCGCAGCGCCACCTGGAAAGCGGCGCGCTGATCCGGGTGTTGCCCGAACTGTCGATGGCGGGCCGACCGGTCTATGTCTCCTACCTCAGCTCCCGTTCACTTTCCGCCTGCGCGCGGGCCGTCCTCGACAAGACGCTTGCCCTTGCCTTGCCACTCCAGCGGGAAGCGACCCAGTCAGCACCCTCCAGCAATCACTGAGGCCCTGCGCCCAGGGAGTCATGCCATGTTCAGTTTCACCACGCCTGGAAAAAAGGTCCTTGCAGAGCTGCTCGCCACACTCGAACGGTCGGAGGACAACCTGTCGGCCATCGATCGCGCCACGGGCATGATCGAGTTCCTGCCGGACGGCACGGTCATCGGCGTCAACAGCAATTTCCTCACCCTGTTCCACTACTCCCTTGAACAGGTCATGGGCAAACACCACAGGGTGTTCTGCCCGCCCGCCCTCACGCGTACCCCCGAGTACGAACAGCTCTGGACGACCCTGCGCAGTGGGCAGGTGGTGAAGGGGGTGTTCCATCGCCAGGACAGCCGAGGCCGCGCCGTCTGGCTGGAGGCCTGCTACAGCCCGGTCTTCAGCAAGGGCAAGGTGACCCGCATCCTCAAGCTCGCCTACGACATCACCGCGCGAATGGAGCAGGACGCGGACGTCCACTCACGGCTGAAGGCGTTGAATCGCTCGATGGCCATCGTGGAGTTCACGCCGACCGGCAACGTGCTCGATGCCAACCAGAAGTTCCTCCTCACCATGGGCTATTCGCTGCAGGAGGTCCGCGGCAAGAGCCACCGGGTGTTCTGCCCGGCGGACTATGTGCAGAGCGCGGAGTACAGCCAGTTGTGGTCACAGTTGAACCAGGGCCAGTACCTGGCGGGGCAGTACAAGCGCCTGCGCAAGAACGGTTCGAGCGTGTGGCTGGAAGCCACCTACAACCCCGTATTCAACGCCGAAGGTGAACTGGTGAAGGTGGTGAAGTTCGCCGCCGACATCACCGAGCGGGTGGAGAAGTACGAGCAGGACTCCCGCAGTGCGAGTACCGCCTACCACATCTCGGTGGAGACCGAGCGGGTGGCCGAAAACGGCTCGGAGATCATCCACAGCGCCGCGCGGGAGATGCGAGGCATCGCCGAGGATGTGAACGTCTCCACCACCATCGTCGAGCAACTGGGCTCCCGCTCGGAGCGCATCACCGCCATCGTCAACACCATCCGCAGCATCGCCGACCAGACCAACCTGCTGGCGCTGAACGCCGCCATCGAGGCCGCCCGCGCCGGTGACCAGGGACGGGGCTTCGCCGTGGTGGCCGATGAGGTGCGGCAGTTGGCCGGGCGCACCAGCAGCGCCACGACGGAGATCGCCGAGATGATCGGGATGATCCTCTCCGAGACCCGCCAGGCAGTGGACAGCATGAAGAGCACGCTGCAACGCGCTGAGGCGGGCATGGCCCTGGCCGACCAGGCCGGGGTGGTGGTGGAGCAGATCCGCCAGGGCACCAACGACGCCGTGCAGGCGGTCAGCATGTTCGCCAACCTGCTGGACGAATCGGAGGTGAAGTCCGGCGCCTGGCAAGCCGGGCACTGACCCCCCTCGCCAGCAGGCGTGAATCCGCGCCGGGGATGACGCGACAAAACGTTACGGTATAACATTTACGACCCCTGACCCCGGCACGGAGACATGAGCGGTTCCGTGCAGCCCCTCCCCGCCCTGTCGACCGGCCTTGCGGCCGCGTCGGGCTGGCTGCCGTCCCGCTCACCTGCCGGGGCGACCTCCCGACCCGGTTGCAAGGACACACGATGAAGAACGAGCTTGCCCCCCTGGCCATGCTGGCCGCCCTGGCAGGTGGCGCCGAAGCGGCGCCCGCTGGCGAATCCACCCTGACCCTCGGCGAAGTCCGAGTGGACTCCTCCTCCGGGCGCCCCCTGCAGACCGGCAGCAGCGTGCTGACCTCGGTGGACGTGCTGGGCGCCGACAAGGTGGAGGAAAAGAACGTGATGAACAGCTGGGAGCTGCTGGGGCAGATGCCCGGCATCCAGCTGACCGAGACCCGCCAGGGCGCCGAGTCGGGCAAGGCCACCTTCCGCGCCTTCAACGGCGAGGGCTACATCAACGGCATCAAGACCCTGATCGACGGCGTGCCGAGCAACGTCAACAGCGGCAACCAGCGCTTCATCGACATGGTCTTCCCCCTCGACATCGACTACATCGAGGTGGTGCGCGGCACCAACGACCCGCGCTACGGCCTGCACAACATCGGCGGCAACATCAACTTCGTCACCCGCCAGGGCGGCAACTACAGCGACGGCCGGCTGACCTACGGCAGCTTCAACACACGCGAACTGCAGGTGGCCGTGGGCCGCGAGTCGGGCAACTTCGCGCAGAACTACTTCTTCGCCAAGCAGGACTCCGACGGCTTCCGCGACCACGACAGATCGGACAAGTACTCCCTCGGCGCCAAGTGGTTCTTCACCGACGACGAGGGCCTGCTCAAGGTCGGCCTGGTGACCCGCCTCTACCACCACGAGGCCGACGAGCCGGGCTTCCTCACCCGCCAGGAACTCAAGGCCAGCCGCACCGACTCCGCCGCGAAGAACGCCAACGACGGCGACGACCGCGACATGAAGCAGGTGGCGTTGCACCTGGACTGGCAACTGCGCGACGACCTCAGCCTGAGCAACACGCTCTACCACAACCGCTACGAGGACGACCGCAAGGTCACCTTCACCTCCTACGCCGTGGGCAACGCACCGCGCCAGCGCCGCCAGTGGGACGAACGCCAGACCGGCCTGCTCAGCAACCTCACCTGGGCCAGCACCGACTGGCTGACCCTGGACGGCGGCATCAACCTCGAACACCAGGACAACGAGTACCGTCGTTACCGCTACAGCTACAGCGTGCCGACGAACTTCGACGCCCCGCCGGCGCGCATCCAGAACGACGACGCCTACACCCTGGACAACTTCGGCACCTACGTGCAGGCGGTGATCCAGCCCACCGAGCAGTTGAAGATCATCCCGGCTTACCGCCTGGACCGCTTCTCCGGCGAGACCGAGCTGCCCGGCGGCATCAAGGCCGACCTGCAGGACTACGGCTGGATCCGCCAGCCCAAGCTGAGCGTGGTCTACAGCCTCACCCCGGACCTGAACGTCTACGCCAACTGGGGCCGCACCTTCCAGATCCTCACCGGCTCCCGCGAGCCGGCCTACCTCACCGCCGGGCAGAAGGCTTTCAAGCCCTCCATCAACACCGGCAAGGAAGTGGGCGTGCGGTTCAACCCGGTCAACGGCACCGAAACGCGCATCGCCCTGTGGCAGCAGGACGCCACCGACGAAGTGGCCAACATGCCCAGCACCGGCACCACCGTCGGCCTCGGCAAGACCCGCCGGCGCGGCGTCGACCTGCAGCTGACCGCCGAACTCGACGAGCACTGGAGCCTCTGGGCCTCCCACTCGATCCAGGAGGCCAAGGTGGTCAGCGCCTTCACTGCCAGCGGCCAGTCCCTGGCCGGCAAGGAGGTGTTCTCCACCCCGCGCCACATCTCCAACCTGGGGGCGGACTACCGGCTCAACGACGACTGGCGCTTCGGCCTGCAGGCCCGCGCCCAGGGCGACTACTACATCGAAGAACTGAACCAGCAGGGCAAGTACGGCGGCTACGCGCTGCTGGACGCTAGCGTGAACTACCGACTGAGCCCCACCACCAACCTGGACCTGCAGGTGAAGAACCTCACCGACCGCCAGTACGAATACGTCTGGTACGACAACTTCTTCTGGGGCGGTGCTGACCAGCCGATGTTCTCCCCCGCACCGGGGCGCACCGCCTACCTGTCGCTGAACCTGAAGCTGTAGCCCCAGGCGGGCGTGGCAGCCGCCCTGCCACGCCCGCGAACCCCGTCCCACCGGGCGCAAGCGGCCCTCGACAGCCCGCCCGGCGCGGCCGTAGCATCCGGCCTTTCCCACGAAACCACGGACCGGATCATGGAAAAGACCGACCTGGGCGGCATGCGCTTTCTCATCCACGGCTTCCTCAGCCCCGACGAATGCCAGGGCCACATCCACGCCAGCGAAGCCCTGGGCTACGAAGAAGCCGCCATCCAGACCCGCGACGGCGGCCAGGCGATGAACAAGGCCATCCGCAACAACGACCGCATCCTCTTCGACGACCCGGCCCTGGCCCAGCGCCTGCTGGAACGGGCCCGCCCCTGGCTGCCCGACTGCCTGGACAACGAGTGGCAGTTGGTGGGCCTGAACGAACGCTTCCGCTTCTACCGCTACACCCCGGAGCAGTACTTCAAATGGCACCGGGACGGCGCCTTCCAGCGCAGCCCCAGCGAGATCAGCCAGCTGACCCTGCTCATCTACCTCAACGACAACTACCAGGGCGGCGCCACCCAACTGCGCGACGAAGCCGACATCCGCCCCGAGACCGGCATGGCCCTGGTCTTCCCCCACCGCGTGATGCACCAGGGCTCGCCGATAACGGCCGGGGTGAAGTACGTGCTGCGAACCGATGTGATGTACCGGCGGATAGAAGCCGGGGCCTGATAGCACCTGCTTCGCGAGTGGCCCCCCAGAAGCTTGAGCATCGGTGCATCGCCGTGCTCTTTCCACGGCAGAGATGATGGGCCATCGCCGCCTCAGTGACGATGTTTGCCCCCTCCCCCCTCAAGCTGCTACAAGCCCTCATCCCCATTTGAAAGACGAATACCCCCATGGACCACAGTGACAGATCGAATAACCGCCTGTTCGAGCTGGACCTGCTGCGGGCGCTGGTGGCGGTGGCCGATTGCGGCAGTTTCACCAGTGCCGCCGGGCGCCTCAGCTCCACGCAGTCGACGGTGAGCCAGAAGGTCCGGCGGCTGGAGGAACTGGCCGGGCACCGGTTGCTGGAGCGCGGTAACCGCGATGTGCTGCCCACCGATGCCGGGGAGACGCTGCTGGCCTATGCCCGGCGCATGCTGGCGTTGAACGATGAACTGCACGAGGCGCTGGCGGGTGCGCGGGTGTCGCTGACGGTGCGCATCGGCGTGCCGGATGACTTCGCCGCCGGCAGCACCACCCGCCACCTGGCGGTGTTCAACCACCACTTCCCCCAGGCCAAGCTGGAGGTCACCAGCGGGTTGAGCCGCGACCTGGCCGCCAGCTACGACCGTGGCGAGCTGGACCTGGTGCTGATCAAGCAGCGCCGCAACAGCCGCGACGCCATCGCCCGCTGGCCGGAGAAGACCCGCTGGGTGGACAGCGCGCGCACCCCGGCCGCCAACCTGGACCCGCTGCCCATCGTCACCTTCCCCCCGCGCGGGCTGTACCGCGACGAGATGATCAGCGCCCTGGAAGCCGCCGGCCGGCGCTGGCGCATCAGCTTCACCAGCTCCAGCCTGAGCGGCATCCAGGCTGCCATCGCCGATGGTATGGGCGTCGGCCTGCTGCCGGCGCGGGCGGTGACGGCCGACCACGCGGTGCTGCCGAAGAAGATGGGGCTTCAGCCGCTGGACCTGTTCGAGGTGGCGCTGCTGCACCGCCCCAGCGCCGGGCCGGTGATCAAGGCGCTGGCCGAATCCCTGTGCCGCCTGCTGGACGAGGAGCGCCAGCGCTGAGGTCGCGCACTGCATTCGATAATCGAATGTGACCCATCCCGATATTTAATTTGTGGATGCGAAGACAGCTGGATATCGTGGATTCCGCCCCGCGCACCTGCGACCCGTCCGGTTGCGGCTGCGCCCACGCGACGCCAGCGTCGGCCTCCTGGCCACTGGCAGGGCGCCGAATACCTACAGGAGACTTTTCGTGTCCAAGAAGCCTTTCTATTTCGCTCCCCACGGCGGTCACCCGGCCCAGACCGAGCTGCTGACCGACCGTGCGATGTTCACCGAAGCCTACGCCGTGATCCCCAAAGGGGTGATGCGTGACATCGTCACCAGCCACCTGCCCTTCTGGGACGACATGCGCATGTGGGTCATCGCCCGCCCGCTGTCCGGTTTCGCCGAGACCTTCTCCCAGTACATCGTCGAGCTGGCGCCCAACGGCGGCAGCGACAAGCCCGAACTGGACCCGAACGCCGAGGCGGTGCTGTTCATCGTAGAAGGCGAGCTGACCCTGACCCTGCAGGGCCAGGTACACAACATGCAGCCGGGCGGCTATGCGTTCATTCCGCCGGGCGCCGACTACAAGGTGCGCAACACCTCCGGCCAGCACACCCGCTTCCACTGGATTCGCAAGCACTACCAGCGGGTTGACGGCGTGCCGCTGCCGGAAGCCTTCGTCACCAACGAGCAGGACATCGAGCCGAAGGTGATGCCGGACACCGAAGGCCGCTGGAGCACCACCCGCTTCGTGGACATCAGCGACATGCGCCACGACATGCACGTGAACATCGTCAACTTCGAGCCGGGCGGCGTGATCCCCTTCGCCGAGACCCACGTGATGGAACACGGCCTCTACGTGCTGGAAGGCAAGGCGGTGTACCGCCTGAACCAGGACTGGGTCGAGGTGGAAGCCGGCGACTTCATGTGGCTGCGTGCCTTCTGCCCGCAGGCCTGCTACTCCGGTGGCCCGGGTCGCTTCCGCTACCTGCTGTACAAGGATGTGAACCGCCACATGCGCCTGACCCTCAACCAGGCCCATTGATCCAAACGACGGGAGCCCAGCGCTCCCGTCGTCGTTTCTGCGGTGCCGCAAAGGCTCCGTGGCCTGGGCTTCAGCCCAGGGATTCCTCGGTAGACTCCGGCCCCGGGCTGAAGCCCGGGCTACGGTTGCTGCCGAAACTCGGAGCGGCAGCGGTTCGCGAGCAGAGCTCGCTCCTACAAGGCTCGGATGGCCTGATCTCCCGTCGTCGTTTCTGCGGGGCCGCAAAGGCTTCGTAGCCTGGGCTTCAGCCCAGGGATGCCTCGGTGGACTCCGGTCCCGGGCTGAAGCCCGGGCTACGGTTGCCGCCGAAACTCGGAGCGGCAGCGGTTCGCGAGCAGAGTTCGTTCCTACGAGGCTCGGATGGCCTGATCTCCCGTCGTCGTTTCTGCGGTATCGCAAAGTCTTCGTAGCCTGGGCTTCAGCCCAGGGATGCCTCGGTGGACTCCGGTCCCGGGCTGAAGCCGGGCTACGTTGCCCCTCGCCTACCGCTTCACATGCGCTGCGAACCCCTCCTCCCCCGGCGCGATGTCGGGCTTGAGGGTCAGCGCGGGGATCTCGTAGTCCCCCGCGTTCTGCTTGCGGTAGTGGATGGGCTCGGTGCGCCACAGGTCGTCCAGGCGCTGCCCCAGTTCCTGCTGGATGCGGGCGAAGCGTGCCGCGTCGATGCGGCTGGTGCGGTGCACGACGAAGGGCGGCAGCACGTCGAAGCCGGGGTAATGGAGGATGCCGTGGTGGATCGGGAACAGCAGGTCCTCCATGGGGCCGTTGATGCCGCGCGGGCTGTAGTGGGAATCCCAGCCACCGGTGGTGACCACCAGCATGGCCCGCTTGCCGGCCATGGAGCCCTCGCCGTAGCGGTCCCCCCAGCGCGCATCCGAATGCTCGCCCACGCCGTAGGCGAATCCGTAGGCGTACACGCGGTCGACCCACCCCTTGAGGATCGCCGGCAGGGTGAACCACCAGAGCGGGAACTGCAGGATGAGCGCATCCGCCCAGCGCAGCTTGTCCTGCTCGGCGGCGATGTCCGGGCTCTGCCGGCCGTTGGCGAAGGCGTGCCGGGAGTCCAGTGAGGCATCGAAGCGAGCACCGGGCTCGTGGTCCAGGTTGTCGGCGGCGTCGAGGGTCGGCTTCCAGCCCATGGCGTACAGGTCGGACACCTGCACCGCATGGCCGGCGGCCTGCAGGTGCCGGACGCTGAAGTCCTTCAGCGCGCCGTTGAGGGAGCGGGGTTCAGGGTGGGCATGGACGATCAGGATATTCATGGGGCACCTCACGGGATGGGAGGTACGCAGGATGGGAGCCCGGCAGATATATTGGAAATGAATAGCTGATATCCCAGGTATACGCATGAATAATCTCAGACGGCTGGACCTCAACCTGCTGGTCACCCTCGACACGCTGTTGACCGAACACAACGTCACCCGCACCGCCGAGCGCCTGAACTTCTCCCAGCCCTCGGTGAGCGTGCACCTGGCCAAGCTGCGGGAGATCTTCAACGACCCGCTGCTGCTGCCCGGCCCCCGCGGCATGCGCCCCACCGCTCGCGCCGAGGCCCTGCGCGAGCCCTTGCGCCAGGCGCTGGAGGCCCTGGAGCGCGCCGTGGCCCCGGCCAGCCCGTTCGACCCTGCCCAGGCCCAGGGTACCTGGCGGGTGGCCGCCACCGACTACGGCGAGTCGGCCATCCTGTTGCCCGCCCTGCCCCGCTTGCGGGCTGCCCCGGGCATGCGCGTGGCGGTGGTGGAGATGGTACCCTCGCGCATCGCCCGGCAGGCGGAGCACGGGGAAATCGAGCTGGCCTTCCACACCGTGGAGGGCTCGCCCACCAGCCTGCATCGCCGCACCCTGTTCGCCGAACGCTACGTGCTCGCTGGCCGCACCGGGCATCCCGGCCTCAGGCGGCGGCCGACGCGGGAGCAGTTCTGCGCAATGGACCAGGCGATCGTCTCGCCCGATGGCGGCGGCTTCAGCGGCCCCACCGACGAGGCCCTGGCAAGCCTGGGCCTGGAACGGAAGGTGGTGCTCTCGGTGCCGCACTTCCTGTTCCTCCGGGCCGTGCTGGAGAGCACCGACCTGGTGGCCATGCTCCCCGAGCGTCTGCTGAAGGGCAGCACGCTGCAGGTGGTCGACGCCCCCGTGGACGTGCCCGGCTACGAGATGGCCATGCTCTGGCACGAGCGCGTGCACCGCGACCCGGCCCACCAGTGGCTGCGGGAGCAGATCGTCAGCGCCCTGTGAGCCGGTCGCTCAGCCCGCGCAGCTCATCCACCCCCAGGCCATGGCCAGGGCCGCCAGGTACAGGCCCAGGCCAAACACCAGGTGCGTGCGCAGGCTGCGCAGCCGCGCCTTGAGCGGCTCCGGGGTGCGGGAAGCGGCGATGCCGAGCCCGAAGGCCGGCTGCATCACCAGGAACGGCGCCGCCACGCTCAGCAGCCCGAACGCCAGCGCCGGCCACAGGCTTGGCCGGCACAGCCAGGCCGGCCCGGCAACCGCCACCAGCAACGCGGCGAAACCGATGCCGATCAGGTAGTGGCAGGTCCAGCCCAGCACGCGCTCACCGCGCACCGGCGCGGCACGGCCGATGCCGGCGTGGCGGAAGCGGCCACGGGGCATGTGCCCGACCCAGCGCCCCACCAGGGCGTAGTCCAGCCCGGCGTTGCCGGTCAGACGGCGCAGCAGCCAGCCCCACAGGTCCATCACCAGGGTCGCGCCCACACCGATCCCCACCACCGCTACCACCGTCTCACCGTTCATGCTTAGCTCCTCCACTGTCACGGAACGCCCGTGGAATCAGGCTGCCAGTTCAAGTCGACTTGAGGTCAAACATGAAAGAGATGGACATCGCCCAGGTGGCGAGAAACTCCGGCCTGCCGGCCTCGACACTGCGCTACTACGAGGAGAAGGGGCTGATCCGCTCCATCGGCCGCGCCGGCATGAAGCGGGTGTTCAACGCCAACGTGCTGGAGCGCCTGGCGCTGATCGCCATGGGACGGGCGGCGGGGTTCTCCCTGGACGACATCGGCGCCCTGCTCGGCAGCGCACGGCAACCGACCCTGGACCGCCAGCGCCTGGCGGAACAGGCCGACGCGCTGGACGCGACCATCCGCCAGCTGTCGGCGATCCGCGACAGCCTGCGCCACGCGGTGGACTGCCCGGCGGAGGACCACCTGGCCTGCCCCACCTTCCAGCGCCTGATGAAAGTGGCGGCCCGCGCCGCCACGCGGGAGCCGGCGCGGCGGGCGGGTACGAAACGCCGGCCCTGAGGCCGGCGCGGGGTCACTGGCTGCCGAACAGCGCGGTCCAATAGATGCCGGCGTCGCTCTTCGGGTCCACCGAGTAGGCAGCGCCTAGGTCGCGGAACTGCGGGTTCATCAGGTTGGCGCAGTGGCCGGGGCTGGCGAGCCAGCCGTCGAGCACCTTGCGCGAGGTGTCCTGGCCGGCGGCGATGTTCTCGCCGATCTGCCGGCCGATGTAGCCGGACAGCTCGGCGCGGTCACCCGGGGTGCGGCCGTCGCGGTCCTTGTGGTCGAAGAAATTGTTGTTGGCCATGGCGCGGGAGTGCCCCTCGGCCGCCGTGGCCAGGGAGGCGTTCCAGCTCAGCGGCGCAGCGGCGGCGAAGAACTGGGTGCCGCACTGGCGGGACTGGGCGCGGGCGGTGTTGATCTGCTCCAGCAGCTTCTGGCCCTCGGCCTGCCAATCGCCCAGGCGCCCGGTGAGCAGCGGCCGAGCCAGGACGATGCGCCACTCGCGGTCATCGCGGCTGACGCCGATGTCGACGAACTGCGGGTCCAGCACCACCTGGCAGAAGCTCTCGCGGATGGCCTTCATCGCCGACTGCGCATCGCGGGGGCCGGAGAGGCTGATGGCCTGGACGTTGACCATGGGGTAGCGCGACTGGGTCATCGCCTCCTGCAGGTCGCCCATGGTGGTGGCGGAAATCACCAGGCGGGGGTCGGCGGTGAGCGGCGGCAGCTCCAGGGAAGCCTGGCCGGCACAGCTCTGCACCTGGCCGCGGTAGGCGTTGAGGGCTTCGATCAGCTGCGCTTCATCGCCGGCACGGGCGCCTTGGGCGAGCAACAGGCCCAGCGACAGGGCCGCAAGCCGCAGGACGGTAGAGGTGACGCGCATGGATGCCTCCTTGGACGGGTTGCGCCCGGGTGCGCGAGCCCGCTCGGGGCTGGGGTCGCGGCTTATCGGAAGGGCGTATGACCGGCAGACGGGCGAATGGTTGCCTGGCCGGACGGATAGGGGTGGATTCAACCACGGGGGCCGGGCAAATCCCAGGCCATTCGCACCGGAATAGCCCCGTTCAGGGCCGCCAGCCCTGCACCTGGCCCTTGGCATCGGCGCCGAGCAGCAAAAGCCGCTGGGGCCAGTCCACCAGCAACAGGCCGTGCTCGCGGTTGAGGGCGAGGAACGCGCCCATCAAGGCCTGGGAGTCCGCCCCCTCCTCCAGCACGGCGCCCAGCGCCAACAGCCCGCGCGGGCCGGTGTAGCCGTAGAGCCAGGCGCCGCGCCCCACGGGCAGGCTGAACCCCTGGGCGAGCCGCCCCAGCACCTGCCCCTCGGCCACCACCACCGGCGCCGGCCCGGGCGTGACGCCGAGCCGCGCGGCCAGGCGCTCCAGTGCATCGGGCAACGGCACCAGCGGCACACCACCCAGCGCGCCAGGGCCCGGCGCCCCGCTGGCCTTGAGCGCGCTCAACGCCGCCTCGGCCGCTCCACGCTGGTCCGGCGCCAGGAACTGCACCCGCAACCAGTCCGCCTGGTGCAGCAGCCGCGCACCGCGCAGGTCGCCCTGCACCGGCTCCAGCGGCGGCAGCCCGAGCGAGGCCGGGGCGGGGGCCGCCACAACCGCGTCGACGGCGCGGGCATCAGCCACGGCAGGCACCAGACCGAGGGCAACCAGCAGGACGATGGGCAACGGATTCATGGGCAGCGCCGGCAAGCAAAGGGGCGCGCAGATTACCCACGCCCAGGCACACCGTCAGCGGCCCCAGCACGGGAGCGGCCGGGGATGACAGGGGAATCAGCCGGCGTTTGGGCTTACAGACAGACCGAGGTGGTCATGCAGCCGAACACGAACCAGGTCGGCAGCATGCTTGCCAGCAACATGACCGCACCGATCACCACCATTCCAACGGTTCGCCGCCCCTCGAACCGATAGCGCCACGCCCCCAACAGCAGCAATACCGTGCACATCGCCAGCGAAAGACTGAGCGGCCATTCCAGCGACGCTTGCTGCAATCCCTTGGCGACCAGGTTGCCGACAAAAAGCACGTAACCGCTCCCCACACCGAGGGCCGCCACCCATAGCGAAGCCAGGCCCGGCGCTCGACGGACGGTCAAGCCCAGCCATCCCAAAAGCATCAGAACCAGTACGACTGGAATGGCCAGGACAACGAGCTCATAGGTGGTCAGCGGGTACTGGACAGGCATGGTTTTCCTCCGTGAAAAGCGCACATGTTGACGCAAGGCAACGCTCGGCACCACGCAGCGAGCATCATCGGCGACCGCCCGGACGACCGTCCCAGAACGTGGCACCCGACACCCCACCACCCCATGGAAGGAACCCCATGAGCCCTGCCCTGCGAACCCCCGACCACGTCCGTTTCCCCCTGCGACAGCGGAGGGGCTGACATGGACCGGCTGGAACTGCTCGA
Organism: Metapseudomonas otitidis; assembly: GCF_900111835.1. Taxonomy (GTDB): domain Bacteria; phylum Pseudomonadota; class Gammaproteobacteria; order Pseudomonadales; family Pseudomonadaceae; genus Metapseudomonas; species Metapseudomonas otitidis. Next base: position 124,607 of record NZ_FOJP01000005.1, read on the forward strand.
CGAACTGGACCGCCTGCTGCCCCCGGTGGACAAGCCCGAAGGTCCGGACCTGTCCTTTCACCCCAGCGGCTGCGACGCCTGCGACATGCTGCGCACGGAGCTGGCCATATGGCCCGGGCGCAAGCTGCCGATGGAGGCCCTCTTCTGGCTGCACGACGACATGAGCAGCCTCTCCGCCGCTGGCTGGCGCTGGGCGCTGCCCTCCTACCTGCGGCTGGTGCTGGAGTCGCCGCCCGATGAGATCAACCTGCTGCTGGGCTTCCTCATCCTCAACCTCAACCCCTCCCCCGCCTACCGCGAGGACACCCGCACCCGCCTCGGCGCGCTGGATGCGCAGCAGCTCGGCCTGCTGCTGCGCTTCATGCAGTGGTGCGGCGAGCAGCCGTGGCTACTGGCCTGGGGCGAAGACATCGACCAGGCCTGCAGCTTCCTCGACGAGCTGCGCCGCCGGCGCTGAACCTCAGCCCGGCAAGCCGTGCCGCGCCCGGGCGGCCTGCACCACCCGCGCGGCCGGCACCCGCAACTGCACCAACAGGTACTCGGCGAAGTCCGCCGCGTAGCCCTGCCGGGCGATCGCCCGCTCCATGCACAGCAGCCACGCCTCGCTGAGGCCCTCGTCGATGGGCCAGCGGGCATGGAACGCCGGGATGGCGATGGCGCCGTACTTCTCGCTGAACAGGCGCGGGCCGCCCAGCCAGCCGCTGAGGAAGCAGGCCAGCTTGTCCCGCGAGGGCGCCAGGTCCTCGGGGTGCAGCCGGCGCAGCGCCGCCGCCTCGGGCAGGCTGTCCATCTGCTGGTAGAAGTCGTCGACCAGACGGCGCAAACCGTCGATGCCGCCGGCGGCCTGGTAAGAGGCATCGCCGACGCCGTAGGGCGCATGGCTCATGGAGGGCTCCGGGCAAAGCGCGGATTGTAGCGAGCGGAGCCTGGTGGCAGTGACTGCTCATTGGTCGCACCGGACACTGGCGCTGTGCCCCCCCGCGCACCACTCGGCGCCCCGCTGGCAGGCGCCCCTGCTGGCCCGGTAGAATCGCCGCCCTGCCGGACGGTCACGTCCGCCCCATCAACCTGCGGGAGATACGCCATGGGCGCCCAGTGGAAAGCCAAACCCAAAGAAGCCGCCGCCAACGCCCGAGGGAAGATCTTCGGCAAGCTGGTGAAGGAAATCATGATCGCCGCGCGCAACGGCGCCGACCCGGACATGAACCCCAAGCTGCGCCTGGCCGTTCACCAGGCCAAGAAGGCCTCCATGCCCAAGGACACCCTGGAGCGCGCCATCAAGAAAGGCGCCGGGCTGTCCGGTGAGGTGGTCAACTACGAGCGCACCCTGTACGAAGGCTTCGCCCCGCACCGCGTGCCGGTGATCGTCGAGTGCCTGACCGACAACCTGAACCGCACCGTGGCGGAAATCCGCGTGCTGTTCCGCAAGGGCCAGCTGGGCACCTCCGGCTCCGTGTCCTGGGACTTCGACCACCTGGGCATCATCGAGGCCGAGCCGGCCAGCGCCGATGCCGACGTGGAACTGGCCGCCATCGAAGCCGGCGCCCAGGATTTCGAGCCCGGTGACGACAACACCAGCGTGTTCTACACCGAGCCCACCGACCTGGACGCCGTGTGCAAGGCCCTGCCGGACTTCGGCTTCACCGTGCATTCGGCCAACCTCGGCTACAAGGCCAAGAACCCGGTCACCCTCTCCGGCGCCGAGCTGGAGGAAGTGGAGGCCTTCCTCGAAGCCCTCGACGGCCACGATGACGTGCAGAACGTCTACGTGGGCCTCTCCGTGGCCTGATGAGCCGCCGGGACTTCCACGAGGAACACGCCGAGCGCGCCCGCGCCGACGCGTTGCGCCTGCTGGCCCAGCGCGTCGCCCTCGGCCCGCGCTGGCTGGCCTGGGTGGCCACCGAGCTCTACCAGTTCAAGCCGCCGGAGTACGCCAACATGGTGCGCCGCGAACTGGAGCGGCTGACCTCGGCCCAGCGCCTGCTGGACGCGCCGGGGACCACGGTCCACTGACCCGCGCCCCGCGCGCCACTGCGCGGGCACTCCTCACGCAGGCTTCAGCCGTGCGCCCAGCCTGGGCGCCCCCAGCAGCAAGCCCACCACTTCGATGATTTCCTCCAGCGCCGCCTCCAGGGTGATGGGCGAGGGCTCCAGCAGCAGGTCCGCCGCGTAGCTGTTGGCCAGGGCGGTGATCTGCCGGGTGGCCCGTGGCAGGTCATCGCAGCTGAATACCCCACTGGCGCATCCCTCGGCGATCAGCCCCAGCAGCAGCGCCTGCCATTGGCCGAGTGCCAGCCGGTAGGCCTCGGCCAGTTCCGGGTCGTGCAGGGATTCATCCCAGGCATCCAGCCAGAGCGTCCAGGCCGCGTCGTCCTTGCGCGCCGGCAGGCAATCGCGCATCAGCGCGATGAGCGCAGGCTCGGGGTCGAGCCCCTGGAGCAACGCCTGGGTGCCGGCCAGCTGCTCTTCGGAGAAGCGCTCGAACGCCGCCCGGCGCAGGGTCTTCCAGTCACTGAAGTAGTGGTACAGGTGGCTACGGGACAACCCCGTGTGCTCCGCCAGGTCACGGGTGGAGACGCTGGCCAGGCCGTTGCGCAGGAACAGCTCCAGGGCGGCGGTGATGATCTGATCCTTGCGTTCGGCAACGGGGGGACGGGCCATGGGGTCTCCGGGGGATGAGTGGCTCTTGAATTTTGAGCGACTGCTCAAGGAAAATTGAGCGGCCGCTCAAATCATAGCGCGGCCCTTCTTCACTCACTACGGTCTACCGACGATGCACCCCCTCGATACCGAGCAACTGGCCTCCACCGGCGCCCGCCTCGGCCAGCAATCCGCCGCCACCACCCTCAAGGCCATCGCCTGCGCCTACCCCGGCAAGCTGCTGGGCACCTTCTCCCTGGTCGCCCTGGAGAACCTGCTGATGCTGGCCTACCCGCTGTTCGCCGGGTTCGCCATCGACGCCATCGTGCGTGGCGAAGCGCGCCTGGCGGTGCTCTATGCGCTGGTGGTGCTGGGCTTCTGGGTGGTGGGCGCGGCGCGCCGTGCAGTGGACACCCGCACCTTCACCCGCATCTATGCCGAACTGGCGGTGCCGGTGGTGCTGCACCAGCGCCGGCAGCAGCATGGCACCTCGAAGGTGGCGGCACGGGTGGTGCTGGCCCGGGAGTTCGTCGACTTCTTCGAGAAGCAGATCCCGATCATCGCTACCGCCCTGGTCTCCATCGTCGGCGCCGCGGCGATGCTGCTGGCCATCGAGCCCTGGGTGGGCGCGGCCTGCCTGCTGGCCCTCTCGCTGTGCCTGGCCTGCCTGCCGCGCTTCGCCACCTGCAACCAGGCCCTGCACGAGCGCCTGAACGACCGCCTGGAGCAGGAGGTGGCGTTGGTGGGTCGGGTCGGCCGGGGCAGCCTGCTGCGCCACTACCGGCACCTGTCGAGCCTGCGGGTGCGGCTCTCCGACCGCGAGGCGGTGGCCTACCTGCTGCTGGGGGTGATGGCTGCGCTGCTGTTCGTGGTCGCCATCACCTGCCTGGCCTCTGCCGAGCAGGTCAAGGCCGGGCACATCTACGCGGTGATGACCTACCTGTGGACCTTCGTCGGCAGCCTGGACGAAGCGCCCTCGGTGGTGGACCAGCTGGCCCGCCTGCGGGACATCGGCAAGCGCGTCGACATCGGCCGGGACGACACCCCGGCCTGATCAGTGGGCCGGGCGCTGGGCCTGCTGCCGCAGCTCGCGGGCCACGTCGAACTGCTGGCGGTAGGCCGGCGACTCCACCGCGTCGTAATCGCGGGTGTAGCGCCGGGCGAATTCCAGGCTGCCCCACTGGCGGTACTGCTGGACGTGGAACAGCTCGTGGGCCCAGAGCGCGGCGTCCTGGGCCAGGGCCTCGTTGCGGAAGACGATCACGTCCACCAGCGTCACCGCCTTGATGTCGGGGTTCTGCAACATGGTGCGGGCGGCGGCCATGTCGTCGGCATCGCCCACCCGGTAGCGCACGTTGTCGAGCACGTCGGTGGGGTAGTACGGCAGCAGCATCTGGCGGATCGCCGGCGGGATCGGCGCGGTGCCCTGGCTCAGCGCCGAGGCGCGGGAGCGCAGGATCCAGCCCTCCAGGGAGGTGGCCGCCACTTCGCCTACCCGCTGCTGAGCCGGGCCGATCACCCCGTCCGGATCGGGCACGCAGATGCAGCCCCCCAGGCAGACCTGCGTCTGCCCCGCCGGGCAGGACGCGGCAAAGGCGGGCGAGGCGGACAACAACAGCAACCCGAGGCAGCGGGCGGACAGGGCAAGGCGCATGGACGACTCCGGAACGAAACGCGCGGCGATACTTGGGCAGCCGCGCGCCGTTGTCCAGCCCCCACGGGCGCCTCTAAAAACGTAGGCGAGGCAGCCAGCGCAAGGCAAAAACAGGCGAAAAAGCGCAGTTTACGCGGGGTAAATGAGTATTTTGATCGGACTCGCGCACGAGCCTGTTTTTAACGCCGCGATGGCAACGCAGGTAGTTTTTAGAGGTGCCCCGACGGCGTTTGACTGGCCGGCGCATTACGGTAGGCTCTGCGTTTTTCCAGAGGAGTCCTCCCATGCCCCGCGCAACCGCACGCCATATCCTGGTTTCCAGCGAAGCCAAGTGCAACGAACTGAAAGCCGCCATCGAAGGCGGTGCCGACTTCGCCCAGGTCGCCAAGGACAACTCCACCTGCCCCTCCAGCCGTGACGGCGGCAACCTCGGTTCCTTCGGCCCCGGCCAGATGGTCCGCGAGTTCGACACCGTGGTCTTCAGCGCGCCGGTCGGCGTGGTCCAGGGCCCGGTGAAGACCCAGTTCGGCTACCACCTGGTGGAAGTCACCAGCCGCCAGGACTGATCCGCCCCGAGGCCCGGCTGCGCCGGGCCTTTCCATGCCCCCTTCTCCCCTCCCTCTCTTCCCCCCTGCGACGCCGTGCCGGGTGGTACGCCCCGCGCCGCCGCTGCTAGGCTTGCCCGATCCACCCAGCAAGGAGGCGGGATGAGCGACTCCCTCGACACGGTCCCCGGCGTATTCACCTACCTGGACCTGCTGCACCAGCACCAGGGCTCCGACATGTTCTTCAGCGTCGGCTCGCCGCCCCACATCAAGATCGAAGGCCACGCCCGGCCCGTGGGCGAACGCGCCCTGCAGCCCGGCGAAGTGCGCCAGCTCGCCTACCAGCTGATGTCCCCCGCCCAGGTCACCGAGTTCGAGCGCGAATGGGAGATGAACCTGGCCGTCAGCCTGCCCGGCAGCGGCCGCTTCCGCGCCAACATGTACCTGCAGCGGGGCGAGGTCTCGATGGTGGTGCGCCTGATCAAGACCAGCATCCCCAGCCTGGAGAGCCTCGACCTGCCACCGGTGCTGGAGAAGCTGGCCCTGCAGGACCGTGGCCTGATCCTGGTGGTGGGCGCCGCCGGCTCCGGCAAGTCCACCACCCTGGCGGCCATGCTCGACCACCGCAACGCCCAGCGCAGCGGCCACATCATCTGCATCGAAGACCCCATCGAGTTCCTCCACCCGCACCGTCGCTCCATCGTCGACCAGCGCGAGGTGGGCCTGGACACCCACAGCTTCTCCGCCGCCCTGCGCAACGTCCTGCGCGAGGCGCCGGACGTGATCATGCTCGGCGAGGTGCGCGACGCCGACACCATGCAGCACGCCCTGCACTACGCCGAGACCGGCCACCTGTGCGTGGCCACGCTGCACGGCACCAGCGCCCGCCATGCCATCGAGCGCGTCACCCGCTTCTTCCCCGACGAGGCGCGCAAGCAGGTGCTCGCCGACCTCTCGCAGAACCTCCTGGCCATGGTCGGCCAGCGCCTAGTGCCGGGCATCGACCACAAGCGCGTGGCCGCCGTGGAGCTGATGCTGGGCACGCCCCATGTGCGTGACCTGGTGCTGCGCGACGAGCTGCACGAGCTCAAGGACGCCATCGAGAACGCCCTGGAGGCCGGCATGTGCAGCTTCGACCAGAGCCTGTTCCGCCTGGTCGAGGCCAACCGCGTCAGCCTGGCCGATGCGCTGCGCTTCGCCGACTCGCGCACCGACCTGGCGCTGAAGGTGAAGCTGGAGCACGGCTTCGACGGCCAGGACGCCGAGCGCAAGGTGCTGCGCGACGCCTGATCGCCCACCAGCGGTCGATGACCACCATCGACCGGCACGATTCGCACCCGCGCCGGCGCTGGAGTAAGGTCGCCCCTTCTCGACGACACAAGGCAGGTGGGCGATGGCAGCCCAGAACGAACAGACCCAGACCCCACCGGCAGACGCCGGCAGCCCCCATGACGGCGCCACCCCGATGGCGCGCCAGGCGAACGCCCGTGGCGATGCCGCGGTGATCGCCACCCTCCTCCCCTACCTGCGCCCCTACACCGGGCGCATCGCCGTGGCCCTGGGGCTGATCCTCGCGGCCAAGCTGGTCAACCTCTACGTACCCATGGCGCTCAAGCAGATCGTCGACCAGCTCAACGTCGCCCCCAGCCTGGTGGTACTGCCGGCCGGCCTGCTGCTGGCCTACGGTGCCGCGCGCATCGGCGTGACCCTGTTCACCGAGCTGCGCCAGGTGGTGTTCGCCCGGGTCATGGCGCGGGCCTCGCGGCAGATCACCCTGCAGGTGTTCCAGCACCTGCACGGCCTCAGCCTCAAGTTCCACCTGGGCCGGCGCACCGGCGGCGTGGCACGGGACGTGGAGCGCGGCGGCAGCGCCATCTCCGACCTGCTGGACTGGACCCTCTACACCATCGTCCCGACCCTGGTGGAGATCGTCATGGTCACCGCCGTGCTGGTCTGGGCCTATGACTGGGGCTTCGCCCTCATCACCCTCGCCACCCTGGTGGCCTACGGCCTGTGGACGGTGGCGGTGACCGAGTGGCGCACCGCCTACTACCGCGCCTCGGTGGAGGCGGACACCCGCGCCAACGAGCGTGCGGTGGACTCGCTGCTCAACTACGAGACGGTGAAGTACTTCAACAACGAAGCCCACGAAGCGGCGCGCTACGACGAGAACCTGCGCCACCTGGAGAACGCCAAGGTAAAGGCGACCAAGTCCCTGGCGCTGCTCAACCTGGGCCAGACCGCCATCGTCGCCCTGGGCGTGACCGCGATGATGTGGCGCGCCGCCGCCGGCGTGGTGGCCGGTGAGCTGACCATCGGCGACCTGGTGCTGGTGAACACCTACCTGCTGCAGCTCTCCGCGCCGCTGTTCCTGCTCGGCATGATGTACCGCGAGGTGAAGCAGTCGCTGACCAACATGGAGCGGCTGTTCGGCCTGCTGGACGAGCGCCAGGACGTGCGCGACGCCGAGGGCGCCGTACCGCTGCAGGCCACCCGGCCCCGGGTGCGCTTCGAGAACGTGCACTTCGGCTACGACCCGCGCCGGGAGATCCTCCACGGCGTGGACTTCGAGATCCCGCCCGGCGGCACGGTGGCGGTGGTGGGGCACTCCGGCTCAGGCAAATCCACCCTCGCCCGCCTGCTCTACCGCTTCTACGACATCGACAGCGGCCACATCCGCATCGACGGCCACGACCTGCGGGAGCTGACCCAGTCGTCCCTGCGCGGGGCCATCGCCATCGTTCCCCAGGACACGGTGCTGTTCAACGACAGCATCTACTACAACATCCGCTACGGCCGCCCCGACGCCACCCGCGAAGAGGTGGAGGCCGCCGCCCGCGCCGCCCACATCCACGACTTCATCCAGCGCCTGCCCGACGGCTACGAAACCCCGGTGGGCGAGCGCGGCCTGAAGCTCTCCGGTGGTGAGAAGCAGCGCGTCGCCATCGCCCGGGCCTTGCTGAAGAACCCGGCGATCCTGATCTTCGACGAGGCCACCTCGGCGCTGGACTCCAAGTCCGAGAAGGCCATCCAGACCGCCCTCGACCGCATCCAGGAAGGCCGCACCACCCTGGTCATCGCCCACCGCCTGTCGACGGTGATGGACGCCGACCAGATCCTGGTGCTCGACGCCGGCCGGGTGATCGAAAAGGGCACCCACCGCGAACTGCTGGAGGCCGGCGGCACCTACGCGCAGATGTGGACCCTGCAGCAGCAGGAGCCGGACGAGCCCGCCGAAGCCTGAGCCGAGGGCCGGTCGCCCCACGACCGGCCCCTTGCCAAGCGCCGCGCTTCCTGCGAAAACGCGCGCCTTCCCCACCGGAGCGACTCCCATGAGCGATGAACTGAAGATCGAAGACCTGCTCGAAGGCGACGGCAAGGCCGTGGTCAAGGGCGCGCTGATCACCACCCAGTACAACGGCTGGCTGGAGGACGGCACCCTGTTCGACTCCTCCTACCAGAAAGGCCGCCCCTTCCAGTGCGTGATCGGCACCGGCCGCGTGATCAAGGGCTGGGACCAGGGCCTGATGGGCATGAAGGTCGGCGGCAAGCGCAAGCTCCACGTCCCCGCCCACCTGGCCTACGGCGACCGCCAGGTCGGCGCCCACATCACCCCCGGCTCCAACCTCGTGTTCGAGATCGAACTGCTGGAAGTGCTGACCCGGGACGACTGAGCCAGGGATTTGTAGGGAGGCTTAACAGCCATAGAGCCTTTGTCGTTCGCAACGCACATGAAGCGCACGCTTGCTCCACCATCTCGCTGAGAAGGTGAGGCGGGGACAGCGCCCCTTCAGGAGGCCGAGCGGAGTTATCGAGGAAGGGGTTGAGCGACATGGATGTCGCGAGAGCGCTGCCGGGCCAGGGATGGCCCGTCAGCGCGTGCCACTGGAGCGATGACGTAGCGAGGGAACCCGACGCAGTCGGGCCGGATGCAGGGGCAAGTTTTTTGGTTCCTTTTCAACGACTGGAAAAGGGACTCGCCCGGGAGGGCGAAACAAGAAACACCAGCAGAACTCGATAATCAGCTGGACCTTCTAGAAGTAGCCTCCTCACCCCCAAAGTACGGGGCCCCTCGCAGGCCCCGGCCCCCTTTCTCTACACCCGCTCAGGGCTTCGCCACCCACGGCTTCGGCCGCTCATAGGCCCCCAGGTCACAGCGCGCCACGCCATCACCATCCCCGTCACGCGGGCGCTTGGAACCGCGCTGGTCACGGGCGGTGCAGGTGCCGATGCCGGCGTCCACCGCCGGGCTGCGCGGGCGCAGGGCGTGGGTCTGGGTGCGGCCGTTGTTGTCCGCCAGCGGGTAGAGGACCTTGGTCATCACGTCGGCCTGCTCCACGTAGAGCTCGCCCGTGCAGTTACCCGGACCGGTGCCGAGCAGCAGGCCGATGGCCTTGTACTGCGCCTGGGCGCCCCGGTTGTCGCAGTTCATCGGGGTCGCCAGGTCCTCGTCGAGGTTGCCGGCGATGATGCTGTTGCGCAGGGTCACCTTGCCGAGGTTGATCAGCCCGTAGCCACCGCTGTTGCTGGCGATGGTCACGTTCACCAGCAGCGCTTCGGGCGGCGTGCCGCCCACCTGGTACTGGCCGTTGTTGAAGGTCGCCTGGCCGTAGTAGGGCTGGCGGTTGCCGCTGAGGGTGGCATTGGCCAGGGTCAGCACGCCGTCGTTGCCGATGGCCGAGCCGAAGCTGGCTTCGTTGCCGGTGAAGGTGGTGCGCGCCACGTCGGCGCGGCCCTTGTTGTAGAGCCCGCCGCCGAAACCGGCGTCATCGTCGTCGCTGGCGCGGTTGCCGAGCAGGGTGCTGTCGCGCAGCAGCAGGTCGCCGTCGTTGTACAGGCCGCCGCCGAGGCCGTAGTGCCCTTCGCCGGCCCCCGCCCAGTTGTTGGCGAACAGCGAGCGGTGCACCTCCAGCCGTCCGTGGTTGGCCACGCCGCCGCCGTTGCCGGGCTGGAAGGCGGCCGTGGAGCGGTTGCCGCTCACCTCCACCTGGCGCAGCACCACTTCGCCGTGGTTCTCAAGGGCGCCGCCGTAGGTGGAGCTGTGCCCACCGGTGAGGCGCAGGCGCTCCAGCACCACGCGGGCCCCGGCGAACACTTCGATCAGCCGGTCGTTGGCCTCGGGGCTGCCACTGATGATGGTGCGGCTGGGGCCCTGGCCGACGATGGTGAGGGAATCGCGGATGTCGAGGTCGCCGTTGAGGTTGTCGTCCTCGTCCAGCACATCGCCCTCCTCGTCGCGCCCGGCGGGCAGGCTGAGGCGGTAGGTTTCGGCCTGGAGGATGACGCGGTCCGGTCCCGGCAGCGCATTGGCGGCGGAGACCGCATCGCGCAGGGAGCAGTGGGCATCGCAGACCCCGTCGTAGCGGTCGTCGGTCTGGTTGACGATGAAGTCGGCAGCGCCGGCCGGCAGGCCGAGGAAGGCGAGGGACAGTGCGGCGCAAGGGGCGCCGAGGCGAGAGGGGATACGTGGCATGTGCATGACCCGTCCTGAGTGTCGTGGACAGGGCGCGGCCGCCGTTCGAGGTGAGCGTCCAGGCCCTGCCGGTTCCAATGGGTGCGGATACGACCGGGCCTCCGCACGTGCCGCCCGAATGCGGCAGGGTGATCGACCGGCGCGACGCGCCTGGGGTTCAACGAACCGGACGGAAGGTCATGCGCAGCCTGGACGCCCCGTCGCAGAGCGGCCGGCTCCGGCAGGCAGCACGGGCAGCCGCCCACGCTGTCAGGGGCAAAACGCGACCTTAGGCGGGTTGAACCCCTTGGACGACTTGGTCAGAATCGCCGCCTTTCGAAAAACCGAGCCGCACCGAACATGAAGAACACGCTCAGCCTGATCGCCCTCTGCATCGCCGCCTCCACCTCGGCCCTGGCCGACGACCAGTCCACCGCCAAGGGCTTCGTGGAAGACAGCCACCTCGACGTGCTGCTGCGCAACGCGTACATGAACCGCGACTACAAGCACCACAACAAGGACAAGATGGAGTGGGGCCAAGGCGTCATCGGCACCTTCACCTCCGGCTTCACCCAGGGCACCGTGGGCGTGGGCGTCGACGCCTTCGGCCTCTACGGCCTGCGCCTGGACGGCGGCAAGGGCCGTGTCGGCGCGGCCGGCATCGACTTCTTCAAGCCCGGCGACAGCGGCCACGCCCAGGACGACATCGCCCGTGGCGGTGCGGCGGTCAAGGCGCGCTTCTCCAACACCGTGGTGAAGTTCGGTGACCAGATGCCCGCCCTGCCGGTGCTGAGCTACGACGATTCGCGCCTGCTGCCGGAGAGCTACACCGGCACCCTGATCACCTCCAAGGAGATCGAGGGCCTGGAGCTGAACGCCGGCCACTTCACCGCCGAGACCCGCAAGAGCGCCGAAGGCCGTGACAGCGGCGGTCTCAAGCGCATCGACGTGCTGGGCGGCAGCTACCGCTTCAACGACCAGTTCAGCGCCTCGCTGTACGGCTCCGACGTGGAAGACGTGCTGAAGAAGCAGTACGTGAACCTGAACTACGTCTACCCGATCGCCAAGGACCGCTCCCTGACCCTGGACTTCAACGGCTACCGCACCCGCCTGGACAAGGACTTCGCCAAGGACGACAACCGCACCAACCGCATCTGGAGCCTGGCGGCCACCTACGCCATGGGCGCGCACTCCTTCACCCTCGCCCACCAGCGCAGCAGCGGTGACATCGGCTACCTCTACGGCGGCTACCAGAGTGCCGACTACATCGGCGACGGCGGCACCACCATCTGGCTGGCCAACTCCTACTGGTCGGACTTCAACGGCAAGGACGAGAACTCCTGGCAGGTGGCCTACGGCCTGGACTTCGCCGAGTACGGCATCCCCGGCTTGAGCTACCGCGTGGCCTACGTGCGCGGCGACAACATCGACGCCGGCCAGGCCGGCCGTGGCCAGGAGCGCGAGATCTTCAACCAGCTGCAGTACCTGGTGCAGGAAGGCCCGGCCAAGGACCTCAAGCTGAAGCTGCGCGGTTCGATGCTGCGGACGTCCAACAACGTCAACAGCTATATGGACGATGGCAACGAGGTGCGGGTGTTCGTGGAGTACCCGATCCGGGTGTTCTGATTCCCGTCCCGTTCCGAAAGGCCCCGTCGTGAAAGCGCCGGGGCTTTTTATTGGCGGTGGTCCTGTCTTCCCAGGTCCTGATACCCGCTCTCCCCCCAGCCTTATCCCAGGTAGTGAAAAATTGAGCGAACTCCGAGCGCACACTTTGCTGTTGCCTGACGCGGGGGGCGACTGAAAAAGAAACGCGCCCGCCAAGGCGAAACAGGTGACATCAGCAGAACTCGATAACCAGCCGAGCTACAAATCCCCCGCCGACACACCGTCGAACGGTTCACATAAACACCCGGTGCTGCCCATCCGCTGACTAATGGCCTGGCGCCATCAAGCCGATCCGGGCACCATGCGCACCCGGCGGCGATACCGCCCTGGACAGTCGTACCGAAAAGGATTGGAAGTGAAGAAGTACACGCGCACGGCCGCCCTTCTGGCGGTGGCCCTGGTGGCGGGGGGTTGCTCCACCCGCACCTATTTCAAGCTCCCGGAGAACACCCGGGTTTCCGTCTACGAACGCGCCGAGCAGTACCCGCAAGGCATGGTCACCACCCGGCCGTTCTTCTGGAGCGCCAGCGGTGGCATCCCCTACAAGCTCACCCGTATCGACGGGGCGCCGGTGCAGCAGGGCAAGCTGCGGGCGCGCTTCCGCGTGGCGTCGATCTTCTGGCCGCCGTTCGCGATCATCTACTGGCCCATGGGCTTCGGCCAGCGCTGCTATGACCTGACCTCCACCGAGCCGCAGCAGTGCACGCGGGGCGACATGGTTCAGCTGAAACGTGACGAGCGCCTGAAGGACTAAGGTAGAAACCCACACCCGTCGCCCGTGCGGCGGGTGCCTCAAGGAGGATTTCGTGATGAACCGACGCGGCATCCTGCCGCTGCTGGTGGGCCTGCTGTTCTGCGTCCTGACCCCGGCCCAGGCCGCTGGGGAGGCCCAGGCCATCGAGCAGGCCAAAGCCGCCGCCCGCGCCTGGCTGGCGGTGGCCGACCGTGAAGACTACATCCGCACCTGGCAGCAGGCGGCCAGTGTACTGCGCCGCAGCACCAGCCAGTACGACTGGGTGACCCTGGCGGTGGACCTGCGTTCGCCCCTGGGGGCGCTCAAGCAACGTGAACTGCAGGGCGCCAGCTACGCCACGCAGTTGCCGGGGCTGCCGGATGGGGAATACGTGATCCTGCAGTACCGCAGCGACTTCGAGCACCGGGACGGCGCGACCGAAACGGTGACGCCGATGCGCGACAGCGACGGCCGGTGGCGGGTGGTGAGCTACTTCGTGGATTGACCCCGCGCCCCACGGGCGCGAGGTCCTGGCGGGTCAGAGCACGAACTTGGCGACGGCGGCGCCGATGCCCAGCACGGCGATGACGATGCCACCGATCAGCACCAGACGCCCCTTGGCGTCTTCATTGGTCGCCACCGAGGCTGCCGCTTCGGCGGGGGCCGGTGCCACGGCGCGCAGCGGGTTGGCCGCGGCCGGCTGGCTCGCCTCGCGGGCGGCTGCAGGGGCCGGTTTGGGCAGGTCGACCACACGCACGAACTGGGTGGCGTCCTCGTCGGCCGCCTGGCGCACTTCCACCTTGGGCCCGATCACCAGCAGCGTCACCGAGGCCATGCGCACCTGGTCGCCCGGGGCGAGCACGGCGGTGCCGACCTTCTGCTGGTTGACGTAGACGCCATTGGCGGAGGCCAGGTCCTTGATCTCCAGCACATCGTCCTTGAGGAAGAACTCGGCGTGCCGGCGGGACAGTTCCAGGTCGCTGAAGCACAGTTCGCACTTCACCGACCGGCCGAAGGTCATGGAGCCGGTGACGTGGTACTTGCGCCCTTCGTTCTCGCCCTTGATCACCTGCAGGAACCAGCGCGCGGTGGGTGCGGCCTTGGGCTTGACCTTGGCCGGATCGACCAGCACCAGTTCCACGGAGCCGACCTTCACACGGTCCTCGGAACGCAGCTGGTAGCGGGCGCCGATGCGCTCGCCGTTGACCAGGGTGCCGTTGCGGGTGCCGCAGTCGGAGAGGTAGTAGTGGCCGTGGTCCTGGCGGATCTCGGCGTGGAAGGGGCTGACGTCCGCTTCGTTCAGTACCAGGTGGTTGCGTTCGTCCTGGCCGATGGTGAAGCGCTCGTCCGCCAGCCAGATGGGTTCCTGGCGGTTGTCCGCGAAGTGAATCCTGAGCATGTCCGAAGTCCTTGATTTCCGTTGCGCCAAGCCGATTGCCCAGCTGACCTGTTACCGCGCATCAATCGAAGATGCGATTCCACAAACGCTTGACCGGGTTGCTGCTCTGCTGCTGCCGGGCCGCCTGGCTGCCGGAGGCACGGGCCTGGGCCCGGCGCACGCGCTGGGCATGGCCGGCCTGCAGGGCCAGCAGGGGTTCGTCCAGCGGGCGGACCTTGAGCCCGGCCTCGATGAACTGCTGGGCCAGGGCGAACTCGCGGTGTCCGTAAGCCTCGTCGGCGAGCTGGGCGAAGCGCGCGGCGACGCGGTCGAGCCCCTGCTCGGCGCGGGCCTCGTCCGGCTTCAGGGCCAGGGCCTGGCGGTAGTGGTAGACCGCGCTGTCATCCTCGGGTTGCACCAGGCGGTCCTCGGCCAGGCGCGCATCGCCCTGGGCCAGGGCGGCCTCGATGCGGGCCTGGAGGACGCGGGCGAGGCCATCGCGGGCCTGGGCGTTGTCGGGTTCGCGGGCGAGCACGCGGTTGAAGAAGTCTTCGGCGCTGTCACCGGCCGGGCTGGCCAGTTGGCCGGCGGCCAGGCGCTGTTCGCCCTGGGCCAGGAGGTCGCGGATTTCCTTCTGCTTGACCAGGTGCAAGCCGACGGCGGAGCCGATCCCCAGCAGCAGCACGCCAAGCAGCGCCCAGCCCCAGACGGGCAGGCGACGGGCCGGGGCAGCGGCCGGCACGGGCGAACGCGGGGACGTGCGCGCGGGGCCGGCTCCCTTGGCGAGGTCGGGGGTGCGGGTGACGCGGGTGTGGTCCTGCTCGTTCTCGTTCAGCTCGGCGAGGCTGGCCAGCAGCACGCGGCAGTCGGCGAAGCGCTCTTCCGGGTCCTTGGCGAGCATGCGGTCCACCAGGAACTGGTAGGACTCCAGGGCGCCGGCCAGGCGCGGTGGCTCCATCTGCACGTGGTTGAGCACGGTCTGGGTGTAGCTGGTGCCACGGAACGGGTTGGTGCCGATGAGCAGCTCAAGGAAGATCACGCCCAGGCTGTAGATGTCGCTGCGCGGGTCCAGGGGCAGGCACTGGGCCTGCTCCGGGCTGCTGTAGGCGGGGCTGCCGACGGCGACGTCATGCTGGGTGAGGTCGCTGTCCAGAGCCAGTTCCTTGGCGATGCCGAAGTCGCTGAGCACGGCGGTGCCGTCCTCTCGGAAGAGGATGTTGGCCGGCTTGATGTCGCGGTGGATCATGCCCTTGTCGTGCACCACCACCAGGGCGCTGGCGATCTGCCGGATGAGGGTCAGCGCCCGCTGGGGCTCGAAGCGCTCGCCCCGGTGCTGCGCCAGGTCGCCACCGGCAACGAACTCCATGGCGATGTAGGGGCGGCCATCGGCGAGCCGGCCGATGTCGTGGATGGTGATGATCGCGGGATGGTGCAGCGAGGCCACCAGGTGCGCTTCCTTGATGAAGCGCTTGGCGAAGGCTTCATCATCCAGGCGTTGCAGGACCTTGATCGCCACCTGGCGGTGCAGGGATTCCTGGGTGGCGAGGTAAACCTCGGCCATGCCGCCACGGCCCAGCCGGCCTTGCACGCTGTAGCCGGGTATCTCCAACAAGCTGTCGTTCATAGGGAAGGAAGGTGCGCTTATCGCTGTTTTCGGGAGCCAAACCATCGGCTGAGGAAGCTGCGTGGCGGGGCCTCCGGTGGAACAGGCTCCGGCGCCGACAGGCCCAGCACGATGCAGGAGATATTGTCCCTGCCGCCATGGCAATTGGCTAGCTCAACCAGCGTGCCGACCATCGCTTCGAGGGTGCTCGAGCGGCTGCAGACCTGGTGCAGGGTGGCGTCGTCCAGTTCGTTGCTGAGGCCATCGCTGCACAGCAGCAGCAGCTCGCCCGGGGCGAGGCGACCGACCAGGCTGCCGACTTCCAGGGCCTGGTCGTCCCGGCCGAGGCACTGGGTGACGACGTTGCGACGCGGGTCCTGGCGGGCCTGCTCGGGGGTGAGCTGGCCGAGGTCCACCAGCATCTGCACCCAGCTGTGGTCGTGGCTGATCTGGCGGATGCCGCTGGCGTCGATGAGGTAGCAGCGGCTGTCACCGGCCCAGGCCAGCTGGTAGGCATCGCCCTGAAGGTGTAGGGCGACCAGGGTGGTGCCCATGCCGCGGCGCTCCTCGCCCCCTTCGGCTGCCACCGCGAGCACGGCTTCATTGGCGCCGTGTACGGCCGTGGGCAGATCGGCACCGGCCTGGATGTGCTGCTCCAGCGCGGCCAGGGCGGTGGCGCTGGCCACTTCGCCGCACTGGTGCCCGCCCATGCCATCGGCCACGGCCCAGAGGCCCAGGGTGCTGCTGCACAACAGGGCGTCTTCGTTGTGTTCGCGCACGCGGCCGGCCACGGACAGGGCGGCGTAGGCGGGTGCGGAGGGAGCGGGCGTGCTGGGCATGGGCGGCGGCGGGGGTCTCGGGTGGGTCGGGTCGACCCTGAATGATGGCGGCAGCCACGCTGGCTGTCGCGTTCCGTGCCCCACAAGTGTTAAACAGTCGAGGCTTTGTCGCACGCGTGGTGCGCAACCCGGGCGTCTATGCTTGCGCTTCGGGGCCGGCACGGGCCGAACCGGCCCCGCCACGTGCAGTCGAACGCTCAACCCAGGCACCCGGA
Organism: Metapseudomonas otitidis; assembly: GCF_900111835.1. Classification (GTDB taxonomy): domain Bacteria; phylum Pseudomonadota; class Gammaproteobacteria; order Pseudomonadales; family Pseudomonadaceae; genus Metapseudomonas; species Metapseudomonas otitidis. The sequence continues at coordinate 141,331 of NZ_FOJP01000005.1, forward strand.
CCCGAGGACGCCCCATGCCCGTGACCCGCTTCAGCTTCCGCACCCTGTTGCTCGGCCTGCCCCTGCTGCTGGCCGGCTGCGCCGGCCAGTCCTGCGACGAGCCGCTTTCCGGCGAGACCTGCCGCGACGAGAAGCTGCTCTACCAGAACGACATGCTGCAGGCCAAGCTGCTGATCGCGGCGGGTGACCCGGAGAACTACGAGTTGGCCGGCGCGCTGCTCAAGCGGGCGGAGCCGGGGGATACGCGCGGCGAGGTGCCCTTCTACCAGGCGGTGCTGCTGATCAACGAGGGCCCGCAGCTGGAGGAGGTGCTCGATCTGCTGGAGAAGGCAGCGGCGCGCAAGCACCCCCACGCCATCGCCCTGCTCTACAAGATCTGGTCCGAACCCTTCCTGGCCACCGAGGCGGACCCGTTGCGCGCGGAACTGTACCGGGCACGCTATGCCGACCTGGACGTGGCCAAGAGCGGCTACCCCTCCTTCGAGAAGGCCCTGGCGGTGGTCAACACCCTGGTGGACCGTTCCAACCCGGCCGGGGCGCGGGTCAGCGGGCGCTGACGCCTGCGGCAATACGCCCAGCCCCACCTCGCCGACGCCTGCGGCACAATCCGCCCCCGGAGCCCGGCGCCAGACCGGCGCCCTTCGCCTGCGCGTGTAGACCCGAACCGGTCCTGCGGACCTTCCAGCGAGGTTTACCCATGAGCATCACTTCCAGCGGCATCTGCGCCGCCGCCGACCAGCTGCAGGGCTTCGTCGGCTTCAACCTGAAGACCGGGCACCACATCGTGCGCTTCAGCGAGGACTCCTTCGGCATGGACGTGGACAACGACAGCATCATGCCGGCCAGCGAATTCGTCTGGCAGCCCCACACCGACCACACCATGACCCTCAAGCGCGAGCTGATCCAGTTGCTGCTGGACCAGAACATCGACGAGCGCCTGAACATCAGCGAGCCGCTGCGGGTGTACATGCGCCGCCGCGACCTGCCCGAGATCACCGCCGAGCGCCGCCTGCGGGGCTGCCTGGAGGCCTGAGTCAGGCCTTCAGCACCGGCACCGGGCGCGGCTCGCCAGCCTCGTCCAGTTCGTAGCAGTAGGCTTCCTTGAGGTTGGCCTTGCCGCTGTCGGTGTAGACCAGCAGGCGCTGGCCGTCAGTGCGGGTCTTCACCAGGCCGTAGGCGGTCCGGCTGAAGGCATAGAAGTCGCCACGGCGCTCGGCCTTCTGGGCGTCGGTCAGGCGCGCCCAGCCTTCCATGCGGAAGAACGCCACCAGCTCGGTGACGAACACCAGCGGCTCCTCGACCCGGGAATGCCGCCCCAGGGCGCCCATGAGGGTGGCACGGGGGTGGATGTATTCGTTCATCGGGTCGTCGCCGCTGGAGACGACGTTGACCACCGGGGACACCCGCTTGAACAACGCGCCGGAGAAGTCCGCCGAACCGTGGTGCGGCACCTTGAACACTTCGGAACGCAGGTTGACCTGCCCGGCATCGTGCTGGCGGGCCAGGGTGCGTCCGGCTTCGTCGTTGAGGTCCCCGCAGAACAGGTAGCTGAAGCCGCCATAGGCCAGGCGGAACACCACGGAGTGGCCGTTGATGGTGTGGGAGGCGGAATACCCGGAGAAGCCGGTGGGCGCCGTTTCCAGCGAGTCATGACCGACACGGGGCCCGGAGGGTGGCGCACCGAGGAACGGCAGGCCGGCGTCGGCCCCTTCGCCGACCGGCAATGGGCCGAGCACCTGGACGTCCACCCCCTCCTTGCGGAGGAAGTCGAAGGCATCGTGCTGGCCGAAGGACAGGCGGCGGAACTCGATGGGCTGGCGGGCCCGGCTCGACCAGGCCTCCAGCGCCTTGCGCCAGGCGCGGAAGTCGGTGTTCATCGCCTCGGCCGGTACGTCCAGGGGGTTGTCCAGCAGGGGCGAGACCAGCAGGGCGTCGCCGGCCTGGCGGGTGGGGCCGAGCTGCTCGGTTTCCTTGAGGCCCTTGGCGGCACGCTTGACCAGGCCGTTGTGGTAGATCCGCCGGGGCTCGATGAACAGCCGCTTGCGCGGTTCGGCGTTGGTTTCCGAGCGGTGGATCTGGGTCAGCCCGGAGAAGTGGTCGGCATCGCCGTGGGTGACGAGGATGCAGTCGATCACCTTGGGCGCCTCGGGCGAGGAGCCGCGGTAGCGAGCGGCCAGGTAGCGGGCGAACATCTGGTTGTCGCCGCCGTCCACCAGCATCACCTGGCCGCCCGGGGTCTCGATCACCGCGCCATCGCCCTGCTGCACGTCGACGAAGTTGACCTTGAGCACCCGGCTTTCCGTGCGCGGCATGACCAGGTCGGCCGGTCGCAGGGGCTTGCCATCGCGGCGCCTGGCCGAGCGCGGAGGCACCAGCCAGGCCTCGGTGGCGACGGGCAGGATGCTGCCGTCGGGGCGCTCCTCGTAGGTGTGGGTGGCGATGCGCACATGCCGCTCGGTCACCTCCAGTACCTCGACGAAATCCCCCCAGGCGAGGGTGTAGAGCAGCGTGTTGCGTTCCGGGCTGTCGTAGACGTTGGCGAGGTCGACGGCGATGGCGTGCTGGGCGGTCATGCTCGGGCTCCTTCCGGGCGTGTTGGGCGGGTCAGTCGTCGGCCGTGGGATCGAGGCCGGGGAACAGCACCTCGGTGAAGCCGAAGCGGGTGAAGTCTTCGATGCGCGAGGGGTAAAGCCGGCCGATCAGGTGGTCGCATTCATGCTGTACGACGCGGGCGTGGAAGCCGTCGACGGTGCGATCGATGGGCTGTCCGTCCGGATCGATGCCCTGGTAGCGGATGGTCCGGTAGCGCGGCACCCAGCCACGCAGGCCGGGCACCGAGAGGCAACCTTCCCAGCCGCTTTCTCGGGCATCGTCCAGGGGCGTGATCACCGGGTTGAGGAGGATGGTGGGCGGCACAGCCGGCGCGTCGGGGTACCGCTCGCTGCGCTCGAACCCGAAGATCACCAGCTGCAGGTCGACGCCGATCTGCGGGGCGGCCAGGCCGACGCCGCCGACGTGGTGCATGGTTTCGAACATGTCGTCGATCAGCGTCTTGAGGGCGGCGCTGCCGATCATCTCGTCGGGCACGGGCGGGGCGATGCGCAACAGGCGCGGGTCACCCATGCGGAGGATTTCGCGGATCATCTCGGGCATTCCGGAGCGGTGGCTGGAGGGGCTCGATGAAGCCTGCAAACGCGACCGCTGGCAAGGGTCGCAACGGCTTTGCAACGCACCTCGCCGGGGGGCGCAAACGGGTCTTTCAACGCAGCGCTAAAAAACGGTAGGCAATCCCCGAAATGACGGGTATGGTGTTGCCCACTGTGCTGCATGTGTGACGTAAATCGATCCATGTTCCAAGCTTCGATTTGTACTCTTTGCGCTCAGTCCGGCGTGGAAAGTCCTCGCCGTGTCAACTTTGTTCAAGGAGTTACTCCAAATGGCTGATCGTCAAACTGGCACCGTTAAGTGGTTCAACGATGAGAAAGGCTTCGGCTTCATCACCACTGACAACGGCCCGGACCTGTTCGTCCACTACCGCTCCATCCAGTCCAACGGCTTCAAAACTCTGAAGGAAGGCCAAAAGGTTTCCTTCGTAGCCGTTCAGGGCCAGAAGGGCATGCAGGCAGACGAAGTCCAAGTGATCTGATCACCGACCGTCTTCCGGAAAAACCGGCCCTCGGGCCGGTTTTTTCATGCCTGCGATTTGGCTTCGCTGACGCGCGTACTGGCGCGAGCCTCAGCCACCAGCCAGTCGATCAGCCGGCGTAGTCGCTCGCTGGGCTGCCCCTTCCGGCTCCAGGCCAGGCGGTATTCCCAGGGTGTAGGCAAGCGACACGCCTCACCGAACGGCAGCACCAGTCGCCCCTGCGCGATGTCGTCCCCCGCCAGCGCCGTCGACCCCAACGCAAAGCCCTGCCCATTCACCGCCCCCTGGATCGCATGCCCGATCAGGCCGAAGCGGATGCCGGCCGAGGTATCGACGCGCGCGCCGACATAGCGCTCGAACCAGTCCCCCCAGTCGGGAATCCGCAGGTTGCTGGCGCTCTTCCAATGGGCGTGGACCAGCCGCGCGCCCACCAGATCAGCCGGCTCGCGGACCGGATGGGCCTCCAGGTAGGCCGGACTGCACACCGGGAAGAACACCTCGCGGAACAGCAGCTCGCTGGCAGGCAGCACGGTGCCCTCGGTGACGAAGCGGATCGCCAGGCTGGCCTCGCCGCGCTCCAGGTCCACCAGCTCTTCGGTGGCCTCCAGGCTCAGGGCGATGTCCGGATGAGTGCCGGAGAACTGGTTGAGCCGGCGCATCAACCAGTGGGACGCGATGGAGGGCGCACAGCTGACCTGCAGCGGCCCCTCGGGCATGCCCCGCAGCGCCGCCGCCCCCTCGGCCAGCAGGGCGAACGCCTGGGACACGGTGGCAGCCAGGCGCCGGCCGTTGTCGTTGAGGGTGACGGTGTTGCGGGTACGGTCGAACAGGCTGACCCCGAGCTCTTCTTCCAGCAGACGGATCTGCCGGCTGACGGCACCCGGGGTGACCGACAGCTCATGGGCGGCTTCGGTGAAGTTGCGGCTGCGGGCGGCGACCTCGAAGGCGCGCAGGGCGACAAGGGATGGTGTGCGCATGGGAGTGCTTTGAGTTGAAGTCAAAGCATGATGACAAAACATCGTTTGAATGCAAGGCGCCTGCTCGCCATCCTGCCGCCCTTCCGGCCCACCTGTGCGGCCCCTGCCTTGCGAGTCATCGATGAGACCCACACGCCTGCCCCTGGACCCTTTCGCCTGCGGCCTGATGCTGCTGCTCTGCATCGTCTGGGGCTTCCAGCAGGTCTCCATCAAGCTGGTGGAGCAGGACGTGGCGCCGGTCCTGCAACTGGCCATCCGCTCCGGCATCGCCGCGCTGGTGCTGGGCGCCATCACCCTGTGGCGGGAAGGCCGTGGTGCCTTCGGTGACGGCACCCTGCTGCCGGGGCTGGGGGTCGGCCTGCTGTTCACCCTGGAGTTCTTCTTCATCTCCGAAGGGCTGGTCCGCACCAGCGCGTCCCACATCGCGGTGTTCCTCTACACCGCGCCGATCTTCGCCGCCCTGGGGCTGCACCTGATCCTCCCCGAGGAACGCCTGTCGCCGGTCCAGTGGCTGGGCGTGCTGGTGGCCTTCGGCGGCATCGCCCTGGCCTTTCTCGGCAAGCCGGGGAATGCCGCAGGCAGCCTGTTCGGCGATGCACTGGGCATCTGCGCCGCCATCGCCTGGGGCGCCACCACCGTGCTCATCCGGGGCTCGAGCCTGTCGGAAGCCGCCCCGGTGAAGACGCTTTTCTACCAGCTCGGCGTTGCCGGCGTGGTCCTGCTGGCGGTGGCCGTCGCCACCGGCCGCCTGGGTCTGGTCCCCAGCGACCGCGCCCTGCTCAGCCTCGGCTTCCAGGTGGTGGTGGTGGCACTGATCAGCTACCTGGGGTGGTTCTGGCTCCTGCGCCGCTACCTCGCCTCGCGCCTGTCGATGCTGTCGTTCATGACTCCGTTGTTCGGCGTCGGCTTCGGTGTGCTAGTGCTGGGCGAACCGCTGGACTCCTCCTTCATCTTCGGCGGCCTGCTGGTACTGGGCGGCCTGCTGCTGGTCACCGGCGCCGAGCTGCTGCGCGACCACCTGGCGCGTCGGCGCGTGACACACAGCACCTGATTGCACCTATCGGTCAGGAAAAAGGGCTGATAGCCTGTCGGCCGTTTCAGACGAAGTGAGGGATGCACTTTGAGATCGGCCCTGCTCGGCCTCTGCCTGCTGCCCATGCTGGCGCAGGCGGCCGTTTACAAATGCGTCGGCAACGACGGCGCTGTCAGCTACTCCGCCGTGCCCTGCCCCGCCACCGAAGGCCAGACCACACGGATCGTGGAACCTATGCCGACCTCCGGCCCGCCTGCAGCGGTACCCCCCCTGGAAACACAAGCCTCCCCCGCAGCCACGGCAAGCGAGCCAGCCCGCCCACCTGGCACGCGCATCACCGTAATTGAGGACAGCTCCGCCAGTAATCGGGAAGCACGAGCCAACGAGATGCGCGAACGTGCCCAGCGAGAGAAGGAGGAGAGTTACATCAGGGATTTCGAACGCATCAAGCGTCGAGAGCAAGAACTGCGCCTGCAGCGCGAATACGAAGCCCGCCAGCGCCAACAGAGCCCTACCCCATCCCCCAACAGCAGTTCGTCGACCACCGGGGAACCATCGAGCACGGGCACGGGTCAGTGACAACGAGGCCGATGACCGGCGGCCTCAGGCCTCGGACCCCATAGAGTCGCCGCTGGGGGTCCGGGGTCGTTTCACCTGTCATCTCCGCTCACAGTTTCCCTGCGCCCGGGGCGTTCACGCCGGGCTCGGACTGACCGATCATGCCGAGCGTTAACGGCCCGATCTGCGGCCAGTCCCACGGAGCCCAACCATGCCCACACGTTCCCGCCTCCCCTCCCTGCTGTTCGGCAGCACCCTGCTGCTCGCTCTCGCCGGCTGCGACATGGCACAGGAGTCGGCCGACCGCCTCGCCGAGAAGACCCGCGAAGCCGCCGAGGAACTGGCCCGTGAAGCCATCAACGACACCGTGGACCAAGTGAACAAGGAAGTGGACAAGGCGCAGCAGGCCACCCGCGAATGGCTCAAGGCGCAGCCCGGCGAACAGCCCGAGCAACCGCCCCGTGCCGAAGGCGAACGCCCGAAGGAGGGCGACGCCATGATGCCGCCCGCTGGCGTGGAAACCTGATCCGCCTCGCACCCAGCGCAGACGCGAGAACGCCGGCCCGGGTCGCCCCGGGCCGGCGTTCTGTCATGTGGAAATCAGGCGCCGAAATAGCGCGGCAACGGCGTGCTGTGCAGGTTGCGCAACGACTCCACCGGCGGCACCTCGCCCAGCTCCAGGGCGATGTCGCGGCGCAGCGTAGCGATGATCAGCTCCAGCTGAGCCGGCTGCTTGAGCGCCGGCACCACGCGCTGGAAGCGGGTGTCGCCCTTCTCCAGCACCACCACGTAGCCACCGTCGGGGCGGCGCTGGGCGCTGAGCGCGTAGTCGGGAAAGGCCTTGGCCAACTGCTTGATGTCGAGACCCATAGCGTTTCACTCTCCAAGGGGCAAAATTTTTCCTGGCAGGGTGTCCTGCAGGCAGCGTGCCAGCCTTGAGACAAGCGAAAGCCCAATAAAATCAATGTGTTGGTGAAATAAGCCCAACCCGCTTTCGTGCATTTCGCCCGATCACCCGAAAATCACCGGGCAATATGCACGATGCGATTCAGCGGCGCGCCAGCTCGATGCCGTCCTCGTGGATGACGATCTCACCGCGCTTGTAGAGGCCGCCGATGGCCTTCTTGAAGTTGCCCTTGCTGACGTTGAACATCTGGGCGATCACCTCCGGCGGGCTCTTGTCGCTCAATGCCAGGCGGCCACCTTCGGCGCGCAGACGCTCGAGGATGCGCTCGGCGAGGTCGGACGAAGCGGCTTGCCCCTGGGGCTGCAGGCTCAGGGCGATCTTGCCGTCGGGGCGGATCTCGCGGATGTAGCCCTTCTCGCGCATGCCGCTGCGCAGGAACTTGAACACCTCGTTGCGGTGGATCAGCCCCCAGTGGCGGTCCTCGATGATGGCCTTGAAGCCCATGTCGGTCTGCTCCACCACCAGCAGGTCCACTTCCTGGCCCACGCTGTAGCGGGCCGGGGTGGTGTCCAGGTAGCGGTCCAGCCGGGCGGTGGCGGTGATGCGGCGGGAGCGGTCGAGGTAGACGTGCACCACGCAGTAGTCGCCCACCTGCAGCGGGCGCTTCTCTTCCGAGTGCGGCAGCAGCAGGTCCTTCGGCAGGCCCCAGTCGAGGAACAGGCCGATGCGGTTGATCTCCACCACCTTCAGGCTGGCGAAACCGCCCACCTGGACCTTGGGTTTCTGGGTGGTGGCGATCAGGCGGTCCTCGCTGTCGAGGTAGACGAACACGTTGAGCCAGTCACCCACTTCGCAGGGCTGGTCCTTGGGCACATAACGCCGGGGCAGCAGGATCTCGCCTTCCGCACCACCGTCCAGATAGAGACCGAAATCGGTGTGCTTGGCCACCGGCAGGCTGTTGAATCGACCGATCAGGGCCATCTCGCGTACCTCGAATTGACAGGGCGCGCATTCTACAGCCCCCGCCGCAACGGGGCCACGCACACCGCTCGACGGCCTCGCAACGCCGCCCGTCGCCGCTTCGCTGAAACACCTTGATGCGGAGAATTCCGCATTGCCGGCGTTGTCTACTGGCCGCTAGCACAATGATGTTTCAGAATCGTGTCCACATTGAAACATTTGCCCAGTTTTCGGATTCTCGCTGCCCTAACTCAGGAGTTCCTGTGCGCACCATCGGCCGCTGGCTGTCTGCTCCCCTCCACCTGTTCCTGCTCATCGTCCTGTTCATTGGCATCCCGTTGGTCAGCCGTGCACTGCTCGGCTGGAGCGAAGGCTTCGGCTACGGTTCCGACCTGGCCTTCGGCAGCCTTCTGGTGGCCCTGCTGTATGGTCGCCCGCGCTGGGTAGCGCTGCCGGTGATGCTGTTCTGGGCGCTGATCATGCTGGGGACGGCCGAGCTGGTGGGCGCAGTCGGGCGCATGCCCGAGCCGAGCGACCTCAAGTACCTGCTGGACCCGCAGTTCGTCGGCCACTCCACCCAGGGCGGCGGGCTGACCTACCCCTGGCTGGCCGGCGCGCTGGCCATCGGCATCCTCGCCGCCCTGCTGGCCTGGCATCGTCCGGCCAAACGCCCGGCCCGTGCCTGGCTGGCCGTGCCGCTCGCCCTGCTGGCCGGCCACGCCACCCTGCAGTACCTGCGCCCCAGCGAAGCGGACCAGTGGCGCCAGTTCAACCTGCCCCACAAGCTGCTCGCCGGTGCCCTCAGCAGCGGCCAGATGGCCGTGGAAGACTGGCTCGCCGGGGACCAACCGGAAAGCCCGCCGGACATCGCCGGCCTGGCCCGCCTGGACCTCGACGGCACCCCGCTGCTGGCCGGCCCCGGCCAGGCGCGCAACGTGCTGGTGATCACCCTGGAAGGCATCCCGGGGGCCTACATCGCCGCCAACCGCGCCGCCATCAACAGCCACTACGCCGAATCGCCCATGCCGCGCCTGAGCCAGTGGGCCGAACGCGCCATGACCACGCCGGACTACGTACTGCACAGCCACCAGACCATCCGCGGCCTCTACGCCATGCTCTGCGGTGACTACAGCAAGCTCGACTCCGGCACCCCCAAGGGCCTGGAACTGCTGAACAACCCCACCCGCGCCCAGGACTGCCTGCCGGCCCAGCTGCACCAGCACGGCTTCAGCACCCACTTCCTGCAGGGTGCCGGGCTGCGCTTCATGGCCAAGGACAAGATCATGCCGCGCATGGGCTTCGACAAGACCCAGGGCCGCGACTGGTTCCGCAACACCCCCTACCTCGAATTCCCCTGGGGCATGGACGACAAGGCCTTCTTCGAGGGCGCGCAGACCTACGTGCAGCAACTGCGCAAGCAGAAGAAGCCGTGGATGCTCACCCTGCTCACCGTCGGCACCCACCAGCCCTACTCGGCGCCGGAGGACTACCTGGCCCGCTACCCGGACGCCAAGCGCGCCGCCATCGCCTACCTGGACGATGCCGTGGACGCCTTCCTCAGCGGCCTGGAGAAACAGGGCGTACTGAAGGACACCCTGGTCATCATCACCTCCGACGAATCCCACGGCATCGACCAGGTGCGCCTGGCCTCCGCCTGGGGCTTCAACCTGGTGCTGGCCCCCGAGCAGGCCGCCCTGCCGCCGATCAAGGGGGGCGTCTACGGCCACGTCGACCTGACCGCCTCGGTGCTCGACTACTTCGGCTACCGCGTCCCGCTGAGCCTGGCCGGCCGCTCGCTGTTCCGTGACTACGAGCAGGGCCGCGAGATGATCTCCTACACCAACGGCATGCTGCGCTACCACGACGGCAGGGACCACTTCGTCGAATGCGACTTCCAGCAGGTCTGCCGGCGCTACCGCAGTGAAGGCTTCATCGCCGACCAGGCCCGCTTCGACGGCCGTTTCAGCGGCCGCGAAGCCCGCCAGGTGGCCACCCGGGGCACCCTGCTGGACCAGTCTCTGGTCGGCGGCCAGGTGGGCCAGGAATACCAGTTCGCCACCCGCGAGCGCATCCGCCTGAAGCAGCAGGTGAAGGACGACTGGGCCGACAACCTGATCGGCGCCCAGTACCTGGAGCTGCCGAAGAACACCCGCACCGAGGTGGAACTGACCATCAAGGTCCACGCCATGGACGCCAAGGGCGCCCGCCTGCAGCTCAAAACCAAGGAGTTCGAGCGCGACGTGGCCCTGGCCATTCCCGAGTTCCCGCTGCTCAAGCGCGGCAAGCCGGTGACCCTGCACTTCGCCTTCGACAACCCCGAGGCGCGCAAGGCATTCTCCTTCCACCTGCTGGCCGAAGGGCGCGGCACCATCGAGATCAGCAACTTCAAGGTGGTCACCCAGCCGCTGCCCACGCCGCCCGCCACGCCGGAGGCGGCCAGCCAGGTGGCCGAGGCCGCCCCCGAGCGCAAGGGCATCGCCCGGGTGTTCAACCTGTTCGCCCGCCATCCGGAGACGGTCGACAGCGACCTGGAGAGCACCGGGGAAGCCGAATCCGAGGCCCTGCCCGAGCTGTTACCGGTCGACGCCGAGCCGGAAACCCTGGTGCGCTGACCGCGCACCGGGGACAATGCGGGCCCCGCCACAGGAGCCCGCACCATGACCGACCCCATCCGCCTCTCCAAGCGCCTCGCCGAGCTGCTGCCCTGCTCGCGCCGCGACGCCGAGCTGTACATCGAGAACGGCTGGGTCAGCGTCGCCGGCCAGGTGGTGGAAGAACCCCACGCACGGGTGACCGACGAAGTCATCAACCTGCACCCCGACGCCAAGCCGACGCCGGTGCCGCCGGTCACCCTGCTGCTGCACAAACCCGCCGGCGTGGATGAGGACGGCGCCCGCGCCCTGCTGGTGCCGGCCAACCTGGCGGCGGAGCAGGCCGGCGAGCGCACCCTGCGCAAGCACTTCTCGCGACTGACGCAGATGGCCCCGCTGGAACCCCGGGCCAGCGGCCTGGTGATCTTCACCCAGGCCCACGGCGTCACCCTGCGCTTCGAGCGCCCGCTGGAAGAGGAATACACCGTCGACGTGCGCGGCGAAGCCGATGCCGAACACCTGGCGCGGGTGGCACGCGGGGTCGAGCACAAAGGCCGCCCGCTGCCCCGGGCCAAGGTCAGCTGGCAGAGCGAGAACCGCCTGCGCATCGCCCTGAAGAGCCCGCGCCCCGGCCAGCTGCGGCAGATCTGCGAGCACCTCGGCCTGGAGCTGCTGGGCCTGCGGCGCCTGCGCCTGGGCGGCGTCTCGGCAGCACGGCTGCAGCCGGGGCAGTGGCGTTACCTGCTGCCCGGCGAGAAGTTCTGAAGCGGCGGGCCAATGGCCCGCCTTCCTATGGATTGTCCAGGGTGGTCTTCACCAGGTTGCGGGTGTGCCCGGCGAAATGCCGGATCAGCTTCACCAGCACCTCGTTCAGCGCCGGATCGGTCTCCGCCGGCTTGAGCTGGTTGCCCGCACTGAAGCCCTGCCCCGGCTGGGCACCGGCCAGCCACAGGCCGATGCGCTCGTCGAACTCGTCCGCCGCCTCATAGGACTCCTGCGCCACCACGTCCTGCAGGTAGCCGGGGCCGAACGGCGGGTAGCGGTCGTCGTCCGACGTGTCCGCATAGGCCCTGAGCAGCGGGTCGTCATTGCGCCCCTCGCGCAGCAGCCGGCGCAACCAGTCGGCCTGGTACTTCTCCACTTCCGTATGGCGGGTCGCCACCCGCTCGATGGCCGCCTCCTTGCCCGAGGTATCGCCCAGCGCCGCCTGGATGGCCGTCCACATCAGCGTGGCGGTGTTTTCACCGGGCAGGGCCTTGGCGTGGTAGGGCTGGGTCAGGTCCTGCACGTAGTGCAGCGCCCAGCCGAGGAAGCGGTAGCCCCAGTACGGGTGGCCACTCTCGAACGCCAGCCGCGCCAGCGCCATGTACTGGCGCACGCGCAGCTCCGGGTAGGTGCGGGCGAGGAACGGCGCGGCCTGATAGATGACCGCCGACTCGTGGTAGTAGCCGATGTGGAACGGCGCCTGTGACGAGTATTCGAAACGCGCATCACCGAAGGGCTGGGGGCCGAAGCCGTAGAGCGCGCCGACCTCGCCGGGGTTGTCCGAGAAGAGGTTGATGTCGTGCCCGTAGTCCGGCTCGTCCGCCGCGCTGGCGAGCACCGCACGGGGGCTCACCCGCTCCCCCGGCTCCACCGCCAGGAAGCGCCATTCGTTCCACAGGCTCAGCTTGCGGAACACCAGCACGTCCTGGGCCGGCAGCACCTTGGCCGCCGGCAGCTCCAGCCCCGGCAGCGCCTGGACGAAATACGCCAGGCGGATCTCCGGGCTGACCCGCAGCGCCATGAGGAAGGCACGACGCCGGTCGCCGCTGCCATCGGTGATCCAGCGCAGGCTGTCCGGCCGGGCCGGGTAGTCCGGCAGCTCCTCGCGGGCACGCGCCTCCTGCTCGTCCAGCACCTGCTGCAGGGCCACCGCCTCGGCTGCGAGAAAGTCCTCCAGGCGCTCCACCTGCACCGGCTCGGCCTGGCGCAGCTCGGGCAGGTCGGCCAGGGCCAGCCAGGTGCCGAGGGAATGGTTGGACCAGGCCAGCAGGGTGGCCGGCGAACAGGCGATCAGGCCGCAGAGGGCGAGCAGCAGGCGTTTCATTGCATCTCCGTGTCTGGGGCGCCCTCTTGCCGGGGCGCTCGTCACGCAAGGGTAACAATCGAAGGAACGCCGGGGCACTGTCCAGGCAGGACAGGCGACTCACCAAATCGGTCGCTGCCCCTCGTCGGGCCATGGGAACCCCCGCCACAGGGCCGGTGGTCCACCCTCTGCGACCCCATCCACGAGGAGCCCGCCATGACCACGCCGATCACCCGCGACACCGCCATGCGCCTGGCCACCCAGGCCTTCCTGCCCTATGGCTGCCAGGCCCGGGCCCATGACGAGGACGACAGCTTCAGCTTCACCGTGACCGACCTCCACGGCGGCAAGGTGCTGGAGATCAGCCACGTCCGCAGCACCCAGTACGCCGACCCGGTGCGCCTGGCCGGCGTGCTGGAACAGGTTCGGCTGGACCTGACCCACCAGGGGCGCAACCTCGACCCCTGGGCCATGCCCTACATCCCCGATCCCGAGGTGCTGCCGGAAACCCCGCCGAACTACTGAGGCTCAGGCCCTGGCCGCCTGGTCGGCCAGGGTGTCGAACACCTCCGGCACCAGCGCCGCACTGCCGCGCTCGGTCAGTTGCTCGCGCACCTGCAGGTGCGCCGGCAGGCTGCTGCCGAGGATCTCCAGCAGGCGCACGCCTCGCGCGCCCAGCACGAAGTTCTCGCCGTTGCCGCCCTCCGCCTCCGGGCGGTGCTCCAGGTAGCCGCCCTCCAGCAGCAGGGCCTCGTAGTCCGCCGCGCGCATCTTCAGCGCATCCATATTGCCGCCAGGGTCGCGACCGCTGGCCAGGCGCTCCTCGGCCAGTTGCGCGGCGTACTCGCGCGGGGCGAAGGGTCGGTTCGCGCCGTTCTGCGCCTCGTGCAGCAGGCGTTCGATCAGTTCCCAGTCGTAGTGCTCGTTCATGGCGATGACTCCTGTGGTGGTCCTCTTCCTTGCGACCGGACGACGCCCGGGCGGTTCGACCGACGAGGCGGACGGTCACCTGAACGAAAGCCGCCCGGGGGCAGTCGGAACTGCACAAGGCCCGATCCAGGAGAACCGCCGATGCCCCTTCGTCCCGCCTGCCTCGCTCCCGTGCTGCTGGCCCTGTCCGGCCTGGCCGAGGCCGGCCCGGAGCCCTTGCGCATCGAGCGGCTGGCCCGCTGCGGGGACCTGCTGGAGCCGACCCAGCAGACCTGGTGCCTCGGCGTGCGCGGGCTGGGCAAGGCCGACCCCGTGCTGCACCTGGGCGGGCGCACCCTGGCCGTGGAGCGGGAGCCTGCCGAGGGCCGGCTGCGCCTGCAGGTGGACGCCCGCGAACACCGCAGCGGGCCGGTCTGGCTGGAGGTCGATGGCCGGCGCAGCAACCCGGTGTGGCTGTCGCTCAACCGCAGCCACGTGCTGGCCGCCGGGCCGGATGAGGTGGCGAAGAACATGGACGGGCTGACCACCTACGTCGACCTGGTGAGCCTGCTGATCGAAGAAGACCGCGACGGCGCCCAGGAGGCCCAGCGCCTGGCCGGCAAGTACGGTGCCCAGGTGGTCGGCGCGATCCCGCCGCTGAACGTCTACCAGCTGCGCCTGCCGGCCCGCGACCTGACCGAGCGCGATGCCCTGGTGCTGCGCCTGGGCAGCGAGACCAGCGTCGATGCCGTGGTGGTGGAGGAATCCGCCCCCGAGAAGGGCGAAGAAGCCGAAGCCGGGCCGGCGCGCAGCAAACCGGCGCCCGACTCGGACGAATGGGCCGCCAACCGCTTCATGGACGCGGTGAACTACTACACCCGGCGCATTCCCGCACACCAGGCCCCGGTGCCGGCCACCCCGGTGCGCATCGGGGTGATCGAGCGCGAGGTGGACTTCGACGCCCCCGACTTCGCCGACTACCTCGGTCCCTGCGAAGGGCCGCGCACCTGCCTCTACGCTCGCGACGCACGGCGCCCGGACAACCACGGCTCCACCGTGGCCGGCATCCTCGCGGCACATGCCGGGCGTGGCGGCAACAGCGGCTTCCTGCGGGCCCTGGACGGCGCCAGCCAGGGCTTCGAGGTGATCGTCGAGCGCAATGCCGATGCCGGCATCACCGCCAACATCGCCGCCTCGGTGAACCTGGTGGAGGACGGCGTGCGGGTCCTCAACTGGAGCTGGGGCATCCACCGGGTCGGCGCACGCAACGTGGAAGGCGACGAAGTGGATTCGCTGGTGCGCTCCGGCATCGCCATGAGCGGCTACGAGGAACTGCTGGAAGAGTTCTTCCTCTGGCTGCGCAAGGCCCACCCGGATGTGGTGGTGATCAACTCGGCGGGCAACGGCGCCTCTTTCTCCGGCACCGACGAGTACCGCCTGCCCTCCTCCTTCGTCACCGACCAGTTGCTGGTGGTAGGCGGCCACCAGCGCAGCGAACGCGAAGGCCTGGCGGTGGACGACCCGGCCTATGCGGTCAAGCGCAGCACCTCGAACATCGACATGCGGGTGGACATCACCGCCGCCGCCTGCACCCACGCCTCCACCCTGGAGGACGGCCAGCGCGGCGACGTGCACTGCGGCACCTCCTACGCCACGCCCATGGTCACCGGGGTGGTGGCCGCCATGCTCTCGATCAACCCGCGCCTGCAGCCGGACCAGCTGCGCATGCTGCTGCGCCGCAGCGCCATGACCATCGGCGGCGACTATGACTTCGAGCCCATGGATGCCGAGGACCTGACGGCCCCCATCCTGCCCTCGGAACGTCGCTACCGACTCGATGACCCCGATGTCGGCCGCTCGGCACGGCTGGACATGCAGAAGGCCCTGGACCTGGCGGTCCGGAGCCGCAACCGCGTGCGCTGACGCACGCCCCTCAGATGCCGAAACAGGAGGTCACCATGAACCCTCGCACCCCACTCCTCGCCCTGGCACTGGCGCTCGCCGCACCGCTGCCGGCCCTGGCCACCTGCGGCGTGGACGACGCCGTCGAGCAGCGCGGGCAACTGGCCCGCGAGGTGCACCAGGCCACCGACAGCGACCCGAAGCAGGCAGCCCAGGTGAACAAGGAGCTGCGCCAGGACAAGCCCGAGACGTCCGCCCGGCCGGGCACCGATGAATGCGCCGCCGCCGAGCGGCGGGCCCGCGAAGTGGAACGCGCCGGCAGCGAGGCCGAACGCAAGACACCGGATCAGTAGCGCCCGTACTTGCGTTCGATCACGCCGTACTCGCCGCTCTCGCGGATGCGCCGCAGGCCGATGTTGAAGCGGTCGCGCTGGTAGGCGTGGAGGAAGCCCACCTTGTAGTCGGTGGGCTCGAAGAGGTCGAACCAGGCCAGCGGCTGGGCCACGTCCACCTGGTCCCTCACCTCCTGGTTGAGGTAGTTGATGATGCGCCGGTCGCCGATGACCACATCGATGCGCCGCGCATACAGCAACCGGTTGCGGGCGATCTGGTGGGCCTCTTCGCGGTAGCGCGGGTTGTTCTCGGCCATGGCCTGGAAGCGCGGCCCGAGCAGGAAGCGTGCACGCTGGAAGGCGCTCACCGAGTACTGCCCCAGGTCCTCGATGGAGGACAGGGTCAGGTTCGAGGCGGCCAGCGCGATGGCGTAGTTGTGGTACTGCAGGTAGACGTCGGAATAGAACGCCTGCACCTGGCTCAGCTCGCTGGTGGGGGCGATGCCGTCCAGCTCGCCGCGCGCCAGCATCAGGTGCAGGCGCTCCATGGGCAGGTAGTGGTACTCCAGCTCGAAGCCGGCTTCACGGGCGGCGGCGGCGATGATCTCCACCTCCAGGCCGCGTTGCTCCGCTTCGAATACATAAGGTGGCTTCTCGGTGCCGAAACCGAACCGCAGGGTTTCCCCCTGTGCCAGCAGGGTCACCCCTGCCAGCACGATGCCGATGAACCACTTTCCCATGCCACCCCCTGATCACTGCCTCGCAGAATAGTCGCTGGCGCTGTGGCTGCGCAGGGGGCAAGACGGCCGGTTACTGGATCTCCTCCGGCGTCACCACCACCCAGTTGCGGTCGGCGGTGACCGGCAGGCCCAGCTTGGCCTGGGACTCGGCGTTCTTCTTCTGCATGGCGGTGATCTGGTCCATGTACTTGGCCTTGCGGTTCACCCACACCCGCAGCCCGCCCTTCTCCACGTCGGTGCCGTGGAACAGCATGTAGCCATCGCTCTCGGGGGTGTCGCCGCCCACCAGGATCGGCTTCTTCCACTGGTCGATGTAGGTGAGGATGGCCGCCTGCTTGCCCGCCATCCAGGTGGCCGGGGTCCACAGGTAGGGGGTGACTTCCAGGTCGAGGTTGGCCTTCTCGTCGTAGTGGCCGTCCTTGATCTGCTTGCGCGCGGTGGTCAGGGCGCCGGTCTTGCGGTCCTTGAGCAGGGTGGTGACGCCGATGACGTTCTCGGGCTTCACGTTGTAGCCGTACTTGGGATCGGCGGCGACCATGCGCACCAGCTCTTCCAGGGCGGCGGTCATGATGTACACCTCGATGCCGTTCTCCCGGAGCTTGTTCATCAGCTCCTTCTGCCCGGTGAAGGGCTTGGGCGGGTTGATCTCGATGGTCTTGACCTCATCCCCCTCGTAGTAGGTGCTGGGGATCGGCTTGCCGTAGGCCATCAGCTCGTCCACGTAGCCCTTCAGCTCGCGCAGGGTGAAGCCGGAGAACACTTGGGCCACCCAGGGGTAGCAGACTAGGTCGTCCACTTCGCAGAGGCGGTAGTAGTAGCTGTTGAGGCTTTCCTTGTGGCCGTTGACGTCTTTGAACGGGATGAGCTTGAGCGACGGGTCGAGCTTCTCGCGGGTCAGCACGCCCTTCATTTCCAGGAAGGGCAGCAGGGACTCCTCCAGGTCGTAGCGGTAGCTGGTGTTGTCCATGTCGAACACCGCGTAGGCGCCCTTGTTGGCGTTGGCGGCGATCAGCGCGTCCAGCTGCTTGGCGGCGGGCGCCGGCCAGTGGGCAAGTTCGGTGGCGGCTGCGGCGGGGCCGGCCAGGCCAAGGCACAGGGCGGCGGCGAGAAGCGTCCGGGTCAATGTCATCGCGTAGGTTCCCTCGGGGTGGGCGAGGCGCATCAGGCGCCCCGGGCCCCTGGACCCTAGCAGAGGACCATGACACCGCCATGACCGTAACCGACACGCACCATCGCGCTTGCGTCCACGTCAGTGCCAGCGCCACCCGACCCAGGCGCCGAAGGCCCCGAGGTGCAGCAGGACGATGAACCAGAAGCGCAACTGGTAGGGCAGCTTGCGGTTCTTGTGGCGGATCAGCCGCTGGGCCAGCAGGCCGCCGGGCCAGCCGCCGAGAAGCTCGAAGAGGTGCAGGCGCGCCTCGGGGATGCGCCGCATGCCGGCCACGGCCTGGCGCTTGTCGTACCAGTAGGCGACGAAGCAGACCAGGCTCATGACCAGGTAGACGAGGGCCAGCAGCTGCCAGCCTGAAGGGAGGGTCACTCAGCCGCCGGCTTGCGGCGCTTGAGCGGTGCCAGGCCGTCGCTGCTCACCACCTGCGGCTGCTCGCGGCGCGGGCTGGACGGCTTGCGCTTGGCGGCGGGCTTGGCGGACGCCTTGCCGGTGCTCTTCTTGTCGGTCTTTTTCTTCTTGCTACCGACTGCCTTGCCCGAGGCCTTGACCTTCTTCGGCCCGTTGTAGGTGCCTTTCAGCTCCTTGATCACACGGCGCTCGAAGCTCTGCTTGAGGTAGCGCTCGACGCTGGACATCAGGTTCCAGTCGTTGTGGCAGATCAGCGAGACGGCCAGGCCCTCGCCGCCGGCACGGCCGGTGCGGCCGACGCGGTGCACGTACTCGTCGCCGGAGCGCGGCATGTCGAAGTTGATCACCAGGTCCATGCCTTCGATGTCCAGGCCACGGGCCGCCACGTCGGTGGCCACCAGCACCTTGGTGCCGCCCTCGCGCACGCGGTCGATGGCCAGCTTGCGGTCCTTCTGGTCCTTGTCGCCGTGCAGCACGAAGGCCTTGTAGCCGGCCGCCACCAGGTGGCCGTAGAAACGGTCGGCCTGGGCACGGGTGTTGGTGAAGACAATGGCCTTCTGGTAGGTCTCGTTGGCCAGCAGCCAGCGCGCCAGGGCTTCCTTGTGGTCCACGTCGTCGGCGGTGATGACTTGCTGCCGGGTCGACTCGTTGAGCTGCTCGATGCCGTTCAGGCGCAGGTGCAGCGGGTCCTTCAGGACCTGGGCGGACACCTCGCGCAGGGCCGCGCCGCCAGTGGTGGCGGAGAACAGCAGGGTCTGCTGGCGGTTGGCGCATTCGCCGGTGATGCGCTGCATGTCCTCGGCGAAGCCCATGTCCAGCATGCGGTCGGCCTCGTCCAGCACCAGCACCTCCACCTCCTTGAGGCTCACGGTGCCGGAGTTGAGGTGCTCGATCAGGCGGCCGGGGGTGCTCACCAGTACGTCCGGCAGCTTGCGCAGCATGGCGGCCTGGACCTTGAAGTCCTCGCCGCCGGTGACCAGGCCGGACTTGATGAAGGTGAACTGCGAGAAGCGCTCCACTTCCTTCAGGGTCTGCTGGGCCAGCTCCCGGGTCGGCAGCAGGATCAGCGAACGGATGCGCTCGCGGGGCTTGGCTTCACCGATCAGGCGGTTCAGCAGGGGCAGCACGAAGGCCGCCGTCTTGCCGCTGCCGGTGCGCGCGGTGACGCGCAGGTCGCGCCCTTCCAGCGCCGGGGGAATCGCCGCCTGCTGCACGGGCGTCGGTTCGACGAATTTCAGTTCGGCGACAGCCTTGAGCAGACGTTCGTGAAGGGCGAATTGGGAGAACACGGGTACCACCTCGATCGGAAGCCTGGAAAACAGCTGCGTAGGTTACCTTGTGTCGCGCCCGAACGCCCGCGATCCCTTCGCCGGCCCCTGCGCACGACTGAACTCGCGCCCGACCGGCCCACTCCAAACCCTGACGCCCCCGATCCCCTCTGCGGAAAGCCCCCATGACTGCTTCGCTGATCTATTACGTCGCCACCAGCCTCGACGGCTACATCGCCCGCCCCGACGGCCGGGTGGACTGGCTCGAACCCATCGAGCGCTCCGGCGACGACCACGGCTACCACGCCTTCTACGAAAGCATCGACGGCCTGCTGATGGGCCGGGGGACCTACGAGACCGTGCTGGCGATGGGCGGCGATTGGCCCTACCCCGGCAAGCCCTGTACCGTGCTCACCCGCGCCGACCTGCAACCCGCCGGCCCCCAGGTGAAGATCCGCCACAGCACGCCCCAGGAGGCCCTGGCGGAGCTGGCCGAGGCCGGCTGCAAGCGGGTCTGGCTGGTGGGCGGCGGGTCCCTCGCGGGCACCTGCTACGCCGCCGGCCTGCTGGACGAGCTGATTGTCTGTGTGATCCCCCACCTGCTCGGTGCGGGCATCCCGATGTTCGCCACCGGCCTCGAACGGCGCCTGCAACTGCACGAACAACGCAGCTTCTCCACCGGCGTGGTGCAGCTGCATTACCGACTGCTACCGGAAGCCCCTGCCCCATGACCACCCTCGACATCGCCGCCGCCTGCCTGATCGACGCCGACAACCGCCTGCTGCTGGTGCGCAAGCGCAACACCCGGGCCTTCATGCTTCCCGGCGGCAAGCGCGAGCCCGGCGAGAGCGCGCACGAGGCGCTGCGCCGTGAACTGCAGGAAGAGCTGGAACTGAGCCTGCCGGCCGAGGCCCTGAGCCCGCTGGGGTCATTCCGCGCGGCAGCGGCCAACGAGCCGGACACCTGGGTCGAGGCCCAGGTCTTCGTCGCACGCCTGGAGCAGCCGGTGGCGCCCGCCGCCGAGCTGGAGGAACTGGCCTGGCTGGCCCCCGGCCAACCCCTGCCGGACACCCTGGCGCCGCTGCTGAGGGAACAGGTCCTGCCGGCCCTGGCCGCTCACCCCGCCTTCGCCTGAAGGCTGCGCTTCACACGCCCAGCTGGCGCGCCTGGCGCCGCAGCAGCTGGGCGCTGTCCCAGCCGATCAGCAGCACCGCCAGCCAGATGGGCAGGTAGGTCCACAGCTGCGCCGGGTCGAACGCCTCGCCGAGGAACACCACCGCCACTGCGAACAGCAGCACCGGCTCCACGTAGCTGAGGATGCCGAACAGCCCCAGCGGCAGCAGCCGGCTGGAAGCCATCATCGCCGCAAAGGCCAGGGTGCCCAGCACGCCCAGCCCAGGAATCAGCCACCACAGCGCCGGGGACTGGGCGAACGCGCCCTCGGGGCCGTGGGCGATGATCAGCCACGCCGCCAGGGGGGCCAGCACCAGCATTTCGAGGATGAAACCGGACAGCGCATCCAGGCGCATCCAGCGGCGCAGCATGAAATACGGCGGGTAGCCCAACGCCGTGACCAACGTCAGCCAGGAGAAGGCGCGGGTCATCCACAACTCGTGGAGCACCCCGGCCAGCGCGCAGATCACCGCCAGCAGCTGCAGTGGACGCAGGCGCTCGTTGTAGAACAGCCGGCCGCACACCACCATCGCCAGCGGCAGCAGGAAGTAGCCCAGCGACACCTCCAGCATCCGCCCCTGCAACGGCGCCCAGAGGAACAGCCCCCACTGCAGGCCGATCAGCAACGCCGCCAGCGGCAGCGCCGCCAACAACAGCGGCTCGCGCCGCAAGCGCACGAGCACCCCGCCAAGGGTGGCCCACTGGCGACTCAGCGCCACCAGCAGCAGCACTGCCGGAATCGACCAGAGCACGCGCTGGGCGAACACCTGCACACCATCCAGCGGCGCCAGCTCGCGCACGTAGCCCGGCATCAGCGCAAACAGCACCGACGCCACCAGGGACAGGGCGACTCCGCGCCCGGACAGCCTCACCGGCACACCGTGACGGCTGGGTAGAAGAACGAAGAAGACATGGCAGGCCTCTGATTGCAGCCGGCGAAAATACCCGCTCATCACCAGCAGAGGAAGCTTACCCACGCACGTGCGGACCCGCTGGGACCAACCCGGCATCGACGGGCCTGAAAGCGGCACCTGCCCATCAGGCTCCCGCTTCGGGAATCCAGCCGGGCGCCGAGTCGGCCGAAGCAGGGCGGTGGGCTGAAGCCCCTACGGCCACCCACTCTCACCTCACCGGCTTCGCGAGCAGAGCGCGCTCCAACGGGAAGCGAGCGCCCATAAAAAAGCCCGGCCATGGGCCGGGCGGAGTGTGTGCGTCGGGATCACGCACGGAGCAATCGGGTGAAGCCGCTCATGCAACCTTGACCAGTTGCGCACGGGCCTGGGCGATGCCCTTCTCCTGGAACTCGGCGCCCATGTTCAGGCCCTCGGCATGGATGAAGGTGACGTCATGGATGCCGATGAACGCCAGCGCCTGGCGCAGGTAGGGCTCCTGGTGGTCCAGCGGACCACCGGCGTACACGCCGCCACGGGCGGTGAGGACGAAGGCGCGCTTGCCGCTGAGCAGGCCCTGGGGGCCGGTCTCGGTGTACTTGAAGGTCACCCCGGCGCGCAGCACATGGTCCAGCCAGGCCTTGAGGGTGCTGGGGATGCCGAAGTTGTACATCGGCGCCGCCAGCACCAGCACGTCGGCGGCCAGCAGTTCCTCGGTGAGTCGGTTGGAGCGGGCCAGGGCCGCGCGCTCGGCGTCGTTCTGCTGGTCAGCCGGCTTCATCCAGCCGCCCAGCAGGTCGCTGTCCAGGTGCGGCACGCTTTCCTGGGCCAGGTCGCGCACCACCACCTTGTCGGCCGGGTGGGCGGCCTTCCATTGGGCGATGAACTCGGCGGTCAGTTGGCGGGAGATGGAACCCTGTTGGCGGGCGCTGCTTTCGACGATGAGGACACGGGACATGCTGGCTGCTCCATCAAGAACGGTTGCGATTCGATGGAGCGCAGCTTAGGAGGACACAATTCGATAAAAAAGCGAAAAAATCCGCTACTAAATATCGATGTTTTTAATTTATAAAGGCCTCCTGATGGACCAGGAGGCAGCGCAATCAAACCGGCTTGCAGGTCAGCCCGACGCGCAGGCGGATGATGCTGCGGTTGAACTTGGCGGTCAGCGAGACGCTCTCCCCCGGTGCGATCACCGAGCGGCGCACCCGAGGGGTTTCCGGGCCGTTGACGAAGCGCGCGGTGCATTCGGCGCGGGTCCCGCCCAGGTTGTAGACCGTGATGGCACCCATGTTGTGGTCGATGTCATTGGTCTGGTAGGAAATCTCGGCACCGTTGTACTGCTTCTCAACCTCGATGGGGTAGGCCAGGGCGACGCCGGGCAGGCAGGCCAGCAGGGTACAGAGCATTGTTGTTTTCATCGGGGGTCTCCGCTGCGGTGGGCCGCCAGATTACAGGAGAGCGCCGATCCAGGTCATCGGCGCCGGTCAACGTGAGGAGTCAGCCATGAAAGCGCCCCGGGTCACCCTGGACCAATGGAGAACCCTGCAGGCCGTGGTGGACCACGGCGGCTTCGCCCAGGCGGCGGAGGCCACCCACCGCTCCCAGTCCTCGGTGAGCTACACCATCGCGCGCATGCAGGAACAGCTCGGCGTGCCGCTGCTGCGCATCGACGGGCGCAAGGCGGTGCTCACCGAAGCCGGCGAGGTGCTGCTGCGCCGCTCCCGCCACCTGGTCAAGGCCGCCAGCCAGCTGGAGGAGCTGGCCCACCACATGGAACAGGGCTGGGAGGCCGAGGTGCGCCTGGTGGTCGATGCCGCCTACCCCACCGCCCGCCTGCTGCGTGCACTGGCCGCGTTCATGCCGCAGAGCCGCGGCTGCCGGGTACGCCTGCGCGAGGAGGTGCTGTCCGGCGTGGAGGAGGTGCTGCTGGAGGGCACCGCAGACCTGGCCATCACCAGCCTCACCGTGGCCGGCTACCTGGGCACCGAACTGTGCAACGTGGAGTTCGTCGCCGTGGCCCACCCCGACCACCCGCTGCACCGCCTCAATCGCACCCTCAGCTTCCAGGACCTGGAAAGCCAGCTGCAGGTGGTGATCCGCGACTCCGGCCGCACCCAGCCCCGCGACGTCGGCTGGCTGGGCGCCGAACAGCGCTGGACGGTGGGCAGCCTGCCCACCGCTGCCAACTTCGTCAGCAACGGCCTGGGCTTCGCCTGGCTGCCGCGCCACATCATCGAACGGGAGCTGGCCGACGGCCTGCTCAAGCCGTTGCCGCTGGACCAGGGCGCCACCCGGCACCCGAACTTCTTCCTCTATGCGAGCAAGGAGAAGGCCCTGGGACCGGCCTCGCAGATCCTCGTCGAGCTGATCAAGACCTTCGACTCGACGCCCCTCAACGCCCCCTTCGCCGCGCCGATGCCCAGCGCCTGAGGAGCCCGCCATGCCCTGGTTCGACCATCACGGCTGTCGCCTGCACTATGAAATCCACGGCCAGGGCACCCCGGTGCTGCTGGTGCACGGCCTCGGCTCCAGCACCCTGGACTGGGAGTACCAGCTCCCCGCCCTCAGCGCCCGCCACCAGGTGGTGCTGATGGACGTGCGCGGCCACGGCCAGTCGGACAAGCCCCGCGAGCGCTACAGCATCGCCGGCTTCGCCGCCGACGCCGCCGCGCTGATCGAGCACCTGGGCCTGGCCCCGGTGCACCTGGTGGGCATCAGTATGGGCGGGATGATCGGCTTCCAGCTCGGCGTCGACCGCCCCGAACTGCTGCGCAGCCTGACCATCGTCAACAGCGCACCAGAAGTGAAACCCCGCAGCCCGCGCGACTACCTGGAGGTGGCCAAGCGCTGGACCCTCTCGCGCCTGCTGGGGCTGGACACCATCGCCAAGGCCCTGGGCCGCCTGCTGTTCCCGCTGCCGGAGCAGGCCGAGCTGCGCGCCAAGGTGGAAGAACGCTGGCCGCGCAACGACAAGCGCGCCTACCTCGCCGCCCTCGACGCCATCATCGGCTGGGGCGTGCGGGAACGCCTGGCCCGCATCACCTGTCCTACGCTGGTGGTGACGGCCGACCGGGACTACACCCCGGTGGCGCAAAAGGAGGCCTACGTCCGCGAATTGCCCGATGCCCGCCTGGTGGTGATCGAGCAATCCCGCCATGCCACCCCGCTGGATCAACCGCAACGCTTCAACACCACCCTCCTCGGCTTCCTCCACGAGGTCGAGCACAACAAGGAACGCCCCACATGCTGAAGAAACTCGCCCTCGCGGCCTGCACCCTGCTGTTCGCCTCCCACCTGCTGGCCGCCGGCAACCCCCACGTCACCCTCAACACTTCCGCCGGGGAGATCGAGCTGGAGCTGGACGAGGCCAAGGCGCCGATCACCGTGAAGAACTTCCTCGCCTACGTGGACGCGGGCTTCTACAACGGCACCGTGTTCCACCGGGTCATCCCCGGCTTCATGATCCAGGGCGGCGGCATGACCGCCGACATGCAGGACAAGTCCACCAATCCGCCGATCAAGAACGAAGCCGACAACGGCCTGCACAACGTGCGCGGCACCATCGCCATGGCCCGCACCCAGGCCACCGACTCGGCCACCAGCCAGTTCTTCATCAACCACCGTGACAACGCCGCGCTGGACCACGGTGCCCGTGGCTTCGGCTACGCAGTGTTCGGCAAGGTGGTGCGCGGCATGGACGTGGTCGACCAGATCGCCAACGTCCCCACCGGTCGCCGTGGCATGCACCAGGACGTGCCTGTGCAGCCGGTGGTGATCCTCTCCGCCAAGCGCTCCTGACCCCTTGCGGCCCGCCTCGGCGGGCCGCTGCACACGGGGCCGGCTCCCTGGAGCCGGCCCCGTTCTTCGTCGAGGTCCCGCCATGCTCCGCCGCTTCGAACGCCTGATCGACGTCTTCCGACCGGCCCCTGACGACACCCCGCCACGCAGCGTGCTGCGCTTCTACCTGCACTACCTGCGCCAGGTCTGGCCGGTGTTCGCCGCCCTGCTGGTGGTGGGGCTGATCGTGGCGCTGATCGAAGTGGCGATGTTCAGCTTCCTCGGGCGCATCGTCGACCTGGCGCAGTCCACCCCGGCCGGCGAACTGTTCAGCGCCCACGGCCACGAGCTGCTGTGGATGGCGGTGGTGACCCTGCTGCTGCGCCCGCTGTTCAACGCCCTGCACGACCTGCTGGTGCACCAGAGCATCAACCCCAGCCTGACCAACCTGATCCGCTGGCAGAACCACCGCTACGTGCTCAAGCAGAGCCTCGGCTTCTTCCAGAACGACTTCGCCGGCCGCATCGCCCAGCGCATCATGCAGACCGGCAACTCCCTGCGGGACTCCGCCGTGCAGGCGGTGGATGCCCTCTGGCACGTGCTGATCTACGCCGTCAGCTCCCTGGTGCTGTTCGCCGAGGCCGACTGGCGGCTGATGCTGCCGCTGCTGGCCTGGATCATCGCCTACGTCATCGCCATCGCCTGGTTCGTGCCCCGGGTCAAGCAGCGCTCGGTGGAGTCCTCCGATGCCCGCTCGCGGCTGATGGGGCGCATCGTCGACGGCTACACCAACATCACCACCCTCAAGCTGTTCGCCCACACCCGTGACGAAGAGGGCTACGCCCGCGAAGCGCTGGACGAACAGACCTGGCGCAGCCAGCTGGCCGCGCGGGTGGTCACCATCATGGACACCGTCGTCACCCTGCTCGGCGGCGCCCTGGTGGTCAGCACCTGCGGCCTCGCCCTGTGGCTGTGGAACCAGGGCCTGATCAGCGCCGGCGCCATCGCCCTGGCCACCGGCCTGGTGATCCGCATCATCAACATGTCCGGCTGGATCATGTGGGTGGTCAACGGCATCTTCG
Organism: Metapseudomonas otitidis; assembly: GCF_900111835.1. GTDB lineage: Bacteria > Pseudomonadota > Gammaproteobacteria > Pseudomonadales > Pseudomonadaceae > Metapseudomonas > Metapseudomonas otitidis. Next base: position 167,726 of record NZ_FOJP01000005.1, read on the forward strand.
ACAACATCGGCCAGGTGCAGGACGGCATCCAGACCATCGCCGTGCCGCGCCAGGTGGTGGACTTCCCCGACGCACAGCCCCTGCAGGTGCAGCGTGGCGAGGTGCGCTTCGAGGCGGTGCGCTTCCACTACGGCAAGGGCAGCGGGGTGATCGAGCACCTGGACCTGCACGTGCGCCCCGGCGAGAAGATCGGCCTGGTGGGCCCTTCCGGCGCCGGCAAGTCGACCCTGGTGAACCTGCTGCTGCGCCTCTACGACCTGGAAGGCGGGCGCATCCTCATCGATGGCCAGGACATCGCCCAGGTGACCCAGGACAGCCTGCGCGCGCAGATCGGCATGGTCACCCAGGACACCTCGCTGCTGCACCGCTCCATCCGCGAGAACCTGCTCTACGGCCGCCCGGACGCGGATGATGCGGCGCTCTGGGACGCGGTGAGCAAGGCCCGCGCCGACGGCTTCATCCCCCAGCTCAGCGACGCCGAAGGCCGCCACGGCCTGGACGCCCACGTTGGCGAGCGCGGCGTGAAGCTCTCCGGCGGTCAGCGCCAGCGCATCGCCATCGCCCGCGTGCTGCTCAAGGACGCACCGCTGCTGATCCTCGACGAGGCCACCTCGGCACTGGATTCGGAAGTGGAAGCGGCCATCCAGGAAAGCCTGGAGAGCCTGATGCGCGGCAAGACGGTGATCGCCATCGCCCACCGCCTCTCCACCATCGCCCGCATGGACCGCCTGGTGGTCCTCGACCAAGGCCGCGTGGTGGAAAGCGGCAGCCACGCCGAGCTGCTCGCCCAGGGCGGCCTCTACGCCCGCCTGTGGCGCCACCAGACCGGTGGCTTCGTCGGCGTCGACTGAGCCGCTGGAGTTCCAACACCGCCAAACACCATGGGCTTCGCACAGCTCAGCCCATCCTACGGCCACAGGTACGGCCCGTAGGATGCGCTGAGGCCACGAAGCGCATCAGGCCGCACCGCAACGGTCTGAGCCCACCGACACATCGGCCATGCCGCAACAGTCACAGGCTCAGCCCGTAGGATGTGCTGAGGCCACGAAGCGCATCGCGACGATCAATGCAACGGTTTTGAGGAACCCGCCCGCCACATCGGCCACACCGCAACGGTGGATCGCGCTCTTTCCATCCACCATTACCGCGCACGGCGGTCACCCGGGAATCGCGTCGACTATCAATCCCGATGATCTCGACTAGAAGAACCATCAATTTCCGCGATGAAAGGGGCGGTGGTCATATAGACCCCGTTCCCGGCACCCACCGAAGCCGCGCCACAGGCCCCGGGCTTCGGTCGGAGCGCCACCCACTGATCGAGGAAAGACCGTCATGAAAATCGCAGCCGCCGTCACCGCCGTTCTCTCCAGCCTCACCCCCACCGTGTTCGCCGCCGAAAGCCGCGCCCCCGGCGCCGGCCTCCCGGTGGAGGAGTACCACTACGGGATGCAGGTCGACGTGAAGAAAGTGCTCTACCGCACCGACAACAGCAGCCGTGCCGGCGTGGTGCCGGTGGTGATGGTGTACGAGGACAGCCAGGGCGACGTGCACAAGATGCGCTACCTGGAATGGGGCGGCAGCACCCTCAGCAACGGCTGAGGCTCAGCCCTGGCGATAGGGCAACAGGCCCCGCGCCTCCTCGGCATAACGGAGGATCGCGGGGCGTTCCTGGGCCAGGAAGTCCGCCACTGCCGCGCGCAAGCCGGGGTGGCGCAGCAGGTGCCAGGAGCGGGTCACGACCGGCTCGAAGCCCCGGATCAGTTTGTGTTCGCCCTGGGCGCCGGCGTCGAAACGCGACAGCCCGGCGCGGATCGCCCACTCGATGCCCTGGTAGAAACAGGTCTCGAAATGCAGGCGGTCGAACTCCGCCAGGCAGCCCCAGTAACGCCCGTACAGGGTGCTGCCATCCACCAGCGAGAACGCCATGGCCACCGGCCGGCCTGCCTGCACCGCGAACACCACGCGAATGGCCTGAGGCATGCGCTCGGCCAACAGGCTGAAGAAGGCGCGCGTCAGGTAGGGCGTCTGCCCCCGCACCGCATAGGTGTTGGCGTAGCAGGCATAGACGAAGTCCCAGTCCGCCTCCAGCAGCTCGTGCCCCTCGCGCCACTGGAAATCGATCCCCTGCCCCGCCACCTGCTCACGCTCCTTGCGCACCTGCTTGCGCTTGCGCGAGGCGAATGCATCGAGAAAGTCCTGGAAGTCCCGGTAGCCCCGGTTGTGCCAGTGGTACTGGCAGCCCAGGCGCTCCAGCCAGTGCTCGCGCCCGCGCAGCACCGCGTCGGCGAAGGCATCGGTGAAATTCAGATGCAGGCTCGACAGGTCCTCCGCGTCGAGGGCTTCGGTCACCCCCTCCAGCAGCGCCGACGCCGCGCTGGCGTCCACCGCCAGCAGGCGCGCGCCGCCGACCGGGGAGAACGGCACGGCCCCCAGCAGCTTGGGGTAGTAGCCGATCCCGGCACGCTGGCAGGCATCGGCCCAGGACCAGTCGAACACGTACTCACCGTAGGAGTGCACCTTCACATAGGCCGGCATCGCCGCGCGCAGGAGGCCCTGGTCGTCCAGCAGCAGCCGGTGCGCCGGGTACCAGCCGGACTGTCCCCCCACACTGCCGCTGTCCTCCAGGGTCGAGAGGAAGGCATGGCGCAGGAAGGGCTGGTCATCGGGCAGCAGGGCGTCCCAGTGCTCGGGCGCCAGGTCGGAGAGTCGGGTGAGGGTCTGGATAGGCATGGCGAGCAGTCTGGCGCGGGGCGCAGTCGAAAAAAAGTCCGCCGTGGAGAAATTGCCGACGCCCCTGGTGCAGAGCGGGTGAAGCCGCTCCCACAAGGCGTCGCACACGCGGGTCCGACCGCGAAAATCCGCGCCATAAAAAAGCCCCGCCGAAGCGGGGCCCAAGAAGGAGCGGATGAACGGAGTTGCTTAGAACACGTATTGCGCGCGGATGACGAAGCCGTCGCCGCTGTCGTCGCCATTGCGGTTGGTGAAGTGGTCAGTCTTGGCCTTGGTGTACATGCCGCTGATCTTCACCGCTTCGTTGGCGTACCAGTTCACACCGAGGTTGTGCACCTTGGCCTTGGTGTCCTGGGCATCACGCAGGTAGGTCTGGTTGGCGGCGGCAGCGACGGCGACATCGTTGTCAGCCGAGATGCTGTCGTAGCGGTAATAGACTTCCCAGGCGCCGGTCTGCTTGTTGGTCGGTTTGATGGAGTCGAACTTGCCCATCTTGTAGCCGCGAGCCTCGCCAGTGAGGGTGTAGGCAGCCTGGACGTAGAAGCCGGAGGCTTCGAGGTCGGACTGGGTGCCGGCGGATTTGGTCTCACGCTTCATCCATTCGCCCTGCAGGGAGAACGGGCCGGTTGCGTAGGCGGCTTCCAGGCCGTAGGCGGAGTCGTCATCCCAGAAGGAAGTGGCGGAGTTGGTACCGGCCAGCACAGCACGGTTGCCCAGGTTGCCGGAGGCGTTGCCGCCGTTGGTGTCTACACCGCGCATGCCCAGGCGGGAGCGGTAGCGAACGTCGGCACCGGCCACGTCGTCCAGGTTGCGGCGGGCGAAGTTGGCACCGAAGTGCAGCACGTTGCCGGCTTCGGCCATCGGCGCGAATACGGCGCGGGCGTTGAACTGCTTGACGCTGTCGCCTTCGTCGTCGTTGGCGTCCTTGCTGCTCAGGCTGGTGGACACGTAGGCGTAGTTGCTGATCAGCGCCTGCAACTGGATGCCCATGCCGTCCTGGTGGGTGTTGGCCCAGTCGATCACTTCGTTCATGGCGCTGCGCTCGAGCGCGGTCACCCACTTGGAGCTGGTGGCTTTCTCCAGGCCGAAGTCCGGGTCGAAGCGACCGAAGCGGATGGTGATCGGGTTGAAGCCGGTGTAGCTGATCGAGGCTTCGTCGAAGTTGCCGCTGCTGGGCGCGCCGCTGCTGTTGCCGGAGTTCTCGGAGAAGTCGTAGGCCACGGCATAGGCCCAGTCGGTGTAGGCCACGCCGGACAGTTCCAGGTAAGCACGACGGAAGTAGGCCGCGTCACCGGTGTCGCCGTTGCGGGTGTACAGGCCATCGAAGCGGCCGTAGTCGGCTTGCAGACGGCCGCCGAGCTTGAAGCTGAACGCCTTGTCGGTGGTGCCGACTTCCAGGCCGCCCTTGGTCTTGATAACGATGTCGGTGCCGTCGGTGGTCACGGTACCTGCGAAGGCCTGGGCGGAAATGGCCAGGGCGATGGCGCTGGCGGCAATACCGGCGAGGTGCTTACGGATCATCGAAGATTCCCCTAATTGGTCTTAGTGCTGGAAAAACACCCGAGCCCTCGGGGCTCGTTCGTGCTGGTGGGGAATGTTGGCGGGGGGTTATTTCAGCTCAGTTGCTTTTAGATAAATGTTTTATGACATAGGAACTTTTTAAGTCCGATGGGAAATAAGGCTCAAAGCCAGCACCCATGCGGGTTCCAGCCGGCCATCAAGCAGGGCGTACAGGTTCGTGGCGGCGGGAAAGATGACAGAACGGTGGCGAGGGTGCGTCAGCCCCGGGAGCGGCGCTCGTCGGCCAGGCGCTGGGCCAGTACGTCCACTTCCCCCGGGGAAGCATCAGGCAGATGCCGCACCACCTCGCGGGTCACCGCCAGCTGGTGGATGAAGCGCCGGCAATCGGCGCAAAACAGCAGATGGCGGCGCGCATCGAGGCGCGCCAGCAGCCCGAGGCGGCCGTCGAGGTAGTCGCTGGAACAGGCCACCAGCGCTCGGCAATTCAGCATTGGCCCGTCTCCTCGTAGTGCTCCAGGGTGGCGAAGACCTTCAGGCGCGCGCGGTGCAGCAACACGCGCATATTGGAGAGCGAAACGTCCAGGAGATTACAGATGGCCTCCGGCGCCAGCCCTTCGCGCTCGTGCAGCAGCAACACGCTGCGCTGCAGGTCGGACAGGCTCAGCAGGGTCTTCTCCAGGCACTCGCGCAGCTCGTCGGCCTGCAGCAGGGCTTCCGGCGAGTCCTCGTGCCAGGCGCTGGGTGGGCGCAGCCAATGGCCGTCAGGGGCGAAGCGGGCGTCATCGAGGCTGCCATGGGGCGCTGGCAGGTCATCCAGCAGTACCTCCCGCCGGGCCTGGCTGGCGCGGGTACGGGCGGTGTTGGCGGCGATGGTGAGCAGCCAGGTCTTGAGGCTGGAGCGGCCTTCGAAACCGTCGAGCGCGCGCACGGCGGCCAGCCAGGCGTCCTGGACCACTTCTTCCACATGGCGGGGGCCGGCGATGGCGTAGGCCACCGCGCGCATCGCGCCCTGGTGGGCGGCGATGAGCTGGCGAAACGCCGAAGGCTCCCCCGCGCGCAGGCGGGGCAGCAGTTCGGCGTCCGCAGGGAGGGGCATCAGCGCTTGCGCAGGATCACGCTGCCGATGGAGTAACCGGCGCCGAAGGAGCTGAGCACGCCGAGGCTGCCGCTGGGCAGGTCGTCCTGGTGCTTGTGAAAGGCAATGACCGAACCGGCGGAGCTGGTGTTGGCGTAGGTGTCGAGGATCACCGGCGCTTCCTGGGGCTCGGCGTCACGGCCCAGCAGCTTGCGGGCGATCAGCAGGTTCATGTTCAGGTTGGCCTGGTGCAGCCAGAAGCGCTTCACCTGGGTGACGTCGATGTCGTTCTCCTGCAGGTGCGCGGCGATCAGCTCGGCCACCATCGGGCAGACGTCCTTGAACACCTTGCGGCCTTCCTGCACGAACAGCTTGTCGCGGGCGCCGATACCCTCTTCCGCCGCGCGGTTGAGGAAGCCGAAGTTGTTGCGGATGTTGTTGGAGAACTGGGTCAGCAGCTTGGTGCCGACGACTTCGAACTGGTGCTTGGAGGTGGCCTTGTCGGCACGCTCCAGGATCACTGCGGTGGCGGCGTCGCCGAAGATGAAGTGGCTGTCGCGGTCACGGAAGTTCAGGTGGCCGGTGCAGATCTCCGGGTTGACCATGAGGATGGCGCGGGCCTGGCCGGTCTGGATCGCGGTCACGGCCGCCTGGATGCCGAAGGTGGCGGAGGAGCAGGCGACGTTCATGTCGTAGCCGTAGCCCTGGATGCCCAGTGCAGCCTGGACCTCGATGGCCACTGCCGGGTAGGCGCGCTGCAGGTTGGAGCAGGCGACGATCACGCCGTCGATGTCGGCAGCGGTACGGCCGGCACGCTCCAGGGCCTCGCGGGCCGCGCCCACGGCCATCTCGCAGAGGATGCCCCACTCGTCGTTGGAGCGTTCGGGGATGCGCGGCACCATGCGCTGCGGATCGAGGATGCCGGCCTTGTCCACCACGAAGCGGCTCTTGATGCCCGAGGCCTTCTCGATGAACGCCACGCTGGACTCGGCCAGTGCTTCCACCTCGCCGCGCTCGATGGCAGCGGCGTTCTCGGCGTTGAAGGCCTGCACGTAGGCGTTGAAGGACGCCACGAGTTCTTCGTTGGAGATGCTGTTGGACGGGGTGTAAAGGCCGGTGCCACTGATCACGACGTTGTGCACGGTCGATCCTCTCATTGCGGGGCTGTGACGGGCACAGCCGGTTAGGCAGTTGGTTCGCCGGCCGACAGGGCGCGCCCGGCGTCTGAAATTGGGCCATCTCCGGGCAGCGGGATGGTGGGTGGAACGGGTTGGCAAGTCATCCGTGCCCCGGACTGGGCACGGCCCACGCAGGATAACGGGCGAGGCGCTTGCTGGCGGCGAAGTTTGCCACAGCACGGGCCCTTCTGGCGCCTGCCGGAGCGCAACGGCAGACCACCGGGCATTTCGGTAGCCTCACCACAATCAGAAAAAACCAATCAATTCATAAACAAGCACTCACATGCAACCGATCCGACTGGCAGGCACACTCCCCGACCACTGCTGCCTGCGTCGAGTCGAGAAGCGGGCACGCAGACGAGGAGCAGCGCGCATTCACGCGACTGCGTCAACACAAGCCGAACAGGAACTTTCGACATGGAAGTAAAAAACGATAACCCCTATCAATCCCCAGAAGCGGAACTCCAAGCAGGAGAAATCGCTCACGAAACGGCCAACCCGCTATACCGGATCAGCGCTGTCGGCTGGGCCACTCTTTTCGGCACACCACTGGCCGGAGCCTGGATCGTGATGCACAACCTCCAACTACGAGGAAAGGCCAACAAAGGGGCGTTGGTATGGACAGGCTCGATCATCCAACTGCTACTCATGTGCGGACTGCTCTGGCTCCTGCCGGAAAGCGTTCCGGCGCTGCCGTTCACCGTCGTTCAGGTCGTAACGATGCTCATGTTCGCCAACGTCTTGCTGGAGGACGACATCAACCAGCACGTCGAGGAAAACGGAGCCTTCCTGTCCAACTGGCAAGCGGTAGGCGTCGGCGTGGTGTTCATGCTCGGCGTTTATGCACTGGTGTACCTAGGCGCCTTGATCTAGACAGCTCGACTGCCCTCGTAGCGCGAGGGCAACAGGCCTTACAGATGGCGGCTGATGCGCGCCTGGAGCGCTTCCAGCACGGCGGGGTCGGCCTTCTGGCTGGCGTGGATGCCCAGGCCTTCCCCCTCGTAGCGGGGAATGATGTGGAAGTGCAGGTGGAACACGGTCTGCCCGGCCGGGGCGCCGTTGAACTGGGCCACCTGGACACCGGCCGGCTTCAGCTCCTCGGTGATTACGCGGGACAGCCGCTGCACCACGGCCATGACCTTGGCCAGCGCCTCCGGGTCCACGTCCAGCAGGTTGCGCGCCGCCGAGCGCTTGGGGATCACCAGGGCATGACCGTAGGACTGCGGGAACAGGTCGAGGAAGGCGAGCACGTCGTCGTCTTCGTAGAGCCTGTAGCACGGGGCATCGCCCCGGATGATCTGGGCAAAGATGTTCTGCGGATCGTAGGTACCGTGAAGGCTCATCGTGGCGCTCCATATGCCGACTGGTCAGCCGCGCACCTTACCCGCTGCGGCGCCGGAGTTGAACCCCCGGCGCCGCGCTGGCGTCACCCCGTGCGCTCCAGCACCACCACCCGGTTGCGCCCCTGGGACTTGGCCCGGTAGAGCGCCTGGTCCGCTGCGCGGATCCAGTCCTCCACCGACGCCATGCGCCCGTCGAAGACGGCCAGGCCGATGCTCAACCCCACATCGCCTTCCTCGCGGGCGATCTTCTCGCGCAGGCGCTCCAGCAGCACCCGGGCGCCCTCCTCCTGGGTCATCGGCAGCAGCACGCAGAACTCGTCGCCGCCATAGCGCCCGCACAGGTCGGTGTCCCGCAGGGTCTCGCGCAAGCCCCGACCCAGGCGCTCCAGCAACTCGTCGCCGGCCAGGTGGCCACGGGTGTCGTTGACGGCCTTGAAGTGATCCAGGTCCACCAGCGCCAGGCAGGCGGGCTGGCCGCCCCGTTGGCATCGGAGGAATTCCTGCTGGGCCTGCTCGGTCCAGTGGCGGCGGTTGTAGAGGCCGGTGAGGCTGTCGGTCTGGCTCAGGGTGCGCAGCGCCTTGCGGCTGCGCGCCACGCTCTGGGCCAGGTCATAGAGGGTGGCGCCGATCACCAGGGGGTGCAGCAGCATCATCGGCAGGCACAGCAGCAGGTGCTGCAAGGTGATGGGGCTGTGGAAGGTGAAGCCGAACACCAGGATGCCCGCCCCCACGCCGGCCAGCTGCGCCAGCAGGCCCTGGGCCACGAAGCGGATGCCGCCGGCGGCGACGTTGTTCGCCTGCAACATGGCGAAGGCCACGCAGGTGGCAAGCGGGCTGAAGCCGGCGGTGGCGATCCAGAAAGTGCCGGCGAAGGAGTCGAACAGGATGTGCCGACGCTCGTTGCGCACCGGGTCCTGGTAGCTCCGGCTCAACGCCAGGGCCACCCAGGGCCAGACGAAGGAGAACAGCGCCAGCAGCACCCAGACCCACGCCGGTCGGTGCAACTCCCACAGCGGCAGGGCAAGGCACAAGGCGCCGACAGGCAGCCCCAGGGCACGAGGCAACAGGGCCCGCCAGACGAAGCGGCTGAAACCCTGCCTGCCGGAAGGCACTGCCGGGACGGTACTGCTGCCGTTCTGCCTGGCCATGGTCGTTTACTCTCGGGAGTCCTGCCGGGCTGTATAGCACGGCGCCACCACCCTCACCACGTAGCTCGCCGCCCCGTAGCCCGGGCTTCAGCCCGGGGAACCACCGCGCAGGGCATCCAGCACCTGCTTCACCCGCGCCTCCAGCGGGCCGGTGAGCACCCGGTAGGGCCAGCCGCGACGTTGGAGTTCCGCGCGGTACCAGGCCTGCTGGCGGCGGCGGAAGCTGTCGTCCTGGCGGGTGCCGTCCTGCACGAAGGGGAAGTCGTCGGCGCAGAGGAAGGTGTGCGCGTAGGGACGTTCGGCCAGGGTGGCCAGCTCGGCTTCGGCGCGGCCGAACATCGCCTGGCTGTAGAACAGCGTGGTCAGCGCCGAGGTGTCGCAGACCAGGTAGCGCCCGGCCGTGAGTGCCGCCCGGTCTTCCCGCGCCACCTGGGTGCGGCCGATGTGCAGCAGGTCATCGAACTCCAGCTGGCCGTCCTTCGCCACCCAGTGCTCGCGGCCGAATTCGGCAACGCAAGGCGCGTCGAGCGCGGCGGCCAGGGCGATGGCGAGGCTGCTCTTGCCGGTGGACTCGCCACCGAGCAGGACGATGCGTTCGACGAAATCGGCATGCACCTCGGGGGCGAGGAAGTCCCGCAACCCGTGGGGGTCGGCCCGCAGGCGGGTGCCGGAGACGGGCACGGCGAGGCGCTGCGGGTCGACGCAGATGTGCTGCACCGGGTGCCCGAAGACACCCGCCAGGTGCGCGGCGACCCCCTCGCCATAGCCCTCGCTGGTGAACACCGCGTCCACCGTGGTGCCGAACACCGCCTGGCAGAACTCGGCGACGAACTGGCGCGGCTCGAACTCGGGGGCGTCGTTGTGGGGCAGGTCGGGCAGGCGCTTGCCCTGCTCCCGCCAGGCCCGGATGCGGGCCGGGGTGACCACCTCGGCCTGCAACTCCGGAAAGCGCAGGCGCAGCCAGCGCTCACGGCGCCCGGCATCGCACCCCGGCAGCTCGGGGAGGGACCAGCAGAGCAGCAACAGCCGCTCGCATTGCCCCTGGGCCGCGCGGATCAGTCGCTCATGGCCCAGGTGCAGCGGCGAGAACTTGCCTACCACCAGGCCGGTGCGGAAGGTCGTGTTCATCTCAGGCCGGTTCCTGCCCGGCCAGGGGCGCAGCGGCCTCGCGCAGCTCACGGCGCCAGCGGTACAGGCCGTACCAGGCGTTGCACCAGAACAGCGTGTAGAGCCCGGCGGTGAGGTACAGCTCGCGGGAGGCGTAGAGCGGCACCGCCAGGGTGTTCACCAGCAGCCAGGCGTACCAGTTCTCCAGGCGCCGGCGCATCAGCAACAGTTGCGCCAGCACGCTGAAGGTCAGCACAAGGGAATCCACCAGCGGTGCGTAGGCATCGGTGAAGTGGTGCAGCAGCGCCCCGTAGGCCAGCGCCACCACCACCGCCAGGGCCGCCATCCACGCCAGCGTGCCTGGCGCGGTGCGGCTCACCGGCAGCTGGGTGCCGGCGTTGCCACGCAACCAGGCCCACCAGCCCAGGGCGCTGGTGACGATGAAGAAGCCCTGCAGGGTGACGTCGGCATACAGCTGGGATTCGAAGAACAACCAGCCGAACAGCACGCAGCCGAGGATGCCGCTGGACCAGGTGTGCACGCTGTTGCGCGCCGCCAGCAGCACGGCGATCAGGTTCACCAGGTCGGCGACGAGTTCGAGGGTGGAAGGCATGGGGTCGTCCTTGTCCGATGCGGCGGGGTTCAGCCGAAGCGCTTGACCGCGTCCAGCCAGTCGCGCTCCAGGCGCCCCTGCTCCGGGTCGAGCCCCAGGGCCAGCATCGCCTCGCGGTGCGCATCGATCTCGCGGACCATCTGGCTGAGGTCGGAGGTGTTGCCGTCCAGCTGGTGCATCTGGGTCACGCCCAGGTGGTAGAAGCGCAGCAGCTTCATCGCCGCCGGGTCGTTCACGGCGACGCCGGCCTTGACCCGGTGCATCAGGTTGGTGACGCGCATCAGGCTGCGCTTGAGCCCCCAGCCGTAGACCGCCGGCGCCATGAACGGGCGCGGCCAGAACTGCAGGCGCACCAGGGCCACGGTCACCGCCAGCCCGGCCAGCACGCCGGCCAGGTTCCAGCGGAAGTTGTCGCCACCGGGGGTGCCGAACAGCTGCACGCTGGCGGTGGCGAACAGCATGGCCAGGGCGATGAACAGCACGGCGATGCCAATGGCGATGCGCCGGGTCTTCTCGCGGTACAGCTCGGGGCTCATGGGGCGGATTTCGAACATCACATCACTCACGGATCAACCCTCCACCTGGGTCCACTGCTTGTTGAGACGCTTGTCGGAGACCGGCATCTTCGTCCCCAGCTGCTGGGCGAAGAGGGACACGCGGTACTCCTCCAGCATCCAGCGGTACAGCACCAGCTCGGGGTCGCGCTTGCCTTCCTGGGCATGCTTGGCCAGGCGCGCCTGGTACTGCTCCCAGTAGCCGGCCAGCTCGCCGGACCAGACGCGGTCGCGCTGCAGCTGGGCGCCGATCTTGTCGAAGCGCTGCTCGATGGCCTTGAGGTAGCGCGGCACTTCCTTCAGCCACTCGGCCGGGGTCTCGCGGACGAAACCGGGGTACACCAGGTTGCCCAGCTGCACCTTGATGTCGTTGAGCGCCACCGCCTGGGCCAGGTCGATGCGGCCCTTGAAGCGCTTCTGCAGGCCATGCCAGAGCTTGAGGATGTCCAGGGTCAGGCGGGCCAGGCGTTCGGCGTGCTCGGCCCAGGCACCGCGCTTCTTCTCCGCCAGCGAGGCCAGGGCCGCGCCATCGCGGGGCAGGCTGGCTTCGCCGTCGAGGATGCAGCTGTCGAGGCTTGCCAGGAGGATGTCCTCCACCAGCGCGTCGACCCGGCCCATGTCGCGGTACAGCAGGCCCAGCTCGGTCAGGCCCGGCAGCTTGCCGCGCAGGTACTTGGCCGGCTCGGCCAGTTGTTGCAGCAGCAGGCGCTGCAGGGCGCGGCGGTGCTGCCAGTCGGCCTCGGCCTGGGTGGGGAAGCGGCTTTCCTTGACGCTGCCGCCCTCCTCCACCAGCGCCGGGTACACGGTCATGGACAGGCCGGCAACCTTCTGCTGGGTCTTCTCCGCCACCTGGGCGAAGCCCTTGGCTTCCACCGGGCGCTGCTCGCCCTGCTTCTGCGGGATGGCCAGGGCGGCCTGGCTGGCCTCGGCGAAGCGCGCGGTCAGCTCGGCCAGATCACGGCCTTCGCCAAGGAACTTGCCGCGCGCGTCCACCACTTCGATGTTCATCTTCAGGTGGTGCTCCAGCAGACCGGCGGCCTCCGCCCAGGCCTCCTCGGGCACGCGGGCGCCGGTCATGCGCTGCAGTTCGCGGCCCAGCGCCTCGGGCAGCGAGCCCTGGGCGAAGGCCAGCTTGGCCAGCGCGGCCTTCACGAAATCCGGCACCGGCACGAAGTTCTTGCGGATGGCCTTGGGCAGGTTGCGCACCAGGGCCACGCACTTGGCTTCCAGCAGGCCGGGCACCAGCCAGTCGAGGCGCTCGGCGGGCAGCTGCGGCAGCAGGGGCGCGGGCACCCGCAGGGTCACGCCGTCACGCGGGTGGCCGGGTTCGAAGTGGTAGTCCAGCGGCAGTTGCAGCTCGCCGATGCGCAGGGTGTCCGGGTACTGCGCGGCGGTGACTTCGCTGGCTTCGCGGGCCAGCACGTCCTCCTCGCGCATGATCAGCAGCTCGGGGTTCTTCGCCCGCTCGCGCTCGTACCACTTCTCGAAGCTGGCGGTCTGGTAGATGTCCTCGGGCAGGCGCGCGGCGTAGTAGCCGAAGAGGGTTTCCTCGTCGGCGAGGATGTCGCGGCGGCGGGCCTTGGCCTCCAGCTCGTCGAGCCGTTCCAGCAACTGGCGGTTGGCGGCCAGGCACTTGGCGCGGCTGTGGATCTCGCCGCGCACCAGGCCCTCGCGGATGAACAGCTCGCGCGCCACCGGCGGGTCGATGGGGCCGTAGTGCACCGGGCGGCGGCCGACCACGATCAGCCCGTAGAGGGTGACCTGCTCGTAGGCCACGACCTGGCCACGGCGCTTCTCCCAGTGCGGCTCCAGGTGGTTCTTCTTCACCAGGTGGCCAGCCAGGGGTTCCAGCCAGTCGGGGTCGATCTTGGCGACCATGCGTGCGAACAGCTTGGTGGTCTCCACCAGTTCGGCGGCCATGATCCACTGCGGGCGCTTCTTGGCGATCACGGTGGAGGGGTGGATCCAGAAACGCCGCTGGCGGGCGCCGAGGTAGTCGCCGTCCTCGCTCTTCTGGCCGATCTGGCTGAGCAGGCCGGAGAGCAGCGCCTTGTGCACGCGCGGGTAGTCCGCCGGCTCCTTGTTGAGGGTCAGCTTGAGTTCGCGGCAGATCAGCGTCAGCTGGCGGTGGGCATCGCGCCACTCGCGCAGGCGCATGTAGTTGAGGAAGTTCTTGCGGCACCAGGTGCGCAGGGCGTTGGAGCCCAGTGCCTGGCGCTGCTCCTCGAAGCCGCGCCAGAGGTTGACCAGCGCGGCGAAGTCGGAATCGGCGTCCTTCCACTGCGCGTGGGCCTGGTCGGCGGCCTGCTGGCGATCCATCGGCCGTTCGCGCGGGTCCTGCACCGAGAGCGCGCTGGTGATCAGCAGCACCTCGTCGAGGCTGCCCTGGTGGGCGGCCTCCAGCAGCATGCGGCCCAGGCGCGGGTCCACCGGCAGGCGCGCCAGCTGGCGGCCCAGGGGGGTGAGCTGACCTTCGCGGTTCACTGCCGAGAGTTCCTGCAGCAGGGTGAAGCCGTCGCTCACCGCCTTGCCGTCCGGCGGTTCGATGAAGGGGAAGTCGGCGATGTCGCCCAGGCGCAGGTGGAGCATCTGCAGGATCACCGCCGCCAGGTTGGTGCGCAGGATCTCCGGGTCGGTGAACTCGGGGCGGCCGAGGAAGTCCTCCTCGCTGTACAGGCGCACGCAGATGCCCGGCTCGACCCGGCCGCAGCGACCCTTGCGCTGGTTGGCGCTGGCCTGGGACACGGCCTCGATGGGCAGGCGCTGGACCTTGGCGCGGTAGCTGTAGCGGCTGATGCGCGCGGTGCCGCTGTCGATCACGTAGCGGATGCCGGGCACCGTCAGCGAGGTTTCGGCGACGTTGGTGGCGAGGACGATCTTGCGGCCCGGCATGGGCGCGAAGATCTTCTGCTGCTCGGCCGGGGTCAGCCGTGCATAAAGCGGCAGCACCTCGGTGTGGCGCAGGTTGGCCTTGCGCAGCACCTCGGCGGCATCGCGGATCTCGCGCTCGCCGGGGAGGAACACCAGCACGTCGCCCGGGCGCTTGCCTTCGGCGCGCTCGTGGTCGGCGATCTCGTCCAGGGCGCGGAGGATGCCCTGGTCCACCGACAGGTCGTCGAACAGCGGCTCGCCGTTCTCATCCACCTCGGCGGCCAGGGGCCGGTACCAGGTGTCCACCGGGTAGGTGCGGCCGGAGACTTCGACGATGGGCGCGTCACCGAAGTGCTTGGAAAAGCGCTCCAGGTCGATGGTCGCCGACGTGATGATCAGCTTCAGGTCCGGGCGGCGCGGCAGCAGGGTCTTCAGGTAGCCCAGGAGGAAGTCGATGTTGAGGCTGCGCTCGTGGGCCTCGTCGACGATGATCGTGTCGTAGCGCTCGAGCAGGCGGTCGTGCTGGGTCTCGGCCAGCAGGATGCCGTCGGTCATCAGCTTAATCAGACTGCGCTCGTTGGACTGGTCCTCGAAGCGCACCTGGTAGCCCACCAGTTCGCCCAGGGGCGTGCCGATCTCCTCGGCCACGCGGGTCGCCACGCTGCGCGCGGCCAGCCGGCGCGGCTGGGTGTGGCCGATCAGGCCATGGGTGCCGCGGCCGATCTCCAGGCAGATCTTCGGCAGCTGGGTGGTCTTGCCCGAACCGGTCTCGCCGGCGATCACCAGCACCTGGTGCTTCTCCAAGGCGGCCTTGATCTCGTCGCGTTTGGCGGCGATGGGCAGGGCGTCGTCATAGCGCATGCGCGGCACGCTGGCGCGACGGGCCTCGACCTTGGCGCAGGAAGCCTGGAAACGTTCCAGCCACTGGGCGAGCTTCGCCTCGTCCGGCTTCTTGTGCAGCTCGTGGAGCTGGCGGCGCAGGCGATGGCGGTCGGCGATCAGGGCGTGGTCGAGGTTCTTGTGCAGGGAGGCGATGTCGGTCATCAGGCGCTGGGCAATCGTGGCAAAGGCGCGATTGTCGCAGATTCCGCCCCCGCACCGCATCGGGAAGCGCCCGCGCGCCGATGGCTCGGCGACGCGGGGTGGGACGGGTCAGCGGGTGGCGGTGATCGGCAGGGTGCGCAGCTCGGCCGGTACGGTGCGCAGGGCCAGGTCCTGGGCCTGCAGGGAATTCCAGGCGAAGCCCTGCAGGGCGCTGCTGCTGTCGTGGTCCAGGCGCGCGGCCTGCTCGGACGACGGTGCCGGCGGCTGCACGCCGTAGATCAGCGAATAGAACACCGAGGCGGTCAGGTAGCTGCCGCTGTAGCTCGGGTGGCTGCCGTCCTCGATGAACAGGTGCGGTTGCGGGGTGGCCGCCAGGGCCTGCTTCCAGGCCTGCCCGACCGGGGCCAGCAGCGCGTGGGTCTCGTTGGCCAGGCCGGTGTAGACGGCATCGAGCTGCGCCTGCATGGCCGGGTTCGCCTGGCGCGCCCAGGTCAGGTAGAGGATCGGCTGGGCGCCGGCCTTGCGAGCCTCGGCGGCCATCAGGCGCACGTAGGTGCGGGTCTTCTCGGGGTTGTCCACCGGCATGGTGCTGAAGTCCTGGATCACCACGTAGTCCCAGTGCTGGCTGGCCAGCACCTGCTGCACCACGCCGCGGTTCCAGTGGGCCTCAAGGCTTGCGCCGCCGAAGGTGACGTCGCGCACGTCCAGCGGGCGCGGCTGGGCGGCGTCGAGCGACATCTGCCGGACCATGCGCGGCAGGTCGTTGTAGAAGGTGTAGCTGTTGCCCACGAACAGCACGCTGAACGGGCGGCCGGTCACGGCCTGCGGCGAGGCGGAACCGATCACCGGTTTCGCGGACGGGTTTTCAGCGGCCACGGTCGGGCCGACGACGACAACTCCCAGCATCCAGGCCAGGAGGATTCGACGCACGTTCATACGCATGGAGGTCCCCCAGGAAGCATAACGGTGCGGGCCACGGGCCCGCGGACCGGCGCAGGTTATGCGAATCCACCGCTGTCGCAATGCTGGCAACGGGCGGGGGGGACGGGAGGTCATACCGTTCGGTAGAGCTGGCGAAGCGGCTGGAGGCACGGGGCGCTCCCGGGCTGAAGCCCGGGCTACGCCTGCCGGGGGTGACTGCATCGGGCGAGGAAAAGAAAAAGCCCCGCAGGTGCGGGGCTCGTTCATGCCGGGACGGGTCAGCCCTTGAGCTTCTTCAGTTCCTGGTCACGCAGTTCACGGCGCAGGATCTTGCCGACGTTGGTGGTCGGCAGGCTGTCGCGGAACTCGACGGAGCGCGGGACCTTGTAGCCGGTGACGTTGGCGCGCATGTGCTGCATCACCTCGTCCTTGGTCAGGCTGGCACCCGGCTTGACCACCACGAAGACCTTGATCGCCTCGCCGGACTTCTCGTCCGGGATGCCGATGGCGGCGCATTGCAGGACGCCCGGCAGGGTGGCGAGCACGTCTTCCAGCTCGTTCGGGTACACGTTGAAGCCGGAGACCAGGATCATGTCCTTCTTGCGGTCGACGATGCGCATGTAGCCGTCTTCCTGGATCAGGCCGATGTCGCCGGTCTTCAGCCAGCCGTCCGCCGAGAGGATCTCGTCGGTGGCGTCCTGGCGCTGCCAGTAGCCCTTCATCACCTGCGGGCCCTTGACGCACAGTTCGCCGATGGCGCCGATGGCGAGGTCGTTGCCCTCGTCGTCCACCACCTTGCACTGGGTCGAGGGGACCGGGATGCCGATGGTGCCGATCTGGATGCTCTGGAACGGGTTCACCGACACCACGGGGCTGGTCTCGGTCATGCCGAAGCCTTCGCAGATGGCGCAGCCGGTGACCTCTTTCCAGCGCTCGGCCGCAGCCAGTTGCAGGGCCATGCCGCCGGACAGGGTGAGCTTGAGGGCGGAGAAGTCGAGCTTGCGGAAGTCCTCGTTGTTGCACAGGGCAACGAACAGGGTGTTGAGGCCGACGAAGCCGGTGAACTTCCAGTTGCCCAGTTCCTTGACCATCGCCGGCAGGTCGCGCGGGTTGCTGATCAGGATGTTGTGGTTGCCGGTCAGCATCATCGCCATGCAATGGAAGGTGAAGGCGTAGATGTGATAGAGCGGCAGCGGGGTGATGAGTACCTCGCACCCTTCATTGAGGTTGGCGCCCATCAGCGCCTTGCACTGCAGCATGTTGGCGATGAGGTTGCGATGGGTGAGCATCGCGCCCTTGGCCACGCCGGTGGTGCCGCCGGTGTACTGCAGCACGGCAACGTCGTTGGCGGCCGGCGAGGCTTCGCGCACGGCCTTGCCCTGGCCCTTGGCCAGTGCGTGGTTGAGCTTGACGGCCTGGGGCAGGTGGAAGGCCGGCACCATCTTCTTCACGTACTTGATGACGCTGTTCACCAGCAGGCGCTTGAGCGGCGGCAGCAGGTCGCCCACTTCGGTCACCACCACGTGGCGAATGCCGGTCTTGGGCAGCACGCTCTCGGCCAGGTGGGCCATGTTGGCCAGGCACACCAGGGCCTTGGCGCCGGAGTCGTTGAACTGGTGCTCCATCTCCCGCGCGGTGTACAGCGGGTTGGTGTTCACCACCACCAGGCCGGCGCGCAGGGCACCGAAGACCACGACGGGGTACTGCAGGACGTTGGGCAGTTGCACGGCGATGCGGTCGCCGGGCTGCAGGTCGGTGTGGTTCTGCAGGTAGGCGGCGAAGGCACCGGAGAGTGCGTAGAGCTCACCGTAGGTGAGGGTCTTGCCCAGGTTGCTGAATGCGGGCTTGTCGGCAAAGCGTTGGCAGGACTCTTTCAATACCGCCTGAATGTTGGGGTAAGCGTCGGCATTGATTTCCGCAGGAACGCCTGCTGGATACTTGTCCGTCCAGAAGTTATCGGTCATGGAAAGCCCACTCCTGAGCAACAGCTGATCTTCACTGCACGAGGCAGTTGTTTTTTGTGGTCTGTGCGGTTTCAGGCCCTTCCCAGGGCGAAAAGCGCGCCGAGATTATCAGCTTTGAAAAAAGGCGACCAGAGCCAAATAGACCCTTTCCAGTCAACAAAATGACCAGATAAAACCAATCAGTCACCTTTAGAGCAAACCACCTAACTGGCGTAGAAAGCGCGTCCCAGGGCGGTTTGTGAACCCTCGCACACTGCCGGGCGGCAGGTGCGAGGGTCGGAGGGGATGGATCAGGCGATGTCGCGCAGCTCGCGACGGAGGATCTTGCCGACCGGCGTCATGGGCAGGGCGTCCTTGAGGACGATGTGCTTGGGCACCTTGTAGCCGGTGAAGTTTTCCTTGCAGTAGGCCTTCAGCTCCTCGACGGAAACGCCGCCCTCGCGGGGGACGACGAACAGCTTCACCGCCTCGCCGGACTTCTCGTCGGGCACACCGATGGCGGCGCAGCTGGCCACCTTCGGGTGGGCCATGACCACGTCCTCGATCTCGTTGGGGTAGACGTTGAAGCCGGAGACGATGATCAGGTCCTTCTTGCGGTCGACGATGCGCACGTAGCCGTCCGGGTCGATCACGGCGATGTCGCCGGTCTTCAGCCAGCCCTCGGCGTCCAGCACCTCGGCGGTGGCTTCGGGGCGGTTCCAGTAGCCCTTCATCACCTGCGGGCCCTGGATGCACAGCTCGCCGCGCTCGCCCAGGGGCAGCTCGTTACCGTCGTCGTCGATCACCTTGAAGGCGGTGCCGGGCACCGGGATGCCTACGGTGCCCAGGCGGGCCTGGGCACCGTAGGGGTTGGCGCTGGCCACCGGGGAGGTTTCGGTGAGGCCGTAGCCCTCCACCACGGTGCAGCCGGTGACGGCCTGCCAGCGCTCGGCGGTGGCCTTGACCAGGGCGGTGCCGCCGGAGTTGGTGACCTTGAGGTTGGAGAAGTCCAGGTCCTTGAAGTCGGGGTTGTCCATCAACGCGACGAACAGGGTGTTGAGGCCCAGCAGCGCGGAGAAGCGCCACTTCTTCAGCTCCTTGACGAAGCCGGGAATGTCGCGCGGGTTGGTGATCAGCACGTTGAGGTTGCCGTTGACCATCATGCACATGCAGTTCGCGGTGAAGGCGTAGATGTGGTAGAGCGGCAGCGGCGCGATCATGATCTCCTGGCCCTGCTTCATCAGCGGCTGGCCATCCGGGCCCAGCTGCGACAGGCAGGCGTTGACCTGCTGCATGTTGGCCACGAGGTTGCCGTGGGTGAGCATCGCGCCCTTGGCCACGCCCGTGGTGCCGCCGGTGTACTGCAGCACGGCAAGGTCTTCCAGGCCGACACTGACCGGCTTGAGGCCATGGCCCCGGCCCTGGCGCAGGGCGTCCTTGAAGGAGACGGCCTGGGGCAGGTGGTAATCCGGCACCATCTTCTTGACCTTCTTCACCACGGTGTTGACCAGCCAGCCCTTGATGCTGGGCAGCATGTCACCCATGCGGGCCTCGATCAGGTGCTCGATCTCGGTGTCGGGCAGCACTTCCTGCACCAGCTTGCCGAACAGGTTGATGTACACCAGGGCCCGCACGCCGGCGTCCTTGAACTGGTGGCGCATCTCGCGGGCGGTGTAGAGGGGGTTGGTGTTGACCACCACCAGGCCGGCGCGCAGGGCGCCGAACACGGCGATGGGGTATTGCAGGACGTTGGGCATCTGCACGGCGATGCGGTCGCCGGGCTTGAGGTCCGTGTGCTTCTGCAGGTAGGCGGCGAAGGCGGCGGAAAGGCGGTCCAGCTCGGCGTAGGTCAGGGTCACGCCCAGGTTATGGAAGGCCGGGCGGTCGGCGAATTTCTTGCAGGAACGCTCGAACACCTCGACCACGGAACGGTAGGCCGCCAGGTCGATCTGGTCCGGTACGCCGGCAGGGCGTTTGTCGCTCCAGAAATCAGGTTGCATTGTTGTTGTCCTCATTTGCCCTGAATGTGTCTGGCCCGCGCTGCGGGACTGCCCGGAAAGTAGCAGGTCCACCCGCGTGCGCAAATACGCGAAGCGCCCTCATTGATCCCGTGAATCTCGCCGCAACAGCCCGTGCCTGAGCGGCTGAACAAAGGCTGTCGAAACGGTCCGCGCAGGACCGACCGGTCACGCAGCGCAGCCCCTTTGCGCCGCCCCGGCCCCCGTGCACAATGCGCCGATCACTCCACTCCCGCCAAAAGGATTGGCCATGCGCCACGACGCTTTCTGGCTCACCGCCAGCGATGCCGCCCCGCTCTACGTGAACCGCTGGAGCGGCGAGGAGCCACCCCGG
The DNA here is from genome assembly GCF_900111835.1 of Metapseudomonas otitidis. Taxonomy (GTDB): domain Bacteria; phylum Pseudomonadota; class Gammaproteobacteria; order Pseudomonadales; family Pseudomonadaceae; genus Metapseudomonas; species Metapseudomonas otitidis. Next base: position 188,126 of record NZ_FOJP01000005.1, read on the forward strand.
GCGGTGGTGATGATCGCCCACGGCATGGCCGAGCACAGCGGCCGCTACGCGCGGCTGGCAGCGGCGCTGGTGGCGGCGGGCGTCGAGGTCTACGCCCACGACCAGCGCGGCCACGGGCGCACCGCCCAGCACGGCATCCTCGGCCTGTACGCCGAGCACGACGGCTGGAACAAGGTGATCGCCGACCTCGCGGCCCTCAACCACCACATCCGCCAGCAACACCCGCAGACGCCGATCATCCTGCTCGGCCACAGCATGGGCAGCTACATCGCCCAGGGCTACCTGATGCGGCACAGCTGCAGCTTGCAGGGGGCCATCCTTTCCGGCTCCAACTACCAGCCGGTGGGGCTGTACCGCGCGGCTGCCGTGGTGGCGCGACTGGAACGCTGGCGCCAGGGCCCGAACGGCCGCAGCGCGCTGATCGAGTTCCTCTCCTTCGGCTCGTTCAACAAGGCCTTCAAACCCAACCGCACGCCCTTCGACTGGCTCAGCCGCGACCCGGACGAGGTGGACAAGTACGTCAACGACAGCCTCTGCGGCTTCCGCTGCACCAACCAGTTGTGGCTCGACCTGCTCGGCGGGCTTCAGAACATCACGCCCATCGGCCACCTGGCGCAGATCGACCCGGACCTGCCCCTGCTGGTGATCGGCGGCGCGTGCGACCCGGTCAGCGACGGCAAGCGCCTGGAGGACCTGGCCAATGCCCTGCGCTCGGCTGGTGTGCGCGACGTGCAACTGAGGATCTACCCCGACGCCCGCCACGAGTTGTTCAACGAGACCAACCGCGACGAGGTGACGAATCATCTGCTCGACTGGCTGGGGCACGCCCTCGCCCAGGGTCGAGCCTGCCAACCGAACAAGGAGACGCCATGAGCCAGGTAACCAACTTCACCTACGACGCCCTCGAAGTCGGCCAGAAGGCCAGCTACGCGAAGCAGGTGGAGGAGCGTGACATCCAGTTGTTCGCTGCCCTGTCCGGCGACCGCAACCCGGTGCACCTGGATGCCGAGTACGCGGCCGGTACGGTCTTCAAGGAACGCATCGCCCACGGCATGTTCAGCGGCGCCCTGATCAGCGCGGCCATCGCCTGCGAGCTGCCCGGGCCGGGCACCATCTACCTGGGCCAGCAACTGAAGTTCACCCGCCCGGTGAAGCTGGGCGACAGCCTGACCGTGGAACTGGAGATCCTCGAGAAGCTGCCGAAGAACCGCGTGCGCATCGCCACCCGCGTGTTCAACCAGAACGCCGAGCAGGTGGTGGACGGCGAGGCCGAAGTACTGGCGCCCAAGCAATCGCTCGCCATCGAGCTGCCGGAGCTGCCGCCGATCACCATCGGCTGAACCCCGCAGCCCTGATGAGAGAAGCCCGGCAATCGCCGGGCTTTTTCGTTCCGGGGGAGCTTCCGGCTAGTCCTGCGCCTGCGGCTGATCCCCGACCGTGACGCTGGCGGTCATCCCCGCACTGAGCTGTATGTCATCCGGCACCGGGTCGAGTTTGATCCGTACCGGGATGCGCTGGGCCAGGCGTACCCAGTTGAACGTGGGCTCGACGTTGGCGAGCAGTTGCCCGTCCGGGCTGGCGTTGCGGTCGGTGATGCCGCGGCTGACGCTTTCCACCGTGCCCTTGAGCGGCTGGCCGGCGCTCATCAGCCAGATGTCCACCGGTGCGCCGACACGGATGCCGGGCAGCTTGGTCTCCTCGAAGTACGCCTGCACGTAGAAGGACTGGTCGTCCACCAGTGCCATCACCGGCTGCCCGGCGCTGGCGTAGTTGCCCTGGGCCAGGCGCAGGTTGGTGACCTGGCCGCTGCGCGGGGCACGGACTTCGCTGCGGGCCAGGTTCAACTCGGCGACCTTCACGTCGGCCTGGGCCTGGCGGTATTCGCCCCGGGCGATGTCGGCGGTGATCTGGGCGTTCTCCCGCAGCTCCGCGCTGATGGCCTGGGGGCCGAGGCTGGCGCGGCGCGAGGCCTCGTGCTCACGCAGGCGCAGTTGCTGCTGGCGGGTTTCGGCGACGGCGCGGGCCTTTTCCAGGGCGGCCTCGTAGCGGTCGCGGTCGATGGTCATCAGCAGGTCCCCGGCCTTCACCTGCTGGTTGTCGCGGACCTTCAGGTCCACCACCCAGCCGGACACGTCCGGTGCTATCACCACCACGTCGGCGCGGATGCGCGCGTCCCGCGTCCAGGGCGCGAGCATGTAGTGCTGCCAGAGGCTGTAGCCCCCCACAACGGCTGCGGCGACCAGCGCCAGGGTGACAACGACACGCAAGGTGGAACCCATGGTTTTCTCCTTCACCAGTGCCCGAAGATGGCGACCAGCACCGACAGTACACAGACATAGAGAGCGGTATCGAACAGCGCCTCGTGCCAGATCCAGCGCGCCAGGCCCAGCCGCTGCAGCGCCAGGCGCAGCACGCCGGTCACCAGCAGCGCCGCCAGGGCGTAGATCAGCAGCGGGCTGAGCAATACGCCGCCCAGTGACCATTCACGCAAGCCCATAGCTCGCCTCCTGTTGTTCACACCACTGCCGCCAGCTCTGCCGCAACTGCAGCAAGGCCGCCAGGGCCAGCCGCCGGTCGATGCTGTTGCCGGCCTCGCGCAGGGCCTGGATCAGTTGTTCGGACGGCGCGTCCATCGCATCCGCCCGCTCCGGCGCCGGCCCCTGCTCCAGCAGTGGCTCGATCCGTTCGAGAAAGCGCGCCTCGGAGGCGCCGAGGGAGCGCTCCCCCACGGCCAGGCAACGGCGCAGGTGCAGCAGTTCGTCACCGATGTCGAGACTGGTGATGCCGTCGTCCCAACGGTTGCGAGACTGGCTGGGCAGCGCCGGGTAGTGTCGGGCCAGCTGCAGCAGGCGGTCGGCCATGCGCCCGCCGAACCAGTTCTCCGCCCCCGCCAGGGTGCGGTGGGTGAGCCGGCCCAGGTCGCTGAAGGTGGCCCGCAGCAGCCGCCGGCCATGCCAGCCGGGGTGGGTCAGCACGATGAGGCGGAACACCAGCACGGCGAAACCGACCCCAAGCAGGATGGACAGGGCTTCGTTGAGGAACACCGCAACGTCGAAGTGCATGGTGTTCTGCGGTGCGCACAGCACGATGAAGTGCAGGCAGAACGAGGTGGCCGTGCCGCTCAGGGCCGGCCGCGCCATGCCCAGGGTGCCGAAGAACAGCGGCACGCCGAGGGCCATGCAGAGCAGCGGGAAGCCGCTGAACTGGGGCAGCACCACCTGGCCGATGAAGAAGGCCACCGGCAGCGCATAGAGGATGCCACGCAGGAACATCAGGCCGATCTGCGCAGCGTTCTCGCGGCTGGCAAAGAGGCTGCAGACCACGCAGGTGAGGGTCAGCGCGCCGATGGAGGAGGTCCAGGCGGTGGCCATCCAGAAGGTCGCCAGCCCGAGGAAGGCCAGCCCGCTGCGGGAGCCGTAGAGCAAGGCCGTGGGCAGGTCGTGGTGCCAGGACAGGGGCGCCGAACTGTCCTCGGTGGGAGCGCCACGCTCAACGGCCTCCAGCGCTGCGGCGGCGGCCCGCACCTGGCGGAGGGTGACCGCCAGGCGCCCCAGGCAGTATTGCTGCACTACGCTCAGTTCGGGGGATTCGGCCGCCTCCAGCAGGCGCTGCCCCAGGGCTTCGAGGCGTGCCGGATCGGGTGACTCCAGCGCCTGTCGCACAGCCTCCAGCCAGGGGGCCAGACGCTCAGCCTCGTCGTCCGACAACTGCCGCCACTGGCGTGCCACCCCACGCGCCAGCCGCAGCACGCTGAGCAGGTCGCGGCTGAGCACCCGCAAGGCAGCGGCACGACGCCGGCCGCGCGCACCTTCGAACCAGGCGTGCTCGCGCTGGGCATCCACGGCCACCAGGCGCCCCAGGACACCCAGCAGCCCCTGGCGCTCGTAGGGCGCACCGTCCAGGGCCGAGCGGGCCGCACGGATGCCGCTCTCCCAGGCCTCGGTGGCCTGGCGCACCAGCTGGCGCTCCACACGCTGCGGCCAGATCAGCGCGCTGGTGGCGGTGGCACAGAGGATGCCGAGGCAGATCTCGGTGCAGCGGGCCACGGCCTGGTCGAAGACATTGAGCGGGTGGGCGATGGCCGGCAGGCCGATGATGGCCACCGTGTAGCCGGCCAGGACGAAGGCGTACGACCAGGCACTGCGCAGCATGGTGGAGGCCGCCGTGCACAGCGCCAGCCAGGTGGCCAGGACGAAGAGGAACAGCCAGGGCGTCTGGGCGAACAGCGCCATGATCACAACGGCCATGGTGGTCCCTACCAGGGTGCCGAGCAGCCGCGCCAGGCCCTTCTGCACCACCATCCCGGACAGCGGCTGGGCCACGATGAAGGCCGTCATCAGCGCCCATTGCGGCTGCTCCAGGCCGAAGCGCAGCGCACACCAGAGCGCCAGGCCGCCCCCGAGCAATGTCTTGATGGCGAACTGCAGGGCCGGGAGGTCGGGGGCGAGGAAGGCCTTCAGGGTTTCACGCACGTCGGGAACCTTGGAAGAGGTGCGGCAAGCATAGGCGGCCGCCCGCCTGTACGGCACGGCCCTGGATTCGTCTGATCATCTCCCCCCTCTCCTTCCCTGTCGAAAGGCTCTGAAATGCCCCATCCGGCGCAGGGGACCCCCTGGAAAATTGACCTGGATCAGTTACCCGCAGACCTTGCGGGACGGGCCCTGCGGCCATTGATCCAGATCAATTTCGGCCCCCTGGCCCGGGTCTACCTTTGACCCATCGAAACAAGACGCCAGACGCAGGAGGCCCTTATGTTCGTCGATGTTGTGGTTCTAGCCGGTATCGGCACTGTTGGCCTGATGCTCGCCTTCTTCGGTGGCGTCGGATACTTCATCTGGAAGGACTCTCACAAGCGCGACAAGAAAGCGTAAGTCGAGTTCTCCAGGTACACAGGCACGCAAGGCACCTCGGGCGACTTCGGTCGCCCTTTTTTTCGTCCGTCGAAAATATCCCAGCCGGCACCGGGCGACACTCTGACCGCAGCCCATGACGGGCCGTTCAGGTTGGCGTTCAGCGCTTCTTCGGTTTGCTGCGGTTCTTCTTCGCCTTGCCCAGCGGCAGCGCCTTTTCGAAGGCCTGGCGCATGTCCACCAGCCGTTTCTCGTGCAGGTCATGGATGCGCTTGTCGCGCTCGGCGCCGAAATCGATCAGCTTGTCGTCATTGCTCATGGGCGGATCCAGCGGAAGGTGAGGTTGAGGCGTGGCTGGCAGGCGGCCCGGGTCTTGGCCACCTGGTGTTGCCAATGATGCTGCGTCGGCCCGCTCATGACCAGCAGCGCACCGTGTGCCAGTTCCAGCGAATGCTCGATGCGCCCGCTGCCCTTGCGGCGCAGGTCGAAGCGCCGGGTGCCACCGAGGTTCACCGACGCCACGGTGGGATCGGGCCCCAGTTCCGGCTCGTCGTCGCTGTGCCAGCCCATGGAGTCCTGGCCGTCCCGGTAGAGGTTCAGCAGCACGCCGTTGAAGGGCTGCCCCACTTCTTCCTGCACGCGCTGGCGGATTTTCGCCAGCAGGGGCGTCCAGGGCAGCGGGCGGTGAACCAGGCCGGAATAGCGGTAGCTCGCCTCGGGGTCGCCGTACCAGGCCACCTGCCGGGGCACCCGGTAGTCCTGGCCGTGCAGGTGCACGACCGGCTGCTCCCAGGGCGTCTCCGCCAGCAGCCCGGCCAGCCATTCGTCGGCTTCCTCCACCGCCAGCCAGTGGCGCTCATGGCGCAGGCAGGCGTCCGGCAGCTCAAGGGGCAGGTCGTCGAACAGGCTCATGGGATGACCGATTGCGCAAACAGGGGGACACATTCTCCCACGACGTCAGACCTCGACGTCTACCCAGAGGCCCTGGCGCGGAAGGGTGTCGATCACCTCCTCGTCCGCCGGCTTCACCTCGCCCTCGGCCAGTTGCTCGGGGGTGTAGCCCCGGCGCTGGCGGCGGCGCTGCTCCTCGCGGAGCATCTCCTCGGCCTCCTGCGGGTGACGGCGGTCCAGCCCGACTTCGCTTTCGTGCTGGCTTTCCTGGGCTGGCGCCACGGGGGGAATGTCGGGACGTGGCTTGGCCACGTCCTGCTGGGCGGTCACGGGAACCAGGCTGTGGGGGATCGGCGGCAACATGGTCAGACCCTCTGTCATTCAACCTGTCGGCAACACAGGCCACACCTTTAGCGACCTCGCTACACTTCTACCGCAAACGGGAACGCAAGTTCCGTCGCTCTTGGCCACGCGTTCCGCTAAACTAGCCGGCTTTTTTGCATGGCGGGAGACACGCATGGCGCAGCAGTATGAACCGGGGCAACGCTGGATCAGTGACAGCGAGGCTGAACTGGGCCTCGGAACCATCCTGACATCCGACGGGCGGCTGCTCACCGTGCTCTACCCGGCGACCGGCGAGACGCGCCAGTATGCCCTGCGCAACGCCCCGCTGACCCGCGTGCGCTTCGCTCCGGGTGACGAGATCACCCACTTCGAGGGCTGGAAGCTCACCGTGCAGGAAGTCGACGACGTCGACGGCCTGCTGGTCTACCACGGCATCACGGCCCAGAACGAAGCCCGCACCCTGCCGGAAACCCAGCTGTCCAACTTCATCCAGTTCCGCCTGGCCAGCGACCGCCTGTTCGCCGGGCAGATCGACCCGCTGAACTGGTTCGGCCTGCGCTACCACACCCTGCAACACCAGAGCCGCCTGCTGCAATCCTCGCTGTGGGGCCTGTCCGGCGCCCGCGCCCAGCCCATCGCCCACCAGCTGCACATCGCCCGCGAAGTGGCCGACCGCATCGCGCCCCGCGTCCTGCTGGCCGACGAAGTGGGCCTGGGCAAGACCATCGAGGCCGGCCTGGTGATCCACCGCCAGCTGCTCTCCGGGCGCGCCAGCCGGGTGCTGATCCTGGTCCCGGAGAACCTCCAGCACCAGTGGCTGGTGGAGATGCGCCGCCGCTTCAACCTGCAGGTTGCGCTGTTCGACGCCGAGCGCTTCGCCGAGAGCGATGCCAGCAACCCCTTCGAGGATGCCCAGCTCGCCCTGGTGTCCCTGGAATGGCTGAAGGACAGCGAGCGCGCCCAGGATGCCGCCTTCGCCGCCGGCTGGGACCTGCTGGTGGTGGACGAAGCCCACCACCTGGTCTGGCACCCCGAGCACGCCAGCGACGAGTACCGCCTGGTGGAGCAACTGGCCGAGGTCATCCCCGGCGTCCTGCTGCTGACCGCGACCCCGGAGCAACTGGGGCAGGAAAGCCACTTCGCGCGCCTGCGCCTGCTGGACCGCAACCGCTTCCATGACCTAGAAGCCTTCCGTGCCGAGAGCGCCCACTATCGCCCCATCGCCGAAGCGGTGCAGGAGCTGCTGGACGAGGGCCGCCTGTCCGCCGAAGCGCGGGCCACCATCGCCAACTTCCTCGGCAGCGAAGGCGAAACCCTTCTGGCCGCCGTCGCCGAAGGCGACAGCGACGCCTCCGCACGCCTGGTGCGCGAGCTGCTGGACCGCCACGGCACCGGTCGCCTGCTGTTCCGCAACACCCGCGCCGCCGTCCAGGGCTTCCCCGAGCGCCAGCTGCACCCCTACCCGCTGCCCAACCCCAGCGAATACATGGAGCTGCCGGTGGGCGACCACCCGGACCTGTACCCCGAGGTCAGCTTCCAGGCCCAGCAGGGCGAGGTCGACGACAGCGAGCGCTGGTGGCGCTTCGACCCCCGTGTCGAGTGGCTGATCGACACCCTGAAGATGCTGAAGAAGTTCAAGGTGCTGGTGATCTGCGCCCATGCCGAGACCGCCCTCGACCTGGAAGACGCCCTGCGCGTGCGCTCCGGCATTCCCGCCACCGTGTTCCACGAAGGCATGAGCATCCTCGAGCGCGACCGCGCCGCGGCCTACTTCGCCGACGAGGAATTCGGCGCCCAGGTGCTGATCTGCTCCGAGATCGGCTCCGAAGGCCGCAACTTCCAGTTCGCCCACCACCTGGTGCTGTTCGACCTGCCGGCCCACCCGGACCTGCTGGAACAGCGCATCGGCCGCCTCGACCGGATCGGCCAGAAGCACACCATCCAGCTGCACGTGCCCTACCTGGAGAACAGCCCCCAGGAGCGCCTGTTCCAGTGGTACGACCGCGCGCTGAACGCCTTCCTCGCCACCTGCCCCACCGGCAACGCCCTGCAGCACCAGTTCGGCCCGCGCCTGCTGCCGCTGCTGGAAGACGCCGACGAAGACACCTGGGGTGCGCTGCTGAGCGAAGCCGAAGCCGAGCGCAAGCGCCTGGAAAGCGAGATGCATTCCGGCCGCGACCGCCTGCTGGAGCTGAACTCCAACGGCGGCGGTGAAGGCCGTGCGCTGGTCGAGGCCATCCTCGAGCAGGACGACGAGTTCGCCCTGCCGATCTACATGGAGTCCCTGCTCGACGCCTTCGGCATCGACAGTGAGGACCACTCCGAGAACGCCCTGGTGCTCAAGCCCGGCGAGAAGATGCTCGACGCCGGCTTCCCCCTGGGCGACGACGAAGGCGTGACCATCACCTACGACCGCAACCAGGCCCTGTCCCGCGAGGACATGCAGTTCCTCACCTGGGAGCACCCCATGGTCCAGGGCGGCATGGACCTGGTGCTGTCCGGCTCCATGGGCAACACCGCCGTCGCGCTGATCAAGAACAAGGCCCTCAAGCCCGGCACCGTGCTGCTGGAGCTGCTCTACGTGAGCGAGGTGGTGGCGCCGCGCAGCCTGCAGCTGAGCCGCTTCCTGCCGCCGGCCGCGCTGCGCTGCCTGCTGGACGCCAACGGCAACGACCTGGCCTCCAAGGTGGCCTTCGACACCCTCAACGACCAGCTGGAAAGCGTGCCGCGCGGCAGTGCCAACAAGTTCGTCCAGGCCCAGCGCGACGTGCTCGCGGCACAGATCCAGGTCGCCGAAACCAAGATCCGCCCGCGCCACGACGCCCGCGTGGCCGAGGCCACCAAGCGCCTCGCGGCCGAGCTGGAGGAAGAACTGGCGCGCCTGGAAGCGCTCAAGGCGGTCAACCCCAGCGTCCGCGACAGCGAGATCGAGGCCCTGCGCCGTCAGCGCGAAGAAGGCCTGGCGCTGATGGAGAAGGCCGCGCTGCGGCTGGAGTCCATCCGGGTACTGGTCGCCGGCTAAGCAAACCCCGCCCACGAAAAAGCGCGCCTCGGCGCGCTTTTTCGTTTCTGCGGTATCAGGCCAGCGCGGCCTGCCCCGCCGGCTGCTGCCCCTCGCGCATGCGCCGGGCGTCCCGCCCGAAGCAGCGCGCTGCCTGGAACAGGGCCAGGGTGGTCAGCCCCAGGGCTACCGGGATCAGGTACATGGCATCGTGCAGGCCCACGGCCTTGAAGGCCTCGGTCATCTCGCTGGCACCGGCGGCATACATCGCCGCATGGGCGAAGTGGTCCGACAGCAGCCCCACCACCACCGGCCCCAGGCCACCGCCCAGCAGGTAGAGGCCGGCGAAGAACAGCGCCATGGCCGTGGCCCGCAGGCGCGGCTCCACCACGTCCTGGATGGCGGTGTAGACGCAGGTGTAGAAGGTGTAGGCGAACAGCCAGCCGATGCTGAACACGCCCACGAACACCCCCACCTCGATGCGCCCGGAGAACAGCGCGAAGCCGGTGGCCAGGGTCGCCACCAGCAGGCTGCCGGTGGCCAGCAGCAGGCGGCCGCGCTCGGACTTCTCGTGGGCCTTGTCCGCCAGCCAGCCGCCCAGGGTCAAACCGACCAGCCCGGTGAGGCCGGCGATGATGCCGGTGGCGACGGCAGCCCCCTGCAGGGACATCAGGAAGTAGCGCTGCAGCATCGGCACCATGAACGAGTTGCAGGCGTAGGTGGCGAAGTTGAAGGTCAGCCCCGCCAGGGTCAGCCACCAGAAGGTGCGGATCGACAGCACCCGGCGCAGCGGGCGGTCCAGCGGCGTCTGGTCCTGGGTGCGGTTGTCGGCGGCGCCGCGCTGCGGCTCCTTGATGAAGAACATGAACACCGCGAGGATCAGCCCCGGAATCGCCGCGATGACGAAGGGCGCCCGCCAGCTGCCGAAGGCCTGCACCATCGCACCGATGGTGAAGAAGGCCAGCAGCAGCCCCAGCGGCAGGCCGAGCATGAACAGGCCCATGGCGCGGGCGCGCTTGTTCGGCGGGAACAGGTCGCCGATCAGCGAGTTGGCCGCCGGGGCATAACTGGCTTCGCCGATGCCGATCCCCATGCGGATCAGCAGGAAGCTCCAGAAATTCCACGCCAGGGCGTTCACCGCCGTCAGCCCGCTCCACACCGCCAGGCCCCAGCCCATGATCTTCTTCCGCGAGCCGGTGTCGGCCATGCGCCCGAGGGGCAGGCCGGCCACGGCGTAGACCAGGGTGAAGGCGGTGCCGATCAGCCCCAGCTGGAAGTCACTCAGGCTCCACTCGTGGCGCACCGGCTCGATGATGATCGCGGGGATGGTGCGATCGAAGAAGTTGAACAGGTTGGCCAGGAACAACAGGAACAGCACGCGCCAGGCATTGGCCGCTTGCGGAGAAGGCTGCATGGGTCGGTCTCTTTGTTGTTGGTGACCCGGCAGACCGCCTGCCGGGCTTGTAAGGCCGAATCTAGAGGCTCGCCTTGCGGCTGTCTGCGAACATTCGCGCTGGTTATGGCGAACGATGGCGCCCTCCCCGACCACTCGTCGTCCGGCGCCCGGCAGCCGTGGCGGGTGGATGGGGCTGGCCGATACTCAAACGGATCGGCACGCCCCGTCGCGGAGGCAACAGGCAATGGAATGGCTCGGGTTGCGCATCAGCAACGAACTCCCCGAGGGACAGGTGCGCCTGCTGGACTGCACCCACAACGGCTGGCTGGTGCTGCTGGCCTTCCTGGTGGCGAGCGCCGCCGCCTACACCGCGCTGAGCATGGGCGAGCGCGTGGCCAACGTGGCCGACCCGGCAGCCCGACGACGCTGGTACTGGATCGGCGCGCTGTGCCTGGGCGGCGGCATATGGTCCATGCACTTCATCGCCATGCTCGCCTTCGAAGCGCCGGTGGTGCTGCATTACGACGCCCTGGTGACTGCCCTCTCCCTGCTGGTGGTGATCGGCGTCTCCCTGGCGACGATGCGCACCCTGGGTCACCCGCAACTGGGGCCCCGGCACTACCTGGCCGGCTCGCTGACCCTGGGCCTGGGCATCGCCTGCATGCATTACACCGGCATGGCGGCGATCCGCTCGGAAGCCACCCAGACCTACCGCCCCGAGCTGTTCATGCTCTCCATCGACGTGGCCGTGGTCACCAGCCTGGTGGCGCTGATGCTGGCGGTGTTCTTCCGTGGCCGCGACGACAGCCTCAACCACCGCCTGCGCATCCCGGCCAGCTTGGTGATGGGCGGGGCCATCGTTTCCATGCATTTCACCGGCATGTGGGCGCTGGAGCTGACCGTGCCCCCCGGCATCGAACTGCACCTGCAGCCCCCCGCGCAGAACCTGGCGATGGCCGTGAGCGTCGGACTGATCGCCTTCCTCAGCCTGTTCTTCGGCCTCGGCGCCGCCTGGGCCGATCGCCAGTTGCAGCGCCGCGACCAGGACCTGGAGCGCGTCGGCAGCCTGCTCAAGCAACTGGACCAGGCCAAGGCGGTGTTGCAGAAAGTCGCCCATGTCGACCCGCTGACCAACCTGCCCAACCGCCGGGCCTTCAACGAGGTGTTCGCCGAGCGGCTGGCGATCCACGGCCGCACCCGGCAGTCGCTGGCGGTGATGTTCCTCGACATCGACCACTTCAAGCGGATCAACGACAGCCTCGGCCACGATGCCGGCGATGCCCTGCTCAAGGCCGTGGCCGAGCGCATTGCCGCGATGCTGCGGGACGAGGACCTGATCGCCCGGCTGGGCGGCGACGAGTTCTGCATCCTCGCCGGCCTGCACCGCCCGGAAGAGGCACGGGTGCTGGCCCAGCGGGTGATGCAGGCGCTCAAGGAGCCCATCGAGCTGGCCGGACGGAAGATGGTGATGACCACCAGCATCGGCATCAGCCTGTTCCCCGAGGACGGCGAGAGCTGCGAGGAACTGCTCAAGCACGCGGACCTGGCGCTGTACCAATCCAAGGGCAGCGGCCGCAACAACCTGCACTTCTTCAGCCGCCACCTGAAGCACAAGGCCACCGTCGAGTTGCAGCTGGAGGAAGAGCTGCGCCGCGCCCTGGCCGAAGACCGTGAGCTGGAGCTGCATTACCAGCCCATCCTCGCCCTGGCCGGCAACCGCCTGGGCAAGCTGGAGGCCCTGGTGCGCTGGCGTCATCCGCAGCATGGCCTGCTGACGCCGGACCGGTTCGTCGGCATTGCCGAGGCCAACGGCTTCATCACCGAGCTGGACGCCTGGGTGCTGCGCCGTGCCTGCCGCGAGCTGGCAGAGCTGGGGCACGACGGCCTGCGGGTGGCGGTCAACTGCTCGGCCCTGAACCTGTGCCAGGACGAACTCGCAGACCGCGTGGCCGAGGCCCTGGCCTTGTCGGGGCTGGCCGCCAACCGGCTGGAACTGGAGGTGACCGAGAACGCGCTGATGAGCAACGTCAACCAGGCCTTGCGCCTGCTGCAGCGCATCCGCGACCAGGGGGTGGCCGTCTCCATCGACGACTTCGGCACCGGCTATTCGTCCCTGGCCTACCTCAAGCGCCTGCCGCTGGACACGCTGAAGATCGACCGCTGCTTCATCCAGGACCTGCCCCACGCCCACGCGGACATGGAGATCGTCCAGGCCATCATCGGCATGGCCCGCACCCTGCGCCTGCAGGTGGTGGCCGAAGGGGTGGAAAGCGAGGCGCAGCTGGAGTTGCTGCGCGGGCTGGGCTGCGACTTCATCCAGGGCTACCTGCTGAGTCGCCCCCGATTGCTGGCGGACCTGCGTCCGCTGCTGGAGGAGTGGGGCGAGGGGCCGGCCCTCAACTTCGCCTGAGGCCGGCCCATTCGGTCACGCGGCCTTGAAGCGCGGCAACCAGTCGAGCCCGTCGCGGGTCGACCCGCCGGGGCGATACTCGGCGCCCAACCAGCCGGCGTATCCCACCTCGGCCAGGGCGGCGAGCGCCGGGGCGAAATCCAGCTCACCACTGCCAGGGGCGCCGCGTCCGGGGTGGTCGGCGAACTGCACATGGCCGATGGCGTCGCCCAGCAGGCGGATGGCCACGACCGGGTCCAGTTGCTGGCGGGCCAGGTGATAGAGGTCCAGCTGGGCGGCGAAGTTGGGGCTTTCCACCGAGCGCACCAGCTCCAGCAACTGCTCGGGGGTGTTGATGAGGAAGCCCGGCATGTCGAAGGGGTTGATCGCCTCGGCCAGCACCTGGATGCCCAGCGGGTGGAAGGTGTCGGCGGCCTTGCGCAGGTTGGCCACCAGCGTGGCCAGCGCCTCGGGTCGCGACACGCCATTGGCCAGGCGCCCGGGCAGTACGTTGACGCACTGCGGCTGCACCAGCGCGGCGTAGGTGTAGGCATGGCGCAGGGCGGCGTCTAAGGCGTCCTGGTGGGCCGGCACGGCAGCCAGCCCGGCGCCGCCCTGCATCAGGTCGCCGGCGGGCAGGTTGATGAGCACCAGCGGCAGGCCGGCCTGGTCCAGGGCGGCCTTCAGCTCGCCGGCAGGCAGCTCGTAGGGGAACTGGATCTCCACGCCGTCGAAACCCGCCTCGGCGGCAGCGCCGATGCGTTCGATCAGGGGCAGCTCGGTGAACAGCAGCGACAGGTTGGCGGAAACCTTCATGGGTGCTCCTCTCGGTAGAGTTCGATCAGGGTCGCGGGGTCGCGCTCCAGGTTGCCCTGGCTGCCATGCAGGCGCATGAGCTGCGCGGCGAGCCCGCTCATGGGGGTGGCGCTGCCCTCCTCGCGGGACAGGCGGGTGGCGGTGTCCAGGTCCTTGAGCAAAGTGCGGACATGCCATTTGACCGGCTCGAAGCAGCTTTCGGCCATCTGCGGCGCCAGGATCTGCAAGGGCCGCGAGTCGGCGAAGCCGCCAGCCAGTGCCGGTGCCAGCAGGCTGGCATCGACCCCGGCCTTCTCCGCCAGGGCCACCACCTCGGCAATCACCAGGGCATTGCAGGCGACGATCATCTGGTTGCAGACCTTGGTCACCTGGCCGGCACCGACCTCGCCCATACGCGTCAGACGCTGCCCCAGGTGCGCGAGCACGGGGCGCACCCGCTCCACATCCTCCTCGCGGCCACCGGCCATGATCGCCAGGGTGCCGGCCTCGGCACCCGGGGTGCCACCGGAAACCGGTGCATCGATCCAGTGCACGCCGGTACGTCGCTCCAGTTCGGCGGCCATCTCGCGGGTCGCCGCCGGTTCGAGGCTGGAGAAGTCCACCAGCACCTGCCCGGCCCGCGCCCCTTCCACCACGCCGCCCGGCCCGAACACCACCTCACGCACCACGGCCGTGTCGGCCAGGCAGAGCATGAGAATGTCGGCCTCGGTACACAGCTCGGCCGGGGTTTCGGCACGGCGTGCACCGAGCTCCAGCAGGGGTGTGCATTTGTCGGGAGTCCGGTTCCAGACCGTGAGGGGGAAGCCGGCGGCCAGCAGGCGGCGGGTCATCGGCAGGCCCATGAGGCCGATGCCGGCGAAGGCGATGCGGGGTAACGACATGCTGAGCTCCAGTCGGGCGGAAGCGCCTATCTTAACCGGCTGCCCAGGCCGTGCACCGCCCCGGAAATCGGTGTGTCACCCAGCAGGAAAAATGCACCTCAACGGTGCGAAAAGGTAACGGTGCGCACCAGGAGTGCGCACCGATATGGGTCAGAGGCCGTCCTTCTGCAGGTGATCCAGGTTCACCGGCTCGCCGGGTTCCGCCCCCAGCTTCTGACGGATGTCCTCGAACATCGCATCGAACTCCTGGTGGTTGTGCACGATCGGCCCGACGCTGGTGTGCAGCCCGTGCTTGTTGGCAATGCGGGTGGCGACGCTGGCGAAGTTGAAGGCGGTGTCCCGGTGCAGCTCGAAGGTTTCCTCGAAGCTCACGCCATTGATCACGCCCACCATGCGGAAGTGCAGCATGGTGCCTTCCTCCGCATCACGCCGGACCTCGTAATAGAGGTCGATGGAGAACTCCGGCTGGTTGGGCAGCCCGGGAATGCTGGCACGGTGCAGGTGGCCGGGTTCGAACATGGTGAAGCTCCTTGAGAGACGAACGGGGTGGAAGGAGTCTAGACGGCCTTTGCCGGCAGGCCGCAGCCCTCAGTGACGGGCCGGTGCCTCCAGGCGCTCCTGCACCAGCACCCAGGGCGCCACCACCACGGCCCAGAGGGTGGGGTCACGCTCCAGCAGGTCGCGTGCCCGGGCCTCTTCCACGCGCTCCAGCTTGCCGGCCTGCAGCAGCGCCGCGACCTGGGGCTTGTCGTCCTCGGCCACGGCCAGGGCGACGCCGACCAGATCCTCCTGACCCTCGACCCAGAGCAGTTGCCCACGGGCGAAGAAGGGCTGCAGCTCCTCCCAGGTGATGGCGGCGGTTTCGCCGAGCAGCTTGGCATAGAGGGTGCTTGAGGATTCGTTCATGGCTTGCTCTGAGTGGGAAAGTAACGGTTGCAGGGCGGGCAATGATAACCAACGCCCGTCATCTTGTTCACAAGTGCAGCCAGACGCTTCCTGCGTCCTTCAGGGCACGCCGTATTTCTATACGTTTGTTGCGATTAGGCGACATAGGAACATTCCGCACCCTCCTGTCGGCTTTTCAAGCCGCAAATCGGCACTCTACACTGTACCGGTACAGTTGCCGCAGGACTCGGCGGGGTGACAAAAAGGACCCTGTCCTCTGCTTTCAGGCAACCAGGACAACAACAACGATAAACATACGAGTGGAGCACTATGAACAAGGCTACCAAGCAGCTTTCCAAACTGTTCGCCGCCATGGCCCTCGCCGGTGCCGCCAGCTACTCCGTAGCGGCCGACACCATCAAGATCGCCCTGGCCGGCCCGGTGACCGGTGCGGTCGCCCAGTACGGTGAAATGCAGTTCATCGGCGCCAAGATGGCGATCGAGCAGATCAACAAGGCCGGCGGGGTGAACGGCGCTCAACTCGAAGGCGTGGTCTACGACGACGCGTGCGATCCGAAGCAAGCGGTCGCCGTAGCCAACAAGATCGTCAACGATGGCGTGAAGTACGTCGTTGGCCACCTGTGCTCCAGCTCCACCCAGCCTGCGTCCGATATCTACGAAGACGAAGGCATCCTGATGATCACTGCGGCCTCCACCAGCCCCGAGATCACCGCCCGTGGCTACCAGCTGGTGTTCCGCACCATCGGCCTGGACAGCCTGCAAGGCCCGACCGCCGGCAACTTCATCGCTGACCACATCAAGCCGAAAAACGTCGCCGTCATCCACGACAAGCAGCAGTACGGCGAAGGCATCGCCACGGCCGTGAAGCAGACCCTGGAAGCCAAGGGCGGCAAGGTGGCCCTGTTCGAAGGCATCAACGCCGGCGACAAGGACTTCTCCGCCCTGATCGCCAAGCTGAAGCAGGCCAATGTCGACTTCGTCTACTACGGCGGCTACCACCCCGAGCTGGGCCTGCTGCTGCGCCAGGCTTCCGAAAAAGGCCTGAGCGCTCGCTTCATGGGTCCGGAAGGTGTCGGCAACAAGGAAATCTCCGCCATCGCCGGCCCGGCTTCCGAAGGCCTGCTGGTGACCCTGCCGAAGTCCTTCGACCAGGATCCGAAGAACCAGGCCCTGGTAGAGGCCTTCAAGGCCAAGAACGAAGACCCCACCGGTCCGTTCGTGTTCCCGGCCTACGCCGCCGTGCAAGTCATTGCCGAAGGCATCAAGAAGGCTGGCGACGACACCGCCAAGGTGGCTGAAGCCCTGCGCTCCAACTCTTTCGAAACCCCGACCGGCACCCTCTCCTTCGACAAGAAGGGCGATCTGAAGGACTTCAGCTTCGTGGTGTACGAGTGGCACAAGGACGGCACCAAGACCGAAGCCAAATAAGCTTCCCGCCTTAAGCCCAGAGCCCACTGCATCCGCAGTGGGCTTTGTTTATCCGAGTTTTACGGGCTCCGCTGCGCCACAAGCGCCGCTTTACGTGATGCCCGAGGAGTTGGGGAATGCCTGATCTCTATCACTACCTGCAACAGCTGGTTAACGGCCTGACCGTTGGCAGCACCTATGCCCTGATCGCCATCGGCTACACCATGGTCTACGGCATCATCGGCATGATCAACTTCGCCCACGGCGAGGTTTACATGATCGGCTCGTACGTAGCCTTCATCGCCATCGCCGGGCTCACCATGCTCGGTCTCGACAGCCTGCCTCTCCTGATGGTGGCGGCCTTCAGCGCCAGCATCATCGTCGCCAGCGCCTATGGCTACAGCATCGAACGGGTGGCCTACCGGCCGCTGCGCGGCAGCAACCGCCTGATCCCGCTGATCTCCGCCATCGGCATGTCGATCTTCCTGCAGAACGAAGTCCTGCTCGCCCAGGACTCCAAGGACAAGGCGATCCCGAACCTGCTGCCGGGCAACTTCGTGTTCGGCGAAAGCACCATGAACGGGGTCACCATCTCGTACATGCAGGTGCTGATCTTCGTCGTCACCTTCCTGGTCATGTTCGGCCTCACCCAGTTCATCTCCCGTTCCCGTCTGGGCCGCGCCTGCCGCGCCTGTGCCGAGGACATCAAGATGGCCAACCTGCTGGGGATCAACACCAACAACATCATCGCCCTCACCTTCGTCATCGGCGCCACCCTGGCTGCCATCGCCGCAGTGCTGCTGGGCATGCAGTACGGCGTGATCAACCCGCACCTGGGCTTCCTCGCCGGCATCAAGGCCTTCACCGCCGCGGTACTCGGCGGCATCGGCAGCATACCCGGCGCCATGCTCGGCGGCCTGGTGCTCGGCGTGGCCGAAGCCTTCGGCGCCGATGTGTTCGGTGACCAGTACAAGGACGTGGTGTCCTTCAGCCTGCTGGTCCTGGTCCTGCTGTTCCGCCCCACCGGCATCCTCGGTCGCCCGGAGGTGGAGAAGGTATGAACACCGCCAAGAACCTCAAGACCGCCCTCTTCAGCGCCCTGCTGGTCGTCGCGGTCGCCTACCCGGTGCTGGGCCTGAAGCTCACCACCGTGGGCATCAGCCTGCAGGTGCAGGGCGGCAGCCCCGCCGTGCTCTGGACCATCGCCGGCTGTGCCATCGCCATGTTCTTCTGGCAGCTGTTCCGCAACCAGCTGACCGAAGCCTGGAGCAAGGCCCCGAGTCGGCCGAAGCTGTCGGACAAGGCCACCAACTTCCTCACCCTGCCCTCCACCCAGCGCTGGATCATCCTCGGCCTGATCGTGGTCGCCCTCGCCTGGCCGTTCTTCGGCTCGCGCGGTGCGGTGGACATCGCCACGCTGATCCTGATCTACGTGATGCTCGGCCTCGGCCTGAACATCGTGGTCGGCCTCGCCGGCCTGCTGGACCTGGGCTATGTCGGCTTTTACGCCGTGGGCGCCTACAGCTATGCGCTGCTGTCGCACTACTACGGCCTGGGCTTTTGGGTGTGCCTGCCGATCGCCGGCATGATGGCCGCGCTGTTCGGCTTCCTGCTGGGCTTCCCGGTGTTGCGCCTGCGCGGTGACTACCTGGCCATCGTGACCCTCGGCTTCGGCGAGATCATCCGCATCCTGCTGCGCAACCTCACAGAGATCACCGGCGGCCCCAACGGCATCAGCAACATCGAGAAGCCCAGCCTGTTCGGCCTCACCTTCGAGCGTCGCGCGGCCGAGGGCATGCAGACCTTCCACGAGTACTTCGGGATTGCCTACAACTCCCAGTACAAGGTGGTGTTCCTCTACCTGGTGGCGCTGCTGCTGGTGCTGCTGACCCTGTTCGTGATCAACCGCCTCCTGCGCATGCCCATCGGCCGTGCCTGGGAAGCGCTGCGCGAAGACGAGATCGCCTGCCGCGCGCTGGGGATGAACCCCACCGTGATCAAGCTCTCGGCCTTTACCCTGGGCGCCTGCTTCGCCGGTTTCGCCGGCAGCTTCTTCGCCGCGCGCCAGGGCCTGGTGACCCCTGAGTCCTTCACCTTCATCGAGTCGGCGATCATCCTCGCCATCGTGGTGCTGGGCGGCATGGGCTCGCAGCTGGGGGTGATCCTCGCTGCGGTGGTGATGATCCTGCTGCCGGAACTCGCCCGTGAATTCAACGAGTACCGCATGCTGATGTTCGGCGCCCTGATGGTGCTGATGATGATCTGGCGTCCGCAGGGCCTCCTGCCCATGCAGCGTCCCCACCTGGAGCTGAAGCAATGAGCCGCACCATCCTCGAAGTAAGCGGCCTCTCCATGCGCTTCGGCGGCCTGCTGGCCGTCAATGGTGTGGCCCTGAACGTCAAAGAAAAGCAGGTGGTCTCGATGATCGGCCCCAACGGCGCCGGCAAGACCACCGTGTTCAACTGCCTCACCGGCTTCTACCAGCCGACCGGGGGCAGCATCCTGCTGGACGGCGAGCAGATCGCCGGCCTGCCGGGCCACAAGATCGCCCGCAAGGGCGTGGTCCGCACCTTCCAGAACGTCCGCCTGTTCAAGGAAATGACGGCGGTGGAGAACCTGCTGGTCGCCCAGCACCGCCACCTCAACACCAACTTCCTGGCCGGCCTGTTCAAGACCCCGGGCTTCCGCAAGAGCGAACGCGAGGCCATGGACCTGGCGGCGCACTGGCTGGAGCAGGTCAACCTCACCGACGTGGCCAACCGCCCCGCCGGCACCCTCGCCTACGGCCAGCAGCGCCGGCTGGAGATCGCCCGCTGCATGATGACGCGCCCGCGCATCCTCATGCTCGACGAGCCCGCCGCCGGCCTGAACCCGCGCGAGACCGAGGACCTGAAGGCGCTGATCGCCCTGCTGCGCAACGAGCACAACGTCACCGTGCTGCTGATCGAGCACGACATGCACCTGGTGATGAGCATTTCCGACCACATCTACGTGATCAACCAGGGCACGCCCCTGGCCGACGGTACGCCGGAGCAGATCCGCAGCAACCCGGATGTGATCAAAGCCTATCTGGGGGAGGCCTGAGTCATGCTGAGTTTCGACAAGGTTTCCACCTTCTACGGCAAGGTCCAGGCGCTGCACGACGTCAGCATGGAAGTCAGCCGTGGCGAGATCGTCACCCTGATCGGTGCCAACGGTGCCGGCAAGTCCACCCTGCTGATGACCCTCTGCGGCTCGCCGCGTGCGGCCAGCGGCAGCATCCGCTACCTCGGCGAGGAGCTGGTGGGCCAGGAGTCCAGCGACATCATGCGCAAGAGCATCGCGGTGGTGCCGGAAGGCCGCCGTGTGTTCGCCCGCCTGACCGTCGAGGAGAACCTGGCCATGGGCGGTTTCTTCACGCCCAAGGGTGACTACCAGGAGCAGCTGGACAAGATCCTGCACCTGTTCCCGCGCCTCAAGGAACGCTATGCCCAGCGCGCCGGCACCATGTCCGGCGGCGAACAGCAGATGCTCGCCATCGGCCGCGCTCTGATGAGCAAGCCCCAGCTGCTGCTGCTGGACGAGCCGTCCCTGGGCCTGGCGCCGATCATCATCCAGCAGATCTTCGACATCATCGAACAGCTGCGCCGTGATGGCGTGACCGTGTTCCTTGTCGAGCAGAACGCCAACCAGGCGCTCAAGCTGGCGGATCGCGGCTACGTGCTGGAGAACGGACGGATCGTCATGCAGGGCACCGGTGAAGCCCTGCTGACCGACCCCAAGGTGCGCGACGCGTACCTGGGCGGCTGATCCCACAGCGACACGACAACGGCCCCGAAAGGGGCCGTTTTCGTTTGTGTCGCCAGAGCCCCGGAGCCTGGCTGGACGCACGACGATGGACCGATGACGCGCGATCCACCCTGCGGCATTTAGCCGGTAATCGCCTGGACACGATGGGCTTCGCCCATCCCACGGGCGACATCGGCTCGTAGGATGCGCTGAGGCACGAAGCGCATCACACCGGGGCAGCTCCCACCGAGCCTGCGCCCATGGCATTGCAGATGACTCCGCCCTATGCCCCGAGCTCCAGCCGGTCGAGGGCCTGGCGGCTGCGCTCGAACCAGTCCAGCAGGTAGTCCACCAGCACCTGGGTACGGCGGGGCAGGCCGCTCTGGTAGGGATGCACGAGGAACACCGGCGACTGCCGGGTACGGTACCCACGCAGCAGCCACACCAGGCGGCCATCCGCCAGTTCGTCGTGCAGCATGTAGGACGGCAGCCGGGCGATGCCGGCGCCGGCCAGGGCGGCCTTCTTCAGCAGGCTGTAGTGGTTGCTGGCGAGGTTGCCCGCCACCTGCACCCGCTCCAGCTGGTGCTGGCGGTGGTAGAGCCACTCCTCGTAGCCGGCGTAGTGGGTGTTGAGCAGGCACTGGTGGCCGGCCAACTCCGCCGGGGCGTGGGGCTCTCCGTGGCGAGCCAGGTAGTCCGGGGCGGCGCAGGTGATCTCCTCCAGGGAGAACAGCGGCCGGGCCACCAGCCGCTCGTCCTGGTGCGGGCCGCTGCGCACGCCCAGGTCGAAGCCCTCGGCAATCAGGTCGCGGTAGGCATTGCTCAGATCCAGCTCCACCCGCACCGCCGGGTACTGGCGGGTGAAGTCCAGCAGTAGCGCATCGAAGAAGGTCTCCCCCAGGGACACCGGCACGCTGATCCGCACCCGTCCGGCCACCTCCTCCTGCAGGCGCTTCACCGCCTGCCGTGCCACCTCCGCCTGGGCCACCAGGGCGCGGGCCTGGGGCAACAGCGCGGCGCCGGCCGCCGTGAGGTCCAGGCGCCGGGTGGTGCGGTGCAACAGCGTCGTGCCCAGCCCCTCCTCCAGATGACGGATGCGCTTGGACAACTGCCCCTTGCTGCACCCCAGCCGTTCGGCCGCGCGGGTAAAGCTGCCCGCTTCCAGCAAGACGGCGAACGCCGCCAGGTCGTCGAGTTCGCTCACGCGCCCCTCACTGTTTCCAAATGAAAACCCAAGGTTTCCGATTACCCTGCTTATCGGAAACAAAAGCGACTCTACACTGGATTCCGTCATCCCTCAGCCACAGGAATCCCTTCATGAAGATCCTTCTCATCGGCGCCAGCGGCACCATCGGCCAAGCCATCGACAACGAGCTCAAGGAGCGCCACGAGATCGTCCGCGTCGGCCACAGCAGCGGCGACTTCCAGGTGGACATCCGCGATGCCGCCTCGATCCGCCGCCTGTTCGAACAGACCGGGCGCTTCGACGCGCTGATCAGCGCCACCGGCAAGGTGCACTTCGGCGCCCTGGCGGAAATGGGCGAAGCGGAATTCGCCAAGGGCCTGGCGGACAAGCTGATGGGCCAGGTGAACCTGGTGCTGATCGGCCGCGAGTTCATCAACGACGGCGGCTCCTTCACCCTCACCTCCGGGGTGCTGAGCGACGACCCGATCCGCGCCGGCGCCTCGGCCAGCATGGTCAACGGCGCCATCGACAGCTTCGTGAAAAGCGCCGCCATCGAACTGCCCCGCGGCCTGCGCATCAACAGCGTCAGCCCCACGGTGATCGAAGAAGCCCTGCCGTCCTACGGCCCGTTCTTCCGCGGCTTCAAGGCCGTGCCGGCAGCCGTCGCAGCCCTGGCCTATGCCAAGAGCGCCGAAGGCGGCCAGACCGGCCAGGTGTACCGCGTCTGGTAAGCCGCTACACCTCGCCGGCGTAGCACACCGGGGAGCTGGACGGCCCTTCGCGGTCCAGCTCCTCCTCGAGGAACTCGGCCAGCACCCGGGCGTTGTTGGCCTGCTCGTCGCGGGCTGCGTAGAGCAGGGTCAGCGTCCCTTCCCGCGCCATCTGCAGCAGCCCCTGCCAGTGCTCCGGGTGCGCCGCCAGCTCGCCCCGGTAGCGCAGGCGGAATTCATCGAAGCGCTCGGGGTCGTGGCAGAAGTCGCGGCGCAGCGCATCCGAAGGCGCCACCGCCTTCTGCCAGAGCGCCAGCCCCAGCGCCTCCTTGCGGCAACCGCGCGGCCACAGCCGGTCCACCAGCACCCGCTGGCCATCGCGTTCATCCCAGGGTTCATAAACCCGTTTGCACTGGATCATCCGTCCTCCTCGCCCTTGAGCTAGCCGAGGCGCCCCGGTAACGTGGCCGCTTCCCAAGGAGGCCCCCATGCGCATCGTTCGTCCCCTGCTGTTCAGTCTGATCCCCCTGTTCGCCGGCTGCCAGGTGTTCACCGGCCCGGAGAAGGCGCCGCAACTCCCGCAGCAGCGGATGCAGGGCGAACTGGAGGCCAGCGAAGGACGCCTGGTGTTCCGCCCCTGCCAGGAGCAGCGCCGCTTCGTGATTACCGACGTGGGCGCCACCGGCATCCTGCAGGAAGCCGCCACCCTCCTGGACGACGGGCCGGGCCCGCTGTTCGCCGACCTCGGCGGCCAGCTGGGTGCGAGCAAGGCCGGTGCCGATGGCCAGCTGGACGTGCGCCGCCTGTACCGCTTGCAGCGCGAGGGCCATGGCTGCGACGACCCGAACTTCCGCCGCCTGCTGCTGCGTGCCAGCGGCAACGAGCCGTCCTGGAACGTCAACGTCAGCAACGCCGGCCTGGTGCTGGAACAGCCGGAGCAGCCGCCGCTGGCCATCCCCTACATGGAAGAACAACTGCCCGACGGCCGCTTCAACCTCACCAGCGAAGCCAACGGCCGCCGGGTGGAGCTGTGGATCGCCCCGAAACGCTGCGTCGACAGCATGAGCGGCGCCGTCGAACACCTCTCCGCCGAACTGCGCCTGGACGGCAAGACCCTGCGCGGCTGTGCGGCCTTCGGCGGCGCCCGCAACGACTGAACCGTTGTTTCCCTCCCCCGCCTCGGCCCGTTCCCCGGGCCGGAGCGGCCCCCGTTCGCCGATGACCTCCTAAGCTTGCAGGCAGGACACGCAAGAAGGAGAACGTCATGCTGCGCATCGCATTGAACGGGTATGGACGCATCGGCCGGGCCATTGTCCGCGCCGTGTTCGAACGGGGCCTCGACCAGCAGGTGCGGATCGAAGCCATCAACGACCTCGGCGATTTCGCCACCCTCGCCCACCTCACCCGCTTCGACTCCACCTTCGGCCGCTTCGCCGGCCCCCTCGAACTGCGCCAGGACCACCTGCACGTCGGCACCCAGGCGATCCGCCTGCTGGCCGAGCCGGAACCCGGCAACCTGCCCTGGGCGGACCTGGGGGTGGACCTGGTGCTGGAATGCTCCGGGCGGATGAAGAAGCGCGAACAGGTGGAACGGCACCTGGCCGCCGGGGCCTCCCACGTGCTGCTGTCCCACCCGCTGGACAGCGCCGACCTGACGGTGGTGTACGGGGTCAACCACGACCAGCTGGGCGACCAGCGCATCGTCTCCAACGCCTCCTGCACCACCAACTGCCTGGCGCCCCTGGCCAAGGTGCTGCATGCCGCCGTGGGCATCCGCAGCGGCCTGGTGACCACAGTGCACGCCTACACCAACGACCAGAACCTGCTGGACAAGACCCACGACGACCTCTACCGCGCGCGGGCCGCCGCCCTCTCGATGATTCCCACCAGCACCGGCGCGGCACGGGCCATCGGCCTGGTGCTGCCGGAGCTGGCCGGGCGCCTCGACGGCCTGGCGGTCAGGGTGCCGACCCCCAACGTCTCGCTGGTGGACCTGAGCTTCATCGCCGAGCGCCCCACCACCCGCGAGGCGGTCAACGCCGCGCTGCGCGAAGGCGCCTTCCGCCTGCCGGAGGGAGTGATGAGCTGCAACGAGCTGCCGCTGGTATCGGTGGACTTCAACGGCTACCCGGTGTCCTGCGTCGCCGACCTGACCCAGACGCGGGTGCAGGACGAGCTGGTGAAGGTGCTCGCTTGGTACGACAACGAATGGGCCTTCGCCCACCGCATGCTGGATGTGGCCCTCGCCTGGCGAGGGGGCGAGGCCCGGCACGCCGTTGAATGACGCACACGGCGCCGCGGCAGCGCTGTGAGCGTTTCAACAGCCTGTCAGAGCCCGGCCACCGCCAGCGAATCCGGCAGGGGTGCGCCCTGCTCGGCGCAGGCGGCGATCTGCGCGACCAGGGGTTCGAGGTCGAACCCCTGGCTCGCCAGCCAGGCCGGATCGTAGTAGGTGGTCGCGTAGCGCTCGCCGCCATCGCAGAGGATCGCCACCACCGAGCCCTGTTCCCCCTTGGCCGCCATGTCTGCGGCCACCCGCAAGGCCCCCACCAGGTTGGTCCCGCTGGAGCCACCGACCCGCCGCCCCAGGCGCTGCGCCAGGTAGTGCATGGCCGCCAGGGACAGCGCATCCGGCACCTTGGCCATCGCATCGATCACCTGGGGCAGGAAGGACGCCTCGACCCGAGGCCGGCCAATGCCCTCGATGCGTGACCCGCAGCCCAGGGTCAGGTTGCGGTCGCCACTCACGTAGGCATCGAAGAACACCGAACGCTCGGCGTCGGCACACAGCACCCGGGTCGGGTGCTGGCGGTAGCGCACGTAGCGCCCGAGGGTGGCCAGGGTGCCGCCCGTGCCGGGGCTGGACACCAGCCAGCTCGGTTCCGGGTGCGGCTCGTGGCGCATCTGCTGGAAGATCGACTCGGCGATGTTGTTGTTCGCCCGCCAGTCGGTGGCGCGCTCGGCGTAGGTGAACTGGTCCATGAAGTGGCCGCCGCTCTCCCGCGCCAGTCGTTCGGACTCGGCATAGATCTGCGTCGGGTCGCTCACTAGGTGGCTGCGGCCGCCATAGAAGGCGATCTGGGCGATCTTCTCCGGGGAGGTGCTGGCCGGCATCACGGCGATGAACGGCAGCCCCAGCAGGCGCGCGAAGTAGGCCTCGGACACCGCCGTGGAGCCGCTGGAGGCCTCGATCACCGGCGCCCCCGGCCCCAGCCAGCCGTTGCACAGGGCATAGAGGAACAGCGAACGGGCCAGGCGGTGCTTGAGGCTGCCGGTGGGGTGGCTGGACTCGTCCTTGAAATACAGGTCGACACCCGGGAAACCCGGCAGCGCGAGGGGGATCAGGTGGGTATCGGCGCTGCGCTGGAAGTCGGCCTCGATGAGGCGGATGGCGTCGCGGGTCCAACGGCGGAAATCAGCGGGCATGGTGTGTACTCAATCGAGGATGCCGGCCGGGGCCGGCGGGGCGCTGCGCCACTGGCTGAGGGCCACCCCGGCGAACACCAGGGCAGCGGCGCAGAACTGGGCAGGGCTGAGGCGTTCGTCCAGCAGCAGCATGGCGAAGATCAGGGTGAACACCGGGATCAGGTTGATGAAGCCGGTGGCCTGGCTGGCCGGCAGGCGCCCCACGCCGAAATTGTAGAGGCCATAGGCGCCGACGGTGACCACGATGCCGAGGTAGACCATCGACCCCAGCGCCAGCGGGCTGATGACGGCGGGCAAGGGCTCGCCCAGCAGCGCCACCGGCAGGAAGAACCCGGCCCCGATGAACGCCTGCAAGGCCGTCAGGTGGAAGGCCGAGTAGCGCGACGACAGGTGCTTGAGCAGCAGCGTGTAGCCGGTAGCGCAGAGCATCGCGAGGAATTCATAGAAGTTGCCCAGCAGGGGCGCGCGGGCATGGGCGTCCGACTCGCTGGCCAGGCTCAGCCACACTGCACCGAGCACCGCCAGCAGGAAGCCGGCCAGGGTGGTGCGGGTGATGCGCTCCCGGAGGAACAGGTAGGCCCCCACCGCTACCAGCAGCGGCAACAGCGCCGTGATCATCCCCGCCTGGGAGGCGCTGGTGTGCTCCAGCGCCAGGGCTTCGAAGATGAAATAGAGGCAGGGCTCGCAGGCGCCCAGGGCCAGGAAGTACTTCCAGTCGCCGCGCCGGGGTTCAGCCCTCCCCCGCCAGCGCCAGGCCAGCAGGAACACCAGGCTGCCGAGGGCCATGCGGGCGAAGATCACCCACATCGACGGCACCTCGCGGAAGGCGAACTTGAGGGCGATGAACGAGCTGCCCCACAGCGCCATGGCCAGCACCAGGCAGACCACTGCCACCCACCGAGCCTGCTGCGCCATGCCCCATCTCCGGAAAAATCGACAGTCTAGGGGGCGGCAGGCGCCCCCGACAGGCACAGCCGCCCGGCAAAACTGTTACTGCTGCCAAGGTTTGCCGCGGGTCCGCGACGTGAGCGGCAGTTGCTGCAGCACAGCGGCCTTGGCCAGCATGTAGGCACTGACCGGGGCGCTGATGAAGAGGAACAGGCTGATCAGCAGCTCGTGGAAGCTGAGCGTGCCGGACACCCAGGAGAAGTACACCAGCGACCCCATCACCAGGCTGCCCACACCCAGGGTGGTGGCCTTGGTCGGCCCGTGCAGGCGCATGAAGAAGTCCGGCAGGCGATAGAGGCCGATGGCACCGATCAGCACGAACAGCGCCCCCAGCAGCAGCAGCAGGGAAACCAGGATCTCGGCCCACAGGGGCAGGTCGGCGATATTCATTCGATGATGTCTCCGCGCAGCATGTACTTGGCCACCGCCACCGTGCCGACGAACCCCAGCACGGCGATCAGCAGCGCCACCTCGAAATACAGGTTGGTGCCCTGCCAGATGCCCAGCAGGATCAGCATGGCGATGGCATTGACGTAGAGGGTATCCAGCGCCAGCACCCGGTCGGGCAGGCAGGGCCCGCGCACCAGGCGGGCCAGGGTCAGCAGCATGGCCACCACCAGCAGCCCCAGGCAGACGGGAATCACGTACGCGAGCATGGGAACACCTCCTTGAGGGGCGCTTCGTAGCGCTGCTTGATCTCCGCCACCAGCGCGTCGGCATCGGGCACGTCCAGGGCGTGGACCAGCAGGATGCGGCGGTCGCCGCTGAGGTCGGCGGACACCGAGCCCGGGGTCAGGGACACCACGCACACCAGCAGGCTGATGGCCATTTCGTTGTCCAGGTCGATCGGCACCTCGACGAACCCCGGCTGCAGGCGCCGGATCGGGCCGAGGGTCTGGCGGGCCACCAGGAAGTTGGCCACCAGGATGTCCCACAGCACCAGCAGGATGAACCGGGCCAGGCGGGCCGGGCGCCAGGCGCGCGGGTGCTCCAGCATCAGCGGGTTGCACAGCAGCGGGATGAGCACGGCCAGCGCGCCCCCCAGCAGCCACTGGCCGAAGGACAGGGAATCCACCAGCAGCAGCCAGGTGACCAGCAGCAGCAGGCTGGTGGCCGGATGGGGCAAGAGACGACGGATCATGCGCCCGCTCCTGGCAGGACGGCCTGCCGGTAGAGATCGACATCGTGCAGCTGGGTGGCCGTGGCCTCCAGGTAGCTCATCAGCGGGCCCGCCAGCACCACCAGCAGCACCGCCAGGCCCAGCAGGGCAAGGGTGACGGCCAGGCGCACACCGTCAAGCCCCTCGCCACCGGGTGCATCAGCCCCGGTGGTGCGCCAGAACAGCGTGCTGCCGGCCCGGCTCAGGGCCACCAGGCACAGCAGGCTGCCGCCCAGCAGCACGCCCCACAGCAGGGCCGTCGGCAGGCCCGGCGTCGCGGCCTTGAGCAGCAGCAGCTTGCCGATGAAGCCGGACAACGGCGGCAGGCCGGCCACCGAGATGGCCGCGAAGAAGAAGGCGCCGCCCAGCAGGGCCGGGTGCTCCAGCAGCGGCCCCTGCACCAGCGCGCCCCGGCGTTCGCCACGCTCGCGGCTGATGAGGTCGGCCAGCAGGAACAACCCGGCCGCCGCCCAGGTGCTGTGCACCAGGTAGTACAGCGCCGCGCCCAGGGAGGCCGGCGTGCCAAGGGCCACGGCCGCCAGCAGGGTGCCGGCGGAGAGCAGCACCAGGTAGGCCACCAGCGCCTGAAGGCTGGCAGCAGCCAGGGCACCGAGTGCGGCCACCGCCATGGTCAGCAGCGCCAGCGGCCACAGCCAGTCGTTGCCCAGGTGGGCCAGCTCACCCGCCCCGGCACCGAACACCAGCAGGTAGACCCGCACGATGGAGTAGACGCCCACCTTGGTCATGATCGCGAACAGCGCCGCCACCGGCGCACTGGCCACGGTATAGGCACGCGGCAGCCAGAAGTGCAGCGGCAGCAACGCCGCCTTGAGGGCGAACACCACCAGCAGGAGCAGCCCGGCAGCCGCCAGCAACGGCGCATCGGCGGGTGCCACGGCGGCCACCTTCACCGACAGGTCGGCCATGTTGAGGGTGCCGGTGATGCCGTAGAACACGCCCAGGGCGATCAGGAAGAACGCCGAGCCCACCAGGTTCAGCACCACGTAGTGCAAACCGGCGCGGGTCCGTTCGGCACCGCCACCATGGAACAGCAGCGCATAGGAGGCGATCAGCATCACCTCGAAGAACACGAAGAGGTTGAACAGGTCGCCGGTGGTGAAGGCACCGTTCAGGCCCAGCAACTGGAACTGCAGCAGCGCGTGGAAGCGCATGCCCCGGCGGTCATCACCCCGGGCCGCATAGATCGCCACGGCGGTGCCGAGCACGGCGGTGACCAGCAGCATCAGCGCGCTGAGGCGGTCCAGCATCAGCACGATGCCGAACGGTGCCTGCCAGCCGCCCAGTGCGTACACCTGCAGGTCGCCTTCCGCCGCCTGCCGCATCAGCAACAGGGCCACGGGAATCAGCGCCAGGCAGGCAAGGATCGACAGGGTGCGCTTGATGCGCTCCAGCGAGGGCAGCATCAGCAGCGCCGCCCCGGCGAACAGGGGCAGGAGGATCGGCAGGATGAGCAGGTGGTTCATCGGCCCTCCCCGTCACGGCGGCCATCGACATGGTCGTTGCCCAGCTCGCCGACGCCCCGCAGGGCCAGGGCCACCACGAAGGCGGTCATGGCGAAGCCGATGACGATGGCGGTGAGCACAAGCGCCTGGGGCAGCGGGTCGGCCGGGGTGCCGCCCTGGCCGAGCACGGCGGCGTCGCCTGCCAGGCGCCCCATGGCGAAGAGGAACAGGTTGACCGCGTAGGACAACAGCGTCAGCCCGAGCACGACCGGGAAGGTGCGCGCCCGGAGCAGCAGGTACAGGCCGCTGGCGGTGAGCAGCCCGAGGGTGACGGCGAACAGGGCTTCCATCAGTGGACCTCCTCGGTCATGGGCGGGTGCAGGCTCAGCTTACCGAGCCCGGAGAGGATCAGCATCACGGCGCCGACCACGGCGAGGTAGACGCCCAGGTCGAAGGCCAGTGCCGTGGCCAGTTCGAACTCACCCACCAGCGGCAGGTGGAAGTGGTCGAAAGCCGAGGTCAGGAACGGGGCGCCGAAGGCCCAGCTGCCCAGCCCGGTAAGGCCGGCCAGCAGTACGCCGCAGCCGGCCATGCGCTGGTAGCGCAGCGGCAGCCGCGACTCGACGTAGGCTGAACCACTGGCGATGTATTGCAACACCAGGGCCACGGCAGTGATCAGGCCGGCGATGAAGCCGCCGCCCGGCAGGTTGTGCCCGCGCAGGAAGATGAAGGCCGACACCATCAGCGCCAGGGGCAGCAGTAGCCGCGACAGGGTTTCGAGGATCAGCGGGTGCTTGGCCCGTGCCCAGTTCCGGCCCTGGGGATCGCAGGTGGGGTTGCGCAGCAACAGCCCGGACAGCAGCGCATGCACGCCCACCGCAGCGATCGCCAGCACGGTGATCTCGCCCAGGGTGTCGAACCCGCGGAAGTCCACGAGGATGACGTTGACCACGTTGTGCCCGCCGCCGCCGGGGATGGCGTTGGCGATGAAGTAGTCGGCGATGGTGGTGTACGGGCGGGTCATCACCGCGTAGGTCAGCAGGCCCACCAGGGTGCCGCCGGCGCCGGCCAGGCCGAGGTCGCGGAGGATGCGCAGGCTGGAGCTTTCCGCCGGGGTACGCGAGGGCAGGTAGTACATGGCGAGGATCAGCAACACCAGGGTCACCACCTCCACCGTCAGCTGGGTCAGTGCCAGGTCGGGCGCGGAGAAGCGGGCGAAGGCCAGGGCCACCAGCAGGCCGCCGACGCCCAGCACCAGCAGCGCCACCATGCGCTGGCGGTGCAGCAACGCCGTCAGCACACCGCTGGCGGCCAGCACCAGCATTCCCACCGCCGTCACGCCATCCAGCCCGGTGAGCGGCCGCGAGCCCGTCAGCGAGGTCAGCGGCGCCAGGGCCACGACCACCACGGCAACGGCCGCCAGCAGCAGCACCGCCATGTAGCGCTGCAGGGAGCCGTTCTCCAGCGCGGCGATAAAGCGCGCAGCCACGCCGATCACGCGCTGGACCGCAGCCTCGAAGATTTCCTTCGCGTCCGCGTCCGGCAGCCCTTCGTACCAACGGAACAGCGGCTTGCGGCCGATGTAGATCAGCACGCCGCCGACCAGTGCCAGGGTGCTCATCAGCAGCGGCAGGTTGAGTCCGTGCCAGATCGCCAGGCTGTATTCCGGCAGCGTGCCACCCATGCTCACCGAGGATGCGGCCGCCAACAGGGGCGCGACGCTGAAGTTCGGCGCCATGCCCACCAGCAGGCACAGGGCGACGAGCACCTCCACCGGCACCTTCATGTAGCGCGGCGGCTCGTGGGGCGGGAACTTGGGCAACTGGCGCGGCTCGCCGTTGAAGAACACGTCGTGGACGAAACGCAGCGAGTAGGCCACCGAGAACACGCCCGCCAGGGTCGCCCCGGCCGGGATCAACCAGCTGAAGCTGCCCAGCAGGTCCTGCCCGAGGGTCTCGCTGAAGAACATCTCCTTGCTGAGGAAGCCGTTGAGCAACGGCACCCCGGCCATGGCCAGGGAGGCGACCATCGCCAGCACAGCGGTGTGCGGCAGGTAGCGCCACATGCCGTTGATCTGCCGCATGTCGCGGCTGCCGGTCTCGTGGTCGATGATGCCGGCCGCCATGAACAGCGACGCCTTGAAGGTGGCGTGGTTGATGATGTGGAACACCGCCGCGACGTTGGACAGCGGGGTATCCAGGCCGAACAGCAGGGTGATCAGGCCCAGGTGGCTGATGGTGGAATAGGCCAGCAGGCCCTTGAGGTCATGCTGGAACAGCGCCATCCCGGCGCCCAGCAGCAGGGTCGCCAGGCCGCTCAGGCCCACCAGGTAGAACCACAGGTCGGTGCCGGCCAGGGCCGGGTAGAGCCGCGCCAGGAGGAACACACCGGCCTTCACCATGGTTGCCGAGTGCAGGTAGGCGGACACCGGGGTCGGCGCGGCCATGGCGTGGGGCAGCCAGAAGTGGAAGGGGAACTGCGCCGACTTGGTCAGCGCCCCCAGCAGCACCAGGCACAGCATCACCGGATAGAGGCTGTGCTGGCGGATCAGCTCGCCCCGGGCCAGCACCTCGGTCAGCTCGAAGCTGCCGGCGATCTGCCCGAGCAGGAGGATGCCCGCCAGCAACGCCAGGCCACCGCCACCGGTGACCGCCAGCGCCATGCGCGCGCCCTTGCGGGCGTCGGAGCGGTGCCCCCAGAAACCGATCAGCAGGAACGACGACAGGCTGGTGGCCTCCCAGAACACCAGCATCAGCAGCAGGTTCTCGGACAGCACCACGCCGAGCATGGCGCCCATGAACAGCAGCAGGTAGGCGAAGAAGCGGCCACAGGGCTCGCGCTCGGAGAGGTAGTAGCGGGCGTAGAGGATCACCAGCAGGCCGATGCCGAGGATCATCAGTGCGAAGAGGAAGCCCAGCCCATCCAGGCGCAGGCTGAAGTTCAGCCCCAGCTGCGGCAACCAGGGGATGGACAGCTTCAGGACCTCCCCACCCAGCACGGTGCCGGCCTGGGCGAGCAGCAGGCCAAGGCCGATGGCCGGCGCCACGGCGGCCGCCAGCGCGGCACGGGTGCGGCAATGGCGGCCGAACAGCAGCGGCAACAGGGTTCCCAGGAACGGCAGGGCGACGATCAGCGCCAGTAGCATCGAAATCCTCCTCTTTCGGCCTGCCAGCGCTGAGCACGGCAATGGCGATGCGGTGATCGATTATCCAGAACTATCGATCACCGCGCATGCATGAATTATTTCAAAACCTAGCAAGCCGGAACAGGCGACCCGCTCTACAGAGCCATGAATCGCCTGCCGGTTGGCTGGTGAGATGAAGCGTAGGGGACGAACCGGCGGAAAGCCCGCCGGTTGCGGGGGGATGGATCAGTGGGTCACGCGGCTGGTGCCATTGACGGTCATGATGCGAACACGTTCGCCGACACGGAAGATCTCGTTTTCCTGCACTTCCTGCACGTAGGCGCGCATGGAACCGTCATCCTCGCGCACGGTGATCTCCACGCCCTGGGTGCGGGTCAGGCCTTCTTCGGTCGCGGCGCCCAGCAGGCCACCGGCCACGGCGCCGATCACGGCGGCCACCACACTGCCACGGCCACCGCCGATGGCGCTGCCGCCGACACCGCCCACCACCGCACCGGCACCGGCACCGATGGGGGTCTTGGTGCCCTCGATCTTCACCGGGCGCAGCGATTCGATGGTCCCCATGCGCACGGTCTGCACCTGGCGGGCCTCGGCGCGGGAGTAGGTGTCTCCGGTCAGGCTCGATTGACAGCCGCTCAGAACCATCGCCATCGAGGCGAACGAAGCGGCCAGCAGAACGGATTTACGCATGATTTTTCCTCCAGATTGGATGCGCCTCCATTAGACTGCGCGGCACCTTCAACTGTCACTCGACGCTCGGCCAAAGTGCAGACTCGTTCAGTTTCCGTACAGCCACGGCCATCGGACAACGAAACGACGCCAGGGTGCCGAGCAGCAAGGTTAGTCCATGGATTACTTCATCATCGTCGTCACCACCGTCGCGGGCCTGTACTTCCACTGGTGGATCTACGTGCGTATCAAGCGCTGGGTGGACCGCGACCTGGCCCTGTCGATGGCGGGGGATGACCCGCAGCGCCGCGCCTACATGCTGGAGCAACTGGAGGCGGCGAAGGCTGCGGGGATCAAGCGCAAGGCGCTGCAGGCCTGGCTGGAGCAGGCGGCCAGCCGTTACCCGCAGCCGCCCCAGGCGTCCTAGGGTGCGAGGCGCTCGCGCTGCCAACGCCCATCTACCAGGCGGTAGTTGAGGCGGTCGTGCAGCCGGCTGGGGCGCCCCTGCCAGAATTCGACGCGCTCCGGCAGCAGCCGGTAGCCGCCCCAGTGCGGCGGGCAGGTGGGGGACTGGTTGAGGAAACGCCGCTCGGTGTCGGCCAGCAAGGCCTCCAGTTCGGCACGATCGGCGATCACCCGGCTCTGCGGTGAGGCCCAGGCGCCAATGCGGCTGCCCAGCGGGCGGACCTGGAAGTAGGCGTCCGACTCCGCCGGAGTCACCCGCTCCACGCGCCCCTCGATGCGCACCTGGCGCTCCAGGCTGGGCCAGAAGAAGGTCATGGCCGCGAACGGCCGCGCCGCCAGTTGCTCGCCCTTGGCACTGTCGTAGTTGCTGAAGAAGGTGAAGCCACGCTCATCCAGCCCCTTGAGCAGCAGCACCCGGCAATGGGGGCGCCCATCGGCGTCCACCGTGGCCAGGGTCATGGCGTTGGGTTCGACGGGCAATTGCTCGGTCTTCACCGCCTCGTCGAACCAGCGGTGGAACAGCGCGAGCGGCTCCTGGGGGGCCTGCTCCTCGCTGAGTCCGTCGCGGGTGTAGTCGCGGCGCATATCGGCCAGGGTCTGGGTCATGGGGGCTCTCCGGAAAGGGAAAACGCTAGCCTATCCGAGGATCGCTCACTTGCCTTGATCTGCCGCAACCGCCTGCTGGGCGACCTTGGGCGGCTGGTTGTAACGCGCCAGCAGGGCCACCAGGGTGTCCTGCGGGGTGAGGACGATTTCCACACGGCGGTTCAGGGCGCGGCCGTCCTTGCTGTCGTTGGCGGCGCGCGGCATGTCGGAGCCCACGCCCTTCAGCGACAGGCGGTCACGCTGCAGCCCGCTGAGGCGGAAGATGGCAGCCACGGCCTGGGCCCGTTCCTGGCTGAGCTGGCGGTTCTTGGCGTCGTCGCCGGACGGATCGGCATGGCCGAGCACCAGCACGCCGGTCTTGGCATCACCCTCCACCAGCTTGGCAACGCGGGACACCGGCCCGAGGGAGATCGGCAGCAGCATGCTCGGGCGGTCCGGGTTGAAGGAACCGTCCACCGGCGCGGTGACCACCAGCACGTTGTCGCGGCGCTCCACTTCCATGCGCGAGCCCTTCACCGCTTCACGCAGGCGCGGCTCGTACTGGTCGAGCCAGGCCTGGGTGGCCTGGGTGTCGATCTTGGCGACCTTGGCCGGCTCGGCCTTCTGCTCGCCCCCACCGAACGGCCACCACCAGTGGTGGGTGCCGCTGTTCTGCGCCTGGGCCTCCGCCGGCTGCTTGTCATGGCTGAAGGTGCTGCAACCAGCAACGGTCATGCAGAGGATCAAGGTGGAGTACTTGAACAGCTTCATGGAAAGGACCCGTGACAGGAGGGGTGAAGAAAGCCGATGCGCCATCGCGTGATGGCGCATCAATCTCAGATTCAGGCTGAAATTCTGGACGCAACCCATTAATCCGAAAAGGGATATTCGTTCCAGCTGACGAGTGGCGCTACAGGCAGCTGGCCAGGGTGCGTGCCAGGTGCTGGGCGCGGGGGTCCATCAGCACGTAGGGACCGAGGGTGTTGGTGACGAAGCCGAAGGCCACGTCGCGCTCCGGATCGGCGAAACCGATGGAACCGCCCGCACCCGGATGGCCGAACGCCAGGCGCCCCATGCCGTAGGTGGCATTGGGCACATCGGGCTGCTCCAGCATGCAGCCCAGGCCGAAACGGGTCTGGGTGAGCAGGGTGCGGTCGTCACCCAGGCTGTGTTCGCGGGTCAGCTCGGCCAGCAGTGCCGAGTCCAGCAGGCTGCCATCCAGCAGGCCGGCATAGAAGCCGGCCAGGCTGCGGGCATTGCCGTGGCCGTTGGCAGCCGGCTGTTGCATGCGCCGCCATTCGGGCTTGTTGGTGCTGGTCATGATCGACGGCGGGTTGGTGAAGGCACGGGTACTGAGGGCGGTGGGCTCGCTCATCATGCACTTGAGCAAGCGCTGGGCCGCCGCATCCCCCAGGTTGCCCTTGCCCCGGGCGATGTGGGCGACACGGTGGAATTCGGCATCGTCCAGGCCGACGTGGAAGTCCAGCCCCAGGGGCCGGGCCACGCGGGCCACGATGGATTCACCGGGGCCACGACCATCGGCACGGCGGATCAGTTCGCCCACCAGCCAGCCGTAGGTGATGGGCGCGTAGCCATGGCCCTCGCCCGGCGTCCACCAGGGCTGCTCGGCGGCCAGGGCGGTCGTCATGGCGTCCCAGTCGTAGAGCGCCTCGGCCGGCAATGGCTCGCGGATCGCCGGCAAGCCGGCACGATGGCTGAGCAGGTGGCGCAGGGTGATGCGCTCCTTGCCGGCGGCAGCGAACTCCGGCCACAGGCGGGCGACCGGCGCATCGAGGTCGAGCTTGCCCTCCCCCACCAGCTGCAGGGCGGTGACGGCGGCATAGGTCTTGGTGCAGGAGAAGAGGTTCAGCAGGGTGTCGCTGTGCCAGGCCTGCTGGCCGTCCTTGTCGGCGGTGCCGGCCCACAGGTCGAGCACGGTCTCCCCGCCCACCTGCACGCACAGCGCGGCCCCGCGCTCCTGGGAGCCCTCGAACAGGGCGGCGAACTGGTCGCGCACCGCTTCGAAACGCAAGTCGAAGTAACCCTGGATCTGCACCATCACTCTCCTTCAAAAAAGACGACGGCGGCATTGTTGCCATGCCGCCGTCTGCTGTGAACCCCGCTGAAGTTCGGCGCGGGTGGCCTCAGTTCGCAGCGGGTTGTGCCGGCGCTGCATCCTTGGCTTCGGGTGCAGGCTGGGTCGGCGCAGGGCTGGACGCCTCGGGCTTCGGCGCTTCGCTGGCCTCAGGCTCGGCCTTGGGTGCCTCGGCTTTCGGCGCCTCGGGCTTCGGGGCTTCCGGCTTGGCGGCTTCAGGCTTGGGTGCCTGGGCCTTCGGCGTCTCGGGCTTGGCGGGCGCTGCCTTCGGTGCGCTGGCCGGCTGCTTGGCCGACTCGTTCGCTGCCGGAGCGGGAGCGGCCAGTTGCGCGGCGATGTCGAGGTTGGTCTTGCGCACCGACTTGACGAAGCCCTCGTAGGGGCGGTCAGTAATGGCCACCAGGCCGAGGTGGCCGTTCTCGCCATCCAGCAGGCGGCCGCTGGCGGGCTGGTCGAGGTACTGGAACCAGTGGGCACCGACGATCAGCGGTTCCTCCAGGGCCTTCTTCAGGAAGTTGGCGTAGGCCGGGCCACGCTCCTCTTCCTTGTAGACCTCGGAGACACCGCCCCAGAACGGGCCCCGGTCGCGGGAACCGAAGTGGAACTCGGTGACCAGCAGCGGCTTGTCCAGCTTGCGCAGGAACTCGAAGTCATGCCCCTGCTGCGGCTCGCGGGTGTAGAAGTTGAAGCTGAGCACGTCGCAATACTGGGCGCATGACTCCACGGCCTCCGGCACGGTGGCGGCGAAGCGTCCGCCCAGCAGCAGGTGGTTCGGTGCGTGCCACTTCATCGACTCGGCGATGGTCTTGAAGTAGGTGTCGGCGAAGAAGCGCTGGAAGCGCTTGAGGTCTTCCTCGATGGCCGGGTGCTCGGGATTGGGCAGCGGTGCCTCGAAGCCCGGGTCCTCCATCAGCTCCCAGGCCGGCAGCTCGATGCCCCAGGCCTGGGACAGGCCCTGCTGGTTGCGGTACTTGTCGCGCAGCTGCTTGAGGAAGGCACGCTTGGCCGGCACGTCGGTGGTCAGGCGCAGGGTGCCGTAGGCCAGGGCGTAGCGGGACTTGGGATCGCTGCCGGGGCCGGCCCAGGCCAGCTCGTTGTCGGCGAAGTAGCCGATCAGCCAGGGGTCGTCGCGGTGGTCACGGGCGGCAATGGCAATCGCCCGCTCGGCCGCCATGGCGAAGCGCGGGTCGAACGGGTCGGGCATGCCGCCCCACCAGTCGAGGCCGGTGCTGATGGTGGCGAAATCGCCATGGATCGACAGCGGCAGGGTGTAGGGCATGCGCTGGGCGGTGCCGAATTCGCCGGCGCTCCAGTTGCCCACGGTGTTGAAGCCCCAGGCTTTCAGGCGATCCAGGCTGTGTTCGACCCAGCGCGCAGGCTCCTGCGGGCCGTAGGTGCGCTCCAGGTTGGCCCGGTAGAAGTCGTACCAGCGACCATGGTCGAAGGCCCGCCCCTTGTTGGAGCCGGTCTCGCGGCGGCTGTCGCCGTTGCCGTACCAGTTGGCGAGGGGTTCACCGTCCTTGGGCAGCGCGGTGAACATGCCCTCGCGGCCTTCGACGTAGGTCTGGCTGTTGTCCGGGGTGACGGTGTTGACACCCAGGGAGAAGAACGGGTGGCCTTCGGGAGAGACCAGGTACCAGCGCCCCTCACGCTTCTCGGTGCGGAAGAACCCGCTGGCCTCGAAGCTCGGGCCACCGAGCCAACCACCGTAGGCGTCCTGCTCGGGCAGCTTGGCCTTCCATTCCTCCAGTTGCTTGCGCTCCTTCTCGGCGGCCGCCTTGAGCTGCTCGTCGCTCTTGACCTTCTCCGGCCAGTCGGCGCGGGTGTACTGGCCGTAGGCATCGATCAGGCCGGCGTAGAAATCAGCCTGGGGGTTCTTGTCCTCGGTGCCGAAGCGGCCCAGCAGGATGTTCTGCGCCGCGTCCGGGTGCTCCAGGGAAAGGGTCACGGCGGTGACCTTGGACAGGTCCAGCTCGCCTTCCACCTCGGTGGCCAGCAGGTAGCGCTTGCCATCCTTCACCCAGGGCTGGGGCGGCGCGGCGCGCATGCCCTGGGCACGGGGCGAGGTGGCGGCCAGGGGCAGCAGCAGGGTCTGGGCAGGGCCGGCCGGCAGGGCGATGCGGCTGCGCAAGGTCTTGCCGTCGGCGCTTTCGACGGTGACGTCGAGGGTGATGGCCCAGTCCTGGGCACTTTGCAGGCGCAGGCTCATGACACCGGCCTGGCTCCAGTCCCAGGTGCCGTTCTGCGGCGCCAGGCGCAGGCTGGGCTTCTCGGCCGGGTTGAAGGTCAGGCGACGTAGCACCTCGCCCTCGGGCGTGGTTTCCGCGGTGACGCTGGGCAGGGCAGCGTCCTGGGTGGTGACGGTGACAGCGTCCAGCGGACGCACGAAATTGAACAGCGTGTCGGCCTGGACGGAGGCGCTCATGCCGGCCAGGGCCAGCACGATGGGCAGCAGGCGTGCCGATTTTGGTGTCGAGAACATCAAGCCGATCCCCAAGAAAAGTCAGTGCATAGACAACGGATCCGGCGAATGTTGCCGCTGATCGAGCGATCCGTGTCCGCGCGAGCGGGCAATGATCGCAGAGGCAAGCCCGGCGTCAAGCGCCGGGGACCGTCCGGTCATTCGATCTCGCGTCGGAAGGGGGGGAGCGCGTTGAGGATGGCCTTGCCATAACGCTGGGTGACCACCCGGCGATCCAGCAGGGTGATGGTGCCGCGGTCGCTTTCAGTACGCAGCAGGCGACCACAGGCCTGCACCAGGCGCAGGGAGGCATCGGGCACGGCGATCTCCATGAAGGGGTTGCCGCCACGGGCCTCGATCCACTCGGCCAGGGCCGCTTCCACCGGGTCATCCGGCACCGCGAAGGGGATCTTGGCGATCACCACGTGCTCGCAGTAGGCACCCGGCAGGTCCACACCCTCGGCGAAGGACGCCAGACCGAACAGCACGCTGGGCTCGCCGTCGTCCACCCGGGCCTTGTGCTTGTTGAGGGTCTCCTGCTTGGACAGGTTGCCCTGGATCAGCACCCGCTTGCGCCAGTCGCGCTCCAGCCCGTCGAACACGTCCTGCATCTGCCGGCGCGAGGCGAACAGCACCAGGGTGCCCCGGGCGCCGTCCACCAGGCGTGGCAGCTCGCGGGTGATGGCGGCGGTGTGGGCGGCGGCGTCACGGGGGTCGGCCTTGAGGTCCGGCACTCGCAGCAGGCCGGCATCGGCATGGTGGAAGGGGCTGGGCACCACGGCCGTGACCGACTGCCGCGGCAGGCCGGCGCGCATGCGATAGCGGTCGAAGGTGCCGAGCGCGGTGAGGGTCGCCGAGGTCACCAGGGCGCCGTGGGCAACGTTCCACAGGTTCCGCCGCAGGGTCTCGGCGGCGAGGATCGGGCTGGCGTTGACCTCGATGTCGTAGGCCGCGCCGAACTCGGCGAGGGTCAGCCAGCGCGCCATGGGCGGGCTTTCCTCCGGGTCCTCGGTGGTGAAGGCGGTCCACAGCTCCCAGTTGTTCTGGGCGCGGGTCTGCAGGCTGCCGAACAGCGGGTACCACTCCTCGGCCTGCTGGCTGGAGAGGCCGTTGGCACCCTCCCCGTCCATGGCTTCCTTGAGCAGTTCGGCCAGGCGGGTGAACAGGTCGTTGAGCTTGGCGAAGCCTTTCTTCAGCTCGATGCCCATCTCCACCAGGTGCTCCGGCACCACGCCGCCCTCGAAGCGGTGGCGCGGGCGCTCGCGGCCTTCCATGTCTTCGCCGGCCCGGAAGTCGGCCAGCTCTTCGCAAGCGGTGAACATGAATTGCTGCTGGGCCCGGATCTCCCGCGCCAGCTCGGGCACGTTCTCGATCAGGCGGCCCATGTCCCCCGGCAGCGGGTGCTGGGCCAGCAGCTTGGTGAGGTTCTTGGCCACCGTCTCCAGCCAGTCGGCGGTGGAGCGCAGGCGGGTGTAGTGGGCGAAGTGGCCGATGGCCTTGTCCGGAAGGTGGTGGCCCTCGTCGAACACGTAGAGGGTTTCGCGCGGGTCGGGCAGCACAGCGCCACCGCCCAGGGCGAGGTCGGCCAGGACCATGTCGTGGTTGGTGACGATCACGTCCACCTTGGTCATGCCCTCGCGCGCCTTGTAGAAGGCACATTGCTGGAAGTTGGGGCAATGGCGCTTGGTGCACTGGCTGTGGTCGGTGGTGACGCGGGCCCAGTCCTGGTCCTCGATGGCCTCGGGCCAGGAATCACGGTCGCCGTCCCAGCGGTTGCCGGCCAGGCGCTCGATCATCTGGTTGAGCAGCTTCTGGCTGCTCTCGTCGACGTCGATGCGGAAGCCTTCCTCGGCGAACAGCTGCGCGGTGGCGCTCTGCGCCTGGCCGTCCTGCAGCAGCATGTCGAGCTTGGACAAGCACAGGTAGCGGCCGCGCCCCTTGGCCAGGGCGAAGCTGAAATTCAGCCCGCTGTTGCGGATCAGGTCGGGCAGGTCCTTGTGGACGATCTGCTCCTGCAGGGCCACGGTGGCCGTGGCGATCACCAGCCGCTTGCCCGCCGCCTTGGCCGAGGGAATCGCCGCCAGGCTGTAGGCCACGGTCTTGCCGGTACCGGTGCCGGCCTCCACCGCCACCACCGCCGGCTCGCCCTGGCGGTGCCCTTCGTCATCCTGGGGGATGGCGCCGAGCACCTTGGCCACCTCGGCGATCATCAGGCGCTGCCCATAGCGGGCCTTGAGCCCCTTGGCTTCGAGGAAACGGGAGTAGGCCCCCTGGATCTGGGACTTGAGTTCGGTGCTGAGCATGGGGAGGTTGCGGACGCCGGAGAGCTGGATAAATTTTCAGTACTTTAACAGGGCGGCTATCATACCGCGCCCTGTTTCCGACTGGAGAAACCCGATGACGCCCTTCGCCGCGCTCTACGCTGCCCACGTCCTCGCCGCCCTGGTGTGGGTCGGCGGCATGTTCTTCGCCTGGATGGTGCTGCGCCCGGCGGCCGTGACCACGCTGCAACCGCCAGAGCGCCTGAAGCTGTGGATCGAGGTGTTCCGCCGATTCTTCGTCTGGGTCTGGGTCGCCGTGCTGGCGCTGCCGCTGAGCGGAGTGGGGATGATGCACCTGCGCTTCGCCGGCTTCGACGGCTCGCCGCGCTACGTGCACATCATGGTGGGCCTGTACCTGGCGATGCTGGCGCTGTTCCTGCGGGTCAGCCTGCTGCAGCTACCGGAACTGAAGCGCGCCGTGGCGGCGGAAGACTGGCCAGCCGGCGGCGCAGCCCTGGGGCGCATCCGTCGGCTGGTGGGGATCAACCTGCTGCTGGGGCTGCTGCTGGTGGCCATCGCCGCCGCCCGCCCCAGCTTCTGAGGTCAGTAGCGCACCACGTCCATGCGACCGTTCGTGCCGGCCGGGCCTGCCTGCCCCGGCTGGCCGGCGCGGCCTTTCTGGCCACGGTCGGTGCTGTAGACCAGGCAGCCCTTGGCGGCACCACCCGCACCGGGGGCACCGGCCTCACCGGCCGGCCCACCGGCACCGCCCTCGACCCGGGCCCGCACCTGCTCCAGCGGGAAGTCCTGGGCCACTTCCAGGCGAATGTGCCCGCCCTTGCCCCCTTCCCCGCCGTTGCCGCCGTTCTGGCCATCGTGGCCCCGGCTGGCCTGGCCCCAGAGGCAGCCACCGGGCTTGCCATCGGCACCGGCCAGGCCGCTGTAGCCCGGTGCACCGATGCCGCCGCGTACATCCACGGTGAGCTCGTCGACGGCGACGGTGCCGAGGCGCAGGGTCAGGTCGCGGCCGTCGCTGGCCGGCTTCTTCATGCTGCCGGCTGCGCCGGAGGCGGTGATGTGGCCGCCGGTGGCGATCTCGCCCTGGGTGACTTCCAGGCGGAAGGGCTGATCAGCCGAGGCAATGCCGATGCGCGCATCACGCCCCATGCGCAACTCGCCCACCTTGAGTTCGGTGATGCTGGCGGGCACCACGAGGGTGCCGTGGTCGGCAATCACCACGCGATCGAGGCTGAGGGTGCCGGTCAGGGCCGGCAGCTTGATGAAGCTGTTGGTGTCGACGGTCACGCTGGTTTCAGCGAGGGCCAGCGGGCTGGCCAGCAGGGCGAGGAGACAGAGTCTACGCATGGCTGGCCTCCTGCTTCGGCAGTCCGGCCAGGTGGAACACGCCGAAGAGCATCAGTTGCAGGCGGTCCCGCCAGGGGTGCGGCCGTGCCCGGAGCTGGGCGTTGTAGAGCAGCGCTTCCAGCACATGCAGCCCGAGCACCAGCAGGGCGAGGCCATTGAGCAGTGTGGAGAAGGGTCGAGCGAAGGGTTCGAACAGATTGGCCAGCACCGCCAGCCAGAACAGCAGGGCAACGGACTTGCCCACCCCCAGGAATAATTTCATGTCACCCCCTTTGTTTTTCTAGTGGGGCGACCTTACCCCTAACGTCGCCGCAGCCAAATACCCCCGCCGAAATAAAGTTGCAGCGACGGACCTCCTGTCCTGGCGACCTTTGCGCCTCCCTTCATAAGCCAGATACCGGCGGTTGATAACAGGCAAAAAGAAGGGGCCTGCCGGCCCCTTCGATGGTCTGACATGTTTCAACGGTCGACGTGGATCTCCACCCGCCGGTTCTGCGCACGGCCTGCGTCGGTGCCGTTGTCCGCCACCGGCTGGCTTTCGCCGAACCCTTCGGTGGTGACCTTGCCCGAGGGCACGCCCTGGCTGATCAGGTAGTCCGCCGCGCTGCGGGCCCGGCGCTCGGAAAGCCGCTGGTTGTAGCCATCGGCACCCACGCTGTCGGTATGCCCGACCACCTTCACCGACACCATCGAGGCGCCGTTCAGGCGGGTCGCGATGGTGGCCAGCTCCTGCTTGGCGGCCGCCGTGAGCTCGGCCGAGTCGAAGGCGAACAGCACCTTGCCCTGGTCGCTCAGCACGATGACTTCGTCCTCGGCGGGCGGCGGGGGTGGTGGCGGCTCGTTGCGCACCGTGTCGGGGTAGCTCGGCTGCGGGCAACCGTTGTGGTTGACCTTCATGCCGGCCGGGGTGTTGGGGCAGGTATCGCGGCGGTCGAAGACACCGTCACCGTCCGCGTCACCGTCCTGGGCATAGCAGATGAGGCCGCCGACCACCGCACCCGCGACGGCCCCGCCCCCAGCCCAGGCTGAACTCTCGATCGCCCCCAGCCCACCGCCGGCCAGGGCACCGATCGCACTGCAGATTGGCCAGTTCCCCTGGTTGAGCGGCGCGTCGCCCGTACTGGACGTCGAGGCGCAACCGGAAAGAACACTGCCGACCAGAAGAAAGAGAGCCACCCGTGGAAAGGTACTCATGATGAAGTTCTCCTGTGTCACCGACCGAATGCCGGCAACACAGGAGTAAAGACCCCGGCGCTGCGCTTGCCAAGCCGCAGGCCACGTGGGCCGTGGCCTAGCGGTGGATGACGATCTCCACGCGGCGGTTCAGCGCACGGCCTTCAGCAGTCTTGTTGTCGGCCACCGGCTCGCTCTCGCCCGCCCCGCCGACCGACTGCACGCTGTCCGCCGGAATCCCCGAGGCCACCAGGTAGTCCGCCACCGACTGGGCGCGCTTCTCCGACAGTTTGAGGTTGTATGCATCGCTGCCGACGCTGTCGGTGTGCCCGGTCACGCTCAGGCGAGCGCTGGGGGCCTCGTTGCGCAGCCGCGCGACGATGGTGTCCAGCTTGATCTTGTCGGCCGGATCGAGCTTGGCCGAATCGAAGGCGAACAGCAGGTCACGGACCACGATGGTTTCTTCCTTGACCACCACCACCTCTTCCACCTGCTCCACCACCGGGGCCGCCGGCGGGCAGCCGTTGGCGTCCACCACGGTACCGGGCGGCGTGCCGGGGCACTTGTCGCGGCTGTCCGGTACACCGTCGCCATCCTCGTCGCCGTCGCCGTGCGACCAGCAGTAGCCGGCCGCCAGGCCGCCACCGAGCAACGCCCCCCAACCCGCCCAGGAACTGC
Organism: Metapseudomonas otitidis; assembly: GCF_900111835.1. Taxonomy (GTDB): domain Bacteria; phylum Pseudomonadota; class Gammaproteobacteria; order Pseudomonadales; family Pseudomonadaceae; genus Metapseudomonas; species Metapseudomonas otitidis. The sequence continues at coordinate 232,565 of NZ_FOJP01000005.1, forward strand.
TCTCGATCGCACCCAACGCCGCACCGCCTACACCGCCTACTGCTGCGCACTTGGGCCAGTCGGTCTTCTGCAGGCCGGCGCAGCCGGTCAGCAGAGTCGACACAAGTAGCAAGGGTATTGCTGTCCTTGTGATGCTCATATGCCTGTCTCCTCGTGGTTGTCGGCCCGGAAAGCCGATCCCTGGGGAGTAAAGACGCGGCCCCTGCAAACTGCCAGCCAGGCACCCGGCAGAACTAGGCCTGGCCCCACGGGCAAGCTAGTCTTCGCACACCTGTCCGAGGAACCACGATGACCCAGAGCTTTTCCACCCGCACTCCGCAGCAGGCCGTCGCCGCCCTGCTCGACCGCTATGCCCCGGCCCGCCTGCTGCTGGTGGGCAATACCCCGCTGCCGGCGGCCGAAGCCTTTGCCGCCGCCCACCCCGACAGCCAGGTGGAACATGCCCCCGCCGCCCCGCTGCCCAGCGCCCAGGCAGCCCAGCGCTATGACCTGGCCCTGCTGGCCGACTGCCTGGAGCACCTGCCCAAGCGCACCGGCCTGGAACTGCTGGGCGGCATCCGCAACCTGAACGCCAGCCGCATCGCCGTGCTGGTGGACCTCGCGGCCTGCGACTGGCAGGACACCGACTTCTTCGCCCTGGCCCTCCAGGCCACCGAAACCTTCCAGCGCGAAGGCCAGGTGCTGCACCTGTTCACCTACGACCTGCACGAATACAAGCAGGTGCCCGACTGGCTGAACGCGAAGTTCTGGGCCAACCCGGAAAACTTCGGCAAATACTGGTGGTGACCATGAGCGCAACCCCTTGTGCCTGCGGCAGCGGCAACCTTCTCGACCAATGCTGCGGCCGCTACCACGCCGGCCAGCCGGCCCCCAGCGCCGAGGCGCTGATGCGCTCGCGCTACTGCGCCTACGTACTGGGCCGGGTGGACTACCTGGTCGCCACCACCCTGCCGAGCCAGCAGGCGGGCCTGGACCAGGAGTCGATCAAGGCCTGGAGCCTGGGCAGTACGTGGCTGGGCCTGGAGGTGGAGGCCAGCGAAGTCCTCGGCGGCGCCCCCGAACACGCCCGCGTCACCTTCACCGCCCGCTGGCACGACAGCCAGGGTGAGCACGCTCACCGCGAGCGCTCGTCCTTCGTCCAACGCGATGGGCGCTGGTACTTCATCGACCCCACCGTGCCGGTGAAGGCGGGCCGCAACGACCCCTGCATCTGTGGCAGCGGGCAGAAATTCAAGAAATGCTGCGCGGGGTATCTCTAGACACGGCTGCGCAGCGAAAGGAATCCACGCCAACCCAAGAAGGAGACACCCATGGCCAAGCGCCATTTGCTCATCCCCCTGCTCGCCGCCATGGCCTGCGCCAGCCAGGCCGCCGAAGTCCACCTCGGACTCGGCAGCGCCGAGCGGGTCACCCGCCTGTTCGCCTACCCCAACAACTGCAACGTCATCTGCTACCGCGACTGGAGCCTGGAGCAGACGGTCGAGCACTACCTCAAGCAGAGCCTGGCCCGCGACGGCCTGGCCAAGGCCTCGGTGAAGGTCCACCGCGACAAGGACGGCGTCTACGCCAACTTCTCCGGCGTGCCGGCCGACTACGGCAAGCCGCTGATGAAGCTGCTGGATGCCGGCGACAGCGCCTACGAAGGCGCCAAGCGCCTGAACCATGACAAGCAGTGGCAGTACAACTGGTACTTCTTCCTGCCGCTGGGCATGGCCCTGGAAAACCGCCGCAGCGTCGAGCTGCTGCACTTCCCGCCGGACTACTCCCTGACCAAGGCGCAGGACTACCTCGAGTCGTCCACCACCAACCGCTGGGCCAGCCTGCTGGTGGTCAACGGCGTGGCCGCCGACGCGACTCCGGGCTACCAGACCATCCTCGACATCGCCCCCATCGCCGCCCCGGCCGACGCGGGCAGCACCCTGGAAACCGTCTACGACTACTTCACCCCCTACCAGACGCGGATGGTCCAGGAGCTCACCGCCGGCAAGCCGGCGCTGCCCATGGTGGCGTTCGGCAAGCCGGTCCGGGACTGGGTGAAGAAGCAGTACAACGTCAGCATCGGCGTGCTCGGCCTCGGGCAGATCGATCTCGGCAAGGACCAGAAGGTCCCGGTGCTGGGCAGCAACCACCCGAGCTACATCTGGTACGCCGCCAACCCGGACAACTACGACGGCGACGAAGCCAAGGCGAACGCCGCCGGCCTCAAGGTGATGGGCCAGGACCTCAGCGCCGCCTGCTGGCAGGCCAAGCTGGGCAGCAACCCCAGTGCCGACCCGTCCACCACACTTTCCAGCTGCAAGCAGACCTGGCAGGTGACCAACAAGGTGCAGACCTGCGAGCTGTTCTACACCTCCATCCGCAAATACGACGCCGACAAGGCCAAGCAGACCTGCACCGCCCCGCAAGGCTGAGGCAGGGCGCAACGGCCGGAACGAAAGAGCCCGCCAGATCGGCGGGCTCTTTCATTCATTCCTGCAGCTTCAGGTGCGAGATGTCCGGCGGCGGGCCTGCCGGCACCGCCTTGGCCTGGCCCATGTCACTGCCCACCGGCGCCAGGCTGAACTGGCTGAGGTCCACCTTCGGCGCCACCGGCTCGGCCTTGGCGTCCTGCAGGTCCGCCCCCACCGGCGCGATGCCGAAGTCCGGCGCGTCGACGTCCATGAAGGCCGCCATGTACTCGTCCCGCGGCGCCACCTTGAGGCGTCCGGCCGGTGCGGCTGCGGGGGCCGCAGCAGCGGGCACCGGTGCCACGCCAGGCGCCGCCGGCTCGGCGGGTGGCGGGGGCGCCAGCTCCACCTCCTCGATCTCCACGTCCATGTCGCGCACATCCACCCGCGCCCCGGCCCGCTCCAGCGTCACCCGGTATTTTTCCGCCCCGGCCGCATCAAGATTGTTCTTGATCACGATGCGCCGGCCGGAAAACAGCAAGGCTATGCGCTGTGCGTCGGCCTGGAACAGCTTGGCGAGGTTGGCCTTCACCTGGTCGGCATCCGCACCGGGAACCAGTTGGCCGGAGAAGGCGATCTCGTAGCGGCTCATCGGTCACACTCCTGTCCAAAACAGCCCGCAGTATGGCGCAGGTTTTTTTCTGCCAACAACAAGTTGCAGCCGAGCAGTTGCTTGTTACACTTGAGCGTCTTCGGAGTATCGCGATGTTTTATCAGGCGCAAACGATAAGAATTCTCAGCCTACTGGTTTTGCTGACCCTCTCTGCCTCGGGCCTTTCCGGTTGTTCCACCTGGCTGACCGGGGGCTTTCGCGATCCCGACGTGCAACTGGTCAAGGTCGACGTGATCAAGGCCCGTCTCCTCGAACAACAGTTTCTGCTGCGCTTTCGCGTGGACAACCCCAACGACGTCAGCCTGCCCATCCGTGGCCTGGCCTACACCGTCTACCTCAACGACGTGAAGCTCGCCACCGGCGAGTCCGACACCTGGTTCACCGTCCCCGCCCTGGGCCGCGAGACCTTCGAAGTGCCGGTGCGCACCAACCTGTGGCGCCACATGAAGTACATCGTCAAGCTGCTGGAGAAGCCCAACGAGGTCATCCGCTACCGCCTCGAAGGCGAAGTGAAGACAGGCCTCATGTTCGGCAAGAGCGTGCACCTCGCCCGCAATGGCGAGATAATCCCGGGCAACTACATCCCGGAGTGATCCACCCCATGAGCCAGCACGAACACGTCCATGGTCCCGACTGCAACCACGACCATGACCACGATCACCACCACGTCCACGGCCCGCACTGCAACCACGGTCACCAGGAGCCCGTGCGCAACCCGCTGAAGGAAGTGGGCCGCAACGACCCCTGCCCCTGCGGCAGCCAGAAGAAGTTCAAGAAGTGCCACGGTGCCTGATCCGCATCCGCACAACGAGGCCCGTCTAGTACGGGCCTTTTCGTATCTGCCGGGTTTCCTTTAGGCTGACCGCCCCATTCCAGCGCTGTTCCGAGGAGTCCCGCCATGATCGACCTGTATTACTGGACCACCCCCAACGGCCACAAGATCACCCTGTTCCTCGAGGAGACCGGCCTCCCCTACCGGATCCACCCCATCAACATCGGCAAGGACGAACAGTTCCAGCCGCATTTCCTCAAGATCGCCCCCAACAACCGCATCCCCGCCATAGTCGACAACGAGCCGGCGGACGGCGGCGAACCGCTCTCGCTGTTCGAGTCCGGGGCCATCCTGCTCTACCTCGCCGAGAAGACCGGGCGCTTCATCCCCCAGGACCTGCGCGGCCGCCAGGAAGCCCTGCAGTGGCTGTTCTGGCAGATGGGCGGCCTCGGCCCGATGGCCGGGCAGAACCACCACTTCAACCGCTTCGCCCCGGAGAAGGTGCCCTACGCCATTCAGCGCTACGTCAAGGAAACCGCCCGCCTCTACGGCGTGCTCGACCGCCGCCTGGCCGACCGCGCCTTCGTCGCCGGCGACGACTACAGCATCGCCGACATGGCCATCTACCCCTGGATCGTGCCCCACGCCTACCAGGAGCAGGACCTGGACGACTTCCCCCACGTCAAGCGCTGGTTCCAGGCCATCCAGGCGCGCCCGGCCACCGTCCGCGCCTACGACCTGGTGGAACGCATCAACCCCGCCGCAGCCGTCCGGAAGTAACCCCTGCACAGCGCCCGGCACCCGTGATGCAACGGGCGTCGGGCACTGCCCGGGCGCCCCCGTCGGAAGGCCGGTCATCCGGCCCTTGCGCAGTCCGAAGACGCTCTCTAACGTAGCGCGTTTCGAACCGCCGCCTTCCCCGGGAGACACCGCCCCATGGCTTCGCCTGCGCCCAAGCGCCTCATCTCCACTTTCTGCCTGGGCGCCGCCCTCAGCGCCATGGTCGGCCTCACCGGCTGCCAGTCCTGGCTGGACAGCCGCTACGCCGACAGCCTGCCACCCACCTCCGGCTTCCAGCCGGTCAAGGGCCTGGCGCAGAGCGTCTCGATCCGCCGCAACCCGCTGGGCATGCCGCTGATCGAAACCACCACCTTCCACGACGCCCTCTTCGCCATGGGCTACGTGCATGCCTCCGACCGCCTCAGCCAGATGGTCGGCCTGCGCCTCATGGCCGAAGGCCGCCTGGCGGAGATGGCCGGCCCGGGTGTGCTGGAGATCGACCGCTTCATGCGCGCGGCCAACCTGCGCAAGAGCGCCGACCTCCTCTACAAGAACGCCTCCCCGCGCCTGAAGTCCTTCTTCGAGGTCTACGCCCGGGGCGTCAACGCCTACCTCTACCGCTACCGCGACAAGCTGCCGATGGACCTGGCCGAATCCGGCTACCGGCCCGCCTACTGGAAGCCCGAGGACTCGGTGCTGGTCTTCACCCTGCTCAACTTCGGCCTGGCGGTGAACCTGCAGGAAGAAATCGCCTCCCTGGTCATGGCGCAGAAGGTCGGTGCCGACAAGGTGGCCTGGCTGCTGCCGATCTACCCCGACGAGAACCTGCCCTTCGACGAAGCCGAAAAGCTCAAGGGCCTCAACCTCGGCGGGCAGATCCCCGGCCTGGCCAGCATCGACCAGGCCGCCGGCCAGGTGGCCGGCCTCGGCATGCTCGGCGTCGCCGCCTCCAACAACTGGGCCATCGCCCCGCAGCGCGCGCGCAATGGCAAGAGCATCCTCGCCAACGACACCCACCTGCCGCTGTCCATGCCCTCCATCTGGAACTTCGTGCAGATCCGCTCGCCGAAATTCCAGGCCGCCGGCGTCTCGGTGGCGGGTGTCCCGGCCATCGTCGCCGGCTTCAACGGCAAGCTCGCCTGGGGCATGACCATGGTCATGGCCGACAACCAGGACCTCTACCTGGAGAAGGTCAAGCGCGAAGGCAACCGCCTCTACTACCTGGCCGACGGCAAGTGGCAGCCGGCCATCGAGCGCAACGAGACCTTCTTCATCAAGGGCGAGCGCCCGATCCGCGAGACCCTCTACGAAACCCGCCACGGCCCGCTGCTCAATTCCGTGCTCGGCCAGCGCAAGCACCCGCTGCAGCCGGTGGAGCTGAAGAGCGGCCTGGGCATCGCCCTGAAGACCGCCCAGTTCGAGCAGGACACCACCCTCGACGCCTTCTTCGACCTGTCCCGCGCCCAGTCCGTGGAGCAGGCCGCCGAAGCCACCCGCGCCATCCGCGCCATCGGCCTCAACCTGCTCACCGCCGACGCCCAGCACATCGCCTGGCAGGTCACCGGCCGCTACCCGAACCGCCGTGAAGGCCGGGGCCTGATGCCCTCTCCCGGCTGGGACAGCCGCTACGACTGGGACGGCTACGCCGACCCGATGCTCCACCCCTACGACCAGGACCCGCCCCAGGGCTGGCTCGGCACCGCCAACCAGCGCACCGTCCAGGGCGGCTATGGCGTGCAGCTGTCCAACTCCTGGTTCTACCCCGAGCGGGCCGAGCGGATCGCCCAGCTGGCCGGCAGCGGCAAGCACGACACCCGCAGCATGATCGCCATGCAGTACGACCAGACCACTCCCTTCGCCGCCAAGCTCAAGGCCATGTTCGAAGACCCGGCCATGGCCCAGCCGCTCAAGCAGGCCATCGACGCCCTGCCCGGCGCCGAGCGTGACCGTGCCCGCGAAGCCCTGAGCCGCCTGCTGGCCTTAGACGGCAACCTCGCCCCCACCTCAGCCGACGCCGTCTACTACGAAGCCTTCCTCCACGAGAGTGCGCGGCAGATCTTCCTCGACGAACTGGGCCCGGACACCAGCCCCGCCTGGCAGGCCCTGGTGGAGACCGCCAACCTCTCCTACTCCGCCCAGGCCGACCACCTGCTGGGCCGCGCCGACAGCCCCTTCTGGGACGACGTGCGCACCCCGCAGAAGGAAGACAAGCCCGCCATCCTCGCCCGCAGCCTCGCCGCCGCCGTCAGCTTCGCCGAAGGCAAGCTCGGCGCCGACCGCCGCAGCTGGCAGTGGGGCAAGCTGCACACCTACACCTGGGCCACCGACACCACCCGCCTCGCGCCCTACATGAGCGCCAGCCAGCGCACCAGCATCAACGCCATCAAGGGTTACCTGGACCGCGGCCCCTACCCCGCCGGCGGCGACATGAACACCCTCAACGTCTCCGGCTACAACTGGGGCAACGACTTCGACACCTGGCTGATCCCGGCCATGCGCATCATCGTCGACTTCGGCCAGCCGGAACCCATGATCGGCCTCAACAGCTCCGGCCAGTCCGGCAACCCCGCCAGCCCGCACTACGCCGACGGCATCGACGCCTGGCTCAAGGCCCGCTACCTGAGCTTCCCGTTCCAGTCGCAGAACCTCGACGGCGTCTACGGCACCAAGCGGCTGATGCTCACCCCGCAAAAATGATCACCACCACGCGGAACTCCCCGCGCGGTGGCTGTCTATGTAAACGGACTTACTCCATAGATCACATCTTCAGGGCGCCCTCACCGGCGCCCTTTCTTTTGCCCGTGAAAAGCCTCACGGCCGATCCAGACGCCCAACGCCGGGCATCGCGAGCTCGGCGCCAACCTGCGGAAAAATGCACGGACGTAGCCCGGGCTTCAGCCCGGGAAATCGGCAAGAAGGGAAAAGCCAGGGAAAGCGGCCCCTGCATTGCACAGGGGCCGCCCGGGTTCAGGACGCCTTGGGCTTCACCGGCGCCTTGGGCTCCGGCTTCAGGAAGGGATACAGGTGCTGGCGCAGGATGCCGTCCGGCAGCGGCTTGCCGAACACCCCGTAGCGGGTCGGCCACTCCTTCGGCGGCAGCTTGAAGGTGCCGAACACCATGTCGACGATCGGCAGGTGGATCGCATAGTTCTTGTAGATGTAGTCCGGGTGCCGGGCGTGGTGCCAGTGGTGGTAGCGCGGCAGCACCAGCAGGTAGTTCAGCCAGCCGCCATCGATGCGCACGTTGGCGTGGGCCAGCACCGCCTGCACGCCCACCAGGATCACGTAGGCGTTCATCGCCTGGGGCGAGAAGCCCATCAGCATCAGCGGCACCAGCACCCCGGTACGGGTCAGCAGGATCTCCACGAAGTGGATGCGCGAGCCCGCCAGCCAGTCCATCGACGTGCTGGAGTGGTGCACCGCATGGAAGCGCCACAGCCAGGGCACCACGTGGTACAGGCGGTGCAGCCAGTACTGGCCGAGGTCCGCCACCAGCACCGCGAGGATGAACTGCAGCCAGATCGGCATGGACTGCACGCCGGCCTGGAAGGTCGCCGAGACCGCCCAGCCCCCCAGCAGGGTGGAGGACGCGGTGACGAAGATCAGGATGAACTGCACCAGCATGTGGCTGACGAAGAAGTACGCCAGGTCCGTGCGCCAGTGCGGCCGCAGGATGTTCTGCTCCGGGTCCTTCGCGTACAGCTTCTCCAGCGGGATGAAGACGATGGCCGACACCAGCAGCGCCAGCACGAACCAGTCCAGCCCCAGGGAATAGGGCGTCTCGCCGATGGTCTCGAACTGGATGTTGGTCCCCCCCAGGAACACCGCCAGCCCCGAGGCCGCGATGCCGGTGAAGCCCAGGCGCTTGCGCCGGTTAAGCAGGATGTTCAGCGTGCCCAGGCTGAACGACAGCACCAGGCCCACCAGCAGCACCGTACGGGCGAACTGCTCGCTGTAGACCTTGCGGAACTCCGCGAAGGTCAGCCACTCGGGAAACAGGAAACACAGCACCGCGCAGAGGCTCAACAGGCCCAGTGCCGCAGACAGGTAACCACTGATGCGCCCTTCCCCGACCCGGAACGGGGCGTGGCCATGGCGCTGGAAATAGGCTTTGAGAGCCTCCATCGGACATCCTCCTTGAAACCGGCCTTCTGGCCGTTCACGATCTTGACGCACCTGCCGCGCTCCAGGCCACCTCCGGCGACGAATGCCGCGTCCAACTGCGACGTCCATCGCGTTGAGGGCGAACCAACCGGCGCACGGCAGGGTCAGCAGACACGAACCCACAGCAAGGCATCCCATGGACCTGGTCGTCGCCCGGCCGGAGGGCCTCTACTGCCCGCCCGGCGATTTCTACATCGATCCCTGGAAACCCGTCGCCCGCGCCGTCATCACCCACGGCCACGGCGACCATGCCCGCAGCGGCAACGGCCACTACCTCACCGCCACCCCCGGTGCCGGCGTGTTGCGCGCCCGCCTCGGCGACGTGCCCCTGCAGACCCTGGACTACGGCGAAGCCCTGCTGCACAACGGCGTGCGCATCAGCCTGCACCCCGCCGGCCACGTGCTCGGCTCCGCCCAGGTGCGCCTGGAACACCAGGGCCAGGTCTGGGTCGCCTCCGGTGACTACAAGACCGAAGCCGACGGCACCTGCGCCCCCTTCGAGCCGGTGCGCTGCCACTGCTTCATCACCGAATCCACCTTCGGCCTGCCCATCTACCGCTGGCAGCCCCAGGCCCAGGTCATGGACCAGGTGCGCCAGTGGTGGCAGGCCAACCGTGCCGCCGGGCGCGCCAGCGTGCTGTTCAGCTATGCCTTCGGCAAGGCCCAGCGGCTGCTCCACGGCCTGGCGGACGAACCCGGCCCGATCCTCGTCCACGGCGCCGTGGAGCCCCTCAACCGCGTCTACCGCGAAGCCGGCGTGCGCCTGGCCGCCACCCGCTACGCCGGCGAACTCAAGCGCAACGACCCGCTGCTGCGCGAAGCCCTGGTGATCGCCCCGCCCTCCGCCGCCGGCAGCACCTGGATGCGCCGCTTCGGCGACTACAGCGACGCCTTCGCCAGCGGCTGGATGCTCCTGCGCGGTGCCCGTCGCCGCCGGGGCGTGGACCGCGGCTTCGTGCTCTCCGACCACGCCGACTGGCCCGGCCTGCTCTGGGCCGTGCAGCAGAGCGGCGCGGAGCGGGTCTTCGTCACCCACGGCTCGGTCCCCGTGCTGGTGCGCTACCTGCGCGAACAGGGCCTCGACGCCCAGGGCTTCAGCACCGAATACGGCGACGAGGACGACACCCCCGACAGCGCCGACGCCACCCCGGAGGCCCCCGCATGAAGGCCTTCGCCGACCTCTACATGCGCCTCGACGCCAGCACCTCCAGCAACGCCAAGCTCGCCGCCCTGGAGGACTACTTCCGCCAGGCCAGCGCCGAAGACGCCGCCTGGGCCGTGTACTTCCTCAGCGGCGGCAAACCGCGCCAACTGGTGCCGGTGCGCCAGCTCAAGGCCAGTACCCTGGCCGTCACCGGCCTGCCCGAATGGCTCTTCGAAGAGAGCTACCAGAGCGTCGGCGACCTCGCCGAAACCATCGCCCTGCTGTTGCCCCCCGCCGCCAGCGACAGCCAGGAGGGCCTCGCCCAGTGGCTGGAAGAGCACCTGCTGCCCCTGCGCGGCCTGCCGCCGGCCGAACTCACCGAGCGCCTGTCGCGGCTCTGGGCGCGGCTCGATCGCGACGGCCTGCTGGTGTTCAACAAACTCATCACCGGCGCCTTCCGCGTCGGCGTCTCGCGCCTGCTGGTGACCCGCGCCCTGGCCAGCCTCAGCGGCCTGGACCCCAAGCGCATCGCCCAGCGCATGGTCGGCTACACCGACATCAGCCGCGTCCCCAGCGCCGACGGCTACCGCCGGCTGATCGCCGCCGAAAGCCCCGACGAGCACCGCGAACGTGGCGGCCAGCCCTACCCCTTCTTCCTCGCCCACCCGCTGCAGCTGGAGCCCGAGGCCTTCGACGAACGCCTCGGCCCGCCCAGCGACTGGCTGGCGGAATGGAAATGGGACGGCATCCGCGCGCAACTGGTACGCCGCGACGGCCAGCTGTGGATCTGGTCCCGGGGCGAAGAGCTGGTCACCGAGCGCTTCCCCGAGCTGCACGCCCTCTGCCGGCAATTGCCCGACGGCTGCGTGATCGACGGCGAACTGCTGGTCTGGAAGGACGGCCGCGCCCAGCCCTTCGCCCTGCTGCAACAGCGCATCGGCCGCAAGCGCCTGACCCGCCAGGTGCTGGAAGACGCCCCCGTGCGGGTGCTGGCCTACGACCTGCTGGAATGGCAGGGCGAAGACTGGCGCAGCCGCCCGCAACAGGCCCGCCGCGCCCAGCTCGAACAGCTGCTGGCGGGGCTGGACACCCCGTTGCTGGGGCTGTCCCCGGAAGTCACCGGCGCCACCTGGGAGGCCCTGGCCGCCGAACGCCAGCGCGCCCGCGAACAGGGCGTGGAAGGCCTGATGCTCAAGGCCCGCGACGCCCGCTACGGCGTCGGCCGCACCCGCGAGGACGGCACCTGGTGGAAATGGAAGCTCGACCCCTACAGCGTCGACGCCGTGCTCATCTACGCCCAGCGCGGCCACGGCCGCCGCGCCAGCCTCTACACCGACTTCACCTTCGCCGTCTGGGCCGAGGGCGAAGGCGACGCCCCGCGCAGCCTGGTGCCCTTCGCCAAGGCCTACTCCGGGCTCACCGACGAGGAGATGCGCCAGGTGGACGCCATCATCCGCCGCACCACCGTGGAGAAGTTCGGCCCGGTGCGCAGCGTCACCCCCAGCCTGGTGTTCGAACTGGGCTTCGAAGGCATCGCCCGCTCGCGCCGGCACAAGAGCGGCGTCGCCGTGCGCTTCCCGCGCATGCTGCGCTGGCGCCGCGACAAACCCGTGGAGGACGCCGACACCCTGGCCAGCCTGCACGCCCTGCTGGGCGCTGCCCCGGCAGAGGACGATGCATGAGCCGCCCCTCCGACGCCTGGTTCGACGCCCAGGGCTGGACGCCCTTCCCCTTCCAGCGCCAGCTCTGGGACGCCGCCCGCCAGCGCCGCTCCGGCCTGCTCCACGCCACCACCGGCTCCGGCAAGACCTACGCCGCCTGGTTCGCCGCCCTCGACGCCATCGCCCCCGGCACCGCCAGCCCCGCCAAGCCGCTGCCCCTCTCGGTGCTGTGGATCACCCCCATGCGTGCCCTGGCCGCCGACACCGCCCGCGCCCTGCAGGCGCCCCTGGACGCCCTCGGCCTGCCCTGGAGCCTCGGCCTGCGCACCGGCGACACTGGCAGCAGCGAGCGCGCCCGCCAGGCCCGGCGCCTGCCCAGCGCCCTGGTCACCACCCCGGAAAGCCTGACCCTGCTGCTGACCCGCGCCGACGCCGCCGAGGCCTTCGCCCACCTGCAGATGGTGGTGGTGGACGAATGGCACGAACTGCTCGGCAGCAAGCGCGGCGTGCAACTGCAGCTGGCCCTCGCACGCCTGCGCCGCTGGCACCCGCACCTGGTGACCTGGGGCCTCTCCGCCACCCTCGGCAACCTCGACCACGCCCTGGAGGTGCTGGTACCCGACGGCCAGGGCCTGCTGCTCGAAGGCCGCCAGGACAAGGCCCTGGCGGTGGACACCCTGCTCCCCGACAGCGTCGAACGCTTCCCCTGGGCCGGCCACATGGGCCTGCGCATGCTGCCCAAGGTGGTCGCCGAACTGGAGGCCAGCCCCAGCAGCCTGGTGTTCACCAACACCCGCTCCCAGGCCGAACTCTGGTACCAGGCCCTGCTGGAGGCGCGGCCCGACTGGGCCGGGCTGATCGCCCTGCACCACGCCTCGCTGTCCCGCGAGGTGCGCGAATGGGTCGAGGACGCCCTCAAGCACGGCCGGCTCAAGGCCGTGGTCTGCACCTCCAGCCTCGACCTGGGGGTGGACTTCCTGCCCGTCGAACGGGTCCTGCAGATCGGCACCGCCAAGGGCATCGCCCGCCTCATGCAGCGTGCCGGCCGCTCCGGGCACGCCCCCGGCCGCACCTCGCGGGTCACCCTGGTGCCCACCCACAGCCTGGAACTGGTGGAGGCCGTCGCCGCCCGCCAGGCCGTGGCCGAACGCCGCATCGAAGCCCGGCAGAGCCCGGAAAAGCCCCTCGACGTCCTGGTGCAGCACCTGGTCAGCATGGCCCTGGGGGGTGGTTTCCAGCCCGACGCACTGCTGGCGGAAGTGCGCGGCGCCTGGGCCTACCGCCACCTCGACGCCGCCGACTGGGCCTGGTGCCTGACCTTCGTCCGCCACGGCGGCAGCTCCCTCAGCGCCTACCCCGACTACCAGCGGGTGGAGCCCGACGAGCAGGGCCTCTGGCGGGTGCCCAACCGCGCCCTGGCCCGGCGCCACCGGCAGAGCGTCGGCACCATCGTCGGCGACGCCAGCCTGCAGGTGCGCTTCTGGGGCAAGGGCGGAGCCGCCGGCCACCTCGGCAGCATCGAAGAGAGCTTCATCGCCCGCCTGCGCCCCGGCGAGGTGTTCCTCTTCGCCGGCCGCCACCTGGAACTGGTGCGGGTGGAAGGCATGACCGCCTACGTACGCCGCTCCAGCGCCCGTAAGGCCGCCATCCCGCGCTGGAACGGCGGGCGCATGCCGCTCTCCAGCGAACTGGCCGCCGCCCTTGTGCACCAGCTCGGCGAGGCCGCCCAGGGCCGCTACGACAGCCCCGAACTGCAGCTCGTGCGCCCGTTGCTGAGCCTGCAGGCCGCCTGGTCCGCCCTGCCCGAGGACGACAACCTGCTGGTGGAGCGCCTGCACTCGCGGGAGGGCTGGCACCTGTTCCTCTACCCCTTCGCCGGCCGCCACGTGCACCTGGGCCTCGCCAGCCTCCTGGCCTGGCGACTGGCCCGCCAGCGCCCCGGCACCTTCTCCATCGCCGTCAACGACTACGGCCTGGAGCTGCTGGCCGCCGAAGCCCCCGACTGGGACGACGCCCGCCTGCCCGCCCTGCTGGAGGACGGCGACCTGCTCAGCGAACTGCTGGACAGCCTCAACGCCAGCGAGCTGACCCGCCGCCGCTTCCGCGAGATCGCCCAGATCGCCGGCCTGCTCTACAGCGGCCCGCCGGGGGCGCACAAAAGCACCCGCCAGCTGCAGGCCTCCAGCAGCCTGTTCTTCGACGTGTTCCGCCAGTACGACCCGGACAACCGCCTGCTGCACCAGGCCCGCGACGAAGCCCTGCGCCAGGAGCTGGACCTGCCACGCCTGGCCGACGCCCTCGCCCGCCTGCGCCAGCGGCGCCTGGTGGTGAAGGACGTCGAACGCGCCACCCCGCTGGCCTTCCCCCTGCTGGTGGAGCGCCTGCGCGAGGGCCTGAGCACCGAGAAGCTCGCCGACCGCATCGCCCGCATGGTGGCGCAACTGGAAAAAGCCGCCGACGCCCCGCCCAGGCGGAGGCGCCGCCCGTGAACACCCACCTCGACGTGGACCTGGCCGGCACCCGCCTGCGCCTGCTGGGGGACCGCGCCCTCTACTGGCCGGAACAGCACTGCCTGCTGATCGCCGACATCCACTTCGGCAAGGCCGCCAGCTTCCGCCGCCTCGGCCAACCGGTGCCCGCCGGCACCACCGCCGCCAACCTGGCACGGCTGGACCGCCTGCTGCACAGCCACGACACCCGGCGCCTGGTCTTCCTCGGCGACTTCCTGCACGCCCGCCACGGGCGCCACGACGGCCTCTGGCAGGCCCTGGCCGACTGGCGCGAACGGCATCCCACGCTGCACATCGACCTGGTGCGCGGCAACCACGACCGCCACGCCGGCGACCCACCCGCCAGCCTCGGCTTCGACCTGCACGAGGCCGAACTGCTGCTCGGCCCCTTTGCCCTGCGCCACGAGCCCGAACCCCACCCCGAGCGCCACGTCCTGGCCGGCCACCTGCACCCCTGCCACCGCCTGCGCGGCCCCGGCCGGCAGAGCCTGCGCCTGCCCTGCTTCGCCCTCGGCCGCAGCGTCAGCCTGCTGCCGGCCTTCGGCGAATTCACCGGCGGGCTGGAACAACCGGGCACCCCGGGCACCCGCCTCTACCTCTGCGGCGACGGCGGCGTCTGGCCCGTGCCGGCGGCCTGAAACCACCGATCCGGGCCAACGACTGAACGTGTCGGCCCCGAGGGGGTCAGAACAAGGGCATTGTTCATTGCTCCCTGTGGCGCCCTCGTGGCGCCTGCTTTTTTTGGGGAGCAGTCCATCTGAAGCGCACTCCGAAATTGCATGTGGCTGAGACGTTGAGGCAGGGAACCTGCCCCTTCAGGAGGCCGAGCGCAGTTGTTGCGCAGGGGGACGAGCGGCATGGATGCCGCGAGAGGCGCGCCAGGCCATGGATGGCCCATCGCGCCGGCCCCCGAAGTAACGATGGAGCGAGGGGAGTCCCGCGAAGCGGGATCCGGATGCAGGGGCGAGCCTTTTTGGTTTCTTTTTTGTGGGCGGCATTCCGACGACTGAAAAAAGAAACTCGCCTGGGAAGGCGAAACAAAGAACATCCGCAGAACTCGATATACAGCCAGACCTCGAGCAATCCACCGCTCATGACCTCCCCACCCGACGACTGAGACATTCCCCCACATCCGTGACCCAGCGGTTTTTGATAGACTCCGCCCCCAGCGCCGGCCCAGCCGGCGCTGTCGTTTCTGTCACCCGGTCCGCCCTTTGCGTGGGCGACCACTGGAGGTATTCATGTCCCGCATCGTTGTCGCGGCGCTCTACAAGTTCGTATCCCTGAAAGACTACGTCGCCCTGCGCGAGCCCCTGCTCAAGACCATGACCGAGCACGGCATCAAGGGCACCCTGCTGCTCGCCGAGGAAGGCATCAACGGCACCGTCTCCGGCACCCGCGAGGGCATCGACGCCCTGCTGGCCTGGCTCAAGGTCGACCCGCGATTCGTCGACCTGGATCACAAGGAGTCCTACTGCGACGAGCAGCCCTTCTACCGCACCAAGGTCAAGCTGAAGAAAGAGATCGTCACCCTCGGCGTGCCGGGCGTGGACCCGAACCAGCAGGTGGGCACCTACGTCGAGCCGCAGGACTGGAACGCCCTGATCAGCGACCCCGAGGTGCTGCTGATCGACACCCGCAACGACTACGAAGTGGCCATCGGCACCTTCGAAGGCGCGGTGGACCCGAAGACCAAGTCCTTCCGCGAGTTCCCCGAATACATCAAGGCCCACTACGACCCGGCGGTGCACAAGAAGGTGGCGATGTTCTGCACCGGCGGCATCCGTTGCGAGAAGGCCTCCAGCTACATGCTCAACCAGGGCTTCGAAGAGGTCTTCCACCTCAAGGGCGGCATCCTCAAGTACCTGGAGGACGTGCCCCAGGAGCAGAGCCTGTGGCGCGGCGACTGCTTCGTCTTCGACAACCGCGTGACCGTGCGCCACGACCTCAGCGAAGGCGACTACGACCAGTGCCACGCCTGCCGCAACCCGATCTCCGTGGAAGACCGCCAGTCCCCGCACTACGCCCCCGGCATCAGCTGCCCCCACTGCTGGGACAGCCTCTCGGAGAAGACCCGCGCCAGCGCCCGTGAACGGCAGAAGCAGATCGAGCTGGCCAAGCAGCGTAACCAGCCCCACCCCATCGGCCGCGACCCGCGGCAGAATCCGGAACACTGACCGACGACGAGGGATCGCCATGGCCAACGCACGCCTGCTCTACGTGATGGACCCCATGTGCTCCTGGTGCTGGGGGTTCGCCCCGGTGGCCGGAGCGCTGATCGAGCAGGCGCGTGACGCCGGCGTGCCGCTGCGCCTGGTGGTCGGCGGCCTGCGCACCGGCCAGGGCGCGGCGCTGGAGCCGACCACGCGGCGCTACATCCTCGAACACTGGCACGCCGTCGAGCAGGCCACCGGCCAGCCGTTCCGCTTCGACGGCGCGCTGCCCGACGGCTTCGTCTACGACACCGAGCCGGCGTGCCGGGCCCTGGTGGCCGCGCGCGGACTCGACGAGGACGCCACCTGGGCGCTGGCCCGCGGCATCCAGCACGCCTTCTATGCACAAGGCCAGGACGTGACCCAGGCCCAGCAACTGGTGGCCCTGGCCGAAACCGCCGGCATCCCGCGCATCGAGTTCGCCGAGGCCTTCGATGACCCGGCCACCCGCCAGGCCACCGCCGAGGACTTCACCTGGGTGCAGGACCTGGGCATCGCCGGCTTCCCCACCCTGCTGGCCGAACGCGATGGCCAGCTGGCCCTGCTGACCAACGGCTACCAGCCGCTGAGTGACCTGCAACCGCTGCTGGGCCGCTGGCTGGAGCGCATCGCCCATGGTTGACCAGCTGAGCTGGGCGGAGATCCGCCGCCTCGCCCTGCGCCACCGCAAGGCCCTCTGGCTGGCCAACGGCGTGGCCATCCTCGCCGCGCTCTGCGCCGTGCCGATCCCGCTGCTGCTGCCGCTGCTGGTGGACGAAGTGCTGCTGGGCAAGGGCGACGCCGCCCTGCGCTTCATGGACGGTTTCCTGCCCGATGCCTGGCAGGGGCCGGTGGGCTACATCGGCCTGATGCTGGCCGTCACCCTGGTGCTGCGCAGCTGCGCCCTGGTGTTCAACGTGCTGCAGGCGCGCCTGTTCGCCCGCCTCTCCAAGGACGTGGTGTACCGCCTGCGGGTGCGCCTGATCGAACGCCTCAAGCGCATCTCCCTCGGCGAGTACGAAAGCCTCGGCGGCGGCACCGTCTCGGCCCACCTGGTGACCGACCTGGACACCCTGGACAAATTCATCGGCGAGACCCTCAGCCGCTTTCTGGTGGCCATGCTCAGCCTGGTGGGCACCGCCGGCATCCTGATGTGGATGCACTGGAAGCTGGCGCTGCTGATCCTGCTGTTCAACCCGCTGGTGATCTACGCCACGGTGCAGCTGGGCAAGCGCGTGAAGCACCTGAAGAAGCTGGAGAACGACAGCACCGCCCGCTTCACCCAGGCCCTGACCGAGACCCTGGAGGCCATCCAGGAGATCCGCGCCGGCAACCGCCAGGGCTTCTTCCTCGGCCGCCTCGGCGAACGGGCGCGGGAAGTGCGCGACTACGCGGTGGCCTCGCAATGGAAGAGCGACGCCGCCGGGCGCACCAGCGGCCTGCTGTTCCAGTTCGGTATCGACGTGTTCCGTGGCGCAGCGATGCTCACCGTGCTGTTCTCCGACCTGTCCATCGGCCAGATGCTGGCGGTGTTCAGCTACCTCTGGTTCATGATCGGCCCGGTGGAGCAACTGCTCGGCCTGCAGTACGCCTTCTACGCCGCCGGCGGCGCACTGAGCCGCCTCAACGAGCTGCTGGCACGGGCCGACGAGCCGCAGTATCCGCCGCGCATCGACCCCTTCGCCGAGCACCGCACCGTGGGCGTCGAGGTGCGCGGCCTGCGCTTCGCCTACGGCGAGGAGCCGGTGCTGGACGGCCTCGACCTGACCATCGCCCCTGGCGAGAAGGTCGCCATCGTCGGCGCCAGCGGCGGTGGCAAGAGCACCCTGGTGCAGCTGTTGCTGGGCCTCTACACGCCCCAGGCCGGCAGCATCCGCTTCGGCGGCGCCAGCCTGGAGGAGATCGGCCTGGAACGGGTGCGCGAACACGTCGCGGTGGTGCTGCAGCACCCGGCGCTGTTCAACGACAGCGTGCGCGCCAACCTGACCATGGGCCGCGAGCGCAGCGACGAGGCCTGCTGGCAGGCCCTGGAGATCGCCCAGCTGGCCGAGACCATCCGCGCCCTGCCCAAGGGCCTGGACAGCATCGTCGGGCGCTCCGGCGTGCGCCTGTCCGGCGGCCAGCGCCAGCGCCTGGCCATCGCCCGGATGGTGCTGGCCGAGCCAAAGGTGGTGATCCTCGACGAGGCCACCTCGGCCCTGGACGCGGCCACCGAGTACGCCCTGCACCAGGCCCTGGCACGCTTCCTCGCCGGCCGTACCACCCTGGTCATCGCCCATCGCCTGTCGGCGGTGAAGCAGGCCGACCGGGTATTGGTGTTCGACGGCGGGCGCATCGCCGAGGACGGCGACCACCAGCGTCTGATCGACCACGGCGGCCTCTACGCCCGCCTCTACGGCCACCTGCAGCACTGAGCCGCCCCCTGCGTCACGTCGGCGCACCAGCCTGTCAAGCAAACGTTACGCCCGCACCCGGCATTGCCGGGGCGCGGGGCGGTGCTGTCAGGAAAAGCTGCCGCGCCCAGCGCCGGCCAGCACAGTTCCGGTGCGCGACTGTGCCTTGTTTCGCGCCGGTGCGGCGGGGTCAGATGGCCGCGCTCGACCGACAAGAACAACAACCGGAGGTCACCGTGACCCCAGCCTTGCTGCCCGGCGCCCGCGTGCGCCTCCCCGCCCTCGCCCTGCCCGCCTGTGACCCGGTGGTGCCGGCGCGCATCCTCCCACCTGCGCCTGTACAATCGCGGCCCCCACTCGGGGACGTGCCCATGCACGGCCACTAAAGGTCAACCGCCTTGCCCACGCCGCCGCGCCACAAGCGCAGCGGGTTCGATTTCCGTCACGACAACAAGAAAAGGTGACGCCATGCACGACGCGCAACACACCGGATCGCTCAAGCGCGGCCTGAAGAACCGCCACATCCAGCTCATCGCCCTCGGTGGCGCCATCGGCACCGGCCTGTTCCTCGGCTCCGCCGGGGTGCTCAAGTCCGCCGGGCCGTCGATGATCCTCGGCTACGCCATCTGCGGTTTCATCGCCTTCCTGATCATGCGCCAGCTCGGCGAGATGATCGTCGACGAGCCGGTCGCCGGCTCCTTCAGCCACTTCGCGCACAAGTACTGGGGCGGCTTCGCCGGCTTCCTCTCGGGCTGGAACTGCTGGGTGCTGTACATCCTGGTGGGCATGTCCGAACTCACGGCGGTGGGCAAGTACATCCACTTCTGGTGGCCCGACGTGCCCACCTGGGCCACAGCCGCAGCCTTCTTCGTGCTGGTCAACGCCATCAACCTGGCCAACGTGAAGCTGTTCGGCGAGGCCGAGTTCTGGTTCGCCATGATCAAGGTGGTGGCCATCGTCGGCATGATCGTCCTCGGCTGCTGGCTGCTGTTCAGCGGCAACGGCGGCGAGCAGGCCAGCGTCACCAACCTCTGGGCCCACGGCGGCTTCTTCCCCAACGGCATCAGCGGGCTGGTGATGGCCATGGCCTTCATCATGTTCTCGTTCGGCGGGCTGGAGATGCTCGGCTTCACCGCCGCCGAGGCGGAGAAACCCGGCCAGGTGATCCCCAAGGCGATCAACCAGGTGATCTGGCGCATTCTGATCTTCTACGTCGGCGCCTTGGTGGTGCTGCTCGCCCTCAGCCCCTGGGATGCCCTGCTGGCCAGCATCAGCAGCGCCGGCGATCCGTACAGCGGCAGCCCCTTCGTGAAGATCTTCGCGCTGATCGGCAGCGACACCGCCGCCCACCTGCTGAACTTCGTGGTGCTGACCGCCGCGCTGTCGGTCTACAACAGCGGCACCTACTGCAACGGTCGCATGCTGGTGGGCCTGGCCGAACAGGGCGACGCCCCCCGCGCCCTGGCCCGTGTGGACAAGCGCGGCGTGCCGGTGCCGGCACTGGTGGTGTCGGCCCTGGTGACCGGGCTGGCGGTGCTGGTGAACTACGTGCTGCCGCACAACGCCCTGGAACTGCTGATGTCCCTGGTGGTGGCCACCCTGGTGATCAACTGGGCGATGATCAGCTACGCCCACCTCAAGTTCCGCCAGCACAAGGACCGCGAGGGCGTGCGCACCGCCTTCCGCGCCTTCTGGTCGCCCTTCGGCAACTGGCTGTGCCTGGCCTTCGTGGCGTTCATCCTCGGGGTGATGCTGCTGACCCCCGGCATCAACGTCTCGGTCTATGCCATCCCCGTGTGGCTGCTGGTGATGGGCGGCTGCTACCGCCTCAAGCTCAGCCGCGCCGCCCAGGCCCGCAACGCGCTGGCCGCCGGCTGACGCCACGCCCCCTGCCCGGCCGGGCAGGGGGCACACTCCTCAGGACAGGACGCTGCGGTCGAAGGTGAACAGCCCACCCGCGCCGGGTCGGTGCTCCAGCACCTTCTGCGGACGGCCCATCTTCGGGTGGTTGTGCTCGCCGGTGTCGACGATCCAGCCCTGCCCCTTCATCTTCTCCAGCCGCCCGCGCAGGGTGGTGTGCTGCACCGGCTGGCCGAGGCAGGCCTGGAAGGCACCGAGGGCTTCGGTGACGGTGAAGCGCGGCGCCAGCAGGTGCAGCGGCAGCGAGGTGTAGACCGACTTGCTCGACAGCCGCTCGCGGGCCTGGGCCACCAGTTGGTCGTGGTCGAAGGGCAGGCCCGCCAGCCCCTCCAGGGGGGCGAAGCGCAGGTCGTCGGCGGTCACTTCGGTGTCCGGCGCCAGGAGCGCCAGGTAGAAGGTGGACAGCGACCAGCCCCGGGGGTCGCGCCGGGCGTTACCCACCGTGGCCACCTGTTCCAGGTGCTGCGGCTCGACCCGCGCCTTGCCGCTCAGGGCGCGCTTGGCGGCGGCGTCGAGGTCGTCGTCGGCGCAACGGCCGTTGACCAGCACACCGGGCAGCGCCCATTCCCCTTCGAAGGGCCCCTGGGCCCGGCGGATCAGCAGCACGTCAAGGCCTTGGGCCGGATCGAGGCGCAGTGCGACGATGTCGACGCTGGCCAGTACCTGTGCGGAACTCATTGCATCTCCCTGTAGGACACCCCTAGAAACTACCTGCGTTGTCATCGCGGCGTTAAAAACACGCTCAAAATGCTCATTTACAGCACGTAAACTGCGCTTTTTCGCCTGTTTTTGCCTTGCGCTGACGGCCTCGCCTACGTTTCCAGGGGTGTCCTGTAGACAACCAGATCACCGGCCACTTCCGGCAGGCACCAGGCGGCCGGCAGTGGTCGTCCTTCCCGCAGGTGCAGGCGAATGGCGGAACTGTGCAGCACCCGCGTCTCCTTCGCCACCAGCAGGCCGAAATCCCGGCGCAACTCGGCACCCCGGTGGAAGCCCGGCAGGTGTTCGAGGTTGTCCTCGCCGATCACCAGCGCCATGGCCTCCGGCACCACGCCATGGGCCTCAGCCAGGGCGTGCATGAGGTCGTAGCTGTACACCGCCCCCTGCCCCGGCGACAGGCGCGCCTCGATGGGCTCGCACAGCACCCGCTGCGGGTCGATGCGCTGGGCCAGGCGCTCCAGCCAGGCGCAGCGCAGGGCGAAGTCCACCATGCGCTTGCCGTGGGCGTGGCGGTGGCTGGGCACCAGCAGCACCCGGTCGGCCACCGCCAGGGCACGGCGGACCACCGTCTCGTGCCCCGGGTGCGGCGGGTCGAAGGCGCCGCCGTAGACCGCCAGGCGAAAACGCAGGGTGCCGGCCCGTTGGCTGCCGGCGGCGTAGGCGGCCAGGCTTGCCGAGGGATTCGAATGCGGATGGCTGCTCACTTTTCCACTCCTTCCTGAAAAACGCTTGACGACATATTACACGAGATGGAATATGTAGCCAGCCGTCACCGAGAAAGGAACGCAGCCATGAAGATCGCCAGCTTCGATGTCGACGCCCAGAAGGGCTTCACCCCGCTCTGCCCGGACGAACTGCCGGTGCCCGGCGGCGACGAGATCGCGGCGCACCTGAACCTGCTGGCCCGCCGCGCCACCCTGCGCATCGGCAGCAAGGACGCCCACAGCCCTAGCGCCCCCTGGGTGGTGGGCAGCCACGCGGAGATGCTCGCACCGCTGCCCCTGGCCAATGCCGACATCACCTGGGTCAGCCACTGCGTGCCCGGCACCGCCGGCTTCGAGCTGCTGGATGAACTGCCCCGCCCGCTGGAGTACGACTACTTCGTGTGGAAGGGCGTGGAGCCCGACCTGCACCCCTACGGCGCCTGCTACCACGACCTGGCGGAACGCCGCAGCACCGGGGTGATCGAATTCCTCCGGCAGAACGCGGTCAGCCATGTGCTGGTCGGCGGCCTGGCGCTGGACTACTGCGTGAAAACCACGGCCCTGCAACTGCGCCGCGCCGGCTTTGAGGTTATCGTCTACCTCCCCGCCTGCCGTGCCATTGCCGAGGCCACCGCCGAGACTGCTCGGCTCGAGATGAACGCAGCGGGCATCGTCCTGTGCGCCGGCGAAGCCGAGCTGGATGCCCTGCTCAACCGCACCACCTGGGAGTGCTGAAGATGGCCGAGAGCGTGTTTTCCGACCGCATCGTGCAGAACCTGCTGGACACCGATTTCTACAAGCTGACGATGATGCAGGCGGTCCTGCACAACTACCCCAACGCCGAGGTGGAATGGGAGTTCCGCTGCCGCAACGCCGAGGACCTGACGCCCTACCTGGCGGAGATCCGCTACCAGATCGAGCGCCTGGCCGAGATCAGCGTCACCGCTGACCAGCTGGCCTTCCTCGAACGCATCCCCTTCATCAAGCCGGACTTCATCCGCTTCCTCAGCCTGTTCCGCTTCAACATGCGCTACGTCCAGGCCGGGGTCGAAGACGGCCAGCTGTGCATCCGCCTGCGCGGCCCCTGGCTGCACGTGATCCTCTTCGAGATCCCGCTGCTGGCCATCGTCAGCGAGGTGCGCAACCGCTACCGCTACCGCGAGGTGGTGATCGAGCAGGCCAGCGAGCGCCTCTACGAGAAGCTCGACTGGCTCAAGCGCGAGGCCAGCCCGAGCGAGCTGGAGGGTTTCCAGGTGGCCGACTTCGGCACCCGCCGGCGCTTCTCCTACCGGGTGCAGGAGGAGATGGTGCACATCCTCAAGCGCGACTTCCCCGGGCGCTTCGTCGGCACCAGCAACGTGCACCTGGCCCGCGAGTTCGGCATCAAGCCCATCGGCACCATGGCCCACGAATGGCTGATGGCCCACCAGCAACTGGGCCCGCGCCTGATCGACAGCCAGATCGCTGCGCTGGACTGCTGGGTCCGCGAGTACCGGGGCCTGCTCGGCATCGCGCTGACCGACTGCATCACCACCGATGCCTTCCTGCGGGACTTCGACCTGTACTTCGCCAAGCTCTTCGATGGCCTGCGGCACGACTCCGGGGACCCGCTGGAGTGGGCCGAAAAATGCATCCGCCACTACGAGAAGCTCGGTATAGACCCGCTCTCCAAGACCCTCGTATTCTCCGACGGTCTCGACCTGCCCAAGGCGCTGGAGCTGTACCGCGCCCTGCATGAGCGCATCCATGTCAGCTTCGGCATCGGCACGCGGCTGACCTGCGACATCCCCGGGGTCGAACCGATGAACATCGTCATCAAGATGACCGCCTGCAACGGCCAGCCGGTGGCGAAGCTCTCCGACACGCCGGGCAAGACCCAGTGCCGCGACGAGAACTTCGTGACCTACCTGAAACATGTATTCCGCGTGGACGCACGCTGAGGAGACACCCCATGAGCAACCGCCAGCAAGAAATCGCCCAAGCCCTCGCCGTGGTCCCGCCCTTCGCCGACCAGGCCGCCCTGGTGGCGGAAGTCGAGCGGCGCAAGGCCTTCATCAAGGACTGCCTGCGCACCTCCGGCCTCAAGGTGCTGGTGCTGGGCATCAGCGGCGGCGTCGACTCCACCACCGCCGGTCGCCTGGCGCAGCTCTCGGTGGAAGAGCTGCGCGCCGAGACCGGCGATGACGGCTATCGCTTCATCGCGGTGCGCCTGCCCTACAACGTGCAGCACGACGAAGCCGACGCCCAGGTGGCGATGAACTTCATCCGCGCCGACGAGGAAGAGACGGTCAACATCGCCGACAGCGTGGTCGGCCTGGCCGAGCAGGTCACCCACCTCAACCACCTGACCGACGCCCGCCGCGACTTCGTCACCGGCAACATCAAGGCGCGCATCCGCATGGTGGCGCAGTTCGCCATCGCCAACGCCAACAACGGCCTGGTGATCGGCACCGACCACGCCGCCGAAGCGGTGATGGGCTTCTTCACCAAGTTCGGCGACGGCGCCTGCGACCTGGCTCCGCTCTCCGGCCTGGTGAAAGGCCAGGTGCGTGCCATCGCCGCCTACCTGGGGGCGCCAAACAGCGCCGTGAACAAGGTGCCGACCGCCGACCTGGAAGAGCTGCGCCCCGGCAAGCCGGACGAAGAGGCCCACGGCGTGAGCTACACCGAGATCGACGCCTTCCTGCACGGCCAGCCAGTCAGCCAGGCGGCCTATGACGCCATCGTCCGCACCTACGACAACACCCGTCACAAGCGCGAGCTGCCGCTGGCGCCCTGAAGCTCTGGAGCACCAGCGCTTGATGCAAAACGCCCGGCAATGCCGGGCGTTCTGCTATCTGGGTTCAGCCGACTGAGTTCAGGCGACTGGGTCGGGCGGCGGTTCGTCCGGCAGGGTCGGCTCGCCCGGCTCGCGGGACGGGGTGGGTTCACCCGGCTCGCCGGGATCGCCAGGCACGTGCTGGGCGAAGAAGGGCCAGGGCCGGGTGGCCGGGAGTTCGTGTACGGCGATGGGCATGGCGAGGTTCTCCACGGAGGGGTTGTCCTTGTGGGACGCCACGCAGCCCGTGGGATTCCGGGTCATTCGTCGCCGGGGGCGTCGTAGGTAACGGTGAGGGAGGTGACCACCTGGCGATCCGGCCCTTCCAGGCCGTAGTTCCCGGACTGCCCATAGCCCAACCAGAGGGTGCTGCTGCCACGCTGGCGCACGTCCGAATACTCGTCGCCATCGCCTTCCAGCCCCTGCATCAGGGTGAGGGCCCGCTCCCGGTCCATGCCGAGGGCCAGTTGCTTGTCCACCACGAAGTCCCAGGTCGCCGCGCCGGGCGCCACCCGCCGCAGCCAGCCCAGGCCGAGCTCGTCGGTGAAGCGGTCGAGGCGCCAGCAGCGCACCTCGGCCAGGCGCCCGTCCTGGAACACCAGCAGCAGGCTGTTGCCGTAGAGCAGACCCTGGCTGTTGCCGCTCATGGGCAGCCGGACAGTGGGCTCGCCCAGGGCCTCAACGAAGCGCTCCGGCGAGGCATCCGCGGGCAGGCCGAACACCTCGCGATCACCGATTACCGAGAGGGTCCGGGCGTGGGCCAGGGGCAGGGACAGGCACAAGGCGAGGCCAAGGGCGAAGAGGCGTTTCATCGGTGAAGCTCCCGGGTCCGTGGGTTCAGGGGGTGGCCAGGCTGGCCTCGTCCTCGGCGGCCAGGCGGTAGCCCTTGCCGTAGACGGTCTGGATCAGTTGCGGGCGGTTGGCGTTGACCTCCAGCTTGCGGCGCAGGCGCACGATCAGGGCGTCCACGGTACGGGCGTCGACTTCCTCGTCGTCGTCCTGGCCCCGGCGCAGGCACTGCATGAGGTCGTGGCGGTTGACCGCGCTGCCCCGGCGCTCGATGAGGCCGATCAGCAGGGCGAACTCGCCGGGGGTGAGCACCACGTCCTGGCCGGCGGCGTCGCTGATGCGGCGGCGCAGCAGGTCGACGCGGAAGCGCCCGAGGCGTACGGAGAAGTCGGCCTCGCGCTCACCCTGGCCACAGCGGCGCAGCAGGCTGCGCACCTGGGCGAGGAGGATGCGCAGGTTCAGCGGCTTGGTCAGGTAGCCGTCGGCACCGGCCTCCAGACCCACCACGCGGTCGTAGTCCTCGTCCCGCACGGTGACCAGGATGATGCCGAGCTGCGGCTGGCTGCGGCGCAGCTGGGCGGTGATGGTCAGGCCGTCCAGGTCGGGCAGGCCGATGTCCAGCAGCACCAGGGCCGGGCGCAGTTGCTGGACCAGCTCCAGGCAGGCCCGCCCGGAGTCGGTGGCGTGCACCTCGAACCCGGCTTCGCGCAGGTACAGCGCCAGCATCTCGCGGATTTCCGGCGCGTCTTCGACCACCAGCAGCTTGTCGACCATCCACAGCCCCTCTTCGTCAGGCGGCGGATTCTGGCGCAAACCCAAGGCGCGTTGCCACCACCTGGATCAAGGGATTGCGCGACCCGCTTCACGCTGCAGGCGTTCCCTGAGCAGCAGCAGGTGGCGCTCCAGGATCGCCAGCAGCTCGGGCACCTGCTCCGGCCGTTCGGTGCGCTCGGCGGCCTGGGCCAGGCTGTCGAGCCCGAAGTTCAGGGTGCTGCCGCGCAGGCGGTGGCACAGGGCACTCAGCTCCAGGCGGGCTGCCTCGGGGGCCTCGGGCAGGTGCGCCAGGGCGTCGCGCACCTCCTCCAGGGACGCCACCAGGGTGGGCAGCAGGCGATCGAACAGGGCGTGGCCGAGCCAACCGCGCAGCGCCTCCAGGCGCGCCTCGGAGAACTCCTCGGCCTGGGTGGGCGGGGCTTCGCCGGGGAGGTCCCAGTCCTCCAGCACGGCCAGCAGGGCCTCGCGCCGCAGGGGCTTGCCGAGCACCGCGCGCAAGCCGGCCTCGCGCCACTGGCGCGGGTCCAGGTCCCGCGCGTTGGCGGTCAGGGCCACCAGCAGGGGCGGTGTCGAGCGGGCCTGCTGGAGGATCAGCCGGCTGGCGGTGAGGCCGTCGATGTCCGGCAGGCGCAGGTCCATCAGCACCAGGTCGAAGGTGCCCGTGGCGCAGGCCTCGACGCCCTCGCGACCATCCCGGGCGGTGCTCACCTGGCAGCCCCAGCGCTCCAGCAGTTCGGCGGTCACCAGGCGGTTCACCTCCACGTCTTCCACCAGCAGCACCCGCAGGCCCTGCAGCAACGCGGCGGCTTCGTCTTCCTCCTCCGCTGCCGGGGCTTCGGCCGGCTGCCAGGGCAGCCAGAGGTCGATGCGCGTGCCCTGGCCGGGGGCGCTGTCCAGCGCCAGGCGGGCGCCCATCAGCGCGGCCAGGCGGGCGCTGATGTAGAGCCCCAGGCCGATGCCGGGCTGGCCCGCTTCGGGGTCGCGGACGAAGGCCTCGAACAGGGTCGGCTGCAGTTCGTGGCGGATGCCGGGGCCGGTGTCGGCCACCCGCAGGGCCAGGCCCTGGCTGCTGCGTTCGAGGATCACCAGCACCTGGCCCTGGTCGGTGAACTTGAGGGCGTTGCCCAGCAGGTTGTAGAGCACCTGGCGCAACGGCTGGGGGTGCCCCAGCACGTAGGCGGGCAGGTCGTCGGCACAGCGGGTGAGCAGGCGCAGGCCGCGAGCCTCGGCCTGGGGCCGGAAGATGGCGGCGCACTCCTCCACCAGGCGCTCCGGGGAGAACACCTGGGCCGGCGGCAGTTCGAGCTTCTCGGCGCGGGACAGCAGCATCAGCCCGTCGAGCACGTCGGTGAGGCTCTGGGCGGCGACGCGCACGGTGTCCAGGCGATGGCGCTGCTGCTCGTCCAGGCCGTCGCCCTGCAGCAGGTGCAGGTGCCCCTGGATGGCCACCAGCGGGGTGCGCAGCTCGTGGCTGAGCATGGCCTGACGCTCCAGGGACTGCTGGGCCTCGTGCAGGGCCTGGTCGCGGGCCACCGCCAAGGCCTGGGTGCGCTCCTCCACGCGGGCTTCCAGGGAGGCGTTGAGGCGCTGCAGGTCCCGGCTCAGTTGCTTGCTGCGCTGCAGGGCGTCGATCACCCGGCTGCCCACCACCACGCCGTGGGAGAGCATGAAGAAGAGGATGCCCAGCGGGATCAGGTTCAGGGTCGGCACGCTGAGTGAGTAGAGCAGCAGGTCGTTGACGATGGTGACATCCATCACCAGCATCCCGCCCAGCGCCACCAGGGCCCCGGGCCGCCGACGCCGCACGGCCAGCACCAGGGCGCCGAGGAAGTACAGCTCGCAGAGCAGCAGCCAGATGGCACAGGGGTCCCGCGTCAGGGTGAAGAAGGCCGGCGGTGTCCCCAGGGTGACCAGCGCCCCCAGCACGCCCACCGCGACCAGCACGCGCTGCACCCGCCGCGACAACTCGTCGGGGAACAGGCGCAGCAGCAACACGCCGTAGACCGGGGAGAACAGATGCCCGGAGAGGTATTCGATGCGGTAGATCCACACCGACGGCCATTGCAGGTAGTGATCCAGCAGCTCGCCGCTGGACGCCGCGCGCAACCCGGCCAGCACCAGCAGCACGGCGAACGGCAGGCCACCGAGCGCCCGCGCCGCGCTGCGGTCCATCAGGGCCATGAACAGCGCCATCATCAGCGCACCGCCCAGGGTCAGCAGGTACAGGGCGCGCTGGCGGCTGGCATCCAGCGCCAGGCCGGCCAGGGTGCCGGCGCGCACCTCCATGTCGATGCCGCCTTCATGGTGGAAGTGGTTGGACAGCTCGATCCGCACCGTCACCCGCCGGGCATCGTCGGGCAGCGGCACGATGGCCGACTGCAGGCGCTGCACCTCGTGCTCGGCATCCCCCGGCTGGCCGCGCTCGAAGGCCAGCTCGCCGTCGATCCAGACCCGCGCTGCGGACTTGAAGTCGTCGAAGTACAGCGCCAGGGGTTCCGGATAATCGGGCAGCAGCAGCTCGCTGGTCAGCTCGATGCGCCCGAAGCCCACCTCGCCCCAGGGCTTGCGGGTGCCGTCCTTCCAGGTGAAGGGCAGCGGCACCTCCTGCTCTGCCCGTGCCGGCTCCAGCCAGGTCAGCCGCCAGGTGCCGTCGAGCACGTGCAGGGCGCCCTGTGCCGGGTCCCAGGCCCGCAGGTCGTTCAGCGGTTCGGCCTGGGCGGCCCAGGCCGGCAGCCACAGCGACAGGCAGAGGAACAGGTACAGGCGCAATCGGGACACGGGAAACCCTCGGCGGGCGGCTGGCTTCAAGGAAAGGCGCTGGCGGGGCGCCACTCACGAAAAAGCCGGGCAATGCCCGGCTTTTCCGACAGAAGGTGTGGGTCAGGCTTTCGGCAATGTCACGCCGACCTGGCCCTGGTACTTGCCGCCCCGGTCCTTGTAGGACACCTCGCAGGCCTCGTCCGATTGCAGGAAGAGCATCTGCGCCACGCCTTCGTTGGCGTAGATCTTCGCCGGCAGGTTGGTGGTGTTGGAGAACTCCAGGGTCACGTGGCCCTCCCACTCCGGCTCCAGCGGGGTGACGTTGACGATGATGCCGCAGCGGGCATAGGTGCTCTTGCCCAGGCAGATGGTCAGCACGTCGCGGGGGATGCGGAAGTACTCGACGGTACGGGCCAGGGCGAAGGAGTTCGGCGGGATGATGCAGACGTCGCTGTTGATGTCGACGAAGCTCTTCTCGTCGAAGTTCTTCGGGTCCACCACGGCCGAGTGGATGTTGGTGAAGACCTTGAACTCGGCAGCGCAACGCACGTCGTAGCCGTAGCTGGACACCCCGTAGGAGATCACCCGGCTGTCGTCCGCGCCGCGCACCTGGCGCTCGACGAAGGGCTCGATCATGCCGTGTTCCAGTGCCATGCGGCGAATCCACTTGTCCGATTTGATGCTCATGGCGGGTGTTCCTGTGAGGCGAAATTTGACCGCGAATCTTACCGGTCGCGCACGTTCCGGGCAAAGGGCAGCGTCGGGTTCCGTGGCCTGCCGCCCAGCGGCAGCGCGAGGGGCTTGAAGCGCCCGGGCCGCCTGGGACACTGTGGGCCGCCCTCGTGGAGAAAGGACCCACCATGACCATCTGGATCGTCATCCCCAGCCTGTGCGCGGCCGCCTTCGCCTTCAATCTGTGGAAGCGTCGCCGTATCGCCGCCCGGGAACGCCTGATCCGAGCGTTCCGCCCGCCGCCGCGCCTGCTCGACGAGCTGCGCAAACGCCACCCGCAGCTGAGCCTGGAGGACTGCATGCTGGTCTGCGCCGGGCTGCGGCAGTTCTTCCTCTGCTACCTGAAGAGCGGCTTCGGCTATGTGTCCATGCCCTCCCAGGTGGTGGACGACCTGTGGCATGCGCTGATCCTCGACACCCGCGAATACCGGCGCTTCTGCCAGCGCGCCTTCGGCCGCTTCCTCCACCACCGCCCGGCCTGGGCGCTGTCCGGCAAGGCCCGGCAGGCCGACGCCGGCCTGCGGCGCTGCTGGTGGTACGCCTGCGAGCAGGAACGCATCGACCCGCATACGCCGGGCCGTGTGCCGCTGCTGTTCGACCTGGACCGGCGCCTGGGCATCGCCGGCGGCTTCCTCTATGTGGCTGATTGCCGGGGTGTGCGCCGTGACGACCGGGGCGACTCGGGCAGCACCGTCATCTACTGCGGTGGCGACTTCGTCGGCAGCGACAGCAGCTACGACTCCAGCGACTTCGGCGATGGCCGTGGCGTAAGCGACAGCTCTTCGAGCATCAGCTACAGCTGGGACGGGGACTCCGGCGGTGGGGACTCCGGCGGCGACAGTGGCGGATGTGGCGGTGGCGGGGACTGAGCGCCCTGTGAGGCGGTCGACCGACGGCGGGTCGCACGCCCGCTAGGCTGGTGCCCTCCCCGCCTGGAACGCCGCCATGATCGACGCCTTCTCCCCACTGCTCTACATCACGCTCCGTGCGCAGCAGCTCCGCGGCCTGAATGCGAAATCGGGCCAGGTGCTCGACGAGCCGCCTGTGCTGGCGATCCAGACCCGCAACGGCAAACGCACGGTGTTGGCGGCCGGGCACGCAGCCCGGCAACTGCTCGGCCAGCCCGAGGTGGAGCTGGTGAACGGCTTCGAGCACCCACGCGCCCTGCTGGCGGATTTCACCCTCGCGGAGAGCACCCTGCGCCTGTTCATCCGCCAACTGGCGCCCCGGACCTTCACCAGCGCGGCGCCGGTGCTGGTCCTGCACCCGCTGGAGCACTTGGAGGGCGGGCTGACCCAGGTGGAAATCCGTGGGCTGTATGAACTGGGCCGCAGCGCCGGTGCCCGCAAGGTGCACCTGTGGGTCGGCCGGGAACTGACCCGCGAGGAACTGCTGGCCCGGCAGTTCCCCACGGAGGGCGGCACGCTGCTGGCGATCTAGCGGACCCGGAGGCCCTCAAGCGCGCAGCGGCGCCCTCGGTCAATCGTCGCTGATGGTGATGCTCGGCATCGCCGTGGCACCCAGGCCGGCCTGGGCGATGCGCGCGCCGACGGTGCGGGCCATCTGCTGGTAGATCATGGCGATCTGGCTTTCGGGGTCGGCCACGGTGGTGGGCTTTCCGCCGTCGGACTGCATGCGGATGGCCATGGACAGCGGCAGCGAGGCCAGCAGGTCGACGCCGTACTGGGCCGCCAGCTTCTCGCCACCGCCTTCGCCGAACAGGTGCTCGGCATGGCCACAGTTGGAGCAGATGTGCACGGCCATGTTCTCCACCACGCCCAGCACCGGGATGTTGACCTTGCGGAACATCTCCACGCCCTTCTTGGCGTCCAGCAGGGCCAGGTCCTGCGGGGTGGTGACGATCACGCTGCCGGCCACCGGCACCTTCTGCGCCAGGGTCAGCTGGATGTCGCCGGTGCCCGGGGGCATGTCCACCACCAGGTAGTCGAGGTCGTCCCAGGCGGTCTGGGTGATCAGCTGGATCAGCGCGCCGGAGACCATCGGCCCGCGCCACACCACCGGGGTGTTGTCGTCGGTGAGGAAGGCCATGGACATGACCTGCACGCCGTGGGCTTCCAGCGGCACGAAGAACTTCTGGTCGCGCACCTGCGGGCGGGTGCCCTCGGGGATGCCGAACATGATGCCCTGGCTGGGGCCGTAGATGTCCGCATCGAGGATGCCGACGCGGGCGCCTTCGCGGGCCAGGGCCAGGGCCAGGTTGGCGGCGGTGGTGGACTTGCCGACGCCGCCCTTGCCGGAGGCGACGGCGATGATGTTCTTCACGTTGGCCAGGGCCGGCACCTGCTCCTGGGCCTTGTGCGGCTGGATCACGCAGTCCACGCGGACCTCGGCGCGGTCGACGCCGTCGAGGTTCTCCAGGGCCATCTGCAGGGTCTGCGCCCAGCCGCTCCTGAACAGGCCGGCCGCGTAGCCCAGCTCCAGGCGCACGCTGACCTTGCCGCCCTGGATGTCGACATCACGCAGGCAACCCGCGCTGACCGGGTCCTGGTTGAGGTGGGGATCGGTGAACTGGCGCAGGGTCGCTTCGACCTGGGCGCGGGAAACGGTGCTCATGGCGGGACTCCAGATAAAGACCGAGCAAAACTGGCGGGTATCCTACCCGAGCCCTCCCGCCACCGGGCCCTCCGGGCGTGAAAAAAAGCCGGCGACTCTTTATAGTTGCCAACTTCCCTTCGTTCCGTATCCGGTAGCCCAGCACCATGACCGAGCCCCGCAAGATCCTTGTGACAAGCGCCCTCCCCTATGCCAACGGTTCCATCCACCTGGGGCATATGGTCGAGTACATCCAGACCGACATCTGGGTGCGCTTCCAGAAGATGCGCGGCAACCAGGCCATCTACGTCTGCGCCGACGACGCCCACGGTTCGGCCATCATGCTGCGCGCCGAGAAGGAGGGCATCACCTCCGAGCAGCTGATCGACAACGTGCGTGCCGAGCACACCACCGACTTCGCCGACTTCCTCGTGGACTTCGACAACTACCACTCCACCCACTCGCCGGAGAACCAGGCGCTGTCGAGCCTGATCTACACCCGCCTGCGCGACGCCGGCCACATCGCCACCCGCCCGGTGACCCAGTACTTCGACCCGGACAAGCAGATGTTCCTGGCCGACCGCTTCATCAAGGGCACCTGCCCGAAATGCGCGGCCGAGGACCAGTACGGCGACAACTGCGAAGTGTGCGGCGCCACCTACGCCCCCACCGAGCTGAAGAACCCCAAGTCGGCCATCTCCGGCGCCACCCCGGTGCTCAAGGAGTCGCTGCACTACTTCTTCAAGCTGCCGGACTTCGACGCCATGCTGAAGCAGTGGACCCGCAGCGGTGCCCTGCAGGAGTCGGTGGCCAACAAGATCGCCGAATGGCTGGACGCCGGCCTGCAGCAGTGGGACATCAGCCGTGATGCGCCCTACTTCGGCTTCGAGATCCCCGACGCGCCGGGCAAGTACTTCTACGTCTGGCTGGATGCCCCCATCGGCTACATGGCCAGCTTCCAGAACCTCTGTGCGCGCCGCCCGGAGCTGGACTTCGACGCCTACTGGGCCAAGGACTCCAGCGCCGAGCTGTACCACTTCATCGGCAAGGACATCGTCAACTTCCACGCCCTGTTCTGGCCCGCCATGCTCGAAGGCGCCGGCTTCCGCAAGCCCACCGCGCTGAACGTGCACGGCTACCTGACCGTCAACGGCCAGAAGATGTCCAAGTCCCGCGGCACCTTCATCAAGGCCCGCACCTACCTGGACCACCTGGACCCGGAATACCTGCGCTACTACTACGCCTCCAAGCTCAGCCGCAGCGTCGACGACCTCGACCTGAACCTGGAGGATTTCGTGCAGAAGGTGAACTCCGACCTGGTGGGCAAGGTGGTCAACATTGCCAGCCGCTGCGCCGGTTTCATCCACAAGGGCAACGGCGGCCGCCTGGTGGCCGAGAATGCCGCGCCGGAGCTGTTCGCCGAGTTCGCCAGCGCCGCACCGAGCATCGCCGAGGCCTATGAGAACCGCGACTTCGCCCGGGCCATGCGCGAGATCATGGCGCTGGCCGACCGCGCCAACGCCTGGATCGCCGACAAGGCGCCCTGGGCCCTGAACAAGCAGGACGGCAAGCAGGCCGAGGTGCAGGCCATCTGCGCCGTGGGCGTGAACCTGTTCCGCCAGCTGGTGATCTTCCTCAAGCCGGTGCTGCCGAACCTGGCCGCCGCCGCCGAGCAGTTCCTCAACGTCGCCCCGCTGAGCTGGAACGACCACCAGGTGCTGCTGGCCGACCACGACCTGAACCCCTTCAACCCGCTGATGACCCGGATCGACCCCGTGAAGATCGACGCCATGATCGCTGCCTCCAAGGAAGACCTCGCCGCCCAGAACGCCGCCCCGGCCCCCGCCGGCAACGGCGAGCTGACCAAGGAGCCGCTGGCTCCGGAAATCGCCTTCGACGCCTTCGCCGCCGTGGACCTGCGCATCGCCCTGATCGAGAAGGCCGAGTTCGTCGAGGGTGCCGACAAGCTGCTGCGCCTGACCCTGGACATCGGTGACGCCAAGCGCAACGTGTTCTCCGGCATCAAGAGCGCCTACCCGGACCCGAGCAAGCTGGAAGGCCGCCTGACCCTGTACGTGGCCAACCTGGCCGCGCGCAAGATGAAGTTCGGCGTCTCCGAAGGCATGGTCCTGGCCGCCGGCCCAGGTGGCGAGGAGATCTACCTGCTCAGCCCCGACAACGGTGCCAAGCCGGGCCAGCGCGTCAAGTAAGCCGCGCCGTCTTCGCGAAGCGCCTGCCCGGTCACCGGCCAGGCGCTTCGTCGTTTCAGCCCCACGAACACCCTGCAAGGAACGCCCATGATCAAGCACTGGACCCTCCCCTTCCTACTGGCCCTCACCGCCCTGGCCGGCTGCTCCCCGTCGGACCGCGAGGCGAGCGGCGGTGCCGCCCTCCAGGGCGAAGCCTCCAAGCCCGGCGCCTTCCTCGCCTACGAGCACCAGGTCTCCATCCACCTCGCCGCCGAGGCCGTTGCCCCGCGCCTGGCCGCCACCCGCGAAGCCTGCAACGACGGCCGCTTCGGCAGCTGCGAGCTGCTGGCCATCGAGCAGAACCAGGGCGGCTACCGCGCCGGCCAGCTGGTGCTGCGCATCGTGCCCGAAGGCGTGGAGAAGATCGTGGCCCTGGCCGCCGAGGGTGGCGAGCTGCAAAGCCGCACCACCCGCGCCGAAGACCTGGCCCAGGCGGTGGGCGACAACGCCCGCACCCGCGAGCGCCTGGAGCGCCAGTACAAGACCCTGCAAGCCTTCCAGGAGCGCAAGGACCTGGCCGTCGCCGACCTGCTGGCCCTGGCCCGGGAGATGGCCGAGCTGGAGGTGCAGCTGGCCGCCAATGCCCAGGAGTCCGCCCAGCAGCAATGGCGCATCGCCACCAACCTGCTGACCCTGGACTTCACCACCGACCAGCAGCGCCCGAGCCGCCTGTCGCGCATCGGCGAGGCTGCCGCCGGCCTGCTGGACAACGCCACCGAAGGCACCGCCCAGGCCCTGGAGATGCTCGGCTACGGCATTCCCTTCGTGGTCATCCTCTTCCCCCTGGCGCTGCTGGTGCGCGGGCTGTGGCGCCGCGCCACGGGCCGCAACAAGGCCGCTGCCCAAGACTGAACAAGGGCTGGGACCAGGGTCGCCCCGGGGCGGCCCTGTACCCGCCCGGCGCCATCCCGGATAATACGCGGCCCTTTGTGAACGATCCGGCCCGTCCCGAATCCATGACCGATCTCCTCATCGCGCTGTTGGGCGCCGCCCTGGTCAACAACCTGCTGCTGGCACAGGCAGCGGGTGGCGACGCCCAGCCCCGTCTGCAGGCTCTGGCCCGTGCCGGCGGCCTGATGCTGGCCCTGGGACTGCCCCTGGCCTGGCTGCTCGACCGCCTTCTGCTGGCGCCCCTGGCCCTCGACCACCTGCGCCCGCTGGTGCTGCTCCCCCTGCTGGCGCCCCTGGCCTGGGCCGCGCTGGCGCTGCTCAAGCACCTGCCCGGCACCGCCGACGTACCGAACGGCCTGTTCCCGCTGCTGCTGGGCAATGGTGCGGTACTCGGTGGCCTGTATCTGGCCGCCAGCAGTGGTTTCGTCCACGCGCTGGGCCTCGGCCTGGCAGGTGGCCTCGGCTTCTGGCTGGCACTGGGGCTGTTCGCCGACCTGATGCAACGGGTCGACGCCGCCGATGTACCCGCACCCCTGCGCGGTACGCCGATCACCCTGCTCTGCGCCGGCCTCATGGGCGTCGTGCTGATGGGCTTCAACGGCCTGGTGGCGCCATGAGCCAGGCCCTTGTCCAGCGCATCGACGCCCTGCTGCCGCAGACCCAGTGCGGCAAGTGCGGCCACCCCGGCTGCCGCCCCTATGCCGAAGGCATCACCAAGGGCGAGGCCATCAACAAGTGCCCGCCCGGCGGCCAGGTGACCATCATCGCCCTGGCCGACCTGCTGCAGGTGCCGGTCCTGCCGCTGGAGGCGCCCAATGGCCCGGTCCCGCCGCAGGTCGCCTTCATCCGCGAGGCCGAGTGCATCGGCTGCACCAAGTGCATCCAGGCTTGCCCGACCGACGCCATCGTCGGGGCCGCGCGGCAGATGCACACGGTCATCCGCGACGAGTGCACCGGCTGCGAACTCTGCGTCGCGCCCTGCCCGGTGGACTGCATCGACATCCTGCCCCTGGCCGAGCCGGACGCCAGCGCCCAGCGCGAGCGGGCCGACCAGTTCCGCCAGCGCTTCGAGCAGCGCAATGCCCGCCTGGCCCGTGACGAAGCCCGCCGCCAGGCCGAGCGCGAGGCTCGCGCGCAGCGCCAGGCCCACGCCCAGGAAAAGGCCCGCAACGAAGCCGCCACCAGCATCGACCCGGTGCAGGCCGCCATCGAACGGGTCAAGGCCCAGAAGGCCGCCGCCGGCACCCTCAGCGACGAACAGAAGCGCCTCAAGGTGGAGGCAGCCATGGCCCGGGTGGCGCTGTCCCGCGCGGAGAAGCAGTACGCCACCTACGGCACCTCCGACCTCGCCGCCCAGGTGGCCGAGCTCAAGGCCGCCAGCGAGCGGGCGGAAGCCGCCCTGGCCCAAGCCAGCGCCGCCCCCGCGCCGGTCACGGACGAGGCGGCGCTGAAGAAGGCCAAGATCGAAGCCGCCATGAGCCGCGCCCAGTTGGCCAAGGCGCAGAAGGCCTATGGCGCCGAACCGGATGCCGGGCAGCAGGCCCAGCTGGCCGCCCTGCAACAGGCGGTGGATGACGCCGAGGCCGCCCTGGCGCGCCTGCAGGCAGCACAGCCGGTCACGCCGCCCAGCCCGGGCGAGGCCGCGCTCAAGCAGGCCAAGGTCGCCCTGGTGACCCGTCGGGGCGCGTTGCGCAGCGCCGAGGCCCGTGGCGCGGACGAAGCCGAGCTGGCGCCGCTGCGCCAAGCCCTGGCCGACGCCGAGGCCGCCCTGCATGCCGCCGAGGATGCCTGCGGCAAGGCGCCGCCCGAACTGCAGCGCATCGACAAGCGCCCGGTGGACCCGGCCCTGCGCGCGCTGAAGACCGAGCTGGCCATGGCCCGTGCCGAGGTCAGCCGCCTGGAGCGCCGCCAACCCCGCGACGAGGCTGCCATCGGCCGCGCCCAGGCCCGCCTGGCCGAAGCCGAACGCCGCCTCGGCGAACACCCCGAGGCCTGAGCCGGCCATGGCCAGCGCTCCCGGT
This sequence comes from Metapseudomonas otitidis, assembly GCF_900111835.1. Classification (GTDB taxonomy): domain Bacteria; phylum Pseudomonadota; class Gammaproteobacteria; order Pseudomonadales; family Pseudomonadaceae; genus Metapseudomonas; species Metapseudomonas otitidis. The sequence goes on from NZ_FOJP01000005.1 coordinate 270,172, forward strand.
TTCGACCCGCGCCCGGCCATGAGCCTGGTGCTGCTGGCGTGCCTGCCGGGCCTGCTGGTCCAGCTCTGGCACTACGGGTTCGGCACCTTGCTGCAACTGGCACTGGCCATCCCCTGCGCCCTGGCCTGCGAGGCGCTGGTGCGGCGCCTGCGCGGGCAGCACGTCGCCCCGGACGAGGCCCTGTTCGGCCGCCCCTGGCTGGCCGAGGGCAGCGCCCTGGTGACGGCCACCCTGCTGGCCCTGGCCCTGCCGCCCTATGGCCCCGCCTGGCTGACCCTGATGGCCTGCGCGGCGGCCATCCTGTTGGGCAAGTCGGTCTTCGGCGGTTTCGGCCGCAACCCCTTCAACCCCGCCATGCTCGGCTTCGCCCTGGCCCTGCTGGCCTTCCCGGCGCAGATGGCCCAATGGCCCGTTGCCGGCCAACCCCACGGCCTGCTGGCCGCGCTGCAGCAAGTGCTGGGCCTGGGCAGCGGCCTGGTGGACGGCTGGAGCCAGGCCACGGTGCTGGACAGCCTGCGCCACAACGACCGCCTGACCATCGACGAACTGTTCGCCCGCAACGCCGCCTTCGGCCACCTCGGCGGGCGCGGTGTGGAATGGGTCAACCTGGCCTTCCTCGCCGGCGGCCTGTGGCTGCTGCAGCGCCGGGTGATCCGCTGGCACGCCCCGGTGGGGCTGATCGCCGGGCTGTTCGTCGCCAGCCTGCTGGGCTGGAACGGCAGCGGCTCGGACTCCAACGGCTCGCCGCTGCTGCACCTGTTCTCCGGCGCCACCATGCTCGGCGCCTTCTTCATCGTCACCGAGCCGGTCTCCGGCCCCAGTGCCGACCGGGCGCGGCTGGCATTCGGCCTGGGCGTTGGCGTGCTGGTCTACGTGATCCGCACCTGGGGCGGCTATGCCGACGGCATGGCCTTCGCCGTGCTGCTGATGAACCTGGCGGTGCCGGCGCTGGAGCGCTGGGCCCAACGCGCGAGGCCCGCCCCATGAACGGGCGCAGCCTCGCGTGCCTGCTGGCCGCCGCCGCTCTGGCGGTGGGCTTGCTCACGGCGCTGCACGCCGTGCTCGCCCCTCGCCAGCAGGCGGCCGCCGAGGCCTCCGCCGAGCGTGCCCTGCTCGACCTGCTGCCCACCGGCAGCTATGACAACCACCCCCTGCAGGACGCCGTGCCCCTGACCGGGGCTGACGACCTGGGCAGCCCCTCACCGGCCACCGCCTGGCGCGCGCGCCAGGGCGAACGCCTGGTGGCCGTGCTGCTGCCGGTACGGGCGCGGGGCTATGAAGGGTCCATCGACCTGTTGCTGGCCATCGCGCCGGATGGCCGGCTGCTGCACAGCAAGGTCCTGGCGCACCGGGAAACACCGGGTATCGGCGATCGCATCGAGGCCACCCGCTGCCCCTGGCTGGGCGGCCTGGCAGGTCGGAACCTGGCGGAGCAGCCGGGGGAATGGCGGGTCCGCGCGGATGGTGGCGATGTCGACCAGATCGCCGGCGCCACCATCACCTCCCGCGCCGTGGTGGCGGGCGTCCAGGCGGGCCTGCGCTACTTCGACACCCACCGCGTTGCCTTGCTGGGGGCCACGCCATGAGCACGCCTACACGCACCGCTGCATTGCTCGGCCTGGCACCGCTGCTGGGGGCCAGCGACCTGCTGGTGAAAGCCCTGGGCCTGGCCCTGGTCGCCCTGCCCTTGCTGGCCGGAGTCGGGGCCCTGCTGCCTTGGCTGCATCGCCACCTGGCGGGCCGGGCCTTCTGGCTCGGGACGCTGATGCTGGCTGGCTGCGGCGTGGCGCTGGCCGACCAGCTCCTGCGGGCCTTCGCCTACGACCTGCACCAGGCCCTGGGCCCCTGGCTGTTGCTGCTGGCCCTGCCGTGCCTGCACCTGGCGCTGGAGGCACCGGGCCGGGCCAGCGATGGCCTCAGGGCAGGCCTGGCGTTCAGCCTGCTGGCCCTGCTGCTCGGCGCGCTGCGCGAGGGCATCGGCCATGCCAGCCTGCTGGCCCACGGCGACTGGCTGGGCCTGGGCGCACTGAGCCTCACGTTCGCCGGCCATGGCGTCCCGCTCTTCGCCTCGGCGCCGGGAGGGCTTATCCTGCTCGCCCTGCTGTGGGTGCCGCTGCGTCGCGCCTTGCCCTGAGCGCGGTTCGCGCCCCACCCTGAATCCACCGTGAAAAGCCGAATGCCATGAACGCTGCCAAACGCCTGGAAATCTTCCGTCGCCTGCACGAAGACAACCCCTATCCCAAGACCGAGCTGGCCTACACCACGCCCTTCGAACTGCTGATCGCGGTGATCCTCTCCGCCCAGGCCACCGACGTCAGCGTCAACAAGGCCACCGCCCGGCTGTACCCGGTGGCCAATACCCCCGAAGCCATCCACGCGCTGGGGGTGGAGGGCCTGTCGGAGTACATCAAGACCATCGGCCTGTACAACAGCAAGGCGAAGAACGTCATCGAGACCTGCCGCATCCTCATGGAGAAGCACGGCAGCCAGGTGCCGGACAACCGCGAGGACCTGGAGGCCCTGCCCGGCGTGGGCCGCAAGACGGCGAACGTGGTGCTCAACACCGCCTTCCGCCAGCCGGTGATGGCGGTGGACACCCACATCTTCCGCGTCAGCAACCGCACCGGCATCGCCCCGGGCAAGACCGTGCTGGAGGTGGAGAAGAAGCTGGTGAAGTTCGTGCCGAAGGACTACCTGCTCGACGCCCACCATTGGCTGATCCTCCATGGGCGCTATGTGTGCGTCGCCCGGAAGCCGCGCTGCGGAGCCTGCCGGATCGAGGACTTGTGCGAGTACAAGGCGAAGACTTCGGACGATTGAGCGGACCCTGCAAAGTCCTGGTTTTCAATTGAAAAAATCTTTTTTACCGGCCGATTCTTTGTCGCTATAAGGTGCGCCATCACCGCCCCGCATCGTGGAGTGACCTGAATGAGCACTGTCAAAGAAGAGATCGAGATCGAGGAAGACTTCATCGCCGAGGAAGCGGAAGAAGCCGAGGCGCCTGCCGAAGTGGCCAAGACCAACCTGACCAAGCGGCGCATCATCGACAACTACCTCGAAGAGCGTCGCCTGCAGAAGCAGCTGAACGACTACGACTTCGACCTGTGATCGACAGCGCCTGAAAGAGCCCCGCACCTGCGGGGCTTTTTGTTGGCTGTGCACCGCCAGCCGCGCGTTGCAGCAGGACGGTTGCAAGGCGCTGAAGCGTTGCAAAAAGGTGCGCAGAGCATTCATGCCGTGCAGTCGGGCGCTGGAGCGGCAGCTCGCAAACGCCTTCGCCAGCAGTCAGCGAGCGGGCGAGAACGGCAGGTCACGAAGGGGCGCCGCAGGACAGCGGCAAGAAGGGGACAAACAAAAGGCCCGTCGCTTGGACGGGCCTTTCGCTTGGAGACTCAGACGCGGGCGACGTCTTCCGCCTGCAGGCCTTTCTGGCCCTGGATCACCGAGAACTCGACCTTCTGGCCTTCGACCAGGGAACGGTGACCTTCGCCGCGGATAGCGCGGTAGTGAACGAATACATCCGGACCGCTTTCACGCTGGATGAATCCATAGCCTTTAGCGTCATTGAACCACTTGACGGTTCCGACCTCACGATCAGCCATTACTACTCTCTCCAAACTCGCAATTTTGTTGTTGGCCCCAATCCTGGGACTTAGACGGGTTGGTAAAGACGTATTTTTCTCGATATCCGACCGCGGTCTGACGAGGCGTGGGCGGGTACTCCGAAAGGCGTTCTTTTAACCACCGCGCCCGGAGTATACGACAGGAAATGCTACAGAAAAGCACTTTTTTCCGGCATGCGGAAAACGCCGTGAGACTAGGTGTTCACGCCCTTTTCCGGGGCTTTCGCGTCACAAAATGGGGCATTTCGGCGAAGGCGCTCCGGGCCCCTGGGCAGGGCCCGGAAACGCCCTGAGGCTCACTTCGCCGAGAGCAGGTCCTCGAGCTTTCGGGCCAGTGCCTGGTACTGGAAGGGCTCGATCAGGTAGGCCCAATCGGTACGACCCGGCACCTGGTCGTCGAGCTTCTCCTGGCCGGTCAGGCGCAGCCAGTACTGCTCGCCCTGCCCCAGCAGTTCGCCAGTGAGGCGGCCGCCGGCGAAGGTCTGCAGTTCGAAGCTGAGCAGCGGCTTGTCCTTGAACTGGACCTGGTCCAGCGGCGCGGCGTCGGCGAACTGCAGGCCGGCGAACACCGCCGCCATGCCGTTGGCCGCCGCCTCGTAGGCCAGCTTGCGACCGGCCGGCAGCTGGCGGACCTTCATGTTCGGCTCGTTCTCGGCGTCGCGGTACACCGTCAGTTCCTTGCCCTGGGGGTAGCGGACTGCGACCTGGCGCACGCTGGAGAAGGGAATGGCGGCGATGCGCCGGTCAAGCCAGGCCAGCTCGGTCTCGGGCAGCTCGATGCGCCGGTCGATCAGCCAGCTCTGGTCGTCGCCGGGCAGGCGCACCAGTTGCCCCTTGCCCTGCTGGCCGGGCTTGCCGATCAGCAGGTCCTGCTGCGGCAGGCCGTTCTGCCCGCGCACCACCAGGCGCAGGGCCTGGCCTTCCCCGGGCTTCTCGGCCAGGCCCAGCTGGGCGTGCAGCTCCGGCTTGGCGGTGCGTGCCTCGACCCGACGCGCCTCGCCCAGGGCCCGCAGCAGGTCGGCCACGGCGCGGGCATCGGCCGGGTAGCCGGCCTTGTCCGCTACCACCCAGGTGGAGTCACGACGCGCCAGGTGCACCGGCGGTTGACCGGGCCGCTGCACCTCGATGGCGTCGATGTCGGCCAGCCGGCCCTCCAGGGCCGGCAGCCAGGCCTGGGCCTGCGTCCCCGGCGTCGGGCCCGCCTGGCGCTGCAGCGCCAGGTAGGTGCCGCCCAGTGCGACGGCCAGGATGAACAGGAAGATGAAAGCCTTGCGTCCCATGTCCTCTCCTCAGGCGCGGCGGCGGCGCCAGGCCCACAGCAGCAGCACGCCCAGGGTCAGCACCAGCGGCACCAGGGCGATGTTGATGAACTTGAGCGTGCGACCGAGCTTCTCGATGTCGGCGTTGAGCTGGTAGTTGACCTCGCGCAGCTCCTTGCGGATGCGCAGCTTCTCCTGCATGAACTGCTGCAGGGTGGCCTGCTGCTCGGGGGTCAGTTCCAGGGCCTTGGCCGGGTCCTGGTTCTGCAGGCTGGCCAGCTTCTCCTCGGTCTCGGACAGGCGCTGCTTGAGGGCCTGCTCCTGCTCGCGGAAACGCGCTTCGGCCTGGCGCTGGAGGTCTTCCACCACGGTGAAGGGGCGGGTGAAGCGACCGCGGGAGCGCACGCTGATCAGTGCCTCGGAGCCGGAGAGGTTGTCCAGGGCGTTGATGGCGAAGGCCGAGTTGTCCGCCCAGGGCTGCGGCACGCGCTGGCCGAAGAAGTCCTGCACCTGCACCCACATGCGGTCGCTGAGCATGTCGGTGTCGGCGACCACGATGATGTTGATGTTGTCGGCCGACTTCAGCCCGTCCTTGCGCCCTTCGATGCCGTCGGGGAAGGCGCTCTGTGCCGGCCCGCTGATACGGGCCGCGACGGTGTAGCGGTCACCGCTGGGGTTCAGCTCGCCCATCAGCTCCTGCGGGTTGCGCAGCATGGCGAAGCGCTGGGCGTCGAACGGCATGGCGTACTCGGAGCTGTGGATCAGCGGCACGAAGTGGGTCTTGGCACCCTCCAGCGGGCGCAGGATGCCGGCGGTGGCGACCGTCAGGGTCTCCAGGTTGGCGGTGGCCACGTCGCTCGGGTCCAGCGCCTGGCGCGGCAGGGTCAGCCAGGCCGGATGACGGGCCGGGCGCTCGCCCTGGCCCATGCTCACCGACATGGCGTAGGCACCGTCGCCCAGTACCTTGCCGGGCAGCATCTCGAAGCCCCAGGCCTTGAACAGCGCCGGCAGGTCGGAGCTCTTGCCCTCGCCGCCCATCTCGCCGGGCATCGGCATGGCATGGTCGGCCTCGCTCCAGGGGTCGACGAAGGCCAGCAGCTTGCCGCCCCGCAGGACGAACTGGTCGATGGCGTACTGGGTCTGCTCGGACAGGTTCTTCGGGTGCACCAGCAGCAGCACCGAGACCTTGTCGGGGATCTGGTCGACGTCGGGCTTGAGGCTCTCGATCTGGAACAGCTGGCGGATTTCCTCCATCACCATCCACGGCGAGCTGGGCTGCTGGGTCTGCATGTCGAAGCCGCCGTTGAGCGGCAGCCCGGAGAGCACGCCGACCACCGGACGCTGGGGATGCGCCAGGCTCTGCACCAGGCGGCTGACCTCGTATTCGAGGAACTCTTCCTGGTCCAGCGGGAAGAACGGGATCACCTGGTGGTCGTCGACGCTGTTGGTGCCGGCCAGGCCGAAGTAGATGGCGTCGCCACCCTGCTGGGCCGGCACCGCCTGGAGGCCGAACTCGGCGGCCTTGTCCTCGTCCTCGGAGAAGGGCTCGGGGTCGACGATGTGCAGCTTGATCTTGCCGTCCGCCGCCTGGGCGTAGGCCTTGAGCATCTCCTCCACGCGGCGGGCGTAGTTGCGCAGCACCACCAGGTCCTTGGCGGACTTGTCGGAGTAGAAGAAGTACAGGTTGATGGGCTCGTCCAGCTCCCCGAGGATCTGCCGGGTGCCGTCGGAGATGGTGTAGAGCTTCTGCTCGGTGAGGTCGAGGCGGGCGTTGGTCAGCGCCAGGCCCGAGACCATGTTGAACGCCAGGAAGGCCAGGGCGATGAGCAGCAGGCCGGCGCTGGAATACATCAGTTTCTTCATGTCAGTCGGCCTTCTTCAGATCGACCACCACGGCGGTGGCGGCGAGCCACGCGGCGATCAGGGAGAGGAAGTAGAGCAGGTCGCGGAGGTCGATCACGCCCTTGCTGATGGCATCGAAACGGGTCAGGAAGCTCAGCGAGGCGACCGCGTCCAGCAGCCATTGCGGGGCCCAGGCGCTGAAGGCGTCGAGCACCAGCGGGAAGCCGCTGACGATGAACAGGAAGCACACCACCACGGCGAGGATGAAGGCGATCACCTGGTTCTTGGCCAGCGCCGACATGCACGAGCCCACCGCCAGGTAGGAGCCGGCCAGCAGCCAGCTGCCGATGTAGCCGGTGACGATGGCGCCGTTGTCCGGCTCGCCCAGGTAGTTGACGGTGATGACCATGGGGAAGGTCAGCAGCAGCGCCAGGCCGGCGAAGGCCCAGGCGGCGAGGAACTTGCCGGTGACCGCCTCGAAGCGGGTGACCGGCAGGGTCATCAGCAGTTCAATGGAGCCGGACTTGCGCTCCTCCGCCCACAGGCGCATGGCGATGGCCGGCACCAGGAACAGGTAGAGCCAGGGGTGGAAGTTGAAGAAGGGCGCCAGGCTGGCCTGGCCGCTTTCGAAGAAACCGCCCAGGTAGAAGGTGAAGACCCCGGACAGCACCAGGAAGATCACGATGAACACATAGGCCAGCGGGGTGGCGAAATAGCTCGCCAGCTCGCGCTTGAAGATGACCGGCAACTGCTTCATGCCGCTTCCCCCCGGGTCAGGCTGCGGAAGACTTCGTCGAGGCGGCCGCGCTCCACGTCCAGCTCCTTGACCCGCCAGCCGCGCTGGTGGATGAGCTGGTTGACCTGCGGGAAGATCACCTCGCCCGGCTTGGCCAGCACCGTCAGGCCACCGCCAGCAGCGTTTTCCTCGACACCGGCAACGCCCGGCAGCACGGCCAGCGCCAGCGGATCGAGGGGCTCGTCGGCCACCAGGGTCACCGCCTGGTGGTAGCGGGAGCGGCGCTCCAGCTCGTAGGGGGTGTCGTCGGCCACCAGCTTGCCGGCGGCGATCACCACCGCGCGGGTGCACACCGCCGTCACCTCTTCGAGGATGTGGGTGGAGATGATCACGATCTTGTCCCGGGCCAGGCTCTGGATGAGCTGGCGCACCTGATGCTTCTGGTTCGGGTCGAGGCCGTCGGTGGGCTCGTCGAGGATCAGCACGCGGGGGTCATGGAGAATGGCCTGGGCCAGCCCGACGCGGCGCTTGAAGCCCTTGGACAGGGTCTCGATGCTCTGCCCGAGCACCTTGTCCAGCTCCACCTGGCCGGCGGCCTGGGCGACGCGGGCCTTCTTCTCGGCGCCACGGAAGCCACGGATCTCGGCGATGAATTCGAGGAAGCCGCGCACCGTCATGTCGCCGTAGCAGGGCGCGCCCTCGGGCAGGTAGCCGAGGCTGCGCTGGGCCTGCAGGGTCTGGGTCTGGATGTCGTGGCCGAAGATGCTGGCGGTGCCGGAGGTGGGCGCCAGGAAGCCGGTGAGCATCTTCATGGTGGTGGACTTGCCGGCGCCATTCGGGCCGAGGAAGCCGAGCACTTCCCCCGGCTCGACCGCGAAGGACAGGTCGTCCACGGCGGTGTGCTGCGCGAATCGTCTGGTCAGTTTTCTTATGTCGATCATGGCCTCTACCCCAACGGGAAAAGCCCCCGGCCATGCTGGCCTCAGGGGCCCTGCAAAACGCCGGCGGACTATAAGGAGTCTCCCGGCGGCATAGCAAGACAGCGAAGCGTGCCGAAAGTTTCCTGCCGTTACGTGAGATTTCACCCCGCAAAAGCCGGCTTCGGCTTTTTGCGGCGGGTCAGCGAATACGGCACACTAGCCGCCCCGAGCACACGCTCGTTCCACACCACGACGCCCGTATGACCCGTTCCCCGTTCCGCCGCCTGGCCTTCGGCACCCTGCGCCGCCTCCTCTACCTGTGGGTGCGCTCGGAAACCATCAACCAGTCCGCCTTCACCCTCAAGCTCGACCGCAGCAAGCCCGTGCTCTACGTGCTGCAGCAACCCTCGGCCAGCGACCTGGCGGTGGTGGACCGGGAATGCACCAAGGCCGGGCTGCCGCGCCCGGTGCTGCCGGTGGCAGTGGGCGACAGCCTGGAGCCGGCCGCCTTCTTCTACCTGACCCCGGAGCCGGGCTGGTTCGGCGGGCAGGACAAGCGCGGCACCTCGCCGACCCTGGTGCGGGTGCTGGACGCCATCCAGCAGCACGCGGTGGATGACGCGCAGATCATTCCGGTGACGGTGTTCTGGGGCCAGTCCCCGGACCGCGAGACCAGCCCCTGGAAGCTGCTGTTCGCCGACAGCTGGGCCGTGACCGGGCGCCTGCGCAAGCTGGTCAGCATCCTCATCCTCGGGCGCAAGACCCGGGTGCAGTTCTCCGCCCCCATCCACCTGCGCGAGCTGATCGCCCAGGGCAAGGGCCCGGAGCGCACCCAGCGCATGGTGCAGCGCATCCTGCGGGTGCACTTCCGCAACCAGAAGACCGCCGTGATCGGCCCCGACCTCTCCCACCGCCGCAACCTGGTGAAGGGGCTGGTGCATGCGCCGCTGGTGCGCCAGGCCATCGCCGAGGAAGCCGAGCGCGAGAAGATCAGCCCGGCCAAGGCCGAGGCCCAGGCGCTGAAGTACGGCAACGAGATCGCCTCCGACTTCGCCTACACGGCGATCCGCTTCCTCGAAGTGGTGCTGAGCTGGTTCTGGAACAAGCTCTACGAGGGCATCAAGGTCAACCACATCGAGGGCGTGCAGGACATCGCCCAGGGTCACGAGGTGATCTACGTGCCCTGCCACCGCAGCCACATCGACTACCTGCTGCTGTCCTACCTGCTGTTCCGCAACGGCCTGACGCCGCCGCACATCGCCGCCGGCATCAACCTCAACATGCCGGTGATCGGCGGCCTGCTGCGCCGTGGCGGCGCCTTCTTCATGCGCCGTACCTTCAAGGGCAACCCGCTGTACACCTCGGTGTTCAACGAGTACCTGCACACCCTGTTCAGCCGCGGCTTCCCGGTGGAGTACTTCGTCGAGGGCGGGCGCTCGCGCACCGGGCGCATGCTGCACCCGAAGACCGGCATGCTCGCCATCACCCTGCGCAGCTTCCTGCGCTCCTCGCGCCTGCCCATCGTCTTCGTCCCGGTGTACATCGGCTACGAGCGCGTGCTGGAAGGCCGCACCTACCTGGGCGAGCTGCGCGGCGCGAGCAAGAAGAAGGAGTCGATCTTCGACATCTTCAAGGTCATCGGCGCCCTGAAGCTGCGTTTCGGCAGCGTCGCGGTGAACTTCGGCGAGCCGATCAAGCTGGCGGAGTTCCTCGACCAGCAGCAACCGGACTGGCGCGCCCAGGAGCTGGGACCGCAGTTCCGCCCGGCCTGGCTCAACGACACCACCAACCGCCTGGCCGTGCGCATCGCCCGCCACCTCAACGACGCGGCGGCGATCAACCCGGTCAACCTGGTGGCCCTGGCGCTGCTCTCCACCAGCCGCCTGGCACTGGACGAACGCGCGCTGACCCGCGTCCTGGACCTGTACCTGGCCCTGCTGCGCGCGGTGCCCTACTCGCCCCACGCCACCCTGCCGGAAGGCGACGGCCAGGCGCTGATCCAGTACGTGCAGAGCATGGACCTGCTGGCCGAGCAGAAGGACGCCCTGGGCAAGATCCTCTACCTGGACGAGCAGAACGCCGTCCTGATGACCTACTACCGCAACAACGTGCTGCACATCTTCGCCCTGCCGGGGCTGCTGGCCAGCTTCTTCCAGAGCAGCGGACGCAGCAGCCGCGAGCAGATCCTGCGCTACACCCGCGCCCTGTACCCCTACCTGCAGGCCGAGCTGTTCATCCGCTGGAACCTGGACGAGCTGGACGCGGTGGTGGACCAGTGGCTGGCCGCCTTCGTCGAGCAGGGGCTGCTGAAGGTGGAGAACGACGTGTACGTGCGCCCGGCGCCCAGCTCGCGGCAGTTCGTGCTGCTGACGCTGATGTCCCGCGCCATCGCCCAGACGCTGCAGCGCTTCTACATGGCCATCGCCCTGCTGCTCAATGCCGGGCAGAACCAGCTCACCGCCGAGGAGCTGGAGAACCTGTGCACCGTCATGGCCCAGCGCCTGTCGATCCTCCATGGCCTCAACGCCCCGGAGTTCTTCGACAAGACGCTGTTCCGCCACTTCATCCAGACCCTGCTGGACCAGCGCGTGCTGCGCCAGGACGAAGCCGGCAAGCTCAGCTACCACCCCGAGTTGGGCGACCTGGCCGAGGGCGCGGCCAAGCGCGTGCTCACCGCCGAGATCCGTCTCTCCATCCGCCAGGTGGCACTGGAGCGCCAGACGGACGAAGCCCCCCAGGACGAGCCGCAGGCCGAAGCCTCCTGATCCAGGCGGGCGGCTTCGGCCGCCCGCTTTCTGCTTCGCCCACTAGAAGAAATGCCCTACAAGCCGGACAGAATCCCCCGAGGGGCTGCCTGTCCGGCCCTCAGTACCATGGCGGCTGCGCATTCGCGCGTCCTTCTGCCCTCTTCACCCAGGGAACCCCCATGCTGCTGAGAACCATCACCGTCGAGAACGGCCAGCGGGAGGCGTTCAACGCCGCCGTGCTGTGCAGCCTCGCCATCCCCGAGATCGAAGCCAACGTCCTCGTCTACACCCTCAATGAAGCCGGGCCCCAGGGCACGTCCTGGGTCTACCTCGCAGCCCTGGCGCCCCTGGCCGAGGGGGGATACCAGTTGAGCAGCCTGGACGAGCGCGCCTGCCAGGTCGCCCGCCGGGCGTTGCGCCAGATCATCGAGGGCGCACGCGGGAATCGCGATGCGGCCACCGCCTTCCACTTCATCCGCATCGAACGCCTGGGCCCACCCCTCACCCCGCACCCCACCTGCATGGAACAGCACCACCCGCTGACCCTCGGTCCCGGCGCCATCCAGACACTGCTGGCCTGCCGCAGCAGCGACAACATCGGCGCGCCCTTCTACTCGACCCATCCGCTGCCCTACCAGCCCTACGAATCCCCCCTGCACGACTCGCCAGTGGCGACGGTGGATCCCCGGCAGGCAGCAGACGCGCCCGAGCCCCCAGCCCCGGTGCCCCACAACGCCAGCCGCAGCGAACAGATGCTCAGGGAGGTGCAGGCCACCCTCAACACCCTGGTGGAGATGGCCGGCGTGTTCACCCGCCGCCAGCCGGACAGCAGCCCCCTGCAGCCAGACCCGGGACTGGCCGAGCGCGAGCGCGAGCTGCAGGCGCAGGAAGCCCGCCTGCAGGCATTGGAGGCCCAGCTCCAGGCGCGCCAGGACGAACAGGAGCAGCGCCGCACGCGTCTGGCCGAGCACGAAGCCGCCCTTGATCGTCGCGCTGCGGAGCTGGATGTGCAGATCGAGAAGCTGGTGGCCGCCAAGGAGCGCCTCCGCCGGCTGATGCGCACCGTCAACGAGAACGTCCACGTGAACAACACGCTGGGCGCCATCGGCAAGGCCCTGCCGGTGGTCGATGATTGAACCGGCGATGCCCGCCAGCCCGGTCTGCCCCGACGCTCTATAGTGTGTGGGGTCCAATCACGGAATGTACTCATGAAAAGAACCCTGCCCCTGCTCTTCGCCAGCCTGCTGCTCGGCGCCTGCACCACCCCGCAAACGGCCTCGATGGCCCAGCTCGAAGGCGAGGTGTACTACCTGCAGCGCATGGCCCTGCCGCCGGATGCAACCCTGCGGGTCACCCTGGTGGACGTCTCGCTGGCGGATGCCCCCGCCCGCGAACTGGCTCACCAGCAGGGCCGCATCGAGGGCCAGGTGCCCCTGGCCTTCCAGCTCAGCTACGACCCGGCCAACCTGCAGAGCGGCCACCAGTACGCCGTGGCGGCGCGCATCGAGCTCGACGGCAAGCTGATGTTCATCAGCAGCGAACGCCACTCGGTTAAACTCGACGGCACCGATCCACAGCCCCTGCGCATCCGGGTCGACCCGGTTCGCTGATCCGAACTCCACCAGCCCAAGGAAGCCCTCATGTTCCGACTCACTGCCCTGGTCGCCGGCCTGGCCCTCTCCGTCAACGCCTTCGCCCTCTCCCTCAGCGACCTCAGCCAGCAGGACGCCGCCGGTGGCCTGAAGGATGCCCTCACCCAAGGCGCCAAGGTCGCCGTGCAGCAGCTCGGCAAGCCGGGCGGCTTCAGCAACAACCCCGAGGTGCGCATCGAACTGCCCGGCAAGCTGGGCAAGGCCGCCAAGACCATGAAGATGATGGGCATGGGCGACCAGGTGGAGCAGCTGGAAACCAGCATGAACAAGGCCGCCGAGGCCGCCGTGCCGCAGGCCCAGGCCCTGCTGGTGGACGCGGTGAAGAAGATGACCGTGCAGGACGCCAAGGGCATCCTCACCGGCCCGCAGGACTCCGCCACCCAGTACCTGAACAAGACCAGCCGCGAGCAGCTGCGTGCCAAGTTCCTGCCCATCGTGAAGAAGGCCACCGACCAGGTCGGCCTGGCGCAGCAGTACAACAGCTTCGCCGGCCAGGCCGCGAGCTTCGGCGTGGTGGACGCCAAGAGCGCCAACATCGAGAGCTACGTGACCGAAGAGGCGCTGGATGGCCTGTTCAAGATGATCGCCGAGCAGGAGGCGAGCATCCGCCAGAACCCGGCCGGTGCCGCCACCAGCCTGGCGAAGAAGGTGTTCGGCGTGCTCTGAGCCCGCCCGCGCCAAGAAAAAGCCCGGCATCTGCCGGGCTTTTTTGTCAGTCGTTGCGCGAAGGCGACAGCAACTCGATCTTGTAGCCGTCCGGGTCCTCGACGAAGGCCAGGATGCTGGTGCCGTGCTTCATCGGCCCCGGCTCGCGGGTGACCTTGCCGCCACGGGCGCGGATGTCTTCGCAGGCCTTGTAGACGTCCGCCACTTCCAGGGCGATGTGGCCGTAGCCGGTGCCCAGCTCGTATTTGTCCACGCCCCAGTTGTGGGTCAGCTCGATCACGCTGTTGTGGGCCTCGTCGCCGTAGCCGACGAACGCCAGGGTGAACTGGCCGTCCGGGTAGTCCTTGCGACGCAGCAGGGTCATGCCCAGGACTTCGGTGTAGAAGGCGATGGATTTGTCCAGATCGCCGACGCGCAGCATGGTATGCAGCAGTCTCATCAGGGATTCCTCTTGGTTGCCCGATCAGGGCTCATAAAAGCAGAACCCCGGCTCGTGGCCGGGGTTCCTTTTGGCACGGGGCGTTCAGCTTATCAGAACAGCTTGCGGCCCTTGCCGGCGGCGATGCGCATGCGCAGGGCGTTGAGCTTGATGAAGCCCGCCGCGTCCGCCTGGTTGTACGCGCCGCCATCTTCTTCGAAGGTGGCGATGTTAGCGTCGAACAGCGAGTCGTCGGACTTGCGGCCCACGACGATGACGTTGCCCTTGTACAGCTTCAGGCGTACCACGCCATTCACGTTGGCCTGGGAGGCGTCGATCATCTGCTGCAGCATCAGGCGCTCGGGGCTCCACCAGTAGCCGGTGTAGATGAGGCTGGCGTACTTGGGCATCAGCTCGTCTTTCAGGTGGGCCACTTCGCGGTCCAGGGTGATGGACTCGATGGCGCGGTGGGCCTTGAGCATGATGGTGCCGCCGGGGGTCTCGTAGCAGCCGCGGGACTTCATGCCGACGTAGCGGTTCTCGACGATGTCGAGGCGGCCGATGCCGTTCTCGCCACCGATGCGGTTCAGCTCGGTCAGCACCTGGGCCGGGGTCATGTCCTTGCCGTCGATGGCGACGATGTCACCGGCGCGGTAGGTCAGCTCGATGTAGGTCGGGGTGTTCGGTGCAGCTTCCGGGGACTTGGTCCAGCGCCACATGTCCTCTTCGTGCTCGGTCCAGGTGTCTTCCAGCACGCCGCCCTCATAGGAGATGTGCAGCAGGTTGGCGTCCATGGAGTACGGGGACTTCTTCTTGCCGTGGCGCTCGATCGGGATGCCGTGCTTCTCGGCGTAGTCCATCAGCTTCTCGCGGGACAGCAGGTCCCACTCGCGCCAGGGGGCGATGACCTTGACGCCCGGCTTCAGCGCGTAGGCGCCCAGCTCGAAGCGGACCTGATCGTTGCCCTTGCCGGTGGCACCGTGGGAGATGGCGTCGGCGCCGGTCTCGTTGGCGATCTCGATCAGGCGCTTGGCGATCAGCGGGCGGGCGATGGAGGTGCCCAGCAGGTACTCGCCTTCGTAGATGGTGTTGGCGCGGAACATCGGGAACACGAAGTCGCGGACGAACTCTTCGCGCAGGTCATCGATGTAGATTTCCTTGACGCCCATGGCCTGGGCCTTGGCACGGGCCGGCTCGACCTCCTCGCCCTGGCCGAGGTCGGCGGTGAAGGTCACCACTTCGCAGTTATAGGTATCTTGCAGCCACTTCAGGATCACCGAGGTGTCCAGGCCACCGGAATAAGCCAGGACAACCTTCTTCACGTCCGCCATGCCATCAACTCCACGGGGTTGTACGAAAACCGGGGATTCTACTGACCCTGGCGGCCAAATTACAGTGGCGCGACAGGCAATGACGACCAGGCGACAGATTCTTTCGATCCGGCGCCGCTCAGGAGGCGGACGCCGGCTTGGCAGGCGCCGGGCTGGCGGTCGGGGGCACGGCAGGCGCCGTGGAGGGTGCGGCAGGGGCCGCCGCCGGTGCCGGCTCGGTGGCCGGTGCGGCGGCTGGGTTTTCCGCCGGGGGGGCCTCCGGCTCCTTGGACAGGGCCACGGCGACCCGGCGGTTCTTCGCCCGGTTGGCCTCGTTGGTGTTGGGCACCAGCGGATAGCGCTCGCCGTGGAAGCGCATCACCATCTGCGACTCCGGCACGCCGTTAGCCTTGAAGTAGTCGAACACCGCCAGCGCCCGGCGCCGCGACAGGTCACGGTTGGTCAGGCGGTTGCCGGCGTTGTCGGAGTGGCCGTCGATCTCGATGTGGTTCACCGCCGGGTCGGCCTTCATGTAGTCGAGGACGATCTCCAGCTTGGCGCGGGCCATCGGGTCCAACGCCACGCCGCCGCCGGGAAAGCCCAGCTCCAGCTTCTTCACCTGATCGAAGTTCACCGGCAGCAGCTTGGCGGTGCAGGCCAGGTAGTCGTTGTAGGCCTTGTTGAAATGCACCGGCAGCAGGCGCACCTCCAGGGCATCCCCGCCCTGCTGGGTGCGATGGCGCACCAGCGGGCTGCGCCCTTCCAGCAGACCGGTGAGCAGGCGCCCGCCCTGCAGCTGGTTGCTGTTGAACGGCACTTCGCCGTTGCCCACCGCCACGGCACCGAGGTTGATGTCGCCGCGCCCGGGCTGCCAGGGCGCCGCCGCTGCCAGCAGGGTCGCCTGACCGCCGCCCATCCAGCGCTCGTTGGGCTTGAGGCGGAAGGTGACCTGCTCGCCGGCACGGCGGACGAACTCGCCGCTGCCGAAGTCGGTGATCGGCTGCGACAGGCGGCACTCGAACTTGTCCCCTTCTACCTTCCACTCCACCTTCTCCAGGCGGGTCTGGAAGGTGATAGCCATGGCCGGCAGGGCAATGAGGCTGAGCAGGGCGATGGGAAAAGCGCGCACGGCTGGCTCCGGGGAAAGACGTCAGGTTCACAAGGGCTATCGGTGCGAAGGCGGAAAACTTAAGCGCCGTTCGGCGCCCCCGGGCCCGACGCGCCGCCCGTGCCCCGGCCGGGCTTTTCCGGTAGCATGCACGCCGAGTTTCACCCGCCTGGAATCCCCCCATGTCCGACCGCCTGACCCTGCTGCGTCCCGACGACTGGCACATCCACCTGCGTGATGGCGCCGTGCTGGCCCACACCGTGGCCGATGCCGCGCGCACCTTCGGCCGCGCCATCATCATGCCCAACCTGGTGCCCCCGGTGCGCAACGCCGAGGAAGCCGACGCCTACCGCCAGCGCATCCTCGCCGCCCGTCCGGCCGGCAGCGGGTTCGAACCGCTGATGGTGCTGTACCTCACCGACCGCACCCGCCCCGAGGACATCCGCGCCGCCAAGGCCAGCGGCTTCGTCCACGCCGCCAAGCTCTACCCGGCAGGCGCCACCACCAACTCCGATTCAGGGGTGACGCGCATCGACGCCATCTTCCCGGTGCTGGAAGCCATGGCCGAAGTCGGCATGCTGCTGCTGGTGCACGGCGAAGTGACCCGCAGCGAGATCGACGTGTTCGACCGCGAGAAGGCCTTCATCGACGAGCACCTGGTGCGCGTCGTCGAGCGCTTCCCCACCCTGAAGGTGGTGTTCGAGCACATCACCACCGGTGACGCTGTGCAGTTCGTGCGCTCGGCCTCCAGCAACGTGGGCGCCACCATCACCGCCCACCACCTGCTGTACAACCGCAACCACATGCTGGTGGGCGGCATCCGCCCGCACTTCTATTGCCTGCCGATCCTCAAGCGCAACGTGCACCAGGAAGCCCTGCTGGACGCCGCCACCAGCGGCAGCCCGCAATTCTTCCTCGGCACCGACTCCGCGCCCCACGCCCAGCACGCCAAGGAAGCCGCCTGCGGCTGCGCCGGCTGCTACACCGCGTACGCGGCCATCGAGCTGTACGCCGAGGCCTTCGAGCAGCGCAATGCCCTGGACAAGCTGGAAGCCTTCGCCAGCCACCACGGCCCAGACTTCTACGGCCTGCCGCGCAACACCGACACCATCACCCTGGTACGCGAGGACTGGACCGCTCCGGCCACCCTGCCCCTGGGCGAGAACAGCGTGGTGCCCCTGCGCGCGGGCGAAACCCTGCGTTGGCGACTGCTGGAGGGCCAGGCGTGAGCGAGGAATTCTTCGACGACGAACTCGACGGCAGCCTGCCGTCCGGCCCGCGCCACCCGATGGCGGCACGCTTCCGTGGCTACCTGCCGGTGGTGGTGGACGTGGAGACCGGTGGTTTCAACTGCGCCACCGACGCCCTGCTGGAGATCGCCGCCACCACCATCTCGATGGATGAAGGCGGCTTCCTCTACCCGGACCACACGCACTTCTTCCGGGTCGAGCCCTTCGAGGGCGCCAACATCGAACAGGCTGCCCTGGAGTTCACCGGGATCAAGCTGGACCACCCGCTGCGCATGGCCGTGACCGAGGAACATGCCCTGGGCGAGATATTCCGGGGCCTGCGCAAGTCCATCAAGGCACATGGCTGCAAGCGCGCCATCCTCGTGGGGCACAACAGCAGCTTCGACCTGGGCTTCCTGAATGCCGCCGTGAACCGCACCGGCATCAAGCGCAACCCCTTCCACCCCTTCTCCAGCTTCGACACCGCCACCCTGGCGGGCCTGGCCTACGGCCAGACGGTGCTGGCCAAGGCCTGCCAGGCCGCCGGCATCGAATTCGATGGCCGCGAGGCACACTCGGCACGCTACGACACCGAGAAGACGGCCGAGCTGTTCTGCGGCATCGTCAACCGCTGGAAGGAAATGGGCGGCTGGATCGACGACTGATCCCACCGCCACGAAAAAGGCCGCCCGTACCTGGTACGCGCGGCCTTTTTCATGACGTTGTCCCGTCCTGAATAAGGTTTACACCTTCGCCCTTATTTCAGGAGAACCCCGATGGCAGAAGGTATCCGTCGCAGTCAGCGTGATTACACGCAGGCTTTTAAACTGGCAGTGGTCGATCAAGTCGAAAAAGGCGAAATGAGCTACAAGGAGGCTCAGGCTCGCTACGGCATCCAGGGCCGTTCGACGGTGCTGGTGTGGTTACGCAAGCATGGTCGGCAGGACTGGAGTCAAGGAGCCTCCATTCGATCCGCCAGGAGCAAGCCGATGTCCGAACCCAACCTGCCACTGACGCCGGAGCAGCGCATCAAGGAGCTGGAGCAGCAGCTGGAAGTCATGAGCC
>NZ_FOJP01000024.1 GCF_900111835.1 Metapseudomonas otitidis
CGCACTGGCCGGGGCCAGTTGAATGTTGCGGGCAGCGCGCGTGGAGGGTGGCCTCGGCGCGTAGCGACAGCCCGCCAAGGCCAACTTCCCTGTACCGGCTTACTGCCCATCCTGCATCCACGAATTACCGCGGTAGGTTGGGTTGAGCCACGCGAAGCCCAACAGGTATCAATGCACCGCTTTGTCGGGCTTCGCCGCAAGGCGGCTCAACCCAACCTACAATACGGACTTATTGACTCGGCATCATGCATCCATGAATTACCGGTAGATTGGGTTGAGCCACGCGAAGCCCAACAGGTATCAATGCACCGCTTACACCCCCAAGCCCTTCGTGCGCAAAGCGTTTGCCAAGGTGAGCAAGGTGTTCACCGACAAGGCATCGGGCAAGGACACCCAGCGCCCCCAGCTCGAAGCGCTGCTGAGCTTCGTCCGCGAAGGCGATACAGTGGTGGTGCACAGCATGGATCGGCTGGCCCGCAACCTCGATGACCTGCGTCGCTTGGTACAGAAGCTGACTCAGCGCGGCGTGCGCATCGAGTTCCTGAAGGAGGGCCTGGTGTTCACCGGCGAGGACTCGCCGATGGCCAACCTCATGTTGTCGGTCATGGGGGCCTTCGCCGAGTTCGAGCGCGCCCTGATCCGTGAGCGGCAGCGCGAAGGCATCGCCCTGGCCAAGCAGCGCGGCGCGTACCGGGGCCGCAAGAAGGCCCTGTCCGACGAGCAGGCTGCTACCCTGCGGCAGCGGGCGGCTGCCGGCGAGCCCAAGGCGCAGCTTGCCCGCGAGTTCAACATCAGCCGGGAAACCCTCTACCAGTACCTCCGCACGGACGACTGATACATGCCGCGTCGCTTGATCCTCTCGGCCACGGAGCGGGACACCCTGCTTGCGTTGCCGGAAAGCCAGGATGACCTGATCCGCTACTACACCTTCAACGATTCCGACCTGTCGCTGATCCGTCAGCGGCGCGGCGACGCCAACCGCCTGGGCTTCGCGGTGCAGCTCTGCCTGCTGCGCTACCCCGGCTATGCGCTGGGCACCGACAGCGAGCTGCCCGAGCCGGTCATCCTGTGGGTGGCCAAGCAGGTTCAGGCCGAGCCGGCGAGCTGGGCGAAGTACGGCGAGCGGGACGTGACTCGCCGCGAGCACGCCCAGGAACTGCGCACCTACCTGCAACTGGCTCCATTCGGCCTGTCGGACTTCCGCGTCCTGGTGCGCGAATTGACCGAGCTGGCCCAGCAAACCGACAAGAGCTTGCTGCTGGCCGGTCAGGCGCTGGAGAGCCTGCGGCAGAAGCGGCGCATCCTGCCGGCGCTGAGCGTGATCGACCGGGCCTGCTCGGAGGCCATTGCGCGGGCCAATCGGCGGGTCTACCGCGCCCTGGTCGAACCACTCACGGACTCGCATCGGGCCAAGCTGGACGAGCTGTTGAAGCTCAAGGCCGGCAGCAGCATCACCTGGTTGACCTGGCTGCGACAGGCACCGCTGAAACCCAACTCCCGGCACATGCTTGAACACATCGAGCGGCTGAAGACATTTCAGCTGGTGGACTTGCCCGAAGGCCTGGGCCGGCACATCCACCAGAACCGCCTGCTCAAGCTGGCCCGCGAGGGTGGGCAGATGACGCCCAAAGACCTCGGCAAGTTCGAGCCGCAGCGACGTTACGCGACCCTGGCCGCCGTGGTGCTGGAGAGCACCGCGACCGTGATTGATGAACTGGTCGATTTGCATGACCGTATCCTGGTCAAGCTGTTCAGCAGCGCGAAGCACAAGCATCAGCAGCAGTTCCAGAAGCAGGGCAAGGCGATCAACGACAAGGTGCGCCTGTACTCAAAAATCGGCCAGGCTCTGCTGGAAGCCAAGGAAAGCGGCAGCGATCCCTACGCGGCCATCGAGGCGGTGATTCCCTGGGATGAGTTCACCGAGAGCGTCAGCGAGGCCGAGCTGCTGGCCCGGCCGGAGGGCTTCGATCATCTGCACCTGGTCGGCGAGAACTTCGCCACCCTGCGCCGCTACACGCCGGCCCTGCTGGAGGTACTGGAACTGCGCGCCGCACCGGCCGCGCAAGGCGTGCTGGCAGCCGTGCAGACCCTGCGCGAGATGAACGCCGACAACTTGCGCAAGGTGCCGGCCGATGCGCTCACAGACTTCATCAAGCCGCGCTGGAAGCCGCTGGTGATCACCCCGGAAGGCCTCGACCGGCGCTTCTACGAAATCTGCGCCCTGTCCGAACTGAAAAATGCCCTGCGCTCCGGCGACATCTGGGTCAAAGGCTCGCGGCAGTTCCGCGACTTCGACGACTATCTGCTGCCGGCAGAGAAGTTCGCCGCGCTCAAGCACGAGCAGGCCCTGCCCCTGGCGATCAACCCGAACAGCGACCAGTACCTGGAAGAGCGTTTACAGCTGCTGGACGAGCAGTTGGCCATCGTCACCCGCCTGGCCAAGGACAACGAGTTGCCCGATGCCATCCTCACCGAGTCCGGGCTGAAGATCACCCCACTGGATTCTGCGGTGCCGGATCGGGCGCAGGCGCTGATCGACCAGACCAGCCAGTTGCTGCCGCGCATCAAGATCACCGAACTGCTGATGGACGTGGACGACTGGACGGGCTTCAGCCGCCACTTCACCCACCTGAAGGACGGTGCCGAGACCAAAGACCGGACGTTGCTGCTGTCCGCAATCCTCGGTGATGCGATCAACCTCGGGCTGACCAAGATGGCCGAGTCGAGCCCCGGCCTGACCTACGCCAAGCTGTCCTGGCTGCAAGCCTGGCACATCCGCGACGAAACCTACTCGGCGGCCCTGGCCGAGCTGGTCAACCACCAGTACCACCATGCCTTCGCCGCCCACTGGGGCGACGGCACCACCTCATCCTCCGATGGCCAGCGCTTCCGCGCAGGCGGCCGGGGCGAAAGCACCGGGCACGTCAACCCGAAGTACGGCAGCGAGCCGGGACGGCTGTTCTACACCCACATCTCCGACCAGTACGCGCCGTTCAGCACCCGCGTGGTGAATGTCGGCGTGCGCGATTCCACCTATGTGCTCGACGGCTTGCTGTACCACGAGTCCGATCTACGGATCGAGGAGCACTACACCGACACGGCCGGCTTCACCGATCACGTCTTTGCCCTGATGCACCTGCTGGGCTTCCGCTTCGCGCCACGCATCCGCGACCTCGGCGAAACCAAACTGTACGTGCCGCAGGTCGTGCAGGCCTACCCGACGCTGCGCCCGCTGATCGGCGGCACCCTGAACATCAAGCACGTCCGCGCCCATTGGGACGACATCCTGCGCCTGGCCAGCTCGATCAAGCAGGGCACGGTCACCGCCTCGCTGATGCTGCGCAAGCTCGGCAGCTATCCGCGCCAGAACGGCCTGGCCGTGGCCCTGCGCGAGCTGGGCCGGATCGAGCGCACGCTGTTCATCCTCGACTGGTTGCAGAGCGTCGAGCTGCGCCGCCGCGTGCATGCCGGATTGAACAAGGGGGAAGCGCGCAACTCCCTGGCCAGGGCGGTGTTCTTCAACCGCCTCGGTGAGATCAGGGATCGGAGCTTCGAGCAGCAGCGCTATCGGGCCAGCGGCCTCAACCTGGTGACGGCGGCTATCGTGCTGTGGAACACAGTGTATCTGGAACGCGCCACCCAGGGGCTGGTCGAGGCTGGTAAGCCGGTGGACGGCGAGCTGCTGCAATACCTGTCGCCGCTGGGTTGGGAACACATCAACCTAACCGGCGATTACGTCTGGCGGCAGAGCCGCCGGCTTGAAGACGGGAAGTTCAGGCCGCTACGGTTGCCCGGAAAACCTTAGCGTACGATTTTTTCCGTTTTCTCTATTCGCCCCTAACCCAGGGCTCTATGCTGGACTGCCAGCTCGAAACCAAGATCGTTTCCACTGTGCCCGGCATGACTACCTGCTACACAACTCGGGACATTTACTCGACCAATGGCCGCGTTGTGCTGCTGGATCGTGGCTCCAAGGTCGTCGGCCAGTACCAGGGCGGCATGACTCAGGGCCAGGCGCGAATCTTCGTCCTGTGGACGCGGGTTGAAACGCCTACCGGCGTCGTTATCAACCTCGATTCGCCAGGCGCTGGCCCACTTGGCGAAGGCGGTCTAGGTGGCTGGGTGGATACCCATTTCTGGAAGCGTTTCGGCGGGGCAATCATGTTGAGCATGATTGGCGATGTGGGCGACTTCCTGTCTAACAAGGCGTCGCAGGGCGATTCAGACCGGATCACCTTCGATAACACTTCGGATAGTAGCCAGGATATGGCCGCTACCGCGCTCGAAAACACTATTAACATCCCACCGACCCTGTACAAGAACCAGGGCGAGCGGTTGCAAATCTTCGTCGCACGCGACCTTGATTTCAGCGGAGTATATAACCTTGAACGCAGCAACTAGCTTAGCCCTTGGGCGCGACGCCACGGTTAATCAGCTCATGCGGCCTATCGTGCCGCACCTGGAGCGTGGTGATGTGGTCGAGGTCACTATCAATCGCCCCGGCGAGCTGTGGGCAAAAACCTTTCAAGGCTGGGAACCTGTCAAGGTTCCCGAGCTGACCATGCCCTACCTCAAGAGCCTGGCGAACGCTATCGCCGTGTTCAACGGCATTTCCCTGGCCAGCATCACGTCTGTGGTGCTGCCAGGCGGGCAACGCGGCCAGATTGTCCTGCCGCCTGCCTGCATCGACGACACGCTGTCGCTTTCCATCCGAAAGCATTCGCTGGTGGTCAAGACGCTCGATGAGCTGGACGCCGAGGGTGCTTTCGAGTCCTTCGATGACGTGAGTTTCAACAAGCCAACGGCTGCCGAGGCGGCAGCCCTGGTGCTGAAGCGCGACTTCACTCGCCTGACGCCTGCCGAGGCCGAGCTGTTGGCCTTGAAGCGCGAAGGTCGCATGCGTGACTTCCTCGACCTGTGCGTCCAGTCGCACCGAAACATCATCATTGCGGGCAAGACTGGATCGGGCAAAACCACGTTCGCCAGGTCGCTGATTGAGCGCGTGCCCAACAGTGAGCGCCTAGTCACCATCGAGGACGTTCACGAACTGTTCCTGGAGAATCACCCGAACCGCGTTCACATGATTTATGGGTACGGCAAGGGCCGCGTCTCTGCGGTCGAAGCGCTGCGTTCCTGCATGCGTCAGTCGCCGGATCGAATCTTTCTGGCTGAGCTGCGCGGCGATGAAGCATGGGAGTACCTGGGCAGCCTCAACACGGCGCACCCTGGTTCGATCACCACTACGCACGCGAACAACGCTATCCAGACCTTCCAGCGTGTCGGCACCTTGATCAAACAGTCTGAGGTCGGGCGCGTGCTCGATCTGGATATGATCAACCGGACGCTCTTCAGCACGATTGACGTGGTGCTGTACTTCTCCGACCGGAAGCTCTGCGAAGTGTTCTATGACCCCGTGTTTGCCAAAGAGCAAATGCGCTGACGGAAAGGAAGCCGTTCGCCTTTGGCCTAACGGTTGCGCCACCTGCTTAGTGGTGGGCAGCTCGGGGCATCCGAGCACCATTTTTTCAGCATGACCAGGAGGCACCAATGAATAACCCAGCTCTCGACGCAAACCAGGTTCGTGCGCTGCACGTTCTTGGTCAGACCCTGGCGCAGATTCGCTCTCTCGCCCGTGCCCAAGGCTCCCCAGCCGACCGCTTGAACGCCATAGGCGCGCTTGCCGACGCTATGCACAACGTCCCTATGACGGTCGCCCATCCCGACCGCTACGACGCTTCCGAGATTGGCAGCGCCATCAGCGCCGTTGCTGCCATTCATCGCAAGCAAGGCGCAGCCGCTGCTGCCGCCTCTCTCGCTGCCAGCGGGCATCTGGAGTCGAATCTATGATTTCGTGCGCTGGCTGCGCCATTTCGGGCGCATTCGGGCCTGAAGCACAGGCGCGTTCTATCGAGGCACTGCCTACCGTGCTTTTGCTTGTCGTCGTCTGTGTTGTGGTTGTTTCTGGGGTTATGCCGAGATAAGGCAAAAATTAGGACATTCGCTCTGTAAGCCAATGATTTAAAAGATCATTCTGGATCTTATGACTTACTGACCAACCACCGTCTGGCTAGACGTCTATGCTGATGCTTTTGCCTTGCTTGTGGGGTGTGCTCAATGGCATCGGTGGAAAGAACAGCCTATCCGGTCTTGCCCAGTCAGCTACCAGCCAAGGAGCTTCATCGAAGCTATTCCCTGTCTGATTCAGAGATCGAATGGGTCAACAACACCGCTAAGAGTCCAGCGCTCTCGATTGGGCTGGCAGTCCAGTTAAAGGTGTTTCAGCAACTGCACTATCTGGTGGAACTGGAAGACGCAACCCCTGAACAACTCTTCATCTCGGCTGTGCTTCCAACCCGCCAACAGGTGCCCAATCGTGTGAGGGTCTTTCTCGACCGGCTGGAGGCTGTTCTGAGCGATTCGAAGTGATCGCTATTGGCCGATCGAGACGGGAGCTGCTGGAGCTCCCGTATATGGATGTGAACGTGGGTGTGAACATTCTTTATCAGGATTACCGCCCTTCGAGTTTTTTCACCACTTCGTCGGTAGTCATCACACCGTTGGCGATATAGCGGAAGTTGACCAACGCGCTACCGTATCCGTCGCCATCAGGCAGCTTCGGTCCGGCCACCGCATCACGCACGACGATGACTTCAAAACCCCGTTCGAGGAACTCACGAAGGTGCGACTCAACGCACAGGTTGGAGGCCATGCCGGCCAGGACGATTTTGTCGATGCGCTGTTTGCGCAATTGCAGCATCAGGTCGTTGCTTTGCGGTCCGTACAACTTGTGTGGTGAGGCGATGATGGTCTTGCCGTCTTCGATGAAGGGCTTGAACTCCTGCATGAAATCGGCCCCCGAGTTACGGAACCCATCGAGCGTCAAGGCACCTTTGCGATCGAACAGCCCGAGCTTGTGCTGCACGGACTCTGCTGGCGCCTCAAACTCCCATTTGTGATCGTGGGGATAGTAGTAGTGGGGTGAGATGGCTACGGTTGCTCCGGCCTGCTTGAACGCTTTGAACAGTTGGTTCAGGTGCGGCACCAGTTTTTGCTCGGTGACGCTCTCACCGAAGACCGCCCAGCCGGCACCGTCTTTACTCATGAAGTCGATCTGCGGGTCGATCACCACCAAAGCGGTGCGACTGGAATCCCACTCGAAAGTGGAAGCCGGGAGCGCCGGCTTGACCGGGTCAGCATACGGGTCTTCGGCGGCGTTGCCCATGCCGGGGGCCATCAGTAACGCGGCCAGCAACGGGGCGCAGGCGAGAAATTTACCGGGACGAATGTTGAAGGTCATTTGCAAGTCCTCATGCATGTTTAGTGCATTCAAGGTACGTTGCGAGGTCCCGGCGCAATGGACATTTTTCCTTGGCTTTCGGACAAGAAGCGCGGCACCTGGCGTGCGCCAGCGGCATGACAACTGTGATGACCTTAGAGGTGGCAACCGCGTACCATGACGCCATCACTCGGACTTCGGGCGTTTCGTTCATGCAGCGTCATATCTGTTTTCTGGTTTACTCAGGCTTTGTCCTGCTTGATCTGAGCGGCCCGCTCGAAGCCTTCAGTAACGCCAATCGTGGACGTCCCTCAAGCTATCGATTCACCATTGCCTCACTGGAGGGCGGATTGATCGAAGCGTCGAGTGGGCTGCAGATTGCAACTGAAGCGATACAGGCTGTCGAGCGCTTCGATACGCTCATCATTGTCGGCGCGCCAACCGCGCCGATCGATGACAGGATGCCCTCATTGGCCGCGATCATACGGCAGATATCCGCGAACTCACGTCGCACGGCGAGTGTGTGTACGGGCGCCTTTTTGCTTGCCGAGAGCGGTTTGCTCGATGGCCGCGTGGCCACCACCCACTGGAACTATGCGCCGCAGTTGCAAGCGCGATACCCGTTGCTGCAGGTCAATGGAGACAGAATCTGGACCGAAGACGGCAATGTCTGGACGTCCGCGGGCATGTCGGCGGGTATCGATATGACCCTGGCCATGATTGAGCAAGACCTGGGCAAGGAAGTGTCGCGGTCCGTCGCGCGCATGCTGGTGGTTTATTATCAGCGGCCAGGGGGGCAGTACCAGTTTTCTTCGTTGCTGGATTTTGACCCGGGCTCGGACCGAATCCGTGCGGTGCTCACGTATGCGCGCGATCACCTGCATGAAGATTTGCCCGTTGAACGTCTGGCCGACGTTGCCAATATGAGCGTGCGCCAGTTTGGCCGCGTGTTTGCGGCGGCTATCGGCGTGACGCCCTCCAAAGCGGTCGAACGTCTACGTATTGAGTCGGCACGGCCGTTGGTTGAGGACAGCAACCAGACGTTCGAGGGGATAGCCAGGCGCTGCGGATTCGGCGATGCCGATCACATGCTTCGCAGTTTCATGCGTGTGGTCGGACGCACGCCACAAGAGCTGCGGCGCAGTAGCCGACAGGCAAAACTCGATGGTTCCAGGGTATGAGTCAGGCGCAATGCCCGGGCACCGATTAATGCGTGAAGCAGCGCGAAACGACTCTTGTACGTCGATGACAATGAGTGCAGTTTTCTGAGCGGACATTGTGGCATTCCTCAGCGGTTTAGGAGGTTACGAGGTTAGCCATGCTGCACATTGCCAGAAATGCCTGAGGCAGACGAAATCAGGACATTTCACGCCAATCAATCGTAGGCGAAATGAAACACCACCGGCGATTATGAATCTGGTTGTGTTCACCTGTTGAATCCAGAGCCGATTGCTGTCACCCATGGATGACTGCTTCTGGCCGATAGTTGCCCGCTGTCACCGGCTGCAATCGGCCAGCAGCGGACAGTGAGTGGCAGCCCCGGGTAGGGCTGCCTGACGAAGCGTCAGATCACGCGTTTGATGCTGATGTAGTCGCCCTGAGTTCGCAGGGTGACGGTCACCGGTTTGCTAGTGCGATTACGCCAGAACCAACCGTGCTTGCCATCGAATGCGGCCTCCAGAACACCTGTATCTTCTGGCGTTGAGCGTCCCTTCCCGTAGCCGTGATAGAAGTCGCGCGGCGCGTTGTAAGGATCGCCGTGGGTATCGTAGTTAACGACGCCGCCATTGGCAGTCCAGCTGTAGTTCACCTTGGCACCTTGCTTCATTTCCAGCTTCACTTCGGCGCCCTGGTTCGGGCTCAAGGTGATGCTCATTTCATGCTGCAGGGCAGCCTGCTCAGGCGCAGCCGGTTGCTCCGGAGCGGGAATGACCTCGGCAGGAGTGGCCGGGGTAGTGGCAGGGGCTGCAGGTGCTGCGGCGATATTTTCAGCTGGCAGCGGAGTTGGCGTCTGAGCTGCGGCCTCATCGGCGCGGGCCTCTTCAGCCAGCTGGATCTTCACCTCACCCATCTGTGTGAGACCCAGTGCTCGGCCCACGCCAGTGGGATCGATCGCATACTCCGAAGGCATCACCACGGTAACCAGAAGCACGCAGGCAATGATTGCCGCGATGATCGTGGAGCGCAGTAGCTGTGCTGTCGAGGGGAGTTCGTTGAGGGTCGGAAGCTTGGTATTGAACATAAAAAGAATTCCTTACTGAGAGACGATCAGGCCGGTGATCTGGTAGCCCATGAGCAAGAAGCCGGCGCTCATCATGGCAACGTTGGCGGTGTAGGCATGGCGCCAGAAGCTGGCAGTACGTCGCCAGTAGCCCATCAGAATGAGAATGCCGCCAAGGGCCAGTAGCTGGCCGATCTCGACACCTACGTTGAAGGCAATCAGGTTGGCGATCAGGCCATCAGGAGAAATCTCGAACTCCTGGATCTTGGTGGCCAGACCGAAACCATGAAGCAGGCCGAAGATCAGCGTTGCTGCGCGGGTATCGGGCTGGTACCCAAACCAGCGCTGGAAGGCGCCGAGGTTATCCAGGGCCTTGTACACGACCGAAAAGCCGATGATCGCGTCGATCACATACGAGCTGATGCTGATGTTGCTAAGCACTCCAAAGAGCAGAGTGATCGAATGGCCAACTGCGAACAGCGTGACGTACAGCCCTACGTCCTTCAGACGGTAGAGAAAGAAGATCACGCCGAACAGGAACAGCAGATGGTCGTAGCCGGTGATCATGTGTTTGGCACCCATGTAGATGAAGGGCACCAACATCACGCCGGTACTTTCCTGGATGAAGCCCTTGTCTCCTTCGGGAACTCCGTGGGCCAGCGCCTCAGGCATGACTGCCATCAGTAGAGCGAGGGTAAGCAAGGGCAGAAAGAGTGATCGACGCAGGCGTGCGATCAGCGCCGTTGCCCTGCTTAGGGGAAGCGAATTCATAACGATTTCCTAGGCTGTAGTGGTCTGGGGCCGCGAGGCGGCCGGTTTCAGAGCACGAACCTAGAGCGTGGTGGCCGTTCGATCAGGTAGATCGGCACTTCAGGGACAATTGCCCGCAACGAGCTGGGAGGGGTTTCCCGCTCGGGGCGTGACAGTAGTGTCAACGCCGACCCGAGATAGGGGATCTCATGGCTATGGTCAGCTGCATGTTTGTGGCTCGGGAATGCCGGCGCGTCCACGTCATGGGAATGACCATGGGACACAGCGCCAGAGTAATCCCCCGGTATCAGCGGTGCTTTGATGGCGGCCAGCGAATGCCCTACCCAGGCCAATAGCAAGGCCAGTATCAATGCGATAACGGGTTTCTTCGAGGCACTACGGCGAGCCATTTTCCTATGTCTTGCAGCTTGCAAAGGACCAACAGGGTCGTTTGACCGTATCCCCCCAGGGGGGATAGGATGCGAGCGTAAATCATCGAGGCATAGGACTCAAGGCATGAGCGATCACGAACACAGCCATGGCCACCGACACCAAAGCCACAGCGATGTCATGAAGCGCCTGAAACGCGCCGAGGGCCATCTGCGCAGCATCATCACCATGATCGAGGATGGCCGTGAGTGCGTGGATATCGCGCAGCAGCTGCATGCCGTGGAGAAGGCCGTATGCCAGGCCAAGCGCACTCTGATTCAAGATCACATCGATCACTGCCTGGAGCACACGATGGACGCCCTCGCTACTGGCGAGCGCACCTCCCTTGAAGACTTCAAGCAGATCACGAAGTACCTGTAGGTATCACCATGTCGAGCTTTGCCGAATTGCTGCAGCAGGGTGCGTCTCACGCCTGGCTGTACTTCCCCAGCGCCATCCTCCTAGGGGCATTGCATGGCCTGGAGCCAGGCCACTCGAAGACCATGATGGCGGCCTTCATCGTAGCCATCCGCGGCACCGTGAAGCAGGCGGTATTGCTGGGGCTGGCGGCAACCATTTCGCACACCGCGGTGGTCTGGCTGGTGGCCATGGGCGGCATGTATCTGGGCCAGAACCTGAATGCTGAAACGACTGAACCCTATTTCCAGCTCGCGTCCGCCGCGATCATCATCACCATCGCGCTCTGGATGCTGTGGCGAACCTGGCGTGGCGAACAGATGTGGCGTTTCGAAGAAGGTGATCATGCGCATGATCACCACCATGACGAGCTTCGCCGAATCGATACCGGACACGGGCGAATCGAACTCTCGATCTTCGAGGAAGGGGTTCCCCCGCGCTGGCGTCTGCGCACTCTGACTGGTCACTCTTGGCCAGCAGAAGACGTGAATCTGTCGACGACGCGTCCTGATGGGACAGCTCAGCTGTTCCGCTTTGTGCATCGCGGCGAATACCTGGAATCGGTCGCGGAAATTCCAGAGCCTCATCAGTTCACCGCGCGTCTGAGCCTTGGCCACGCGGGCCATTCGCACGACTATGACCTCGATTTCCATGAGCACGACCACGGCCACGACCATTCCGATCTGCAGGGCCTGGAGCTGTCGCTGGAGGGATACCAGGATGCCCATGAGCGAGCCCACGCCAACGACATCCGCAACCGCTTCAATAACCGCAACGTCACTACAGGCCAGATCATCCTGTTCGGCCTTACCGGAGGACTGATCCCCTGTCCTGCCGCGATTACGGTGCTGTTGCTATGCCTGCAGGTGAAGGAAGTCGCACTCGGGGCTGTTCTGGTGCTGTGCTTTAGTGTCGGCCTGGCGTTGACGCTGGTATCCGTCGGCGTAGCTGCTGCGGTGGGCGCTCGCCAGGCCTCCAACCGGTGGCCATGGCTGGGAGCGGTCGCGCGTCGCGCGCCCTACCTCTCGAGCATGCTCATTATTGGGGTCGGTATCTACGTCGGTGTTCATGGCTGGATCGGTCTGACCGCCTAAATGTGGGAGCTATCAGGCTACCTGGGCCTACTCCTCGCGGCCTTCAGTGCCGCGACTTTGATCCCTGCACAGTCCGAGGCAGTGCTCACCGGCCTGCTGATAAGTGGCAACTACTCGGTGGTCATGCTGTTGGTGGTGGCTACGGCAGGAAACGTTCTGGGTTCCGCGCTCAACTGGCTGCTCGGTCTCTACATTGAGCGCTATCGGCACAGACGCTGGTTCCCGGTCAGTGACGACAAGCTGGCCCGCGCGCAGCGGGCCTACCACCGCTACGGCCGTTGGTCACTGCTGCTGAGCTGGGTACCGATCATTGGCGACCCGCTGACCCTGATTGCCGGTGTCATGCGCGAACCCTTCTGGAGCTTCTTTTTGATCGTGCTGCTGGCCAAGGCGGCTCGATACCTGGTGCTCACCGTGGTGACCCTCGGGATCATGGGGTAATGCGCTCGACCAGCCTGGATCTCGTCAAATGGCTCGCCATGCTGACAATGGTCATAGACCACCTGCGCTATCTCTGGCCCGAAGCAACAGCATGGCTTTTCGTGGTTGGACGCTTCGCCTTTCCGCTGTTCTGCCTTGGCATCGCCGCCAATGTGTCGCGTTCCCACCCAGGAGATCTGTACAGCGAAAATAACTTTCGCTACTTGAGTTGGATTCTGGCCTTCAGCCTCATATCCGAGATGCCGTATCGGGCGCTGTCCGAGATGAGCAATACGCTGAATGTGATGCCGACACTGATGTTGGGGCTCATAGTTGCTTGGAGCGTCCATCACAGCGATCGTACAGGCTTGGTGCTGGGGCTATTCACGCTGACCGTTTCGATAGTGCTGCATGATCGGCTGATGTACGGCGCGTTTGGCGTCCTGCTGCCGGCGACCATGGTGCTGGCAGTGCAGCGCCCCTGGATTACCTGGCTCATACCTGCAGTCTTCAGCGTGTTGGCCAATAGCCGTGACGGCTGGATCGGAGCTGGTCCCTTTGGCACCTGGTGGGCCATGGCCACGACCTTTGCGGCTCCGCTGGTTGGCCTGTGGCTATTGCGGCAGAAAATCACCCAACACATATGGCCAGTGGGGCGCTGGGGTTACTACTTCTACCCCGGCCATCTAGCGGTGCTGGCGTTGCTTCGTGTGGCTCTCTGACCGAACGATCAAAATTCCCTTGCTCAATGCAGGCCTTTTGCCATAATCCGGAGCGTGACCTAGATCACATATAAGAGCCAATCGAAACGGAGTTTGAACATGAAGAAGCTTTCTGCCGCCCTGATCGCCACCGTGATTGCCCTGTCCTCCGCCGCTGCCATTGCCCATAGCGGCGGTACCGACTCGAAGGGCTGCCATACCAACCACTCCACAGGGGCGTACCACTGCCATTGATTAAGGCAGCGCTGGTCGCCTCTCGCGAGGCGGCCAGAACCAGATGGCTAGACCAAATCGCACACCGGCTGCTTGGCTTCACGCCACCCTGCAAAGCCGTCGACGAGATACCGCGCATCCAGTCCCATCGCCCAGAGAGTAGCGGCACACCCTTGGCTGATTTCATGCCCATGCGCGCAGTAAAGAATCACGGGGCGATCCCGTGGCACCTGATCCTTCCAGGAAAAAAGCAGTTCGGGGTCCTGCCATTTCGCGTTGGCGATCTGTGCCCCGTCGGCGTTGCGCACGATGGCTCGGCGCACATCGAGCAGCTCAAAGCTGCGACCTGCAGCCTGCCACTCAGCGAGCTCGCGAATCGATATGCGCTCCATAACCCCTCCCTAACGCAGCAGGTGGATAGCCAATCCCACAAGAGCACATCCCACCAACACTTGGATGACTCCACGCTTGAAGCGGAACAGCGCCACCGCGGCACCGACAGCGATCAACGCCGAGGGCCAGTCGAAGCTGCCTGCAAAGCCCTCAGGCCACAGCACGTGATAACCGAAGAACAGCGCGAGGTTGAGGATGACGCCTACCACCGCGGCAGTAATGCCGGTCAACGGAGCGGTGAACTTCAGCTCGTTGTGCGTGGACTCCACCAGCGGCCCGCCGGCGAGGATGAACAGGAACGAGGGCAGGAAGGTAAACCAGGTTACGAGGCTGGCCGCCACGGCACCGGCAAGGAATGCCTGCTCTGGCCCGAAGACCTGGTGCACATAGGCGCCAACGAACCCCACGAACGCCACCACCATGATCAGCGGCCCCGGGGTGGTCTCGCCCAATGCCAGGCCATCGATCATCTGGGGGGGTGTCAGCCAGCCGTAATGGCCTACCGCGCCCTGATAGACATACGGCAGTACTGCATAAGCGCCGCCGAAGGTGAGTAGAGCGGCCTTGGTAAAGAACCACCCCATCTGGGTCAGGGTGCCCTCCCAACCATACAGGACGGTCAGCAGCCCCATAGGCAAGGCCCACAGCACGGCGCCTACTCCAACCAGCAGAGCTAGGTGCGACCAGCGGAAGCGCGCATGCGCCGGCGGTGGCGTGTCGTCGTCGATCAACGCCGGCCCATAGGACTGTTTGGATGCCCCATGCCCACCACCGACGCTGAACTTGTCAGGTGCATACCGCCCGCCCAGATAGCCGATAAGAGCGGCCCCCAGAACGATCAAGGGGAAAGGGATATTGAGCGCAAAGATCGCCACAAAGGAGGCTGCAGCGATAGCCCAAAGCCAGTTGTTCTTCAGCGCGCGTGAACCGATACGGTGGGCAGCCTGCACAACGATGGCGGTGACGGCGGGCTTGATGCCGTAGAACAATCCCGCCACCACAGGCACTTCGCCGAAAGCGATGTAGACCCAGGACAGGGCAATCAGGATGAACAGTGAGGGCAGCACGAACAGTGCGCCGGCGATCACCCCACCCCAGGTGCGATGCATGAGCCAGCCAATATAGGTAGCCAACTGCTGAGCCTCCGGGCCTGGCAGGAGCATGCAGTAGTTCAATGCATGCAGAAAGCGGCGCTCCGAGATCCAGCGCCGCCTCTCCACCAGTTCCTGGTGCATGATCGAGATCTGCCCAGCCGGGCCACCGAAGCTGATGAAACCGAGTTTCAGCCAGAACAGAAATGCCTCGAATAGGCCAACTTTCTCTACCCTGCCCTGGTCTTGCTCAGTCGCTTGCATAGCTGTCTCACTCATCACTCTGTCCTTCCTTGCTGAATGCAGCCAGCAACCCATCGAAGATGGCGCAGGCCGCAGCCAATAACTGATCGTCGTTCTCGATGCTGGCTCGCAGTCCAGCCAGTACGCGCTCTACACCTGTCGCTTCTGTGGGTTGCGCGCCCCCCACATCCAGGTAATGAACCAGTGCCCCTAAGCGCTGCAGCCCTGGAGCCTCCAGCCCGAAGCTAGCCATAAGGGTCTCGAAGGTGACCTTGTTGCCGACATGGCTGAACCGGGCACCATCAAAATCGAACCCAAGTGCTTCCGCAGGACATGCATCAGGAGAGGGAAGCCAGAGGATGCTGGCACCTGGATCGATGAAGCGGCGGATCAGCCAGGCGCTGGCCAGGCGGTCTACCCAGGGGCGCTGGCGAGTCGCCCAGGTTCGCCCTTCGTAGTCCCGCGGATCGAGCTGCTCGATGGCTTGCTCATGGCTGGTGGGCTCATCCTTGGAAAGCGCCCGGTTGATGGCCACTTCGAGATCACGCAGCAGCGCGTCTGTCTGTTGCAAAGGTTCGCCCGGAAAGAAGTCGATCGACTGGATCTGAGCGAACGACTTGCGCAACTTGCGGGCCTGGCGAGCAGTCGCCAGTGCATTCTCAGGAGTCAGCTGGGCCAGTTGGGGCTCAACCTCCGAGCGCAACCTGGCGTAGTCGTCGCCACGATCAAAGAGAGGTATGAAGCGCTCACCCTGGGGATCAGTGACCGGCAGGAGCGACGCCGAGCCACCGCTATCCAGCACGTCACGCTCGACGGACTCCAGTACCTCACGACTAGCCGAGCCATCTGGCAGGAGATAAACCCCATCGCGTAGCACCGCAGCCCCAGCGCTTTTCAACGTGCGCCAAGCGCGCATTCGCTCGGCGGCATTTGCCGTAGGCAGTGCCATCACGAGACATAGCCAATTAATCAATGTAACGATCTCACGAAATTTGTTCGATTGCTACATTACCTAGAGGTTGCTGAATTGGGAACTGGGAAGTTAGCCCTGCTGGGCGGAGTGGTATGCGATTTTCGCCGCCTCCGATTCAGAATGTCCGCTTATGGCCGCTAGTGTGCGCTCTCTTGCTTGGATGGCATTACGTTCTGGCCCAACGTTACTGTAGCGAATCCGCAGCAGTATCAATCAAAGCCTCCTGTATCCCGCGTGAAGAAAGACGCTACGTTGCGCCCGTTCTTCCACGGCTTCGCTTGCCGCCCCGCTACGGCAGATTCGAAGCATTCATCGAAATGTCATCATTTAGAAGCAGTGCGTTAACAAGGAATTTCTACCCTTTGCATCGCGAACCGCAATTGTGCGGCCA
Source organism: Metapseudomonas otitidis (assembly GCF_900111835.1). Lineage (GTDB taxonomy): Bacteria > Pseudomonadota > Gammaproteobacteria > Pseudomonadales > Pseudomonadaceae > Metapseudomonas > Metapseudomonas otitidis. The sequence continues at coordinate 16,634 of NZ_FOJP01000024.1, forward strand.
GCAATATTGCGAAAGGTGATCAAATGACGCCCCATCCGATACAGGACGCCGTGCTGCGGGTCGACCGGTTGAGCGTCGTCTACCCAGGCGGCGTGACAGCCCTACGCGATACCTCGATTGCATTTCGGCGTGGTGAGTTCACCGTGCTGCTTGGTCTCTCGGGCGCAGGCAAGTCGACCTTGCTCCGTAGCCTCAATCGACTCGTCACGCCCACTCGCGGCAGTGTCACCAGCGAGCTCGGTGAGCTCGGCAGCGGCTCAGCCTTGCGTCAGCATCGTCGGCGTACCGCCATGATCTTTCAGCACCACCAGCTAATCGAACGTCAAAGCGCACTGGCTAATGTGCTTACCGGTCGGCTGGCCTTTCACAACACGCTCCGCTCGCTGTTTCCTCTGCCGCGTGCCGATCAGGAGATTGCGCTCAGTTGCCTCGCTCGGGTCGGTCTGGCAGACAAGGCGCTAAGCCGGGTGGACAAACTGTCCGGTGGCCAGCAGCAGCGGGTAGGCATCGCGCGTGCGCTAGCGCAACAGCCCGCGATCATTCTTGCCGATGAGCCGGTAGCCAGTCTCGACCCGGCCACTTCGGTCCGTGTTCTCGGACTGCTGCGCGACATCTGCAAGGAAGACGGCATCACCGCCATCGTTTCGCTGCATCAACTCGAATATGCCCGCCGCTTCGCCGATCGCGTCGTCGGGCTGGCCGATTCTCAGATCGTTTTCGATGCCGCGCCCTCGGAACTCACCGATGCGCAGCTTGAGCGCATCTATGCAGGCCGCTCTACGACTCAGCCAGCAACTGCTCCGGCTGAAACCCCTGTCATGCTCGCACCTTCACTGGAGATGTCCCGATGAAACGCTTATCCGCTCTCTTATTGACCTGTTTGCTGTCCGCTGTTTCAAGTCTGTCCGCCGTAGCGGCCGATGCCGATCCGGATGTGCTAAAGGTTGCGCTGCTGCCGGACGAAAACGCCTCGGAGTTGATCAAGCGAAACCAGCCGCTGAAGGATTATCTGGAAGAGCATCTGGACAAGAAGGTGCAGCTGATCGTAACCACCGACTATTCCTCGATGATTGAGGCGATGCGCTTTGGCCGTATCGACCTGGCGTATTTCGGTCCGCTGTCCTACGTCATGGCCAAAAGCAAAAGCGACATCGAGCCCTTCGCTGCCATGGTCATCGACGGCAAGCCGACCTATCGCTCAGTGATTATCGCCAATGTGGCGTCAGGCGTGAATGAGTATGCCGACCTTAAGGGCAAGAAGATGGCCTATGGTGACCGGGCATCGACGTCCAGCCATCTGATTCCCAAAACCGTGCTTCTTGAGACGGCCGAGCTGACGGGTGGGCAGGACTACGAACAACATTTTGTGGGCACGCATGACGCCGTTGCCGTCAACGTGGCGAACGGAAACGCCGATGCGGGTGGGCTGTCGGAGGTAATTTTCAATCAAGTAGCCGAACGTGGCCTAATCGATCCGAGCAAGGTGAAAGTACTTGGTTACAGCGGCGAATATCCCCAATACCCCTGGGCGATGCGCTCGAACCTGAGCCCCGAGCTGAAAACCAAGGTGCGGGATGTATTCGTCGGTATCGACGATCCCGAAGTGCTGCGCAACTTCAAAGCCGAGGCCTTCGCGCCAATCACCGACGCCGACTACGATGTGATTCGCAACATGGGATCGCTGCTCGGCCTCGACTTCGCCACGATGTGAGCACCGATATGTCTACTCATCATGACGTGCAGGCGCTGCCTGCAGAGCAACGCGAGCACATCCTTCGAGGCTTCGGCCTCGGTTGGTGGCGCCAGCTGGGGCAGGTGGCAATTGTACTCGGAGTGGTGCTGTTGGCCTGCTGGTACGTGGGGCTGCTCGATGCCACCACGCTGCTGAACGGGCTGCCCTCCATCGCGACCCTGGCAGGCGAGGCCATGCCGCCAGACTTTTCGGGCTATCGAAGCTGGATTCGCCCGTTGATCGACACGCTGGCGATGAGCATCGCCGGCACGGCCATCGCAGTGGTGTTCTCGCTGGTGGTGGCCTTCGTTGCAGCGCGCAATACGGCGCCGCACCCCCTTGTGTTCGGTGTTGCCCGGGTGCTGCTCAATGCCCTGCGGTCGGTGCCGGAGCTGATCATGGGCATCATCTTCGTTGCAGCCGTAGGGTTCGGCGCCTTGCCGGGCGTGCTTGCCCTGGGTCTGCATTCGATCGGCATGGTCGGCAAGTTCTTCGCCGAGGCCATCGAGCACGTCGACGAAGCGCCGGTGGAAGCCGCTCGGGCGGCGGGGGCTACGCCGATGCAAGTGCTGCTGCACGCGGTTTTGCCACAGGTGACTCCGCAGTTCGCCGACGTGGCGATCTACCGCTGGGAATACAACTTTCGCGCCTCCACCGTGATGGGCATGGTTGGCGCCGGCGGTATCGGCTTCGAACTCATGGGCTCGCTGCGCATCATGCAGTACCAGGAGGTTGCAGCAATCCTGCTGGTCATCCTGGCCATGGTCACGCTAGTAGACGCCTTCAGTGGCGTGCTGCGCAAACGTTTCAAATAGGACAAACCATGCTGCCGAAACTCGTTATAACTCACCGAGTACACGATGAGATCCTGCAACTGCTGGCGCCACATTGCGAGCTGATGACCAACCAGAGCGACAGCACGCTGACGCGCGAGGAAATTCTGCGCCGCTGCCGCGATGCTCAGGCGATGATGGCGTTCATGCCCGATCGGGTCGATGCAGAATTTCTCCAAGCCTGCCCCGAGCTGCGTGTGGTCGGCTGCGCGCTCAAGGGCTTCGACAATTTCGATGTGGACGCCTGTACTGCCCGCGGGGTCTGGTTGACCTTCGTGCCTGATCTGTTGACGGTCCCGACTGCCGAGCTGGCGATCGGACTGGCGGTGGGGCTGGGGCGGCATCTGCGCGCAGCAGATGCGTTCGTCCGCTCTGGCGAGTTCCAGGGCTGGCAACCACAGTTCTACGGCACGGGGCTGGATAACGCGACGGTCGGCATCCTTGGCATGGGCGCCATCGGACAGGCCATGGCTGAGCGCTTGCAGGGATGGGGCGCGACCCTGCAGTACCACGAGGCGAAGGCTCTGGATACACAAACCGAGCAACGGCTCGGCCTGCGCCAGGTGGCGTGCAGCGAACTCTTCGCCAGCTCGGACTTCATCCTGCTGGCGCTTCCCTTGAATGCCGATACTGAGCATCTGGTCAACGCCGAGCTGCTTGCCCTCGTACGGCCGGGCGCTCTGCTTGTAAACCCCTGTCGTGGTTCGGTAGTGGATGAAGCCGCCGTGCTCGCGGCGCTTGAGCGAGGCCAGCTCGGCGGGTATGCGGCGGATGTATTCGAAATGGAAGACTGGGCTCGCGCGGACCGGCCGCGGCTGATCGATCCTGCGCTGCTCGCGCATCCGAATACGCTCTTCACTCCGCACATAGGGTCGGCAGTGCGCGCGGTGCGCCTGGAGATTGAACGTTGTGCAGCGCAGAGCATCATCCAGGCGTTGGCAGGTGCGCGCCCAATCAACGCTGCGAACCGTCTGCCCCAGGCCGAGCCTGCCGCATGTTGAATCCGGTCTGGCTGAAGAGCCTGGTAGCGATCGTTCAAACAGGCAGTTTTCAGAGCGCGGCGAGGGCGTTGGGGCTGGCCCAGCCGACGGTGTCGCAGCACTTGCAGAAGCTTGAAGAGCAGGTCGGCGTAACGCTGGTGCAGCGCAGTCGTAGCGGCTGCCAGCCTACCACACGTGCGCTGGCCTTCATGCCGCATGCGACCGCCTTGCTCGACATGCACGCCCGGGCGCTAGAAGCCCTGCATGGAAATAGTGAGCGCGTCGGGGCCAGCTCCAACATCGGCACCTACCTTCTCCAGCCATTCGTGCGCAGCTATCTGACGACCGCAAATGAGAGGGGCGAGGTGGATCTGCGCATCGCCGCCAACCCGGATGTGGCCGACCAGCTACTGGCGGGCCAGCTCGACGCCGCGATCATGGAATGGTGGCTACCTCACCCCGACTTCGAACACCGCCTCTGGCGGGTCGAGCCGCTGGTACTTATCGTCAGCCCCGACCATCCGCTGGCTGAAGCAGGGTGCATAGAACGCGATCGTCTGGTGGACCTGCCGATGCTGGGAGGTGAACCGGGTAGCGGTACCGGACGGCTTCTGACCGAATACTTTGGCGAGCTGGGCGTGCCTCGCAGCGGTATGCAGCTAGGCAGCACCGAGGCAATCAAACAAGCAGTCAGGGCGGGACTCGGCGTGTCGTTGGTGATGGCTTCCGCAGTACAAGACGAAGTTCGCAGTGGCGCGCTGGTAGCTCTTCCCATCCCGGGGCTTGAAAAGCGTCTCCAACTGATCTGGCGCAAACCGCCCGGAAATCTGCACCCGCCGGGATTTGTGCGGCACTTATTGGCCGGTTAGCGACCACCGTTCAGGCTAGCCATTCTTGTCCTCCCACACGTGGAGGACTTGCTATGAACATCATCGCTACCTGCAGCCGCCAGCCCTGGAACAAAGGAAAACTGGTCGGACAGAAAACCCCACTCCGACTGAGAGATATCTGGGCCATCCGAGTAAGGCTTCAAATTGCAGAAAGAACTCGGGATCTGGCTCTCTTCGACCTGGCCATCGACAGCAAGCTTCGAGCCTGCGACTTAACCAAGCTCCGTGTGCGGGACGTTGCCCATGGTGAGCAGGTGTCATCACGAGCAATAGTGATGCAGCAGAAAACACAGCGGCCAGTGCAGTTCGAGATCACTGAGCAAACTCGGGCGGCGCTCGCGGCTTGGATACATCAAGTACAGCTCCGCGGCGAGGACTACCTGTTCCCGAGTCGACTGCATAACTCAGACCATCTATCCACTCGTCAGTACGCCCGTATCGTCAAAGGCTGGGTGAAAGCCATTGGCCTTGACCCAGCCATGTATGGCACTCACACAATGAGACGCACGAAGGCATCACTGATCTATCGCAGGACGAAGAACCTGCGGGCCGTTCAACTGCTGCTCGGCCATACGAAGCTGGAGAGCACCGTTCGATATCTGGGAATTGAGGTCGATGACGCCTTGGAAATGGCGGAACAGACCGAAGTGTGACCATGTGTAGCGACGGCCAAAGTCAGGCCGTCGCTAACCGGCCAAGAGCTGCCCGAGTGCGAACTGACTCGATCTAGTTGACTCAAGCGTTCATTGCCCCAGAGCAATCAGCGAGGCGTGGACTGAATGACGGCTGTTGCGGCTCTATGATGAAACCTGCCTGATATCCAACACGACCCAGACCTCATACCCTTTCTCCCGTGCTGCTTTCTCGGCCTCGAGTTGGGCAGCGAGAGTACTGATGGAACGGGAGCGGTGCTCGAAGCGGAATGGCGAACCACCGTTCTTGCGCACGCTCAATTCAACGAGTGTGAAGGTGGAGTGCTGTTTGGGAATTGGCTGCTTCGATTCTGATGGAGCGGGATCAAGACCGAGTGCGCGCCGCATCTCGACTTCAGTGAGTATTGTGTCAGTCAAGCGAGATCCCTAGACGATTGCGGGTGACGCCATTGTAGCGAGAAGTCGTGCTGACATGGCCTGAGTTCGATGCTGGCGAGCTAATAACCTCATCTCTGCAATATGGCTACGAATCACCAAAGTAGTCATCACGGTCGACTAGTCCGAATGGGCGTTCCTCGCAGGGCTGCTCATCGCTGAACAGATTCTGCGTGCGGCGCTCCTGCTTCAAAAACGCTAGCGCCGCGAAAAAGCAACTTTCGCATAGATTGACTCGATAGCGTTCGCCATCATGCCCTGCGCCATAGCCCCAGAGCGCCTGAAGCGTCCCGAACTGCTCGCCGTACCCCGGCACCCTCGTACTGGTAGCGCATACATCGCAAATGGTGTCTTTATGGCTCTCTGTCACCGGGCAGGCCTCATCTTCGTATTAAAAAGAGTAACCGAGGGCACTGCGCAACGGAGCGCCTTTTGCCAGTTTTCCAGCCCCGCTGCGTTAGCTCAAGCATGGCCTGGTGTGCCATGCCGGCGGTGGATATGGCAGGTCTTCAACAGATGCGGTTGGCGTTGGTTGATCATGGTTGTCCGCTGCACGTTTCTTGCGTTGCCGGCGGCGACCACTCCATTCCCTCTTCGAGGATCGGATGGCTTTCACTAACGACGATCAACGGTTTGTTCCGATTCTCCAGCGCGAACATGGCGATGGAGCCTTCGACGTCCACCGCCGGCACCTCCCCCTGTGGGTCAAGCCTGCCAACCCAGACATATTGCCGGGTCTCCAAACATGCGAGGTAATACGAAATACCCATGCTTCCTCCGAATTTGAATCAAGTCTATTACTGTGCCAATCCGGAACGGGAGGCGGTACTGCCGCAAACATCAAATGTTATCGCCAGTGCATTTTTAACCCAGGTGCCGACGCTATTCTGCCCTAACCCAGCAGTCTGAAAGCAAAATTCTACAACTCGCTTGGTGCTCGAAACTGGGTCAATGAAATTCCGGCATGTGGGTGGAAAATGCACAGGCGGCAACACGCATGCTGCAACTTCCTCTCGGTCTCCCTCCGCGACGTGTGCTTCTTGTTTTTTAACCTCATTTGAGGAAGAATAACCGGAAGTCACCGTTGTGTTAGGAGTCCTCAGATGCAGGCTTGCCAGGTATTCAGTGATCAGGATGAAATCGCCGCCCGTCTTGAACAGTTGAGTCTGGAGCGCGAGCCACTGCGTGAGGCTATCAATCAAGCTCACCTACAGCGGGTTCGCCTGACTCCTAACCATCCCAGCATTTTTCCCGGCCTTGAAATGTGGGGCTGGTTGGTAGGAGCGGTGCGCGATCAGCTGCGCCCACTAGGGTGGGTCGCGCATGAACAGTCGAACTACCCGCTTACCGTTCACTCGGCGCTCAATCTCGCGATTGCGGTCGCATCGGGGGATAGCTATGTTGGAAATCTGCTGGGGATGCCGAGCAGCCGATCCAGGAAGGGTAAAAATACAGTTGATGCTGTTGAGCGGAATTGCCAGTTCGACATGTTTGCTGACTTGCTGCCCGATCCGGAGGAGCTGCCTGAATCAGGCCCTCATGAGACCTGGATCCTGCTCCACCACACCGACACGGTGAAGAAGGAAATCCGCATCGAGCTCTCACGTCCATCGGGAATGGGTAAAGGCGGCAAGATCAATTTCTGGTCTGAACGCATCATGCTTGGCACCCTTGCTCTTGATGATGATTTCTTTGAGGTTACCTCCCCAGGCGGTCCGGATATCGACATCGAAATTCGCCGTAAAAGCTCGTGATAGATCATGTTTAATCCACAACGATTTGCGCTCGCCCGTCGCCGGCGAGGTATGAAAAAGCGTGAGCTTGCCACTCATATAGGAGTAACGGAGCGATCGGTCTCCGGCTACGAGAGCGGCACGCAGGAGCCTGAGCCTGGAACCCTGGCAAAAATCGCTAAAACGCTTCGGTTCCCCGAAGCGTTTTTCTTTGGTGATGATCCTGAGGTGCCAACGCCGGATGTTGCCAGTTTCCGGTCGCTCTCAAAGATGACTGCTGGCCTTAGGGATTCAGCTCTCGGTGCAGGCGCAATTGCGCTCCTGCTGAATGACTGGATCGAGCAACGTTTCGATTTGCCAGAGCCAGATCTTCCGGACCTGGGGTCCGAACGCGCTGCACTGACGAATTTTGAGGCGCTCGATAAGCTGGCACTATCACGCAGTGCCCAAGCGCCAGAGGCCGCTGCGGAGATGCTGAGGGCACACTGGGGTTTAGGTGAGCAGCCGGTTAAGAACATGATTGCGCTTCTTGAGTCGAAAGGCGTTCGTGTCTACTCACTTGCAATTGATGCAAAGGAGGTCGACGCGTTCTCGATGTGGAGTGGCGGCCGCCCCTTTATGTTCTTGAATACCTTTAAGTCGGCCGAGCGTTGCCGCTTTGACGCAGCTCATGAATTAGGACATTTGGTTATGCACCAGCATGCCCACCCACAAGGACCTGATTTAGAGCGTGAGGCGAATGCCTTTGCGTCGGCTTTTCTAATGCCACGTGCAAGCGTTCTAGCGATGGCTCCACGTTCGATCACTATCAAAAGCCTCATCAAATACAAGAAGCTCTGGTCCGTTTCTGTGGCAGCCTTAAATTACCGGCTTCATAGCCTGGGGCTTTCCACGGAGTGGGCTTACCGAACGCTGTGTATTCAGATTGCTCAAGAGGGCTATCGCACCGAAGAGCCGGAATCTATTGCTCATGAGCGGTCAGTGATCCTGGAGAAGATTTTCGCCGCGTTACGTGCAGATGGGGTTGGGAAAGCTGGCGTCGCGGGAGAACTGGCAATCAGTCCTGAGGAGATCAATGAATTGACGTTCGGATTGATGTTGAACGTGTTGAAGGGGCAGAGCGCTAACCCATCCGACTCTGGTGGGAAATCAGGTGCCCATCTTCGTTTGGTCAAGGGGTGAAGGGATGCCGCCGATGTCGCTTGGTCGGACTCGGCCAGCAACGGAAATCTGCCTGACAGAGCGTTAAGGAGCAAGCGTGTTGACGGTGTGTATGCGCGCTGACTGCTCCAACGCCATGCGCATCCATTTCGGCATTTTGCAGGCCATTAATGTGGTTAGGTCTTCAGGCCTGAGCACCTTCTTGATCGCGGCAATGCATTCCGGGGTCGAGCCGTCTTTACCGAGATAAAATAGTGCGCTGATAGCCGTCCCTACCTCGGTCCCGGCACGCTGCATGACCATTGGTGCCGCATGTACCAACCGGACCTCACCCTTACCTATAAAAAACGAGCGGCTGGGTCCGCTGGTGTAATAGATCGGAATGAGCGGCACCTGGGTGCTCAGTCCAAACAACCTGACCGCATGAGCGCCATGAATCTGAAGAACATGGCGGTTCTGCCTAGCGATCAAGCTCACTACTTCCCATACATTGGGGCGGACCCGTGCAACGTATCGACTGGATTTCGGGCGCATGTAAATTCCTCGATGCACCCGTTCAAGTTCGCCTTGGCTGACCAGCCGAGCTACTGCCTTGGATATGGCGCCACGCGCTCCAAGCTCCGCAAAGCGGCTGATGCAGAAGGGTTGCCCTTTGGGTAAGCGCTTGACCCGTTGCGCAATGCGGGTGGATACCGACAGAGCAAAATCAGTGCTGGACATTGCGGCTCTCATTTCTATCGAGTGAAGTCCAATGACGAGCTGAACAGCGGCTGATGAAAAGCGATCACCCGCCGTCGATATTCATCATCTGATGCATCGCTCACCAGGCACTCTTCAAGGCGCCCCAACGAGAGGATCTGGTCGGCCGACGGGTAGTGCCTGAGCAGGCTTTTCGCATAGCTGCGGATATCCTGAGGCAGCTCAGTGTTACGGGCGAGCTCTCGCAGGAACGCTTCGGTCTTGATGACGCTGCGGGTTCTTTCGTGAGGAAGGGTCAATGCGGCTATCTCCTGATTCAGTCAACCACGTCTGCCGACGCTTGAATTCTGGCCTCCATACAAGCATCAAAAGCAAGCCAGCAACTGTTGCCGGTAGTGCTTGGAAAAGCTGACCAGATGGTTTGGCTCAGCGGCAGAGCCCCCCAGGGATAAGGTGCATGTAGCACCTGCCCCAATTACCTGCGCAATGCCACTTCCATTACTGTCATCCAGGACATCGATATTGCCAGCAGCCCCAATCCAGCCAGATATTGAACCTGAAGTGGAGGCTGGCATCTCTACCTCGTTCAGCACTGCCAGGTCATCCGGTAGATCATCTGCAATTCTCTCTGCCAAGCACTGCAGTGTCGGCTCCGCTAACATGAATAGCCACGCCTGATTATCGGGCTCGCCTGTGCGCCGAAGCACTCGCCCAAGCACTTGTCGGTAATGCAGCTCAGTGCGGATGCGACTGAGGTAGCAGCACACCTGGAGTCGAGGAATGTCCGTGCCTTCGCTGATCATTCCAACTGCGATAATCCAACGGCAGGCGCTGTGTCTGAACGCATTGATAACCTGCTGCGCAGCCGGGGTTTTGTTGGTGACGATGCGGCAACCTTCACCCAGGGTTTCCAGGGCCAAAGCAATTTGCTGGGCGTGCTCGATGTCGGTGGCAACCACCAAGCCTGCCGCATCAGGCTTGATCAGGCGAAGCTCATCCAGCTTGCTGCACCCGAGACCGAGTAACTGATCAATCACCTCGTCATGACGCAACAGCTCTTCGTAGGTGACAGGGGACTCCCCCAATAGTTTGGCAATGCTGGGAAACATCCTGACAGTGCTCTCAGTGTCCAGCTCCTCGGTAAGTTTCACCTTCTGGTTGTCGAGGAGGACAATGCGAGGGGAGCGGCACACACCATCAGCAATGGCCTCTTTCAATCCGTAGCGGTAGTCGCAGATCAGGTACCCCTCGGGCGTCGAGTAGCGGGCCAGAGCAATGGCCCGGTCGTCCGAACGCCATGGGGTGCCGGATAGGGCCAGGGTGAAGGTGGCCCTGTCCTGTACCCGCTGAAGAATCTGTTGGCCCCAGGCGTTGCTCAGGAGTACATCATGGCCGGCGCAGTGGTGGATCTCGTCAAAAACCGCGAATACACGGTAGTCATCGAGGAGTCGCCAGAACGCCTCATCTCGGTATTCCATGGCTTGATAGGTGAACGCTGCACCAACTGCGCCGAGTTGGCCATCCAAGCGTCTGCCGAGCACCGCAGCAAAGGACGAGCGAAAGCCCTCGACAACCTGACAGGACGGAGCGAAGCAGAGCACCAGATCGATTCTGTCCTGCTCAAGCAGTCTGTTGGCCAGCTCTGCCGCCATGCGCGTCTTGCCGGCGCCCGGCGTTGCCTGGCAGAAGAAGTGCGGCGTGGTAGTGAAGTGCTCTAGTGCCGTGTCGATGCAGCGGCGTTGCCAGTCTCGAAGCAGTGTGGTCATCGTGCGGAGGCAAGCGTCTTGAGTGTCTTCTCGATGGCGCGAAGATGGCCCAGCAGGCGCGAGCTTCGGTCTCTAGCTTCCAGGTACTCGCCTTCGACCTTATCCCGGAGATGCGGCATATCATCGAGGAGCAGCTTGTATCGCTCCGCCTCGCCCATCGATGCCAGGAAGTCCAGCCTGATTTCCTTGAGGAGCGCTTCCAGGTGCTGATCCACATCGGCTGATGGTTGCGGTGCCGCCGCATTATTGAACGCTGACGGCTCCTGCTCTGACTCACAAGCGGTCTTATGGCTGTTCTCGAACCCGTTGTCGATCAGCTCCAGTTGCAGATGTGCCGGAATCGGCAGCAGGTGGTAGACCTGTCCCCGCGAACGGCGCTCTTCATCGAGCACAACCCAGCCCATGCGCAGCATTCTGCGGATCTGTTCATACACGTAGTGGCGCACATCGGCGATACGGAACTGTGTGCCCTTCAGGCGAGCAGCATAGGCGTCACGCAGTTCACGCGTCGTGAACCTTGCACACCCTTCCTCCTGAAGCAGCTCATACAGACGCCTGTCGAAGATAAACGAGGCCGATTTCATTGAGGCACCAGAAGAGTTAACGCAGCAGAAATGCGGATTATAATCCGTGGCCCCTGCGTCCGCAAACACACGATAGTGCCGCCTCAAGTGGAATTGAGACGGTCATGGAGAAGTTGGCGAAAGCGTTAGGGGAACGCATCCGGACGCAGAGAAAGGCCTGTGGGATTTCTCAGGATGCGTTAGCGCTGGCCTGCAGTATCGACCGTAGCTATATGGGGCGTATCGAGCGTGGTGAAGTAAACATCACCGTCGAGAAGCTGTATCGGATCGCAAGCGAGCTCGCCTGCGATCCATCCTGCCTTATGCCTCAGTTGTCAGAGCTGTAGCTCCGCATCTGATCGAGAGCGGTGTCCAAGAAGGCCTGACCAGATCCCGGCCTAATTTCGCTCTCGGATGCCCCCTGCTACTGCAGACAATACTTGGAGGTCTGCGGCTTTTTCGCATTACAGAAGCGCCTTCCTTTATCATCCCCGGCATCGTGTAGTGGTTGATTTCCCCGTTACTGGTTCAGGACACCCGGCTGTCGCTGTCAATGGCATTAGGCATACGTCAATACTGCTGAGCAGAGCGGAGTTGCTGATGCTAACGCCAAGCCGACAGAGCAGCATGTGCCGGCCGGGGGATGTAGCCATTACCCAAAATCCTAGCGGCTAAAATCGCCGCCTTCGCGCATCAGCGATCTGGACAGTGGTAAACCATGAATGCAGTAGAAATTGAGTCCGCCATATCGAACCTGGCCCTTGAGCCCTTTGACGCGGCGGAGTTCCCGTTCACCTTCCTGGCCGCGTTCGGCAACAAGGAAACCGCGCTCAAGCGCCTGCGCGCCGGCAACAACAACGCCTCGGACGTACCCGGCGGCGTACTACTGCGCAGTAACATCCATATCGCCACTTGCGAGCTTGGCGGCGTGGGCGAAACGCTCAAGGCGCTGCGTGCCAGCCCGGCCACTACAAAAGCCAAAGCCAAGTTCATACTAGCCACCGACGGACAAACGCTGGAGGCCGAAGAGCTGATCACAGGTGAAACCATCGCCTGCGACTACCCGGACTTTCCCAACCATTTCGGGTTCCTGCTGCCGCTCGCCGGCATCTCCACCATCAAGGAGATCAAGGACAACCCCATCGACGTGCGCGCCACCAGCCGCCTGAACAAGCTGTACGTCGAGCTGCTAAACGAGAACCCGGACTGGGCCAAGGCCGAACGCCGCCATGACATGAATCACTTTATGGCGCGGCTGATTTTCTGCTTCTTTGCCGAAGATACCGATATCTTCCGTGGCGATGGTCTGTTTACCAAGACAGTTGAGCAGTTTAGCGAGCGCGACGGTTCAAACACCCACCAGTTGCTGTCGGAAATCTTCCGCGCCATGAACATCAAGCTGGCCGAGCGCGCCACTGCTCAGCCACGCCTGCCCAGCTGGGCCAACACCTTCCCTTATGTGAATGGCGGTTTGTTCTCCGGTAGTACCGAAGTGCCACGCTTCACGCGCATGGCGCGCACTTACCTGCTGCACGCTGGCAAGCTCAACTGGAAAAAAATCAACCCAGACATCTTCGGCAGCATGATCCAGGCCGTAGCCGATGATGAAGAGCGCGGCGCACTGGGCATGCACTACACCAGCGTGCCCAATATCCTCAAGGTGCTGAATCCGCTGTTTCTGGATGACCTTCGGGAGCAACTGGATGCATGCGGTGACAACAAAGCCAAGCTGCTCAATCTGCGCAAGCGTATGGCACGCATCCGCGTATTTGACCCAGCCTGCGGCTCCGGCAACTTTCTAGTCATTGCCTACAAGCAGATGCGTGAGGTCGAGGCGGAAATCAATCGTCGCCGGGGCGAAGCCCACAACAAATCCGAAATACCGCTGACTAACTTCCGCGGTATCGAACTCCGCGACTTTCCGGCAGAGATTGCCCGCCTGGCGCTGATCATTGCCGAGTTTCAGTGCGACGTGCTCTATCGAGGCCAGCAGGATGCGTTGGCGGAATTTCTACCGCTGGATGCGCAAAATTGGATCATCTGCGGTAATGCGCTATGGCTGGACTGGCTGAACATCTGTCCTCCTACAGGCACAGCTGTGAAATTACTCGCAGATGACTTGTTCAGTACTCCACTTAATCAGGCGGAGATCGAATTCGCGAACGAAGGTGGAGAAACATATATTTGCGGGAACCCGCCATATGTTGGGACAAAGTACCAAACAAAAGACCAAAAAGACGACATAGCGGCACTATTTAAAAGCGAAGGCATAAATTCCGGAAACCTAGACTACGTTGGCTGCTGGCTCTTAAAGGCGGCGCAGTATGCTTCTAAAGTTGAGAGATTCGCCTTCTCGTTTGTGACAACCTCCAGCTTATTCCAAGGAGAGCAGGCTGAAATAGTCCTCCATACAATCTCTCGCTATAGTCTGAAAATTTACTGGTGTCATCCAAGCTTCATGTGGTCGAACAATGCATCTAATAATGCAGGTGTAACATGCAGTATCGTTGGCTGTGCTCGTGACGGGGCTCGACCTGAGCGATACATATATGGTGATGAGTCTAGGCGCAGAGTTGAGAACATCGGCCCATATCTTGTTCCAATGCCCGACATTGTTGTCTCAAAGCGACAGACTCCATTGTCGCAGGTATCTGCAATGAGTTATGGGAGCATGTCTAACGACAACGGTGAATTCACATTCTCCGATGACAGATACAGAGCCAGCATCAGTGCCAATCCGGAAAATAAGAGTATTTTCAAAGTCGCCGTAGGAGGAGCTGAATTCATCAGGGGGATTGTGCGAAGGAATATATATATCGATGAGACAACCACATTATCAAGTGCTCAGGAAGAAGAGTTTTCGGGCGTATTTGATCGCGTGCGCAAATATCGCGCAGCAAGCAATCGAGAAGCAACTCGAAAGCTAAGCGCAGTTCCAATGTATTTTGCCGAAAGAAGGCATGCGGCGGCATGTAAGATATTTATACCTCAGGTTTTATCTGAGCGAAGGGAATATGTTACATCGGGGCTGTTAGGTAGTGATGCTCTCGTTATTGCTCCGCACATGCAAATCGTCGGCGGGCACAGTTATGAATTCGCAATTATCAGCAGTAAAATTCATCATGTGTGGATTTCTACAGTATGTGGAAAGCTGAAGACGGACATTCGTTACTCAAACTTGCTCGGCTGGAATACCTTCCCCATACCACTGCTCACCGAACAGAACAAGGCCGATCTGACCCGCTGCGCCGAGGACATCCTGCTGGCTCGCGAAGCCCATTTTCCCGCGACCATTGCCGACTTGTACGATCCAGAAGCCATGCCGGACAACCTGCGCCACGCCCACGAGCGCAACGATGAAGTGCTGGAGCGTATCTACATCGGTCGTCGCTTCAAAAACGATACCGAGCGACTGGAAAAGCTGTTTGATCTCTACACCAAGATGACAGCGGGTACATTGGGGGCCGCATCGAAAAAGCCACGAGGGAAAAAGGTATGAGCGATATCCCTGCTAGCCTGACCACCTCCCCTGAAAGCTGCGGCGATTGGTTAGCTGATCTTGAAGGCCGCATCCACAATGCTCAGGCGATGGCACTCTCATGGAGCAAGAATCACAGTGACTAACACTACCAACCCGACCAACAGCTACACAGTGCCGTCGGTATCCATTGCTACCGCGCACACAGGGGCATCCAGCAAGGCCAATCAGCTAGGCATGCGTACCATGCAGGAGCGCGCTTATGCCAAGCGCGGTGAACAGTACTTGCTGATCAAGTCGCCGCCCGCATCTGGCAAGTCCCGCGCCCTGATGTTCATCGCCTTAGACAAGCTCCATAACCAGGGACTGCAACAGGCCATCGTCGTAGTGCCGGAGCGCTCCATTGGCGGCAGCTTTGCAGATGAGCCGCTGAGCCAACACGGCTTTTACTGGGACTGGCAAGTAGCCCCACAGTGGAACCTGTGTAATGCACCAGGTATTGATGAACCGCGTGTGGCCAAGTCCAAGGTGGATGCCGTGCGTGCCTTCCTGACCAGCAGCGACAAGGTGCTGGTCTGCACCCATGCCACCTTTCGTTTTGCCGTGGAAGAGTTGGGCATTGACACCTTCGACAACCGCCTAATTGCCATCGACGAGTTCCACCACGTTTCCGCCAACCCGGACAACAAACTGGGTAGCCAACTGAGCGCGTTCATCAGCCGCGACAAGGTGCATCTGGTGGCCATGACCGGCTCGTACTTCCGTGGCGACAGCGAGGCCGTGCTGGCCCCGTCGGACGAGAATAAGTTCGAGACGGTGACATACACCTACTACGAGCAGCTCAACGGCTATCGCTGGCTCAAGTCACTGGATATTGGCTACTTCTTCTACACCGGGAGATACGTGGATGCGGTCGCTAAGGTGCTGGACCCGGCGCTGAAAACCATCGTCCACATCCCACATCCAGCTGCTCGCGAAAGCCTTAAAGACAAGGAGCGTGAGGTCAATGAGATCATGAGCTCGCTGGGCGATTGGCAGGGTGTCGACTCGGTGACCGGCTTCCACCTGATCAAAGCCAAGGACGGCCGCACGCTGAAAGTGGCCGACCTTGTGGATGACAGCGACCCAGGAAAACGCTCCAAAGTGCTAGGCGCACTGAAAGACCCGGCTCAGAAGAACAACCGCGACAACGTGGATGTAATCATCGCCTTGGGCATGGCGAAGGAAGGCTTTGACTGGATCTGGTGTGAGCATGCCCTGACCATCGGCTACCGCTCGAGCCTGACCGAAATCGTGCAGATCATTGGCCGCGCCACGCGCGATGCTGAGGGCAAGGAACGCTCGCGCTTCACCAACCTGATCGCCGAGCCAATGGCTGATCAAGCAGCTGTAGCCGAGGCGGTAAACGATATGCTCAAGGCCATTTCCGCCAGCCTGCTGATGGAACAGGTGCTCGCCCCGCGCTATGAGTTCACCCCGAAAGATACCGGGCCGAAAGAAGGCTTCACTTACGGGCCGGAGGGGTATCAAACGGGTGGCACCAATCTGGGTGTGAATGAGACCACGGGCCAGTTCCATGTCGAGATCAATGGCCTGACCACACCGCAAAGCACAGAAGCCACGCGCATCTGCAAGGAAGATTTGAACGAAGTAGTAACCAGCTTCCTGCAGGACAAAACCGTGCTGGAGCGCGGTCTATTCGATAAGGAAAATACCTTGCCTGAGGAGCTGACCCAGCTGCGCATGGGCAAGATCGTG
This sequence comes from Metapseudomonas otitidis, assembly GCF_900111835.1. Taxonomy (GTDB): domain Bacteria; phylum Pseudomonadota; class Gammaproteobacteria; order Pseudomonadales; family Pseudomonadaceae; genus Metapseudomonas; species Metapseudomonas otitidis. The sequence goes on from NZ_FOJP01000024.1 coordinate 33,315, forward strand.
CGCGAGCGTTATCCCGACTTGAGCGACGTCGACCAGGAAGCCATCCGCCAACACGCCATCGCGGCCATGAACATTACCCAACAGGCCAAACTGGCTTTGGCGCAGGCAGATGCAAACGGTAGCGATAACGTGCAAGGCAGCAACGCACTGCTGGATGGCGTGCGCAAGTTCGTAAACGTGCGCGAGCTGGACATTGACCTGATCGACCGCATCAACCCCTTCGATGCCGCCTATGCGGTACTGGCGAAGGCGATGGATGAAAAGTCCCTGCGCCAGGTGCAGGCCAGCATTGCGGCCAAGAAGGTGAGCATTCCCGAAGACGAAGCACGAGAACTGGCAAAACGTGCTCTGCAGTTCAAGAATGAGCGTGGCCGCCTGCCTGACATCAATTCTGCTGATGCCTGGGAAAAGCGCATGGCCGAAGGTGTAGCTGCGTTGGCACGCTACCGCGCCCAGGCCAAAGCGGCACAGGGGGAATCCGCCAATGGCTGATATGAACGATGACGACCTTCTGGATGCGTTGGGGGTAGAAGTCCCCACGCTCAAGACAGCCACTCGAACTCCTCGCGAAGAACGCATCATCGCTGGTTTCGAGGACATTCAGCGCTTCTATCAGACCCACGGCCGCGCCCCACTGCATGGCGAAGACCGCGACATCTTCGAGCGCTTGTATGCCGTACGCCTGGATCAGCTGCGCAAGCTGCCGGAGGCACAAACCCTACTGGCCGGCCTGGATAGTCACGGCCTACTGTCAGGCAGTGCGGACGCCGCAGTAAATGTGGATGACCTGGATGAGGACGCCTTGCTCGCCGAGCTGGGCATCGGCAGTGAGTCCGTCGACCAGGACGACATCACAGTGTTGCGACATGTGCGCTCCAGCGCGGCAATCAGGGCGGCAGAAGAAATTGCCGCTCGAAACCCATGTAAAGACTTCGAGAAGTTCAAGCCGCTGTTTGATGAGGTGGAAGCGGGCCTCAAGCAGAAATTGTGGATAACCAAGCCCTTTGGCAAGAACGCGAGCATCGAGGCCGGGGACTTCTTCATTTTGAGCGGACTCATTGCCTATGTCGCCGAGGTGGGCGACACTTACAAGACGCCAAATGCGGAGATGAATGGGCGCTTGCGCGTCATCTACTCCAATGAGACGGAAAGCGATCTGCTATTACGATCCTTGCAGCGGGCGCTCTACAAAGACAGTGACGGGCGTGCCGGATCTCGGCTCATCAAGGTAGATTCCGGCCCACTGTTCAGCGACATAACCGAGCCGGACGACATCGAGACTGGCACTATCTATGTGCTGCGCAGCCAGTCCAGCCACCCATTCGTAGCCAAACACCGCGAGCTGATCCACAAGATTGGCGTGACCGGTGGCAAGGTGGAAACCCGTATAGCTGGGGCGAACAAAGATGCCACCTACCTATTGGCAGATGTGGAAGTGGTCGCTACTTACAAGCTGCACAACCTGAATCGCACCAGGCTGGAGAACATCTTCCACCGCCTGTTCGGCGCAGCGCAGTTGAACTTGACCATCGAAGACCGCTTCGGCAATCCGGTCAAGCCGAGGGAATGGTTCCTAGTACCACTGCATGTGATTGATGAAGCAGTTGAGCGTATTCGGGATGGATCGATTACCGGTGTAGCGTATGACCCGAAAACGGCTCGCCTGGTCAGTTAAGGCGCAGCTAAAGCGTGATGATCAAATCCGGGCGAAAGCCAGTCTCCTCGCCCGGATACCCCCTTGGGTTGCACACCGAGCGTGTGCGCAATACGGCATAGTCGAGGAGGTGTGCGAATGATTAGCCATTTTGTATCTCTTCAGGTCTTTTCTTGACCAAGGCATAAAGATCCAGGTTGGGGATGGCATTGGCGTTCAAAAGCATCCTCTCAATCATACGCAGTTGCTCTGCATTATTTCTTTTGAGAACCGCAACCTCAGCCTTCAAGTGCTCTATTTGCTCCACAAGCTTTACTTCAGAAGCAGTTATCTTTGTGAGCAGGGAAGGCGTTGCCCCCCGAAGTTGAGCTTTTTTGTTCTTATAAGATGTGTTGATACCCACATAAGTGCAGAGGGTTTGCCTAGTCGTTTTTATGCCAAGCTCAAGTTCAACCTTAGTCACCAGAGCATCCCACGTCAGCTTACCTACCCACTTAGCCAACATTATCTCTATCTTACGCTGCTGCTGAGCTGATATTTTTGGGACTACCACATCACACCTCGCCTTCAGACAGACCGAAAGAGGATAAAAGAGAGCGCAACTCGGGATTAGCATCAGATGCTGTTCTGGCAGTCTTATCTTCAATAATACCCTTCAGGCGAGCCTCAAAATCCGGTAGGGCACACGCGACCTTTGTAATGATCTTGGTATTTAGATCGGTCAAACTGAACTCAGAATTTTTATCTGAGTAACAAATCATCGTTCCGACAGCCTTACTTTTCATCAAATCATTCAGCATGGATAGAATATGGGTATTTCGCGAGTGAATTAGATACCACTGCCTCATTGCCTGGGAGCTTGGTAAGCGTGGATCACACGCTACCGATTCTAATCTCAAAGTTTGAAACGATAAATCTTTCTCAAAAAACTCGATTGTCTTCACATCGCCTGCTATGTGACAAGTATCCGGACACATGAAGCACTGCGAGACGAAATCGTTCAAATAATTGCAAGGCGTTACATTAAGATTTTGAGTACAAAGACCGGTGGAGGTGACAGATGCCGGCAGGTTGGTGGTTTGTGTAAGTTGATCTTGGGAAACGACTCGAATATCCCGCCTGTCGATATCTGGCGGATTCAATATCGCACTCACACGACTGGCTTTCTCGTCGTGAGTCGTATGAATATAAGTATGGGTTTGCTCGGGATTCTTTCTGCCAGACCAAGCAGTGATAATTTCAACTGGAATGCTACTTAAATCAGCAAGGGTGTTAGATAAGTGCCGCAGACTATGCGGTCGAAGAATTAATTCTGACGAAAATCCGTAATCCTGAAAAATCGATGTCGTGTAGCGCCCCTGGCCGACCAGTCGAGTAAGAACCGAGGCGCCTAGCGACGCTAATGGCACCACCGCATAGTTTGTCTTTTGAAAAACCTTCCCACCACTTCCGACACTCTCGGGCGCACCATAAAGCCAACTCCCCAAGAAGCAGAACATGGCATCCTTAAGTTTGATACTTGATTCTCCGGTTGAAAATGAGAGCGGAAATTCCGGCAAAATTGATGTCCTATAGAAAGCAATCCACCACTCCTGCACTTCTTCAACCGAAACGACAGACTTATCGGAAAAAACTTTTGGCATATTGGCGTACCCGAACAAGTGGGGTAATCCTGCTAAAGCTGCACTTCTCGTTTGCGACACGGACAACTGATCTTGAGGCTGCAACGAGTAAATCGGTTTTTTTTCGAAAAAACGACCTCTTTGACTTTGATGGATGGAAGTCAGATCAGCTCCTTCCTTAAGGACCGGAACGCAATCATTAACCCCATAAAACCCTAAAGCATACCCCAATGTGAAAAGATTAGGCCGTTTGGTTAAATTTAAATTTCTCTCTAGCTCTGGTTCCATTTCGAACCCACTGAGCAACGCTTTCAAGCTTTTGCCCGGACTCTCGTAGAATCGACAGAGAATTCTTGCAGGCTCGCATGCCTTGTAGAAGAAGTTTAGGGCTTTCTTTATCGGCTCAGCGAGCACCGCAAGTACGTGATTTTTGTGGTTCCCGTAGCCTTTACTTCCAATCCAGTCGAGATAATAAACTGGCTCTCCATTACTTTCAGAGTAACAATGCAGTTTTTGTTTAGGCAGAACTGGTATTTCCGCAGAAATTCGATTGGGCGATGCCAGCGACAGTAGTGCAGAAGTCACCACTAAGGCATCATGGATTTTTATCTCTTTACCAGGGCTCAGCGAGCCATGTTCATCCACATACTCAAACACACTAGAGAAGATGTCGGCTAGCGCAAGTACTGTTTGGGTATCTGGAAGTTTCTCCAGCGTATTGTCAAACGCGGCATGTCCCGTCCTGTCTCTGTTGTCGCTGCCCTTCAGGTTGACCTTTCGCATCACCCCCTTTTCAGCGCAGAACGCGAGAAACGGCCGCAAGCGGTCAGCTGAACGCGCCCCCAAATTAAGGCCGGTGATTGTGGACTCTGATTGCTCATAGAGATCACCATCTATGAGTGACAACATCTTCCTAGCTACCGACGTCCGAGCTTGTTTTTCTTTGGCGGAAAGTGGTGTATTAGTTGTTTCTATGATCCATATTTTTATCAGGTGGTCATAGGGGTAAGGAAGGGCGTCTATGGGGTGGTTGCCGGCGTTTCCTTTGCCCTTGCGGCCATGTACACCGCACAAGAATCGGGTTCGGCGGCCAGTATTGGGATCAATATGATACCAGACCAAATCATCAAACTCCGCTTTCTTGCCGCCATGCCCTTCAAATTGCGCTAGCTTGGCTTCGCGATATTCGCTGATGAGCCGTTCCAATCGGCCAAGGTATTTGTTAAGCATCGATTGTGCGCCGCCTTGCGAGTTCTTCATCGCAAACCATTATTGTTTGCCTCACCCAAACAATCTGTCTCTCCAATTTTTCAATACTGCGAGCGTAAAGAGGACTAACTAGGGAGTTGCGGTTTGCAGCAAGCTTGCCCTCTGCATCAGCCAATACCGACCTGTGATCAGCTTCTAGCATCGGACGAAAGTTTGGGCACCCATAACACCCCAATGGTCTCCCTAAAACAGTTGAACAGGTCGCGCAGGAATGCTTGTTGAGTGCCCCACCAACAGGGTTGAACTTATTGTCGACAATGACCTCATCGCCTTCCGGAACGACAGTTAAGGTATGGCTAAAAGCCTTCTTTAGAAACTCATTTCCGATATACTTTGTGTCAATCTCTCTCCTAGATACATAATCCAAATCTATGTAATGCCTTGCAGCCGGCACGGTGACACCTGTCATCTTGGCCAATTGAACGGCGGGCAGACCATTTTGAGCACCGCGAGTTAATACGGTGTGACGAATTCTGTTGGAAGTAGCCATACATTCGACAGTTCGATCAGAGGCAACCGGAACCCATCTCATGGCCTGTGCAACTGCAGTCTCCGATATGTGGTAGGCAGTAGACTTTGGCGTAAACATGCTTTTGAACAAATCTAAAGAGTCAAATCGCACTTCAAAAAAATCAACCGCTGGAAACATAGGCATATCATTCATGAGGCTCAAGAGTTCAGATTGATCCACTTGAATCTCTGCTGAGTCCATCACTAGTCTGAGCCCTTCCAATACCACCCGTTTATAGTCTATAAGAACCCTTGAGATATATTCGGAAAGATGTATAGGATAGCGCTCGGGCCGCTCCCTTGAGAATTGTGCGCCCTTAGACTTAACTATGAACACTCTAAGCTGCAATGTTTGCCCCCCTACCGTGCCGATTTCGTCCACAGGAAGAATTCCCGCGTCGCGAAAACTCGCACCCGAGGGGATCAAATCAGACCATTTCAATAGCGCAATTTGAATTGGCCGCCTTACGATGGAGAGCAACAACTTGTTAGTGACTATATTTCTGAGCCGCGCATATAGCCTCGGCGACTGAAAAAACAAAAGATCCCGACTGGCGCCCCAGTCGAACTCTTGTATATTTTCATTGATCTGCCTGGCTAACGAGTCAAACTCAATATCGCTTAGTGCCCCAATGGAAGGATCAAGAGTATTGTCTTTACCCTTGTCCAAATGTGTCCGCGTAAACTTGTGATATTCTTCATACCGTGTATTACCTTGCCTAGAGAGCGTCCCAAAGAACTGATTGAGCCCCTTCTTATTGTTTGTCTGCAGCCCACTCCATATAGATTTAACTCTGGCTAACGACGGAATGCCATTCAACATAAATGGCTTTACATTGCAAACGATACCTGACGCCGTACTCGCAGCCTTGGTTCGCACGTAGTCCACAAATACACTCAGAATTAATTTTTTATCATCATCTGGCATGTTAGACGAATGAACCCAGTCAACGCACAACCGTTTTCCTTTTCCATTATTCGGCAGTAATATCCATACATCGTCTGAGGTATTTACCATCAGGCCAGATTTGGCCGTAATCCATGAGCCTTCATTAGTCAGAGACTTAAAAACTTCCCGCCTCTTCTCGCGAGTCATTTTTGCTGATCCACTCTTTTTTGATGCGCCATTGATATCTCTCTCGTCTTCAGCGCAATTCTCTTTTCATTATATCGTCTGTTCTGAGTCGTATTTTGCGACCAGCCCATGGCATATTTTCTAGCATCCTCAAGCAAAGCCGGATTGACCCCAAGCGACTCCCCTTTCTTATCAAAAATTTCATTCCATTTGTGGCGCAACAAATGAGGATGGACATGAAAGCCCAGCGATCTAGAGAGCTTTTGAAATATTGCATTTATTGCCTTTAAAGAAAGAGGCTGACCCGCAGTGCCTTTAGAGTCATTTTCGCTGACAAACACGAAGTCATGGAATTGCGCACGAGGAAAGACAATACGAACGTTGTCAATATAGAACTTAACCTTCTCCAAAAAACCTGGATCAACCGAGGCGAAGTGTGCTTTTGTCTTTTGATTGGGTTTTTCAGAGCGCGGATCTGTTGGATCATTTGCAGATCGATAAATAGCTAGCTGATCGTTAGTGCCATGAAATAGACAGTCAGAAATCTTCAATTTTGCCAGCGCACCTCTTCTGATGCCGCTTAGGACTAGCAAATTGACGATCAAGTAATTCCTCACCCTAGATGCTTTAAAGGGATTATTAGGAGATGACGGCATCAACATCTCTAAAAACTTTACGAAAACGTCATCCGGGATCACCGATTCCTCAGGATCGCCGACATGTTGCTCTCCATTCTTGCCAAGGGCATCTTCATCTAACCTAATTTTTGAAATAAGCCCATTAAATTTATTTTTTGTTTTTTCGTCAGCATCTTGCACTTCGTGAAACTCATCGAACAGCCATAAAAGAAATTGTCGAAGTCGTCTGATGCGACCTTGCAAGGTTTCGCTAGCGACCTTTGTCATCCCTTTCTGATTGGCAACAATGATGTTCCTTAAATGTTTATCATTTATATCTAGAAATCTTATATTTATACCTTCATCACCAGAACCCTTACTTAAGCAGCATCTGTCATAGAACTGCATGTACTCCATCTGGGATATAAAAATGCCCGATGCAACTCGTTCGGGTAGGTCAATATTTTTTTCCGAAAAGTACTGCAGCACGAACAGCAGTTCATTTGCGTACCTAAATCTCGTATTGGCCGATTTAGCAGATAAAGCGCCATTGAGATAGCAGGAAACATACGGATCAATAGGGCAATCCGCTTCGTCCACTATCGACACGAAGGGCAACGAATTGAATTGGTATCGTTTGACTTTCATGATTGACAAAAAAGCTAGTCCAATAACCGATTTAGTTACAAACTAGCCCACAAATGAGTTCTGTCAAACGAGAGGAAAGAAAAAGCGACGGAAGGCGGGGCTTACAGGCAATGTCTACAGGTTTATAGGCTTTACAAATATTTTTTTGGTTATAACTTGCCGCCGGACAGGCAGACCATCACCTTGTCGCCGTCCTCGATCATGTTGAAGTCGGCGATGGCCTCGCCGGCCTGGCGACGGATGCGTTTCTGCAGCTTGTTCTGGTTGACCGAAAGGGTGCCCATGGTGCTCTGGAGTCCGGGTGCGATGCGAAAAGCTGGCCATTTTACGCACAAAGCACGCGCCGCCCCAGTCCCTCCAGAGCCCGGGCGACCACCTGCGGCCCGCGTCGCATTCCCCGTGCAGCACAACCTGCTAGGCTCGCCCGATGAATCACGACCTCGACCCCACCCAGGACCTCGCCGACCAGGTGCTCGACCTGCTGCGCGCCGCCCCCGACGGCCTCGGCGAGTTCGAGCTGATCAAGCGCCTCAAGGCCGGTCACAGCACCCACATCCCCCAGCTCGGCCTGAACGACCACCTGGTGCTGTTCCGCACCCACTTCCTGCTGTTCAACGCCCTCTATCGTCTGCGCGACCGCCTGCTGGCCGAACGCAGCGGCTGGCTGGCCATCGGCGCCCTGCACATCCAGCTGCTGCCCTACCAGGCCGGCGAGGCCGCCCTGGAGGCACCCGACCCGCTGCGCGCCTACTACCTGGACATGAACCAGCTGCGCGACACCACCGAGCGCGACGTCGACCGCCTGCTGGCCAGCTTCTGGACGCGCATGCAGGGCGGCGAAGAGAAGCGTGCCGCCCTGGAACTGTTCGAGCTGGACACCGAGGCCCCGCTGGACCTCGCCGTGATCCGCCGCCGCTACCGCCAGCTGGTCAGCCTGCACCACCCCGACCGGGGCGGCAGCACCAGCCGCCTGCAGTCGATCAACAAAGCGATGGAAATATTGCAACGCTATTACCACTGAGGGTTAAGCGCGATTTGCTCTAAAGCCCCGAGCTGCGCGGCCTCCAGCCTGCCCTATACTGCGACACAAGGTCGCAGGCCCAGCCCACCGGCAGGCCCGCACCCCGCGCCCCGAACAGGGGGCGGTCTCATAAAAAGAGAGGAGGTGTTCAGCATGATCCATCACGTCTGGGGGCTCTTCACCCATCCCGATCAGGAATGGCAGGACATTCGTGGCGAAGAAGAAAGCATCAGCCACATGTACCTCACCCACATCCTGATCCTCGCTGCCATACCCGCTATCTCCGCCTACATCGGCACCACCCAGGTCGGCTGGGTGATCGGCAAGGGCGACCCCGTGCTACTCACACCATCCAGCGCCCTGCAGATGACGGTGCTGTCCTACCTGGCCATGCTCGCCGGCGTCGCCGTCATGGGCGCCTTCATCCACTGGATGGCGCGCACCTACGACGCCTCGCCGAGCCTGACCGAGTGCATCGTGTTCGCCGCCTACACCGCCACCCCGCTGTTCATCGGTGGCCTCGCCGCGCTCTACCCGCACCTGTGGCTGGGCATGGTCATCGGCACCGCCGCCATCTGCTATACGGTGTACCTGCTCTACGTGGGCATACCGACCTTCATGAACATCCCGCAGGACGAAGGCTTCCTCTTCTCCAGCTCCGTGCTGGCGGTAGGCCTGGTGGTGCTGGTGGCCATGATCGCCACCTCCGTCATCCTCTGGGGCATGGGCGTCGGCCCCGTCTACATCCGCTGACCGTCTTGCCGTGAACCGGGCCACCCCACGGGGTGGCCCTTTGCTGTGCGCCGTACCACTCGCCGAAAAAGTTGAAACCTCCCCCGCCGCTGTCCTCCAACCTTTCGAGACCGGGCCCGCGCCCGACCACCGGAACAGAAGGAGACGGACATGGCCCCGCACCTGCTCACCCTCTTCACCCGCCCCGAGCAAGCCTGGCAGGACATCCGCGCCCAGGAGACCCGCAACCCGCTGCACTACCTCGGGCACCTGCTGCTGCTCGCCCTCATCCCCGCCATCAGCCTCTACATCGGCACCACCGTGGTCGGCTGGAGCCTGGCCGAGGACGAAGTGGTGCGCCTCGACACCGCCAGCGCCCTGGAGCTGTGCGCCGGCCTGTACCTGGCCGCCGTGCTCGGCACCCTGCTGATGGGCGCCTTCGTGCGCTGGATGGCGCGAGCCTTCGAAACCCGCCCCGGCTTCAACGAATGCGTCGGCTTCGTCGCCTACACCGCCACCCCGCTGTTCATCGCCGGGCTCGCCGCGCTCTACCCCACCCGCTGGCTGGCCGTGCTGGTCCTGGGCCTGGCCGGTGCCTACGCCAGCGTCCTGCTCTACCTGGGCACCCCGGTGTTCATGCGCCTGAACCGTGAGCAGGCCTTCCTCTACGCCTCCTCGATCTGGGGCGTCGGGCTGCTGGTGCTGGTGAACGTGCTGGTCTCGATGATCCTCCACTGGCACCTCTACCTGACCCCGGAATACCGCTGACCCGGTCGCACCACTCGGCAGGAGAACGCAGCGGGCGTCCACCGCTTTGGGCATAATCGCCGCACTCTGGAGTGCCCCTTATGCCCGAGCAGTTACACGCCCGCGTCGAAGCCTGCTACCAGCAGGCAGAAGCCTTCTTCCAACGCCCGTTCACCCGCCCCGAGGTCAGCTTCAAGCTGCGCGGCCAGAAGGCCGGCGTCGCCCACCTGACCGAAAACCGCCTGCGCTTCAACCTGCAGCTGTACCGGGAGAACCGCGAGGACTTCCTGCGCCAGACCGTCGCCCACGAAGTCGCCCACCTGGTCGCCCATCAACTGTTCGGCCCGCGCATCCAGCCCCATGGCGAGGAATGGCAGCTGATCATGCGCGGCGTCTACGAACTGCCGCCCAACCGCTGCCACAGCTACGAAGTGCAGCGCCGCACGGTGAACCGCTTCATCTACCTCTGCGCCTGCCCCGACGGCGAATTCCCCTTCTCCCCCCAGCGCCACGCCCTGGTCGGCCGAGGGCGCCGCTACTTCTGCCGGCGCTGCCGGGCCACCCTGCGCTTCAGCGGGGAGCAGCGGCAGGAATAGGCCGTTCCTGCCCTCAATACGGCAACGCCCCATCATCCGGCACCAGCCCCGACAACCCCTCCACCTGCGCCCGGGTGTTGGCCCGGTGCTGCAGCTTGTTGCGCGCGGCCTCGGGCAGGTCGGTGAAGCGCATCACCCCACGGTCCACCAGCACGTTCACCAGGTCCTCGATGACCCGCACCAGCTCCAGGTCCGAATGCTGCAGCGACAGCAGGTGCTCGTGCAGCGAGCGGCTCGCCAGCCAGCTGCGCACCTCCGGGTCGGCTTCCGGCACCCGGTGGGTCATCCCCGGGAAGGCCTCGTGCTCCACCCGCAGCACCCGGCCCCGCTCGTCTCGTTGTACGTAGACCATCGACTTCACCCTCTGTAGCCCAGGAAGGAACAACCACCGCCCCTCCACACGTGAAAAGGCCCGCCTCCAAAAGGAGGCGGGCCCTGCCCCGCATCAGACCGTATCGGTCTTCAGCGTGCCGTCACCCAGCATCCCGCTGATCACCCCCGCCGCATCGGCTGCGCCGTAGGCTGCCTGCAGGTTGATGCCATCGAGCACGATGGTCGGCCCGCCCGTACCGCTGCCACTGCCGTTGCTGTCCACCGTGATGGTGGTGTTGGTGCCGAAGCTGAAGGTCAGGTACTGGCTCAGGCTACCCAGGTTGGCCTGTTCCCCGGTCAGCAGCTGCGACAGGTCCAGCGCATCCACACCCTTGGTGAAGTCGGTGATGTGGGTGGTACCGGTGTCGCCCAACAGCCACTTGAAGGTGTCGGCGCCGTCGCCGCCGGTGAGGGTGTCGTTGCCGCCCGCGCCGATCAGCGTGTCATTGCCGGCCAGCCCGCTGAGCACGTTGGCCCCGCTGTTGCCAGTGAGGGTGTCGTTGAAGTTCGAGCCCGTCAGGTTCTCGATGTTCACCAGGGTGTCCAGCCCTGCCCCGCCGGTGTTTTGCTGCCCGGTGATGCCCAGGCTGACGTTGACCCCGGCAGTGGCGTCCTGGTAGCCGGCGGTATCGGTGCCACTGCCGCCATCCAGGTAGTCATTGCCGGAACCGCCCACCAGCAGGTCGTTGCCGGCCCCGCCGTTGAGGGTGTCGTCGCCGTCGTTGCCCAGCAGCACGTCGTTGCCACCGTTGCCGTTGAGGGTGTGCCCACCCGCCAGGCCGTCCACCAGCAGGTTGTCGCTGCTGTTGCCATCGAGGATCCCGTCGGTGTCACGGGTCAGACTGACCGAGGCAGTCGTCGACTCGGCGATGTAGCTGAAGGAGCCCCCCAGCGTGCCGGTGTCGGTGACGCTCACCACCCCGGCCGCCAAGGTCGCGGTCATCCCGCTGGCACTGCCCACGGTACTGATGTGCAAGGTGCTGGTGTCCGGGTCGGTGTCGTTGTACAGCAGTGCCCATTCCGGCACCGGCACCGTGACCCCCGAGGCCACGTTGGTGATCAGCGAATCACCGGTCAGCGTCGGTGCATCGTTCACCAGGGTGACGTTGATGGTCGCCGTGTCCACCGCCGTCAGCGCGCCACCTCCGATGGCGCCGGCGTCGTTGATCATCAGCATCAGCGCCACCGCAGCCGCCGTGTTGGTGCTGGCCAGGAAGGAAATGCTCCCCGCCGAGCCGGCCCCTGTGTCGATCCCTGCCAGCAGGTTGTTCAGCTGGGTCAGGGTGCCGCGGAAGGTCACCTGCGACGTGCCGTTGCCGGTGATGTTGGTCACCCCGCTGTTCCCCGCCGAGACGGTCAGCGCGCCCTGGGCCACCGCCAGGGTCACGGTGCGCAGGTCGCTGCCGCCGTCCACGTCACCCACGCTCATGCCGGTGCCGCTGAGGGTCAGGCTGCTCTTCTCGCCGATGCTGTAGGTGAGCCGGCTGATGTCGGCGGTCGGCGCATCGTTCACCGGGGTGACGTTGAAGGTGATGGTGTTCGGGTTCGGATCGAGGTTGATCCCGCCGTTGGCCGTCCCACCGTTGTCCTGCACCTGGAAGGTGAACTTCGCATAGCCGTTGCCATTGGCGTTGGCCGCCGGGCTGAACACCAGCTTGCCGGCTGCCAGGTCGGCGGCCGAGACGAAGGTCCCGGCGCTGATGGCGCTGCCGTTGAGCAGCAGCGTACCGGCCGTGGGCAGCGTGGTGATCTTCACCGCCGCCAGGCTGTTGCCCTCGCTGTCGGAGAAGCCGAAGTTGGCCGCCGTCAGCACATGGCTGGTGTCCTCCAGCAGGCTCAGGGTGGCGTCGGCACCGGCCGGCGGGCTGTTGGCGTCGATCACGTTGATGGTCAGGTTGGCGCTGTCCGGGGTGCCGTCACTGTCCACCAAGGTGTAGCTGAACTGCTCGGTGACGTTGGCGGTGAGCCCTTCCGGCGCCACGTAGCTCCAGGCCCCGGTGGCGAAGTTGAAGGTCAGCTTGCCGTGCAGCGGCGTGTCGATCCCGGTGAGCTGGTTGCCGCTGATGGGCGAGCCGCTGCTCGGGGTGATGGTGCTGCTGCCGTTCCAGGTGTAGGTGATGCTGCCGATGGTGATGGACTTGATGTAGCCCGCGCCGTCCGGCCCGTAGCTGTCGTCGTCGGCGGTGCCGGCCACGCCATCGGAGCCCTTGAGCACGTTGCCGGTCACATCGCCGCCAACCACCTGCCCCAGCAGCGCATCCACCAGTTGGCCGAAGCCGGAGACGCTCAGCGGCGAGCCCTGGCCGTCGAGGTCGACGTCCTGCAGGCGCGCGGTGTTGATGCCGTCGCCGATACCCACCGTGGTGACGTTGATGCCGTTGTTGTCGACGAAATTGTTCCAGGCCGTCGACGTGGCATCGGTCAGCGAGTTGCCACCGCTACCGGTCTGCTCGTTGGGGTTGCCGTCACTGATGAACACCACCTGGTTGCTCCAGCCGGCAATCGGCTGGTACACGCCCATGGTTTCCTGGATGCCCGCGGTGAAGTCGGTGCCGTCGGCGAACGGCCGGGTACCGCCCTCGGCGGGGTTGAGGCTGGCGATCAGCGCCGAGAACGCCTCCACGCTGGTGACCGGCGCATAGGAGGTGGCCGTCGACGAGAAGGCCACGATCTGCAGTTGCACATGGCCGCTGGTGCCGTCGAACAGCTCGCTGCCGGCCTGGCGCACCGCACTGAGCATCTGGTTCAGCTCGGTGTTGTCGATGCTGCCGCTGAAGTCCAGCACGAAGACCACGTTGAAGTCCTGGCCGTGCCCTTCCACCACGCTGGCCACGTCGTCCTTCGCATCCGGCCCGTTGTCCACGGCCACCACGTTGATGGTGGTGTGGGCGGTGTTGGAGTCGGTGGCGCCGTCGTTCACCGTCACCGTCACGTCACGCGGGGTGGTGCTCGGCGTGTTGCTGGTGTTGGAGAAGCGGATCGCCTCCAGCGCCGTCTCGTAGGTGGCCTGGCTGGCCACGCCGGTGAGGGTGACGGTGATCTTGCCGGCCACGCTGGTGTCCACCACCGCCGTGATGCCGGCCGGCATGCCGGTGGCACTGAGCACATCGCCCGCCTGGGCGTTGGTCAGCACCACCTTGGCCGAGGCGATGGTACTGCCGTCGACGTCGGTGATCTGACTGTCCAAGTCGGCGATGGCCACCGCCGGCTGGCCTTCGGTGAAGGTGGTGCGGTAATCGGCCCCGGTGGCGCCGCTGCTGTTGTTGGCGTCCAGGTCCAGCACGGGGGCGTCGTTCACCGCAGCCACATTGATGGTCACGGTGGCGGTGTTGCTGTAGAGGCTGCCGTCGCTCACCTGGTACTGGAAGGTGGCATAGGGCGCGCCGTTCTCGTTGCCATCGGGCACGAACACCAGCTTGCCGGCGGCGATGTCGGCGATGGTGATCACCTGGTTCAGGGTCACCGCCACGCCATCGAGCTTCAGCACGCCGTCGGTGGCCAGCTGGGTCACCTTGATGTTGGCGAAGCTGCCGGAATCGACGTCGCTGTCGTTCAGCGGGCCGGTGCCGTCACTGCCGAACAGCCCGGCGCTGGTGATGGTCACGGCGTTGTCTTCGGTGGTGCTGAAGGTGTCGTTGACCGCCACCGGCGCATCGTTCACCGCCGCCACATTGATGGTCACCGTGGCCACGTTGCTGTAGGCGCTGCCATCGCTGACCTGGTACTGGAAGGTGGCGTAGGGCGTGCCGCTCTCGTTGCCATCGGGCACGAACACCAGCTTGCCGGCGTCGATGTCCGCCGCGCTGATCACCTGGTTCAGGGTCACTGCCACGCCGTTGAGCTTCAGCACGCCGTCGCTGGCCAGCTGGGTGATGCGGATGGCGGTGAAGCTGCCCGAGTCGATGTCGCTGTCGTTCACCGGGCCGGTGCCATCGCTGCCGAACAGGCCGGCGCTGGTGATGGTCACCGCCGTGTCCTCGTTGGTGCTGAAGGTGTCGTTGACAGCCACCGGCGCATCGTTCACCGGGGTCACGGCGATGGTCACCGTGGCGGTGTTGCTGTACAGGCTGCCGTCGCTCACCTGGTACTGGAAGGTGGCATAGGGCGAGCCGTTCTCGTTGCCGTCCGGCACGAACACCAGCTTGCCGGCGGTGATGTCCGCCAGGCTGATCACCTGGTTCAGGGTCACCGCTACGCCGTTGAGCTTCAGCACGCCGTCGCTGGCCAGCTGGGTGATGCGGATGGTGGTGAAACTGGCCGAGTCCACGTCGCTGTCGTTCAGCGGGCCGGTGCCGTCCGAGCCGAACAAGGCCGTGGTGGTGATGGTCAGCGAGGTGTCCTCGGCAGTGGTGAGGTTGTCATCCACGGCCACCGGCGCATCGTTCACCGCCGTCACGTTGATGGTCACCGTGGCCGCGTTGCTGAAGGTGGTGCCGTCGCTCACCTGGTACTTGAAGGTGGCGTAGGGCGCACCGTTCTCATCGCCATCAGGGACGAACACCAGCTTGTTGGCGTTGATATCGGACAGCGAGATCACCTGGTTCAGCGTCACCGCCACACCGTTGAGGGTGAGCACGCCGTTGCTCGCCAGCTGGGTCACCTTGATGGCAGTGAAGCTGCCGGAGTCGCTGTCGCGGTCGTTCACCGGCCCGGTTCCGTCGCTGCCGAACAGGCCGACGGCGGTGATGGTCAGCGGGCTGTCCTCGGCGGTGGTGAAGGTGTCGTTCACCGCCACCGGGGCATCGTTGGTGGCCGTCACGTTGATGGTCAGTTGGCCGTTGGTGCCGTCCTTGTCAGCGTCGCTGATGCTGTAGCCGACCACTTCCGAAACATTGCCGGTCAAGCCCGAGGGCGCGGTGTAGCTCCAGTCGCCGGTCTTGAAGTTGAACTGCAGCTTGCCGCCCAGGGTGGTGTTCACCGACAGCTGGGCGGTGGCATCGCTGCCGTTCCAGGTGTAGGTCACGCCGCTCACGGTCACCGAGTTGATGCCGCCCTTGCCGTCGGCGCCGAAGCTGTCGTCGTCGGCGGTGCCGGCCACGCCATCGGAGCCCTTGAGCACGTTGCCGCTCACCTGGCCGGCACTGACGCCGGTCAGCAGCGCATCCACCAACTGGTCGAAGGTGCCGACGCGGATCGGCGAACCGCTGCCGTCGAGGTCGACGTTCTGCAGCTTGCTGTCGTCGATGCCGTTACCCACGCCCACGGTGGTGACGTTGAGGCCGTTGTTGGCGATGAACTGCGCCCAGGCCGTGGCCGTGGCATCGGCCAGGGCGTTGCCGCCCGTGCCGGTCTGCTCGTTGGGGTTGCCATCGCTGACGAACACCACCTGGTTGCTCCACCCCGCCTGCGGCACGTAGTTGGCGATGGTGGCCTTGATGGCATCGGTGAAGTCGGTGCCACCGTCGAACGGCCGGGTGCCGCCATCCAGCGGGTTGAGCGAGTTGACCAGCGACTCGAAGGCCGCATAGGAGGTGACCGGTGCATAGGCCTGGGCGGTGGAGGAGAAGGCCACCACCTGCATCTGCACGTCACCCGGGGTGCCCTGGAACAGCGCCTGGGCGGCGGCTTTCACGGCATCCAGCATCTGGTTCAGCTCGGTGTTGTCGATGCTGCCGCTGAAGTCCAGCACGAACACCATGTTGATGTCCGGCGCGTTGGACTCGGCCACCGTGGCCACGTCGTTGCGTGCCACCGGGGTGTCGTCGTCCACGCTCAGGCTCAGGGTGCCGTTGGCGCTGTCGCCGTCCTTGTCGGTGACCTTGTAGGTCAACTGGAACTGGACGTTGTTCTCGTCCTGCCCGTCCGGGTGGCGGATGGGCGCGTTCTGCACCACCTGGTAGGCGCCGCTGGTGCTGTTGAGGGTGACGGTCAGCACCGTGGTGGCGCCCTGCTTGACCAGCAGGTTGCTGCCCGAGGTCTCGTAGGTGAACCCGCTGGGCGCACCGCTGGTGACCCAGGTGATCGAACCCGCGCCGTCGGCGCCGAAGCTGTGGGCCACCGTGCCGCTGGTGTTCTGCGCATCCACGTCGTCGCCCACGCCACCGGGGTTGCCGTTGGCCAGGGTGTCGTCGTCCAGCTTCACGTCGATGTTGCCGGCGGTGGGCGCGTCATCCTTGAAGCTGATGGCATTGCCCAGGTTGAGGCTGGTGCTGGTGGAATCGCCGTCCTTGTCGGTGATGGTGGCCACCAGTTTCACCAGGTCCGCCGCCGACAGGCCGGTGGCCTGGTCCGGCCCGCTGTCCGGGCTGTGCAGGAGGGCCAGTTTCTGGTCGAGGGTGACCTTGCCGACGCTGTCCACGGTCACGGTGAAGGCCACTGCCCCGCCGCTGCCGCCCACGCGGCCGACCACCTGGCCGCTTTCCAGGTAGAGCTTGATGTCGCTGCCGCTGGCGCTGTCCTTCAGGCCGCTGTTGGCGCCGCTGGCGCTGATGGCCAGGCTGTAGGCGAGGCTGCCGGAACCATCGGCACCGTAGTTGCCGCTGAAGGCATTGCTGTAGTCGGTGGTGGCGTCGACGGACAGGTTGGTTTCATCCACCTGCAGGCTGGCGACACCGGCCTGACCAGCGTTGATGCTCGGCGCGTCGTCCTTGAAGCTGATGGCGTTGCCCAGGTTGAGGCTGGCGCTGCTGCTGTCACCGTCCTTGTCGGTGATCGTCGCCACCAGTTTCACCAGGTCCGCCGCCGACAGGCCGGTGGCCTGGTCCGGCCCGGTGTTGGGGGTGTGCTGGATGGCGATGCGCTGGTCGAGGGTGACTTTGCCCGTGCTGTCGACCGTGACGGTGAAGGCCACCGCCCCACCGCTGCCGCCAACGCGGCCCACCACCTGCCCACCTTCCAGGTAGAGCTTGATGTCGCTGCCGCTGGCGGTGTCCTTCAGCCCGCTGCTGGCACCGCTGGCGCTAATGGCCAGGCTGTAGGCGAGGCTGCCGGAACCATCGGCACCGTAGTTGCCGGAGAAGGCGCCACTGAAATCAGTGGTGGCGTCGAGGGTCAGGTTGGTTTCATCCACCTGCAGGCTGGCGACGCCGGCCTGGCCGGCGCTAATGGTGGGCGCATCGTCCTTGAAGCTGATGGCGTTGCCCAGGTTGAGGCTCGCGCTGCTGCTGTCACCGTCCTTGTCGGTGATGGTGGCCACCAGTTTCACCAGATCCGCTGCCGACAGGCCGGTGGCCTGGTCCGGCCCGGCGTCCGGGCTGTGCTGGATCGCCAGTTTCTGGTCGAGGGTGACCTTGCCGCTGCTGTCCACGGTCACGGTGAAGGCCACGGCCCCGCCGCTGCCGCCCACACGGCCCACCACCTGGCCGCCTTCCAGATAGAGCTTGATGTCGCTGCCGCTGGCGGTGTCCTTCAACCCGCTGCTGGCACCGCTGGCGCTGATGGCCAGGCTGTAGGCGAGGCTGCCGGCGCCGTCGGCACCGTAGTTACCGCTGAAGGCACCACTGAAATCAGTGGTGGCGTCGACGGTCAGGTTGGTTTCATCCACCTGCAGGCTGGCGACGCCGGCCTGGCCGGCGCTAATGGTGGGCGCATCGTCCTTGAAGCTGATGGCATGGCCCAGGTTGAGGCTGGCGCTGCTGCTGTCGCCATCCTTGTCGGTGATGGTCGCCACCAGTTTCACCAGGTCCACGCTGCCCAGGCTCACTTCCTGGTCCGGTCCGGCGTCCGGGCTGTGCTGGATCGCCAGTTTCTGGTCGAGGGTGACCTTGCCGCTGCTGTCCACGGTTACGGTGAAGGCCACGGCCCCGCCGCTGCCGCCCACGCGGCCCACTACTTGCCCGCCTTCCAGGTAGAGCTTGATGTCGCTGCCGCTGGCGGTGTCCTTCAGGCCACTGCTGGCGCCCTCGGCACTCACCGCCAGGCTGTAGGCGATGCTGCCGGCGCCGTCGGCACCGTAGTTGCCGCTGAAGGCGCCACTGAAGTCGGTGGTGGCATCGGTGGCCAGGGTGGTTTCGTCCACCTGCAGGCTGTCGGCCACGGCCTGACCGGCGTTGATGCTCGGCGCGTCGTCCTTGAAGCTGATGGCGTTGCCCAGGTTGAGGGTGGCGCTGGTGCTGTCGCCGTCCTTGTCGGTGATGGTCGCCACCAGTTTCACCAGGTCGACGCTGCCCAGGCTCACCTCCTGGTCGGGCCCGCTGTCCGGGGTGTGCTGCAGGGCGATGCGCTGGTCGAGGGTGACCTTGCCCGTACTGTCGACACTGACGGTGAAGGCGATGGCGCCCGAGGGGCCACCCACGCGGCCAATCACCTGGCCGCTTTCCAGGTAGACCTTGATGTCGCTGCCGGTGGCGGTGTCCTTCAGGCCGCTGCTGGCCCCGTCGGCGCTGACCTGCAAGGCGTAGGTGGTGGTGCCGGGGCCGTCGGCACCGTAGTTGCGGATGAAGGCGCCACTGAAGTCGGTGGTGGCGTCGCCGGCCAGGTTGGTTTCGTCCACCTGGAGGATGTCCGCCGGGATGGAGACCGCGCGAATGGCCGGGGCGTCATCGCGGAAGCTGATGGCATTGCCCAGGTTGAGGCTGGCGCTGCTGCTGTCGCCATCCTTGTCGCTGATCGTCGCCACCAGTTTCACCAGGTCCGCCGCCGACAGGCCGGTGGCCTGGTCCGGCCCGGCGTCCGGGCTGTGCTGGATGGCCAGTTTCTGGTCGAGGGTGACCTTGCCGCTGCTGTCCACGGTCAGGGTGAAGGCCACGGCACCGCCGCTGCCGCCCACGCGGCCCACTACTTGCCCGCCTTCCAGGTAGAGCTTGATGTCGCTGCCGCTGGCGGTGTCCTTCAGGCCACTGCTGGCGCCCTCGGCACTCACCGCCAGGCTGTAGGCGATGCTGCCGGAACCGTCGGCGCCGTAATTGCCGGTGAAGGCGCCGCTGTAGTCAGTGGTGGCGTCGATGGCCAGGTTGGTTTCATCCACCTCCAGGCTGGCGACGCCGGCCTGACCAGCACTGATGGTCGGCGCGTCGTCCTTGAAGCTGATGGCGTTGCCCAGGTTGAGGGTCGCGCTGCTGCTGTCGCCGTCCTTGTCGGTGATGGTGGCCACCAGTTTCACCAGGTCCGCACTGCCCAGGCTCACCTCCTGGTCCGGCCCGCTGTCCGGGCTGTGTTGCAGGGCGATGCGCTGATCGAGCGTGACCTTGCCGGTGCTGTCCACACTGACGGTGAAGGCGATGGCACCCGAGGGGCCGCCCACGCGGCCGACTACTTCGCCACCTTCCAGGTAGACCTTGATGTCGCTGCCGGTGGCGGTGTCCTTCAGCCCGCTGCTGGCGCCGTCGGCGCTGACCTGCAGGGCATAGGTGGTGGTGCCGGGGCCATCGGCGCCGTAGTTGCGGATGAACGCGCCGCTGAAGTCGGTGGTGGCATCGCCGGCCAGGTTGGTCTCGTCCACCTGGAGGATGTCCGAGGGGATCTCCACCGCGCGGATGCCGGGCGCGTCGTCCTTGAAGCTGATGGCGTCGCCCAGGTTCAGGCTGGCACTGCTGGAGTCGCCGTCCTTGTCGGTGATGGTCGCCACCAGTTTCACCAGGTCGACGCTGCCCAGGCTCACCTCCTGGTCCGGCCCGCTGTCCGGGCTGTGCTGCAGGGCGATGCGCTGGTCGAGGGTGACCTTGCCGCTGCCGTCCACGCTGACGGTGAAGGCGATGGCGCCCGAGGGGCCACCCACGCGGCCAATCACCTGGCCGCCTTCCAGGTAGACCTTGATGTCGCTGCCGCTGGCGGTGTCCTTCAGCCCGCTGCTGGCGCCATCGGCGCTGACCTGCAGGGCATAGGTGGTGGTGCCGGGGCCATCGGCACCGTAGTTGCGGATGAAGGCGCCGCTGAAGTCGGTGGTGGCATCGCCGGCCAGGTTGGTTTCGTCCACCTGGAGGATGTCCGCCGGGATGGAGACCGCGCGAATGGCCGGGGCGTCATCGCGGAAGCTGATGGCGTCGCCCAGGTTGAGGCTGGCCTTGCTGAAGTCACCGTCCTTGTCGGTGATGGTGGCCACCAGTTTCACCAGGTCCGCTGCCGACAGGCCGGTGGCCTGGTCCGGCCCGGCATCCGGGCTGTGCTGGATGGCCAGTTTCTGGTCGAGCGTGACCTTGCCTTCGCTGTCCACGGTCAGGGTGAAGGCCACGGCGCCGCCGCTGCCGCCCACGCGCCCGACCACCTGGTTGCCTTCCAGGTAGACCTTGATGTCGCTGCCGGTGGCGCTGTCCTTCAGGCCGCTGGAGGCACCGTTGGCGCTCACCGCCAGGCTGTAGGCGATGCTGCCGGCACCGTCGGCGCCGTAGCTGCTGGTGAAGGCACCGCTGAAGTCGGTGGTGGCGTCGATGCCGAGGCTGGTTTCGTCCACCTCCAGGCTGGCGACGCCGGCCTGGCCGGCGCTGATGCTCGGGCCATCGTCCTTGAAGCTGATGACCTTGCCGATGTCCACCGCGCCGCTGGCACTGTCGCCGTCCTTGTCCACCACGGTGAGGGTCAGGCTGACATGCCCGGCGCCCAGGTACTTGGCCTCGTCGGCGTCGCTGGTGGGGTGCACCACGGCGCGCTGCTGGTCGAGGGTGACGGTGCCGGCCGCGTTCACGCTGAGGGTGAACACCAGCTCGCCGGTGCCGGCGGTACGGCCTTCGATCACCGAGCCGTTGAGGCTCAGCAGCACCGCCTCGCCGGTGGCGGTGTCCACCAGGCCGGAGTTGGCGTTCTGCACGCTCAGGCTGTAGGCCTGGCTGCCCACGCCGTCGGCGCCGGGTTGCACGTTGAACACGCCGCTGAAGTTGGCGGTGGCGTCCTGGGCGAAGTTGGATTCGTCCACCTGCAACTGGATCGCCGAGCCCCAGGTGACGTTGGCGCTGACGTCGTTGTAGTCGTAGTCGGAGGTGGCGGTCTTGTCTTCCCAGTTCTGGTTGCCGGCGCTGCCGGTGTCCTGCAGGTGGGAACCGCCGGGGTTCAGGGCGGCGTCACTGAACAGCACGTTGGCGCCGTCGGCCCCCACCAGCGGGGTGCTGCCGATGAAGGCCTGCCACTTGCCCCCCACCAGCTGGAAGGTGACCTCCGCGCCATTGCTCAGGCCGCCGTTGGCGGCGCCGTCGGGGATGATGAAGAAGCCGGTGTGGGCCGGGTCCAGGCCATCGAGGCTGGCCTGGTCGCCCACGCTCTGGTCGTGCACGTTGGCCCAGATGATCTTGCCGCCCTGGGGCGTGCCGTCATCGCCCTTGATGTAGTAGCCGTAGGTGTTGGAGTAGCCGGCATTGGTGCCGAGGAAGGTCACCGAGGAATTCAGGTCCAGCTCGCTGGCCTGCACGCTGGGCGAGTCGTCGTTGATCACCACGGCGAGGGAGCCGTTGGCGCTGTCGCCGTCACCGTCGGTGACCTTGTAGCCGACGTTGAGGGTGATGTTGTCCTCGGTGCCGCCCTGCGGGTGCATCAACGGTTGCAGCAGGTTGACCGTGTAGGCGCCGGTGGCCGGGTTGGTGAGCACCACGGTCATCAGCGCGCCCCGGGCGGAGCTGATGGTCAGGGTGTTGGTGCTGGCATCCCAGGTGGAGGTGACGCTCTCGCTGCCCAGGCTGCTGGGGCCGGTGAGTTCCACGCTCTTCACGCCGTCGGCGCCGCCGTCGTAGCCGAGGCTGCCGCTGGTGCTGGTGTTGGCGCCGGCAGCATCGCCGGGGCCGCCGTTGATGCCACCGGCCAGGCCTTCGTCGTCCAGCACGGTTTCGGCACGCACGTCGCTGGCGGTGGGGCCGTCATCCTCGAAGCGCACGGCATCGCCGATGCCGGTGGAGGCCACGGATACGTCGCCGTCACCATCGGTCACGGTGACCACGGCGTTGATCTTGCCGGTGAGGCTCAGGGCGTCGTCGGCGTTGCTGCCGTCCAGGTGCTGCAGCGGCAGGTACTGGGCCACGCTGAGGGTGCCGTCCTGGCCGATGGCCACGGCGAACGCGGCTTGCCCGTCGAGGGCGCCACCGGATACGCGGCCGACCACCAGGCCGTTCTCGACGCTGAGCAGGATGGACGAGCCGTCGAGGGCCTTCAGGCCCGAGTCGCTGTCCTGCACGGACAGGCTGAGCACCGTGGTGGCGCCTTCCTGGTCCTGGCCAACGTTGCTGAATGAGGTGTCCACCACCGCGCCGGTGCTCTGGGCATAGCCCGCCGCCAGGCCGGTGCCGGCGTTGACCACGCTGGCGAACAGCGCCGCCACGGCCGGGTTGCTGGTGTCATGGTTGGCCGCATCGCCGGGGATGCCGGGGGTGGCACTAGCGTTCTGCAGGCCGGGGGTTTCGTCGTGGATCACCACGCGGCCTTCCACGGCCTGGATGGCCGCGCTGGGCGCGTCGTCCTCGAAGCGCACGGCACCGCCGATGTCCACTTCGCTCCGGGCCACGTCGCCGTCGCCATCGGTCACGGTGACCACGGCCTTGATCAGGCCGGCCAGGTCCACCGACTCGTCACCGCTGCCGGTGTCGGGGTGATGCAGGGACATGTACTGGGCCACGCTCACCGTGCCATCGGCCCCGAGGACGATGGCGAAGGCCGCCTGGCCGGGGCCGTCGATGCCTTCGACACGACCGACGATCAGACCGTTCTCCACGTACAGGCGGATCACCTGGCCGTCGGTGGTGGTCAGGCCCGAATCGGTGCCGCTGCCACCGGTGATGGCCAGGCTGAGTTCCAGGGTGGCGTCCTCCTGGTCCTCGCCGAAGCTGCTGCCGGCGGTGCTCACCAGCGGGCCTTCGCTCTGGGCGAAGCCGAGCAGGTCGGTGCCGGCGTTGGCCACGCTGTCGAACAGCGAAGCGACCGTCTTGCCGCCCACGTCGTTGTCGTCGGCATCGCCGGCCGGGGTCGGGGTGGTGGTGCCGTTCTGCAGCTCGGGGCTTTCGTCGTGGGTCACGCTGCGGCCTTCCACCAGCTGGATGCTGGCGGTGGGGGCGTCGTCCTCGAAGCGCACGGCTCCGCCGACGCCGACCTGGTCGACGGCCACGTCACCATCGCCATCGGTGATGGTGACCACGGCGTTGATCTTGCCGGCGAGGCTGACGCTGTCATCGCCGCTGCTGGTGTCCGGGTGGAACAGCGACACGTACTGGGCGACCTGGAGGGTGCCGTCCTGGCCGATGGCCACGGCGAACGCGGCCTGGCCGTCGAAGCTGCCGCCGACGATGCGCCCGACCACCAGCCCACCTTCCAGGCTGAGGACGATGGAGCGCCCGTCGGTGGTGGTCAGGCCGGAATCGGCGCCGTCACCGCCGACGATGGACAGGCTCAGCACCGTGGTGGCGCCCTCCTCGTCCTCGCCGGTGCTGCTGCCGGAAACATCCACCACCGGGCCGTTGCTCTGGGCATAGCCGGGGCTGCCGAGGTCGCTGCCGGCATTGGCCACGCCGCTGAACAGGGCGGCCACGGCCGGGTCGCTGGTGTCCTGGTTGCCGGCATCGCCGGGGACACCGGGCGTGGCCGTGCCGTTCTGCAGGCCGGCGCTTTCATCGAGGGTCACGCTGCCGCCCTCGGTCACGCGGATCACTGCGGTGGGGCCGTCGTCCTCGAAGCGGATGGCACTGCCGATGTCGGCACTGGCGGTGGCCTTGTCGCCGTCGCCGTCGGTGACGGTGAACACCGCCCGCACCAGGCCGGACAGGTTCAGCCCCTCGTCATCACTGCCGCTGTCGGGATGGCGCAGGGATTCGTACTGCACCACGCTGAGCTGCCCGGAATCCGGGTCGATGGCGATGGCGAACACCGCATTGCCGCTGCCATCACGGCCCACCACCAGGCCGTTCTCCAGGGCCAGGGTGATGGGGCTGCCGGCGGTGGTGAACAGGCCGCTGCCGCCCTCACCTTCGCCACCACCCTCGCCCAGGGCCAGGGAAAACACCGCGGAGGAGCCGGCTTCGTCAGCCCCCGTGTCAAAGGCCCCCACGACGACCGGGCCACTGCCCTGGGCGAAGGCCAGCATGTCAGCAGAGGCATTGGCCACCGAGGCGAACACCGCCAGCGGGCCGGGCACTTCCTGGCTGTCCGGCTGCAGGCCGGCGGTCTCGTCCAGCACCACGAAGCCGCCTTCCTGATTGAATTGCAGCCCGGCCGTGGGGCCGTCGTCGTTGATGGCCACGGTCAGGGGCACGGTGGGCGACACGTCGCCGTCCAGGTCGAAGACCCGCACGCTGAAGTTGTCGAAGATCTGGTCGTCGGCGCCCGTGGCGTTGGGGTTGCCGTGGTCGAGGCTGTTGTCGGTGAGGGTGTAGGTCCAGTTGCCGGCGCCGTCGAACACCAGCACGCCAAAGGCGCCCTGGACGGTGCCGCCGGCGGTGACGTTGATCCAGTTGCCGTTGACGTCCAGCACCTCGACGCGGTCGATGCCGTCCGGCGAGGTGATCACCAGGCTGCCGGAGGTGCTCTCGGCAGTGCTGCCGGCATTGCTGCCGGCCTTGCCGCCCCCGCCTTCGCCGCCGTTGAGGGCCTCTTCATCCACCACGCCGGGGCCGGTCACCACGGTGCCGGACTGGTCGAGGAACACCACCGTCAGCGAGGGGGTGGAATCGTCCGGCAGCGGGGGGATGTCGCCCTCGGGGAACAGCGGGGTGAAGTCGATGGGCCCGGTGGGGAAGCCGATGGTCGGGTCCACCGCACCGCCGGTTTCCGACAGCAGCACGAAGGAGTGGCCGCCGCCCACACCGCCCGCGCCACCGGCACCGCCAGCGCCCGGGCCGGCTGCGGTGGCCTCGGCGGCCAGGGTCGGGTCCACGCCGGCCTCGATGGCGGCCTGCAGTTGCTCGACGTCGGTCAGCTCCTGCTGGCTCGGGGGCTGCGGCTGGGCGTCGGCAGTGGGATCGACCGGCGCCGCGTTGTCGCCACCAGCACTGAGCATCTGGGTACTCAGGGTGGTGCTGCTGTCGCGCCCCAGGGTCAGCTCGCCGCCGCTGGCCAGGTTGATGGCCACCGCGCCTTCGGCGCCGGTAACCAGTTGTTCACCGGCAAACACCCGGTCCCCTTCCACCAACGGCCGGCGCGTTCCATCGCCTGCTACCGCGAACACCTCGCCTACGACCTGCCTGACGACACCGATTACCGTAGCCATGAATCCTTCCTCCAGCGCACACCTGCCGACCACTGCCGACAACCCTTCTCGAATAGGGCCAGCGCTGCGTAGGAGCGGTGCTCAAGGGGGGAAAAATGCGTGGGGCGGGGCGACAATTTTTTGGTCAAAAAATTCGCGACAGAAAAACGTCACTTATTTTCCGTGTCGAACTGCTCCAGCAAAAACCGCGTCTCCCCAGGGCTCGAATCGCGCAACTGACCACCTGAAACCAGACCGCGAATGCCTGAAAGGCCCGAATTCCGCGGCTGACAGGAAAACAAGATGTGCCGGTTTGCCGCACCTGCATAAGATTTTTTCGTCATATCCGTTGTGAAAAAAATTTCTTAGCTCCGTCAAAAGTTGTTCTTAGCTCTGATGTTACAAGCCTGAAACGGTTGAACAGGCAATTTCGCCAAAAAAATGGCGACCCAGAAGAAAGCAGCAAGAAGCATCGGACAAGGAGACACCCCTCATGCGAGCACTCACCCCACTCTGGAGCGCCATGTTGCTGGCCTTCGCCAGCACCCAGGTCCAGGCGATGAATCTCACGGATGCGATTCAGAGCACCCTCGACACCCACCCCGAACTGCGCGCCGCCTCCAACGCCCGGCTGGTCGCCGACGAGCAGGTGAAGGTGGCCAAGGGCGGCTACCTGCCGACCGTCGACCTGATCGCCGGCTACGGCCGGCAGATGACCGACAACCCCAGCACCCGCGCCCAGGGCAACCACAACACCGAGACCCTCAACTACAGCAACGCCGAGCTGCGCCTGCGGCAGATGCTGTTCGACGGCTTCAACACCCCCAACGAGGTGGGCCGCACCCAATCGGTGGTGAACTCCCGCGCCTACTACACCCTGGCCACCGCCGAGAGCCTGGCGCTGCGCACCATCGAGGTGTACCTGGAGGTGCTCAAGCGCCGTGAAATGGTGGCCCTGGCCCGCAACAACCTGCAGTCGCACCAGCGCGTCGGTGACCAGATCAACCTGCGCAGCCAGCGCGGCGTGGGCAGCACCGCCGACTCCGACCAGTCCGCCGCCCGCCTGGCCCTGGCCGAGAACAACCTCTACACCGAGGAAGTGAACCTGGCCGATGCCGAGGCCAACTTCTTCAGCGCCGTCGGCCGCCCGGCGGACGAACTGGAAGCCCCCTCCAGCGTCCGTGGCGAGATGCCCGCCGACCTGCTGGCGGCCCGCCAGACCATGATGGAGAACAACCCCTACCTGAAATCCGCCCAGGCCGACGTACAGGCCGCCGAGAGCCAGTACGAGTCGGCCAAGTCGCCGTTCTACCCGCGCTTCGACGGCGAGCTGGCCACCAACGCCGACAACGACGTGCAGGGTGACGAGGGCCACGTGAAGGGTTGGCGCGCCGCCGTGGTGATGAACTACAACCTGTTCAACGGCATGCGCGACAAGGCCCGCCTGCAGGCCGCCGCCCACTCCATCAACCAGTCGATGGACATCCGCAACAACGCCCTGCGCACCCTCAACGAGAACCTCGCCCTGGCCTGGAACGCCATGGAGAACGCCCGCCTGCAAACCCCCAAGGCGCGTGAATACGCCGACTACACCCAGCGCGTGCGCGAGGCGTACCAGCAGCAGTTCGGTCTCGGCCAGCGCACCCTGCTGGACCTGCTGGACAGCGACAACGAGCTGTTCACCGCCAACCGCCGCTACGTCGAAGTCCGCTACACCGAGGAGTTCGCCATGTACCGCGTGTTCGCGGCCATGGGCGGCCTGCTGCAGCGCCAGCGGGTGGTGGTACCGGCCGAAGCCGTGGCCGCCACCGAGGTGAAGAGCGAGGCCCACCTGCCGGACCTGAAGTAACCCGGATCGGGAGCAGTCGATGACCACCATGGAACTGGCGGGCCCTGCAGTCGACCCGCGGCAGAGCCACGATGACCCCTTGCTCGACGGCCTGCTGATCCTCTGCAGGCTGCACGAGAGCCCCGCCAGCCGGGGCAGCCTCACCGCCGGCCTGCCGCTGGCCGAACAGCGCCTGACCCCGGAGCTGCTGCCCCGTGCAGCCGCCCGGGCCGGGTTGCAGAGCCGCCTGCTGCGCCGCGAGCTGCACGCCATCTCGCCGCTCAACCTGCCGGTGCTGCTGCTGCTGCGCAACGGCCGCAGCGCGGTGCTGCACCAGTGGGGCAAGGATGGTCGCGCGCTGATCCTGCCCAGCGAGTCCGACGGTGGTCAGCAATGGATCGACCGCGAGGCCCTGGCCGCCGAGTACAGCGGCCAGGCGCTGTTCGCCCGCCCCCGCCACGAGCTGGAGGAGACCCGCAAGCCGCTGATGCCCCGGGTCAAGTCCTGGTTCCGCGACACCTTGCGGCTGTCGCGCTGGCTCTACACCGACGCGGTGCTGGCCAGCCTGCTGATCAACCTGCTGGGCATGCTGGTGCCGCTGTTCGTGATGCAGACCTACGACCGCGTGGTGCCCAACCAGGCCACCTCCACCCTCTGGGTGCTGACCATCGGCCTGCTCATCGGCACCGGCTTCGACCTGCTGCTGCGGGTGCTGCGGGCGCACCTGCTGGACACCGCCGGGAAGAAGACCGACGTGGTGCTCTCGGCCACCCTCTTCGAGCGCATCACCGGCATGTCGATGAAGGCCAAGCCGGCCACCATCGGCGGCTTCGCCCAGAGCATCCATGACTTCCAGGGCCTGCGGGAATTCCTCACCGCCGTCACCCTCACCAGCCTCATCGACCTGCCCTTCTCCGTCCTCATGCTGGTGGTGATCGGGCTGCTCGGCGGCTGGCTGGTGGTGATCCCGATCCTCGCCTTCCCCATCACCGCGATCTTCGCCTGGATCATCCAGGCCCGCCTGCGCGACACCGTGCAGCGCAGCCTGGCCCTGGGCGCGGAACGCCAGGCACTGCTGATCGAAACCCTCTCCGGCCTGGAAACCCTCAAGGCCTGCGGCGCCGAGAGCGAGCGCCAGCACCGCTGGGAGCGCACCCACGGCGCCCTCACCCGCCTGGACAGCCACGCCCGCTTCCTCTCCGCGCTGGTCACCAACGGCACCCTGTTCCTGCAGCAGTTCGCCGGGCTGGCGATGATCGTCGCCGGGGTCTACAGCATCATCGGCGGCAACCTCAGCGTCGGCGCCCTGGTGGCCAGCTACATGCTCAACGGCCGCGTGCTCGGGCCGCTCGGGCAGATCGCCGGGCTGATCACCCGCTACCAGCAGGCCCAGCTGACGATGAAGAGCACCGACTCGCTGATGGGCCTGCCCCAGGAGCGGGAGAACACCCAGCAGCCCCTGGAACGCACCCACATCCGCGGCGCCATCGACGTGCGCGGGGTGAGCTTCCGCTACCCCGAGCAGAACGCCCCGGCGCTGCACAACGTCAGCCTGCGCATGGCCGCCGGCGAGCGGGTCGGCATCATCGGCCGCAGCGGCTCGGGCAAGAGCACCCTGGCGCGGCTGCTGATGAACTTCTACAGCCCCGAGGAAGGCCAGGTGCTGCTGGACGGCATCGACCTGCGCCAGCTGGACGTGGCCGACCTGCGCCACCAGATCGGCTTCGTCACCCATGACATGCCGCTGATCTCCGGCAGCCTGCGCGACAACCTCACCCTCGGCGCCCGCTACGTGAACGACGCGCGGATGCTGGAGGTGGCCGAGCTGACCGGCGTCACCGAGCTGGCCCGGCAGCATCCCCAGGGCTTCGACCGCCCGGTGGGCGAGCGCGGCCAGCTGCTTTCCGGCGGCCAGCGCCAGGCCGTGCTGCTGGCCCGCGCGCTG
The DNA here is from genome assembly GCF_900111835.1 of Metapseudomonas otitidis. Classification (GTDB taxonomy): domain Bacteria; phylum Pseudomonadota; class Gammaproteobacteria; order Pseudomonadales; family Pseudomonadaceae; genus Metapseudomonas; species Metapseudomonas otitidis. The sequence goes on from NZ_FOJP01000024.1 coordinate 62,979, forward strand.
CTGCTGGACCCGCCCATCCTGCTGCTGGACGAGCCCACCAGCGCCATGGACAACACCAGCGAAGACCTGCTGCGCAACCGCCTGCACGCCTGGGCCCAGGGCAAGACGGTGGTGCTCATCACCCACCGCGCCTCCATGCTCAGCCTGGTGGAACGCCTGGTGGTGCTGGACGCCGGGCACATCGTCGCCGACGGGCCGAAAGAGGCCGTCATCGATGCCTTGCGCAAGGGCCGTGTCGGCCCGGCGGCTGTCTAGGAGGGCTCCATGGCCAACGCTCAAACCCCCGCCCAGTACTTCGGCGGCCGCGCCCCGGCCCGGGCCGACACCGAGTTCATGCCCGAGGTGGACGGCGCCATCCTCGAAGACTCCCCCACCGGCACCCGCATCACCGTGTGGGTGGCCTGCAGCCTGCTGATCGTCGCCCTGGTGTGGGCCAAGCTCGCCGTGCTGGAGGAAGTCACCACCGGCGAAGGCAAGGCCATCCCCTCCAGCAAGGTGCAGGTGATCCAGAACCTGGAGGGCGGCATCGTCTCGGAGATCTTCGTCCGCGAGGGCCAGGTGGTGAACAAGGGCGATGTGCTGCTGCGCCTGGACGACACCCGCTTCCTCTCCAACAAGGGCGAGACCGAGGCCGACCGCCTGGCGCTGATGGCGCGGGTCGAACGCCTGGCCTCCGAAGCCGAGGGCCGCCCCTTCGAGGTGCCCGACGAGATCGCCAAGGGCGCGCCGCAGCTGGCCGAGGACGAACGCGCGCTGAACCGCACGCGCCTGCAGCGGCTGGAAAGCGAGCAGCACATCCTCAAGGAACAGCTGCGGCAGAAGGAGCAGGAACTGGCCGAATTCCGCTCCAAGTCCCAGCAGTACGCCTCCAGCCTGGCGCTGCTGCAGCAGGAGCTGAACATGTCCCAGCCGCTGGTGGGCACCGGCGCCATTTCCGAGGTGGAGATCCTCCGCCTGCGGCGCAGCGCGGTGGAGATGCGCGGCGAGCTGAACGGTACCAACCTGGCCATCCCCCGGGCCGAGGCAGCGGTGAAGGAGATCGAGCGGAAGATGGAGGAGAGCCAACTGTCGTTCCGCTCCGACGCCTTCAAGGAACTCAACGAAGCCCGCACCGAGCTGCAGAAGATCACCTCCACCGGCCGCGCCATCGACGACCGCGTCTCGCGCACCACCGTGCTCTCGCCGGTGCACGGCATCGTCAAGCAACTCAAGGTCAACACCATCGGCGGCGTGGTCCAGCCGGGCAGCGACATGGTGGAAGTGGTGCCGCTGGAGGACAACCTGCTGATCGAAGCGCGCATCCGCCCCCAGGACGTCGCCTTCCTCCACCCCGGGCAGAAGGCCATGGTGAAGTTCAGCGCGTACGACTACACCATCTACGGCGGGCTCAAGGCCAAGCTGGAACTGATCGGCGCCGACACCATCACCGACGACAAGGGCAACAGCTTCTACCTGATCCAGGTCCGCACCGACAAAAGCCACCTCGGCAGCGACGCCAAACCGCTGCTGATCATCCCCGGCATGGTCGCCACCGTGGACATCATCACCGGCGAGAAAAGCGTGCTCGACTACCTCCTCAAACCCGTCCTCAAGGCCCGCTCCGAAGCCATGCGCGAACGCTAGTGCAGGGTGGTGGATGATGCTCGCCGGCAATCGCGTGCCAGAACGCGATGGGCTTCGCACAGCTCAGCCCATCCTACGGGTGCCACCGGTTCTACCGGTTTGGTTCGTAGGATGCGCTGAGGCACGAAGCGCATCACGCCGCTACGCCACCATCGCTGAGGACTTCACCCGCTCCAGCACGCCCAACAGCTCATCGACCTGCTCGGTGCTGAACAAGCCATCCAGCCCTGCCGGGGTCAGGTCGGTGAAGGGCGACTCGTACAGGCGGTAGGGCTCCATCACCCCGAACTCGGTGAGGTGCTGCACCACCAGGTCGACGAACTCGATCTGGTTGGCACTGAGCGTCTTGCCGACGAGGAAGGCCGCCAGCGCCTCGGTCGCGGCCTCACGGTCCAGGCCCACAAGGGAGCGCACGAACAGGCCCAGGCCGTGAGCGTGCTCCTTGGCCAGGTTGATCTCGCCTGCCGCCGCACCGCTGTCAACCAGCATCTGCTCCAGGGCCTGCAGATCGAGGGCGGTCAGTGGCTGGTTGCGCCTCAGTTTCTGCAGAGAAAGGTGATCCTGGTGCTGGCGCAGGAAGGCCCGCACCTTCTCACGGAAGCGTTCGAAGCTGGCCGGGTTGATCATGGTCGGCATCGCCACTTCCTCGACCTGGCCCAGCTCATCGGCAAAGTTCGTGTACACCGTGCGGCCACGTTCCGGCTCCAGCAGCCTGATCAGCCCGCGCAGCTTGCGCCGGGCCTGCTCCAGCATGGAAACGGTCACGTCCTCCCACCATTCCTGTCCCGCCACGGCCTCGATCAGCAACGCATGGGCGCCGATGGCCGGCACCTGCGCACATTTCTCCAGCAGCGCCTGGGCCAGCTCCTGCACCGCCTCGGAGTAACGGGCGAAACCCGGCTCGGCGTTGAGGATGCAGAGCTGCAAACGCAGGATCAGCAAGTCGAAACGCTTGGCCTCCTCGTCCTCCTCCGCCAGGGTGCAAGGCAACCCGGAGAGGTGCTCCGCCACCTCCTGCAACTGCGCGGGCCCCAGATCGTTCCAGATGCCTGCCTGGGCGTAGGTTTCCACCCAGCGCCGCTTGGGCCGTACCAGAAAGTTATCCAGCGTCATCGCCGCAACGCGCTCGTGCAGCATCAGGGCGATGTCCTCGCGCAGCTCATCATCGCTGTAGCTCGTTTCATAGGCGCCCGCAGGCTCGCGGACGCCCGCCTGCGCGCGGCGCCGATCCAGCGCGGCCAGCATCGCCAGCCGGGCCTTGAACAGACGCTGGCTCAGGGGCTCGGTCAGCGAGCCCTCGGCCGGCTCCGGGTTCTCGTTGAAGAATTCGAAGTTCTGGCAGAAATCGAAGATGAAGAAATCTTCCTTGTCCTGCCCCGGCCCGAACAGGTCCGTGCACAGCCGCGTGCCGCGCCCCACCATCTGCCAGAACTTGGCCTTGGAACGCACCACCTTGAAGAACACCAGGTTGACCACTTCCGGCACGTCGATGCCGGTGTCCAGCATGTCCACGGAAATGGCGATGTGTGGTGCCTTGTCCTTGATCGAGAAGTCATCGATCAGCGTCTGCGCATAGGGCGCCTTGTAGGTCACCATCCGCGCGAAGTGACCGGCCTTGTCCGGGTAGTTGGCGTCGAAACGCTCGGCGATGAACTTCGCATGCTTGTCGTTCTTGGCGAAGACGATGGTCTTGCCGATGCGCTCGCCTCCGGCCACCTTGTGGCCGCGGGTCATCAGGGTTTCCAGCATCTTGTCCACGGTGTCGGTGTTGAACAGCCAGCGGTTCACCGCCTCGGCGCCTACCTCATTGGGCGCCGCGTCCTCATCACCCCAGTCCAACTCATCCCACTGGTCCTTCTCGTCTTCGCTGAGGTCGTCATAGCGAATGCCCTCGCGCTGGAACTTCAGCGGCACGGAAACGGCTCGCGGGCGCACCAGGTAACCCTCGGCGATGGCGTCTTCCAGGGTGTAGGCATCGGTGGGGACACCGCTTTCCAGGTTGAACAGGCTGTAGGTGTTGCGGTCGATCTCGTCCTTGGGGGTCGCCGTCAGCCCCACCAGCAGAGCGTCGAAGTAGGAAAAGATCGCCCGGTACTTCTGGTACACCGAGCGGTGTGCCTCGTCGATCACGATCAGGTCGAAGTGACCCACGCCGAAGCGCCGCTGGCCCGCCTGCTTCTCGTCGATCAGCCCCATCATCGTCGGGTAGGTGGACACGTACACCCGCCCCTCGCCGCCCCTCTCCGTCACCAGATTCACCGGCGATGCCGAGGGCAGGAAGGTCTTGAATGCATTGGCGGCCTGGTTCACCAGCGCCACCCGGTCGGCAAGGAAGAGAATCCGCTTGGCCCAGTTGCAACGCATCAGCAGGTCGCACAGCGCGATCACCGTGCGGGTCTTGCCGGCACCGGTGGCCATCACCACCAGGGCCTTGCGCTGGCGGTCGCGCTCGAAGGTCTCGCCGATGCGGCGGATGGCACGCACCTGGTAATGACGCTCGACGATGGCCGGGTCGATGCTCGCCTCGCCCAATGGGCGGCGGCTGGCATGGCGCTGCTGCATCAGCTCCAGCTCTGCCTTTTTGTGGAAGCCCTGCACCAGCCGCGCGGGATAGAGGCGGTCATCCCACAGCCAGTGCTCGTAGCCGTTGGTGAAGTAGATCAGCGGGCGACGGCCGTAACGCGCCTCCAGGCAGTTGGCGTAGAGCTCCGCCTGGCGTTGGCCGTCGTGGGGGTCTTTCTGGGTGCGCTTGGCCTCGATCAGCGCCAGCGGCAGGCCATCGTCGCCCCACAGCACGTAGTCCACCGAGCCCTGGCCACTGGCGTTGGGCATGCCCTCTACCGGGAACTCCCGGTCGCGCTCGGCCTCCAGCGTCCAGCCGGCCTCGTGCAGCAACTGGTCGATGAACAGGTCGCGGGTCTGCGCCTCGTTGTAATCATGGGTGTCCGCCACCTGGGTGTTGGCGGCCTTGGCGGCCTCCACCTCGGCACGCAGGCGGCGCACCTCCTCATCCAGCGCCGCATTCTGCTCGCGGGCCCTGGCCAGCTCGGCGTCACGCTGGGCGGCGTCCTGCTCCAGCGTCTTCAGTTGCGCCAGGCTGCGGGCCACGGCCTGGGCCGGGGGTGGCGGCAGCAGGTTGGGGTCGAAGCGCAGCGCCGCATCCGGCTTGCCGCTGGCATGGCGGGCGTAGGTGCGGCCCAGCCAGTAGGTGACATGGAACAGCTCGCTCAGCACTGCCTGGGCATCCTGCTGGCGCACCTGCCGCGTGCTGTGCACCGCATCGTTGCCGCGCTTGCGGATGATCTCCATCTTCGCGTGGAGCATCGGCCCCACCAGGGCCTTGAAGCTGGGCTCGAAGAGGAAGGCCGACAGGTCACTCTTGTACGGCGGGCGCAGGCTGCGGTCGGCCTGGAACAACCAGGCCACCATCAGCTCCAGGGTGCGCCGCGCGTAGAAGCACGCCGAACGCGGGTCGGCCAGTACCCCCGCCTCGGCTTTCAGCGCCTCGGCGTGCAGGGCCGGCCATTCGGCCTTGAGGAAATCGAAGTTGCTCATGCGTCCGTCCCACTGCCCAGTTGCCGCTCCAGGGACTGGCGCACCAGCCCGAGGATGTACGGCAGGTCATTCAACGACTCCAGCCCCACGGATACATCGCCATTGCCCCAGCGCCCCAACCCGGTCACATCGCGGCACAGCCCGCGCGGGTCGTTGATGTCGGCGAAGGGCATGTTCAGCGACAGGCGCAGGCGCCCGGCCTGGGGCACCACGTCGACGAAATTGGTCTCGGCCTTGAAGGCCACGTACAGCTTCAGAAATTGCTCGCTGACACAGGGATCGAGCGCCTTGACCGCCTTGCGGAAGGCCTCGAACAGCGACGCACCCGGCTCCACCTGAAGGTAGGGATGGTCCTTGAGCCCGTAGCCCGTCTCCTCCGACGGCTCCTGGTAGGCCGCCAGCACCTGCGACTCCAGGTGCGGCGCTGTCCATACCTGCAAGGCCCGCTCGGCCAGTTGCGCCGCGCGTGCCTGGATGGCTGCCTCGTTCCATTGCTCCACGTTGCCCAAGCCGGCGTTCAGGCGCAGCGGGCTCTCGCGGAAGCCGCCCGGCATGTCGCGCTTGGTCTGGAACGGGTGGTCGCTGTACTCGGCGTTGTAGCCGGTCAGGGTCAGGTTGCCGAGGGTGTGCAGCCAGTAGCCGTGCACCTCCTCCCAGTTGGCCCCCAGGGCCTCGCGCCACTCGGCTGAGAGCGCCGGGTTCTGCGGCATGATGTGCTCGATGGTGTACTCGTCCACCACCACCCGCTCCTTGCGCTGGAAGTTCTCGAAGCGCCGCAACCAGTAGCTGCGCACCCGGATGTTGTACAGGTCGCGCTCCGGCAGCGCCCGGCGGAATTCCTCGTCCGAGGGGAAGCGGCGGTACGACGGCAAGCCCAGGAAGTGCGCCTGGATGCTCTCCAGGTAGCGGTCCTTCTTCAGTGCCCGGCCAAAGGTGGCGAAGGTCTTGTTCATCGAGTTGGTGGGGATGGCGCAGACCGTGCGGCGGAACACGTAGGACTCCACCAGGCGCACCGCCGCCAGCAGGTCCGCATGGCTCAGTTGGCCCGTGGCGTAGTCGTGGTACAGCTCCAGCAGGAAGGGATAGGCCACCTCCACCTTCAGCTCCCGCAGGTCATGGAAGGCCTGGGCCAGCTCCGGGTCGGGCTCGGCATTCAGCGCCATGGCGCAGAAGTAGCGCGCGTAGTCACGCACCTCGCGCACCTGCGCCTCCACCCCGAGCTGGGCGACCTTCGGCTTGCGGCTGTGGCTGCGGAAGGCCTCGTAGACCTCGTCCTGGCGCGGAATCTCGCCGGTCTTGAGTGTCAGGTAGTGGCGCATGAAGGCATCGAAATAGAGCCCGTAGGCCTCCTGCCCGAAGGCCACTTCCATCGGCCGCCAGTAGTCTTCGTACAGGCGGCTCTGCAGCTCGGTTTCCAGCCCCATGAGGATGAAGTTGCGGATCAGGTCGGCCTGGCTCAGCTTGCGGCCGGTGGAGTTCATGCTTTCGAAGATCAGCTGCGGGTTGTCCTGCGAGCGATTCAGCGCGATGTCCACCAGCACCAGCTTGGCCAGGCCCCGGCACAGGGCGGCCAGGTCCTCATGCTGCTCGGCGATGCAGCGCTCGAAGAAGCGGTAGTTCTCGTACACCCGCAGGGAATGCTCCGCAGGCTGCTCCTTGCCGGCCACCAGGGCGATCAGCGAGGCCTTGTCGGTTTGCGACAGCACCAGCTTGTAACGCCGCTCGCCCCGCTCCAGCGGGTTCTCCAGGTAATAGGCCCGCAGCTTTTCGGGGGAGAAGCCGTCCAGCGGCTCCTGCTCCGCCTCGTCCAGGCCCGCCAGGTGGTGGGCCAGGGCCGTGAGCAGCAGGGTCACCGTGGTCAGGCGCTGCTGGCCGTCGATCACCAGGTAGGGCTCCACGCTGGTCAGGCTCGACAGGCCCTTCTCCACGTACACCACCGAGCCCACGAAATGCGCACTCACCTCCTCGTCACGCCCGGCCCGCAGGATGTCATTCCACAGTTGCTCGCATTCCTTCTCCGTCCAGGAGTAGGTGCGCTGGTAGATGGGGATGACGAACTGCGGGGCTTGCTTGAGGAGATCGAGAAAACGCGCTTCCGATGCCTTCATTTCAACGTCCTTGATGACTCGCCAACCCGTTCAACGGGGTGGCCGAGGGAGAGAGGGAACGAACCGCGCAAGCATACAAAGTGCCAGCACGGCTCGCATCACCAATGAGTCAAAGCCTGCTGCGAGAACACCCCGCGACCTCAATCGACCAGCGCGGGATGGTGTTCGCGTAGCCAGCCCAGGGTGTGCTCTAACAAGCTGTGGGCCTCTTCCAGGCAGGTGGCCAGCATCGCCTCGGAGACCGGCTCACCGTCGTAGTCACTGAGATTGCGTTTGCGCCGCAAGGTATCGAGCACCACCAAGCGCTCGGGCTCGATGCCCATGCTCTTGGGCAGCGCCTGCAGAGCGGTCTGGTGATGGCCCGGCTGGCTGGTGGAAGTGCGGTAACCGTTGGCCAGCAACCCCACCATGGCGCATTGCAGCAGGCACTTGTAGGCGGCATCGAAACGGTTGTCGGCACTCAGGGCCTGCAACTGGGCATCGGCCAGATTGCGGCTGGCGGCGGCGACCAGCCGAGCAATGGCAGCCTTGTCAGGGGTTACTTGCTGCAGACGCTGCAAGGCCAGCAAATTCTCCAAAGTCATCTTCTACTCCCTGTATGAACAGCCGCGGCCGACTCACCAGCTCGCGGATGAAGGGCTCACCTTCGGCCAGCTTGCGCTGGAACTCCTGCACCCCGTACAGCACCGGGTTCACCTCACGACCCAGCTGCTCCTGGCAAGGGTTCAACGCCCGCACCAGGTCGACGAAGCCCGCCGAGCCTATCACCATCACATCCACATCACTGTGGGCCTGCTCCTCGCCTCGGGCCACGGAGCCGAACACGAAGGCGTACTCGATGGAGGCAGACAGAGGCGCCAAGGCTGCCCGCAGTACATCGACAACACCCGACGTCTTGCGGAACAGCCCGGCCAATTCCTCGAACACCGGGCACTGCCGATTGGCCTGGTAAAGCACCTGGTTGCCTTGCTGCGAACGCAGCAAAAGGCCTGCCTCTGCCAAACGTGCCAGCTCCCGGTGCAGGGAGCCGGGGTGGGTATCGGTGATGCGCGCCAGCTCGCGCACATGCAGGGCCTGCTCGGGGTGCAGCAGCAGCCAGCTCAGCACGCGCTGGCGTTGCAGGCCGAAAAGCGTATCCAGAAGGTTCATGTTGTAGCCTTTTTAGCTTCATTCGTAGCCGATTTGGCTACATTAAACATCAATGAGCCGTTCAACAAGACGACGGATACAGCGGTCAGATACCCGCAACATGGGCATGCCAGCTCCACTAGCCCGGTTGTAGGGTGGATAGCGCTCTTTCCATCCACCAAGGGCGTCCAACACGGCTGTGCGGGTGCAACGCCGGGGCACTGGTAGCCCGGACTTCAGTGCGGGGACACGAACAGCTCCCGGGCTGAAGCCCGGGCTACGCGGCGTCATACCCGGCTCACCAACGCCGTGGCGGTTGCCGTGGCCACCACCTTGCCGGCCTGCTCCAGCTCGGCGGAGAGGAAGCACACCTGGCCGCCGCGCCGCTCCACACGCCCCCGGCCGAGCAGCGTGCCGACCCGGGCGGGCCGGTGGAAGCTGACGTTGAGGTTCAGCGTGGGGGCGAACTCCCCCTCCCCCAGGGTCGAGGCCAGGGCCGGGCCCATGGTGTCGTCCAGCATGGCGGCGAGAAACCCGCCCTGTACGTTGCCCACCGGGTTGGTGAAGGCCTCCACGGCCTCGAACGACACCTCGATGGTGCCGGCCTCGCCATCCACCGCAAGAATCCGGATGCCCAGAGTCGCGGCGGCCTTGGGGGCCGGTAGCTGGCCGTTCTGCACCTGCCAGAAAAACGCCTTCTCGTTCATTGCCTACTCCTTGTGGCTGCCGGGGCAGCGTCGTCGAACGGGCCATGGCCCGGGATGAAAAGGGGAATGGCCCCACCTGGGGGTGCGCGCCAGGCCATCGGTAGCCCGGCCTTCACTCCGGGGACCCGGTTGTAGGTTGGATGGCGCTCTTTCCCTCCACCAATGGCGCTCGGCGCCACTTCGGTGGTGGATCGATGGAGCGCGATCCACCCTCCGGCGCTCGCCGGCCATCATGTGCCAGGACGCGATGGGCGCCACCGGTTCGTAGGATGCGCTGAGGCCACGAAGCGCATCACGCCGAGGCTTCGGACGCTTGTACGGTGTAATCCGCAGCGCATCGAGGGTGCAGCGCCGAGGCGCCGGTAGCCCGGACTTCAGTCCGGGGCCATGAACAGCTCCTGGGCTGAAGCCCAGGCTACGGGGTAGAAGTTCCGTGCATTTGCCAATTGCCCCCGGCATCGCGCCAACGGTGGATCGATGAAGCGCGATCCACCCTACGGGGGTACAGCGTCGGGGCACTGGTAGCCCGGACTTCAGTCCGGGAACCCGGTTGTGGGGTGGATGGCGCTCTTTCCATCCACCAACGGCGTTCGGCACGGCTGCGCGGGTGCAGCGCCGGGGCGTCGGTAGCCCGGACTTCAGTCCGGGGCCATGAACAGCTCCCGGGCTGAAGCCCGGGCTACGGGGTGGGGCCGTGCGGTGGGGTGGGCGGTCAGAGGCCGGGGAAGATGGCGTCGGCATCGATGCGGCCGCTGAGGTAGGGGGTGAAGCCGATGAAGAGGATGCACAGCGCCAGCAGGTCGCGCATGCCCAGTTCGCCCAGCACGCTGCCGGGTTTGCCGCCGTGGCGGACGCCGGGGTAGTCGCAGGTGAAGCCGTAGAGCAGCTTCAGCGCGTCGCGCACCTTGCGGTGGGGCCAGTGGGCCACCTCGTCGCAGATGCTCGACAGGGCGTATTCCTTTACGTAGGGCATGTCGCGGCCGAGAGCTTCCAGCAGGTTCATCTGCTTCTGCAGGCAGGTTTTGATGCGGCCCTGGCTGGGGCGGTCGTGGAGGTCGCGGAAGGCTTCGTCGAAGTCCCGCAGCAGGGTGTGCAGGGCGTCGTGGCTGGCGCAGCTGTGGCGCAGTTGCTGCAGCAGTTGGGCGAAGGCGCCCGGCAGCGTGGGGTAGAGCCGGCAAGGGCGGCGCAGTTCGTAGTGCAGGTTGTAGGTGTGGATCAGGGCATCCAGGCGGTTGAAATAGAGGTTGGCCAGGGCCTCCCCGCCCAGCTCCGCCAGCACCTCCGGCAGGCCCTGGAGAAAGCCCAGCAGCGCCGCCTCGCCCTGCAGGTGCTCGGCCCGTACCCGCTGGAAGGCCCGGCGCGCGGCCGGCGGGTCGTCGATGATGGCCACCAGGGCCGGCAGCTCCGGCGGTGCCTTCAACGCCGGGGCCAGGGCGCGGTACAGCTCGCAGTGCAGGTCCCCCGGCGCCTGGCGCGCCAGCGGCCCCCACAGCTCGCGCCCGGTCCGGGACCAGATCGCCAGCAGGGAGCCGCGCATGGGTCAGAGCTCCCCGCGGAAGGCGCGGTGTTGGAGGGAGGAGAAGAGAGCGTCGAGTTCAAGCGCAGACTTTTCGAGTACCACTTTCGACTCCTCCAAAGATTTTAAGCGCCTAACAAACTTCTCTTGCAGCTCAATCGGCGGCACCGGTATTTCTGCTTTTTTAAGCGAGCCAGCATTTAAATGCTTCTGAATTTGCCCGCGCTCCTCACCGAGAACCAGCCTCTTACCGGCATTTGAATTCATAAAAAATGAAAGATATTCACCAGACAAAAGATCAGACTTCGGGGAGGCAATCAAAATATCAATCGCATTAACGCCATCTAATTCACGAGAAACAACTGCCGCAGTTCCAGGACGCCCAGAACGGACAACCACAACATCTCCCGCCCAAACCCGAGTTTTAGATAACGCCTCATTATCCGCCGCAGAAAAATAAACAAGTTCACTCAAGTCAAATTTATTTGATTTTATATTCAGCGAGCGCAAAGCCGGTACGCCGCTAGGCTGATAGTAAGATGCCGGCTGAACAACTATACCTACCGTAACCCTGCTGCAAAGTTCATCGCAACTTGCTACCCCCCATCTCATCGGGTTAGTAACTGGATCACCAAACATCTCAATAAAAATCGCCTGAGCCAGCGCATCGAGCTGCTCAAGGGCTTTGCGGCGCTTGGCGCGCAGAGCGTCGGCTTTGTCCAGGATGGCGGCGATGCGTTTCTGCGCCACCAGGGATGGCAGATAAACCAATAGGTCCTTAATCACGCCTTGACTAATATTGGGCTGCGCACCACCAACCCCTTTAGCCGTAATACGAGAAACCTGTGCAAGCAGCGCGTGAAACACATATCTGGTGTCTGCCAATTCCGGAGCGGGAATAATATGGCAAACAGCTTGGTTGGTGGTGGCTGGAACACCAAGAATTCCGAGTCGACCAACAGTAGCACCATACATAGCCAGAAGGATTGCCCCTGGTTGAACCAGTTTTATGTTGGTCTCCTTTAACGCATCATCAGTTATGTTCTCTTCAGTCTTGTGAATGACAGTCTCACGAAGCTCGCCAGACTTCACCCAAGGTGTTTTCCCCCCTTCGTAATAGCGAGCCATTTCGCTTCGCGAGGGAGTAATGCCACTTCCGGTCTGGCAGAAATCTCCAATACGGACTAGATCACCAGGCATCATCCCAACATCCCCCGCAACTCCCCCATCCCCACTCGAATCTCTTCTTCCAGCTTCTCCAGCTCGTCGAGAATCTCCTGCGGGCAGCGGTGGTCCACGGCTTCGTGCTCCACCTCCTTGTAGCGGTTGAAGGTGAGGTCGTAGCCGTTGGCGGCGATCTCCTCACGGGGGACGCAGAAGCTCTGGGCGGTGCGGGGGCGCTCGCGTTCGCGGGTGGTGCGCTGGCGCCAGCGGGCGAGGACGTCGGGCAGGTTGTTCTTGCCGTGTTCGTCCTCGCTCAGGGGCGTGTGCGGGCGGACGCTGAGCTTGTCTTCATCCAGCAGCGGGGTGCGCTTGTCGTCCAGGCTCATGCCGTCGGCCTGCACCTCGTAGAACCACACCTGGTCGGTACCGCCGGAGTTGGTCTTGGTGAAGAAGAGGATGGAGGTGGCCACGCCGGCATAGGGCTTGAACACGCCGCTGGGCAGCTTCACCACGCCGTCGAGCTTGTGCTCGTCGACGATGAGGCGGCGCAGCTCCTTGTGGGCGGTGGTGGAGCCGAACATGACGCCGTCAGGGACGATGACGGCGGCGCGGCCGCCGGGCTTGAGCAGGCGCAGGAACAGGGCGAGGAAGAGCAGTTCGGTCTTCTTGGTCTTGACGATGCGTTGCAGGTCCTTGGCGGTGGCTTCGTAGTCGAGGCTGCCGGCAAAGGGCGGGTTGGCGAGGATGAGGCTGTAGCGGTCGGCCTCCCCGGCGGCGCTTTCGGCGAGGGAGTCGCGGTAGCGGATGTCGGGGTTCTCCACGCCGTGCAGGAGCATGTTCATGCTGCCGATGCGCAGCATGGTGGTGTCGAAGTCGAAGCCGTGGAACAGGTTGTGGTGGAAGTGCTGGCGCAGGGCGTCGTCCATCAGCGCCTTGGGGTGCTCGCGGCGCAGGTATTCGCCGGCGGAGACGAGGAAGCCGCAGGTGCCGGAGGCGGGGTCGCAGATGAGGTCGGTGGGCTGCGGTTCGGTCATTTCCACCATCAGGTCGATGATGTGGCGCGGGGTGCGGAACTGGCCGTTCTGCCCGGCGCTGGCGATCTTGCCGAGCATGTATTCGTAGAGGTCGCCCTTGGTGTCGCGGGCTTCCATGGGGATGTCGTCGAGCATGTCCACCACCTTGGCCAGCAGGGCGGGCGTGGGGATGGTGAAGCGGGCGTCGCGCATGTGGTGGCTGTAGGTGGAGTCATCACTGCCGAGGGTCTTGAGGAAGGGGAAGACGTGCTCGCTGACGATCTCGAACATCTCCCGCGGCTCTTTGCCCTTGAACACGGACCAGCGGTAGTCGTTGTACTGGCAGCCACGCGGGTCGAGGCCTTCGGGGAAGATGCGGTGCTCCATGGGGCGCTTGAGGCGGTTGGCCTTGTTCTCTTCGAGGGTGTGCAGCTCGTCGAGGCGGCGCAGGAACAGCAGGTAGGTGAGCTGTTCCATCACTTCCATGGGGTTGGAGATGCCACCGGACCAGAAGGCGTTCCAGATGGCGTCGACTTTGCTCTTGAGTTCCCCGGTGATCATGGTCGTCCTGCTTGCTTGGGCGGTTGGGCTTGGGTGCCAAAGCGGCGGACGGTAATGGCCGCAAACGCGCTTGGCAACCGGAAGTTGGCGGGGGAAGCGGCTGAAGGCCAGGCGGTACAACCGCCGTGGCGCGGAGCGACGATTCCACCGGTTCCAGCCCGCGCGCAACGGCCAGCGCGCCCCGCCCAGCGGCGCTCCCGGCAAACGCATACCAGGCCGCGATGGGCCCACCGGTTCGTAGGATGCGCTGAGGCACGAAGCGCATCACGACAGGGCTTCAGACGTTTGCACGGTCTCATTCACAACGTATCGAGGGTGAGCACCGCATTGGGTGGATGGCGCTTTTTCCATCCCCCCACGGCGTTCGGCACGGCAACGAATGGTGGATCGGTGAAGCGCGATCCACCCACGGTGCTCGCTGGTAATTGCGTGCCAGAACGCGATGGGCTTCGCACAGCTCAGCCCATCCTACGGGTGCCACCGGTTCTACCGGTTCGGTTCGTAGGATGCGCTGAGGCACGAAGCGCATCATGCCGGGGTCAGGCACTTGCACGGCGTCATCCACAACGCATCGAGGGTGTGCATCGCATAGGGCGGATGGCGCTTTTTCCATCCACCCATGGCCTTCGGCACGGCCACGAATGGTGGATCGGTGAAGCGCGATCCACCCATGGTGCTCGCCGGTAATCGTGTGCCAGGGCGCGATGGGCTTCGCACAGCTCAGCCCATCCTACGGGAGTCACCGGCTCTACCGGTTCGCTTCGTAGGATGCGCTGAGGCACGAAGCGCATCACGCCGGGGCTTCAGGCGCTTGCACGGTCTCACCCACAACGCATCGAGGCTGGCCACCGCGTAGGGCGGATGGCGCTCTTTCCATCCACCCATGGTGTTCGGCATGGCCACGAATGGTGGATCGGTGAAGCGTGATCCACCCACGGCGCTCGGCGGCAATCGCGTGCCAGGAGGCGGTTCGGGAGCTAGCCGCCCAGCAGGTGGCTCATGGCGGCCTTGAGCTTCATGGGGCGGACGGGTTTGTGCATGAGGGTGTGGCCGAGTTCGCGCAGGTGCTGGCGCAGTTCGTGGCTGTAGTTGGCGGTGATCATCAGCGCCGGGAGGGCGTGGTCGCGGTGGGCGTTGATGTGGGCGACGGCGTCGACGCCGTTGTGGTCGTTGTCCAGGTGGTAGTCGGCGATCAGCAGGTCGGCGTCGGCCTGGTAGTCGTCCACCTGGCGGGCCAGGTCCTGTTCGGAGAGGGCGGTGACCACGCGGCAGCCCCAGCCTTCCAGCAGGGTGCGCATGCCGGCGCAGATGGCGGCGTCGTTGTCCAGCACCCAGACCCGCGCGCCCTGCAGGCGCTCCAGGGGCGCCACTGGCAGTTCCACCTCGGGCCGGGCACGGGGGGCGCGGCGGGCCAGGGGCACTTCCAGGGCGAAGCAGGAGCCACGCCCCGGCTGGGAGCTGACGCGGATGCGGTGGCCGAGCATGCCGGCGATCTTCTCGACGATGGCCAGGCCCAGGCCGAGCCCGCGGTCCTGCTGCGGGCGCTGGGAGTCGCCGCGCTTGAACTCCTGGAAGATCTCCTTGAGCTTGTCCGCCGGGATGCCGATGCCGCTGTCCCAGACCTCGATGGACAGGCTGCGACGCCGCCGCCGGCAGCCCAGTAGCACGCGGCCGCTGGGGGTGTAGCGGATGGCGTTGCTGAGCAGGTTGCGCAGGATGCGGGCGAGCAGTTGCACGTCGCTGCGCACCAGCGCCGAGCAGGGCACGTAGTGCAGCGCCAGCCCTTCGCTGGCGGCCTGCTGGCGGAACTCGGTGGCGAGGTTGTCCAGCAGTTCGCCGAGGGCGAAGGGTGCCACTTCGGGGCGGATTACCCCGGCGTCCAGCTTGGAGATGTCCACCAGGGTGCCGAGCAGGTTCTCCACGTCATCCAGCGAGTTGCTGATGTTGCGCACCAGGGTGTCGCCCCGAGCGGGCTCGCGCAGCTCCTGCAGGGCGCTGGTGAACAGCCGGGCGGCGTTCAGCGGTTGCAGCAGGTCGTGGCTGACGGCGGCGAGGAACTTGGTCTTGGACAGGTTGGCCTGCTCGGCTTCGCGCTTGGCCTCGCGCAGGCGCTGTTCGGCCTGGCGCCGCTCGCCCACTTCGCGCAGCAGCTGTTCGTTGAGCTGGGTGAGTTCGGCGGTGCGTTCGCGCACCCGCTGCTCGAGGTTCTGGTAGGCCAGGTGCAGGGCTTCGGCGGTGCGGCGGCGTTCGGTGATGTCGCGAATCAGCACGAAGATGCCCACCACTTCGCCGCCCGGCAGGCGGTTGGGCACGTAGGAGCGCAGCATGTAGCGCTCCTGCCCGGCGAGGTTGACCTCGGCCACTTCGAAGGTGACGTTCTCGCCGGAGAGGGCACGCTCGACGTAGGGCTCCAGGCGCTCCCAGTGGGTTTCGCTGTGGACGTCGCGCAGGCGCTGGCCGAGCAGCCCGCCCCGGGGCCAGCGGTACCACTCTTCGTAGACCTTGTTGGTGAATTCGTAGACCAGGTCGGCATTGAGGTAGGCGATCAGCGCGGGCACCTGGTCGGTGATCAGGCGGATCCAGCGCTCGCTCTCGGCCAGGGTCTCGGCGTGGCGGTAGCGCTCGGTGATGTCGGTGAAGGTGTTGACGAAGCCGCCGGTGGGCAACGGGTGGGTGCGCACCTCCAGCATCCGACCATCGAACAGGCGCTGCTCCATCTGCCGCTGGGGGCGCCCCTCGGCGTCGCGGCTGGCGGGGGTGAGCAGCGCCAGCTCGCTGTCGGCCATGACCTCGGCGAAGGGCCGGTGGGCCTGGATCGGTGCCAGGCCGCAGAGTTCGAGGAAGCGGTGGTTCCACAGCTCCAGGGTGCCTTCGGCGCTGACCATGGCCATGCCCTGGGACAGGTTGTCCACGGCGCGCTGCAGCAGGCGCGACTTCTGCGCCAGGGCCTGCTCGCGGCGCATGGTTTCGCTGACCTTCAGCTCGGTGATGTCGGTGTAGAGGATCACCAGCCCGCCTTCGCGGGTGGGCCGTTCGCTGACCTGCACCCAGCGCCCGTCGTGCAGGCGGTAGAGGCTGTGCTCGTTGTCGCTGCTGCGCTGCTCTTCGACGATCAGCCCGGTGCTCTGGGCCAGGCGTCGGATCTCGTCGAGGCGGGTGCCGCTGATGATGCGGGCGCGGCTGCGGGCCCAGAAGGATTTGAAGCGGCTGTTGAACAGGACGATGCGCTGCTGGGCGTCGAACAGGACGAAGGCGTCGGAGATGCTCTCGATGGCGTCCACCAGGTGCTGGTGGGCGGTCTCGGCACGCAGCCGGGCATCGCTGAGCAGGCGGTTGCTGGCCTTGAGTTCGGACATGGCCTGGTTCAGGGCGTCGGTGCGTTCGCGCACCTGTTCGGCCAGCACCACGGAGTGCTCGAAGGCGGCGTAGGCCCCTTCGCGACGGGCTCCGCCGGATTCCACCCGTTCGATCAGGGCGGCGTTGATGCGCCGCAGCTTGGCGTTCTCCCGCTCCAGCTCGGCGAGCCGGGCGCCCTGTTCAGCGTCCGCCATGGCGGCTGCGGCGGCCGATGGCGACGCCGGTGAAGGTCTGGTTGACGTGCATGCCGTTGTACTGCTCGCCGTAGGTGTTGAAGCCGATCACCCGCTGGCGCCGCAGGTAGTCGCCGATCTCGGCGTCGCGGCCGTTGCATTCGGCCTCCAGGCGCCGCAGGAAGCAGTCGCAGCCGATGGTCAGCAGCGGCGGGCCGAGGCGCGCCTCCAGGCGCTGGAACAGGGCCTGGAGGTTGGGCAGCAGCGGGCCGGGGCGCATGCCGGTGAGGACGATGCCGGTCTCGACGGCGCAGTAGAAGCTGAGGCTGAGGTCGTCATGGACCTGCTGGATGGAGCGCACGTAGTACTGGTCGTTGACCCGCACGGCGAGGGGGTGGGCGGCGAACAGCGGGTGGTCGAGGGCGGAGACGGGTACGCCGACCCACTGGGCGTAGGCCAGGGCGGCGGGCTCGGCGTCCAGTTCGTAGACGCGGCGGCTGTGGCTGTCGGCCTGGGTGACCACCAGTTTCTGGCCGTTGGGCTCGATGTGGTGGGTGCTGAAGACTTCGAAGTCCAGCGCGGTGTTGACCAGCAGCACCACGGCGGCGCCGGTGTGGAACTGGCCGCCGTGGTAGACGTGGGTGTGGGTAAGGTGGTTGTCGTCGCCGGCCGATCCGCCGAAGTGGGGGATGCTGCCGAAGGCGGCGCTGAGGGCAGCGAGCACCACTTCCTCGCGGCTGGAGAGGCCGTCGAGCAGGGTCAGGGCGAAGCTGTGGTCCTTGATCGGGGCGAGGTCGTGGCCCCGGCAATCCCCCACCAGGCGCTCCACCAGTTGCTGGGCGTCGATCAGGCTGAAGCGCTCCATCTCGTCCACCAGGGCGCTGGCGATGGAGAAGCTGCGGTAGTCGAAGCCCACGGCGCTGACGCAGCCCCGGCCGTAGCCCTGGGGGGTGATTTCGCCGGCGCTGGTGCAGCCCACCAGTTCGATGCCGCCGAAGTACTGGGCCAGGGCGTCGCCCAGGGCCTGGAGGTCGTACTCGGCGGAGCAGAAGAACAGCACGAAGCCCAGGTGCGGGTGCACCAGCTGGCGTGCCAGGTCCTGGGCGACGACCTCCGCGTCGTCGGCGGCGGACATGGCGGTGACCACGCCTTCGGCCTGTAGCTCTTGCATGACGCGCCTCGCGTGTCGAACAGCAGTTGGCGCGATTCTACGGAGCCCCCGAGGCCGGCCCCATCCTTCTTGGGTAGCGGGCGGGCTCGTTCGAAGGGAGGAGACGCCGGGGCGCATGGGGTTGTGGGGTGGATGGCGTGCTTTCCATCCGCCCAGGCGCCCGGCCTGACGCCGCAGGTGGATCGCCGGGAGTCGCCTGCCGGGACGCGATGGGCTTCGCACAGCTCAGCCCATCCTACGGGTGCCACCGGTTCGTAGGATGTGCTGAGGCCACGAAGCGCATCACGCCGAGGCTCGGGGCGGATCGCGTTCCGTCCATCCGCCCAGGCGCTCGGCCTGACTCCGCAGGTGCTTCGCCGGGAGTCGCCTGCCGGGACGCGATGGGCTTCGCACAGCTCAGCCCATCCTACGGGTGCCACCGGTTCGTAGGATGTGCTGAGGCCACGAAGCGCATCACGCCGAGGCTCGGGGCGGATCGCGTTCCGTCCATCCGCCCAGGCGCTCGGCCTGACTCCGCAGGTGCTTCGCCGGGAGTCGCCTGCCGGGACGCGATGGGCTTCGCACAGCTCAGCCCATCCTACGGGTGCCGCCGGTTCGTAGGATGTGCTGAGGTCACGAAGCGCATCACGCCGGGGCTCGGGGTGGATGGCGTGCTTTCCATCCGCCCAGGCGCCCGGCCTGACGCCGCAGGTGGATCGTCGGGAAGCGCCTGCCGGGACACGATGGGCTTCGCACAGCTCAGCCCATCCTACGGGTGCTACCGGTTCGTAGGATGTGCTGAGGTCACGAAGCGCATCACGCCGGGGCTCGGGGTGGATGGCGGTTTTCCATCCAGCCACGGCTCCCGGGCTGAAGCCCGGGCTACGTGCCACGGTGCCATGAAAAAAGGCGGGAGGCCGAGGCCGTCCCGCCAATCCAAGGGAGCAACGAGGGGTGGGGCTTACCAGTTGAGCACCACGCCCAGGGCGAGGGTGTCGGTGTCTTCGTTCTGGGTGCTGCCGACGTGGCCGTCGATCTCGAACTGGTTGTATTCGGCGACCAGCTTGAGGTTGTCGTTGACGTCGTGGAACAGGGCGACGCCGCGGGTCTGGTAGTCGGCGCCGGCGTTGACCGCGCCGTTGCCGTCGTCCTTGGTCTTGCCGTAGGACAGCGCCAGGCGGTTCTTGCCGAAGCGGTAGGAGCCCTGCAGCAGGTAGCCGTCGCTGTCCACTTCACGCAGGGTGGCTTCGCCGGCGTTGTTGGTGAAGAAGGGGTTGATGCCCTTGGCCTGGAAGCCGGAGGCGACCACGGAGAAGGCGCCCATCTTGGCCTGCACGCCGTAGCCCAGGCCCTTGGAGGTGACGCTGTCCACGGCCGGGTCGGTGTTGTCGGAGGTCTGGTAGCCGCCGTTGAGCCAGGAGTAGATCTGCGCGCCGCCCAGTTCGAATTCGTAGGTGAGTTCGGACTCGAAGCGCGGGTTCTCCTGGTAGGCCTTGCCGGTGGCGCTGCTGTCGTTGGTGTCCACCGGGTCCATGATGCCGACCGCCAGGCGCAGGCCGTCGGACTTGGGGGTGCGGTAGGTGATCTGCGAGGTGGGGAAGGGATAGGGGTAGCCGCTGCCGATGTTGCCGAAGGAGACGCCACCGCCATCCACCAGGCCCAGGGTGTCGCTGACCTGGCCGTACCCGGCGAGCAGTTCGTCGAGGAGGATGTTGGAGCGGGCGAACAGGCCGAAGTCCTTGCCCACCAGCACTTCGCCCCAGTCGCTGGCGACGGTGCCGTAGAACTGGCGCACGTCGATGGCGGTGTCGGTGCCGTTGGTCTCGCTGTCGTTGATGGTCACCCAGAAGGAGGCGCGGCCGCCGAGCGTGAGGTCATCCACCTGCTTGCCCATGTTGAAACCGATCCAGTTGGGCAGGAACCCCATCTTCACGCGGGACTGACGGCGGTCGTAGCGCTCGCCTTCGCGGTCGACGTCGCTGTTGACGTAGAAGGCGTTGACGTAGCCGTCGGTGGCGAAGGTGGTGCCGTCCTTGTCGTAGAGGACGATCTCGGCCTTGGCCTGCTCCATGGCGACCAGGGCCAGCCCGGTGGTGAGGGCGAGGGGGAGGAATCCGATGACGGCGTTCTTGTTGTTGTGCATGGCGCTCTCCGCGGTGTGGGACGACCCGTCCGGGCCGTGTCGGAGGCGATTATCGAAACGCCGGAACCCCCGCCATATGCGGCCTTGGCGCTGTTTCGGCGATTCCTTGGCGGGGCGCGGGCGGGCCTGGCGGAAGGTCGTGGGACGGGCCCGGGGCGGAGGTCGCGGACGGCGGACGACCAAGGGCCCGCCCCCTTGGACAGGGGGCGGGTCGCTGCGGAAGGAGTAGGACGGAGGGAGGGGTCAGCGCCAGGGCAGGCCGGGCGACGGGGCGTTGGCCAGCAGGTGCCAGCCGCCCTCCCCGGCCGCCAGCCGCGCCAGGGCGCGGTGCAGGTCGTCGGGGCCGAGGGTGGCGAGGGCCAGGGCGAGTTGCAGGTGCCAGTCCGCCGGCCGGGCGCCGAGGTGCAGGGGGCTGGCGTTGCCGGGCAGGTCCTCGGCCGCTTGCCGCCATGCCTGCAGGAGCGCCTCGCGCAGGGGCTCGGCCTGCGCCAGCAAGGGCGGTGCCTGGTCGAGGAAGGCCTGGACCTGCACCAGCACTTCGGGCACCGGCGTGTCGGCAGCCTGCACGGCGAACACCAGCCCGGCCTGGCCGGCCACGTGGCGCAGGCCGGCGAACACGGCATAGCCGAGGTTCAGCTCGGTGCGCAGGCGCTGGTAGAAGGGCGATTCCAGGCTGCGACCCAGCCAGTGCCAGAGCGCTTCGCTGCGGGCGCTGCGATCCGGCACCGGGCAGAACAGCACCAGCGCCGGTTCGCCCTGGCCCGGCAGGTGATGCCAGTGATAACCGGGTGCCAGCGCCGGCGGTGCGAGGCTGCGGGGCATTGCCTCGCCGGGCAGGGCGTCGAGCAGGGCTTGCACGCTGGGCAGGTCGTCGTCGGCCAGGCCGAGGGCGATCACGTCCCAGCGGCTGGCGTCGAGGCTGCGGCGGATGCTGGCGGGGCTGACGACGGCCTGCGCCGGAGCGGCCCCTCGTGGGGTGGCGAGCACTTCGGGCAGACGCTGCAGCAACTGCCGGATCGGCAGCTCGGCAGCCAGCCGGTTACGCCCGGCCTGCAGCAGCCGGGGGCCTTGTTCGCAGGCGGCCAACGGCGGTGCCAGCAGGGTGCGCAGGGCGGCGGCGAGCATGGCCGGGAGGTCGCCGGAACGGCCTTTGACCTGCAGCTGCCAATCCAGCCCCTGCTCCAGCAGCAGCAGGTCGCCGCCCTGCTGCTGGGCCTGGCTGCGCAACCCGCGCAAGGCGCGCTGCAGCGCCGGGTAGTGGGCGGGGTCGCGGACGCCGGGGTTCAGCCGCCAGCGCAGGAGCAGTTGGGCGTGCCCGGGGTCCCCCGGCCAGCGCACCAGCGGAGGCGCCGCGCGGGGCGCCTGGGACGGCGCGACGAAGGCCTGGAAGGCCGGTGCGGGGCCGAAGCGCCAGCGCACCTCCGGGCGCAGGGGCGGCGCCAGGGGCGCGGGCTCCAGCGCCAGTTCGAAACCGGCCGACAGGCAGCGGGCCGACACCGGGCGCGCATCGCCCAGCAGGCGCACGAGGCGGGCCGGCTGCAGCTGGGCCAGCAGGGCCGCCAGGGCACTGGCGGGCAAGGTGCCGTGGCGCTGTGCCTGGTCGCGGATGAACTCCAGGGGCGCCTGCCGGGGCGCGGCGGGCCGCTCGTGCAGGAGGCGCGCCCAGGGCTCTCGCTCGCGCAGGGCGGCGAGCCAGGCGAACAGGCCGCCTTCGATGCGGGCACGGGTGTCGGCACTGGCATCCGCCAGGGCCAGCTCCAGCACCAGCAGGGCCTGGCCCTGGTGGTGATAGGTCAGGTGCAGGTCGAGGCCGTCGCACAGGCCCTGTTCGCACAGCCAGCCCTGGAAGCTGCCGGGGCTTTCGTCCCGCAGCAGTTCGCCGAGCAGTGCCACGGCGTCGGGCAGCGTCTCGGGCTGGCGCTCCAGGGCGAAGGCCAGCCACTGGCGCGGAGCGCCGGGCAGTTGCAGGCGCAGGCTGTGGCAGGCCAACGGCAGCAGGGGCGGCGCAGCCCGGTGTGGCAGCGCCTGGCCCGGTGGGCAGCCGGCGAAGGCCTCCCGGACGAACGCCTGCACCTGCTCCGCCGGCTGCGGCGCGACCACCCACAGCTGCCGCTCGCCGGCCTCGGCGAAACGGGCCAGGGCGGCCTGGAAGGCGGGCGCGTCGATGGCCAGGCTGTCGCGGTGGCCGGCATGGAAGTCGGCCAGGGGGTGACCCGGCGCCAGCGCGGCGGCCAGGGCGGATTGGGCTTGGGTCCAGGGGTCGCGCCCCCGGTTGAGGTATTCGATCTGCAGGATTTCCCGCTCGCGGCGCTGCAGGTCGAGGCTGGGCAGCGGCGCCTGGATCAGGTCGGCGAGCCGCTCCAGGCCGGCCTGGAGGCGGTCGGCGGGCAGCTCGAAGAAGAAGTCGGTGTGGTGGGCCTGGGTGCTGGCGTTGAGGCGGCCGCCACAGGTCTGGACGAAGGGCATCAGCCGCTCGCCCTGGGTGAAGCGCTGGCCGCCGAGAAAACGCAGGTGCTCGAGGAAGTGCGCCAGGCCCGGCCACTCGCGGGGCGCATCATGGCTGCCGGCGTGGACCCGCAGCAGCACGGCAGCCAGGGGGCCCGGCTGCTGCCAGGTGCGCAGGGGGAGCGGGCTGGAGGGGGCGGGCAACTCGGACATGGGCAGCACCGTCGACAAATGCGCACAGCATCCTCAACCCATGCCCACAGGGCAATGCTTCTTTGGACGTCAGCGGTGTCTTGACGCTCCGGCCTGGCCTGCCGAGAATCCGCGCGCCTTCCGGTGCGGCCGTTCTATCCAGCCGAGCCGCCGTGCTTCCCCGCGCGGCGCCGGCCTCAGGTCTTCCAGTCCCGATGTCCGCACCCGCGCACCCTGCGCCCCCCTTCGACCCGACCCGGTGCCCGGCTGCCTTGCCTCGGGCGCGCGGTCATCCCTACCCAAAAGGAAAACGACATGACCCTGATCCGCCTGTCCAAGGCCGCCATGGTGCTGGCCATGGCTTTCTTCGCCACCTTGGTCGCCTTCGGCAACATCACCGACTACGGCACCAACTTCGCCTTCGTGCGCCATGTGTTCCTGATGGACACGCTGTTCCCCGACAACCAGATCATGTACCGCTCCATCACCACGCCCTGGCTGCACCATGCGGGCTACATCGGCATCATCACGCTGGAAAGCCTGACCGCCCTGTTCTGCTGGATCGGCGGCGTGCGCCTGCTGCGGGCGATCAAGGCACCGGCCGAGACGTTCCGCGCGGCCAAGGGCTGGGCAGTGGCCGGCCTGACCCTGGGCTTCCTGACCTGGCAGGTGGGCTTCATGTCGGTGGGCGGGGAATGGTTCGGGATGTGGATGTCGAAGCAGTGGAACGGCGTGCCGGATGCCTTCCGCTTCTTCATCACGCTGCTGGTGGTGCTGATCTACCTGACTATGCCCAACGACGGCGGCGAAACCGGCAACGCCTGAGTGAGCGGTCGGTCGTAACTAAAAAGCCCCGCCAGCGCTAGCTGTGCGGGGCTTTGCATTCATGGTGTCCCAGAGTGGGTTCGAACCACCAACCTTCCCCTTAGGAGGGGGATGCTCTATCCAATTGAGCTACTGGGACATCGGAACGGGCGGCATGTTAGCGGCGCTCGGCGTTTTTGTCATGCCACTGCCACCGGCTAGGCTCAGACTTCCGGAAAAAAGGAGCGACACCATGCAACCGAGCCGCCTTGATCCCCTCCCCGACTCCCCCTTCATGACCCTTGAGCTGCGCGCCGCCAGCCCGGCCGATGCCCCGGCGCTGGCGCTGCTGCTGCACCAGCTGGGGCCGGACGAGCCGCAGCCGGACCCGACGCTGCTGGCGCTGCGCCTGGAGAACCTGCCGGCCGGGCGGGAGGTGCTGGTGGCGGAGCGGGAGGGCCAGTTGCTGGGCACCTGCACGGTGATCCTGGTGGAGCACCTGGCCCACAACTTCGCCCGCTCGGCCATCGTCGAGGACGTGGTGGTGGACGCCGAGGCCCGTGGCCTGGGGGTGGGCAAGGCGCTGATGGAGAAGGCGGCGGAGCGCGGCCGGGCGCTGGGCTGCTACAAGCTGGTGCTTTCCAGCGGGCTGGGCCGCGAGGCGGCCCATGCCTTCTACGAGTCCCTGGGGTACCGGCGCCACGGGGTCAGTTTCTACCTGGACCTGTAGCGCCGGCGTCGCGCGCTTCAGGTCCGCCCGAAGCGCTCTTCGGCCAGGCGGTCGGCCACCTCGGTGGTGGTGCGGCCCTCCTGGTCGGCGCGCTGGAAGATGGTCTTGAGGGTGGCACCGATGCCTTCGATGTGGGCCTTGAGGGCGGCGGTGCTGCCGCCGCTGCGCTCGTAGTGCACGTCAATGATGCCGCCGGCGTTGATGGCGTAGTCCGGGGCGTAGAGGCAGCCGTTGCGGCGCAGTTCCTCGGCCAGTTGCGCGTCGGCCAGCTGGTTGTTGGCGGCGCCGGCGACCACGGGGGCGCGCAAGGCTTCGAGGGTCTGCAGGTTGAGGATGCCACCCATGGCACAGGGGGCGAAGACGTCCACGTCCAGGCCGTAGATCTCGTGCTGGCCGACGGCCTTGGCGCCCAATTGCTCGACGGCGCGGCGCACGTTGGCTTCGACGATGTCGGTCACCCACAGTTCGGCCCCGGCGTCATGCAGCAGGCGGGCGAGGTGGAAGCCCACCTGGCCGACGCCCTGGATGGCGACGCGCAGGCCCTTGAGGTCATCCCGGCGCAGGCGGTGCTGCACGGCGACCTTGAGGCCGATGAACACGCCGTAGGCGGTGGACGGCGACGGGTCGCCGCTGCGGGTGCCGCCGTCGAAGGCTTCGCGGGTGTTGGCGCCGGCCACGTGGCGGGTGCGCTCCGCCATGATCTGCATTTCCGTCGGGCCGGTGCCGGAGTCGGCGGCGGTGATGTAGCGCCCGCCGAGGCTGTCGACGAAGTCGCCCATGGCCTGGAACAGCGCTTCGGTCTTGTCCTTGCGGGGGTCGCCGAAGATGACGGCCTTGCCGCCGCCCAGCGGCAGGCTGGCCAGGGCGGACTTGTAGGTCATGCCACGGGACAGCCGCAGCACGTCACGCAGGGCCTGCTCGTCGTCGGCGTAGGGGAACATGCGGCAGCCGCCGAGGGCGGGGCCGAGGTTGCGGTTGTGGATGGCGATGATGGCCTTGAGGCCGCTGGCCTTGTCGTGGCCGTAGACGACCTGCTCGTGGTGGTCGAATTCGACGTGGCTGAAGACGGACATGGGGGTTCCTCGATTCGGGTTGGGCGTGTTTCAAGTCGATGGGGCGCCCTCCCCCATGGACCGGGAGAGGGGCCTCTGATCGGGCGTCAGGCTGCCGGGTCGAACAGGTGCAAGACCTGCACGTCGCTGGCGGTGAGGCGCGCGCGCAGCTGCTGCTCCTGCTGGCGGACCTTGGCCAGGGCGCGTTCCTTCACCGGGCCGTAGCCGCGGATCTGCTCGGGCAGTTCGGCCAGGGCGACGGCGGCGGCGTAGTTGCCGGGGCGCAGCTCCTTGAGGATCAGCGCCACCTGGGCTTCGTACTCGTCGATCAGCTGGCGTTCGAGCTTGCGCTCGTGGCTGTAGCCGAAGGGATCGAGGGCGCTGCCACGCAGGAAGCGGAAGCGTGCGAGGACGTCGAAGGCCTTGAGCATCCAGGGGCCGAAGCGACGCTTGCGCGGCTCGCCGGTGGCCGGGTCGGCCTTGGCCAGCCAGGACGGGGCGAGGTGGAATTCGAGGCTGTAGTCGCCCTCGAACTGCGCCTCCAGCTGCTTGCGGAAGCTGGCGTCGCTGTAGAGCCGGGCCACTTCGTATTCGTCCTTGTAGGCCAGCAGCTTGGCGTAGTAGCGGGCCACGGCGCGGGTCAGGGCCTTGTCTTCGCCGATGTCGGCCTGGCGCACGCGCTCCACCAGGGCGCGGTAGCGCTCGGCGTAGGCGGCGTCCTGGTAGGCGCGCAGGTGGTCGGCGCGGTACTGGACGATCTCTTCCAGGGTTTCGCAGCGCGGGGCTTCGATCTCGGCCGGGCGGGCGAGCTTCTCCACCGCCGGCAGGTCGTGGGCGGCGCGACGGCCCCAGAGGAAGGCCTGCTGGTTGAGGGTGACGGCGACGCCGTTGAGTTCGATGGCCTTGTCGATGGCGGCGGCGGAGATGGGCACCAGGCCCTTCTGGTAGGCATAGCCGAGCATGAACAGGTTGGTGGCGATGCTGTCGCCCAGCAGGCGGGTGGCCAGGCGGGTGGCGTCGACGAAGTGGGTCTTGGCTTCGCCCACTGCCTCTACCAAGGCGTCACGCATGGCGGCGCCGGGCACCTGGGCGTCGGGGTTGCGGGTGAACTCGGCGGTGGCGGCCTCGTGACTGTTGACCACGGCGGTGGCGATGCGGTCGTTGAGCTTGGCCAGGGCCTCTTCGCTGGCGGCCACCACCAGGTCGCAGCCCAGCAGCAGATCGGTCTCGCCGGCGGCGATACGCACGGCGTAGATGTCGTCCTGCTTGGCGGCGATGCGGATGTGGGTGATGACCGGGCCGAACTTCTGCGCGAGGCCGGCCTGGTCGAGCACGGTGCAGCCCTTGCCTTCGATGTGGGCGGCCATGCCCAGCAGGGCGCCGACGGTGGTGACGCCACTGCCGCCGACGCCGGGCAGGAGGATGTTCCAGGGCCGGGCGAGGCTCGGCTGGCGCGGCTCGGGCAGGGCGACGAAGAGTGCCTTGGCTCCGGCGGCCTCGGGCTTGCGCAGGCTGCCGCCGTGAACGGTGACGAAGCTAGGGCAGAAGCCTTCGACGCAGGAGAAGTCCTTGTTGCAGGCGTTCTGGTCGATCTGCCGCTTGCGGCCCAGTTCGGTTTCCAGGGGCAGCACGGAGAGGCAGTTGGACTTGACGCTGCAGTCACCGCAGCCCTCGCACACGGCGGGGTTGATGAAGGCGCGCTTGGCCGGGTCGGCGAGCTTGCCGCGCTTGCGGCGGCGGCGCTTCTCGGTGG
>NZ_FOJP01000029.1 GCF_900111835.1 Metapseudomonas otitidis
TGGCGTCCCCTAGGGGACTCGAACCCCTGTTACCGCCGTGAAAGGGCGGTGTCCTAGGCCACTAGACGAAGGGGACGCGGCCCGGAACTTACAACAGCTTTGACGCTTTCTTCCGGCTTCTTTCGCTTTGCCTTTCGGGCATCGCGTCGAAGTGGCGCGCATTCTAGGGAGCCATTCGACAGCCGTCAACCCTCTATCAAAAACTTTTCAAAATCAAAGACTTCAGGCCAAAACATGACGCAGAGCTATGAGGGGACAAGCCAAGCCACTACACTCCGGCGAAACGCTCAATCCACGGGAGCTGTAAGAAGATGTCCCCACTC
Organism: Metapseudomonas otitidis; assembly: GCF_900111835.1. Lineage (GTDB taxonomy): Bacteria > Pseudomonadota > Gammaproteobacteria > Pseudomonadales > Pseudomonadaceae > Metapseudomonas > Metapseudomonas otitidis. Next base: position 324 of record NZ_FOJP01000029.1, read on the forward strand.
CTGATCACCCTGGTGGTAATAGCCGGCATCGTTCTGCTGCTGGTCATCGGCTATGCCAACCATGTGGTGGAAAACAGCAAGCTGGAGAAGGCCCGCCAGCGCGCCGACCTCCAGGACCGCTTGCGCCGCTGCGCCGACCTGTCCGAATCCCTGCCCGGCCAGTTCATGACGCCCGAGCTGAAGCTCACCCTCACCCGCCTGCAATTGCTGTTCTGCGAACGCCTTCTACCCCTGGATAAAGGCAATGCACAACTGAAGGTGCAGATAGAAGAGCTGCGCGGCCTGGTGAACCTGGGCGAAGGCATGCCGATCCGCAATGCGCCGATCAAGGTGCTCAACGAAGCCCAGGCCAAGGAAGTACGCTTCCAGCTGGAGTCCCTGCACGGCCAGCTCACCCGCTCGGCGAAGGACGGCTACCTGCCGGTGGCCGATGCCAAGCGCTGGGTCAACGACATCCGCGGCATGCTGGTTCAGCTGCACATCGAGTTCTTCACCAATATCGGCGCCCAGGCCCTGCATGACGGCCAGCCGCGCCAGGCCCGCCTGGCCTTCGAGCGCGGCGTGCAGTACCTGCAGAAGCAGCCCGATCCGGCCCGCTACAAGACCCAGCTGCAGGCCCTGCAAGCGCAGCTGGCCCGTGCCGATGCCCTCTCCCTCGACAAGAAGCCTGCCCCCGAAGAGCCAAGCGAACTCACCGCCGGCCTCGACCAGCTGGACGACGAGGACATGTGGAAGAAGAAGAACATCTACGACTGATCCGCACCCCGCCCTGCTCAGACGAGGACAACAACGATGAGCATCACCCTGTACGGCGCACCCCTGTCCCCTTTCGTGCGCAAGGTTCGCCTGTGCCTGCTGGAGAAGGCGCTGGACTACCAGCTGGAGATCATCACCCCGTTCGGCCAACCGGCCTGGTACCGGGAACTGAACCCGCTGGGCCGCATTCCCGCGCTGCGTGATGGCGACTTCACCCTCGCCGACTCCAGCGTGATCGGCCAGTACCTGGAAGAGAAACATCCGGAGCTTATGCCGCTCTACGGCACCGATGCGCAGCAGAGCGCGCGCATCCGCTGGCTGGAGAAGTACGCCGACTACGAGCTCGCCCCGCTCACCACCTTCACGGTGTTCCGCAACCGGGTGCTCAAGCCCACCATGGGCAAACCGTCGGACGAGGAAGCGATAAAGGCAGCGCTCCTGGACAAGCTGCCGCCGCACTTCGACTACCTGGAAAAGACCCTGGGCAATGCGGACTACTTCGTAGGCGAAGGCCCGACCATGGCGGACCTGGCCCTGTGCTGCCAACTGATCAACATGGAACACGGCGGCGAAACCATCGACGCCAGTCGCTGGCCGGCGCTGGCTGCCCACTACCAGCGCATCCGCGCCCGGGAGTCGGTCCAGGCCGTGCTGCCGGGTGAGCAACGCATGATCGACAAGCTCTCCGGCAAGGCCTGATCCCAGCCCCACCGATCCCGGCACCGCCATGGTGCCGGGATGTTCCCTCAGCAGTCGGTCAACCGCAGGAAGATCGACGCCAGGTTCTCGATGCCCGCCTGGTCCGCCTCGCTGAAACGCCCGACGCTCGGGCTGTCCAGATCCAGCACCCCGATCAGCACGCCGTTCTTCACCAGCGGAACCACCAGCTCGCTGTTGGAGGCACTGTCGCAGGCGATATGGCCGGGGAAGGCATGCACATCTTCCACACGCTGGGTCGCGCGAGTGCGGGCAGCCGCCCCGCAAACGCCCTTGTCGAAGGGAATCCGTACGCAGGCGACCTTGCCCTGGAACGGCCCGAGCACCAGTTGCTCATTCTTGTTGAGGTAGAAGCCGGCCCAGTTCAGGTCGGGCAGCTCATTGAACAGGAACGCCGCGAACTGCGAGGCATTGGCGATGAAATCACGCTCGTCGGCCAGCAGGGATTCCAGTTGCGCCGCCAGCAGCGCGTAGCCGTCGAGGCCGGCACCGGCGGTTTTCAGATCGATCATCAAGCAGTCTCCAGCAGCGCCCGGCCAACCCATTGGCGGGCGAATTGATAGGCACAACGGCCGTTACGGTTGCCGCGCCCGAGGGCCCAGCGGATGGCTTCCTTCTCCAGGGTTTCATCCCAGGTCCACTCCAGCCCGGCGGTAGCGGCCAGGGAGCTGATCCAGTGGCGCACCACCGCCAGGAAGTGTTCCTGGGTAAAGGGATAGAAGGAGAGCCAGAGGCCGAAGCGGTCGGACAGCGCGATCTTGTCCTCCACCGCTTCGTTGGGGTGGAGTTCGCCGTCCACCATCTTCCAGTTCTCGTTGTCGCTCTGCTTCTCCGGCACCAGGTGGCGGCGGTTGGACGTGGCATAGAGCAGCACATTGTCCGGCGCCCGTTCCAGGGAGCCATCGAGCACGCTCTTGAGCACCCGGTAGTCGCCCTCGCCCGCCTCGAACGAGAGGTCGTCGCAGAACAGTACGAAGCGTTGCGGCAGCCCGGCAAGCAGCTCCACCACACGGGGCAGGTCGGCCAGGTGGTCACGTTCGATCTCCACCAGGCGCAGCCCTTCCCCGGCATGAGCGGCGAGCAGCGCCCGGACCAGCGAAGACTTGCCCGTGCCCCGCGCGCCCCACAACAGGGCATGGTTGGCCGGCAGGCCGTCGACGAACTGGCGGGTGTTGCGCGCCAGGGTGTCCCGCTGCGGGTCCACGCCGATCAGGTCGTCGAGATCCAGGTCCAGGCTCACCTCCAGCGGCTGCAGGAAGCCGCTGCGCCCGTCGCGGTGCCAGCGCGCCGCCAGGCAACGTTCCCAGTCGATGACCGGGCGCTCCGCCGGCAGCAGCGGCTCCAGGCGGGCCAGCACCGCGTCGGCGCGTTCGAGGAAGTCGAGCAATCGGGAATCCACGTTCCAACTCCTTGTAATAAGGCACAGCCGGATGGCCGAAAGGTGGGATAGGCTATGCTTGGCAAGCCCACGGAACAAGGCCGAATCACCCCCAATGGATATCCCGCTGACCCAACGCCTGTCGTTCAAGCAGGCCAGCCTCACCGTGCTGGTGGCCTTCATCCTCGGAACACTGCTCAGCATCATCCAGGTCGGCATCGACTACGCCAGCGAGAACGCCTCGCTGGACAGGGAAATCCGCGCCCTGCTGGAAATCAGCCACAACCCTGCTGCCCGCATCGCCTACAACATCGACGCCGAACTGGCCCAGGAGCTGGTGGCCGGGCTGCTGCGCTCGCCAGCGGTGATCCGCGCCGAGATCATCGACAACAGCGGCACCGTGCTGGCCAGCGTCGCTCGCCCCGCTGCGCGCAGCGACTACCGGGTGTTCAGCGACTTCCTCTTTGGCGCCCGCCGCGAATTCCAGGACCCGCTGTTCATCACCCACGCCCCCGAGGAAGCGCTGGGCCTGCTGCGCCTGGAGGTGGACACCTTCGCCTTCGGCAATCACTTCCTGCGGCGCTCCATGCTGACCCTGGTGTCCGGCTTCGTGCGCAGCCTGTTGCTGTCGCTGATCCTGCTGGTGCTGTTCTACAGCATGCTGACCAAGCCCCTGGTGGGGCTGATCCGTGGGCTCAGCGAGCGGGATACCCGCTCCCCCGGCGAGAACCGCCTGCCCTACCCACCCGGCCACGAGCATGACGAGATCGGTGTGCTGGTGGATGTGATCAACCGCCAGTTGGCCAGCCTGATGGCCGAGATGGGCCAGCGCCGGGACGCAGAGGACCGCCTCACGCAGTACCTGGCCGAACTGGAGAACATCGTCTCGGCCCGTACCGCCGAGCTGAAGGCCACCAACCGCCGCCTCAGCCAGTCCAACGCCGAGCTGGAAATGGCCCGCGCCAGCGCCCTGGAGACCGCCCAGGCCCGCGCCGCCTTCCTGGCCAACATGAGCCACGAGATCCGCACCCCGCTCAACGGCCTGCTGGGCATGCTCTCGCTCACCCTCGACGGCCCCCTGAGCCCCGAGCAACGCCAGCAGCTGACCATCGCCCACGACTCCGGCAGCGTGCTGGTGGAGTTGCTCAACGACATCCTCGACCTGTCCAAGTTCGAAGCCGGCCAGCTGGAGCTGGAGGCCATCCCCTTCGACCTCGGCGTGCTGGTGGAGGACACCGCCAGCCTGCTCTCGCAGAACGCCGCGCCCGGCGTGGAACTGAGCTGCCTGGTGGACCCGCGCTTGCCCTCCCTGGTGATGGGCGACCCGACGCGTGTGCGGCAGATCGTCAGCAACCTGCTATCCAACGCCCTCAAGTTCACCCGTGTCGGCCGGGTGGACCTGCGGGTCACGCCGGCTGGCGACCAGGGTGTGGTGATCAGCGTGCGGGACACCGGCATCGGCATCTCCGCCGAAGCCCTGCCGAAGCTGTTCCAACCCTTCGCCCAGGGCGGCGCGGGGATCGCCCGGCAATTCGGTGGCACCGGCCTCGGGCTGGCGCTCACCCGCCGCCTCTGCGAAGCCATGGAGGGCCGCCTCCAGGTGCATTCCGAAGAAGGCCTCGGCAGCCAGTTCAGCGCAGAACTGCCCCTGTTCACGGACACCCCCGCCATGCTGCCGCCTCCCCTCAAGGGACGCGTCCTGGCCCTGTGCTCTGCCGGCAGCGGCCTGTCGGACCTGCTCAAGGTCTGGCTGCCGATCTGGGGCATCCACTATGAGCGACGCAACACCGACGCTTCCTTGGACGACGGCCCGTGGGACCAGGTGATCACCGACGCCCCCGAGCAGTTGCCCCGCCTGCGCGAGGCCGGTCCGACGCCGATCCTGCTGGTCACCGGCTACGGCAGCTTCCTGCCCGCCGAGCGCGCCGCGCCGCTGGCCCCGCTGCAGCAGTTGGCCCGTCCGATCTCGCGCTCCACCCTGTACCAGGCCCTGCATCGCAGCCTGCACCCCCAAGAGCACACCGCCCAACCCAGCAGCGAGCAACGGCCGCGCCCGCACCACTCTGCGCGCGTGCTGCTGGTGGAAGACAACGCGGTGAATCAGTTGGTAGCCAAGGGCATGCTCAGCAAGCTCGGCTGCGAGGTGCTGGTGGCCAGCCACGGCGGCGAAGCGCTGGAAGTGCTGGCGAGGGAGCCGGTGGAGTTGGTGCTGATGGACTGCAACATGCCGATCATGGACGGCTACGAAGCCACCCGGCGCATTCGCCAGAGCGGCCAGTGGCCCGGCCTGCCCATCGTCGCGCTGACGGCCAACGCCCTGCCGGACGAGCGCGAACGCTGCCGCGCCGCCGGCATGGACGACTACCTGGCCAAGCCGTTCCGCCGGGAAGACCTGGTGACCCTGCTGGACAACTGGCTGCCGGCTACCCAGCCAACCCGCTGAAGCGCTCCAGCAGCTCGGAGAGCCGCGCGCGCAGCTCGACCATCTCGTCCAGGTCCAGCCCGCTGTCGCAGATCAGTTGCGCGCGCAGCGCCGCCGTCTCGTCACGCAGGGCCAGCCCCGAGGGGGTGAGCGCCAGGTGCACCTCGCGCTCGTCCTGGGCCGCCCGGCGCCGCTGCACATGACCCAGCTGCTCCAGGCGCTTGAGCAAGGGCGTCAGGGTGCCGGAATCCAGCATCAGCCGCTCTCCCAGGGCCTTCACCGTGGGCTGCTCGGGCGGCCGTGCCTGCCACTCCCAGAGCACCAGCATCGCCAGGTACTGCGGGTAGGTCAGTCCCAGGCGTTCCAGCAACGGCCGGTAGCCCCGGATCACCAGGCGGGAGGCGGCATAGAGCTTGAAGCAGAGCTGGTTCTCCAGCAGCAGGTCCGCCTCGGACGGTGACGACAACGGCTTCATTTCAGCAGCGCTTCGATCTCGGCGGTGAGTTCCTCGGGCTTGGTGGTGGGCGCGAAGCGCTTGACCTCACGACCCTCGCCGTCGATCAGGAACTTGGTGAAGTTCCATTTGATGCCCTGGCTGCCCAGCAGGCCCGGAGCCCGCTTCTTCAGCGCGACGTAGAGCGGGTGGGCCCCCGCGCCGTTGACTTCGATCTTGCGGAACAGCGGGAAGGTCACGCCGAAGTTCAGCTCGCAGAACTCCGAGATCGCCCCTTCGTCACCCGGCTCCTGCTTGCCGAACTGGTTGCAGGGGAAGCCCAGCACCACTAGGCCCTTGTCGCGGTATTGCTGCCAGATCGCCTCCAGCCCCTTGTACTGGGGGGTGAAGCCGCACTTGCTGGCGGTGTTGACCACCAGCAGCGCCTTGCCGCCGAAGTCCGCCAGGGTCTTCTGTTCGCCCTTGATGGTGGTGACGGGAATGTCGAGAAGCCGATCGCTCATGGTGCGTGCCTCAGTTAATGAAGGTCGGGAAGGGAAAGCCGCGACAAAAATAGCGCTCAACTAAATTGCACGCAATTCAATCGAGCAAAAATAAAGCCCGCCAGCGGCGGGCTTTGGCATTCAGTCCCGAGGCACGAGCTTCAGCGCCACGGAATTGATGCAGTAGCGCAGGCCGGTCGGCCTGGGTCCATCGGGGAAGACATGCCCCAGGTGCGCCTCGCAACGGGCACAGCGCACCTCGACGCGGTGCATGCCGTGGCTGAAGTCCTCCAGCTCGGCGATGGCCTGGTCGTTCACCGGCTGGAAGTAGCTGGGCCAGCCGCTGCCGGAGTCGTACTTGGCATCGGAATCGAACAGCGCCGCACCGCAGCAGGCGCAATGGTAGATGCCGGGTGTCTTGGTGCCGTTGTATTCGCCGGTGAAGGGCCGTTCGGTACCCCCCAGGCGGCAGACGTGGAACTGCGCGTCGGTCAGCTCTTCGCGCCAGGCTTCAAGGGGTTTGTCCAGCTTTTCCATAGGGTCACCTCGTTGCGGAAAAAAGCCCGACCCGTACCTTTTCCGGCCATCGGGCCGCACGTATCATGCGTGCCTTCGGGCGCCAGTCTGGCAGCGGCGCTGCCGGCTGCCAAGGTATCCGCCCCTTCCACTGCCCCAGCGGCCGCCCCCGGCGCATCAACACATTCGGGACCCTCAGAACCATGCAGTTCAGCAAATCCAACAAGCTCGCCAACGTCTGCTACGACATTCGCGGGCCGGTGCTCAAGCACGCCAAGCGTCTGGAAGAGGAAGGCCAACGCATCCTCAAGCTGAACATCGGCAACCCGGCCCCCTTCGGCTTCGAAGCGCCGGAGGAAATCCTCCAGGACGTCATCCGCAACCTGCCCACCGCCCAGGGCTACAGCGACTCCAAGGGCCTGTTCAGCGCCCGCAAGGCCGTCATGCAGTACTACCAGCAGAAGCAGGTGGAAGGCGTCGGCATCGAGGACATCTACCTGGGCAACGGCGTCTCCGAGCTGATCGTGATGGCCCTGCAGGCCCTGCTGAACAATGGCGACGAGGTGCTGATCCCGGCCCCCGACTACCCGCTCTGGACCGCCTCCGTGGCCCTGGGTGGCGGCAAGCCGGTGCACTACCTGTGCGACGAGCAGGCCGGCTGGTTCCCGGACATTGCCGACATGAAGGCGAAGATCACCTCCAACACCAAGGCCCTGGTGCTGATCAACCCCAACAACCCCACCGGCGCCGTGTACTCCCGCGAGCTGCTACTGGAGATCGTCGAGCTGGCCCGCCAGCACAACCTGGTGATCTTCTCCGACGAGATCTACGACAAGATCCTCTATGACGAAGCCCAGCACATCTCCACCGCCTCCCTGGCGCCGGACGTGCTCTGCCTGACCTTCAACGGGCTGTCCAAGTCCTACCGCGTGGCCGGCTTCCGCTCCGGCTGGATCGCCATCTCCGGGCCCAAGCACCGCGCCCAGAGCTACATCGAAGGCCTCGACATCCTGGCCAACATGCGCCTGTGCGCCAACGTGCCGAGCCAGCACGCCATCCAGACCGCACTCGGCGGCTACCAGAGCATCAACGACCTGGTCCTGCCCGGCGGCCGCCTGCTGGAGCAGCGCAACCGCGCCTGGGAACTGCTCAACGACATCCCTGGCGTCAGCTGCGTCAAGCCCATGGGCGCGCTCTATGCCTTCCCGCGCATCGATCCGAAGGTCTGCCCGATCCACAACGACGAGAAATTCGTACTCGACCTGCTGCTCTCCGAGAAGCTGCTGATCGTCCAGGGCACTGCCTTCAACTGGCCGTGGCCGGACCACTTCCGCGTGGTCACCCTGCCCCGCGTCGACGACCTCGAGCAGGCCATCGGTCGCATCGGCAACTTCCTCAAGACCTACCGCCAGTAAAAGGAGCACCGCCATGGGCCAGCCCCGCCGCTACCTGCTCACCGGCGCCAGTTCCGGCATCGGCATGGCCCTGGCCCGCGAGCTGGCTGCACGAGGACATGACCTGGCCCTGGCGGCACGCCGGGAGGAAACCCTCCAGCAACTCGCCGAAGAGCTGCGCGCGCACCACGGTCGGAACATCGCCGTGCTGCCCCTCGACGTCACCGACTACGCCGCCTGCCAGGACGCCGTGGGCCTGGCGAAGAACGCCCTGGGCGGGCTCGACGGGCTCATCGCCAACGCCGGCATCGGCCTGGCGGGCAAGGTCGGCACGGGCCGTTTCGAGCGCTTCCAGCAGACCCTGGAGACCAACCTGATCGGCACCGTCGCCTGCCTCGACGCCGCTGCCCAGCTGTTCCGCGAGCAAGGCCATGGCCACCTGGTGGCCGTGGCCTCGGTTGCCGGCAAGCGCGGCCTGCCGGCAACCGCCGGTTATTCGGCGAGCAAGGCCGGGCTGATCAGCTACATGGAAGCCCTCGAACTGGAGCTGTACCGCAGCCCCCTGCGCACCACCCTGCTGCTGCCCGGCTACATCGACACCCCCATCAACCAGGGAGCAGGGCCGCGCCCCTTCCTCATCGACGTGGAGCGCGGCGCCCGGCTGATCGCCCAGCACATCGAGCGCCAGACACGCCGCGCCTACGTGCCCGGCTGGCCCTGGGCGCTGATCGGCCGCCTACTGCCGCTGCTCCCCAACGCGCTGCTGGCGCGAGCACTCTGACCATGGACCTGCAGATCGACGACTTCTACAAGGATTGCGCAGCCGGCATGCTGACGCTCTACCTCGCCTTCCCCCGCAAATCCGCGCTGTACGTGGAGGATCTGATCGGCCACGAGGAGCCGGACGAGTTCGGCCTGCCCAGCAAACGCCACCAGGGCTGCCTGGGCGCCCTGATCTGGTTGGCCGAGGAAGGCTACATCCGCTACGAGAGCACCATCCGCTACGAAGCGCTGGACCAGGCCGTGCTCACGGAGAAGGGCTTCCTGCGCCTGTCACGCAGCATTCCCCATGCGGTCGGCGACGAAGGCGCCCTGCCGCCGAGCGTGCGCCGGGTGCACGGCACCCTCGCCCACCAGCTGCGCGAAGCACTGGCCAGCCGCAACAGCGAACGCATCGCGCGGCTGTCACGCCTGCTGTTCTGCGGCCCCGACGGCGCGGCAGGCGACACAGTTTGAAATAAGGGTTCGGTTGAATCGCCCTCGCCCGAACCTTATATACCCCCGCATATCAAACCGCTTTCCGCCGTGAGGAGACCGCCCCAATCATGATGCGAATTCTGTTGTTCCTGGCCACCAACCTTGCAGTCCTGGTGATTGCCAGCATCACGCTGAAACTGCTGGGGGTAGATCGCTTCACCGGCCAGAACTACGGCAGCCTGCTGGTGTTCTGTGCCGTGTTCGGCTTCGCCGGCTCCCTGGTCTCGCTGTTCATCTCCAAATGGATGGCGAAGATGAGCACCGGTACCGAGATCATCACCCAGCCCCGTACCCGTCACGAGCAGTGGCTGCTGCAGACCGTCGAGGAGCTGTCCCGCCAGGCCGGCATCAAGATGCCCGAGGTGGGTATCTTCCCGGCCTACGAGGCCAACGCCTTCGCCACCGGCTGGAACCGCAACGACGCCCTCGTCGCCGTCAGCCAGGGCCTGCTGGAGCGCTTCTCGCCCGATGAGGTGAAGGCGGTGCTGGCCCACGAGATCGGCCACGTGGCCAACGGCGACATGGTCACCCTGTCCCTGATCCAGGGCGTGGTGAACACCTTCGTGATGTTCTTCGCGCGCATCTTCGGCAACTTCGTCGACAAGGTGATCCTGAAGAACGAAGAAGGCCCCGGCATCGGCTACTTCATCGCCACCATCTTCGCCGAGCTGGTCCTGGGCATCCTCGCCAGCATCATCGTCATGTGGTTCTCGCGCAAACGTGAGTACCGCGCCGACGAAGCCGGCGCACAGCTGGCCGGCACCAACGCCATGATCGGCGCCCTGCAGCGCCTGCGCGCCGAGCAAGGCGTACCGGTGCAGATGCCCGACAGCCTGACCGCCTTCGGCATCAACGGTGGCCTGAAGAACGGCCTGGCCGGCCTGCTGATGAGCCACCCGCCCCTGGAAGACCGCATCGAGGCCCTGCGCCGCCGCGGTTGATCCAACCGAAGCCAACGAAAAGGGCAGCCACTGGCTGCCCTTTTTCATTCGTCATCGCCGAGCCTCAGCCCTTGCGCTGCAAGCGGAACACCGGCTCGTGCAAGGCGTCCAGGCCGCGCGAAGCAAACTTCCAGTTCTTCTCCAGCACGTCTTCCCGCTCCAGCAGCTCCACGCACCAATCCGACTCCAGGCGCGCGCGCACCTCCTCCTCCGGCACCGAGAACGGCGGGCCATCGAGCCGCGACTGCTCGTACTCCAGGGTCACCATCAGCCCCCGGCAACCCGGCGCCAGCAGGCGAGCGAGGTGCGCGACATAGGCTTCGCGCATGGCCGGCGGCAAGGCGATGATCGCTGCCCGGTCATACAGCGCCACGCAATCCCGGGTGTCCTCGGGCGTCAGGGCGAAGAAGTCCCCCTGGAGGATCTCTACCCGCCCCGAACTGAAACGGCGCAACGCGCCGACCTCGCTCACCTCCGGCTCCACGCCCCATTCGGCGAAGAAATCCAGCACCGCCTTCTCTGCCAGCTCCACGCCCAGCACCCGATGGCCTTGGTCAGCGAGCCACAGCAGGTCCAGGCTCTTGCCGCAGAGTGGCACCAGCACCTGCGCATCGGCAGGGAGCGCCAGGGCGTGCCAATGCCGCAGCAGCCAGGGGTTGACCTCATCGAGATGGAACCCGATCTGATTGCTGTGCCAACGTGCCTGCCAGAATGACTCTTCCACCTGATCCTCCTGATGATTCGATAGATACGCGCAGAATTTTATGCTGGAAGTCGATACGTCCAGCGCAGAACATGGCGCCCATCCTAACGGAGGACGCCCCGGATGCTACCCACCCTGTTCATCTCCCACGGTTCCCCCATGCTCGCGCTGGAACCCGGCGCCAGCGGCCCCGCCCTCGCCCGCCTGGCGGCCGAGCTGCCGCGCCCGCGCGCCATCTTGGTGGTGTCCGCGCACTGGGAGAGCCAGGGCCTGAGCCTGACTGGCGCCGCCCACCCCGAGACCTGGCACGACTTCTACGGCTTCCCGCCGGCGCTCTACGCCGTCCAGTACCCCGCCCCCGGCGCACCCGAGCTGGCGCGCGAAGTCCAGGGGCTGCTGAAGGCCGCCGGCCTGGACGCCGCCATCGATGACCAGCGCTCCCTCGACCATGGCGCCTGGGTGCCGCTGTCGCTGATGTACCCGGAAGCGGACATCCCGGTGCTGCAACTGTCCCTGCCCAGCCGCCTCGGCCCGGCCTTCCAGACCCGGGTCGGCCGTGCCCTGGCCGCCCTGCGCGACCAAGGCGTGCTGCTCATCGGCTCCGGCAGCATCACCCACAACCTGCGGGAGCTGGACTGGCACGCGCAGGACGACCACGGCTCCGACTGGGCCCAGGTCTTCCGCGATTGGATGGTCGAGCACCTGGCCCGCGATGACGAAGACGCCCTGCACCACTACCGCACCCAGGCGCCCAATGCAGTGCGCAGCCACCCCAGCGACGAGCACCTGCTGCCGCTGTACTTCGCACGCGGAGCCGGCGGCGCATTCAGCCTGGCCCACAGCGGCTTCACCCTCGGTGCACTGGGCATGGACATCTACCGCTTCGGCTGAAGCACACCGCCATGAAAAAACCGCTGCCGGATCGCTCCGGCAGCGGTTTTTTCATTCAGCCAGCCCCCGGAAAGGAGACCGGGCACCTCAGTCGTTGCTGGGCTTGCCCACGGCCTGCAGCACGTACTGCGGCAGCGCGAAGGCGCCCAGGTGAACCTCGGGGTTGTAGTAGCGGGTCACGATGCCGCTGCCGGCGAAGCGCTGGCGCAGCACCTCCAGGGAGACCTTGCGGGTATCGCCCTGGGTCGCGCCCCAGGCGAAGGTCATGGCCCCGCCGATGTAGGTGGGCACCGCCGCCTGGTAGAAGTGCCAGTCGGCGAAGAGGCCGTTCATGCGCGACGCAGTGGTCTGCACTTCGGCCAGCTGCATGAAGGGCGTGCCGTTCTGGGTCACCAGGATGCCGCCATCGTTCAGGCAGCGGCGGCAGGCCTGGTAGAAGTTCTCGGAGAACAGCACCTCGCCCGGCCCGATGGGATCGGTGGAGTCGGAGATGATCACGTCGAACTTCTCCTCCGTGGTCGCCACGAAGCGCATGCCGTCGTCGATCACCAGGTTCAGGCGCGGGTCGTCATAGGCGCCCTTGGAGTGGTTGGGCAGGAACTCCTTGCACATGTCCACCACGGTGCCGTCGATCTCCACCATGGTGATGCTCTCGACCGCCTTGTGCTTGCGCACCTCGCGCAGCATGCCGCCGTCGCCACCGCCGATGATCAGCACGCGGCGGGCAGCGCCATGGGCCAGGATCGGCACGTGGGTGAGCATCTCGTGGTAGATGAACTCGTCCGCCTCGGTGGTCTGGATCACACCGTCCAGCGCCATCACGCGGCCCATGCGCGCGTTCTCGAAGATCACCAGGTGCTGGTGCTCGGTGCGGACCTCGTGAAGCAGCTTGTCCATGCGAAAACGCTGGCCGTAGCCGTCATAGAGAGTTTCCTGGTAATCGCTCATGAGCGGTCTCCCGTAGTGGCTGCAGAAGGACGGAACAGCGGCCCGCCCGGAGAAAGGCGCGCATTCTACGACGCTCACCGTGTCAGGTCGAACCGTGGCGACGGCCGATTTTCCCGCGACAGGTCACGCTCTCAGCGGGTATCGTCGCGCCATGCAGACACCCGCCCCTCTCCTGCGCCAGACGCTGCCGTTCCAGCCGCCCTGGCACTGGCACCAGTTCCACGCCCACTTCAGCCTGCGTCGCCTGCCCGGCGTCGAACGGGTGGATGAACACGGCTACACCCGCAGCATCCGCCTGGGTGAGCTGCACAGCTGGTTCCGCGTCACGCCCACGCCCGATGCCCTGTTGCTGGAACTGCCGCACGAGGCCGCAGCGGTCCAGGCGGACATCGCCCTGCGGGTGCGGCGGATGTTCGACCTGGACTGCGACCCCCTCGCCGTTGCCGCCACCCTGGCGCAGGACGAGGTGCTGAAGCCGCTCCTGGAGCGACACACCGGGCTGCGCCTGCCGGTCGCCTTCGACCCGTTCGAACAGGCGGTGCGCACCATCATCGGCCAGCAAGTGACGGTGAAGGCTGCGGTGACCATCGCCGGCCGCCTGGTGGAGCGCCTGGGCGCGCCCCTGCCCGAAAGCCCCGAAGGCCTGCGCCTGTTCCCCACCCCGGCGGCCATCGCCGAAGACGCCCTCCCCGGCATCGGCATGCCCGGCAAGCGGGTCGAGACCCTGCGCCGACTGGCCGCCGCCGTGGCATCGGGCGAGCTGGAACTGAGCCTGGCGGACGGCGTCGAAGCCTTCCAGGCGCGGCTCTGTGCCCTGCCCGGCATCGGCCCCTGGACGGCCCAGTACATTGCCCTGCGGGCCTTCGGCGACGCGGATGCCTTCCCCACGGCCGACCTGGGCCTGCTCAAATCCCCCCTCTGGGGTGCCGGCGGCATCAGCCCACGCCAGCTCGCCGAACGCGCCGAGCGCTGGCGACCGTGGCGCGCCTATGCTGCCGTGTACCTCTGGCACAGCTACGCAACGGAGACCTGACGTGTACTTCCGCCACCACCCCAGCCCCATCGGAACCCTGCTGCTGGCCGGCGACGAGGAAGGGCTGCGCATGCTGCACATGGACAGCGCCACGCCCTGGACACTGGACCCGACCTGGCAGCCCGCGACGCGCGAGCTGGACGACGCCTGCCGGCAGCTGGACGCCTACTTCGCCGGCAAGCGCACGCGCTTCGAACTGAAGCTGGCGCCACGCGGCACACCCTTCCAGCAGGACGTGTGGCGTGCCCTGCAGGCGATCCCCCACGGCCAGACCACCCACTACGCCGCCCTCGCCCAGGAGATCGGCCGCCCCCGGGCCGTGCGCGCCGTTGGCGCCGCCAATGGCGCCAACCCCATCGCCATCATCATTCCGTGCCATCGGGTGATCGGCCGCGACGGCAGCCTCACCGGCTTTGCCGGCGGACTGGAGCGCAAGGCCATCCTGCTGCGTCTCGAAGGCGCCCAGCTGCAGCCGGCCCAGGACCAGCTGCAACTCATCTGACTCAGTGCGGCGCGGGCACCCGCGCCAGCACCCGAGGCGGCTCGCCGATCGGCATCGCCACGATCACCGCCTCGCCCGGAACCGGCGTGATGCCGGCCAGCGCGCCGATGTTCACCCCGTGGGTCACCAGCACCAGCGGCAGGCCCCGTGGCAGTTGGCTGACACGCTGGCGCAAGCGCTTCGCAGCGGCCAGGTCACCGTCGAAGTAATCCAGCGCGTCCAGGGTCTCCACCGCGCCAAGCCCCAGCTCCAGGGCCGTCTCCTGGGTGCGGCACCAGCGCCCGGCATAGATGCGCGGCCCCTCGATCCAATGGCGGCGCAGCAGCTGGCCCCATTGCTGGGCCTCGCGCCGGCCCTGGGCATCGAGGTTGCGCTGGGTCCGGCAGTCCTGCAGCTGGAAGCCCGCCGGATCGCCCGCGCCCGGCGCATTGGCATTGCGCAGCAACAGGGCGGCCTGGCCGCTGCGCAGCGCTGCCCAGGCGTCATCCTGGGGTTCGGCCTGGGCCGCCAGGCAGCCCAGGGCCAGCAGGGCGCCCACCCAGGCGCGTAGCCCGCGGCTCACAAGCGCACATCGCCACGAGGGCCGGCGATGGCCCAGATGATCAGGCCGAGCACCGGCAGCAGCACGATCAGCAGGATCCACAGCACCTTCATGCCGATCTCGGCATTGCTCTTGATGACATTGAGGATGGCCCAGATATCCAGGGCCAGGATGACCAGACCGGCCAGGCTGTTGAGCAGCGAACCCATGACAACGCTCCTGTTGGGGGGAAAGACGGATCAGGCAGCGCCCGGGCGCCGCCTGCGCGGGCCCATCCAGGCCCAGTTGAACAGCCCGAGCACGGGGAACAGCACCAGCAGCGCCACCCACAGCCAGCGCAGCTGGCGCGGTACGTTGCTGGTCACCACGTTGTACAGCGCCCAGGCCGTCAGCAGCAGGTAAAGTGCGCCCAGCCCGCCGTAGAAAGCAATTGCCGCTCCGCTCATGGCGTCCTCCCATGCACAGGATTGTGACGGGGGCATCGCGCCCCTGCCGCCTCAGGTGAACAGCTGGTTGGGCAGATGGCGGCGGACAAGGTTCCGTCCATCGGCGGATGCCCTACAATCTCCCACCCGCCGCCATCAGGATGTTTCCGTGCTCAAGGCCCTGCGCTTCCACCTCAACCAGCTTGCCTGGCTTGGCCTGGTCACCATCGTGCTCGGCCAGTTCGGTCGCTTCCACTGGGTGCTGGAGCTGTTCAGCCATTTCGCCCCGCTGCAGGCCGGCCTGATGCTGGTAGGGGCCTTTGCCAACCCGCGCAATGCCTCGTCACTGCTGTTCGTCCTCGCGGGCGCCGGGGTGATCGGCTGGGGCCTCACCCCCTGGCCGCACGACGCGCCGGGCAGTACCGGCCAGGAGCGCCGGGTGATGGCCTACAACCTGCGCCTGGACAACCCCCGCGCCGACGCTGAGGCCGCCTGGCTCAACGCGCTGCCGGCCGATGCCCTGTTCCTCACCGAAGCCACCCCCGCCTGGGGCGAACGCCTGGCCCCACTGAAAGCCCGGGAAGCCTGCGCCCGCTACCAGGACGGCCCGTTCGGCCTGGCGCTGTTCACCCGCCAACCGGTGCGCCGCTGCCAGGTGCTGGAGCCACGCGGCCTGGCTGCCTACCCCTACATCCGCGCCGAACTGGATGACGGCACCGTGCTCTACGGCATCCACCCGCCGCCGCCCCTGGGGCCGGAACTGGCGGCAGCCCGGGACGAAAGCCTGCGCCAGCTGGCCGAGCAGATCGCCCTGGAAGGTCGTGAAGTGGTGGTGATGGGGGACTTCAACAGCACGGCGTTCTCACCGCGCCTGCAGGACTTCCTGGCCGATGCCGGCCTGCGCCTCACCGCCCAGCGCGTGCGCCCCACCTGGTGGCCGGGGCTGCTGGGCGTGGACCTGATCCTGCTGCGCAGCGACCGCACGGTGAAGGCGGTGGGCGCCCTGCCCTGGCAAGGCTCCGACCACCGCGCGGTGTGGCTGGACTACTGACGAGAGGGTCGACTCAGGTGTGTGCCGGGTCGATCACCGCAAAGCTGGCCACGGTCGGATGCCCGGCCAGCTCGCCGCCCTCGCGGGCCAGGCCGATGGTGGGCAGGCCGGCTTCGCGCGCCGCGTCCAGTTCCTGCACCACGTCGGAGAGGAACAGCACCTCCTCCGCCGGCAGCCCGATGGCCTCGACGATACGGCGGTAGGACCCGGCCTCCCGCTTGGGGCCGCTGGTGGTGTCGAAGTAGCCGGAGAACAGCGGGCTCAGGTCACCCGCTTCGGAACAGCCGAAGATCAGCTTCTGCGCCTGGATCGAACCCGAGGAGTAGACGTACAGCCGATAGCCCTCGGCGCGCCAGCGGCGCAGCGCCTCGACCGCATCCGGGTAGACATGGCCCTTGAGCTGCCCGGCCCGGTAGCCCTGCTCCCAGACCATGCCTTGCAGCGCCTTGAGCGGCGTGGCCTTGCGGTCTTCGGCAATCCATTCCAGCAAGATCGCCACCACACGCTCGACGCTGGCCTCGGGCTCGCCGCTCTCGCGACGTACCGCTTCCACCTGCTCCGCTACGGCCGGCTCGGTGGCGTGCTCGCTGACGAAGCCCGGCAGGTGGCGGGCGGCATAGGGGAACAGCACCTCGAAGACGAAGCTCACGGCACTGGTGGTGCCTTCGATGTCGGTGAGGATGGCCTTGATGGGCATGCAGACTCCGGTATTTCGATATTCACAGGACCCGGCGCAATCGCAGGGATGGATGGACGCAGACAGGCGTATCAGGCGGGTATACCGGGTGGGCGTAGGGTGGGCTTCAGCCCACCACGCTCCCTGCCCCGTCTATGGCCTCAATCCTCCAACTGCGGAAAGCGCCTGGCGATGTCGTCCCCGGTGAACTGGGCCACCCAGCCCTCGGGGTTGTTGAACAGGCGGATGGCGACGAAGTGCGGCTCCTCGCCCATGTCGAACCAGTGGCGGGTGCCGGCAGGCACCGAGATCAGGTCGTTCTTCTCGCACCGCACGGCGTAGACGTAGTCGTCGATGTGCAGGGTGAACAGGCCGCGCCCGGCGACGAAGAAGCGCACCTCGTCCTCGGCGTGGCGGTGCTCGTCGAGGAACTTGGCACGCAGCTCGGCCTTCTGCGGGTGGCTGCGATCGAGGCTGACCACGTCCACCGTCACGTAGCCGCGCTCCTTCATCAACGCGTCGATCTGCGGGCGGTAGGCGGCGATCACCTCGTCCTGGCTCGCCCCCGGGGTCAGCGGCGCGCTGGCCTGCCAGCGCTCGAAGCGCACGCCCACGGCCGCAAGGGTGGAGGCGATGTCGTCGACATGGGTCAGCACCTTGTTCGGCAGGTCGGGGCTGGACTCGTGGTAAACGGAAAGGCTGCTCATCGGTGTACTCCTGGTCGCCGGCTCCGGCTCTGCTGGCCGGTTGCACGGGCGGTCTGGGTCAAGGCTCCCTCGGCGGAGGGTGGCGTCAGCGGGCCTGCAGGGCGCGAACCTTCAGCTCGCACTCGAACAGGAATTCGAAGGCTTCGACCTGGCGCAGGGCGTCGCTCATGCGCGGGCCCCAGGTGTAGAGGCCGTGGCCACGGATCAGGTAGCCGACGCACTCGGGGTGCGCGTCCAGCCAGGGCTGGACCTTGGCTGCCAGGCGGGCGATGTCCTGGTCGTTGTCGAAGATCGGCACTTCCACCTGGCTTTCATGGGTAGTCACGCCGCTGAAGGCCTTCTGCAGTTCGTAGTCGGCGAACACCAGCGAGTCGCTAAGGGTCAGCCGCGAGAGGACGGTGGCGTTCACCGAGTGGGTGTGCAGCACGGCACCGATCCCGGGCTGCCAGCGGTACAGCTGGGTGTGCAGCAGGGTCTCGGCGGAGGGTTTCTTGCCCGGCTCCAGGCTGATGCCGTCGAGGTCGGTGGCCAGCACGTCGTCCTCGCCGAGCTGGCCCTTGTGCTTGCCGGAAACGGTCAGCAGCGCCTGGTCGGCCGACAGCCGCGCCGAGTAGTTGCTGCTGGTGGCCGGGGACCAGCCGCGACCATAGAGGAAGCGGCCGGCCTCGATGATTTCACGGGTGAGTGTTTCGCGGTTCATGCCCGCTCCTCTTTCAATTGAGTGGCAATGATAACGGCAGCAGCCATGGCGGCCAGGCTGGCGATGACGAAGGTCCAGGAAGCGCCCAGGCTGTTCCAGCTGTAACCGGAGTACAGGGCCCCGAGCGCGCCGCCGGTGCCGGCGAGTGCTGCGTAGAGCGCCTGGCCCTGGCCTTGCTGCTGCGGGCCGAACCGGCGTTGCACGAAATGGATGGCCGCCGCATGGAAGCTGCCGAAGGTCGCCGCATGGAGCACCTGGGCGAACAGCAGCACCGCGAGGTTGTCGGCGAGATGCCCCAGCAGCAGCCAGCGCAACGCCGCGAGCAGGAAGCTCGCGGCCAGCACCTGGCGAACCGGGAAGCGCGAGAGGATGCGCGCCATCACCAGGAACATCAAGACCTCCGCCACCACGCCCAGCGCCCACAGCTGGCCGATGAAGCCGCGCGGGTAACCGAGGCTTTGCAGGTAGATGGTCTGGAAGGTGTAGTACGGGCCGTGGGACAGCTGCATCAACCCGACGCACAGGTAGAACGCCAGCACGCCGGGTTGCCGCAGTTGGTCGAGGAAGCCGCCGCGGGCGCCTCCCTCCCGGGCCACCGGCGTGGCATTGGGCACCCACCAGCTGCTGAGCACGATGCCGGCCATGATGACCACCAGCGCCATCGGGTAGACGTCCAGGCTGAACACCTCGAACGCCTTGCCCAGGCCGACCACGGTGAGGATGAAGCCGATGGAGCCCCACAGGCGGATCTGGCTGTAGCGCGCGGCCTGCTCCCTGAGATGGGCCAGGGTGATCACCTCGAACTGCGGCAGCACCGCGTGCCAGAAGAAAGCGTGCAGGGCCATGATCATCGCCAGCCAGGCGTAGCTCTTGTCGACGAAGATCAGCGCGAAGGTGCACAGGGTGCAGAACGCGCCCAACCGAACGATGGCCAGGCGCCGACCGCTGCGGTCGCCCAGCCAGCCCCAGAGATTGGGCGCCACGCAGCGCATCAGCATGGGGATGGCCACCAGCTCGCCGATGCGCGCGGCGGAAAAGCCCAGGTGGGCGAAGTAGAGCCCGAGGAAGGGCGCCGTGGCGCCCAGCAGGGCGAAGTAGAACAGGTAGAAACCGGACAGCCGCCAGTACGGCAGCGCGCCGCCGGTCACAGTTGGCCGAGCACCGGAGTGGTGACACGCACATCGGCGTTCTGCCCGCGGTGGCGCAGCAGGTGGTCCATCAGCACGATGGCCATCATGGCTTCGGCGATGGGCGTGGCGCGGATGCCGACGCAGGGGTCGTGGCGGCCCTTGGTGATCACGTCCACCGGGTTGCCGTCGACGTCGATGGAGCGACCCGGGGTGGTGATGCTGGAGGTGGGCTTGAGTGCCAGGTGGGCGACGATCGGCTGGCCCGAGGAAAGGCCGCCGAGGATGCCGCCGGCGTTGTTGCTGAGGAAGCCTTCCGGGGTCAGCTCGTCGCGGTGCTCGGTGCCGCGCTGGGCGACGCACGCGAAGCCGGCGCCGATTTCCACGCCCTTCACCGCATTGATGCTCATCAGCGCGTGGGCGAGCTCCGCGTCCAGGCGGTCGAAGATCGGCTCGCCCAGGCCCGGCGGCACGCCTTCGGCGACGACGGTGATCTTGGCGCCGACGGAATCCTGGTCACGGCGCAGCTGGTCCATGTAGGCCTCCAGCTCCGGCACCTTGTCCGGATCGGGGCTGAAGAAGGCGTTCTGCTCCACCGAGTCCCAGGTCTTGAAGGGGATCTCGATCGGGCCGAGCTGGCTCATGTAGCCGCGGATGCGGATGCCCTGCCCGGCCAGCCACTTCTTGGCGATGGCGCCGGCGGCGACGCGCATGGCGGTCTCGCGCGCCGAGGAACGGCCGCCGCCGCGGTAGTCGCGGACGCCGTACTTGTGGTGGTAGGTGTAGTCGGCGTGGGCCGGGCGGAACAGGTCCTTGATCGCCGAGTAGTCCTTGGACTTCTGGTCGGTGTTGCGGATCAGCAGGCCGATGGAGCAGCCGGTGGTGCGGCCTTCGAAGACGCCGGAGAGGATTTCCACCTCGTCGGCCTCCTGGCGCTGGGTGGTGTGGCGGCTGGTGCCCGGCTTGCGGCGGTCAAGGTCACGCTGCAGGTCCTCCAGGGAAAGCTCCAGCCCGGGCGGGCAGCCGTCGACGATGGCGACCAGCGCCGGGCCGTGGCTTTCGCCAGCCGTGGTGACGGTGAACAGCTTGCCGTAGGTGTTGCCGGACATGCACAGTGCTCCGCTGAAATGGGCCTCGAAGAAAGGCCGAGGAGTATACCTGCGGCGCCCGACCAGTTCACCCACGAACCTTGCGCCGGTGCCGGCATCCAAGCCTGGCACTCCCACACGGATTCCCCCATGCCCCGACTGCTGTACACCCTGCTCGCCCCGCTGCTCTGCAGCCTGCTCCCACCCGCCACCGGCTTCGCCGCCCAGACCGTGTTGCAGCGCCCCATGGACCTGGACACCGGCACCGGCGTGCTCCACGGCACCCTGCTGCTGCCCGGTGGCGAGGGGCCGGCCCCCGTCGCGTTGCTGGTGGCCGGCTCCGGCCCTACCGACCGCAACGGCAACAACCCCATGGGCGGGCGCAACGACAGCCTGAAGAAGCTCGCCGAGCTGCTGGCCCGCAACGGCATCGCCAGCCTGCGCTTCGACAAGCGTGGCATTGCCGCCAGCCACGACGCCGGGCCGGACGAACGCCAGCTGAGCCTGGACGGCTACGTGGACGACGCCGTCGCCTGGGCACGCCAGCTCAGGGCCGACCCCCGGTTTTCCAGGCTGATCCTGATCGGACACAGCGAAGGGGCGCTGATCGCCAGCCTGGCCGCGCCACGTACCGAGGCCGCCGCCCTGGTGGTGATCGCCGGCAGCGGCCGGCCCTTCGACCAGTTGCTGGTGGAACAGCTACGCCAGCGCCTGCCGCCTCCGCTCCTGGCACGGAGCGCCGCGATCCTCGCGGCCCTGCGCAACGGCCAGACCGTGGACGAGGTGCCGCCGCCGCTGATGGTGCTGTTTCGACCCAGCGTGCAGCCCTACCTGATCTCGCTGCTGGCCCACGACCCGGTCGAGGCCTTCGCGGCGGTGAAAGTCCCCGCACTGATCCTGCAGGGCAGCCACGACATCCAGGTCGGCGTCGCCGATGCCGAGACCCTGAAGGCCGCGAAGCCCGATGCCGAGCTGGCGGTCATCGGCGGCATGAACCACATCCTGCGCATCACGCCGGCCGGTATCCAGGAGCAGCTGGGCTCCTATAATGCCGCCGAGCTGCCCCTGGCTCGCGAGCTGGGCCAGCACCTGCTGGCGTTCATCGCCGCCCTGCCCTCCAGCCCGCCGCCTGGCGGCCGATAACCGGATCACACCGCGCCCGTAACAGGAAAGCCCGATGAGCGACACCGACACCCAGCCCCCCGAGGCCCTGGACCCCACGCCCGTGGTGGTGCCACCGCATCCCTGGGCCGACCTGGCGCCGGAGGACCACCTGCTGCTGAGGCTGGCGCCGTTGCCCGCCGACGCTGCCACGGGGCCCAGGCCGCTGCGCTTCATCGAGCTGGGCGAGGTGGAACGGCACAGCCCCGACCACAGCCTGCTGGTGCTCAGCCTGCACCTGCCGGGGCAACTCATGCGCAAGGAACAGAACCGCCTGGAGGTCTGGGCCGACCACCGCAGCAAGGAGGTCCGCTTCGGCCCCGACGACGGCCTGCGGCTGGAGCCCCAGAACCGTGGCCTGGGGCGCTTCCTGCTGGCCCGAGGCATCCACTGGGCGCGACGCCAGTGGGCGCACTACCGGGTCGAAGGCGGCGCACTGCCGAACACGCTGGCCGTCTCGGAAGACATTCGCCAGCGCCGCGACCACGTACTCAAGGCCCAGGGATTCGAAGTCACCTACCAGGACCCTCTGCAACTGCACGCCCACTATGGCGCCGGTCGCGTCAGCGAGCTGCTGGATGACTGGAACAAGGAGAAGGTGCAGGTCATCGGCCTGCTAGACGCGGCCAACATGCTGCAGCAGGCCGACCACAACCTGCACCAGCAGGAAATCCAGATCCGCAAGCTGGAGGACCGCGTCGCCGAACTCAAGCGCGACGACAGCGGCCTGCGCTTCACCATCACCTGCCTGGTGGTCTTTGCCGTGTTCCAGGCCGGGCTGCTGATCTGGATCGCCACCCACTGACGGGCACGCCCCGATTTTCAGAGGTGCCCTGACCGGGGAGGTCCTCTTCAGCCCGCCAGGCGGGTGCGGAACAGGTCCTGGTGTTCGCGGCACTGGCGGGCACTGAGCAGGAACACGCCATGCCCGCCCCGGGCGAACTCCAGCCAGGTGAAGTCCACTTCCGGATACAGCGCCTCCACATGCACCTGGCTGTTGCCCACCTCGACGATCAGGGTGCCCTGCTCGGTCAGGTGGTCGGCGGCTTCGGCCAGCATGCGCCGCACCAGGTCCAGCCCATCGTCGCCACAGGCCAGGCCCATGGCTGGTTCGTGGTGGTACTCCTCGGGCATGTCGGCGAAGTCTTCCGCATCGACATAGGGCGGATTGGACAGGATCAGGTCGAAGCGCTGGCCGGGCAGGCCGTCGAAGCCGTCGCCCTGGACGGTATAGACGCGGTCTTCCAGTTCGTGGCGCTCGATGTTCTGGTTGGCCACCTCCAGCGCGTCGAAGGACAGGTCAGCCAGCACCACCTCTGCCTCGGGGAAGGCGTGGGCGGCGGCAATGCCGATGCAGCCGGAGCCGGTGCAGAGGTCGAGGATGCGCGCCGGCATGTTCGGCAGCCAGGGCTCGAAGCCCTGCTCGATCAGCTCGCCGATGGGCGAACGGGGGACCAGCACGCGCTCGTCGACCACGAACGGCAGGCCGCAGAACCAGGCCTCGCCCAGCAGGTAGGCGGCCGGTACGCGCTCATGGATGCGGCGCTTCAGCAGGGCCTGGACGTGCTCGCGCTCGTCGTCCTCCAGGCTGCAGTCCAGGTAGCTGTCGGCGATCTCGTAGGGCAGGTGCAGGGCGCCGAGGACGAGCTGGCGGGCTTCATCCCAGGCGTTGTCGGTGCCATGGCCGAAGAACAGGTTCTCCCCATGGAAACGGCTAACGGCCCAGCGGATGTGGTCGCGCAGGGTGCGCAGGCGGGATTCGGACACGACGCTCTACCTCTTGGAACGGGATGCGGATTCTACACCCGACCGCTCAGGGCTTGCGACGCACCTAGGGGTCTTCCCGGCGCTCACGACGCAATTCGCGCAACACGGCGATGGCCACGGCGCAGGCGAACAGCAACCAGAAAGAAGGGGGAAGATCAGACAGGCCATTCATGCGGCAACTCCTTGCACACGGCGACTTCGACTCCATCCGAAGGGCTTCGATGGTGCGCCGGGCGGGAAGGTTCCCGCAAGAGGATTGCGCGACATGGTTCACTTATCGCGTCACACGGCGGACAATAGCGGCCTACGTCGTACCGGAGATTCGCATGTCTGCTCCCAAATCCATGTTCCAACTCAGCGGCCGGGGCTACCCGCCGACCACCCTGAGCAACGCCACGCTGGTCATCATCGACGTCCAGGAGGAGTACCGCAGCGGCGTCCTGGCCCTGCCCGGCCTCGACGCGGCACTGGAGGAGATCGCGACCCTGCTGGCCGCCGCTCGCGCAGCCGGCACTCCTGTCGTACACGTCAAGCACCTGGGCGTTCCGGGTGGCCTGCTGGACCCCCAGGGCGAACGTGGCCAGCAGATGCCCGAAGCCGCCCCGCTGCCTGGCGAGGTGGTCGTCGAGAAGCGCCTGCCCAACGCCTTTGCCGGCACCGACCTGCACGACCGCCTGCAGGAAATCGGCCACCTGGACCTGATCGTCTGCGGCTTCATGACCCATTCCAGCGTCAGCACCACCGTGCGCGCCGCCAAGGACTACGGCTACCGCTGCACCCTGGTCGCCGCCGCCTGTGCCACCCGTGACCTGCCCACCCCTGACGGCGGCGTGATCAGCGCCGACGAGATGCACCGCGTCGAGGTCATCGCCCTCGCCGACAACTTCGCCAGCGTCGTACCCAACGCACGCGCCCTCGCCTGAGGCAACGCCTCACCGCAAAGCCGGCCCTCTCCTATCGGGCGAATGGCAGGAACCCCACCCCCCTGGTTCCGGTCATACGCCCGATCAAGACGAGGAAGACCGGATGAGACAACCCGATGGATTCGACGCCCGCCGCCTTCGCCCTCATGCGCCCCGGCACCTGGGGTGGCGGCTGCTGGCCGGCTGTGCGGCACTGATCGCCACCCTGGGCATCCTCCTGGCGATGGCCGGCTCGGCCACCCTGCTCGGCCGTCCGCCGGCGCTCGGCACGCTCAACGACAGCACCGGCGCCGCGCTGACGCTGCTGGTCAGCGGCCTGTTGCTACTGGCCTTCGGCGTTGGGCTCTGGCGCCATGCACGGCGGCGCTTCCGCCGGCGCAGCAACCTGGACCTGTCGCCCCGGTTGATGAAGAAACGCCACTGACGTCGCCCCGCCTCGCGGGTAAACTGGGCGGCCGCTGTGGAGGCCCTCATGCAAGACGACGATTTTTCCCTGTTCAGCCAGCAGATGCGTGGCGTCAAACGTATCCAGCACGACCGCGCGGATGTCGGCAAGCCGCGCGCCGACCGCCAGCAGGTCGTCAGCCGCCGGCAGAACGCCACCCAGGCGGGCACCAGCACCAAAGTGGACGGCCTGTCGGACCTCTTCGTGATCGATGTGGGTGCCGAGGATGAACTGAACTGGGCCCGCGACGGCGTCCAGGAAGGCCAGATGCGCAAGCTCAAGCAGGGCCAGATCGCCTTCGAGGGCAGCCTCGACCTGCACGGCATGACCGTGGAAAAGGCCCGCGAGACACTCTGGGACTTCCTCGCCGAAGCCGCCAAGCTGGAAATCCGCTGCGTGCGCATCACCCATGGCAAGGCCGCACGCCTGGATGGCAAGCGCCCGCTGATCAAGAGCCACGTCAACACCTGGCTGCGCCAGCATCCCCAGGTGCTCGGCTTCACTTCCTGCCTGCCGCGCCACGGCGGCACCGGCGCCCTCTACGTGATGCTGCGCCGCACCATGCTCGAAGGCCGCGACGAGTAACCGTGACCAGGGCCGCCCGGCACCGGGCGGCCACTTGATTCAACGTTCCAGCGTGGAACTGAACTGGCGGATGGCTTCCACCACCCGCTGGGCACCTTCCTGGATCTCCAGGATCGCCTGGCCCGCCTGGCTGGCCAGCTGCACCCCCTGCTCCACCTTCTCGCGGCTGCTTTCCATGCTCTGCACCGCCTCCTGGGACAGCTCATGGTTGCGCCTTACCACGTCGACGATCTCCACCGTCGCCTGGGCCGTGCGCGCCGCCAGGTTGCGCACCTCCTCGGCTACCACGGCGAACCCGCGCCCCTGTTCGCCGGCGCGTGCCGCCTCGATGGCAGCATTCAGCGCCAGCAGGTTGGTCTGGTCGGCAATGCCGCGGATGGTCTGGACGATGCTGCTGATCTGGTCGGACTGCTGGCTCACGGCCGAAATGCCGCTGGCCGCCCGGTTCAATTCGCCAGCGATGCCCTGCACCACGTCCACCGTGCGCTGGACCACTTCAGCACCACGCTGCGCACCACCGTCGGTCTGCAGGGATATCTCGTAGGCCAGGTGCGCCGCTTCGGACTCGGCCTGCTGGTGCAGCACCTGCTCAGTCACGTCCGAGGCCAGTTTCACCACCTTGTAGAGGGTGCCATTGGCGTCAAACACCGGGTTGTAGGTGGCACGCAGCCAGACCACATCCCCGCGCTTGTTGACCCGCTTGAAGCGGCCGGAGAAGAACTCACCGCGGTTCAGGCGCTCCCAGAACTGTGCGTACTCGGGCGAAGCGCCATCCTCGCGGGTACACAGCTGCCGGTGATGGCGCCCGCGGATCTCGTCCAGGCGATACCCCATCAGGCTGAGGAAATTCTCGTTGGCGGTGAGCACCTCGCCCTTGAGGTTGAACTCGATCACCGCCATGGAACGGTCGATGGCGCTGATCAGGCTTTCCTGCTGTTGTTCACGCACCACCTGGGCGGTGATGTCGGTGGCCAGCTTGAGCACCCCGACCACCCGCCCAGCCGTGTCACGCACCGGGTTGTAGCTGGCCTCGAGCCACAATTCGCGCCCTTGCTTGTCCTGGCGACGGAAGCGGTCGCGGATGAACTCGCCCGCCGCCAGGCGCTCCCAGAAGCGGCGGTACTCGGCACTATTGGCATAGGCCGGATCACAGAACATCCGGTGGTGCCGTCCCTGCACCTCCTCCAGGCGGTAACCGACCGCAGACAGGAAATTCTCGTTGGCGGACACGATGGTGCCATCCGGCAGGAATTCGATGACCGCCATGGAGCGATCGACGGCGCTACGGCGCGCCAGGGCCTGCGTGAGCTGGGCTTGGCACTCGGCCAGTTCGCGCTTGAGGGATGACTGGAACATCGGGCAGGACCTCGAAAACGGCATGAGGATAAGAAAGACGACACAGGTATCGGCAGCCTAGGGATTGGCTGAAGCGATGGGCAATCGAAGCTTGCTATCGCCGCGATAGCCGACTGCCATCAGACGGCGGGGAGGCCAAAGAAGTTCGGCAAGCACGGGCAGGCGCAGTACAATCGCCGCCGAACGAAACGCGACCATGTGCCGGGTGGCCGTGCGGAAGCCGCCGTCAGAGCGTCCCGCCCCCACCGCGTGCGATGCAGCCGTAAGGGCTGCCCCGGCAACGACCGGGCCCGATGGGCATGCCAATGGTCCGCCTACATCCACTCGATTCTGGAAGCACCATGGACTCTAGCCCCGACAAACTGGCAAGCCACTACACCGCGATCCTCGGCCAACTGGGCGAGGACGTGAACCGCGAAGGCCTGCTGGACACCCCCAAGCGCGCTGCCAAGGCCATGCAGTACCTCTGCCGCGGCTACGAGCAGACCCTGGACGAGGTGATCAACGGCGCCCTGTTCACCTCCGACAACAGCGAGATGGTGCTGGTCAAGGACATCGAGCTCTACTCCCTGTGCGAGCACCACCTGCTGCCCTTCATCGGCAAGGCCCACGTGGCCTACCTGCCCAACGGCAAGGTGCTGGGCCTGTCCAAGGTGGCGCGCATCGTCGACATGTTCGCCCGCCGCCTGCAGATCCAGGAGAACCTGAGCCGGCAGATCGCCGAAGCAGTGGAGCAGGTCACCGGCGCCCTGGGCGTGGCCGTGGTGATCGAGGCCCAGCACATGTGCATGATGATGCGCGGCGTGGAGAAGCAGAACTCCTCGATGATCACATCGGTGATGCTCGGCGAATTCCGCAACAACGCCGCGACCCGCAGCGAGTTCCTCAACCTGATCCGCTGAGGGATCGCCCACGAAAAAACCGGCCCAGGGCCGGTTTTTTTTATTTGGCGCCCCGGAAGACGACCCGCTAGAAGCTGCGCCCATCCACCTTGCGCAGCTGCAGCGCATCCGGATCGACGCCCTCCAGGCAGCGCACGTTCACCGCCGCCATGGCGTTGCCCTGGGGATCGGAAGCCTCGCCGAACGGCGCGCAGCCACAGGTGCCGCAGAAGTGATGGGCGATCTGCATGCGATTGAAGCGATAGGTGGACAGGTCGACCTCGGGCGTCTCCAGCACCAGCTGGGCGCGCGGGACGAACCACAACAGGTAGCCACGCTTGCTGCACAGCGAGCAGTTGCAGGCCATCACCTCGGTGATGGGGCTGCCATCGACCTCGAACGCGATACGGCCACAATGGCAGCCTCCCCGGTATTTCATCTGCACGCCTCCAGGCCCGGAATGGACCCGGAGGACGTTAGACCAGGGCTGCCGTGCGCGCCATGGCAGCGACGTGCCGCCTCAGCCGATGCTGACGTGACGCGGATGAGCCGCCACCCGTGCCATCCAGGCCTGGATGGCGGGGAAGCCGGAGAGGTCGAAGCCGCCCTCTTCCGCCACGTGGGTGTAGGCGTACAGGGCGATGTCCGCGATGGAATAGGTATCACCCACCAGGTACGGCGTGCGGGAGAGCTGCTGCTCCATCACCCGCAGGGCCTTGTAGCCGCGCACCAGGCACACCTGGTACTCCTCGGCGCGCTCGGCCGGCATGCCCTGGTAACGCTTGATGAAACGCGCCACCGCCACATAGGGCTCATGGCTGTACTGCTCGAAGAACTGCCACTGCAGCACCTGGGTGCGCAGGCGCGGCTCGCTGGGCAGCAGGTCGCTGCCCTCGGCCAGGAAGTTGAGGATGGCGTTGGACTCCCACAGGGTGGTGCCGTCCTCCAGCTCCAGGACCGGGATCTTGCCGTTGGGGTTGAGCGCCAGGAAGGCCTCGCTCTGGGTCTCGCCCTTGAGGATGTCCACCGGCACCCACTGATAGGGCTGCCCGAGCAGCTCGAGGATCAGCTTGACCTTGTAGCAGTTGCCGGAAATCACATCACCGTAAACCTTGTACATCGCCTGCTCCTCGATCAGACGGCCTGGGCGGCCTGGGCTTCCCGTACCACGCTGGCCAGACGGCGCAGCCCCTCGCCCAGGCGCTCCGGCGCCACGTGGCTGAAGTTCAGGCGCAGGTAGCCGGGGTGGTTGTCCGGATCGATGAAGAACGGCTCGCCCGGCATGAAGGCAACGTTCTGGTCCAGCGCCGGCTTCAGCAGGGTGCGGGTATCCAGCGGCTGCTTGAGGGCCAGCCAGAAGAACAGCCCGCCCTGGGGCACTTCCCAGGTGGCCAGGTCGCCGAAGTGTTCTTCCAGCGCCGCCTGCATGGCATCGCGGCGCACGCGGTAGAAGTCACGCAGCTCGGCCAGGTGGCCCCGGTACTGCTCGCTACCGAGCCACTGCAGGGCCTGCCACTGGCCGATGCGGTTGGTGTGCAGGTCGGCGGATTGTTTCAGGCGCAGCAGGTAGGGGAACAGGTCCGGACTGGCGATCAGGAAGCCTACGCGCAGGCCCGGCAGCAGGGTCTTGGAGACGGTGCCGGTGTAGATCCAGCTGGCCTTCTTCAGGCGGCTGACGATGGGGGTGGCGCTGCCGCCGTCGAACACCAGTTCGCGGTACGGCTCGTCCTCGATCAGGGTCACGCCGAACTCGTCCAGCAGCGCCGCCACGGCGTCGCGCTTGGCCTCGCTGTAGCGCACCGCCGAGGGGTTCTGGAAGGTCGGGATCAGGTAGGCGAAGGCCGGCTTGTGCTGCTCCAGGCGCTGGCGCAGGGAGGCCAGCTCGGGGCCGTCGGCCTCCTGGGCCACGGCGATGCAGTCGGCACCGAACAGCTGGAACGCCTGCAGCGCGGCCAGGTAGGTCGGCGCCTCCAGCAGCACCTCGGTGCCCGGGTCGATGAACAGCTTGGACGCCAGATCCAGGGTCTGCTGGGAACCGCTGACGATCAGCACCTGGCTGGCATCGCAGGGCACACCCAGGGCGCGCGCCTCGGCAGCCACCGCCTCACGCAGGGCCGGCTCGCCCTCGCTCATGCCGTACTGGCCCATGCTCGCCGGCATGTCCGCCCACTCCACCTTCGGCAGCATCGGCTCGGCCGGCAGGCCACCGGCGAAGGACATCACTTCCGGGCGCTGCGCCGCAGCGAGGATTTCACGGATCAGGGAGCTTTTCAGGCGGGCGATGCGTTCGGAGAAGGCCATGGATGTCACCGGGTGCGAAGGCGTGAGAATTGAGTCAAACTGCTTGACCGAAACTACGATGCCCGGGATGGATACGTCAATATGCTTGACCTGAAAAACCCCGCCGTCCAGCACGCCGCCATGGAAGCCTTCTTCTTCGGCTACCAGGCCTTCACCAGCAAGCCCGACGAAATGCTCGCCCGTCGCGGGCTGTCGCGGGTGCACCACCGCATCCTGTTCTTCATCGCCAAGTACCCGGGGCTGAGTGTGAAGGAAATGCTCGGCTACCTCGGCGTGAGCAAGCAGGCGCTGAACACGCCGCTGCGCCAGCTGATGGAGATGGACCTGGTGCAGAGCAGCACCGCTGATGACGACAAGCGCAAGCGCCAGCTGGGGCTGACGGCAGAAGGCTCGAAGCTGGAGAAGAGCCTGCGCCGGGAGCAGGCCCGCCTGCTGGAGCGGGCCTTCGGCGAGGCCGGGGCCGATGCGGTGGAAGGCTGGCTGAAGGTCAACCAGACCCTGGGCGGCGCCCGCCAGGACGAGCCGGAAGGCACCTGAGGCGTCTCAGCGCCCGCCCTCCAGCTCCCGCGCACCCCGGAAGAACACCAGCGCCGTGGCCACCACCGACACCAGCGCCGGCAACGAACTGAACGCCGCCAGCAGCAGCGAAACCAGCATCACACCCGTCACCAGGATGGCGCCGGCCACGACCCGGAAAGAGGCATAGGTGTCCGGCACCTTCACCAGGCGCACGCCGAGCCAGATGCACCCCGCCCCGCACAGCACCAGACCGGAGCCGTAAAGGGCCATCTCCCACCCCAGGCTCCCCAGCTGGTCGCCCACCGTCATCAGCATCACCTGCAGCAGCACGCTGGTGACCACCACGACCCAGGTGGGCCAAGTCAGGCCGATGGCAGCAAAACGCGCTTCGGCGAAGACCTTGAAGCGCAGGGAGACATAGCTGCCCAGCAGCACCAGGGAAAGGCCCGACCAGTCGGTGTAGGCCACCGGCAGCTCGATTCCGAACCAGCCGATCGACACCACACCCAGCAACAGCACCAGGTTGCCCAGGAAGCCGACCAGGGACAGCCAGCCCAACAGCCTGAGCTGGCCAGCGCTCCATTCCGGCAACGGGCGCGGTGCCTCCGGCTGGAGCAGTTCGACCTGAGGGGGTGCGTAGGGGTTCTCGTCCATGACGGGGCTCCTGATTCAACTGACCGGCACAGTAACGGTGCACACGGGCGACGTCACGCGACTGTATCGCTTTTTGCGCACATCGCTGTACGGGGCGCGGCGAAGCGCCACGCCGTAGGCTTTCTCCCTCCAAGAAGAGAGACCTGCCATGAGCCTGGAACTGTTGCTCGCCTTTGCGCTGTTTGCCCTCGTCACCTCCATCACCCCCGGCCCCAACAACATGATGCTGCTCGCCTCCGGAGTGAACTTCGGCATCCGCCGCAGCCTGCCGCACATGCTCGGCATCAGCATCGGCTTCATGGTGATGGTCGCTGCGGTGGGCCTGGGACTGCACCAGGTCTTCGAACAGGTTCCCCTGCTGTACAGCCTGCTGCGCTATGGCGGCGCGGCCTACCTGGTCTACCTGGCCTGGAAAATCGCCGGCTCTGGCGCCCCCGACGACGCCAAGGGCGAGGCGCGTCCCTTCACCTTCCTTCAGGCGGCGGCCTTCCAGTGGGTCAACCCCAAGGCCTGGGTGATGGCGATCGGCGCCATCACCACCTACACCCCGCAGGAGAACTTCGTCACCAACGCCCTGCTGATCGCCGCCCTGTTCGCGCTGATCAACTGCCCCAGCGTCGGCCTCTGGACCGTTGCCGGCAGCCTGCTGCGCCACTGGCTGTCCTCGCCACGGGTGCTCCGCGCGTTCAATATCGGCATGGCCGTCCTGCTGGTGGCCTCGCTCTACCCCATCCTCGTCGACTTCAAGGGAACGCTCTGATGACCCGTGCCTCCGACACCGGCACCGCCCTGCCCCGCCTGCGCCCGCTGGCCGACTCCTCGCCTTCGGCGGTGGTGGCCGGTTTCATCGCCATGCTCACCGGCTACACCAGCTCCCTGGTGCTGATGTTCCAGGCCGGCCAGGCCGCCGGCCTCTCCAGCGGGCAGATCGCCTCGTGGATCTGGGCTCTGTCCATCGGCATGGCCATCTGCAGCATCGGCCTCTCGCTGCGCTACCGCACGCCGATCACCGTGGCCTGGTCCACCCCGGGCGCGGCACTGCTGATCACCAGCCTGCCCGGCGTGCCCTATTCCGACGCCATCGGCGCCTTCGTCGTCTGCGCCATCCTGCTGACCCTGGTGGGGCTCACCGGCGGCTTCGAGCGGCTGATGCGGCGCCTGCCGGGCTCCCTAGCCGCTGCGCTGCTGGCCGGCATCCTGTTCAAGATCGGCAGCGAGATCTTCATCGCCGCCCAGCACCGCACCGCCCTGGTCCTGGCGATGTTCTTCAGCTACCTGCTGTTCAAGCGCCTGCAGCCGCGCTATGCGGTGCTCGCCGCGCTGCTGGTGGGCTGCGTCACCGCCGGCGCCCTAGGCCTGCTGGACTTCAGCGGCTTCCACTTCCACCTGGCGCAACCGGTGTGGACCACCCCGACCTTCTCCTTCACCGCCATCATCAGCATCGGCCTGCCGCTGTTCATCGTGGCGATGGCCTCGCAGAACATCCCCGGCATCGCCGTGCTGCGTGCCGACGGCTACCAGGTACCGGCCTCGCCCCTGGTCTCGGCCACCGGCTTCGCCTCGCTGCTGCTGGCGCCCTTCGGCTCCCACGGCATCAACCTGGCGGCCATCAGCGCTGCCATCTGCACCGGCCCCCACGCCCACGAGGACCGCAGCAAGCGCTACACCGCCGCCATGTGGTGCGGGGTCTTCTACGGCATCGCCGGCACCTTCGCCGCCACCCTGGCCGCCCTTTTCGCCGCCTTCCCCAAGGAACTGGTGCTCTCGGTGGCGGCCCTGGCGCTGTTCGGCTCCATCAGCAACGGCCTCACCGTGGCCATGCAGGAGCCCAAGGAGCGCGAGGCCGCACTGGTGACCTTCATGGTCACCGCCTCCGGCATGACGCTGCTGTCCATCGGCTCGGCCTTCTGGGGCCTGGTGGCCGGCGTCCTGACCCTTCTGATCCTCAACGTCAGGACCGGGCGGGACTGACCTGCCCCGAAACGAAAAAGGCGCCCAAGGGCGCCTTTTTCGTGTGACCGCTCGACGGCTCAGACCACCGTCGCGCCACCGTCCACCACCAGCGAATGCCCGGTGGTGAAGCCCGCCACGTCGCTGCACAGGTAGAGCACCGCACCGGCGATCTCCTCCACCTTGCCGATACGGCCCACCGGGTGCATGGCGGCGGCGTACTCGCCCTTCTTCGGGTCCGCCTCGTAGGCACGGCGGAACATGTCGGTGTCGATCACCGCCGGGCAAACCGCGTTCACCCGCACCTTCTTCTTCGCGTACTCCACGGCGGCCGACTTGGTCAGGCCGATGACCGCGTGCTTGGAGGCGGCGTAGATGCTCATCTTCGGTGCCGCGCCAATGCCCGCCACCGAAGCGGTGTTGACGATGGCGCCGCCGCCCTGGGCCAGCATCTGCGGGATCTGGTGCTTCATGCACAGCCACACGCCCTTGACGTTGACGCCCATGATCGCGTCGAACTCGTCCTCGTTGCCGTCGGCCAGCTTGCCCTTCTCGATCTCGATGCCGGCGTTGTTGAACGCGTAGTCGAGGCGGCCGTAGGTCGCGACGGTGCCCTCCACCAGCGCCTTCACCTCGGCATCCCGGGTCACGTCGCAGCGGATGAAGGTGGCCTCGCCACCCGCCTCGCGGATCAGCTGCACGGTGGTCTCGCCGCCGGCCACGTCCACGTCGGACACCACCACCTTGATGCGCTCAGCGGCAAAGGCCTGTGCAGTAGCGCGGCCGATGCCATTGCCGGCGCCGGTGACCAGGGCGACCTGGCCGGAGAATCTCGTGCTCATCGATGCAACCTCGGATGCTGTGGAAATCGCCCGGAGTCTAGCCAGTCGCACCGGAACGGCGTCAGCATCATCAGGCCGCTGGAGAGGGCAGCATCCAGACGGATGATTAAGGCCACCCCCGTGGATCATCCAGATTCATGCCGTGGCATTCCTCGCGACAACGAACCTTGCCCTGGCCGGCCTGCCCGACTAAACCGGTGGGTCTCACCCATTCGGAGTCCCCTGCCATGTCCCTGATCAACCGACAGTTCCTGCTCGCCAAGCGCCCCGTGGGGCCCGCCACCCGCGACACGTTCAACTTCGTCGAGACGGCCGTTGGCGAACCCGGACCCGGCCAGGTGCTGGTGGAAAACCTCTACCTGTCCCTCGACCCGGCCATGCGTGGCTGGATGAACGACGCCAAGTCCTACATCCCCCCGGTGGGCATCGGCGAGGTGATGCGCGCCCTCGGCGTGGGCAAGGTGATCGCCTCCAACCACCCGGACTTCGCCGTGGGCGACCACGTCAACGGCGCCCTGGGTGTGCAGGACTACTTCCTCGGCGAGCCGCGCGGCTTCTACAAGGTCGACCCGAGCAAGGCGCCGCTGCCGCTGTACCTCTCCGCCCTGGGCATGACCGGCATGACCGCCTACTTCGCCCTGCTGGACGTCGGCGCGCCCAAGGCCGGCGAGACCGTGGTGCTCTCCGGCGCCGCCGGTGCGGTGGGCAGCGTCGCCGGGCAGATCGCCCGCATCAAGGGCTGCCGCGTGGTCGGCATTGCCGGTGGCGCCGACAAGTGCCGCTTCCTGGTGGACGAACTGGGCTTCGACGCGGCCATCGACTACAAGGCTGAGAACGTCGCCGAAGCGCTCAAGCGCGAGTGCCCCAAGGGCGTGGACGTGTACTTCGACAACGTCGGCGGCGACATCCTCGACGCCGTGCTGACCCGCCTCGCCCCCAGGGCCCGCATCGTCATCTGCGGCGCCATCAGCCAGTACAACAACAAGGAAGCGGTCAAGGGCCCGGCCAACTACCTGTCGCTGCTGGTCAACCGCGCCCGCATGGAAGGCTTCGTGGTGATGGACCACGCGGCGAAGTTCGCCGATGCCGCCCGCGAAATGGGCGGCTGGATGGCCAGCGGCCAACTGAAGAGCAAGGAAGACGTGGTGGAAGGCCTGGAGACCTTCCCTGAGACCCTGTCCAAGCTGTTCGACGGCGGCAACTTCGGCAAGCTGGTGCTCAAGGTCCGCTGAGACCTGGCGGGGGCCGCGACGCGGCCCCCGCTATGCCTGCAACCAGCGCCCCAGCCCTTGCGAAACCGGCCTCACGCAGGCCAGGTCCACCCTGTCCAGCCCCAGCCAGCTCGCCATCTCCACCAGGCAGCGCCCCAGCTCGGCCAGCGCCGGTTCCGGCAGGCCGCCGGCCTCCTCATGCACCGCCAGCACCTTCAGGCTGCCGCCCTGCCGGTCAGCACGCAGGTCGACCCGCGCCACCAGGCGATCCCCCAGCAGGAACGGCAGCACGTAGTAGCCATAGCGCCGGCGATCAGCCGGGGTGTAGAGCTCCAGCCGGTAGTGGAAGCCGAACAGCCGCTCGGTGCGGCTGCGTTCCCAGATCAGCGAATCGAAGGGCGACAGCAACGCCGCTGCGCGAACCCGGCGGGGGATGACCGGCTCACCGGCGCAATAAGCCGGCTGGGTCCAGCCGCGTACCTGGGTCGGCAGCAGTTCGCCGGCCTCCACCAGCTCCGCCAGGGCCCGTCGGGCATCGACCACTTCCAGGCGGAAGTAATCACGCAGGTCCTTCTCCGTCGCCACGCCCAGGGCGCGTGCGGCGTGCAGCAGCAGCGCGCGCATCGCCGCATCGGGCGTCGGCTCCGGGGTGTTCAGCCATTGCGCGGGAATCACCCGCTCCGGCAGGTCGTACAGGCGCTCGAAACCGCGCCGGCCGGCCACTGTCACTTCGCCAGCGGCGAACAGCCATTCCAGCGCGTTCTTCTCATCGCTCCAGTCCCACCAGGGGCCGGCCCGCTCGGTGCGGGTGCTGAGTGCACCGGCTCCGCTTGCGCCGTCCGTGCGGATGGCTTGCAGCACCCGCTGGATCACGTCCTGCCGCTCGCGGCCGAAACGCGCCAGCATGGCGTAGATGCCCTGCCCAGCGGCCGAGCGCGCCATGCGCCAGCGCATCAGCGGGTAGAAGGACAGCGGCAACAGCGACGCCTCGTGCCCCCAGTACTCGAAGAAGCGCCGCTGACGCCCGCCGCTCCAGGCCAGCGCATCCAGCGCCGAGGCGTCGTAGCCGCCGAGGCGGGAAAAGAACGGCAGGTAATGGGAACGCACCAGGGCGTTCACCGAATCGATCTGCACCACGCCCAGCCGCTCGGCCAGCGACGCCAGGTGCGGGGGCCGCACCGCGCCACGGGGCGCCCGGGTGAACCCCTGGGCCGCGAGCACCAGGCGCCGTGCCTCGCTCGCGCTCAGCGCCAGCGTCGCTCCACTCATGCCACGGGGCTCGCGGCAGCCGGCGCAGGGTAGGCGTGACGGAAGGTGAAGGCCTCCGGCCCTGCGCCCTCCTCCTGCAGCCGGGCCAGGCGCCGGGCGGCTTCGTGCACGTCCGGCCGGTGACCCGCCGGCACCCACCAGAGCACCTGGTGGGCCTCGCCGAGGCGGTCGAACCATTCACCCCGGCGCTTGAGCATCTCGGTGTGGACGCCCTGGTAGGTGAAGGTCTTCAACGAATCCAGATCCCGCCAGAGCGAGAGGTTCACCACCACGTCATCGCCGAACGGACGCAGCGCGGTGGCATCGCCCGACTCGTCCTGCAGCCGCCAGAGGTAGCCGGGGGAAGCTTCCGCGAGGCCGTTGATGCGGGCCAGGTTGGCGACGAAATCCGCCATCACCGGCGAATCCAGCGGGGCTTTCATGCGGGCGATGTTCAGTTGTGCCAGGTGATGCGTCACGGGCGGGTCCTCACAGGTCCAGGGTCAGGGTCTGCATGACCTGGGCAGCGCCACCAGCCATCAGCCGCAGGATGGCGTCGCGCTCCCGGTCGAACTCAACGGTGATCAGGCTCGGCGACGGCGGCTGCATCAGGTGGCCCTGCTCGATGCGCAGCACCGACTGCTTCAGCCCGGCGCGGTCGTGCAGGTAGCAGGCCAGCGGCCCGGCCGCCATGCCGGTAGCCGACTCCTCGGCAATGCCGTAGCGCGGCGCGAACATCCGCGCCCCGGCGTGCCGGTCCGGCTGGCGGGTCTGCTGCGAGAAGGCGTACACGCCCACCAGGTCCAGCGCTTCGCTGAGCAGCTCCAGGGCTGGCGTGTCGATGCGGATACCGGCCACGTCGACTTCGCTGCGCAGCGGCACGATCACGAAGCCCAGCCCGGTGCTCACCCGCTCCATCGGGAGGCCATCGACCAGCTGTGCCGGCACGAGGCCCAGGGCCTGCAGCAGCTGCGCCTGCTGGCCGTTATCCAGCAGTTGGTAACGCGGCGCGGCCTGCTCCATGAAGACCTGCTCGCGCTCCACGAACACCGAGCGCCGGCCGTCGATGGTCTCCTTCGCCGAAGCACCGGGAGCGACCCGCCCCAGCTCCCTCAGCAACGAGAAAGTGGCCACCGTGGCGTGGCCGCAATGGGCCACCTGGCGGTTGGGGGTGAAGAACTCCAGCTTGAACGGCGCCACCTCGGAGGCGGAGACGAAGGCCGTCTCGGACAGACCGACACGGGCCGCGA
The DNA here is from genome assembly GCF_900111835.1 of Metapseudomonas otitidis. Classification (GTDB taxonomy): domain Bacteria; phylum Pseudomonadota; class Gammaproteobacteria; order Pseudomonadales; family Pseudomonadaceae; genus Metapseudomonas; species Metapseudomonas otitidis. The sequence continues at coordinate 38,126 of NZ_FOJP01000029.1, forward strand.
TGGCCTGTTTCTGGGCGGTGCTGAGCGCGTCGGCGTCCAGCACCACGCCGGCCGGGTTGCCGCCCACCGTGCCATCGGTGAAGGCGTTGACGATCCTGACTTCTACGTGCATGGGGCTTCCTTGTTCGGTGGTCGTGTGCGTCGGTGGGTTACTTGGCCAGGGGATCATCCCAGAAAGGCCGTTCGGATTCGCGCATGACATCGGCGCGGGACAGCCCCAGGTCCTTGAGCATCGCATCGCTGGCCCGGGCCAGGTCGCGGCGCTGCTGGTACAGCTGGGCCCAGCGCTGGAGGCGAGCCAGCAGCGTACGCCCCGTCATCGACAGGCGCGGTGAGTGCGGCAGCGAAACGGCGACTTGCAGGGTTGGACTTTTCATCGCGAGGCCCTCCTTGTGGGTTGGCGCCAGTTTCCGGCTGCAGCTAACATCAATCCAACGAATGTTTCTTATGCATCGCATCTTGGGAATTGATGAATGAGCTACCCCGCCATCGACACGGAACTGCTGCGTACCTTCGTCGCCATTGCCGACCACGGCGGCTTCACCCGCGCGGCGGAAGCCGTCAACCGCACCCAGTCGGCGGTGAGCATGCAGATGAAGCGGCTGGAGGAGGACGTGCTGGAGCGCACGGTGTTCGAGCGGGAGGGGCGCAATGTGCGGCTGACGGCCGAAGGGCAGATCCTGCTCAGCTATGCCCGGCGCATCCTCAAGCTGCATGGCGAGGTGATGACCACCCTGCGCGAGCCGCACATGGTCGGTGCCGTGCGCATCGGCACGCCGGATGACTACGTGATGCGCTTCCTGCCCGGCATCCTCTCGCGTTTCGCCCAGGCCTACCCGCTGGTGCAGGTGGAGGTGCATTGCGACTCGTCCTCGCAGCTCATGCAGCGCCAGGACCTGGACCTGACCATCCTCACCCGCGCGCCGGGCACCGAGATCGGCGAGCTGTTGCGCCAGGAGCGCTTCGTCTGGGCCGAGGCCGTTGGCCACAGCCCCCACGAGCAGGCGCAGATGCCGCTGGCGATGTTCAACACCGACTGCTTCTGCCGGGCCTGGGCCTGCAACGCCCTGGACACCCTGGGCCGGGCCTACCGCGTGGCGTACACCAGCCCCAGCCTGTCGGCGATCATGGCCGTGGTCAGCGCCGGCCTGGCGGTCACGGCCCAGCTGCAGAGCCTGATCACCGCCGACATGCGCATCCTCGGCGAAGCGGAAGGCCTGCCCCTGCTGCCCAGCTGCAGCATCGTGCTGATGCGCAACCCCCGCAGCACCTCGCCGGTGACCGATACGCTGGCCGAACACATCATCGAGGGGTTCCGCCTGTAGGGCACCTCTAAAAACTGCCTGCGTTGTCATCGCTGCGTTAAAAACAGGCTCGTGCGCGAGTCCGATCAAAATGCTCATTTACCGCGCGTAAACTGCGCTTTTTCGCCTGTTTTTGCCTTGCGCTGACTGCCTCGCCTACGTTTTTAGAGACGCCCTGTAGGCCCGATCACTTGATCACCAGCAACACGGCACACACCAGCAGGAACACGCAGAACGCCGTGCGCAGCACCCGCTCGGGCAGGGCATGGGCCAGGCGCACGCCCCAGCTGATGCTGAGCAGGCCGCCCAGAGCCAGGGGCACGCCCATGGCCCAGTCGACGTGGTGATTGAGGCCGTAGGTGAGCAGGGTCACGGCGGTGCTCGGCGCCGCCAGGGTCAGCGACAGGCCCTGGGCCACCACCTGGGTGGTGCCGAACACGCTGGTCAGCACCGGCGTGGCGATCACCGCGCCGCCCACGCCGAACATCCCGCCCATGGCACCCGCCACGCCGCCCAGCACGCCGAGCCACGGCCAGGGGTGGCGCAGCTCGGCGCTGGGCGTGGCCTTGGCCATGAACATGCGGGCGAAGTTGTAGGCCGTCAGGGCCAGCAGGAACACCACGAACGCCAGGCGCATGCTGTGGGCGTCCAGCTGCACCGCCACCAGCGAGGCCAGCCAGGCGAAACCGACGCTGGAGGCCGCCAGCAGCAGTGCGTGGCGCGGGTCGATGCGGTTGCGCTGGTGGTAGCGCCACAGCGCCAGCAGCACGTTGGGCACCACCATCACCAGCGCCGTACCCTGGGCCAGTTGCTGGTCCAGGCCGAACAGCACCCCCAGCGCGGGGATGGCGATCAGCCCACCGCCGATGCCGAACACACCGCCCACCGTACCCAGGCAGGCCCCCAGCGCCACATACATCGCAATCGACAACAGATCCATGGAGCCTCCCATCCGAATTGGCGCGCATGCTACGCAGCCCTGGCTGGTGGGGAAACGCACAGCGGCGCACAATGGCTTTGCGCAATTCGCACAGGCAACCCCATGTACCCCGACGCCCTCACCGAACAGCTGGCGCTGTTCCTCGATGTACTCGACGCCGGCAGCTTCTCCGCCGCCTCGCGCCGCCACCCCCTGACGCCCTCGGCCGTGGCCCGCCGCATCGACGGGCTGGAGAAGGCCCTGGGCAGCACCCTGTTCATCCGCAGCACCCACGCGGTGCGCGCCACGCCCGCCGGCCTGGCCTTTGCCGAACGGGCAAAGCGCATCCTCGCCGAGCTGCGCCTGGCCCGGGCCGAGGCCGTGTCCCTGAGCAGCGCCCCGGAAGGCCTGATCCGCATCGACGCCCCCGCCCCGTTCGGCCGCCGCCACCTGGCCCCGGCCATCGCCGAGTTCCTGGTCACCTACCCCGGACTGGACGTGCAGCTGCGCCTGATCGACAGCTTCGTCGACATGCACGGCACCCACCTGGGTGAGGTCGACCTGATATTGCGCATCGGCCCGCTGGCCGACACCCGCCTGGTGGCCACCCCGCTGGCGCCCATGGTGCGCATCCTCTGCGCCAGCCCGGAGTACCTGAAGCGGCGCGGCGTGCCCCGCAGCGTTCGTGAACTGGAAGAACACGAAGGCCTCGACTGGGACGCCCTGGCACCGCCCTACGCCTGGCGCTTCGAGCTGGACGGCCGGCTGCAGATCGTCCGTCCCAAGCGCATGCGGATGACCGCCAACAATGCCGAGACCCTGCTGTTCGCCGCCGTGGCCGGGCTCGGCGTGGCCCACCTGCCCACCTGGCTGATCAGCGACTACCTGGTGCGCGGCGAACTGGTGCCGCTGTTCTGCGACGACGGCCTGCCGCCGCCGGAGCCCAGCGGCATCTACGCGTTACGTCTGGAAGGGGAAGCCAGCTCGCGGAGCCGGCTGTTGCTGGAGTTCCTCAAGGACCGTTTCGGTCCGGAACCGCCCTGGGACCTGGCCCTGCGGGGCGGCCTCGGTCGCGGCTGACTCAGGCCGGCAACTGGACCACGCGGGTGCCGGCGGTCAGGTCATGCAGGCAGCGGCGGTCGCCGCGGAAGATGAACAGGTAGTTCACCAGCAGCACCAACCCACCCAGCAGCGGGATGTAGGCCACCAGGCCCCAGAGCAGGTAGCGCTTGAGGTACATCGGGATCCACTCCGGCTTGTGGCCGTCCTGGTCGACGATGGCGATCTTCAGCAGGCGCTTGCCCACGGTCTGGCCGTAGCGACTGAGGAACACCCCGTTGACCGCGAGGAAGGCAGCGATCCCCAGCACGGCGCCCAGTACCCTTCGACCAAAGCCGGGCGGTATGCCTGTCGTAATGCTGTTGTAGATATGAAGCATGAAGATGATGGGCAGGCACGCGAGAGCGAGAACAACGAAGTCGATAACAGCAGCGCCCAGGCGGGTGCCACGGGGCGCCAGCGGCAGCCCGCCGACGGTTTCCTGGGTGAGCGGAGCCTGGGGTGCCTGGTAGGGATTGTTCTGCGGGTAGGTCATCTCGCACTCCTTGGCGAACGTGGGAAAGCGCCAAGTGTGGCTGCTTCCCGCCGGACTGAAAACCGCCCGCACGCTGTTTTGCCCGCGAAAGGCTTGTGCGCTAAATTGCGCCCTTGCCCAAACCGGAGGTGGCCATGAGCGAACCCATCGAGCCCTGCGAAGCCCTCAAGCTGGATAACCAGCTGTGTTTCGCCCTGTATTCCACCTCGCTGCTGATGACCAAGGTCTACAAGCCCCTGCTGCAGGAGCTGGGCCTCACCTACCCGCAGTACCTGGCCATGCTGGTGCTCTGGGAGGGCGATGGCATCACCGTCGGCGAAATCAGCGCCCGCCTGCTCACCGACCCCGGCTCCCTCACCCCGCTGCTCAAGCGCCTTGAGGCCGAAGGCCTGATCACCCGCACCCGCAGCAGCGCCGACGAGCGCGTGGTCGAACTGCGCCTGACCGACAAGGGCCGCGCCCTGCACCGTGAGGCCCAGCGCATCCCCGGCTGCATCCTCGCTGCCAGCGAGATGACCCTGGGCGACCTCGGCACATTGAAGGAGGAGCTCGTCGCCCTGCGCCAGAACCTGCAGAAGGCGCTCTGAGCGAAACGGCATGTCTAGTCCTGAAATAGGTTTACACCTTTCAGGCCAAGCGCCAGACCTCAAAACGCCCGATGCACCGCATCGGGCGTTTTGTATTTCAG
>NZ_FOJP01000025.1 GCF_900111835.1 Metapseudomonas otitidis
GAAAAAGATGACGTCAAGACGCCGCATTTCTATTGGCATCAATTCCAACTGGTGCTTCGCCGTGACGACGAAGCCCTGCGCCAAACCATTGCCATAGTGGCCAAAAAAGGCCGAAAACATGACAAAACACTTGCTCAAGCTGGGCAAGATTTTTTCTCGTTACTGCTCAAGCAAGACAAGGAAGGCTTGCAAGCCTTGATCGAAAACCAAGCCAAGATCAAATCGGTCAACGAACTGGAGGGTCAGTTCTTGGCAGGCTTTGCCGTGGTACACGCCAAGCTGTGCTGGTACCGAGGCATTGAAGTTCAAATTCAAAACCCCTTGGTGCCTATGGCGTTGATGCCCATCGAGTCGCTGGATGCCTACGACGTGGAATACGACTTTTTGCGTTCGAACTGGGAGCCACCGCCACCCCCGGGATTACTGAATAAAATTAAACGCTTCTTTTCCTAATCAAAAAATAGGGGGTAGATCAAGTTTATTGGTCTAGGGTTGTGGAGTTAAATGAAAAAAGTCAGTGTTTTACATCGAGCCCGCATTTCATAGTGCGAACTGGGTAGTTCGAATTTTTCTGCTGAAATGGAAGCAGCGTTAGGGCGAAGAGTCACAAGAGGAAAGCCAGAGCATCCCGGGAATACGCCTGATCTATAGTAAAAACGTGATTTTCTTCCTGTTTTTAACTTGAAGCATATTGATCAGAAGATCATCAGCCAGACCATTGACGCCATGGTGGCTGCTGATCCGCAACTGGCCTGGCTGAAGCAGGTCGAGCAGCGCGGCGATGTCGACTGGCGCCGGGTGAAAGAAATCCATGACTCCTTCAAGTACAGCCACTCTGGGTTGGGTGCAGGGGCGCAGTTGGCGATCGCTGTTTTTATCGCAGCCGTTGTTGGCCCCATGGCAATTGAAGCATTGGGCTCCGTAGGCGGTAGCGCGGCTACCAGTCTGGCTACAGCGGGAACGATCAGCACGGTCAACAACAAAGGCAACCTCGGGGCTGTTCTCAAGGAGACCTTCAGCGGCGACAGTCTGAAAAACGCAGCGGTTGCAGGCGTAACAGCGGGCCTGACTGAGAACTTCTATGACGGTGTGCTGAAGACTAAAACCAACCCGGTCACCGGCAAGGTTACGGTCGACCTCAGCAGCCTTGAGGGTATTGGGTGCTTTGCCGGCAACCAGATGCTGCAAGACGGAACCTCTGCCGTTTTGAACAAAGCCCTTGGCCGGGACGTGGACTTCAAGGATGCCTTGCAAACGGCATTGTTCAACACGATTGCAGCGGCCGCCTTCAATGCAGTGGGAGACCACACGAAGGATGCCCTGGCTGATGGGAGTCCGGGAAAAGTCGCCATCCACGCCCTTGTGGGAGGTTTGCTCAGTGAGGCAACAGGCGGTGACTTTACAAGTGGTGCACTGGCGGCCGGAGCTAACGAGGCGCTGATCGAAGACCTCAATGCCTTGGTGAAAGGTAATGAAACGCTTCTGCAAGTGTCGGTAGCGCGAGTAGTGTTCAGCAGATATCCGGGGGGAATATACGCCATATTAATGGCGCTCTTGGTGAAGCTCATGGCTGGAAAAATGCTCTAGATAGTGGTCACGTACCTGTAAAGGCTCCTGAAAAGGTTACAGCTCTAGGCGTGGACTTTTTACCTTCGACCCCAAGAGTGGCAGAGTCGTTCTTTGGGGCTCTAAGTGTCGTGGTCCAAGTGGCTATTACCCATAATCTATTCCCGAGTCGAAGTTGAAGAATTGGACTGCTGAAGCGAGGGCTGCAGTTGTCCAAATGCCAGAGGGGGCTATGAAGAACAGAATTCTGGAATCATTAGACAAAGGCAAGGTTGACGTAAAGATCTTCAGGTGGCCTCAGTAGGTGAAGTTAATGAATTGGAATAGTGTTTTTTTAATTAGAGCTTGGTCGCCGCTTAAGAGAGTAGCCGCGCAATGCTATGAGGTGGGTGATGGCTTGTACTGTGGTGGTGAAGGTATTTTTTTCATGACTCAACCCTATAATGAAAGTTTTGAGGAGGGACTTCCTGAGGCGCCTTTTGTAACGTCGGCCTATTGGGCTGCTTCCGTTGAGGCAATCAGGCATTGTGTATTGCAGGAGCTAGAAGCCTTTGATGGTACTAGTTGGCTCCCTCCGGAAGAGCTCTTGCTAGGGAGTCGTGGGAGTTACGAGGAACTATGTGCTATGGACGGGGCGTCCGAGGTGGCCACTTATCGCTCTACGGATGGTGCGTTTGTAAATAAGTCAATCTCTGTGGGTAGGTTTTGCTACTTTTTTATGGGAAGAGACATAGACCCCTATCAGATACCTTATGCTGTTGAGGTCGCTCTCGATTAGATGGTGCAAAAGGAACTGTGGTCTGTCCCGGGACTGGTGGACAGGTAGTTAAGAGCTACTGCTCGCATTTCGCCGCTCAAACTCCATCGGACTGAGATAGCCCAACGTCGAGTGGCGACGGCGGTGATTGTAAAAGCGGATGTAGTCGAACAGGTCGGTTTTCGCCTCCTGGTAACTGGCGTAGCGAGTCAGGTACACCCGCTCAGCCTTCAGCGAACGGAAGAAGCTCTCCATCGCGGCGTTGTCCCAGCAGTTCCCCGGACGTGAATGGCTGGGCACGATTCGATGTCGCCGAAGCAAGGCCTGGTAGTCGTACGCGCAGTATTGGCTGCCACGATCCGAGTGCAGCAGCACTTCTTTTTTCGGCTGTCGACGTGCAACGGCCATCTCCAGCGCGGCATGTACCAAAGCCTGCTGCATGCGGTGGTGCATCGCCCAACCGACGACAGCGCGTGAATAGAGATCGAGCACGACGGCCAGATACAGCCAGCCTTGGGCCGTCCGCACGTAGGTCATGTCCGAGACCCAGTGCCGATTGGCGCGATCCGAGGCGAACTGGCGATCCAGATGGTTCGGGGCAATCGGCAGAGCATGACGACTGCTGGAAACCAGCCGCCAACGCTTGCGCGAACGAACACGCAGGCCGGCTTCGCGCATCAGTCGAGCGACTCGGTGTCGACCACACGCATGCCCCATGGCCGCCAACTCGGCCTTGATTCGGCGATGGCCATAGATCCCATTCACCTCATGGTGGATGGTGCGGATCTCCTTGCTCAGACGCCGATTCGCCATCTCTCTCGCCGAAGGTGGCCGCTGCTGCCATGCATAGAAGCCGCTGCGGGATACCCGCAGCAGCCGACACATTGGCGCTACGGGATAGCGACCGGCCAACGCCTCGACGGCGCGGAACTTCACTTCGTGGGCTGCGAGAAGATGGCGAGCGCTTTTTTAAAACATCGCGCTCCATGGTGACCTGAGCCAGTTGCTGGCGTAGACGACGCAGTTCCGCGCTCTCGCCTCGCTGCTTGCCGTTGCCCGGAAAGGCGTCGTCACCTTGCTGCTCGTACTGGCGCTTCCATTTGCCCAACAGGCTTTCAGCGATGCCCAGCGTCTCGGCTACATGACGAAGCGGCGTGCCTGCAAGTACCTGGTCTACCGCCTCGCGTTTGAAGGATTCGGGAAAACGTCGTCTGGTCTGGGTCATGAACACTCCTTGCGGTGGACATTATCCACCTAAAGTCAGTGTCCACTCAGCGCGGGACAGACCAAACCCGGCTCATTGCAGCCATTAGCCGCATAAGAGCGGCGTCGAGTTTGAGAAGCAAGTGGTGGAAGCGTTTGACCATGTGGGCGGAGTGAAGAACACTACGCCTGTGACGGTTTCGGTCAACGGCGTTCAGGTAACAACGATTCCGGATATGTGGGGGAAATCTCTTGGTGGGATTTTGGAAGCTAAGAATGTCAAAAATCTTTCAATGTCGAACCAGTTGCGAGCGCAGATTCAACATGCTAGCGAAACAGGCCAACCCTTAAATCTTGTTGTAAGTCCTAGAACAATCAATGTTTCTGGTGAACTTATCAAGCAGGGGCGAATGACCGGTGGTGATGTTTATAGATGCAATCCTGCTACTGGTGAGTTGATGAAATTCTAATGCCATGAAGCCATATATTCAGATTTCAGTTAGAAGCAAAATCGAAACGGTTGGCTGGGACGTTGGTAGCCAGCTACTTGAGTCTTTATACTTGAATGACGGTCTGCTTACGCCAGAGTTTGTTTCGCACAATGCGGACAAAATAACTGAGGTTTTTGAAGGTAAGGAGCAAGCGGAAAGGCTCTGGGCGGAGAAGGCCTCTATAGGCGCTAATGGAAGTCTTTCGGATTTTTTTCTTGATTTTTCTTGGAAAAGGAAGAAATCCGTTAAGTCCTCTGGTCGCATCAGTCATATGTTTCGAAATATTCGAAATCAAATTATACCGGCAGATATATATCTGAATTCTGTATTTAGCGAGAAAATTGATTGGTATCAGCTCTTTAAAGTCTGGTGTGAAATATTCCCTCCCCAACTCGGCATGCTGCACTACTTCACGGAGTCGGAGCTATTGCCTCACCAGGTGAATGGAAGCTTCCAGATTGGTTCGTTCAATGCGGCACTGAAGCCGAATGTGCCAAATATTGGTTGGGCGATGTTCTACGGGAATGAATTTGCCGAGAAGGTCGATGCAGACCGGATTGCCAGTGCCGGTTTCCCTATTGGAAAGATGGGCGACGGATACTTGGTAAAGGTCACTGAGAACATTCGAGAAGTCCGTAATGATTTCCCGCTATTTTCTCGCCGACGTGCCGAGCTTAAAAATTTGTTTCCCGAAGGATTCTTCCTGATTCAGGACGAACCCGCCAGTGAAAAACCCAGCTCGTGAGTTGGGGTTTTTCTCTCTCCGCCGTAATCACAAACAGCCCTGTATTACCTATGTGCGTATCCGTTAGTTGACCTCGACAATAGCAGAGGCTACGTGAAGCTTGAATTGCCATGCGAATAATCCAGAACTGGCTAGTCAGTATTCGAAAGCGTTTACAGAGGCGGGTGTTGCAAATTTTAATTTTGTGATTACTCCAGTGAAAAATTGAGGTTGCGTAATGAGTGATCAATTTGAAGAATTAGAGCGGATACTTGGTGGAAAGCTGGAAAGAGCAGATGCCAGAACTGTTCCAGGAACTGATGGTGTAGCTACTCGAGAGGCTATTTATTTCTCTGATGATGGGAGGAATAAATTAAAAAAGCAGTTTAAGAACATAACCTGTTTTACTGAGCCGCCAAATGCAACTTGTGGTGGTATCAATGAGGCTGGGTGCGATATTACTCCTCCAGGTGGCCCCCTTTTTCATGCTGCCATATATCACGGCGATCTTGCTGGTTGGCGAAAGGACATGGAGGAGGGCGGCAAGGGGCTTGGATTACTCCTTGCTCGAATAGAGGGTGATAAGTTTGTTATTTCGGATGGGCGCTCATTTTTGCTCTCAGAATGCAAGATAGAATTCAGCTGAAAATAACGGGGCAGATTAATTTTGTTGGTCTTGGCTTATGAGGTTCAATGGAAGGATCTCTGAGTGGTTTGCTTTGACAAAACCGATAGGTTTGGGATGTCTATTAAGGTAAATATTTGTTAGTTCTCTGGATGGGATGTGGGTGGTGAGATTTATCAAGGATTGGTGAGGTTTTGGTTGCGATCTCTCCTGCTGATGCCGAAGTAGAGCTGGTAGAGAGCGAATTTTCTCCAGAGGGGGATTATGGTGAGTCCTCTGGAACCAAGCAGTAGTTTTCGCCGAGTAGTGCGAAGGTAGATAGTGATTCTCTGGATCTTTTTGTTCGGCTTGGAAGTTTATTCGAGTTAAATGGGTTCTATGCTGAAGGTAAGCCATGGAAAGGATGTGTTGTCGAGATCTGCCTGAGCAGTATGAAGATAAAAATAGACTTTAATTCTGAGTAACTAACTTGGATTTCTGTCCCGCTTGAATAAAAACAGCCCCGGCACTGCCGGGGCTATTTGTTTCACTCCGCCGTGATCACCAAACAGCCCTGCATTACCCGGATGCGTACCCGTTCGTTGACCTCGAACCCGGCCCATTGCAGCCAGTAGCCAGTAGCCGCGTAGCTTGATCCCCGGAATGAGCCGGTCCCCGCTGTGGGGTGCTTCCCCGGGCGGGAGTGGGGATAGCAATCAATGCTGATGTTGGGGCTGCAGCCGCTGGATTTTTCAGTGCTCCCACCGCCCCGGCGCATAGGAAAACATCGGCAGCGACCAGCCGAAGCGGATCGCCGAAAGGCGTAGCAGCAGGCCGACGCTGAAGGAGGCGAGCAGGTTGATGTCCTCGTTCACGCCCTGCTGGCGCAGGCCCAGGTAGAGCAGGGCGACCAGCAGGGAGACGCTGGCGTAGAGCTCCTGGCGCAGCACCTGCGGGGTGCGGTTGCAGAGGATGTCGCGGAGGATGCCGCCGAAGATGCCGGTGATGATCCCGGCCATCGCCACCACCGGCAGCGCGTAGTCCAGGCCCAGGGCGACGTTGCAGCCGATCACCGTAAAAGCGATCAAACCCATGGCATCGAGCACCAGGAACAGCTGCCGCAGGTGGTGCATGAAGCGTGACAGCAGCATCGCCGTGAGGCCGGCGCCGATGGTGAGGAAGATGTACTCGGGGTGCTGGGTCCAGCTCACCGGGTAGTGGCCGAGGAGGATGTCGCGGACGGTGCCGCCGCCCAGGGCGGTGAGGAAGGCGATGAGGCTGACGCCGAACAGGTCCATGTTGCGACGACCGGCAGCGAGGGCGCCGGACATGGCTTCTGCACAGATGGCGATCAGGTAGACAGAGGTAAGCACACAGAACTCCTGCGTTGTGCTGCCCCTCCCCCTGTCCTGTGTACCTGAGAGTTTCTACGGCGCGTGCCGTTTGCCCCTTCGGTGGGCCGCTCGCCGGCGGCCGCTCTCCAGTTGGCGATCATGGAAATCCGCAGTGACTGCTGCCTGAGCGATTATGGGAGTTTGCGCCTTCGGCGGGAGCGCATGGCGCCCCTCTCTCCTGCGGGGCGCGGAGTATATGCGTTGCACCAAAGTTGTGCGAGCGGTCAGCTTCCCTGTGTCAGGTGCGGAACACGCCCAGCCCGCTCTTCAGGGCGCGGGCCGTATCGCCCAGTTCGGCGGCGGAATGGTTGATGGCGTCCACGTCCTGGCGGGTGTGCTCGAAGGCGCTGCGCATGTCCCCCAGGCGGCCGGACATGTCGGCCACCGCGTGCTGGATGTGCTCGCTGCTGGCCAGGGCCTGCTCGACGTTGGCGTTCACCTCGCCCATCTGGCGCACCAGGGTGTCGAGGGCGTCCAGCGCCTCGTCGGCATTGCCGGCCAGGGCGCGGGAACGCTCGGCGGTGCTGCCCATGCGCTGGGCGATCTGGCGGATGGCGCCAGTCACCTGGTCGATCACCCGGTGGGCGTCGCTCAACACGCTCTTGGTCTGGCCCGCCAGCTTGCGCACCTCGTCGGCCACCACGGCGAAACCCCGGCCGGCGTCCCCGGCGCGGGCGGCTTCGATGGCGGCGTTGAGGGCCAGCAGGTTGGTCTGTTCGGAGATGCCAGCAATCATCTGCAGCACCTGGCCGATCTGCTCCGCCTCGCGGCTGAGGCCGTCGAGGTCGGTGGCCAGTTCGATGTTGGACGAGGTGCTGCCGTGCACGTCGGCGATCAGCTGCTGCAGCTCCTGGTGGGCCCGGCTCAGCTCGCTGCTGGTGCGCTCGAGGTTGCTGCGCACCGCGCCGGCCAGGTTGGAGGATTGCCCGGCGGCCTGCTGGATGGACTGGCCGTGATGATCCACGTCCGCCAGCTGGTGGGCGGCCTGCTGGATCTGCTGGGTGATGTCGTCGGCGCGGCGGAGGAAGGTTTCCGCCAGCTGCTGGTTGCTGTCGGCCATGCCGAGGGCGCCGGCAAGGGTCTGGCGCAGGTCCTGCAGCAGGCCGGAGAGGCGCGTGCCCATCTGCCCCAGCTCGTCCTCGCTGGTGACGGCCAGCGGGCGGGAGAGGTCGCGGTTCTGAGCGATCTGGTTGAGCTGGCCGGTCAGGCCGCGAATGGCGTGCACCAGCATGCGGGTCACCAGCCAGGACAGCAGCAGGCCGATGCCCAGGGTCACGCTGCCGATCAGCAGCAGGCTGTGCAGGCTGTCGGTGATGGCCTGGTCGAGGCTGGTCAGGGTCACGTCCACGCCGACGACATAGGGCTGGCCGCTGGCAGTGCGCATCGGCAGGAAGATGGAGCGGAAGGTCCCGTAGCTGTCGGTGTATTCGTCGAACTGCGCCTGGCCGCTGCGGGCCGCCTGGATCACCGCCGGGCTGGCGTCCTTGTACTCCTCCAGGTGCTTGGCGTAGCTGTCGCTGGCGATCTCGTCGCCGCTGGCGCCGTCGGAGAGGTAGAAGACCCGGCCGCTGCCGTCGACCATCAGGGTGTAGGCGAACTTCAGGCCCACCTCGCCGGCGTACTCGCCCAGGTTGCGCACCTGCTGCAGGTACTCGCCCTCGCGCAGGCCGTCGGCGGTGCGCGTGCGTTCCAGATAGTCGTTGCCCAGCAGGCGCGGCACGGCATGGCCGGCGGCGCGCAGGCGGTTGTCCATCTGCTCGCGGATGTCCAGTGACTTCACGTACTGCGCGTAGCTGATGAAGGTGGCGATGCTGATCAGGTTGACCAGGGTGATGGCCAGCAGAATCTTGGTCTGCAGGCTGACAGAACGCAGCGACGGCATGAGGTCAGTTCCATCCGAGAGGGGAGTCCGGCCGTCGTTGCGCCGGCCTACATTTTGTTTCGGAATACTCTGACAGAACTTGAATGGCAAGTGGCCAGGTCGTGCCTGGGATTTCGAAGATTTTCCCCGCTCCCTGGCCGTTCCTTTGTGTGACGCAGGCCCTTCGCCAAACGGCCGGCGCCGGTAAAATGGCCACTCGCCATCACTGGGGTGGCGGCATGTGCGCAATGGGTTGAGCAGTAAGGGTGAGGGGCCAGTGATCGGTGCCTTGCCATGGAGATGCAAGCCAGTGACTGGCCTGACGGTAGTGATTCTCGCCGCGGAGAGCGGCGTAAAGCGTGAGCGCTGGACCCGGGAGTCCGCGCCCAAGCAGTTGATCGAGGTGCGTGGCGAAACCCTCCTGGGTCGCACCCTGAGGATGCTGGAGGCCCGTGGCGTGCAGCGCCCCTGGCTGCTGACCGCGGACGAGACCCTCGCCCGCCTGCCGGTACGGGCCTGGTGCCCGGTGCGGCGCGACACCAAGGCCCACAGCCTGTTGTCGATCCGCCCGCTGTGGCAGCGCGGCGACCTGCTGGTGCTCTACAGCGATGTGTATTACTCCGAGGCGGCCTTCGAGGCGATCTTCGCCGACGCGGGTACCCGCTTCTTCGGGCGCGACGGCCGCAGTGCCTACACCTTCAAGAACTACGGCGAACTGTTCGCGCTGCGCATCGCCTCGGCGGACCGACCCCGGGCGCGCAAGGCCCTGGAGGCGACCGTGGACTTCCACCGGCGTACCGGCAATCAGAGCTTCTGGACCTTCTACCGGCTGATGGCTGGGTTGCCCCTGGAGGACATGAAGGCCATCGAGCGGGATTGCTTCGTGGACATCCACGATGAGACCGACGACATCGACTTCGTCGAGGAGGTGCCGCAACTGCTGGCAGCCATCGACAAGCCGCTGAGCTGGCGGGTGCGTCATCTGCTGCGGCGCCTCAGCCTGCTGAACAAGAAGCGCCGGGATCGCAAGCGGCTCGCCCTCGCCGGGGCGGGCTGTGCGCAGCCATCTGCCTAGGCGGGTGGTACTTGTTCAGCCTGAGAAGACGCATGACCCCGGCAGGTCAACCTGCCGGGGTCATGCGTCAGGCCTGGATTACAGCGTTGTCTTGCAACTCACGCCCACGGCCTTGAACGCGGCGATCACGTCCGCCGTCGACCGGCTGCGGTTCTGTGCCGAGCGGATCACGCCGCAGGCCCCCTGGTCGTAGGTGCTGGTCTCGGTCCAGTAGAAGCGGTTGGCGTCGACGAACACTTCGAAGGCCTTGCGGGTGTTCCAGCCGGTGGACTGGGCCAGCAGGTAGAAGGCCCGGTTGTACACCCCGCTGGCGTGGTGCACGTCGATGCCGTCGTAGTAGTCGCTGGCGTTGTCGATGGAACTGCCGTCACGGCTCGGCTGGTCCATGTAGCGCAGTGAGCCGGTGCCCTTGAAGATCTCGGCGCCCACCTTCCAGTCGTTCTGGCCTTTCATGTAGTACTCGGCGGCCTCGCCGGCCATGTCCGAGAAGGCCTCGTTCATGCCGCCCGACTGCCCCTCGTAGACCAGGCCGGAGTTCAGCTCGGTGAAGCCGTGGCTGACCTCGTGGGCCGACACGTCGAGGGACACCAGCGGGTAGAAGCGGCTCTTGCCGTCGCCGAAGGTCATCGCCTGGCCGTCCCAGAACGCGTTCTCGTAGCCGTTGCCGTAGTGGACCTTCATGTACAGCTTCTTCTCGTTCAGCGGGCGCAGGCCGCCGAACCAGTTGCCGTACATCTGGAACACCACGTTGCCGAAGTAGTGGGCGTCGTTGAGGGGCGAGTAGGCGCCGTTGGTCAGCTTGTACTCGTTGTACGGGCAGGCGAAGCGGAAGGGCTTGGTGCTGGTGTTGCTGGTGCTGTTGCCGAGGTTCACGGTGATCACGTCGCCGCTGTTCATCTCGCAGCGGTCATTGACGATCAGCGGGCCGTACTGGGTGCCGTACAGGTAGCGGCCGGTCTTGGTGTTGCCACCCGGGCCGGTGGCTTCGGCGTGGGCCAGGCCCTCCCAGCGGCGCAGCACCTCGCCGGTGTTGGCCTCGATCATCACGTGGGGCCGCGACGGCTCCGGCCCGCCGACGAAGAACGAGACCACATAGGCTAGCTGGGCCTGCTTCTGCTCGTTCAGGCGCACCACCAGTTCGCTCTGCTCATTGCTCACCGGCTGGCTGGTGTTCACCAGGCTGCGGGCCTGCTGCAGGGCCTGCTCGGCGCTGAGGGTCGGGGTGGCGTCGCGCACCAGGTCCTGCTCGATGCCGGCCACCAGTCGCCCGGCGCGCCGGGGCTGGCTGCCGGTGGCGGCCTCAGTGATGGCCTCGCCCCAGACGCGGACGCCCTTGTAGTACTGCTGGTAGCGGGTGACCTGCGTGCCGCTGGGCAGGCGGGTGCTCGATTCCTTGACCAGGTCATCGTCCGCCACGCCGAGGGCGGCGCGGATGTCGCCACCGGCCAGGCCGGAGCGCGGGGTGGGGAGGGTGGATACGTCGATCAGTTCCGCCGCGAATCCCATCGCGGGGGTGGCCAGGGCAGCCACGATCAACGAGTGCTGGAACAGTTTCCTTTGCATGGCGTGGTTCTCCTTTTTTGTTGGGAAACGGAGGGTGACTCCGTGTTGCTCCGGTGGCCTTGTGGGGGTGAGAGCGGAGCGAGACACCGCGCTGGCCCGGTGGGTGGCCCGGGCCAGGGCGATGAGCGCTTAGATATAGACGGGTGATTTCGAATATCAAAGATGTTCGAAGAGAATTTATTGATATCGAGTCAATTCGAAGAACTTAAGTCCTGCTTAAATCCTAGTGCGACAAGGGTTTCGCTGGGATGACCCAAATTGGTGCAGTCAGGGAAGGCGACGAAAGGACGTGCAGCGAAGGGCGGGAGGTCGCCTGGAGCGTTATAGCCGGCTTCGACCTCTTTTGCGATGCCGTTGGTCAAGTCGGCATTTTCGCCATGGCGTCCGTTAACCATGTCAGTTATATGGCAGCTTGATGTTATTCGGATTCGTGCCCCCTGTAGGACTTCACTTTGACGAAGTTTTCACAGCGCCTTGGGCACAGTCCTTTCGGATAGCGCCGACCCTGTCGGTACCCGAAGCTCGAACTGGGGAGTGTGTATGTCGCAAGCACAGGTTGCAGGGAAGCATGGAAAGGTCGACTGGGCCGGTATCGGCCGGTTGTTCCTGTACTTCTGGCTGTTCTCCGGTCTGACCCAGACCCTGATCCTCGCCACCGGCACCAGTGGTTTCACCGGCTTCCGCCAGGCCTTCCTGCTGAGCGGCCTTTGGCTGATCCCGGTGCTGCTGTTCCCCGCCCGTACCCGGCTGATCGCCGGGGTCATCGGCGTGTTCCTCTGGCTCGCCTCCCTGCCGGCGTTCTTCTACTTCCTGGTGTACGGCCAGGAGTTCTCCCAGAGCGTCATCTTCATCATGTTCGAGTCCAACACGGCCGAGGCCAGCGAGTACCTGACGCAGTACCTCGCCTGGTGGATCCCGCTGGTGCTGTTGGCCTACGCCGGCGTGGCCTGGCTGCTGTGGCGCGGCTTGCGACCCATCTACCTGCCCCGGCGCACCGCCTGGGTGACCAGCCTGGTGCTGGGCATCGCCCTGCTGGGCTACCCGGTGACCCGGCAGATGATGGTGAACGCCAACATGGACGAGGCCATGGACGCCATCGACAAGCGCCTGGAGCCGGCCGTGCCCTGGCAGCTGGCCGTGGGCTATCGGCAGTACCGCCAGCAGTTGTCGAACATGCAGGACCTGCTGGAAGGCAACCGCGCCGTCGCCACCCTGCCGGGCCTGAAGGACAGCCTCGGCAACGCACCGGCCACCCTGGTGCTGGTCATCGGCGAGTCCACCAACCGCCAGCGCATGAGCCTGTACGGCTACCCTCGCGCCACCACGCCCAACCTCGACCGCCTGCGCAGCGAGCTGCAGGTGTTCGACAACGTCGTCACCCCGCGCCCCTACACCATCGAGGCGCTGCAGCAGGTGCTGACCTTCGCCGACGAGCAGCACCCCGACGCCTACCTGTCCACGCCTTCCATCGTCAACGTGATGAAGCAGGCCGGCTACAAGACCTACTGGATCACCAACCAGCAGACCCTGACCAAGCGCAACACCATGCTCACCACCTTCTCCAAGCAGGCGGACGAGCAGTTCTACCTGAACAACAACCGCAACCAGAACGCCCGCCAGTACGACGACGACGTCTTCGAGCCGTTCTCCAAGGTCCTGGCCGAGGACGCCCCGCGCAAGTTCATCGTGGTGCACCTGCTGGGTACCCACATGAGCTACCAGTACCGCTACCCGGAAGCGTTCGAGCGCTTCACCGACCGCCAGGGCGTGCCGCCGAACGTCACCGACGACCAGCTGCCCACCTACAACAGCTACGACAACGCCGTGCTGTTCAACGACCACGTGGTCTCCACCCTGATCGGGCGCTTCAAGGCCACCGACCCCAACGGCTTCCTGCTCTACCTGTCCGACCACGGTGAGGCGGTGTTCGACCCCGAGCACCCCACGGTGCTGGGCCGCAACGAGGCGGCGCCCACCTCGCCCATGTACACCATCCCCTTCATGGTCTGGAGCAGCCCGAAGTGGAAGCGTGACCACCCGCAGCAAGTGGCCGGCGTCGAGTCGCGTCCGCTGAGCAGCAGTGCGCTGATCTACACCTGGGCGGACCTGGCGGGCCTGCGCTTCGACACCTTCGACCCCAGTCGCAGCGTGGTGAACGCCGCGTTCAAGGAGCGCCCGCGGCTGATCGGCAACCCGGACCAGCCCAAGTCGCTGATCGACTTCAGCCTGATCAAGCCGAAGCCAAAGGCGCCCGCCCCGGTGGAGGTGGCCCGTGAGGGCGATGAGGTGCCGCTCAAGAGCGGCCCGCCCAGCACTCGGGGCTGACCCCCAGCGGCCCGCGTCGGATGACGCGGGCCGTTTCGTTTCACCCCCTCGTCCGATCGCGCCGCTTTCCCATGAACGGTGAGGGCGTCTTTTTTGTCGGTTTTTTCCATCCCGTGCATGGAATGGGGCAGGGCGCTGTTGCATCATGCCGCCCCAGCGTTCCACCGCCCCAACCGACGAAGGATTCCCCCATGGCCGGAGCCAGCCTGCTCACCCTGATCGACGATATCGCCAGCGTGCTCGACGACGTATCCCTCATGACCAAGGTCGCCGCGAAGAAGACCGCCGGCGTGCTGGGAGACGACCTCGCCCTCAATGCCCAGCAGGTTTCCGGCGTGCAGGCCGAGCGTGAGTTGCCGGTGGTGTGGGCCGTGGCCAAGGGCTCGGCGGTGAACAAGGCCATCCTCGTGCCGGCCGCGTTGCTGATCAGCGCCGTCGCCCCCTGGCTGGTGACCCCGCTGCTGATGGTGGGCGGCGCCTACCTCTGCTTCGAAGGCTTCGAGAAGCTTGCCCACAAGTGGCTGCACAGCGCCGAGGACGACGAGAAGGCCCATGCCGAGCACGTCGACGCCCTGGCCAAGAGCGACGTCGACCTGGTGACTTTCGAGAAAGAGAAGATCAAGGGCGCGATCCGCACCGACTTCATCCTCTCGGCCGAAATCATCGCCATCACCCTCGGCACCGTCAGCGAGTCCAGCTTCGCCGTGCAGGTCGCGGTGCTGGTGGGCATCGCCGCGATCATGACCGTGGGCGTCTATGGCCTGGTGGCCGGCATCGTCAAACTCGACGACCTGGGTTTCTACCTGGTGCGCAAGGCCAGTGCGACGGCCCAGGCCATCGGTCGCGGCATCCTGCGGGCCGCGCCGTACATGATGAAGGCGCTCTCGGTGATCGGTACCGCCGCGATGTTCCTGGTCGGTGGCGGCATCCTCACCCACGGTATCCCCGCCGCCCATGAACCCATCCATCACCTGGCCGAGGCTGCCGGCTCCATGGGCGTGGCCGTCCCGACCCTGGTCAACGGCGTGGTCGGCATCCTCGCTGGCGCCGTGGTGTTGATGGGCGTGAGCCTGGTGAAGAAGGTGCTGGGCAAGGGCTGACCTTCAGCCGCTGCGCGTTCCTGGGCGGAAGCCCGGGCTGCAGGCGTTCCGTCCGGGCTAGGGCGATCAGGCCTCGATCGGCTTGAAGGCGCAGTAGCCGGGGCGGGGGCCGATCTTCGGGTGGTTGCGACAGGTTTCCGGGCGCTTGTCGTAGATGCTGCACAGGCGCGTCTTGCGGTTCAGGAAGTAGCAGTCGTTGTTGCTCATCCGCGTCAGGGTGAAGAGCCCGGTCTTCTGGTTGAAGCGCTCCACCACCCCGTCCTTCATCAGCCGCTTGGCGATGTTCTTCAACGGCTCGCCGCGCTCGAATTCGTCCACCAGCTCCATGCGGATCAGGTCGCTCAGGCGGGCTTCCACCGGCATGGTGCAGCAGCTGGAGACGCACGCGTGGCACATGCTTTTTTCGTAGCGGATCCAGGTTTCGGTGCGATCGAGATCGGCGCCGACGATCAGCAGGGTCTTCATGTCAGGGCAGGGTCAGGGCTTGGAGGGGCGCGCATCATAGCGGGATTGGCCAATTTGTGAACAGCGCGCCGCCGACCGGCGCGTGACGGCCCGAATTTCCGTGAAATTGCTGTGTCTGTGAGGCAACCGGCATTCGTCTGTAGGGAGCGGCACCTTGCGCCGAATATACTGGCGCATCGCCGCAAGGCCCGGCCTCGATGCCGGCACGGCGACTTTCTCACTCTCGGGAAGACAGCGCATGCAATGGATTTTCATGCTGGTCGGCTTGGCCATGGGGGCGGCGGCTGGTGAATCGATCACCGGCGCCTTGCTGGGAGGGCTGATGGGCCTCGGCCTGGGGCAGGCGATCCGCCTGCAGGGCCTGGGGCAGGAAAATGCCCGCCTGCAGAAGGAACTCCGCGAATTCTCCACCCGCTTCGAAAAGGGCACCGAAGCCCTGTTCCAGCGCCTGCTGGAGGTGGAGAAACGCACCGCCGAGCAGTCGACCCGCGCCCCGGTGGCCGACGCGCCGCCCGCCCCGCCGGTGGAAACGCCCGCCGCCGCGCCTCAGCCCGAGGTCACCGCCCGGCCCGAGCCGCAGCCTGAAGAGACCGAGCTGGTCTGGGAACTGCCGGCCGACGTGGAGCCGCCCGTGGCTGCGCAGGTCGCCGCCGAGGGGCCTGCCGCGCCCGAAGCGCCGCTGGACTGGACCCTCGAGCCCCTCCCCGAACCCGTTGCCGCCGCCGAAGTGGCGCCTCAGCAACCGGAACAACCTGCACCACGCCCCATCGTCCGGCATGCTCCGGCGCCCCGCAGCGAGCCGGGTTATCGCTACGAGCCCTCGCTGTTCGAGCGTGGGTTTGCCGCGGCCAAGGCCTGGCTGTTCGGCGGCAATACCGTGCTGCGCGTCGGTGTGCTGCTGCTGTTCCTCGGCCTGGCCTTCCTGCTGCGCTACGCCACCGAAGGCATGGTGGTGCCGATCCAGGTGCGCTACGCCGGCGTGGCGGCGGCCGCCATCGCCCTGCTGGGGCTCGGCTGGTGGTTGCGTCGCCGCAACCCGTCCTATGCCTTGATGCTGCAGGGTGCGGGGATCGCGGTGCTGTACCTGACGGTGTTCGCGGCCATGCGCCTGCACCCGCTGCTGGACCCGAAGGCCGCGCTGGTGCTGCTGGTGGTGGTCACGCTGTGCTCGGCCGTGCTCGCGGTACTGCAGGACGCCCTCGGCCTGGCCGCCGCTGCGGCGCTGGGCGGTTTCGCCGCGCCGATCCTCACCTCTACCGGTAGCGGCAACCATGTGGCGCTGTTCTCCTACTTCGCCCTGCTCAATGCCGGCATCTTTGCCATCGCCTGGTTCAAGGCCTGGCGCCTGCTCAACCTGATCGGCTTCGTCGGCACCTTCGGCATCGGCATGGCCTGGGGCATTAACAGCTATAAGCCGGAGCTGTTCGCCAGCACCGAGCCCTTCCTGGTGCTGTTCTTCCTGATGTACGTGGCCATCGGCCTGCTGTTCGCCCGTCGGCGCCTGCGGGAGGCGGCCAACGCACCGACGGAGCGCGACGCGCTGTTGAACTGGTCGGTCCGCCAGGGCGACTACCTCGACGCCACCGTGCTGTTCGGCCCGCCGCTGGTGGGCTTCGGCCTGCAGTACGCGGTGATCCGCCACCTGGAATTCGGTGCCGCCTTCAGCGCCCTGGCCCTCGGCCTGTTCTACATGGTGCTGGCGCGCCTGGTGGCCGGGCGCACCGCCGGCCGCGCGCTGCTGCTGGTGGAAACCTGCCTGGCTCTGGGCGTGGTGTTCGGCACCCTGGCCATCCCGCTGGGGCTGGACGCCCGCTGGACCTCCGCCGCCTGGGCGGTGGAAGGGGCTGGCATCTTCTGGCTCGGCCTGCGCCAGGGCCGCCCGCTGGCCCGCGCCTTCGCTCTGGCCCTGCAGGCCGGCGCGGCGCTGGCCTTCATCAGCGGCCTGGAGCTAGGCGAAGACAGCGTGCTGGAAGGCTCGCCCCTGGGCGCCCTGATGCTGGGCGTGGCCGGCCTGTTCAGCTACTGGCAGCTGCGCATCACCCCGGCGGACCGCCTGCGCAGCCACGAGCCCGGCCTGCAGCCGGTGCTGGCGGCCTGTGGCCTGGGCTTCCTCTACCTGATCGCGCCGCTGTGCTGGTACGCCGAAGGCACCGCCATCGCCTGGGCGCTGGCCGGCCTGGCCACGCTGTTCGCTGGCCTGCGCCTGCGTTCGCGCACCTTCCTCTTCGCCGCTTTCGCGGTGCAGTTGTTGGGTGGGGCGGTGTTCCTGCTGGGCATCGACCGCGACAGCCTGGGCGCCGGCGGCGCGCTGGGCTGGCGCAGCCTGATCACCGCCTCGCTGATTGGCCTGGCGCTGATCGGCGGCATGCTGGTGGCCGCGCGGGACGAGATGGTGCGCGACGACGCGCGCCTGCTGCGTGGCATGTCCGTGGTGCTGCTGGCGGGCCTGGTGTTCATCAACCTGGCGGTGCTGTTCGTCCTGCCGTGGCGCTCGGCCGCCGCCGTCTGGGGCGGCAGTGGCCTGCTGATCATCTGGCTCAGCCTGCACCTGCAACTGCGCGCCAGCTTCGTCTTCGGCCTGGGGCTGCAGGCCGTGGCCGGCATCACCTTCCTGGCGGTCAGCCCGCTGCTGCTGGGTGAGCTGAGCAGCGAGGGGCTGCGCCCGCTGGCCCATGCCGGCTTCTGGACGCCGGCCGTGCTGGCCCTGGCGGCGCTGGTGGGGGCCTGGCGCCTGCACCGCGAGCACCGCCGCGAAGACCCGCGCCTGCCGGGCGTCAGCCTCGGCCACCTGGCCCAGCTGCTGCTGGTGTGGAGTGCCGGCTGGTGGGCCCTGGCGGGGCTGTCGGAGATCATCCGCTTCGCCGAGCCGGCGCTGCGCGTGCCCCTGGCGCTGGTGCTGGCGGCCCTGAGCGTGGCGGCCTGGTCGCAACTGGCGCGTC
Source organism: Metapseudomonas otitidis (assembly GCF_900111835.1). Lineage (GTDB taxonomy): Bacteria > Pseudomonadota > Gammaproteobacteria > Pseudomonadales > Pseudomonadaceae > Metapseudomonas > Metapseudomonas otitidis. Next base: position 18,068 of record NZ_FOJP01000025.1, read on the forward strand.
GTGAGCGCTGGGAAGGCCTGGCGCTGCTCTGCCTGCTGCTGGTGCCGGCGGCACTGGTGGCCCTGCTCGGCGCCTGGACGCCGCGCTACCACCCGGCGGCCGACTTCGGCTGGCTGGGCTGGGGGCTGGTGTTCGCCGCTCACCTGCTGGTGCTCAAGCGCCTGCATGACCTGCTGCCGGAGGGCGCGCGCAGTGCCGCCCACGTGCTCGGCTGCTGGTTGATCCTCGGTGTGCTGGCGCTGGAGCTGCGCTACCTGCTCCTGCTGCTTTCCGAGCACTACAACGCCTGGCGCTGGCTGGGCTGGGCGCTGCTGCCGAGCCTCTACCTGCTGGCGATGACCCGCCTGCCGCGCCTGCCCTGGCCGGTGTCCGCGCACCCGCGCGAGTACCGCCTGTGGGCCGCGCTGCCGCTGGCGCTGATGATGCTCGGCTGGTTCTGGGTGGCCAACGCCTGGAGCGACGGCAGTGCCGATCCGCTGCCCTACCTGCCGCTGGTCAACCCGTTGGAGCTGGGCCTGCTGTTCGCCCTGCTGGGGGTCAGCCTGTGGCTGCGCGACTACCTGCCCGAGTTCGGCCTGGGCGAAGACGTGGAGCGCTGGCTGCCCCAGGTGGTGGTGGGCGCCTCGCTGTTCGCCCTGGCCACGGCCGTGGTGTTCCGCACCGCCCACCACTGGGGCGGCGTGCCCTTCACCCTGCAGGCCCAGCTGGATTCCATGTTGGTGCAGGCGGGGCTGTCCCTGGTCTGGACCACCATCGCCCTCGGCCTGATGGTTGGCGGCCACCGCCGCGTGCACCGCGAGCTGTGGCTGGTGGGCGCGGCGCTGATCGGCGTGGTGGTGGCCAAGCTGTTCTTCGTCGAACTGGGCAACCGGGGCGGCCTGGAACGCATCATTTCCTTCATCGGCGTCGGCGTGCTGCTGCTGGTCGTCGGTTACTTCGCGCCCTTGCCGCCCAAGCGGGGCGCCGCTGAAACGGAGCAGGTCAGTACATGAGTCGTCTAACCCTGTTGCTGGGCGTCTGCCTGGCAGTGGCCAGCCCGGCATTCGCCGCCGAGAAACTCGCCGACTACACCGCCCAGGTGCCGCTCAAGGTGGAGGGGCAGGGCCCCTGGTACCGCCTGGAGCTGCCCATGGCCCTGCAACTGGCGGCAGCCCATGGCGACCTGCGCGACCTGCGGGTGTTCAACGCCGAGGGCGAGCCGCTGGCCTATTCGCTGACCCGCAGCGAAGGCAGCACCGCCCGCACCGAGCAGGCCCTGGACCTCAAGTGGTTCCCCCTGCGTGGCCCGGCCAATGTGGACAGCGCGCCCCGCGTGCGGGTGGAGCGCAGCACCACCGGCACCCTGGTGGAAGTGGTGCCGGAGGAGCCCGCCGCACCGGGCGAGCGCCTGCGCGGCTGGCTGCTGGACGCCAGCGCCGCCCAGGGCCCGCTGGAGCGCCTGGTGCTGGACTGGACGACGGGCGAAGAAGGCTTCCAGCGCTTCTCCATCGAGGCCAGCGACGACCTGCAGGACTGGCGTCCCTGGGGCACCGGCCAACTGGCCCGGCTGAGCTTCGGCGGGGACCGCATCGACCAGCGTGAAGTGGCGCTGCCGGGCCAGCCCGCCCGCTACCTGCGCCTGTTGTGGCTGGACGCCGAGGCTCCGGTGCTGTCCGACGCGCGGGTCACCACGGCAAGCCGCGAGAGCCGCCCGGCGCCGATGGTCTGGTCCGATCCGCTGCCGGCGCGCAGCGAAGGGGAGGGTGAGTACCGCTGGGACCTGCCGCTGCCCATCGCCGCCGAGCGCCTGCGTTTCGCCCTGGAGCAGCCCAACACCCTGGCACCGGTCCAGCTGCAATCGCGCAACGACCCGGCCGGCCAGTGGCGGCCGCTCACTTCGGGCCTGCTCTACCGCCTGCCGGGGGAGGGGAAGGAGAACGTCCATGACGAGCTGATCCTCTCCGGCTGGGACCGCATCCAGCAGGTGCGCCTGAAAGTGGACCTGCGTGCCGGCGGCTTCGGCACCCAGGGCCCGGCGCTGCGGGTGGGCATGCGCGCCACCGAAGTGGTGTTCCTCGCGCGGGGCACCGGCCCCTTCGTGCTGGCCGTCGGGCGCCCGGCGGCCACGTCCTCGGCGCTGCCGCTGGGCACCCTGGTGCCCGGCCTGCGGGATGACTCGCTGGCGAAGATGGGCCAGGCGCGGATCGAGGGCGACTTGCGCGTCACCCAGGCCGTGGCGGAGGAGAAGGCCGCCGTCCAGGCCGAGCAGACCGACTGGAAGCGCTTCGGCCTGTGGGCCGTCCTGCTGCTGGGCGTGGGGCTGCTGGTGATGATGGCGGTCAGCCTGCTGCGTACCCAGAACAAGGGCGCATAAGCGGCGTTGTTGCCACCATCTGTCACATGAATGGTGGCTTTTTGCTGTATCGTTGCCCGGTCGCGCGGCATGGGCCGCGCCTCCCTTCCAGACAGGTTCCGACGCCGTGAAACGCGCTTCCTCCCCGCTGCCCCATGCCCTTGTCCGGCGTGCCGGGGCCGCTCGCCCGTTGGAAGCGTGTCGGTGAGCCTGTGTTCGATCCCGGGCTGGAGCCTCACGCCGCCGGTGCTGTTCACCGGTGTGGTGGCGGTCGGGGTCATCCTGCTGGCGCGCTGGGTCGGTCGGCAGCGTTACTTCCCCGGCCGCGCCAGCTTCATCCTCATGCACCTGGGCATCCTCTGGTGGCTGGGTGCCGCCGGCCTGGAGCTGGCTGCCGAGGGCGCCTCGTGCAAGGTGTTGTGGGCCACCATGGCCTGGCCGGGCATTGTCGGGGTGCCGACGCTCTGGGCGGTGTTTCTCTGGCAGTACGTCAACAGCATCCGTGAGCCCCTGTCTCCACGTCGCTACCTGGCCCTGTCCATCGCGCCGCTGCTGGCCTGGGCGCTGGCGGCCAGCAACCCCTGGCACCAGGCCTTCTACGGGCCGGGCACGGCGCCGCTGAGCGACCTGCCCGGTGCGCCGGTGCGTTACGAGCACGGGGTGCTGTTCCACGGCGTGGCGGTCTACGTCTACCTGCAGATGCTGTTCTGCCTCTACGTGGTGGCGCGCGCGGTGCTGGCCAGCCACGGCCTGCACCGCCGGCACTACCTGGCGTTCGTCTTCGTCACCTGCGTGCCCTGGGTGGCCAATGCGTCCTACGTGATCTTCGGCTGGACCCTGTTCGGGTTCGATCCGACGCCCTTCAGCTTCGCCTTCACCCTGGCGGCGTTCTCCTGGCTGATCGTCGGTGTGCGCCTGTTCGACCTGATGCCGGTGGCGCGCCACCTGCTGCTGGAGGAACTGCCCGACCCGGTGCTGGTGGTGGATGCCAAGGGCCGTGTCATCGAGGCCAACCCGGCAGCCCTGCGCCTGGCCGGTCTGCGCGGTGGCTGGCAGGGCCGGGTGCTGGCGGAGTGGCCGGTGGTCGGCCAGCCGCTGCAGGCGCTGTTGCAGGAGTCGGGCAACCTGGAGGCGATGCTCACCCTGGAGGCGCCGGAGCGCTACTTCGAGGTGCGCTGCCGGGCCATCGAGCGGCTGACCCGCACCGGCAACCACGTGCTGGGGCGGATGATCTACCTGCGCGACGTCACCGCGCGGCATTGCAGCGAGCTGCAGCTGGCCGAGGCCCTGGCCACCAGCGAGGAGCGCCTGCGGACCATCTCCAGCCTTCACGAACAGTTGCGCCAGCAGGCCCTGCGCGACCCGCTCACCGGCCTCTACAACCGCCGCTACCTCAGTGAGTTCTTCGAGCGCGAGATGGCCCGTGGCCTGCGCGAGCAGAGCCCGATCGCCCTGGCGCTGATCGACCTGGACCACTTCAAGCAGCTCAACGACCGTCATGGCCACCTGGTGGGGGACGACGTGCTCAAGGGCGTCGCCGGCTACCTGGAGTGCAGCCTGCGCAGCTCGGACGCGGTGTTCCGCTTCGGCGGCGAGGAGTTCCTGCTGGTGATGCCCGGGGCCGATGCCCACGAGGCGGCCGAACGCCTGGAGGCGATCCGCCGTGAATTGGCCACCACCGCCCTGGTGACCCGCAACGGCGAGCTGCGGGTGACCCTGTCCGCCGGCCTGGCGGTCTGGCCGGGCCAGGGGCAGGGCCTCGACGAGCTGCTGCAGATCGCCGATGCCGCCCTCTACGAGGCCAAGCGCAACGGCCGCAACCGCGTCTGCAGCCTGGCGAGCCTTTCGTCCTGAGCCGTCACTGAACCTGTGCGCCCGTGTCGCGTCTGATCCTTCGGCGCCGCTTCGTCAGGGCCCTGCCTGCCGTCCGCCGTGTCGCCTGGCGTGAAGCAATGCGCCGCGAGTCGCGCTAAACTGCGCGCGTTTTTTCCCATTCCATCCGGAGCCAATTCATGTCCCGCGTTACCCTCAGTCGCTATCTGATCGAGCAGACCCGTAGCCACAACACCCCTGCCGATCTGCGCTTCCTCATCGAGGTGGTGGCGCGTGCGTGCAAGGAGATCAGCCACGCGGTGTCCAAGGGTGCGCTGGGTGGCGTGCTGGGCAGCATGGGCACCGAGAACGTCCAGGGCGAAGTGCAGAAGAAGCTCGACGTGCTCTCCAACGAAATCCTGCTGGAAGCCAACGAATGGGGCGGCCACCTGGCCGGCATGGCCTCCGAGGAAATGGACAACGCCTACCAGATCCCCGGCAAGTACCCCAAGGGCGCGTACCTGCTGGTATTCGACCCGCTGGACGGCTCCTCCAACATCGACGTCAACGTCTCGGTCGGCACCATCTTCTCGGTGCTGCGCTGCCCGGATAAGTACCTCTCGCAGAATGACAGCCTGAACGAACAGGCCTTCCTCCAGCCCGGCACCCAGCAGGTCGCCGCCGGCTACGCCATCTATGGCCCGCAGACCATGCTCATGCTGACCCTGGGCGACGGCGTGAAGGGCTTCACCCTGGACCGCGAGCTGGGCTCCTTCGTGCTCACCCACGACAACATCCGCGTGCCGGAAACCACCGCCGAGTTCGCCATCAACATGTCCAACCAGCGCCACTGGGAAGCCCCGGTGAGCCGCTACGTGGGCGAGATGCTGGCCGGCAAGGAAGGCCCGCTGGGCAAGAACTACAACATGCGCTGGATCGCCTCCATGGTGGCCGACGTGCACCGCATCCTGACCCGTGGCGGCGTGTTCATGTACCCCTGGGACGCCCGTGAGCCGGAGAAGCCCGGCAAGCTGCGGCTGATGTACGAAGCCAACCCGATGTCCTTCATCATCGAGCAGGCCGGCGGCGCCGCCACCAACGGTCGCCAGCGCATCCTCGACCTCCAGCCCGAGTCCCTGCACCAGCGTGTGCCGGTGTTCCTGGGCTCCAAGGAAGAAGTGGCCCGGGTCACCGGCTACCACCTGGAGTAACCCATGCAGCCCTGGCAGCCGCTGCTGGACTGGTGGTTCGGGCCCGAGGCCCCGGCCAGCGAGGTGGTGGCGAGCCGCCAGGGCCTGTGGTTCGGCAAGCGTGACAGCCAGGACCGCGAGGCCAGGGAGCGCTTCGGCCCGCGGGTGGAGCAGGCCCTGGCCGGCGGCCTCGCCGAGTGGGGCCAGTGCCCGGACGGCTGGCTGGCCCGGCTGCTGTTGCTGGACCAGTTGCCGCGCATGATCTTCCGCGACCAGCCCCGCGCCTTTGCCGGCGATGCCCTGGCCCGCGAGCAGGTCCGCGACGGCCTGGCGCAGGCGTGGGACCGGCAGCTCCCGCCGATCCGCCGCGTCTTCGCCTACCTGGTGCTGGAGCACGCCGAGGACCTGGCCCTGCAGGACGAGGCCGTGCAGCGCTTCGCCGCCCTGCGGGATACGCTGCCCGAGGCCGAGCGCGGCCCCTTCGACAGCTACCTGGACTACGCCGAGCGGCACCGCGCGGTGATCGCCCGCTTCGGTCGCTTTCCCCACCGCAACGCCATCCTGTCGCGCGCCTCCACCGAGGCGGAGCTGCGTTTCCTCGAGGAACCCGGCTCGCGCTTCTGAATCCAATGGGCATCCGCCGCCTCGCTGTGCCAAGCTTTGCGGCGTTCCTACCCCTGAACGGAGTCATCCATGCGCCTGCGTATCCTCGCCCTGCTGTCCGTCTGCGTCGCACTCGCCGCGTGCAACAAGATCAACCAGGAGAACTACTCCAAGATCAAGGCCGGCATGGCCAAGACCGAGGTGGAGCAACTGATCGGCGAACCCACCGAATGCTCCGGCGCGGTCGGCCTCACCAGTTGCACCTGGGGTGACCAGCAGACCTTCATCAGCATCCAGTTCGCCGCCGACAAGGTGGTGATGTACCAGGGCAAGGGGCTGAAATGATGCGCCGAGCCCTGTTTGCTGCCGCCCTGCTGCTGGCCGGCTGTGCCGGCACCGGCAGCCCGGCGGAACCGCCGCGCACCGCCGGGCAGGTGGACCTGCAGCGCTACCAGGGCACCTGGTACGAGCTGGCGCGCCTGCCGATGTTCTTCCAGCGCAACTGCGCCCAGTCCGAGGCCCACTACAGCCTGGAAGGCGAGGGCCGTGTCGGCGTGCTCAACCGCTGCCGCACCCCCGAGGGCGAGTGGCAGGAGGCACGCGGCTATGCCGTGCCCCAGGTGGAGGGGCAGACCGACAAACTCTGGGTGCGCTTCGACAACGTCTTCACCCGGATCTTCCCGAACCTCGCCAAGGGTGACTACTGGGTGCTCTACCTGGACGAGGGCTACACCACCGCGCTGGTGGGCAACCCGAACCGCGAATACCTGTGGATGCTCTCGCGCACCCCGGTGGTTTCGGAGAAGACCCGCGCGCGCCTGGTGCGCCTGGCCCAGTCCCAGGGCTACGACACCGACCGGCTGATCTGGCGCACACCCGACAGCCAGATGCCCTGACCCCGGCGGCGGGCCGTCAGCCCAGGACGGTCCGCAGCACCTCGGCGAAGGCCCAGGCCGTCGCTTCCTCGGCAGGGTGGTGGCCGTTGCGCACCACCCAGCGCCCGCCCACCATCACATCCCGCACCTGACGGTCGCCGCCGGCGAACAGCCAGCGGTTGAGCAGCGCATCCCCCTCGGCGGTGGCCAGGTAGGGGTCGGTGCCGTCCAGCACGATCCAGTCGGCCCGGCTGCCCACGGCCAGCGCCCCCACCGGTTGGCCCAGGGCCTGGGCGCCGCCGGCCAGGGCCGCGTCGAACAGGGTGCGACCCACCTGGGGCTGCTCCGGGCGATACAGGCGATTGCGCCGCTGGTCACGCAGGCGCTGGCCGTATTCCAGCCAGCGCAGTTCCTCCACCACGCTCACCGACACATGGCTGTCGGAGCCGATGCCCAGGCGCCCGCCCCGGGCGAGGAAGTCCACCGCCGGGAAGATCCCGTCGCCCAGGTTGGCCTCGGTGGTCAGGCACAGACCCGCCACCGCACCGCTGCGGGCCATGGCCTGCACCTCATCGTCTTCGGCATGGGTGGCGTGCACCAGGCACCAGCGCGGGTCCACCGGCGCGTTCTCGTACAGCCACTGCAAGGGACGACGACCGCTCCAGGCCAGGCAGTCGTCCACCTCCTTCTGCTGCTCGGCGATGTGGATGTGGATCGGCCGGGCCCCGTCTTCGGCGGCCAGCACCGTGGCCAGTTGGTCGGGCGTCACCGCCCGCAGGGAGTGGAAGCACAGCCCCAGCCCCTGGTCCGCCGGCAGTGCCTCGCGCAGGCGCTGTTGCAGGGCCAGGTAGCTGTCGGTGCTGTGGATGAAACGGCGCTGGCCCTCGTTGGGCGGCAGGCCGCCGAAGCCGGCGTGGCTGTAGAGCACCGGCAGCAGGGTCAGGCCGATGCCGCTGTCGCGGGCGGCGCGGCTGATGCACAGTGCCAGCTCCGCAGGGTCGGCATAGGGACGGCCGGCTGGGTCGTGGTGCACGTAGTGGAACTCGGCCACGGCGGTGTAGCCGGCCTTGAGCATCTCAACGTAGAGCTGGCGGGCGATCACCTCCATCTGCTCGGGGCTGAGGCGGCCTACCAGGCGGTACATCAGCTCACGCCAGGTCCAGAAGCTGTCATTGGGGTTGCCCGCCACCTCGGCCAGGCCGGCCATGGCCCGCTGGAAGGCGTGGGAGTGCAGGTTGGGCATGCCCGGCAGCACCGGCCCGTGGAGCCGCTCGGCGCCCTCGGAACCGGCATCGGGGAGGACCTGTTCAAGCAGGCCGGAAGCCCCGACCTCGAAGCGGACATTACGTGCCCAGCCCGAGGGCAGGAGGGCTCGTTCAGCGTGGAAGGCAGGCATGGCGCGGGCTCCCGGTGAGTGGTCTTATTTGTATATACATATACAGACGTTGTAGGGCGCCGTAAACTTGCGCCTGTCCGTGCTTGTCCGCCGGTGTCGAATCCGGTACATGCCGGTAGCGGGTGCCTGCCTGGTGCCTGCCGTTTCCACAAGGAGATTCCCGTGTCCCCATCGCCCTCCGCGCCGTCCTCCCTGGCCGCCCAGATCGGTGACGCCCCCGCGCCGCTGTACGCCCGGGTGAAGCAGATGATCACCCAGCAGATCCAGTCCGGCGCCTGGCCGCCGCACTACCGGGTGCCATCGGAGAGCGAGCTGGTGAGCGAGCTGGGCTTCAGCCGCATGACCATCAACCGCGCCCTGCGCGAGCTGACCGCCGATGGCCTGCTGGTGCGCATGCAGGGCGTGGGCACTTTCGTCGCCGAGCCCAAGGGCCAGGCCGCGCTGTTCGAGGTGCACAACATCGCCGAGGAGATCGCCGCCCGTGGTCACCGCCACCACTGCGTGGTGGTCAGCCTGCAGGAAGAGCAGGCCGGCCCCGAGCGCGCCCTGGCGCTGGACCTGCGCGAAGGCCAGCGGGTGTTCCACTCGCGCATCGTGCACTTCGAGAACGACGTGCCGGTGCAGATCGAGGACCGCTACGTGAACCCCGCCGTGGCACCCGACTACCTGGCCCAGGATTTCACCCGCCAGACGCCCCACGCCTACCTGTCCCAGATCGCCCCACTCACCGAGGGCGAGCACGTGGTGGAGGCCATCCTCGCCGACGCCGACGAGTGCCGCCTGCTGCAGATCGAACGGGGCGAGCCCTGCCTGCTGATCCGCCGCCGCACCTGGTCCGGGCGCAACACCGTCACCAGCGCCCGCCTGCTGTACCCCGGCTCGCGTTACCGCCTCGAAGGACGCTTCGGCTCATGAACCGCATCCGCCTGCTCAAGGCAACCGACTACCCGCGCATGCCGTGGAAGAACGGCGCCGGCTCCACCCTGGAGATCCTCCGGGATGCCGGGGACGGCCTCGACGGCTTCGGCTGGCGCCTGTCCATCGCCGATGTCGGCCAGTCCGGCCCGTTTTCCGCCTTCACCGGCTACCAGCGCGTCATCACCGTGCTGGAAGGTGCCGGCATGCGCCTGACCGTGGACGGCCAGCCTTCCCGCGACCTGGGCCCGCTGGATGCCTTCGCCTTCGACGGCGGGGCGGCCGTGGACTGCACCCTCATCGACGGGCCGGTCCGCGACTTCAACCTCATCTACGCCCCCGCGCGCTACGCCGCCCGCTTGCAGTGGCTGCGCCTCGACGGGCCGCAGTCGCTGTTCAGCGATGCCGACCACCTGCTGCTGTTCGCCGCCGAAGCAGGCGCTGGCCTCCAGGGCGGCCCGCTGCTGGAACGCCATGACTGCCTGCACCTTGAGCGCTCGGGCGGCCTGTCCGAGGTCCGTCTCGAGGGGGCCGGCACCCTCTGCCTGATCGAGCTGCTGGCGCGCTGAGGCGCGCCCGACCTTCCCTGCGTTCCCCACGCTGCTCGCCTTTACCGGGCACCCCCGTCTGTCTGCCTCCCACTGTTACCGAACGCCTCAACGGTGTGCGGTGCTGCTCCCGAATGATGCGCCGCTGCCCCAGGTAGCGGTCGGATCGGCTGCCTCCCAGCAAACCGTAGGTGCCTGCCCGGGCCAGGAAATCCGGCGCTTCTCGCCGTCATGCAGGCGCAGCGGAGCGGGTTGGTCCCTGAATTGCATATGCTTGTATGTACAAGTAGATACGTGTCTGTTCCTGAGCCCTGAACAATCTGTAACCGGAGACGCGCGATGCCTGGCAACCTTTCAGCGACTGCACAGCCGAACCGCACCCTGGCACTCGTCCGCCTGCTGGGCTACAGCGCCATCGGCCTCGTGCTGTTCTTCGTTCCGTTCGAGATCGCCGGCCGTTCCACCATCCTGATCGACCACGCCGCCTCGGCCCTGCAGGTGCACGCGCGCCCGCTGGTCATCGGCCTGGCGTTGCTCTTCATGCTCTACGGCGCCATCGAGCCCTGGCGCAGCGGGCGCTGGCGCCAGGGCGTCACCCACCTGGTGTTCAGCGTCCTCAAGGGCGTCGGCTTGCTGGTCGGCGTCGCCTACCTGTTCCAGGTGGGGCCCGCCGCCGTCTATGAGCCGGGCATGCTGCCGTTCCTCTTCGACAAGCTGGTGCTGAGCCTGGCCCTGATCGTGCCGCTGGGGGCCCTGGCGCTGGTGTTCCTCATCGGCTTCGGCCTGCTGGAGCTGGTGGGCGTGCTGATGCAGCCGGTGATGCGTCCCATCTGGCGGACCCCGGGCAAGTCGGCCATCGACGCCGTGGCCTCCTTCGTCGGCAGCTACTCCGTCGGACTGCTGATCACCGACCGCATGTACCAGCAGGGCCACTACAGCGTGCGTGAGGCCGCCATCATCGCTACCGGGTTCTCCACGGTGTCGGCGCCCTTCATGGTGATCATCGCCAAGACCCTCGGCCTGATGGGGCAATGGAACCTCTACTTCTGGGGCGCCATGCTGGTGACCTTCGCCGTGACCGCCGTCAGCGCGCGGATCTATCCGCTGTCGCGGCTGCCGTCCGAGGGCCGGGCCGAACCGCCGCTGGCACCCGGTGCCAGCCGCCTGGCCAGTGCCTGGCGCGCCGGGCTGGAACAGGCGGCCCAGGCCCCGACGCTGGCATCGGCCCTGCGGGAAACCTTCGTCGATGGCCTGCGCATGACCGCCGCCATCCTGCCCAGCATCCTCGCCGTCGGGCTCCTCGGGTTGCTGGCCGCCCGCTACACGCCGCTGTTCGACGCCGTCGGCCTGCTGCTCTATCCCGTCACCTGGCTGCTGGGCCTGGGCGAGCCGATGGTGGTGGCCCGCGCCCTCGCCGCCGGCCTGGCCGAGATGTTCCTGCCGGCGATGCTGCTCAAGGACGCCGACGTGCTGGTGCGCTTCGTCACCGCCATCGTGTCCGTCAGCAGCGTGCTGTTCCTGTCCGCCTCGATCCCCTGCGTGCTGGCCACGCGGATCCCGCTCCGCCTGCGGGACCTGCTGCTGGTCTGGCTGCAGCGCACCCTTCTCAGCCTGGTGTTCAGCGTGCCGCTGGCCTACCTGGCGCAATTCCTGGGCTGGCTGTGAGCCGCCCGAACATCCATCCACCTTCGCTGGAGACTGCCATGACCAAGTACCGCGACATCGAGATCCGCGCCCCGCGCGGCACCACCCTCAACGCCCGGAGCTGGCTCACCGAAGCCCCGCTGCGCATGTTGATGAACAACCTCGACCCCGAGGTGGCGGAGAACCCGAAGGAGCTGGTGGTGTACGGCGGCATCGGCCGCGCCGCGCGCAACTGGGAATGCTTCGACGCCATCGTCGACAGCCTGAAGAAGCTCGGCGACGACGAGACCCTGCTGGTGCAGTCCGGCAAGCCGGTGGGGGTGTTCCGCACCCACGCCGACGCCCCCCGCGTGCTGATCGCCAACTCCAACCTGGTGCCGCACTGGGCCACCTGGGAGCACTTCAACGAACTGGATGCCAAGGGCCTGGCCATGTACGGCCAGATGACCGCCGGCAGCTGGATCTACATCGGCAGCCAGGGCATCGTCCAGGGCACCTATGAAACCTTCGTCGAGGCCGGCCGCCAGCACTACAACGGCGACCTCAAGGGCCGCTGGGTGCTCACCGCCGGCCTGGGCGGCATGGGCGGCGCCCAGCCCCTGGCCGCGACCCTGGCCGGGGCCTGCTCGCTGAACATCGAGTGCCAGCAGAGCCGCATCGACTTCCGCCTGAAGACCCGCTACGTGGACGAGCAGGCCAAGGACCTCGATGACGCCCTGGCACGCATCGCCCGCTACACCGCCGAAGGCAAGGCCATCTCCATCGCCCTGCACGGCAACGCCGCCGAAATCCTCCCGGAGCTGGTGCGCCGAGGCGTGCGCCCGGACATGGTCACCGACCAGACCAGCGCCCACGACCCGCTCAACGGCTACCTGCCCGCCGGCTGGACCTGGGAGCAGTACCGCGACCGCGCGCAGACCGACCCGGCCGGCGTGGTCAAGGCCGCCAAGCAGTCCATGGCCTTGCACGTGCGCGCCATGCTCGACTTCCAGAAGCAGGGCATCCCCACCTTCGACTACGGCAACAACATCCGCCAGATGGCCCAGGACGAGGGCGTGACCAATGCCTTCGACTTCCCCGGCTTCGTCCCGGCCTACATCCGCCCGCTGTTCTGCCGGGGCATCGGCCCGTTCCGCTGGGCCGCGCTCTCCGGTGACCCGCAGGACATCTACAAGACCGACGCCAAGGTGAAGGAGCTGATCCCCGACGACACCCACCTGCACCGCTGGCTGGACATGGCCCGCGAGCGCATCGCCTTCCAGGGCCTGCCGGCGCGTATCTGCTGGGTCGGCCTGGGCCTGCGCGCCAAGCTGGGCCTGGCCTTCAACGAAATGGTGCGCTCGGGCGAACTGTCCGCACCGGTGGTGATCGGCCGCGACCACCTGGACTCCGGCTCGGTGGCCAGCCCCAACCGTGAGACCGAAGCCATGGCCGACGGCTCCGACGCCGTCTCCGACTGGCCGCTGCTCAACGCCTTGCTCAACACCGCCAGCGGCGCCACCTGGGTGTCGCTGCACCATGGCGGCGGCGTGGGCATGGGCTTCTCCCAGCACTCCGGCGTGGTGATCGTCTGCGACGGCACCGACGCCGCTGCCGCGCGCATCGCCCGCGTGCTGACCAACGACCCGGCCACCGGCGTCATGCGCCATGCCGATGCTGGCTACGCTGTGGCCATCGATTGCGCCCGCGAGCAGGGCCTGAACCTGCCCATGATCGGCAAGGGGGAATAAGCCGAAATGAATGCCTTGCACCTCACTCCCGGCCACCTGACCCTGGCCCAGCTGCGCGCCGCCTTCCAGCAGCCCCAGCGCATCACCCTCGACGCCTCGGCCGATGCGCCCATCGCCGCCAGCGTCGGCTGCGTCGAAGCGATCATCGCCGAGGGCCGCACCGCCTACGGCATCAACACCGGGTTCGGCCTGCTGGCCTCCACCCGTATCGCCCCCCATGACCTGGAGAAGCTGCAGCGCTCCCTGGTGCTGTCCCACGCCGCCGGTGTCGGCGAGGCGCTGGACGACGCTATGGTGCGGCTGATCATGCTGCTCAAGGTCAACAGCCTGGCGCGCGGCTTCTCCGGTATCCGCCGCACGGTGATCGACGCCCTGGTAGCGCTGCTCAACGCCGAGGTCTATCCGCACATCCCGCTCAAGGGCTCGGTCGGTGCCTCCGGTGACCTGGCGCCGCTGGCGCATATGTCCCTGGTGCTGCTCGGCGAGAGCCGCGCCCGCCACAAGGGCCAGTGGCTGCCCGCCCGCGAAGCCCTGGCCATCGCCGGGCTGGAGCCGCTGACCCTGGCCGCCAAGGAAGGGCTGGCGCTGCTCAACGGCACCCAGGCGTCCACCGCCTACGCCCTGCGCGGGCTGTTCGAGGCTGAGGACCTGTTCGCCGCTGCCACCGTCTGCGGCAGCCTCAGTGTCGAGGCCATGCTCGGCTCGCGAGCACCGTTCGACGCGCGCATTCATGCCGCCCGTGGCCAGCGCGGCCAGGTGGACGTGGCGGCGGCGTACCGCGAACTGCTCACCGCCAGCAGCGAGATCGCCCGCTCCCACGAGAAGTGCGACAAGGTCCAGGACCCGTATTCCCTGCGCTGCCAGCCCCAGGTCATGGGCGCCTGCCTGACCCAGCTGCGCCAGGCCGCCGAGGTGCTGGAGATCGAAGCCAACGCGGTTTCCGACAACCCCCTGGTGTTCGCGGAGGAGGGCGACGTGGTGTCCGGCGGCAACTTCCACGCCGAGCCGGTGGCCATGGCCGCCGACAACCTGGCCCTGGCCATTGCCGAGATAGGCTCGCTGTCCGAGCGGCGCATCTCGCTGATGATGGACATGCACATGTCCCAGCTGCCGCCCTTCCTGGTGGAGAACGGTGGGGTCAACTCGGGCTTCATGATCGCCCAGGTCACCGCCGCCGCCCTGGCCAGCGACAACAAGGCCCTGGCCCATCCCCACAGCGTCGACAGCCTGCCCACCTCGGCCAACCAGGAGGACCACGTGTCCATGGCGCCGAACGCCGGCAAGCGCCTCTGGGCCATGGCCGAGAACGTGCGCGGCATCCTCGCCATCGAGTGGCTGGGGGCCTGCCAGGGGCTGGACTTCCGCACCGGCCTGAAAACCTCGCCGAAGCTGGAGCAGGCCCGCACCACCCTGCGCCAGCAGGTGCCCTACTACCAGGAGGACCGCTTCTTCGCCCCCGACATCGAGGCCGCCAGCGACCTGCTGGCCAGCGGTTGCCTCAACGCCCTGGTGCCAGCCGGCCTGCTGCCGAGCTTCTGAGCCCCTTCGCCGCCCCGGTCCCGGGGCGGCTCCATGCCTGCCTCTGCATGACAAGAACAATCAGGAGAGCAATGGAATGACCACGTCACACTCTTCCCTCCAGCGAGGCCTGAGCGCCCGCCACATCCGCTTCATCGCCCTGGGCTCGGCCATCGGCACCGGCCTGTTCTACGGCTCCGCCTCGGCCATCCAGATGGCCGGCCCTTCCGTGCTGCTGGCCTACCTGGTGGCCGGTGTCGCGGTGTACATGGTGATGCGCGCCCTCGGCGAAATGGCCGTGCGCAACCCCACGCCCGGCGCCTTCGCCGAATACGCCAGCACCTACATCGGTCCGCTGGCCGGGTTCATCACCGGCTGGACCTATGCGTTCGAGATGGTGATCGTCTGCCTCGCCGACGTGACCGCCTTCGGCATCTACATGGGGTTCTGGTTTCCCGACGTGCCCCGCTGGATCTGGGTGTTGTCGATCATCTGCTTCATCGGCGCGCTGAACCTGTGCACGGTGAAGGTCTTCGGTGAGCTGGAGTTCTGGCTGTCGCTGATCAAGGTCGGGGCCATCGTCGCCATGATCCTCGGCGGCTTCGGCATCATGCTCTACGGTTTCGGCCTGGAGACCGGCCATGCCGGCACCGGTCTCGAGAACCTCTGGCAGCACGGCGGTTTCATGCCCCATGGTTTCGGTGGCCTGGTGGCCTCCCTGGCCGTGGTGGTGTTCGCCTTCGGCGGCATCGAGATCATCGGCGTGACCGCTGCCGAAGCCCGCGACCCGCAGAAGGTCATCCCCCGTGCGGTGAACGCGGTGCCGGTGCGCATCCTGCTGTTCTACGTGCTGACCCTGTTCGTGCTCATGGCGATCTTCCCCTGGCCGCAGATCGGCACCCAGGGCAGTCCCTTCGTGCAGATCTTCGACGGGCTGGGCATCGGCTCGGCCGCCATGATCCTCAACCTGGTGGTGATCTCCGCCGCCGTGTCGGCCATCAACAGCGACGTATTCGGCGCTGGTCGCATGCTCTATGGACTGGCGCTGCAAGGCCAGGCGCCGTCCGGCTTCGCCCGGGTCTCGCGCCATGGCGTGCCCTGGCTGACCGTGGTGGTGATGGCCGGCGCACTGCTGATCGGCGTGGTGCTGAACTACCTGATCCCGGAGCGGGTGTTCCTGCTGATCGCCTCCATCGCCACCTTCGCCACCGTCTGGGTCTGGCTGATGATCCTCGTTTCCCAGGTGGCCATGCGTCGGCGCATGAGCCCGGCCGAACAGCAGGCATTGGCGTTCAAGGTGCCGTTCTGGCCGGTGGGACCGGTCCTGGCCATCGCCTTCATGCTGTTCATCTTCGCCGTGCTGGGCTGGTTCCCGAAGACCCAGATGGCGCTGTTGGTGGGGCTGGTGTGGATTGCACTGCTGGTGCTCGCCTACTGGCTCTGGGTGCGTCCGTCGGGCCGCGAGCCCGAGCCGCTCGCCGAACTGCCTTGAACCCCGTGCCGCCCGCAATGCGGGCGGCCTCATCCATGGAGGATCCATGACCCTCGCCCATTCCAGCCATGCAAAGGGCCCACGATCATGAAGACGCTCTGGCACAACGCCCACATCGCCACCCTGCGGGACGGGCGCTACTCCATCATCGAGCACGGCGCGCTGCTCACCGAAGGCGCGCTGATCCGCTGGGTCGGCCCGCTGGCCGAGGCCCCGGATACCGGCGATGCCAGGCGGGTCGACCTCGGTGGCGCCTGGGTCACCCCGGGGTTGATCGACTGCCACACCCACCTGGTGTTCGGTGGTGACCGCAGCGCCGAGTTCGAGCAGCGCCTGGAGGGCGTCAGCTACGCCGAGATCGCCGCCCGGGGCGGTGGCATCGCCAGCACCGTGCGCGCCACCCGCGAGGCCAGCGAGGACGAACTGCTGGCCAGCGCGGTGACACGCGCCCGGCATCTGCTGCGAGACGGCGTCACCACCCTGGAGGTGAAGTCCGGCTACGGGCTGGACCTGGCCAGCGAGCGCAAGATGCTGCGGGTCGCCCGGCGCCTGGGCGAGGTGCTGCCGGTGACGGTGAAGACCACCTGTCTCGCCGCCCACGCCTTGCCGCCGGAATACGCCGGCCGCGCCGACGACTACATCGAGTTAGTCTGCACCGAGATCCTGCCGGCACTGGCCGCCGAGGGCCTGGTGGATGCGGTGGATGCCTTCTGCGAGCACCTGGCCTTCTCCCCGGCCCAGGTCGAGCGGGTGTTCCAGGTCGCGCGCGGACTGGGGTTGCCGGTGAAGCTGCACGCCGAACAGCTGTCGTCCCTGCATGGTTCCAGCCTGGCGGCGCGCTACGACGCCCTGTCGGCGGACCACCTGGAATACATGACCGAGGACGACGCCATCGCCATGGCCGATGCCGGCACCGTCGCCGTGCTGCTGCCGGGCGCCTTCTACCTGCTGCGCGAGACCCAGCTGCCGCCCATCGACGCCCTGCGTCGCCACGGCGTGACCATGGCGGTGGCCAGCGACCTCAACCCCGGTACCTCGCCGGCGCTGTCCCTGCGGCTGATGCTCAACATGGCCTGCACCGCGTTCCGCCTGACCCCGGAAGAGGCCCTGGCCGGCGTCACCCTAAACGCCGCCCGCGCCCTGGGCCTGGCCGAGCGCTGCGGCAGCCTGGAAGCAGGCAAGCTCGCCGACTTCGTCGCCTGGGACATCCAGCGCCCGGCGGAGCTGGCCTATTGGCTCGGCGGCACCTTGCCCAACCGGGTGGTGCGCCACGGACAGGAGATCGACCTTGGATAACGTCCTCGACTTCACCCCCGGCCGCGTGCCGCTGCTGATCAGCATGCCGCACCCCGGCACCCGCCTGACCCCGGCGGTGGAGGCCGGCCTGAGCGATGCCGCGCGCTCGCTGATCGACACCGACTGGCACATCCCGCTGCTCTACGATTTCGCCGCCGAGCTGGGGGCCGCGACCCTGGCGGCGCGCTACTCGCGCTACGTCATCGACCTCAACCGCCCGGCGGACGACGCGCCGCTCTACGCCACCGCCACCACCGGCCTGTTCCCCGACGTGATGTTCGACGGCCAGCCGCTGTTCCGTGAAGGCGCGGCACCGTCCGCCGAAGAGCGCGCCGGCTACCTGGAACGCATCTGGACGCCGTACCACGGGCGCATCGCCGAGGAGCTGGCGCGGCTGAAGCGCGAGTTCGGTTATGCGCTGCTGTTCGACGCCCACTCCATCCGCGCCTTCATCCCCCGCCTGTTCGACGGCCACCTGCCGGACTTCAACCTCGGCACCAACGCCGGCGCCAGCTGCGACCCGGGCCTGGCCGATGCGCTGGTCAGCGTCTGCGCCCGCGCCGAGGGCTACAGCCATGTGCTCAACGGCCGCTTCAAGGGCGGCCACATCACCCGCCACTACGGCCAGCCGGCCCAGCACATCCATGCCGTGCAACTGGAGCTGGCCCAGCGCACCTACATGAACGAAGAGGCACCTTTCGCCTTCCGCGAAGACCTTGCCGTCCCCACCCGCAAGGTCATCCGCCAGCTGCTGCTGGCGATGCTCGCCTGGGGGCGGGAGCGCTATGGGCGATAGACCCTGCACCAGGTAGCCCGGGCTTCAGCCCGGGGAGGGGCGGGCACCTTCCACCTTTCCCGGGCTGAAGCCCGGGCTACGACGGATGCAGACGCTTCGGCGGGCCGTTCGGCCTCGAGCCGACAGAGCGCGGGTGGTCACCCTGCAAGGCTCTCCGGCCCCCTATCCGGACGTGCCATTCATGGTGATGTATCGACGAGCCCGCCAAGCCGGGGGCTGCTACTTCCTTACCCTGGCGCTGGCAGATCGGCGAAGCGATCTGCTCGTGCGCCATGTCGATCTGTTGCGCGAAGCGATTCGCCAGGCCCGCTCGCGACGGAGCTTTCGCCTCGATGCGATCGTTGTGCTGCCCGAGCACCTGCACATGGTGATGAGCCTGCCCGAAGGGGACGATGACTTCTCAAGCCGCATTGCGTCGATGAAGGCGGCCTTCGTCCGGGCGTTGCGTGCGCAGGGGCATCCCGTGAGACCCAACGCCAAGCGTGAGGCCGGGCTGTGGCAGCCTCGCTTCTGGGAGCACTTGCTACGGGACGAGAGGGATTTCGCTGCCCATGTCGACTACATCCACATCAATCCGCTCAAGCACGGCCTGGTCACACGGGTCGCCGACTGGCCGCATTCGAGTTTCCACCGTTACGTGCGGGAGGGCCTGTTACCGGCGGATTGGGCCGGGGGCGAGGAGAGCCGCATCACCGGAGCAGGCGAACGGCGTGCATAGCCAGGAGTGTTGTGTGAGGTGCACGGACTCCCGGGCTGAAGCCCGGGCTACGGGGGCGCTCCCTTGTGCCGGTGGTGCAGGCTGGGAGCTGGTGTAGCCCGGACTTCAGTCCGGGAGGAGCGAGGCACAACGGCCGGGATCACTCCCAACTGAGGCGGGCGAGCTTCCAGTCGCCGTCGTCCCGCCACCATTCGAGCTTCACGGCGTATTGGCGGGCGGCGTCGGGGATGAGGCCTTCGGCGCCGGTGAGGGCGACGCGGGCGTCGGTGTGGCCCTTCTCGCGGTAGGTGGGGTCGAGGCGGCTGTCCTGGCTCAGGGCGATAATCGCGATGTTCTTGTGGCGCATGAACAGCAGCGCCATGGTGCGCCGTGCCCATTCACGGTCGTTGCCATCGGCGGTGGTGAACTGCGGGTGCAGCTGCTTCATCACCGCGCCGGTGTCCTTCGCTTCCAGGTTGGCCTGCAGGGCCTTGACCGCTGCCTCCAGCTCGGCGGCCGGGTCTTCGCGGCCGCAACCGGCGAGCAGGGCCAGGAACAGTACGATCGGTAGGGTGAACAGCCTCGCTGACATATTCGAACTCCATTTCCCTCGTTTATGATGCCGGGCACATTAGGCGGCGGATGTCCCGGGGGGCATTGGCCTAGAGCACAGAATCGGAGCCCAGCATGCTGACTTTGTATCCGGAAATTAAGCCCTACGCCCGCCACGAACTGGCTGTGGACGAACCGCATGTGCTCTACATCGACGAGAGCGGCACCCCCGACGGCCTGCCGGTGGTGTTCATCCACGGCGGCCCGGGCGCCGGCTGCGATGCCCTGAGCCGGCGCTTCTTCGACCCGACCCTGTACCGCATCGTCACCTTCGACCAACGTGGCTGTGGACGCTCAACCCCCCACGCCAGCCTGGAGAACAACACCACCTGGGACCTGGTCGCCGACCTCGAACGCATCCGCGAGCACCTGGGCATCGACCGTTGGGTGCTGTTCGGCGGCTCCTGGGGCTCCACCCTGTCGCTGGCCTACGCCCAGGCCCACCCGGACCGGGTGCGGGCACTGATCCTGCGGGGCATCTTCCTGTGCCGTCCCCAGGAACTGAAGTGGTTCTACCAGGAGGGCGCGAGCCGTCTGTTCCCCGACTACTGGGAGGACTACCTGGCACCGATCCCGGCGGACGAGCAGGACGACCTGATCCAGGCCTTCTACAAGCGCCTCATCGGCACCGACCAGATCGCCCAGATGCACGCGGCCAAAGCCTGGTCCACCTGGGAAGGCCGCACCGCCACCCTGCGCCCCAGCGCCTCGGTGGTGGAGCGCTTCAGCGAGCCGATGCGCGCGCTGTCCATCGCCCGCATCGAGTGCCACTACTTCGTCAACAACGCCTTCCTCGAACCCAACCAGCTGCTGCGCGACATGCCGCGCATCGCCCACCTGCCGGGGGTGATCGTGCACGGTCGCTATGACGCCATCTGCCCCCTGGAGAACGCCTGGGAGCTGCACAAGGCCTGGCCCAACAGCGAGCTGCAGATCGTCCGCGACGCCGGCCACGCTGCCTCCGAAGCGGGCATCACCGATGCCCTGCTGCGCGCCACGGACAGCATCGCCCGCCGCCTGCTGGACCTGCCGCCGGAAGAGGAAGCCTGATGAAGGCGCTGCTGCAACGGGTCTCCGCTGCCCGGGTGGACGTCGCCGGGGAGACCGTCGGCGCCATCGACCGCGGCCTGCTGGTGCTGGTGGGCGTCGAGCCCCAGGACACCGAGGCCAGCGCCGACAAGCTGCTGCACAAGCTGCTCAACTACCGCGTGTTCAGCGATGCCGAGGGGAAGATGAACCTGTCCCTCGGTGCCGTGGAGGGCGGCCTGCTGCTGGTCTCGCAGTTCACCCTGGCCGCCGACACCCGCAGCGGCCTGCGCCCGAGTTTCTCCAGCGCCGCGCCGCCGGCCCAGGGCGAGCGCCTGTTCGACTACCTGGTGGCGCGGGCCCGTGCCCAGCACGCCCAGGTCGCCACCGGGCGCTTCGGCGCCGACATGCAGGTGCACCTGGTCAACGACGGCCCGGTCACCTTCCTGCTGGAAAGCTGAGCCCGCTTCGCTCCGCGCCGCCTGTCCGATAGTGGCGTGCTTGTTGCTTCGGGTTGACTCGCCATCCACGGTCCGGGCGGTTAGGATTTCGCGCCATGCCCGTCGGGTCCGTGGGCGCCGCTTCACACAATAACGATCTGCCCTGTCAGGAGTAAGAATGAAGAAGCTTCTCGCATCCCTGTTGCTCTCCGCCTGCGCCTTCACCGGCCTGGCCCACGCCGGCGTCGTCGATGACGCGGTCAAGCGCGGCACCCTGCGGGTCGGCATGGACCCGACCTACATGCCCTTCGAAATGACCAACAAGCGCGGCGAAATCATCGGCTTCGAAGTGGACCTGCTCAAGGCCATGTCCAAGGCCATGGGCGTGAAGCTGGAGCTGGTGTCCACCAGCTACGACGGCATCATCCCGGCTCTGCTGACCGACAAGTTCGACATGATCGGCTCCGGCATGACCCTGACCCAGGAGCGCAACCTGCGCATCAACTTCTCCGAGCCCTTCATCGTGGTCGGCCAGACCCTGCTGATCCGCAAGGACCTGGAAGGCAAGATCAAGTCCTACAAGGACCTCAACGACGGCCAGTACCGCATCACCTCCAAGATCGGCACCACCGGCGAGATGGTCGCCAAGAAGCTGATCGCCAAGGCCCAGTACCACGGCTTCGACAACGAGCAGGAAGCGGTGATGGACGTGGTCAACGGCAAGGCCGATGCCTTCATCTACGACGCCCCCTACAACGTGGTTGCGGTGAACAAGGCCGGCGCCGGCAAGCTGGTGTACCTGGAAGAGCCCTTCACCTACGAGCCCCTGGCCTTCGGCCTGAAGAAGGGTGACTACGACAGCATCAACTGGATCAACAACTGGCTGCACCAGATCCAGAAGGACGGCACCTACGATCGCATCCATGCCAAGTGGTTCAAGAACACCGCCTGGCTGAAGGACATGGAATAACGGGACGCGCTCCCCGCTGTACGCGACAGGTCCGGCCCACGAGGCCGGACCTGTCTTTTTCGCCCCCCAGGCATCGCCATGAGCGAGACCCATCGTGACTAGAAAACACCGCCGTACCTGGCCCTGGCACCTGCTGACGGGCCTGATCCTGCTGGTGGTCGCCTACGGCCTCTGGTACTCCACCTCCCTGATTTCCTACGAGTGGCGCTGGAACCGGGTGCCGCAGTATTTCGCCTACCAGGCCGAAGAGGCCCAGCGCGCGGCCGACTACGCGCGGGTCGAGGCCATTGCCGAGGAAGGCGCCAACGCCCGGGTGACCCTGGTCACCGAGGGCGGCGAGGAGCAACAGCTGCAGGTGGCCAAGGACAGCCTGCAGGTCAGCCAGGGCGACGACCTCTCCGAAGGCGACGTGGTCGGCGTGACCCGCCACTGGGCCGCCGGCCCGCTGCTCTGGGGCCTCTGGACCACCCTGTGGATATCCGTGCTTTCCGGCGCGCTGGGGCTGGTGATCGGCCTTTTCACCGGGCTCTGCCGGCTGTCGCAGAACCCCACCCTGCGCGACCTCTCCACCGTGTACGTCGAGCTGGTGCGGGGCACCCCGCTGCTGGTGCAGATCTTCATCTTCTACTTCTTCATCGGCACCGTGCTGGACCTCTCCCGGGAGTTCGCCGGCGTCGCCGCCCTGGCGCTGTTCACCGGGGCCTACGTGGGCGAGATCGTCCGCGCCGGCGTGCAGTCCATCGCCCGTGGGCAGAACGAGGCCGCGCGTTCCCTCGGCCTCACCGGCGGCCAGTCGATGCGCTACGTGATCCTGCCCCAGGCGTTCAAGCGCGTGCTGCCGCCGCTGGCCGGGCAGTTCATCAGCCTGGTGAAGGACACTTCGCTGGTGTCGGTGATCGCCATCACCGAGCTGACCAAGAGCGGCCGCGAGGCGATCACCACCTCGTTCTCCACCTTCGAGATCTGGTTCTGCGTCGCCGCGTTGTACCTGGTCATCAACCTGCCGCTGTCGCAGATCGCCAACCGACTGGAGCGGAGGCTCGGGAAAAGTGATTGAAGTCCGCAACCTGATGAAAGTCTTCGACGCCCGTGGCCAGGAAGTGCGCGCCGTCGACGACGTGACCACCTCGGTCAAGCGCGGCGAGGTGGTGGTGGTGATCGGCCCCTCCGGCTCCGGCAAGTCCACCTTCCTGCGCTGCCTCAACGGCCTGGAGGAACTGGACGCGGGCTCGGTGAGCATCGACGGCGTCGACCTGGCCAACCCGAAGACCGATGTGAATGCCTACCGCCGCGAAGTCGGCATGGTGTTCCAGCACTTCAACCTGTTCCCGCATATGACCGTGCTGGAGAACCTGTGCCTGGCGCAGAAGGTGGTGCGCAAGCGCGGCAAGGCCGAGCGCGAGGAGAAGGCCCGGGCGCTGCTGGCCAAGGTGGGCATCGCCCAGAAGGCCGGCGAGTACCCCTCGCGCCTGTCCGGCGGCCAGCAGCAGCGCGTGGCCATTGCCCGGGCGCTGTGCATGGAGCCGAAGGTGATGCTGTTCGACGAGCCCACCTCGGCGCTGGACCCGGAGATGGTCGGCGAGGTGCTGGACGTGATGAAGCAACTGGCCCAGGAGGGCATGACCATGGTCTGCGTCACCCACGAGATGGGCTTCGCCCGCGAGGTGGCCGACCGGGTGCTGTTCTTCGACCATGGCAAGTTGCTGGAGGACGCGCCGCCGGCGCAGTTCTTCGACCAGCCCCGGGACCCGCGTGCGCAGGCGTTCCTCAGGCAGGTGCTGTAAGGGAATGGAAAGGGCCGCGATGCGGCCCTTTTTCTTTGGATTTGAGGGTGGCGCGCACACCGAAGTGATGGGGGCGCCTAAGGTGGGGCGGGGATGAGTGCCCCTTCAGGAGGCCGAGCGGAGTCGTCGTGGAAGGGGTTGAGCGACATGGATGTCGCGAGAGCGCTGCCGGGCCAGGGATGGCCCGTCAGCGCGTGCCCCTGGAACGATGATGCAGCGAGGGGAGTCCCGCGAAGCGGGACCCGTATGCTGGGGCGAGCCTTTTTGGTTTCTTTTTTGTGGGCGGCATCCCGACGACTGAAAAAAGAAACTCGCCAGGCAAGGCGAAACAGGGGACGTCCGCAGAACGCGAAAACCAGCCTGGGTTGACGTCTCGTGCGCACGCCAGATTCGGCTCAATGCAAAGGCACCGCCGCCTGCAATTCGTTGTCCTCCAGCCAGTCCTGCGCCAGTTCCCTCAGGCGGGCCGCTTCGAAGTGGTGCCAGGCTTCCAGCAGCACCGGGTATTCCATCAGCACGTGGCGGAAGGCACGGGCCGGTTTGCGGCCGGCCAGGGCCTGTTGCAGGGCGGTGTAGGCGTGGGGGTGGACGACTTCGTGGAGGAATTCCTCCATCAGCCGCAGCTCGTCTCCGTGGGTGAGGGGTTCCACCAGCAGGAAGCGCTCCGGCTCTTCGCGCAGGAGGGTTTCCAGCTGGGGGTCGGCATCCTCTTCGGGGATCAGCAGGACCTTGCCGGTGAGCAGGTCCAGGTAGTGGTCCAGGCCCTCGGTGGAGAGGGCGAAGGCCAGTTGGTCGAGGTCGATGGTCAGGGGGCGCATGGCTCGGGCCTCGGCAAGGGGGAAGGCCCGATCCTACGCCCTCCGGCGGGCGGTGTCAGACCCGGAAGCGCCCGACCATCTGTTGCAGTTCGTTGCCCAGGCGCGCCAGCTCCACGCTGGACGCGGCGGTCTGGTCGCTGGCGGCGGCGGTCTGCTCGGAGATGTCGCGCACGTTGAGGACGCTGCGGTTGATCTCTTCGGCCACGGCGCTCTGCTGCTCGGCGGCGGCGGCGATCTGCTGGTTCATCGACTGGATGGCCGAGACGGCGCCGGTGATGGAGGTCAGCGAGTCGCCGGCCTCGCGGGCCAGGCGCAGGGTGTCTTCGGTCAGCTCCAGGCTGCTTTCCATCATGCCGGCGGCCTGCTGGCTGCCGTTCTGCAGGCCGGCGATCAGCTCCTGGATTTCCTCGGTGGACTGCTGGGTGCGCTGGGCCAGGCCGCGCACTTCGTCGGCCACCACGGCGAAGCCGCGCCCGGCCTCGCCGGCGCGGGCGGCTTCGATGGCGGCGTTGAGGGCCAGCAGGTTGGTCTGGTCGGCGACGGTCTTGATCACGTCCAGCACGCTGCCGATCTTGTCGCTCTCGCGGCGCAGCTGCTGCACGGACTCGGTGGAGCGGCCCACTTCGGCGGCGAGGCGGTCCACCTGGCCGAGGGCCTGGCGCACCAGGCGGTCGCCCTGGGCGGCCTCGCGGTCGGCGGAGGCGGCGGCTTCGGAGGCCTGCTCGGCGTTGCGCGCCACGTCGTGGACGGTGGCGGCCATTTCGTTCATGGCGGTGGCGACCTGGTCGGTCTCGACCTTCTGCGCGTTCACGCCGGCGCTGGTCTGTTCGGTGACGGCGGAGAGTTCTTCAGCGGCGCTGGCGATCTGGGTGACGCCGTCGCCGATGCGCCCGATCAGCTGGCGCAGGTTGCCGGCCATGGCCTGCAGGGCGCGCTGCAGCTGGCCCAGTTCGTCCTGGCGATTGGCCTGCAGTTCGGCGCGCAGGTCACCGTCGGCGATGCGCGAGGCGAAGGCCAGCGCCTGGCGCAGCGGGTCGAGGATCTGCCGGCTGATGGACCAGGCGGCGAACACGGCGAGGCTGATGGCCAACAAGGTGGTGACGAGCAGTTGGCTGCGGGCGCTGGTGGCGTCGCTGCTGCGGGCCTTCACCTGCAGCTCGTAGATCCGGTTGCCCTGGTCGCGCATGGTCTCCGCGTGCTTGCCCATGGTGTCGATGGCGGTGCGGCTGGCCTCGACGCCCTGGCCGAACTGGCGCACGGCGCTGAGGTAGGCATCGAAGGAGGGGCGGGCACGGGCCAGGTAGTCGGCGAAGTCGCCGGTGGCCTGCTGCCTGAGTGCGTCGAGGTCGCGCTGCAACTGCGCCAGGGCGGCCTGGGCCGGTTGTTCGGATTCCGGGGTCTGCTGGAAGACGAAGCCACGCACCAGGTAGCGGATGGACAGCAGCTGCTGGTTGAGCCCGGTGATGGTGCGGGTTTCGTCCAGTAGTGCAGGGTTGGTCGGGTCGCGGGCGAGGTCGTCGAAGCGCCGTTTCTGCAGTTCGGCGAACTGGGCGAGTACGGCCTCGGCGGACTTGATCAGCACGGCACGGGCGGCGTTGCGGTCCTCCTGGGCGCGGATCAGGGCGGCGAGGGACTGGCGGTAGGCGTTGATCTCGCTGCGCAGTTGCTCCAGTCGGGTCCGGCCTTGGGCGGTGTGGGCGTCGGCCTCCAGGCGGTCGCTGATGGCGAGCATGGCGTCGATCAGCTGTTCGATGTTGCGGGCGTGCTGCAGGTCGCCGGTGCTGACGAACTGCAGGCGCTGGGCGCGGGCGTCCTTGATGGCGTTTTCCAGTTCGCTGACGGTGACCATCTGGTCGCTGCTGTCGATCATGCGGTCGATGCCGCGGATGCCGGTGAACATCACCGCCAGGGTGAGGAGCAGGACGAGGCCGAAGCCGAAGGCAAGTTTGCGGCCGACCCGCAGGTCGGCGAGCCGTTGTGTGCACCAGTGGTACATGGTTTCTCCCGGGAATGCGTAAGCCCGGCGGTGCGCGGGGCATCGCCGTGGCGGGTGAGGCGTCTGTTGGAGTTATTGGGAAAGGCGCTGCCGAGACGGCGGCCTGTGACGCGGGGGCGGGAGAGTAGCCGGCGCCCCGGGGCGCCGGCAAGAATATGGTGGCAGTTTGATATTTCGTCTGATGGCCGGCCCGGGCGGCCTGCTATCAGACGCGGAAGCGGCTGACCAGATCCTGCAGGCTGCCGCCCAGGCGCGCCAGTTCGACGCTGGAGGTGGCGGTCTGGTGGCTGGCGGAGGCGGTCTGCTCGGAGATGTCGCGCACGCTGACCACGCTGCGGTTGATCTCTTCCGCCACGGCGCCCTGCTGCTCGGCGGCGGCGGCGATCTGCTGGTTCATGGCCTGGATGGTGGACACCGATTCGGCGATGGCGCCCAGGCGGCGGCCGGCGCGACGGGTCAGCTCGACGGTGCTGTCGGTCAGCTCGCGGCTGGTTTCCATCAGGCTGGCGGCGCGTTGGGCACCGCTCTGCAGGCCGGCGATCAGCGCTTCGATCTCCTGGGTGGATTGCTGGGTGCGCTGGGCCAGGCCGCGCACTTCGTCGGCGACCACGGCGAAGCCGCGACCGGCTTCACCGGCACGAGCGGCTTCGATGGCGGCGTTGAGGGCCAGCAGG
Source organism: Metapseudomonas otitidis (assembly GCF_900111835.1). Lineage (GTDB taxonomy): Bacteria > Pseudomonadota > Gammaproteobacteria > Pseudomonadales > Pseudomonadaceae > Metapseudomonas > Metapseudomonas otitidis. Next base: position 45,232 of record NZ_FOJP01000025.1, read on the forward strand.
TTGGTCTGGTCGGCCACGGTCTTGATCACGTCCAGCACGCTGCCGATGCGCTCGCTCTCCTGCTTGAGGTGGGTGACGGCATCGCTGGAGCGGGTGACCTCGTCGGCCAGGCGATCCATCTGCTGCACGGCGTCGTTGACGGCCGTCTCGCCTTCGCGGGCCTGGCGGTCGGCGGCGCTGGCGGACTGGGAGGCGTCTTCGGCGTTGCGGGCGACCTCGTGGACGGTGGCGGCCATCTCGTTCATGGCGGTGGCGACCTGATCGGTCTCGACCTTCTGGGCGTTCACGCCGGCGCTGGTCTGGGTGGTGATGGCGGACAGTTCTTCGGCGGCACTGGCGAGCTGGGTGACGCTGTCGCGGATGCGGCCGATCAGGTCGCGCAGGCTGGCGTTCATGCGCTGGATGCTGCCCTGCAACTGGCCGAGTTCGTCGCTGCGTTGCACCACCAGGTCGCGGCTGAGGTCGCCGGCGGCGATGCGCTCGGCGGCGTCGAGGGTGTCGCGCAGGGGCTGGGTAATTTGCCGGGTGATGAGCAGGGCGGCGAACAGGCCGAGCACCAGGGCGATGATCGAGGCCACCAGCAGCATGACGTGGGTCTGGCGGGTCTCGGCTTCGAGCTTGGCGTTCTGCTGGGTGTACAGGCGCGCGCTGATTTCCAGGAGGCGCTGGCCCTGCTGGCCCATGGCGTCGAACTGGGCCTGGGCGTTGTCGTTGGCACGGCGATAGGCGCTGATGGCGTCGCGGTAGGTCTTGAGGTTGCTGCCAACGCGGGCCAGGTCGGTGTCGTCGTTGCCCAGGTCGGCGGCGAGCTTGGCCTGGTTGCCGAGGGCGGCATCCACGGCTTGCAGGGCGGCATCCTGGAAGCTGGGGTCGTTGCTGAAGGTGTAGCCACGGACCTGGAAGCGGGCCTGCATCACCGAGTGCCGCAGGTCGGCCAGTTCGTGGAACTGGGTGAGGCGGCCGGCGTCGTCGAGGGTGATGTCGGCAAGGACACGCTCGCTGAGATTGCCGATGGAGGCCATGGCGGCGTCGGCACTGCTGCCCAGTTGGCTGCGGGCGCCTTCGCGGGTCTGGTAGGCCTGGCCGAGCTGGGTGAAGGCGGCCTGGTAGGCCTGGGTCGCCTGGCGGGCCTGCTCCATGTGCTCGCGGTCGCGGGCGTCGGTGAAGTGCTGTTCGAGGGTGCGGGTGTGGTCGTCGATGGCCTGCACGCGCGCGCGTACACGCTCGGCGTTGTTGGCGTCCTGCTTGAGCTGGTAGGCCTGCTGGCTGATCTGCAGGTCCTTGGCCAGTTCGCTGAGGCTGGCCGAGGCCTGGAGTTTCTGGCCTCGATCCAGGGTCTCGTCGATGGCGAGCCAGCCGGTGAGGGTGATGAGCAGGGTGAGCAGCAGGACGAGGCCGAAGCCGATGGCGAGCTTGAGGCTGACACTGAGGTTACCGAACCAGCGTGACATGCTTCTTCTCCTGGCGAACGCGGCAGAGAGGTTGAGGGAGGTGGGAGGTTATCGGCGGATTGCCGGGGCGCTTGATGGGGCGCCTGTCAGAACAGGCGGGCGAGCAGAGCGGTAACCGCCGTCTCGACCCGCAGGATGCGTTCGCCCAGTTGCACCGCTTCGAATCCGGTGGCTTGCAGCTTCTCGACTTCGTAGGGGATCCAGCCGCCTTCGGGGCCGATGGCGAGGGTGATGGGGCCTTCCACGGCACGGGGGCAGTCCGGCCAGGGGCCGGGGTGGCCGACCAGGGCACGGGTGCCGGCGGCGAGGGCGGGCAGGCAGTCTTCGACGAAGGGCTTGAAGCGTTTCTCGATCACCACCTCGGGGAGCACCGTGTCGCGGCCCTGTTCGAGGCCGAGGATCAGCTGCTCGCGGATGGCGGCGGGCTCGAGGAAGGGGGTCTGCCAGAAGCTCTTCTCGACCCGGTAGCTGTTGAGCAGCACCAGGCGCGGGACGCCCATGGTGGCGACGGTCTGCAGCACGCGGCGGAGCATCTTCGGGCGTGGCAGGGCCAGCAGCAGGGTCAGCGGCAGCTTGGCCGGCGGCGGCTGGTCGAGGCTCACCTGCAGTTCGGCGTGGTCGGCTTCCAGGACGGTCAGCCGGCCTTCGCCCATGGCGCCGCCGAGCAGGCCGACCCGCAGGCTGTCACCGGCTTCGGCGCGGTGCACGTCGTGCAGGTGCTTCAGGCGGCGGCCACGCAGGAGGGCATGGCCGGGGGCGACGAAGTCGCCCTCTTCCAGCAGCAGGAGGTTCACGGGCGTGTGGCGGGCGGCTGGTCTTCGGGCTCGCTTTCCGGCGTGTCGCTGCGCCGGCGCACCAGGCCGCCGCAGAACACGCCGACCTCGAATAGCAGCCACATGGGCACGGCCAGGAGGGTCTGGGAGAAGATGTCCGGCGGGGTGAGGATCATGCCGACCACGAAGCAGCCGATGATCACGTACGGGCGGATCTTCTTCAGGTAGGCCACGTCGACCACGCCGATCCAGATCAGCAGCACCACGGCGACGGGGATCTCGAAGGCGACGCCGAAGGCGAAGAATAGCGTCATGACGAAGTCGAGGTAGCTGGCGATGTCCGTCATCATCGACACGCCTTCGGGGGTGACGCTGGCGAAGAAGTGGAAGATCAGCGGGAACACCAGGAAGTAGGCGAAGGCCATCCCGGAGTAGAACAGCACGATGCTGGACACCAGCAAGGGCATGGCCACGCGCTTCTCGTGCTTGTACAGGCCGGGTGCGATGAAGCCCCAGACCTGGTGCAGGATCACCGGCATGGCGAGGAACAGCGCCACCACCATGGTCAGCTTGAACGGGGTGAGGAAGGGCGAGGCCACGTCGGTGGCGATCATCGTCGCGCCTTCCGGCAGGTACTGGCGCAGCGGTGCGGAGACGAGGGTGTAGATCTTCTGGGCGAAGTAGAACAGCCCGGCGAAGATCAGGAACACCGCCGCGACGCAACGCAGCAGGCGGGTACGCAGTTCGGCGAGGTGCGAGACCAGGGGCATCTCCTGGTCGTATTCCGGCTTCTGGTCGCTCATAGGGGGCGGGGCGGCTGTGGCGGTTCGGCGGAGGGGGGCGTGGCAGCCTGCGGGGTCGCCAGCGGGGTGGCGACCGTGGCGCCGGACGCGGCGGGTGTCGTGCCGGGCACGGGCTGGGCAGCAGGCGACGGTGGAGCGCTGGCTGCCGGGGCGGGAGCCGGTGCCGGCTGCGGGGCGGCCGGGGTGGGCGAGGCCTCGGCGGCTTCGTCACGCTGCGCCGGGTCGGCCAGCAGGTTCTCCAGGCTGGGCGGCACGATGCTTTCCTTGATCTGCCGCTCCATCGCCATGATCTGCTCGTTGTGCAGTTGGCGACGGATCTCGTCGGCGCCGATCTCGCGCTCCACTTCCTGCTTGATGGCGTTGAAGCTGCGTTTCAGGCGGCCGATCCACAGGCCTGCCGTACGTGCAGCACCCGGCAGGCGCTCGGGACCGAGCACCAGCAGGGCCACGAGGCCGATCAGCAGCAATTCACCAAAGCTGATGCCGAACATGGCGCATCAGTCCTTGCGCACAGTCGGCTCTTCGACCTTGTGTGCCTGGCCGTCGATGGTGTGCGGCTGGTTCAGCGGGGCGGCAGTCGGCTGGGCGGCGGGCTGCTGGGGCTGCTCGGCCTTCTGCTCCTCTTCGGTGTTCATGGCCTTGCGGAAGCCCTTGATGGCTTCGCCGACGTCGGAGCCGAGGTTCTTCAGGCGCTTGGTGCCGAAGACCAGGACGACGACGATCAGAATGACCACCCAGTGTTTCCAGTCGAAAATACCCATGGTTTGCTCCTGCGTATCGATTCGTTAGGCGGAAGGCTGGCGGGCGGCTTTTTCAGCGTGCCCGGACAGGCCGAAGCGACGCTCCAGTTCGTCCAGTACGGCCTGGGGATGCTGGCCGAGGGCGGCGAGCATGACCAGGCTGTGGAACCAGAGGTCGGCGGTTTCGTAGATCAGGTCGCTGCAGTCGCCGCTGGTGGCGGCATCCTTGGCGGCCAGGATGGTTTCAACCGATTCCTCGCCCACCTTCTCGAGGATCTTGTTCAGCCCCTTGTGGTACAGGCTGGCCACGTAGGAGGAGTCGGCCGGCGCGTTCTTGCGGGCTTCGAGCACCTCGGCGAGGCGGGAAAGGGTGTCACTCATGTGCATGTCCTGCGTGGTAGATCGCGTCGGGGTCCTTGATGACCGCGTCGACGGTCTTCCAGCCGCCGTTCTCGTAGACGCGGTAGAAGCAGCTTTCGCGGCCGGTGTGGCAGGCGATGCCGCCGATCTGCTCGACCATCAGCACGATCACGTCGGCGTCGCAGTCCAGGCGCAACTCGTGGAGCTTCTGCACATGGCCGGATTCCTCACCCTTGCGCCAGAGTTTGCCGCGCGAGCGTGACCAGTAGATGGCACGGTTCTCGGCTACGGTCAGGGCCAGGGATTCGCGGTTCATCCAGGCCATCATCAGGATGCGTCCGGTCTTGTGGTCCTGGGCAATGGCCGGGACCAGGCCGTCGGCGTTCCAGTGGATGTCTTCCAGCCAGTCGTTCATGTCGGTTTCCACGAGCAGGCCGGGTGCGGGCCCGGCCGGGGGCAGTAGTGTGCCAGCGCTGGCGCGGCCTTGGCTATCGGCGAAGTACGAGATACAGACCACTGGCCAGCATCAGCCAGGCCGGCCAGGCGGCGAGGTGCTGCTCCAGGCCGGTACTGGCCGCGCCCACCAGCAGGGCGGCGCCGATCAGGCGCGGGGCGAGACCGTCGCTGGCACGGCGCCAGGGCGGTGGCGGGTCGCTGGCGTGGGGTTGGCTCATGCGCTCCAGCAGGTCGCGGGTCATGCCGGCCAGGTGCGGCACCTGCTCGACCTGGGCCTGCAGGTTGGACAGCAGGCTCTTGGGGCTGACGCGCTCGCGCATCCAGCGCTCCAGGTAGGGCTGGGCGGTGCTCCAGAGGTCGAGGTCGGGGTAGAGCTGGCGACCGAGGCCTTCGATGTTGAGCAGGGTCTTCTGCAGCAATACCAGTTGCGGCTGCACTTCCATGTTGAAGCGGCGTGCGGTCTGGAACAGGCGCAGCAGCAGCTGGCCGAAGGAGATGTCCTTCAGCGGCTTTTCGAAGATGGGTTCGCAGACGGTGCGGATGGCCGCTTCGAAGTCGTTCACCCGGGTCTCCGCCGGGACCCAGCCGGAGTCGATGTGCAGCTGGGCGACGCGGCGGTAGTCACGCTTGAAGAAGGCGATGAGGTTGCGCGCGAGGTAGTCCTGGTCCTCGGGGGTGAGGCTGCCGATGATGCCGCAGTCGATGGCGATGTACTGCGGGTTCCAGGGCTGACGGGTGCTGACGAAGATGTTGCCGGGGTGCATGTCGGCGTGGAAGAAGCTGTCGCGGAACACCTGGGTGAAGAAGATCTCCACGCCGCGTTCGGCCAGCAACTTGAGGTCGGTTCGCTGGTCGGCGAGGGTGGCCAGGTCGGTGACCGGGACGCCGTAGATGCGCTCCATCACCAGCACCTTGGGGCGGCACCAGTCCCAGTAGACCTGGGGCACGTAGAGCAGCGGCGAGCCTTCGAAGTTGCGCCGCAGCTGGCTGGCGTTGGCCGCTTCGCGCAGCAGGTCGAGCTCGTCGTAGATGGTCTTCTCGTAGTCGCTGACCACTTCCACCGGGCGCAGGCGGCGGGCGTCGCTGGAGAGGCGCTCGGCCAGGCGGGCGATGAGGAACAGCCAGGCGAGGTCCTGGCGGATCACCGGCTTGAGGCCCGGGCGCACCACCTTGACCACCACGTCTTCGCCGCTCTTCAGGCGCGCGGCGTGGACCTGGGCCACGGAGGCGGAGGCCAGCGGGGCGACGTCGAAGCGGGTGAAGACGTCGCTGATGCGGGCGCCGAGCTGCTCTTCGATCAGGCGTACGGCCTGCTCGGGGTCGAAGGGAGGGACCTGGTCCTGCAGGCGTGCCAGCTCGTCGGCGATGTCCGGCGGCAGCAGGTCACGGCGGGTGGAGAGCAGTTGGCCGAACTTGATGAAGATCGGCCCGAGGCCTTCGAGGGCCAGGCGCAGGCGCTCGCCACGGGTCAGCTGCAGGTCGCGCCGGGGGAGCCAGCGCCAGGGCAGCAGGCAGCCGAGCATGCGCAGCCACCAGGGCAGCGGGAGGTCGAATATCAGGTCGTCGAGGCGGTAGCGGATGACCACGCTCTGGATGCGCAACAGGCGGCGGACGGCGAGCAGCTTCATGCGTCTGGGGGACTTTTCCGGGTCAGGCGACCGATGCGGGCTTCGAGACGGTCGAGATCGATCTTGAGACGGTCCAGTTCGGCGAAGCGGGCTTCCGCTTCACGCTGGCCCACCAGGGTGCGGGATTCCTCGGCGAGGTAGTCGGCGAGGTTCTGGCGCAGGCTGTCCAGACTCTGCCCGGCCCAGCCGGCGCGGCTGCGCAGGTGGCCGGCGAGCAGTTGGGTGCCCACCGGGCCGAGCCAGCGGGAGACTTCGTATTCCCAGTCCAGCTCCAGGTCCTGCAGCACCGCGGCCAGTTCCATGAGCGCGGCGCTGTCGCCGTCCAGCTCTACCTCGGGGCGGTGCAGGACGGCGGTCTTCTCCTTGCTCAGGGCCAGGCGCAGCAGGCTCGCGGCGGGGGCGCGCAGGGTGCAGTCGGCCGGTGCGGCCCAGTGGGCGGCGAGGACCAGACCGTCGCCACCGGGCAGCAGGTAGAGCTCCAGCGCGGGGGCCTGGCAGTCGATGCGGATCACCTTGCCTTCCAGGCGGGACAGCCGGGGCAGGGCGGTGGCGTCGAGGCGCAGGACCCGGTTGAGGCCGTGTTCGGCGCCGGCCAGCAGGGCCTGGGTGAGCATCAGGGCTTGATGCCGCGATGCAGGGCGACGATGCCGCCGGTCATGTTGTGGAAGGTGGTCCGTTCGAACCCGGCTTCCACCATCATGGCCTTGAGGGTTTCCTGGTCGGGGTGCATGCGGATCGATTCGGCCAGGTAGCGGTAGCTCTCGGCGTCGTTGGTGATCAGCTTGCCCATCAGCGGCAGCAGGGTGAAGGAGTAGGCGTCGTAGGCCTTGCTCAGCAGGTTGCTGGTGGGCTTGGAAAACTCCAGCACCAGCAGGCGGCCACCGGGCTTGAGCACGCGCAGCATGGAACGCAGGGCGGCGTCCTTGTGGGTGACGTTGCGTAGGCCGAAGGCGATGGTGACGACGTCGAAGTGGTTGTCGGGGAAGGGCAGCTTCTCGGCATCGGCCTGGACGAAGCTGACGTTGCCGGCGACTCCGCTGTCCAGCAGCTTGTCGCGACCGACCTGGAGCATGGAGGCGTTGATGTCGGCGAGGACCACTTCACCGGTGGGGCCGACCAGGCGGGAGAACTGGCGGGTGAGGTCGCCGGTGCCGCCGGCAATGTCCAGCACGCGGTTGCCCGGGCGCACGCCGGACAGCTCGATGGTGAAGCGCTTCCACAGCCGGTGGACGCCGCCGGACATCAGGTCGTTCATCAGGTCGTACTTGGCGGCCACCGAGTGGAACACTTCGGCGACCTTGGCGGCCTTCTGGCTCTCCGGCACGTTCTGGTAGCCGAAGTGGGTGGTGGGTTCGGCGTCGTGGCCTTTGCGCGGTTCGTTCATGTCGCTGCCCCGGAATAGAATTGGCGGCCATTCTAGGCTTGTCGGCCTGGTTTGTCTTGGGCTGCGCCCGGCGCCTGGAGTGGCCTGCTATAGTCGCGCGACCTTAAGTCGCAGTCCGGAGACACCCATGGCACGCATCCACGTCGAACGTTCCCACCAGCTCGGAAAAGCCGCCGTGCGGGAGAAGGCCGAGCAGCTCGCCGAGCGCCTGGCGCGCGAGTACGACGTGCGTTACCAGTGGCGCGGCGACACCCTGGAGTTCAGCCGCAGCGGGGCTGACGGGCGCATCGAGGTGAGCGACGACAGGGTCAATGTCGAGGTGAAGCTGGGCCTGCTGCTGTCGGCCATGGGCGGCAGCGTGAAGCGCGAGATCGAGAAGGCCCTGGACGAATACCTGGCCTGACGGCCGCCGCACCCGTCCTGCGGCTAGTATGCGGTTTCTAATTTTCCTGGCTAACGTGCACCCCAAGCCCCGATTCCGGGCGAGTCCCCCACAATCCGCGTGAGGTGCACCATGGCCAAGGCAGCCACCGCCAAGAAGAAAGTCGAAGTAGAGAAGACCCCCGTTCTTTCCGACGTACGCCTCTATGCCAGGAAGATCTGGCTGGCAGGCCTGGGCGCCTACGCCAAGGCCGGCCAGGAAGGCGTCGACTACCTGCGTGAGCTGGTCAAGGCCGGCGAAGGCGTCGAGAAGCGCGGCCGCAAGAGCGTCGATGCCGGTGTCGAGGCGGCCAACAGCCAGCTCGACTCGGTCAAGGGCAGCGTGCTCGAGAGCGTGGCGGGCGTGAAGGAAAAGGTCGAGGTCCAGATCGACCGCATCGAGAAAGCATTCGACAACCGCGTAGCAGTGGCACTCAATCGCCTCGGGATTCCCTCCCGCCAGGACGTTGAGGCACTCTCTGCTAAGCTCGATGAGTTGAGCGCATTGCTCGAACACGTCGCGCGAACCAAATAAGGAGAGCAGGATGGCTGGTAAGAAGAAAACCGCAAAAGAAACCAACTCCTGGATCGGCGAGATCGAGAAATACTCGCGCCAGATCTGGTTGGCGGGCCTCGGGGCCTATTCCAAGATCAGCAACGACGGCACCAAGCTGTTCGACACCCTGGTCAAGGATGGCGAGAAGGCCGAGAAGCAGGCCAAGACCGAAGTCGACAAGCAGGTCGATGCCGTCAAGTCCCGTGTCGGTTCGCGCGTGGATTCGGCCAAGTCCCGGGTCGATGAAGTGAAGGACAAGGCGCTCGGCAAGTGGAGCGAGCTGGAAGAGGCCTTCGACAAGCGCCTGAACAGCGCCATCTCCCGCCTGGGCGTGCCCAGCCGCAACGAGGTGAAGGAACTGCACGGCAAGGTCGAGGCCCTGACCAAGCAGATCGAGAAGCTGACCGGTGTTTCCGCCAAGGCGGTCAAACCGGCAGCCAAGCCCGCCGCCAAGGCAGCGCCGGCGAAGGCCGCTGCAGCCAAGCCGGCCGCTAAGCCTGCTGCCCAACCGGCGACCAAGCCTGCCGCCAAGGCTGCTCCGGCGAAAGCCACTGCTGCCAAGCCGGCCGCCAAGCCCGCAGCTGCCAAACCGGCTGCTGCGAAGCCGGCCGCCAAGGCTGCCGCTGCAAAACCTGCAGCCAAGCCTGCCGCCGCCAAGCCTGCAGCCAAACCGGCTGCGAAGAAGGCTCCGGCCAAGAAGCCGGCTCCAGCGAAAGCGGCGGCTCCGGCCCCGGCGGCTGCGCCCGCTGCTCCGGCAGCACCGGCTCCGGCTGCTGCGGATGCGCCGAGTGCGGCGACGCCCCAGGCCTGATCACCCCAGGTCACTTGAACGCCCGGCCCATGCCGGGCGTTCTCGTTTCAGGCTTCCAGGTAGCGACGGGCGAGGCCTTCGACGGCCATCCGCGCCTCCGGGCGCAGGTGGGGCGCCACCAGCATCATGATCTGGAAGACCACCAGTTGGCTCTCGCCGGCGCCGTTGCCGAGGATGCGCTGGTAGTCCAGCGAGAACAGCAGGGTGAGGGTGATCTGCTCCACCAGCTGGCCGAGGGCGGGGGTGTCGCTCACCAGCTGGTCGTCCGCCTTCAGGCGGGCCAGCAGGGCGGCCAGGGTGCGCTTGAGGGCGTTCAGCCAGTGGCGCATGCCGCGTGCGAGCCGGGGCAAGCGCCCGGCCAGGTTGGACAGGTCCTGGAAGAGGAAGCGGTAGCGCGCCACCCGCTCGACGATCAGGTGCAGGAACAGCCAGTACTCCTCCACGTCCAGCCGGGCGCCATCGGGTGGGTCGAGCAGGGGCTCGGTCTCGGCCTGGAAGCGCTCCAGCAGCGCCATCACCAGCGGCTCCTTGCCGTGGAAGTGGTAGTAGAGGTTGCCGGGGCTGATGCCCAGCTCGGTGGCGATCTCCAGGGTGGTGACGTTGGGTTCGCCCTCCTGGTTGAACAGCGCCAGGGCGCATTCGAGTATGCGGTCGCGGGTCTTCATCCTGCCTTCTTGTTCTGTTCTGCCGGACCCGCCCACCGGGTCCGGCGACTTCCTGTTCAGCGTACGTGTACGTAGGTGCCGGGCGAGGCCTCCATCGGCGGGTAGTCCGGGTTGCCCAGCGCCACCTGGGTTTCCCGCTGCTCGCCCGAGCGCGCCTGGATCCACTCCAGCCATTTCGGCCACCAGCTGCCGGCGACGCTCTCCGCGTCGTAGTACCAGGCACGGTGGTCGGAGCTGAGGGTGGGGTTCTCCAGGTGGGTGGCCTTGGGGTTGCCGGGCGGGTTGAGGATGCTCTGGATGTGGCCGCTGTTGGAGAGCACGAAGCGGCTCTCGCCCCCCAGCAGCAGGGCGGAGCGGTAGACCGACTCCCAGGGCGTGATGTGGTCGTTGATACCGGCCACGCTGAAGCTGTCGACGGTGACCTTCTTCAGGTCGATCGGCGTGCCGCACACTTCCAGCGCGCCGGGGCGGGTCAGCGGGTTGTGCTTGAACAGGTCGAGCATGTCGCCGTGCATGGCGGCCGGCAGCCGGGTGTTGTCGTTGTTCCAGTAGAGGATGTCGAAGGCCGGTGGCTGGCGGCCCAGCAGGTAGTTGTTGATGAAGTAGTTCCACACCAGGTCGTTGGGACGCATCCAGGCGAAGATCTTCGACATGTCGCGGCCATCCAGCACGCCGGCCTGGTAGGAGCGGCGCTTGGCGGCTTCGAGGGTCTGCTCGTCGGCGAACAGCGCGGCCGGTGTTTCCACCTGGGAGTCCAGCAGGCTGACCAGGTAGGTGGCGCTGCTGACCTTGCGCAACTGCCGCTTGGCCTGCAGGTGGCCTTGCAGGGCGGCGATGGTCAGGCCGCCGGCGCAGGCGCCGACCAGGTTGAGGTCCTTGCTGCCGGTGATGGCGCGGCACACATCGGTGGCTTCCTCCAGGGCCTTCACATAGCTGGACAGGCCCCACTCGCGGTGACGCGCGTCGGGGTTGCGCCAGCTGATGGCGAACACCTGCAGGCCGTTCTTCAGGGCGTACTGGACGAAGCTCTTCTCCGGCGTCAGGTCGAAGATGTAGAACTTGTTGATCTGCGGGGGAACGATCACCAGGGGCTTGAGGTACTGCTTCTCGCTCATGGGCTTGTACTGGATCAGCTCCAGCATCTCGTTGCGGAACACCACCGAGCCCGGTGTGGTGGCCAGGTTCCGCCCGACTTCGAAGGCATGCTTGCTGACCTGGCTGGGCATGGCGTTGTTGTGCAGCAGGTCGTCGAACAGGTGGCGCGCACCGTTGATCAGGCTGAGGCCGCCGGTGTTGAACAGCTCCTTGACCGCCAGCGGATTGAGCAGGCTGTTGGACGGGGCCACGGCATCGCTGAGCAGCGACAGCACGAAGCGTGCGCGGGTGCGGTCGTCCGGGGACAGCTCGCTGTCGTCGATCCACTCCATCAGGTGCTGCTGCCAGGCCAGGTAGGCCTGGAGCCCGCGCCGGTAGAAGGGGTTGAGCCGCCAGGACGGGTCGGCGAAGCGCGCATCCTGCGGGTTGGGGGTGTAGGGCGTGTCTCCCAGCAGCACACGGCCGAGCTTGCCGCCCAGCTTGAGCAGGTGGCGGGCGCTGTGCACCGGGCGCTTGGCGCTGTGCACGGCCAGGGTGCGGACGGTCGAGGCCAGGTCCTTGCCTCGGAGGCCGACAATGGCGCTCTGCACGTTCATGAAGTTAGCGGGGACCGGCAAGGCGCCCGAGTCCTTTTTCTCTCGCATGGGGGCAACACTCCGTAATCAGTCCATCGTCATGGAGGGTCAGCAAGGCTCGTACCACGAGCACGACAGGTGCATTCCAGACCAGTTCCCGGGAAATTCAAGTCCGGGCGGGCTGCACCGTGCCGGCGCTCAGGTAGGGAAGGGCCCCATCCTGGGGCGCGATTTGGCTCAGGGGGTACGGGGCAGCAGCGGCTTGGGGTGCATGACTGCCCGCCGCCGCTCCTGGGCGAGGAACTTCATGATGATCGGCGCGACTGTTTCAGCGCGTGTCACCAGGAACAGGTGGCCGTCGTCGATCACGTGCAGTTCCGCATTGGGGATACGCCAGGCCAGCAGGCGCATGTTCACCAGCGGGATGATCGGGTCGTCATCGCCGGCCAGCACCAGGGTGGGCTGGCGGATGCGGTGCAGCCAGTGGATGCTGGTCCAGCCGAGGCCGGCGAACAGTTGCCAGTAGTAGCCCAGCTTGCCGGAGGAGCGCACCTTGCTCGCGTGAGCCATGGCCAGGCCGGGGTCGCGGCGGAAGGCGCCGCCGTAGATGTCCGGGGCGATGTGCACGCCGTAGGACGGCTGGATGTAGCGCCGCGGGCTGGCCATGCGCATTAGCACCTTGGGCTTGCCGGGCACCATCACCGCGCCGGCGGAGGTGGCGGCGAGGATCAGCTTCTTGCAGCGCTCGGGGTAGTCGTGGGCGAACTGCTGGGCGAGCGCGCCACCCCAGGAGACGCCGATGGCGTTGACCTGACCGTAGTCGAGGTAGTCCAGCATCCGCGCGGCGAGCTTGGCCAGGCCGGGGAAGCGGTAGGGCGTGCTGGGGGTGGAGGAACCGCCGACGCCGGGGACGTCGAAGGCGATCACCTCCTGGTCCGGGTCCAGCGCCTGGACGAAGGGGAACACCAGCTCGAGGTTGGCGCCGATGCCGTTGAAGATCAGCAGCGGCGTCAGGTGTTCGCCGCCCGGACGTACCGCAGTGCGGATGGTCTGGCCGTCGAGGTCGATGGTGCGGAAGACGAAAGGTTGCGGCATGCGCGAGCCCCTATGGGTGGATACGGCGGGCGGCGCCGGCTGGGGCTCCGCCTGGACTGCCGGGGATGAGCCGGCTCAGGCCGCCGCCCATTCGGGCGGCGAACCGGTTCGGCACGTCCGGGTGCCGGGGCGACGATGCGCGCGAGGCGCGATCAGCGCTCGTGGACATAGGTTCCAGGGGACGCCTCGCCGGCCGGGTAGGCCTTGTTGCCGAGGGTCAGCGTGGCTTTCTTCAGCTTGCCCGAGCGCTCGGCCAGCCAGGCCTGCCAGTGCAGCCACCAGGAGTCGGCGTGCTTGGTGGCGTTCTCCTGCCAGGCCTTCGGGTCGGCGGGCATGTCGCTGCCGGTGGAGAAGCGCGCCTTGGGGTTGCCCGGCGGGTTGAGGATGCTCTGGATGTGGCCGCTGTTGGACAGCACGAACTCGCACTTGCCGCCCAGCAGGCGGGCCGAGCGGTAGCAGGCTTCCCAGGGGGTGATGTGGTCGGTTGTGCCGGCCACGCAGAAGAAGTCGCAGGTGACCTTCTTCAGGTCGATCGGGGTGCCGCAGACTTCCAGCGCGTCGGGCCGGGTCAGCGGGTTGGTCTTGAACATCTCCACCAGCTCGCCGTGGAAGGCGGCGGGCAGGCGCGTGGTGTCGTTGTTCCAGTAGAGGATGTCGAACACCGGCGGCTCGTTGCCCAGCAGGTAGTTGTTCACCCAGTAGTTCCAGATCAGGTCGTTGGGTCGCATCCAGGCGAACACCTTGGCCATGTCCTTGCCTTCGAGCACGCCCGACTGGTACGAGCGGCGTTTGGCGGCTTCGAGGGTCTGCTCGTCGGCGAACAGCGCGACCTGGGTGTCGAGGTTGAAGTCCAGCACGCTCACCAACTGGGTGAAGGCGTGCACCTTCTCCTCGCCGATGGCCTGGTAGTGGCCCAGCAGGGCGACGGTGGTGATGCCGCCGGAGCAGGCACCGAGCATGTTGAGGTCCTTGGCGCCGGTGATCTTCAGCACCACCTCGATGGTTTCCTTGAGGGCCTCGATGTAGGTCGAAAGGCCCCATTCGCGCTGGGCCTTGGTGGGGTTGCGCCAGCTGACGATGAAGGTCTGGATGCCGTTGCGCAGGTTGAAGCGCGCCAGGCTCTTCTCCGGGGAAAGGTCGAAGACGTAGAACTTGTTGATCTGCGGCGGCACCACCAGCAGCGGGCGTTCATGCACCTGCTCGGTGATGGGCTTGTACTGGATCAGCTCCAGCACGTCGTTGCGGAACACCACGGCGCCTTCGGTGGTGGCGAGGTTCTTGCCGACCTCGAAGGCGTCCATGTTCACCTGGCTCGGCATGCCGCCGTTGTTGACCAAGTCCTTGGCCAGGTGGGAAAGGCCGTCGAGCAGGCTCTTGCCGCCGGTCTCGAAGAAGCGCTTGACCGCCGCCGGGTTGGCCATGGTGTTGGTGGGGGCCATGGCCTCGGTCATCAGGTTGATCACGAAGTGGCCGCGGCTGGTATCGGACTCGGACAGGTTGCTGTGCTCAATCCACTGGTGCAGTTCCTTGCGCCAGGCGAGGTAGGTCTGCAGGTAGCGGCGATAGAGCGGGTTCTGGCTCCAGGCCGGGTCGTTGAAGCGGCGATCATCCGCTTCGGGGTGCAGTTCGGAGGATCCGAGCAGCACGTTCTTCAGTTCGACGCCGAAACGGGCGACATGCTTGGCACTGTGGAAGGGCTGCTTGACGGCCTGCAGCATGACCATGCGTGCGGAGGTCAGCAGGTCCTTTCCGCGGATGCCGATCACCGGGTTCAGGCCCAGGGTGTTCTCCGAGGCTTGTCGCTGCAGGTCTTCGTTGTTCTTGTTGCTCATCTACGACGCTCCATTGTCCTGAGACGGATACCGGCGAACTGCTGTACGGGACAGTTAAGCGTGGCCTGGTACTGCTCGGGTTACCGGGGGTGCGAAGAGAACTTCGCCTGTTTCTGTGAACCTTTGGTTGCCAAATGCATGGAACCTGCCAGTTCTGGTTACCCGAGTTTAGGTGAATGCGCAAGCTGGCCCGGGGGCTGGCGTGCGTCGAAGAGTATGGCGGCGGGATCTAGAAAATGCGCTCTAACCGCGTGCGCCCTGGCCAGGATGGGGCCAGGGCCTGCACCGCTTCAGAGCATGAGGCGGACGACGCTTTCGTCGGGGTCGCGGGAGCGCCCGGCGGCCTGGAGCTGCGCCAGGTAGTCCTTCCAGAGCTCGTCCTGGCGGGTGGCGAGTTCGTAGAGGTAGTCCCAGGTGAACAGGCCGCTGTCGTGGCCGTCGTCGAAGGTCAGTTTCAGGGCGTAGTTGCCGGCGGGTTCGACCTTCACCAGGGCGACGTTCTGCTTGCCGTATTGCAGCACCGGCTGGCCGTGACCCTGTACCTCGGCGGAGGGGGAATGCACGCGGAGGAATTCGGCGGGCAGGCTGTGGCGTTCAGTGCCGTAGCTGAGCACCAGGGTGCGGGATGCCTTGTGCAGTGCGATGGCGGTGGGGATGCGCATGGGCGGGGCTCCGGACCGGGGCGGCCAGCCGGGCGGGATGCCGCGGCTGGCACGCGAGTGTGTCGCACAGCTTAGAGGATGTAGCGCGACAGGTCTTCGTCCTGGGCCAGCTCGCCCAGGTGGCCGTTGACGTAGGCGGCGTCGATGCGGATCGGTGCCTCCTCATGCTGCGCCGCGAGGTCGCCGGCGCTGAAGGAGACTTCCTCCAGCAGGCGCTCCAGCAGCGTGTGCAGGCGACGGGCACCGATGTTCTCGGTCTTCTCGTTGACCTGCCAGGCGATCTCGGCCAGGCGCTTGATGCCCTCGGGGGCGAACTCGACGTTCAGGCCCTCGGTCTTCAGCAGTGCGGTGTACTGTTCGGTGAGGGAGGCATGGGGTTCGGTGAGGATGCGCTCGAAGTCCTCCGGGGAGAGGGCCTTGAGTTCCACGCGGATCGGCAGGCGACCTTGCAGCTCGGGCACCAGGTCGCTGGGCTTGGCCAGGTGGAAGGCGCCGGAGGCGATGAACAGGATGTGGTCGGTCTTGACCATGCCGAGCTTGGTGTTGACGGTGCAGCCTTCGATCAGCGGCAGCAGGTCACGCTGCACGCCCTCGCGGGAGACGTCGGCACCACCGACGTTGGCGCGCTTGGCGACCTTGTCGATCTCGTCGATGAAGACGATGCCGTTCTGCTCCACGGCTTCCAGGGCGCGGGCCTTGAGTTCTTCCTCGTTGACCAGGCGCGCGGCCTCCTCGTCGCGGACCATCTTCAGCGCGTCCTTGACCTTGAGCTTGCGGCTCTTGCGCTTGCCCTTGCCCATGTTGGAGAACAGGTTCTGCAACTGGCTGGTCATCTCCTCCATGCCGGGCGGGGCCATGATCTCGACGCCGGCCGGGTTTTCGGCCACTTCGATGTCGATTTCCTTGTCGTCCAGCTGGCCTTCGCGCAGGCGCTTGCGGAACAGCTGTCGGGTGTTGGTGTCCTCGCGCTGCGGCTCGTCACCGAAGCCGCTGCGCGCCGGCGGCAGCAGGGCGTCGAGGATGCGCTCCTCGGCGGCGTCTTCGGCGCGGTGGCGGACCTTGTGGATCTCCTGCTCGCGCATCATCTTCACGGCGGCATCGGCCAGGTCGCGGATGATCGACTCGACGTCGCGGCCGACGTAGCCCACTTCGGTGAACTTGGTGGCTTCGACCTTGATGAACGGGGCGTTGGCCAGCTTGGCCAGGCGGCGGGCGATCTCGGTCTTGCCGACGCCGGTGGGGCCGATCATCAGGATGTTCTTCGGCGTCACCTCGGCCCGCAGCTCGGCGGGCAGCTGCATGCGCCGCCAGCGGTTGCGCAGGGCGATGGCGACGGCGCGCTTGGCGTCTTCCTGGCCGACGATGTGGCGGTTGAGTTCGTGGACGATCTCGCGGGGGGTCATGGACATGGATGTCGCTCCGGGGCTGGACAGGGCGCTCATTCGGCGCTGTCCAGCTCCTCGATGGTCAGGTTCTGGTTGGTGAACACGCAGATGGAGCCGGCGATGTTCAGGGCGGTCTCGGCGATTTCCCGCGCGGAGAGGTCGGTGCGCTGCAGCAGGGCGGTGGCCGCGGCCTGGGCGAAACCGCCGCCGGAGCCCATGGCGATCAGGCCGTGCTCGGGTTCGACCACGTCACCGTTGCCGGTGATGATCAGCGAGGCGTCCTTGTTGGCCACGGCCAGCATGGCTTCCAGGCGGCTCAGGGAGCGGTCGGTACGCCAGTCCTTGGCCAGTTCGACGGCTGCCCGCACGAGGTGGCCCTGGTGTTTCTCCAGTTGGCCTTCGAAGCGCTCGAACAGGGTGAAGGCATCGGCGGTGGCGCCGGCGAAGCCGGCCAGCACCTGGCCGTGATACAGCCGGCGCACCTTCTTGGCGTTGCCTTTCATGACGGTGTTGCCGAGGGAAACCTGGCCGTCGCCGCCCATGACGACTTTGCCGTTGCGGCGGACTGAAACGATGGTGGTCAAGGGAGGAGTCTCCACGCAGCGGGGCGAAAATGCCCGAATGGAAACCCAGATGGGGGAGCCCGCGCGGCTTTTCAACCGCGCGGGGGTGATTCGTCGATCAGCGTGCCTGCCGCTGTTGCAACAGGAGATTACCGAAGCCGCTGCCGGCCAGCTGTTTCTGTGCGGTGGCGAGCTGCTCGCGGCTGGCGAAGGGGCCGACCAGCACGCGGTACCAGGTTTCCTCGCGCACGGTGCCGGACTCCACCTGGACGTTCTGGCCCAGCAGGATGATCTGGGCGCGGACGCGGTCGGCGTCTTCCTTCTTGCGGAAGGAGCCGGCCTGGAGGAAGAACTGGGTGGTGGTCGGCGCCTTGGCTACGGTGGGCGGAGGCGGCGGTACCTGGCCGGCGAGGGCGGCTTCGGCCCGTGCCTTGTCGATCTTCGCGGCTTCTTCCGGGGTCACCGGCTGCTGGGGCGTCGGCGGGGTGGCCGGCGTCTCCTTGGGCAGGGCGTCCGGCGGCACGATCACCTCGGACTCCGGCAGCAGCGTGTAGAAGTCGTACTTCGGCTTGGCCGGCTCGGTCTCCGCCGGGGGCTGCGCGGGTTGGGCCTGGCCCCCCTGGGGCTTGGGCTTGCCGCCGGCGGCCTGCTGCTGTTGCTCGGGCTTGGCGCGGCGGATGTCGTCGCGGCCGGGTTCGAGCTTCATCAGCATGACCACGAAGCCGCCGATGACCAGGCCGATGGCCAGCCAGACCCAGCCGGGCACCGGCTTCTTCGCCGGTGCCTGGTAGCGGCTGGCTCCGCGTTTGGGGGCTGCTTTCTTCTTCGCCATGGGTCCGTTACATGCGTTCCAGGGTGTTCAGGCCGAGGAGTTCAAGGCCTTGCTTGAGGGTGCGGCCGGTCAGCGCGGCGAGGCGCAGGCGGCTCTGCTGGGTGGCTTCGTCCTCGGCGGCGAGGATCGGGCAGTTCTCGTAGAAGCTGGAGAACAGGCCGGCCAGGTCGTAGAGGTAGGTGCAGAGGATGTGCGGAACGCCCTTGGCGGCGACGTTGTTGAGGATGTCGGCGAACTGCGCCAGCTTGGCGGCCAGGGCCTGCTCCTGCTCGGCGGCGAGGACGATCTGCCCGCCGATCTCGTCGACGCCCTTGCCCAGCTTGCGGAACACGCTGGCGGTGCGGGTGTAGGCGTAGAGCAGGTAGGGCGCGGTGTTGCCTTCGAAGCTCAGCATCTGCTCGAAATTGAAGCTGTAGTCGCTGGTGCGGTGCTTGGAGAGGTCGGCGTACTTGACGGCGCCGATGCCGACGGCGCGGGCGATCTGGCGCAGTTCGGCCTCGTCCAGCTCCGGGTTCTTCTCCTTGACCAGGGCATAGGCGCGCTCTTCGGCCTCGTTGAGCAGGTCGATCAGCTTAATGGTGCCGCCGTCGCGGGTCTTGAAGGGCTTGCCGTCGGCGCCGTTCATGGTGCCGAAGCCCATGTGCTCCATCTCGAACTCGGGACGCACGAAGCCGGCGAGGCGCGCGGCGGCGAAGACCATCTGGAAGTGCAGGGCCTGGCGCTGGTCGACGAAGTAGAGGGCGCGGTCGGCCTTGAGCACGCCGCTGCGGTAGCGGGTAGCGGCGAGGTCGGTGGTGGCGTAGAGGTAGCCACCGCCGGCCTTCTGCACGATCAGCGGCAGCGGGTCGCCTTCGGCGTTCTTGAACTCGTCCATGAACACGCACAGCGCGCCGTCGCTTTCGGTAAGCAGGCCCTTGGCGCGCAGGTCGGCGACCACGTTGGGCAGGTCGTCGTTGTAGGCGCTCTCGCCCTTCACATCGGCCATGGTCAGCTTCACGCCCAGGCGGTCGTAGACGGCCTGGCAGTGGCTGAGGGATATGTCGTTGAAGCGGTTCCACAGGCGCAGGCACTCGGCATCGCCGGCCTGCAGCTTGACCACCAGTTCGCGGGCGCGGTCGGCGAATTCGCTGGATTCGTCGAAGCGCTTCTTGGCGGCACGGTAGAAGCCTTCCAGGTCCGACAGCTCGGCGTCGCTGTCCACCGGCTGCTCCTGCATGTAGGCCAGCAGCATGCCGAACTGGGTGCCCCAGTCGCCCACGTGGTTCTGGCGGATCACCTCGTCGCCGAGGAACTCCAGCACGCGGGCCACGCCGTCACCGATGATGGTGGAGCGCAGGTGGCCGACGTGCATCTCCTTGGCCAGGTTGGGGGCGGAGAGGTCGACCACCACGCGCTGGGCCGGGCCGGCCTTGCGCACGCCGAGGTGGGCGTCGGCCAGGGCGGCGTCCAGGCGCTGGGCCAGGGCCTGGGTGTTCTGGAAGAAGTTGAGGAAGCCGGGGCCGGCGATCTCCACCTTGCTCACCTGGTCGTCCTGGGGCAGGGCGGCGATCAGCTTCTCGGCCAGGTCGCGCGGCTTCAGGCCGGCGGGCTTGGCCAGCATCATGGCGATGTTGCTGGCGAAGTCGCCGTGGGTCTTGTCCTTGGTGTTTTCCACCTGGATGGTGGGGGTCAGGCCTTCGGGCAGTACGCCTTCGCTGGCGAGACGGTTCAGGGCGTGCTGGATCAGCTGGCGAATGGTGTCTTTCATGTTCTGCTCTCGGCCGGAAGTCGGCGGCGCCGTGGCGCTGGTTGAAAACCGCGCATTATCGGCGTGCAGTGCCCGCCGCTTCAAGCGCCAGGCGCCGAGGGGCGCCTGTGACGGTGGGTCGCGTCAGAACAGGTCGATCGGGTCGACATCCAGGGACCAGCGCACGGCCCTGCCGCCGGGGAGCTGTTCCAGGGCCTGGGACCAGGGCGTGAGCAGGCGGTGCAGGGTGGCGCGGCTGTTGGCCTGGAGCAGCAGCTGGGCGCGGTGCTTGCCGGCACGGCGCTCCATGGGGGCGGGGACGGGGCCGAGCAGCTCGACACCGCTGAGGTGCAGCTCGGTCAGCTGCTGTTCGGCTTCGGCACAGGCGCTGTCGAGGAAGGCTTCGGCCTGTCCGGGCTTGTGCGCTTCGGCCCGTAGCAGGGCCAGGTGGGCGAAGGGCGGTAGGCCGGCGGCGCGGCGCTCGGAAAGGGCCTGCTCGGCGAAGGCGAAGTAGCCCTCTTCGGTGAGTTGCACCAGCAGCGGGTGGTCGGCCAGGTGGGTCTGGATGATCACCCGGCCCGGTTCCTCCGCGCGGCCGGCGCGACCGGCCACCTGGACGATGAGCTGGGCCATGCGCTCGCTGGCGCGGAAGTCGGCGGAGAACAGGCCGCCATCGGCGTCGAGGATCGCCACCAGGGTGACCCGGGGGAAGTGGTGACCCTTGGCGAGCATCTGGGTGCCCACGAGGATGCAGGGCTCGCCCTTGTTGATGGTGCCGAACAGCTGGGCCATCGCATCCTTGCGCGAGGTGCTGTCGCGGTCGATGCGCAGCACGGGGAACTGCGGGAAGAGGATGCCGAGGCGTTCTTCGGCGCGCTCGGTGCCGGCGCCGATGGGGCGCAGGTCGACCTTGCCGCAGTCGGGGCAGTTGTCCGGGCGGCGCTGGACGTGGCCGCAGTGGTGGCAGCGCAGCTCGTTGTGGCGCTGGTGCAGGGTCATACGGGCGTCGCAGCGGGTGCACTGGCTGATCCAGCCGCAGTCGTGGCACAGCAGGGTGGGCGAGAAGCCTCGGCGGTTGAGGAAGACCAGCACCTGCTGGCCGGCCTCCAGGGTCTGCTGGATGGCCTGTTGCAATGGGCCGGAGATGCCGCTGTCGAGCGGGCGGCTCTTCACGTCCAGGCGCAGGAAACGCGGCTGCCGGGCGCCGCCTGCGCGCTGGGTCAGCCGCAGCAGGCCGTAGCGGCCGGCGTAGGCGTTCTGCAGGCTTTCCAGCGAGGGGGTGGCGGAGCCCAGCAGGATCGGCACGTTCTCCTGGCGGGCGCGGACGATGGCCAGGTCGCGGGCGTGGTAGCGCAGGCCTTCCTGCTGTTTATAGGAAGCGTCGTGCTCTTCGTCGACGATGATCAGCCCCGGGTTCTTCATGGGGGTGAACAGGGCCGAGCGGGTGCCGATGATGATGTCGGCCTCGCCGTCGCGGGCGGCGAGCCAGGCGTCCAGGCGTTCGCGGTCGTTGACGGCGGAGTGCAGCAGGGCGACGCGGGCGTTGAAGCGCCGGGAGAAGCGTTCGAGGGTCTGCGGGCCGAGGTTGATCTCGGGGATCAGCACCAGGGCCTGCTTGCCGGCCTGCAGGGTCTCGCGGATCAGTTGCAGGTAGACCTCGGTCTTGCCGCTGCCGGTGACGCCGGCGAGCAGGAAGGCGTTGAACTGGCCGAAGGAGGACTGTACCGCGTCGAAGGCGGCCCGCTGCTCGCCGTTGAGCGGCAGTTCGGCCTGGGCCAGCCAGTGTTCGTGGCGCGGCGCGGGGGCGTGGCGGCGGGTCTCCACGCGCGCCAGTCCCTTTTCCAGCAGCAGGTCGAGGCTGTCCTTGTTCAGCTGCAACTGTGCGAGCAACTGGTGGGCGACGCCATGGGGATGCTGGGCGAGGATGGCCAGGGCCTGGCGCTGGCGTGGCGCGCGGGCCAGGCGCGGGTCGTCGGCGCGGGCGCCTTCGCAGGCGTGCCAGAAGCGCTCCTGGCGGGCTTCGGCCGGTTCGCCCTGGCGCAGCAGCACGGGGAGTGCCCAGCTGAGGGTATCGCCTAGGCTGTGCTGGTAGTACTGGGCCGTCCACAGGCAGAGCTGGAACAGCGGCGCCGGCAATGGCGGCTGGCGGTCCAGCAGGGCGAGCGCGGGGCGGAGCTTGTCCTCCGGGACTTCGCTGCGGTCGGTGACTTCCACCAGTACGCCGATGACTTCGCGACGGCCGAACGGCACCCGCACGCGTATACCGGGCTGCAAGGCGGCCGGGGCCACGCCGGCAGGGGCGCGGTAGTCGAACAGGCGGCGCAGGGGCGAGGGCAGGGCGAGTCGCAGGATGGGGCTGGGCACGGGGAACTCCGGTGGGGGCCCGGGGATGCTAGGGGGATGCCGTTCCTGTCGCAAGCAGCGGGGTGGGTGCCGTGCGTCGCTCGGCGCAGGCTGCGCTTGCGCGTCGGGGAAGGTCTGGTATCATCTCGCGCCTGTTTCCGTGCGGTACTCGACATAGGGTCGGGTGGCGGCACGCCAGACCTGAGGATCAAGCCATGAAACCGGAAATCCATCCCGAATACGTAGCGATCGAAGCTACCTGCAGCTGCGGTAACGTCATCAAGACCCGCTCCACCCTGGGCAAGAACATCAGCCTCGACGTGTGCTCCGAGTGCCACCCGTTCTACACCGGTAAGCAGAAGGTCCTGGACACCGGCGGCCGTATCGATCGCTTCAAGCAGCGCTTCGGCGTGTTCGGCGCCAAATAAGGCCCGTTCGCCGGGAAGCTCGCAACGAGCTCCCAGCTGCACGAAAAGGCGCCCCGAGGGGCGCCTTTTTCATGCTCGTCTTCCGGGCATTGACGCTGTACCGCCGGTCGACGTAGAACCGCGGCTCCTGGCACGGTGGACCTCAACGAGGTGGCGATGCCCTTTCTTCCCTGGCTGCTGCTGGTCGTGTGCATGGCACTGGCGAGCGGGTGCGCTGTGAACCCGGCCACGGGGCGGGACGACTTCGTGCTGATGGACGAGGCGGCCGAGCAGGAGCTTGGCATCCGCTACAACCAGGACGTGCAGCAACGCTACCCCCGCTACCCGGATGCGCAGCTCCAGGCCTATGTCCAGCGGGTCGGGGAGCGGGTGGCCCGGTACAGCCATCGTCCTGACCTGGTCTTCATCTTTACGGTGGTCGATTCGCCGGATCTCAACGCCTTTGCCCTGCCGGGCGGCTACATCTATGTGCACCGGGGGCTTTTGGCCTACCTGGGGTCGGAGGCGGAGCTGGCGGCGGTGCTGGCCCATGAGATCGGCCACGTCACGGCTCGCCATGGTGCGCGACAGCGGAGTCAGTCCCAGGCCTGGGGTGCAATCGGCCAGGTGGCGGCGCTGGGCACCGGGGTGGGGGCCGTGGCGGATGCGACGCAACTCCTGGGCGGGGCGCTGGTGCGTGGCTACGGCCGGGAGATGGAGTTGCAGGCCGACGAGTTGGCGCTGCAGTACCTCGCGCGCAGTGGCTATGACCCGCAGGCGCTGGTGAGGGTCATCGAGGTGCTCCAGGCCCAGGATGCCTTCCTCCGCTCGGAGCGTGCTGATCCCGGTCGACAGGCTGGCGGCTATCACGGGCTGTTCGATTCGCATCCGGCCCACGAGGCGCGCCTGCGCCAATTGATGAGTCGAGAAACGGGCTCGGGGGTCTGGAATCGCGATGCCTACTTCCAGGCGCTGGATGGGTTGGTCATCGGTGGGCCGGTGGGGCAGGGCGTGCTGCGTGGTCGGCATCTCTCGCACGAGTCCCTGGGGGTGGCGCTCGACTATCCGCCGGGGTGGCGAGTGGTCAGCGAGCCGGACTCCGTGACGGCCTACTCGCCAAATGGGGCTGTCTACCTCGGGTTGCGCTCGGAACCTGTCGATCCAGGGCTATCGCCGATGGCATTCCTCGGTGCTCGCGTGGGGGATCGGCATCTACTGGACGCGCGCACCCTGGACGGCGCCGCCTTGCCCGGGGCGACGGCCTGGCTCGCCGGCCCGCCGGCCCGACGCGTGGCGGTGGCTTTCGGAGACGCGCGCGCGTATCTCTTCGTCGCCGGGGCCGAGAAGGACGCGGCCCTGCGGGATGCCGATGCACAGGTGTTGGCCACCGTTCTTAGTCTCCGTGGAATGACGGAGCAGGATGCGTCCCTCGCCGAACCGGTACGGATTCGTACGGTTAAGGTGGGGAAGGGGCAGCATCTGACAGATTTCATTTCCGTCGGAAACGCTGCGGTTTCCACCCACGACCTGGAAAATAGGATACGATTGCTCAACAATCTGTATCCAATCGGTGATGTGCAACCTGGGGATTGGCTGAAAGTCGTACGTTAGAGGGGTTGACGAGCCGTGACTGCCTAGTCTTGTAGGCCCCTTGCTTCTTGCGTATGCTCGCCCGTCCGTCTGTCATAACAGTAAAAGCGGAATGCCAACATGTCTGATCTGAAAACTGCCGCTCTCGAATACCATGCCCAACCCCGCCCCGGGAAACTGAGCGTCGAGCTGACCAAGCCGACCGCCACCGCCCGTGACCTCTCGCTGGCCTACAGCCCGGGCGTCGCCGAGCCGGTGCGCGAGATCGCCCGTGATCCCGAGCTGGCCTACAAGTACACCGGCAAGGGCAACCTGGTGGCAGTGATTTCCGACGGCACCGCCATCCTCGGCCTCGGCAACCTCGGCCCGCTGGCTTCCAAGCCGGTCATGGAAGGCAAGGGTGTTCTGTTCAAGCGCTTCGCCGGTGTCGACGTGTTCGACATCGAAGTGGATGCCGAGAGCCCCCAGGCCTTCATCGATACCGTCAAGCGCATCTCCATCACCTTCGGCGGCATCAACCTCGAAGACATCAAGGCGCCCGAGTGCTTCGAGATCGAGCGCACCCTGATCGAACAATGCGACATCCCGGTCTTCCACGATGACCAGCACGGTACCGCCATCGTCACGGCCGCCGGTATGCTCAATGCCCTGGAAATCGCCGGCAAGACCCTGCCGGAAGCCCAGATCGTCTGCCTGGGTGCCGGTGCTGCCGCCATCTCCTGCATGAAGCTGCTGGTGAGCATGGGCGCCAAGGTCGAGAACATCTACATGGTCGACCGCAAGGGCGTGATCCACGCCGGCCGCGATGACCTGAACCAGTACAAGGCGGTCTTCGCCCACGAGACCTCCAAGCGCACCCTGTCCGATGCCCTGGAAGGGGCGGACGTGTTCGTCGGTCTGTCCGGCGCCAACCTGCTGAGCGCGGAAGACCTCAAGCGCATGGCGGCCAACCCGATCGTCTTCGCCTGCTCCAACCCGGATCCGGAAATCCAGCCGGAACTGGCCCATGCGACTCGCAGCGACGTGATCATGGCCACCGGCCGTTCGGACTACCCGAACCAGGTGAACAACGTGCTGGGCTTCCCCTTCATCTTCCGCGGTGCGCTGGACGTTCGTGCCACCCGCATCAACGAAGAAATGAAGATCGCAGCAGCTCTGGCGCTGCGTGACCTGGCCAAGCAGCCGGTGCCCAAGGATGTCTGCGATGCCTACGGCGTGGCTTCCCTGGAGTTCGGCCGCGAGTACATCATTCCGAAGCCGATGGACAAGCGCCTGATCACCGTGGTTTCCGACGCGGTTGCCAAGGCGGCCATCGAGTCTGGCGTAGCAACCCTGCCGTATCCGAAGCACTACCCGCTGAAGTCTGTGGACGATGTGTTTCAGGGCTGATCGCCGCTGATGTGAAGAACCCGCCTGCTGGCGGGTTTTTCATGTCTGGTGGATGTGTTCGGCTGGAAAGGAAGAGCCCGCTGATCGCGGGCTCTTCTCGTTTGCTCAGAACAGATCGATGGGCGCAGCTTCGTCCGCTGGCAGGGGGCTGCCTGGGATGCTGGAGCCCGGGTCGAGTTCGCTCATGGGCGGGGGCGAGTCTTCGCTCTTGAACAGTTCGAAGAATGCATTGGGCGTTCCCGGTGTTGCTGCGCGCCCGCTCAGGGGGTCGATGCGCAGCGTGAGAATCCCTTCGGGTTCTGGCTGGACGTGCTCCGGTTTGTCCTTCAGGGCTGCACTCATGTAGCTCATCCAGATCGGCAGGGCGACCGTGCCGCCGTACTCGTGCCGGCCCAGGCTCTCGGGCTGGTCGAAGCCGACCCACACCGTGGTGATGTAGTCGGCGTTGTAGCCGGAGAACCAGCTGTCCTTGGACTCGTTGGTGGTGCCGGTCTTGCCCGCGATGTCGCCACGCCCCATGGCCAGGGCGCGTCGACCGGTGCCGCGCTTTATTACGTCCTGCAGCATGCTGGTCAGGATGTAGGTGGTGCGGGCATCGACGATGCGTTCGGCGGTGGCCGGCTCCGCGGTTGCATCATGGTTGAGCTGGGTGTCGGGCGCTGCGTTGACCTGGGCCATGCTGGCGCTGGGTTTGTCGTCCTGCGGCACGCGGGGCGGGTTGGCGGTGAAGATGACCTTGCCTTCCCGGTTTTCGATTCGTTCGATCAGGTAGGGCTGGATCTTGTAGCCGCCGTTGGCGAAGGTGCTCCAGCCGGTCGCGATCTCCATCGGGGTGAGGGTGGCAGTGCCCAGGGCGAGGGAGAGGTTGCGCGGCAGTTCATCCTTGTTGAAGCCGAAACGGCTGATGTAATTGATCGCGTAGTCGATCCCCACGGCTTGCAGAAGGCGGATGGAAACCAGGTTGCGCGACTTGTACAGCGCTTCCCGCATGCGGATGGGGCCGAGGAAGGTGTTGTTGTCGTTCTTGGGGCGCCACACCTTGTCCAGGTACTCGTCGACGAAGACGATGGGGGCGTCGTTGACCAGGCTGGCGGCAGTGAAGCCGTTATCCAGTGCTGCACTATAAAGGAAGGGTTTGAAGCTTGAGCCGGGTTGGCGCTTGGCCTGGGTGGCGCGGTTGTAGTTGCTCTGCTCGAACGAGAAGCCGCCGACCAGGGAGAGGATGGCGCCGCTGTAGGGGTCGAGTGAAACCAGGGCGCTCTGGGCTGAAGGCTGCTGGCTGAACAGCAGGGCGCCGTCAGGTTGGCGCAGTACGCGGATCAGGTCGCCGACCTGCACCACGTCTGCCGGCTGGCGCGGGCGGGCGCCGAGGCTGTTGGTGTTCAAGTAGGGGCGGGCCCACTTCATGCTGTCCCAGCTGACTGCCTCTTCATTGCCGCTGCGAGTCAGCACGAGGATGCCGCTCTGCTCGATCTGGGTGACGATAGCGGGCTCGAGGCCGCCAATCGTGCGCTGCTTGGCAAGCTCCTGGCCCCATCCTTCGCGGGTCATGCCGGGAAGTCGGGTTTCCGGGCCGCGGTAGCCGTGGCGCTGGTCGTACTCCATCAAGCCGCTGCGCAGGGCGATGTTGGCGGCTTCCTGCAGGTCGCTCGGTGTCGTGACAGTGACGCGGAACCCTTCGGTGTAGGCGTCGCTGCCGTAACGTCCGACCATTTCGGCGCGCGCCATCTCCGCAATGTAGGGTGCGTTCACTTCTGGGGTCGGAACATGGTAGCTCGCGTCGATCGGTTCGCTGATGGCGGCTTCGTAGCGCGCCTGGTCGATCTTGCCCAGCTTGAACATGCGCCCGAGGATCCAGTCGCGACGCTCCTTGCTGCGGGTCGGGTTGACCAGTGGGTTGAAGCGAGAAGGCGCCTTCGGCAGGCCGGCGATCATGGCCATCTGGGCCAGGCTCAGCTCCCGGATCGACTTGCCGTAGTAGACCTGTGCAGCGGCTTCGATGCCGTAGGCGCGGTTGCCCAGGTAGATCTTGTTGACGTAGAGCTCAAGGATCTCGTCTTTGCTGAGCTCTCGCTCGATCTGCAGGGCAAGAAGTATCTCATTGATCTTTCTGGAGAAACTCCGCTCGCTGGTGAGGAAGTAGTTCTTCGCCACCTGCATGGTGATGGTGCTGCCGCCGCTCTGGATATGCCCGCTTTTCAATAATTGAGTGGCAGCGCGCACCAGGCTCGTGAGGTCGACGCCATAATGGTTGGCAAAGTTGTCGTCTTCCGCCGCCAGCAGGGACTGGATGAATTCCGGGGGGATGTCCGCGAAACGGATCGGTGCCCGCCTCATCTCGCCGAACTCGGCGATCAGCTTCCCATCGCTGCTATACACGCGCAGCGGTATCTGCAGCTGGATGCTGCGCAGGGAATCGACAGACGGAAGACTCGGGCTAAGGTAGAGATAAGCGCCGCTGAAACTGAGCAACAGCCCACAAAAAACAGCAACGCAAGACCACCAGAAAAACTTCAGCAGGCGTATCAAGATTCTTGGATTTCCAGGCAAAAGAATGAGTTAAGCGGAAACAGATCTGAAAAGGGAAAAACTGATCACATTATAAGCGTTTTTTTTCCCGGGGAGCCATTTGCGCTTCTGTCAAGACTGTTATTTAATGTGGAAAAACATAAATCGTCCGTAAGTCACGGACGCTGATAGGAAATCGGTCGTGCTAGGGCTCTTCAACAAGAAAGCGAATTCGCTGCTGGGGATCGACATAAGCTCGACCTCGGTCAAGCTCCTCGAATTGAGTCGCTCGGGTGGCCGCTACAAGGTAGAGGCCTACGCCGTCGAGCCGCTCCCGCCAAATGCTGTCGTCGAAAAGAACATTGCTGAGCTGGAAGGCGTCGGCCAGGCACTGTCGCGTGTGGTCGCCAAGGCGAAGGCAGGCTCCAAGCTGGTAGCCGTTGCTGTGGCGGGTTCGGCCGTCATCACCAAGACGATCGAGATGGATGCGGGGTTGTCCGATGACGAGCTGGAGAACCAGCTCAAGATCGAAGCTGATCAGTACATTCCTTATCCCCTTGAAGAAGTAGCCATCGATTTCGAGGTTCAGGGCGTTTCTGCACGAAACCCCGAGCGAATGGATGTGCTGCTGGCAGCCTGCCGTCGCGAGAACGTTGAAGTGCGCGAGGCAGCGCTTGCTCTCGCCGGGCTTACCGCGAAAGTCGTGGATGTCGAGGCCTATGCGCTTGAGCGCGCCTATGGGCTCCTTGCTTCCCAGCTGGGAAATGGATCGGAAGATCTGACGGTTGCGATCGTGGATATCGGCGCGACGATGACCACCCTGAGCGTCTTGAATAATGGTCGCACCATATACAGTCGCGAGCAGTTGTTCGGAGGTCGCCAGTTGACCGAAGAAATTCAGCGCCGCTATGGCCTTTCTGTCGAGGAAGCGGGTTTGGCCAAGAAGCAGGGCGGTCTTCCGGATGACTACGACAGCGAGGTTTTGCAACCGTTCAAAGAGGCAGTTGTCCAGCAAGTCTCACGATCGCTGCAGTTCTTTTTCGCAGCGGGCCAGTACAACGATGTCGATTACATCCTCCTGGCCGGCGGTACAGCCTCTATTCCCGATCTAGATCGCCTGATCCAGCAGAAGATCGGAACGCCGACGCTGGTCGCAAACCCCTTCGCCGACATGGCGCTGAGCGGCAAAGTCAACGCAGGTGCGCTGGCAAGTGATGCGCCTGCCTTGATGATCGCTTGTGGCTTGGCAATGAGGAGCTTCGACTGATGGCGCGTATTAACCTGCTACCGTGGCGTGAGCAGCTGCGGGAAGAGCGCAAGCAGCGATTCCTGGTGGCCTTGGGCGGTGTGGTCGTTGTTTCTGCAGGCCTCGTGTTCCTTGGCGACCAATACCTCAATGGCGAGATCGATAACCAGAACGCCAGGAATGAATTCGTACGCAAGGAAATTTCCGTTCTGGATACGCGTATCAAGGAAATCAGCGAGCTCAAGACACGCCGGCAGCAGTTGCTGGAACGTATGAAGATCATTCAGGACCTGCAGGGCAACCGCCCGATCATTGGTCGTGTCTTTGATCAGCTTGTTCGCACTCTGCCCGATGGTGTGTATTTCACGACCGTGAAGATGACAGGTTCCAGTATCGCCATTACTGGGGCAGCTGAATCCAACAACCGTGTTTCCAACTTGATGCGGAATCTGGATGCCTCCGAGTGGTTGACTGCGCCGAACCTGACAGAAGTCAAGGCGATCACCGCTGGCGCTGTTGATCAAGCCAACGTGTTTCAACTGACCGTGCAGCAGACACAGCCTGCTGCGGACAATGCCGGAGCCAAGAAATGAGTCTGGCTGATTCTCTGGAAAGTCTGCGCAAGATCGACCTCAACGATCTTGACCTGAATAACGTCGGTTCCTGGCCGGCTGCCGTTAAGGTCATAGCCTGCATTTTGGTGATGGCTGCGATCTTGGCACTGGGTTACAACTTTCACCTCAAGGATCTTGAGGTGCAGCTCGACCAGCAGCGAGCTGAAGAAGAGTCGCTGAAGCAACAGTTCACCACCAAGGCTTTTCAGGCTGCAAACCTCGAAGCCTACAAAGATCAGATGAAGGAAATGGAAGTCTCCTTTGGCGAGCTTCTTCGCAAGCTGCCAAGTGATACTGAAGTCCCCGGGTTGCTTGAGGATATAACTCGTGCAGGTTTGGGTAGTGGTTTGGAGTTTGAAGAGATCAAGCTCCAGCCAGAAGTGGTTCAGCCGTTTTATATCGAGTTGCCCATACAGATATCGGTAGTAGGCAGCTATCACGATCTTGCTACGTTCGTCAGCAGTGTTGCCAGCTTCCCTCGTATTGTCACGTTGCATGATTTCGATATCACGCCACTGAGTCCGGATAATGCGTCTAAGTTGCGTATGAGTATCTTGGCTAAAACTTACCGTTATAACGACAAGGGGCTGCAGAAATGATGCGTGTCAGCTCCAAGGCTGTTCTTGCCCTAGTTGTAGTCTCTAGTTTGTCGGGGTGTGGGAATGGCGGCGATTTTTCGGATCTCCAAGTCTACATGGATGAAGTCCGTGCTCGTCCAAAAGGGTCTGTTGAGCCGTTGCCCAAGTTTCAGCCTTATGAGGCCTTTACTTATAGTGCCGCTGCACTACGGAGTCCCTTCCAGCCTCCGGTGAAAATCGATCTTGCTAACAAGGTGAAAGGCAGCAAGGATGTCCACCCGGATGAAACCCGGGTCAAGCAATTCCTCGAAGGCTTCAATATCGAGACCTTCGAGATGGTAGGTACGCTTTCCAATAACGGTGGGATGTTCGCGTTGGTCCGTGGGGCAGGAGGGGTGCACCGGATCAAAGTTGGCGATTATCTGGGACGGAATGACGGCAAGGTTGTTTCTATCAGCGAAGGCAAGATTGATGTCGTCGAGATCGTCCCGGATGGAGAGGGTGGCTGGCTCGAGCGTCCTCGAAGTCTCACGCTCATGGAACGCTCTTAAGGGCGGGGTGACTTTATGAACTACAAACACCGGTCTGCACAACGGAATTTGACAATGAACAGCTCCCTAACGCGCCTTGGACTTTCTCTTCTGGCGGCCATGTTTTCACCCATGTTGCTGGCTGCTGACCTCAAGGCTCTGGACGTCGCGGCCCTGCCGGGCGGAAAGGTCGAGCTGAAACTCGGTTTCGACGGCCCCGTTGCACAGCCGAGAGGCTACACGATTGAGCAGCCTGCAAGGATCGCATTGGACCTGCCTGGCGTTGCCAACAAACTTGGCAGCAAGAACCGCGAACTCGGGGTAGGTAACGCTCGGAGCGTCACTCTTGTCGAGGCGAAAGACCGCACTCGCATGATCATCAACCTGTCGACGTTGGTGCCTTACAGCACGCGAGTTGAGGGTAACAACCTTTATGTCCTGGTTGGCGACGCTGCCGGCGCTGCTCAACAGGCTGCACGCACCAGTGCGCCAGTAGCGGCTCCGTCACAACCTGCCGCACCCGTCAAAGCGTTCGCGCCTGCGGGCAAGGCAATCAGCAACATTGATTTCCAGAGGGGTGAGCAGGGAGAGGGTAACGTCGTCATTACTCTGTCCGACCCCAGTGTGAGTCCCAACATCCAGGAACAGGGTGGAAAGATTCGCCTGGACTTTTCCAAGACCCAAATTCCGGAGTCTCTGCGTGTTCGTCTGGATGTAAAGGATTTCGCGACCCCGGTTCAGTTCGTCAGTGCCTCTGGCAGCTCGGGTGATGCCAGTATCGTGATCGAGCCGACGGGCTTCTACGACTACCTGGCCTATCAGACTGAAAACAAACTGACTGTCAGTATCAAACCGCTTACCCAAGAAGATATGGAGAAGCGCAAGACCGAGCGCTTTGCTTATTCTGGCGAAAAGCTCTCGCTCAATTTCCAGGATATTGATGTCCGCTCGGTATTGCAGCTGATCGCTGACTTCACGGACCTCAACTTGGTTGCCTCTGATACCGTCCAAGGCAATATTACGCTCCGCCTGCAGAACGTGCCTTGGGATCAGGCGCTTGACCTCGTCCTGAAAACCAAGGGCCTGGACAAGCGCAAGGTCGGTAACGTGCTGCTGGTTGCACCAGCGGACGAGATCGCTGCCCGTGAACGCCAAGAACTGGAGTCTCAGAAGCAGATTTCCGAACTGGCTCCGTTGCGCCGCGAGCTTATCCAAGTCAATTACGCTAAAGCTGCTGATATCGCCAAGCTCTTTCAATCCGTTACCAGTGGAGAGCCTGCTGCCACGGATGAGCGTGGTTCCATTACGGTTGATGATCGGACAAATAGTATTATTGCCTATCAGACTCAAGACAAGCTGGACGAGTTGCGCCGTATTGTTACTCAGCTCGATATTCCTGTCCGCCAAGTAATGATTGAGGCGCGGATTGTTGAGGCGAATGTCGACTACGACAAGGCCTTAGGCGTAAGGTGGGGTGGGGCTTACACCAATGGGAACTGGAATAGTTGGGGGAAGAGCGGCAATATCGGTATTAAGGATGGCGATGGAGTATCTTGCGGGCCCTTCAAGGGAAACTGTACGCTGCCTACTACTAATAATAATCCAACGCCCTTTGTAGATATGGGGGTCTCCAATAGTACTTCTGGAATTGGCATAGGCTTCATTTCAAGTCATGCGATTCTTGATTTGCAGCTCTCTGCAATGGAAAAAACTGGAAATGGAGAGATCGTTTCTCAGCCTAAAGTGGTTACTTCTGATAAAGAGACGGCAAAGATTCTGAAAGGTTCGGAAATTCCCTATCAGGAAGCAAGCTCCAGTGGCGCCACTACTACATCCTTCAAAGAGGCTGCGCTTTCGCTGGAAGTTACCCCGCAAATTACTCCGGATAATCGTATTATCATGGAAGTGAAAGTCAATAAAGATGCGCCAGATTTTGCTAATCAACTTAATGGTGTTCCGCCGATCAATAAGAATGAGGTGAATGCTAAGGTTTTGGTTAGCGATGGCGAGACTATTGTAATAGGTGGGGTTTTCTCCAATACACAGACCAAAGCTGTAGACAAGGTACCTTTCCTTGGTGATCTGCCATTTGTAGGGCGAGTGTTCCGAAGAGATGTTGTTCAAGACAAGAAATCCGAGCTGCTGGTATTCCTGACTCCGCGTATCATGAACAACCAGGCTATCGCTGTGAGTCGCTGATATCAGTGCACAATCTGATCCTCGTTGGCCCGATGGGAGCTGGAAAGAGCACCATCGGGCGTTTGCTTGCCAAGGAACTCCGTTTGCCGTTCAAGGACTCCGACAAGGAGATCGAACAGCGAACTGGGGCGAATATTCCCTGGATTTTCGATGTGGAGGGGGAGCAGGGCTTCCGTGACCGCGAACAGGCCATGATCCAGGAGCTTTGCGAAGCCGATGGGCTGGTCGTGGCGACGGGTGGGGGTGCCGTGCTTCGGCCTGCCAACCGTGAAGCGCTGCGATCGGGTGGTCGGGTGGTTTACCTCCACACCTCCGTCGACCAGCAGATCGGCAGGACCTCTAAGGATCGCAACCGGCCGCTCCTGCGGACGGCAGACCCGGCCAAGGTCCTCCGTGACCTCATGGCTATTCGTGATCCGCTCTACCGTGAGATCGCCGACATCATTATCGAGACCGATGAACGTCCGCCGCGGATGGTGGTGCAGGAAATACTCGAGCGACTACAGGGCCTTCCGCCCCGTTAAAGGGCGGGCGGAACTGCGCTATCCTAGTGCCCTTTTTCATAGTGGGGGCCTCATGCGGACACTTCAGGTCGATCTCGGCGAGCGTAGCTATCCCATCCACATCGGTGCCGACCTGTTGTCGAAGGCCGAGCTGTTTGCGCCGCATATCGCGGGCAAGCAGGTGGCCATCGTTACCAACGAAACCGTCGCCCCGCTTTATCTCGAACGGCTGACCCAGACCCTCGCCGGCTACAAGGTCCAGCCCATCGTTCTGCCCGATGGCGAGTCCTTCAAGAACTGGGAAACCCTCCAGCTCATCTTCGACGGCCTGCTCACCGCGCGTCATGACCGCCGCACCACCATCATCGCGCTGGGTGGCGGCGTCATCGGCGACATGGCCGGCTTCGCGGCTGCCTGCTACCAGCGTGGCGTCGACTTCATCCAGGTCCCGACCACCCTCCTGTCCCAGGTGGACTCCTCGGTCGGTGGCAAGACCGGCATCAACCACCCCCTCGGCAAGAACATGGTGGGTGCCTTCTACCAGCCCAAGGCCGTGCTGATCGATACTGCGACCCTGCGCACGTTGCCACCTCGCGAGCTCTCCGCCGGGCTCGCCGAAGTGATCAAATACGGCCTGATCTGCGATGCGCCATTCCTGGACTGGCTGGAAACGCACATGGAGGCCCTGCTGGCCCTCGAGCCGACGGCGCTGACCGAGGCCATCGAGCGCTCCTGCGCTGCCAAGGCCCGCGTAGTGGGTGCCGATGAACGCGAATCCGGCATCCGCGCCACCCTCAACCTGGGGCACACCTTCGGCCACGCCATCGAGACCCACATGGGCTACGGCGTCTGGCTGCATGGCGAGGCGGTGGCCGCCGGGACCGTCATGGCCCTGGAGATGTCCCGTCGCCTCGGTTGGATCGACGCCGCAGAGCGCGATCGCTCCATGCGCCTGCTGCGTGCAGCGGGCCTGCCGATCATACCGCCCCAGGAGATGACTCCTGCCCACTTCCTGGAGCACATGGCCGTAGACAAGAAAGTGATCGATGGCCAGTTGCGCCTTGTGCTGCTGAGCCGGCTCGGAGAGGCGGTGGTCACCGCCGATTACCCGGGCAACATTCTGGACGAGACCCTGAGCGCCGATTACCGCGCCCTGGCCGAAGAGCTTGGAGAGTAAAAACAGTCCCATGAGCAGCCTGCACGCTGAAGAGGCCTTCCTGGCCCATTACCAATTCACCCATGACCCGTTCGCCGCGCGGGTCCCCGGCTTCAAGTTCTACCCGGCCCAGCGCAAGCCCGTCCTCGGCCAGCTGCACCACCTGGCCCGCTACAGCCAGCTGTTGCTGGTCGTGACCGGGCCCAACGGTGCTGGCAAGACCCTGCTGCGCCAGGCCCTGGTTGCCAGCACCAACAAGCAGGCCGTGCAGAGCGTGGTCGTGTCCGCGCGCGGCGCCGCCGAGGCCGGTGGCCTGATGCGCCTCATCGCCCAGGCGCTCGGCATTCCGCAGGCAGACAGCCGCTCCATCCTCGCCCAGGTCGGCCAACTGGCCCTGACCGGCCAGGAGGTCTACCTCCTCGTCGATGATGCCGAGGACCTGGACGACACCGGCGTCGACAACCTGCTGGCCCTGGCGGCCGGTAGCGGCGAATCGCGTCCTCACGTCTTCCTCTTCGCCGACTCCTCGCTGCTGCCGCGCCTGGAACTGGTCGCCGATGGTGAAGAACGCTTCCACGCCATTGAACTTCTGCCTTACAGCGAGGACGAAACCCGCGAATACCTGGCGCAGCGCCTCGAAGGCGCCGGCCAGAGTATCGACCTGCTGACCGAGGAACAGATCGAAGACATCCACCTCCAGTCCGGAGGCTGGCCCGGCGGCATCAATCAGGCCGCTCGCGAGCTCCTGGTGGAAGCGATGCTCGCCGAGCGGGGCGCATCGCGCAAAGGAGGGTTCAGCTTGAATCTACCGAAGAAGCACCTGCTGGCACTGGGCGTCGTCGCCGTCGGTGTCGTCGCCGCCTGGCTGATGCAGGGTCGTTCCGAACACACCGCCCCGGCCCAGCCCACTACCGCACAACTGCCCCTGGGCCAGGGCGTCGCCCCGTCCACGCCTGAGCAGCCGGGCAAACCCGGTGAAGCGCCGGCCGTCGAATTCGCCGGCTCGTCGCAGCCGCTGCCCCTGCCGCTGGTGGGCGAAGCCCAGCCGGTCATCCGTGAGCCGCTGGCCCAGGCCGCCGGGCAGGAAGACCAGGATGAAGCCGGTGCCCCGCCCGCGGGCAGCGCCGTGCCGCCCACCGTGACCACGGTCGCCCCGCCCGTCGGAGCCACGGCCAGCCCCGCGCCGGCCCAGCCGCCCGCACCCATCGTCACCCAGCAGCCGGCTACCCGACCGGCACCGCCGGCAACCGCGCCTGCTGCTCCGGTCGTGGCCCAGGCCACCCCCAGTGCGCAGCCGACCAAGCCCGCAGCAACCCCGGCGCCGACCGCCAAGCCCGCAGCGACCGCACCGGCAGCCAAGCCGGCCGAGAAGCCTGCCGCCAAGCCGGCTGCAGTCGCCTCCACGGGTGGCGGTGCAGGTGATGGTTGGTACCGTGCCCAGGCAGGTGGCAACTACGCCGTGCAGATCCTCGGCACCAGCTCCGAAGCCAGTGCCAAGTCGTTCGTCCAGCAGAACGGTGGCGAGTACCGTTACTTCAAGAAGCTGCACCAGGGTAAGCCACTGTACGTGGTCACTTATGGTAACTTCCCCAGCCGCAACGCCGCCCAGGCCGCCATCAAGGCCCTGCCCGCCAAGGTGCAGGCCGGCAAGCCCTGGCCGAAGAGCTTCGCCAGCATCCAGCAAGAGATGGCCCGCTGAGCCCGGTCCCGGGCTCACCTGTCACTTGGCATCCTCAGATGTGACCGGAAAGTCGATAGCACGACCTTCCGGTCTATTCCTTCGCTTTTGCGACAAAAACTTTCACCGAATCGTCGTGCAGATTTGTAACGACCCCAGTGGATATGTACACTGACCTCCCTTTTGCCTACGCAAAGCTGGCGTCAAGTCTGGCGCGAGAGGTAACTGGTTGAATTAAAAGAAATTCCGCCTCTAAAAAGAGGCTGCTCTGGTGAGAGTTCCCCTATGAAAGCAGGTCTGTACCATCCTGATGAGTTCAAGGATAACTGCGGCTTCGGCCTGATCGCCCACATGCAGGGCGAGGCCAGTCACCATCTTCTGCAAACCGCGATCGAAGCACTGACCTGCATGACCCACCGCGGCGGTATCAACGCCGACGGCAAGACCGGCGACGGCTGTGGCCTGCTGATCCAGAAACCCGACCTGTTCCTGCGTGCCATCGCCAAGGAAACCTTCGGCGTCGACCTGCCCGGGCAATACGCCGTGGGCATGGTGTTCTTCAACCAGGACAACGCCCGTGCCGAGATCGCTCGCGCGAACATGAACCGCGAGATCGAAGCCGCCGGCCTGCAACTGGTCGGCTGGCGCAAGGTCCCGGTGGACACCAGCGTGCTCGGCCGGCTGGCCCTGGAGCGTCTGCCGCAGATCGAGCAGGTGTTCATCGGCGGCGAAGGCCTGTCCGACCAGGAGATGGCGGTCAAGCTGTTCAGCGCGCGTCGTCGTTCGTCCGTGGCCAACGCCGCCGACGCCGACCACTACGTCTGCAGCTTCTCCAACAAGACCATCATCTACAAAGGCCTGATGATGCCGGCCGACCTGCAGCAGTTCTACCCGGACCTGGGTGACGAACGCCTGCAGACCGCCATCTGCGTCTTCCACCAGCGCTTCTCCACCAACACCCTGCCGAAGTGGCCGCTGGCGCAGCCCTTCCGCTTCCTTGCCCACAACGGCGAGATCAACACCATCACCGGCAACCGCAACTGGGCCGTCGCCCGTCGCACCAAGTTCGCCAACGAGCAACTGCCCGACATCGACGAGCTCGGCCCGCTGGTCAACCGCGTCGGTTCCGACTCCTCCAGCATGGACAACATGCTCGAGCTGATGGTCACCGGCGGCATCGACCTGTTCCGTGGCGTGCGCATGATCATCCCGCCGGCCTGGCAGAACATGGAAACCATGGATGCCGACCTGCGTGCCTTCTACGAATACAACTCCATGCACATGGAGCCCTGGGACGGCCCCGCCGGCGTCGTGCTGACCGACGGCCGCCACGCCGTCTGCCTGCTCGACCGCAACGGCCTGCGCCCGGCCCGCTGGGTCACCACCAAGAACGGCTACATCACCCTCGCCTCCGAAATCGGCGTGTGGGACTACAAGCCCGAGGACGTCATCGCCAAGGGCCGCGTCGGCCCCGGCCAGATCCTCGCCGTCGACACCGAGACCGGCCAGATCCTCAACACCGAGGACATCGACAGCCGCCTCAAGTCGCGCCACCCCTACAAGCAGTGGCTGCGCCAGAGCGCCGTGCGCATCCAGGCCAAGCTCGACGACGACCACGGCGTCGCCAGCTACGACAGCGACCAGCTCAAGCAGTACATGAAGATGTTCCAGGTCACCTTCGAAGAGCGTGACCAGGTACTGCGCCCGCTCGCCGAACAGGGCCAGGAAGCGGTCGGCTCCATGGGCGACGACACCCCCATGGCCGTCCTGTCCAAGCGCGTGCGTTCCACCTACGACTACTTCCGCCAGCAGTTCGCGCAGGTCACCAACCCGCCGATCGACCCGCTGCGCGAAGCCATCGTCATGTCCCTGGAGATCTGCCTGGGCGCCGAGCGCAACATCTTCTCCGAGTCCCCGGCCCATGCCAGCCGCGTCATCCTCAGCAGCCCGGTGATTTCCCCGGCCAAGTGGCGCGCGCTGATGACCCTCGACCGCGAAGGCTTCGAGCGCCAGGTCATCGACCTCAACTACGACGAGTCCATCGGCCTCGAAGCCGCCGTGCGCAACATCGCCGACCAGGCCGAAGAAGCCGTGCGCGCCGGCAAGGTGCTGCTGGTCCTCACCGACCGCAACATCGCCCCCGGCAAGCTGCCCGCCCACGCCTCCCTGGCCGTCGGCGCCGTGCACCACCGCCTGGTGGAGCAGGGCCTGCGCTGCGACTGCAACATCCTGGTCGAGACCGCCACCGCCCGCGACCCGCACCACTTCGCCGTCCTGGTAGGCTTCGGCGCCTCCGCCGTCTACCCCTACCTTGCCTACGAAGTGCTGGCCGACCTGATCCGCACCGGCGAAGTCCTCGGCGACCTCTACGAAGTCTTCAAGCACTACCGCAAAGGCATCTCCAAGGGCCTGCTGAAGATCCTCTCGAAGATGGGCATCTCCACCATCGCCTCCTACCGTGGCGCCCAGCTGTTCGAAGCCGTCGGCCTGGCCGACGAAGTCGTCGACCTCAGCTTCCGTGGCGTTGCCAGCCGCATCCAGGGCGCCCGCTTCGTCGACATCGAGAGCGAACAGAAGCTGCTCGCCCAGGAAGCCTGGAGCAACCGCAAGCCGATCCAGCAGGGCGGCCTGCTCAAGTTCGTCTACGGCGGCGAGTACCACGCCTACAACCCCGACGTGGTCAACACCCTGCAGGCCGCCGTGCAGCAGGGCAGCTACGAGACCTACAAGCAGTACAGCGCCCTGGTGGACCAGCGCCCGGTGTCCATGATCCGCGACCTGCTCAAGGTCAAGGAGAGCGCCCAGCCCCTGTCACTGGAAGAGGTCGAGCCCGTCGGCGACATCCTCAAGCGCTTCGACTCCGCCGGCATCTCCCTCGGCGCCCTGTCCCCGGAAGCCCACGAAGCCATTGCCGAGGCCATGAACCGCCTGGGCGCGCGCTCCAACTCCGGCGAAGGCGGCGAAGACCCGGCCCGTTACGGCACCGTGCGCAGCTCCAAGATCAAGCAGGTCGCCACCGGCCGCTTCGGCGTCACCCCCGAGTACCTGGTCAACGCCGAAGTGCTGCAGATCAAGGTCGCCCAGGGTGCCAAGCCCGGTGAAGGCGGCCAACTGCCCGGCGGCAAGGTCAACGGCCTCATCGCCCGCCTGCGCTATGCCGTGCCCGGCGTCACCCTGATCTCGCCGCCGCCGCACCACGACATCTACTCCATCGAAGACCTGGCCCAGCTGATCTACGACCTCAAGCAGGTCAACCCCCAGGCCCTGGTCTCGGTGAAGCTCGTGGCCGAGCCCGGCGTCGGCACCATCGCCGCCGGCGTGGCCAAGGCCTATGCCGACCTGATCACCATCTCCGGCTATGACGGCGGCACCGGCGCCTCCCCGCTGACCTCCATCAAGTACGCTGGCAGCCCCTGGGAACTGGGCCTCTCCGAAGCGCACCAGACCCTGCGTGGCAACGACCTGCGCGGCAAGGTCCGCGTGCAGACCGACGGCGGCCTGAAGACCGGCCTCGACGTCATCAAGGCCGCCATCCTCGGCGCCGAGAGCTTCGGCTTCGGCACCGCCCCGATGATCGCCCTGGGCTGCAAGTACCTGCGCATCTGCCACCTGAACAACTGCGCCACCGGCGTCGCCACCCAGAACGACAAGCTGCGCAAGGACCACTTCATCGGCACCGTCGAAATGGTGATGAACTTCTTCACCTACGTCGCCGAAGAAACCCGCGAGTGGCTGGCCCGCGTCGGCGTGCGCAGCCTTGGCGAACTGATCGGCCGCACCGACCTGCTGGACATCCTGCCGGGCGAAACCGCCAAGCAGGGCAACCTCGACCTCACCCCCCTGCTGGGCAGCGACCGCATCCCGGCCGACAAGCCCCAGTACTGCCAGGTGGACCGCAACCCGCCGTTCGACCCCGGCCTGCTGGCCGAGCGCATGTGGGACATGGCCAAGGGC
Source organism: Metapseudomonas otitidis (assembly GCF_900111835.1). Taxonomy (GTDB): domain Bacteria; phylum Pseudomonadota; class Gammaproteobacteria; order Pseudomonadales; family Pseudomonadaceae; genus Metapseudomonas; species Metapseudomonas otitidis. Next base: position 85,739 of record NZ_FOJP01000025.1, read on the forward strand.
GTCATCGAGAGCAAGTCCGGTGGCTGCTTCGACCTCACCATCGGCAACTGTGACCGCTCCATCGGCGCACGCATCTCCGGCGAGATCGCCCGCCGCTACGGCAACCAGGGCATGAAGGACACCCCCGTGACCTTCCGCTTCAAGGGCACCGCCGGCCAGAGCTTCGGCGTGTGGAACGCCGGCGGCCTGGACCTCTACCTCGAAGGCGACGCCAACGACTACGTCGGCAAGGGCATGACCGGCGGCAAGCTGGTCATCACCCCGCCCAAGGGCAGCCCGTTCAAGAGCCAGGAGTCGGCCATCATCGGCAACACCTGCCTCTACGGCGCCACCGGCGGCAAGCTGTTCGCCGCCGGTACCGCCGGCGAGCGCTTCGGCGTGCGCAACTCCGGCGCCCATGCCGTCGTGGAAGGCACCGGCGACCACTGCTGCGAATACATGACCGGCGGCTTCGTCTGCGTCCTCGGCAAGACCGGCTACAACTTCGGTTCCGGCATGACCGGCGGCTTCGCCTACGTGCTGGACATGGACAACAGCTTCGTCGACCGGGTCAACCACGAACTGGTGGAAATCCAGCGCATCAGCAACGAGTCCATGGAGGCCTACCGCAGCCACCTGCACAGCGTGCTGGTGGAGTACGTCAAGGAAACCTCCAGCGACTGGGGTGCCCACCTGCTGGAAAACCTGGACGACTACCTGCGCCGGTTCTGGCTGGTCAAGCCGAAGGCTGCGAACCTCGCGTCGCTACTCTCCAGCACCCGAGCCAACCCGCAATAACAAGCGCCCGAGCCGCGAGCCCGTGCGTCACCGACGCCGGGCCCGCTGGCCAACCGTGATGAGTCTTGCAGCGTGCCGCCCTGACGTGCCGCTGCTGTTAAGAGGTTTTCCAAATGACTGAACGTCTGAACAACGACTTCCAGTTCATCGAGGTCGGGCGCAAGGATCCGAAGAAGAAACTGCTGCGCCAGCGCAAAAAGGAATTCGTCGAGATCTACGACACCTTCAAGCCCCAGCAGGCGGCCGACCAGGCCCACCGCTGCCTGGGCTGCGGCAACCCCTATTGCGAATGGAAGTGCCCGGTCCACAACTTCATCCCCAACTGGCTGAAGCTGGTCTCCGAAGGCAACATCCTCGCCGCCGCTGAACTGTCCCACCAGACCAACACCCTGCCCGAGGTCTGCGGCCGCGTCTGCCCGCAGGACCGTCTCTGCGAAGGGGCCTGCACCCTCAACGACGGCTTCGGCGCGGTCACCATCGGCTCGGTGGAGAAGTACATCACCGACACCGCCTTCGCCATGGGCTGGCGCCCGGACATGTCCAAGGTCAAGCCCACCGGCAAGCGCGTCGCCGTCATCGGCGCCGGCCCGGCCGGCCTCGGCTGTGCCGACGTCCTGGTGCGCAACGGCGTGACCCCCGTGGTGTTCGACAAGAACCCCGAGATCGGCGGCCTGCTGACCTTCGGCATCCCCGAGTTCAAGCTCGAGAAGCACGTCCTCAGCCGTCGCCGCGAAGTCTTCACCGGCATGGGCATCGAGTTCCGCCTCAACACCGAAGTCGGCAAGGACATCACCATGGAGCAGCTGCTCGGTGAGTTCGATGCGGTGTTCATGGGCATGGGCACCTACACCTACATGAAGGGCGGCTTCCCCGGCGAAGACCTGCCCGGCGTGCATGACGCGCTGGACTTCCTCATCGCCAACGTCAACCGCAACCTCGGCTTCGAGAAGTCCCCCGAGGACTTCGTCGACATGAAGGGCAAGCGCGTCGTCGTCCTCGGCGGCGGCGACACCGCCATGGACTGCAACCGCACTTCCATCCGCCAGGGCGCCAAGGCCGTCACCTGTGCCTACCGCCGTGACGAAGAGAACATGCCCGGCTCGCGCAAAGAGGTGAAGAACGCCAAGGAAGAGGGCGTGAAGTTCCTCTTCAACCGCCAGCCCATCGCCATCGTCGGCGACGGCAAGGTGGAAGGCGTCAAGGTCGTCGAAACCCGCCTCGGCGAGCCCGACGCGCGTGGTCGCCGCAGCCCCGAGCCGATCCCCGGTTCCGAAGAGATCATCCCGGCCGAAGCCGTGCTGATCGCCTTCGGTTTCCGTCCCAGCCCGGCGCCGTGGTTCGAGCAGTTCGACATCCGCATCGACAGCCAGGGACGCGTCGTCGCCCCGGCCCAGGCGCAGTACAAGCACCAGACCAGCAACCCCAAGGTCTTCGCCGGTGGCGACATGGTGCGCGGCTCCGACCTGGTGGTCACCGCGATCTTCGAAGGCCGCACCGCCGCCGAAGGCATCCTCGACTACCTGGGCGTTTAAGCGGCAAGCCACACGCCGCCAGTGCGCAGGGTGGATGCCGCTCTTTGCATCCACCAGGCGGAGTGGCCGGCGAACACGAAAGGTGGACCGATAAAGCGCGGTCCACCCTACAGGCTACGTGGGCCGACGGGGCGCCAACTGCCCCTCGGCCTGTAGCCCTTCGCCGCGACATTCTGTCGCGAAAGACAAAAGGCACGGCACCCGCCGTGCCTTTTGCGTTGGGCTTTGCGAAAATGCCGGCACTTTTTTGCTGGGAACCTGCCATGACCGCTCTGAAGAACGACCGCTTCCTTCGCGCCCTGCTCAAGCAGCCCGTCGACGTCACCCCCGTCTGGATGATGCGCCAGGCCGGTCGTTACCTGCCCGAGTACCGCGCCACCCGCGCCAAGGCCGGTGACTTCATGAGCCTGTGCATGAACCCGCAACTGGCCTGCGAAGTGACCCTGCAGCCCCTGGACCGCTACCCGCAGCTGGACGCGGCCATCCTCTTCTCCGACATCCTCACCATCCCCGACGCCATGGGCCAGGGCCTGTACTTCGAGACCGGCGAAGGCCCGCGCTTCCGCAAGGTGATCAACACCCGCGCCGACATCGACGCACTGCCCATCCCCGACGCCGAGGAAGACCTGGGCTACGTCATGGACGCCGTGCGCACCATCCGTCGCGAACTCGATGGCCGCGTCCCGCTGATCGGCTTCTCCGGCAGCCCCTGGACGCTCGCCACCTACATGGTCGAGGGCGGCTCCAGCCGCGACTTCCGTAAATCCAAGGCCATGCTCTACAACGACCCGCAGGCCATGCACGCCCTGCTGGACAAGCTGGCCCGCTCGGTCACCACCTACCTCAACGGCCAGATCCTCGCCGGCGCCCAGGCCGTGCAGATCTTCGACTCCTGGGGCGGCGCCCTCTCCGCAGCGGCCTACCAGGAATTCTCCCTGGCCTACATGAAGCAGATCGTCGACGGCCTGATCCGCGAGCACGAAGGCCGCCGCATCCCCGTCATCCTCTTCACCAAGGGCGGCGGCCTGTGGCTGGAGTCCATGGCCGACACCGGCGCCGAAGCCCTCGGCCTGGACTGGACCTGCGACATCGGCAGCGCCCGCGCCCGGGTCGGCGGCAAGGTTGCCCTGCAGGGCAACATGGACCCGTCCGTGCTCTACGCCAGCCCCACCGCCATCCGCAACGAAGTCAGCCGCATCCTCGCCGCCTACGGCCAGGGCACCGGCCACGTCTTCAACCTCGGCCACGGCATCACCCCCGAAGTGGACCCGGCCCACGCCGGCGCCTTCTTCGAAGCCGTCCACGAGCTGTCGGCCCAATACCACGGCTGATCGCCACCCTGTCTAGTCCTGAAATAGGTTTACACCTTTCAGGCCAAGCGCCAGACCTCAAAACGCCCGATGCACCGCATCGGGCGTTTTGTATTTCAGGGCCAGGTGAGGCCGCTCCCGGTTATAGATATCGACGGCTTCGCGCACCATACGGCGCGCCTGTCCGAGGTCGGCGGGAGGGTGCTCCAGCAACTCGTTCTTCAGAATGCCGTTGACGCGCTCAGCCAGCGCATTCTGGTAACAGTCGTAACCATCGGTCATCGAGCAGGTTGCCCCGTGCTGCACGTGCAGGCGTTGGTACAGCCCCGAGCAGTACTGGATGCCTCGGTCGGAGTGATGGACCAGGGGGTT
>NZ_FOJP01000027.1 GCF_900111835.1 Metapseudomonas otitidis
CTGATCGCTCCGATCGCCATGGAAGATGGCCTGCGCTTCGCAATCCGCGAAGGCGGTCGTACCGTTGGCGCCGGCGTCGTCGCCAAGATCATCGAGTAATCGACGATCCTGTGTCAGAGAAAAGGGCCCTTCGGGGCCCTTTTCTTTTGGATTGGTTAAAAGTTGACACCCCCTGGGGCCGTCCGTACAATTGCGCCTCCTTTTAACAGGCGTAGTCCGTCTGTTGGGGGCAAGCAGAGATAGAGTCTGAGGTCAAAATGCAAAACCAACAAATCCGTATTCGGTTGAAGGCTTTTGACCATCGCCTGATCGATCAATCCACCCAGGAAATCGTGGAAACCGCGAAACGTACTGGTGCTCAGGTGCGTGGTCCGATTCCTCTGCCTACTCGCAAGGAGCGGTATACCGTTCTGATTTCTCCGCACGTCAACAAAGACGCGCGCGATCAGTACGAAATCCGCACTCATAAGCGTGTTCTGGACATCGTCCAGCCGACGGATAAAACCGTTGACGCGCTGATGAAGCTCGACCTTGCTGCAGGCGTGGAAGTGCAGATCAGCCTCGGCTAATGACCTTCGGGTTCTTAGTCGTGTAACGCTCTGAAATGGGCGGCCATAGCGGGTGAAAGCCCCGTACACTCATGAGGTTTACAACATGACTATTGGTGTAGTCGGTCGTAAGTGCGGCATGACCCGCATTTTCACCGAAGAAGGTGTCTCCATTCCGGTTACGGTCATCGAGATCGAGCCGAATCGTGTGACCCAATTCAAAAGCGAAGAGTCCGATGGCTATCGCGCCGTGCAGGTAACTGTCGGTGAGCGTCGTGCCTCTCGCGTAACCAAGGCCCAGGCCGGTCACTTCGCCAAGGCGAGCGTGGCTGCTGGTCGTGGTGTCTGGGAGTTCCGTCTTGAAGAAGGCGAGTACCAGGCAGGCGATCAGATCACCGCCGAGATCTTCCAGGCTGGTCAGCTGGTTGATGTCACGGGTCAGTCCAAAGGTAAAGGCTTCGCCGGTACCATCAAGCGCTGGAATTTCCGTGGTCAAGACAATACCCACGGCAACTCCGTTTCTCACCGCGTCCCGGGCTCCATTGGCCAGTGCCAGACTCCTGGTCGTGTCTTCAAGGGCAAGAAAATGTCCGGTCACCTCGGTGCCGAGCGCGTAACCGTCCAGTCCCTGGAAGTGGTTCGTGTCGATGCTGAGCGCAACCTGCTGCTGGTCAAGGGTGCTGTTCCTGGCGCCACCGGTGGCGACGTGCTCGTGCGTCCGGCTGCCAAGGCTCGCGGTTAAGAGAGGAAGCTGAGATGCAATTGAATGTAAGTGGCGCTCAGGCTATCGAAGTCAGCGAGCGTACCTTTGGTGGTGAGTTCAACGAGACCCTGGTTCACCAAGCTGTCGTAGCCTACATGGCTGGCGGTCGTCAGGGCACCCGTGCGCAGAAGACCCGCTCCGAAGTTTCCGGTGGTGGCAAGAAGCCGTGGCGTCAGAAGGGCACTGGTCGTGCTCGTGCTGGCACCATTCGCAGCCCCATCTGGCGCTCCGGTGGTACCACCTTTGCTGCCAAGCCCCAGGATCACTCCCAGAAGCTCAACAAGAAGATGTACCGCGCAGCTCTGCGCTCCATCCTCTCCGAGCTGGTTCGTCAGGATCGTCTGGTTGTAGTGCCTGAGTTCGCTGTTGAAGCGCCGAAGACCAAAGCCCTGCTGGGCAAGCTGAATGGTCTGGGTCTGAGCGACGTGCTGATCATCTCCGATGACGTCGACCAGAACCTGTACCTTGCCGCTCGCAACCTGCCTCACGTCGATGTGCGTGATGTCCAGGGTTCCGATCCGGTAAGCCTGATCGCCTATGACAAGGTGCTGGTCACCGTGTCGGCCATCAAGAAATTCGAGGAGCTGCTGGCATGAACCAGGAACGCGTATTCAAAGTGCTGGTTGGCCCGCACATCTCCGAGAAGGCTACCGTTCTGGCAGATGGCAAGAGCCAATTCGTCTTCAAGGTTGCTTCCGATGCAACCAAGCTGGAAATCAAGAAGGCCGTAGAGAGCCTGTTCAGCGTGAAGGTCGCCGCAGTCAACACCCTGAACGTAAAGGGCAAGACCAAGCGCACCGTTCGTGGTCTGGGCAAGCGCAATGACTGGAAGAAAGCGTATATCGCTCTCCAGCCTGGCCAAGATCTCGATTTCGCCAGCAGCGCTGAGTAAAGGGGTGCATCATGGCAATCGTTAAATGCAAACCGACTTCCGCTGGCCGCCGTTTCGTGGTCAAGGTCGTCAACCAGGATCTGCACAAGGGTGCTCCCTATGCTCCGCTGGTTGAGAAGAAGTCCAAGTCCGGTGGTCGTAACAACAACGGCCGCATCACCACTCGCCACATTGGTGGTGGTCACAAGCAGCATTACCGCCTGGTCGACTTCCGTCGCAACAAGGACGGTATCCCTGCCGTTGTAGAGCGTATCGAATACGATCCGAACCGTACTGCGCACATCGCTCTGCTGAAGTACGCCGACGGCGAGCGTCGCTACATCATCGCTCCCAAGGGCGTTGTGGCGGGTGATCAGCTGATCTCCGGTACCCATGCACCGATCAAGGTTGGCAACACCCTGCAGCTGCGCAATATCCCGGTTGGTAGCACCGTTCACGGTGTCGAGCTGAAGCCGGGTAAAGGTGCTCAACTGGTGCGTTCCGCTGGTGCTTCCGCTCAGCTGGTCGCCCGTGAAGGTGCCTATGTAACCCTGCGTCTCCGCTCCGGCGAAATGCGCAAGATTCTGGCCGAGTGCCGTGCGACCCTGGGCGAAGTCTCGAACTCCGAGCACAGCCTGCGTTCGCTGGGCAAGGCTGGTGCCAAGCGCTGGCGTGGCGTTCGTCCGACCGTTCGTGGTGTTGCCATGAACCCGGTCGACCACCCGCATGGTGGTGGTGAAGGTCGTACTTCTGGTGGTCGTCATCCGGTTTCGCCGTGGGGCTTCCCGACCAAGGGTGCGAAGACTCGCGCGAACAAACGCACTGACAACATGATTGTCCGTCGCCGTAAATAATCGAGGATACGACTGTGCCGCGTTCTCTGAAAAAAGGTCCCTTTATCGATCTTCACCTGTTGAAGAAGGTCGAAGTGGCGGTGGAAAAGAACGATCGCAAACCGGTCAAGACCTGGTCGCGTCGTTCCATCGTTCTGCCGCAGATGGTCGGTCTGACCATCGCTGTACACAACGGTCGCCAGCATGTCCCCGTTCTCGTGAACGAAGACATGGTCGGCCACAAACTGGGCGAGTTCGCCGCTACCCGCACCTATCGCGGGCATGCTGCGGACAAAAAGGCCAAGCGTTAAGGGGTAAGGAAAGATGGAAGTAGCCGCTAAGCTGTCGGGCGCTCGAATCTCCGCCCAGAAAGCCCGCTTGGTCGCCGACCAGATCCGCGGGAAGAAGGTGGGCGAGGCGCTCAACCTGCTGTCCTTCAGCAGCAAGAAAGCCGCTGAAATCATGAAGAAAGTGCTGGAGTCGGCCGTTGCCAACGCCGAGCACAACGAAGGCGCTGATGTGGATGACCTCAAGGTCTCCACCGTTTTCGTTAACGAAGGGCGTTCGCTGAAGCGCATCATGCCGCGTGCCAAGGGCCGCGCTGATCGCATCGTCAAGCGGTCTTGCCATATCACTGTCAAGGTTGCGGACAAGTAACGGAGTCGATCAGATGGGTCAGAAAGTACATCCCACTGGCATTCGCCTGGGAATCGTCAAGGAGCACACCTCCGTCTGGTACGCAGATAAGCGCACTTATGCCGACTATCTGTTTGCCGATCTGAAGGTCCGTGAGTACCTCCAAGACAAACTAAAAAGCGCGTCCGTAAGCCGTATCGATATCCATCGTCCGGCTCAAACCGCACGCATCACCATCCACACCGCTCGTCCCGGTATCGTGATCGGCAAGAAGGGTGAGGATGTCGAGAAGCTGCGCCAGGACCTGACCAAGCAAATGGGTGTGCCTGTGCACATCAACATCGAAGAGATCCGCAAGCCGGAACTCGACGGTATGCTGGTTGCTCAGAGCGTTGCTCAGCAGCTCGAGCGTCGCGTTATGTTCCGTCGCGCCATGAAGCGTGCGGTACAGAACGCCATGCGTCTTGGTGCCAAAGGCATCAAGATCCAGGTCAGTGGTCGTCTCGGCGGTGCCGAGATCGCGCGTACCGAGTGGTACCGCGAAGGCCGTGTGCCCCTGCACACCCTGCGCGCCGACATTGATTACGCAACCTACGAGGCTCACACCACTTACGGTGTGATCGGTGTGAAGGTTTGGATCTTCAAGGGCGAGGTCATTGGTGGCCGCCAGGAAGAGCTGAAGCCCGTAGCGCCCGCTCCTCGTAAAAAAGCTGCTAAGTAAGGAGTACGCAAAATGCTGCAACCCAAGCGTACAAAATTCCGCAAGCAGATGACCGGCCACAACCGTGGTCTGGCTCACCGCGGTAGCAAGGTCAGCTTCGGCGAGTTCGCCCTGAAGGCGGTTTCTCGCGGTCGTCTCACCGCTCGCCAGATCGAAGCGGCACGTCGTGCCCTGACCCGTCACGTGAAGCGTGGTGGCAAGATCTGGATCCGTGTATTCCCCGACAAACCTGTCACCAAGAAGCCCCTCGAAGTTCGTATGGGTAAAGGTAAGGGTGGCGTCGAGTACTGGGTAGCCCAGATCCAGCCGGGCAAAGTGCTCTACGAAATCGAGGGTGTTTCCGAAGAGCTGGCGCGTGAGGCCTTCGCCCTGGCTGCTGCAAAGCTGCCGCTCGCCACCTCCTTTGTTAAGCGGACGGTGATGTGATGAAAGCGAATGAACTTCGTGAAAAAACCGCAGAGCAGCTGAACGAGCAACTGCTCGGTCTGCTGCGCGACCAGTTCAACCTGCGTATGCAGAAGGCAACTGGCCAGTTGGGGCAGTCTCACCTGCTCTCGCAAGTGAAGCGCGACATCGCTCGCGTCAAGACTGTGCTGAACCAGCAGGCAGGTAAGTGATCATGGCTGAAGCTCAGAAAACCGTCCGCACGCTGACCGGCCGCGTCGTCAGCGACAAGATGGACAAAACCATCACCGTCCTGATCGAGCGCCGTGTAAAGCACCCGATCTACGGTAAATACGTGAAGCGCTCGACCAAGCTGCACGCTCACGACGAAACCAACCAGTGCCGCATCGGCGACAAGGTCACCATCCGTGAGACCCGTCCGCTGGCCAAGACCAAGTCCTGGGCGCTGGTGGAAATCGTCGAACGTGCCGTGGAAGTCTAAGGACTAAGGGTCGGAGAAAGATATGATTCAGACTCAATCCATGCTCGACGTCGCTGACAACAGCGGTGCTCGTCGCGTTATGTGCATCAAGGTCCTGGGTGGTTCGCACCGTCGTTATGCCGGTATCGGCGATATCATCAAGGTCACCGTCAAGGAAGCGATTCCCCGTGGCAAGGTCAAGAAAGGCCAGGTGATGACTGCTGTCGTGGTCCGCACCAAGCACGGTGTTCGCCGTCCTGATGGCTCCATCATCCGCTTCGACGGCAACGCTGCTGTTCTGCTGAACAACAAGCAAGAGCCGATCGGTACCCGCATCTTCGGGCCTGTGACCCGTGAGCTTCGTTCCGAGAAGTTCATGAAGATCGTCTCGCTCGCCCCTGAAGTGCTGTAAGGAGAAGCCGTCATGCAAAAGATTCGTCGTGACGACGAGATCATCGTCATCGCCGGCAAAGACAAGGGCAAGCGTGGCAAGGTGCTCAAGGTTCTCGCTGACGACCGTCTGGTCGTCGGTGGGATCAACCTGGTGAAGCGCCACACCAAGCCGAACCCGATGTCCGGCATCCAGGGCGGTATCGTCGAGAAGGAGGCGCCCCTGCACGTCTCCAACGTCGCCATCTTCAATAGCGAAACCAACAAGGCTGACCGCGTTGGCTTCAAGATCGAAGACGGCAAAAAAATTCGTGTCTTCAAGTCCACCCAGAAGCCGGTTGGCGCTTGAGAATCATAGGTAGAACACCATGGCACGACTGAAAGAGATTTACCGGAAGCAAATCGCGCCCAAGCTGAAAGAAGAGCTGAAGCTGGCTAACGTGATGGAAGTTCCGCGTGTTACCAAGATCACCCTGAACATGGGTCTCGGCGAAGCTATCGGTGACAAGAAAGTCATCGAGAACGCAGTGGCCGACCTGGAAAAGATCACCGGTCAGAAGGCCGTCGTGACCTACGCCCGCAAGTCCATTGCCGGCTTCAAGGTTCGCGAGGGTTGGCCGATCGGTGTCAAGGTGACGCTGCGCCGCGATCGTATGTACGAGTTCCTGGATCGCCTGCTCTCCATCTCCCTGCCGCGCGTTCGTGACTTCCGCGGCCTGAATGCCAAGTCCTTCGATGGTCGCGGCAACTACAGCATGGGTGTGAAAGAGCAGATCATCTTCCCGGAAATCGATTACGACAAAATCGATGCGCTGCGTGGTCTGGACATCACCCTGACCACCACCGCCCGCAATGATGATGAAGGTCGCGCTCTGCTGCGCGCTTTCAACTTCCCCTTCCGCAACTGATTGGAGCAGGAATATGGCCAAACAGAGCATGAAGAACCGCGAGCTGAAGCGTCAGCTGACGGTCGCCAAGTACGCCAAGAAGCGTGCTGAGCTCAAAGCTATCATTGCCAACCCGAACTCCACTCCGGAAGCGCGTTGGGAAGCCCAGGTAGCCCTGCAGAAGCAGCCGCGTGACGCCAGCGCATCGCGCCTGCGTAACCGCTGCCGCATCACTGGCCGTCCGCACGGCGTCTACCGCAAGTTCGGGCTGTCCCGTAACAAGCTGCGTGAAGCCGCCATGCGTGGTGACGTTCCCGGTCTGGTCAAAGCCAGCTGGTGATGTCGAAGGTCGACGCCAGTCGTCGGCCTTTCATGGATGTGCCGAATCAAGCCCCGCAAGGGGCTTGATTCGTTTCTAGGGTCTCTCTAGAATATTCGGCTCGCCCGATTCAGGCCTTCTTGTGCCTGGAGCTCGCAGGTGACTCTAGCCGCAAGGCTATTCTTTTGTATTTAGGAGCAACTAGCCCATGAGTATGCAGGACCCGTTAGCGGACATGCTAACTCGTATCCGTAATGCCCAGATGGCTGAAAAGTCTGTCGTAAGCATGCCGTCCTCCAAGCTGAAGGTGGCGGTAGCCAACGTTCTGAAGAACGAAGGTTACATCACGGGATACCAGGTCAGCAGCGATGTTAAGCCTCTGCTGTCCATCGAGCTGAAGTACTTCGAAGGCCGTCCGGTCATTGAAGAGCTGAAGCGCGTAAGTCGTCCTGGCCTGCGCCAGTACAAGTCCGTCGATCAGCTGCCGAAGGTTCGTGGCGGTCTGGGCGTTTCGATCGTGTCCACCAACAAAGGTGTGATGACTGATCGTGCTGCTCGCGCCGCTGGCGTTGGTGGCGAAGTGCTTTGCACTGTGTTCTAAGGGGGTTGAAGCATGTCTCGCGTTGCTAAGAACCCCGTCAAGCTGCCCGCTGGCGTTGAAATCAAGCTGGCTGGTCAGCAACTTTCCGTTAAGGGCGCCAAGGGCACTCTTGAGCTGAAAGTACATCCGTCCGTGGAAATCCTGCAGGAAAACGGCGAGCTTCGCTTTGCCGCTCGCAACGGCGACCAGCAGAACAAGGCCATGGCCGGTACCACCCGTGCGCTGGTGAACAACATGGTCGTAGGCGTCAGCCAAGGCTTCGAGCGCAAGCTCCAGCTGGTCGGCGTCGGCTACAAGGCTCAGGCCAAAGGCCAAGTGCTGTCCCTGGCTCTCGGCTTCTCCCATCCGGTTGACTACGAGCTTCCGCAAGGCGTAACCGCTGAAACCCCCAGCCAAACCGACATCCTGATCAAGGGTATCGACAAGCAGCTGGTTGGTCAGGTGGCCGCCGAGATCCGCGACTTCCGTCCGCCGGAGCCTTACAAAGGCAAGGGTGTACGTTACGCCGATGAAGTCGTGCGTCGTAAAGAAGCTAAGAAGAAGTAGGGCATAGCAAATGAGCGTAAAGAAAGAAACTCGTCTGCGTCGCGCTCGCAAGGCACGCCTGAAAATGCGCGAGCTGGAAGCCGTACGCCTCTGCGTATACCGCTCTTCCCAGCACATCTACGCCCAGGTCATTTCGGCCGACGGCGCCAAGGTCCTGGCCAGCGCCTCGACTCTGGACAAAGAACTGCGTAGCGATGCCACCGGCAACGTTGACGCGGCCAAGAAAGTCGGCCAGCTGGTTGCCGAGCGCGCGAAAGCCGCTGGTGTTACCCAGGTAGCGTTCGATCGTTCTGGCTTCAAGTACCACGGTCGCGTCAAGGCGCTGGCCGATGCTGCTCGTGAAGGCGGGCTGGAGTTCTAAGTTATGGCGAACAACGAGCAAAAGCGCGACGAAGGCTACATCGAGAAGCTGGTTCAGGTTAACCGCGTTGCCAAGACCGTAAAGGGTGGTCGTATCTTCACCTTCACCGCGCTGACCGTGGTGGGTGATGGTAAAGGTCGCGTCGGTTTCGGTCGCGGCAAGTCCCGCGAAGTGCCTGCTGCAATCCAGAAGGCCATGGAAGCTGCCCGTCGCAACATGATCCAGGTCGAACTGGATGGCACCACCCTGCAGTACCCCATCAAGTCCGCTCACGGCGCCTCCAAGGTGTTCATGCAGCCGGCTTCCGAAGGTACCGGGATCATCGCCGGCGGCGCCATGCGCGCTGTCCTGGAAGTGGCAGGTGTCCAGAACGTCCTGGCCAAGTGCTACGGCTCTACCAATCCGGTGAACGTGGTTTATGCCACCTTCAAGGGCCTGAAGAACATGCAGTCCCCTGAAGCTGTTGCAGCCAAGCGTGGCAAGAGCGTCGAGGAGATTCTCTGATCATGGCTACTGTAAAAGTTACGCTGGTCAAGAGCGTGAATGGCCGCCTGGCCAACCACAAAGCCTGCGTCAAGGGCCTTGGCCTGCGTCGTATCGGTCACACCGTAGAGGTTCAGGACACTCCTGAGAACCGCGGTATGATCAACAAGGCTTACTACCTTCTGCGTGTCGAGGGTTAATCCATGAAACTGAACGATCTGCGTTCCGCGCCGGGTGCCCGTCGCGAGAAGCACCGTCCGGGCCGTGGCATCGGTAGCGGTCTGGGCAAGACCGGTGGCCGTGGTCACAAAGGTCAGACCTCTCGCTCCGGTGGTACCATCGCTCCCGGCTTCGAGGGTGGTCAACAGCCCCTGCATCGCCGCCTGCCGAAGTTCGGCTTCGTTTCCCTGAAGGCCATGGACCGCGCAGAAGTGCGCACCTCCGAGCTGGCCAAGGTGGAAGGCGATGTCGTCACTCTGCAAGCGCTGAAGGATGCCAACGTGATCAACCAGAACGTGCAGCGTGTAAAAGTCATGCTGTCCGGCGAAGTTGCTCGCGCGGTTACCCTGAAGGGCATCGCCGCCACCAAAGGTGCGCGTGCGGCCATCGAAGCAGCTGGCGGTAAGTTCGAGGACTAAATGGCTAAGCAAGGTGCTCTCTCCGCGCTCAGCAATGGCGGATTGTCCGAGCTCTGGGCTCGACTGCGTTTCCTGTTCCTGGCGATCATCGTCTATCGGATCGGCGCGCACATCCCAGTGCCCGGTATCAACCCGGACCGGCTGGCCGAACTGTTCCGGCAGAACGAGGGGACCATTCTTAGCCTGTTCAACATGTTTTCCGGCGGCGCGCTGGAGCGCATGAGCATTTTTGCACTGGGGATCATGCCGTATATCTCGGCCTCGATCATCATGCAGCTCATGACCGCTATCAGCCCGCAGCTGGAGCAGTTGAAGAAGGAAGGTGAAGCTGGCCGTCGCAAGATCAGCCAGTACACCCGCTATGGCACCGTAGCCCTAGCACTGGTTCAGGCCATCGGCATGGCTGTTGGCCTGGCAAGTCAGGGCGTCGCTTTCTCGACTGATTTCGGCTTCCACTTCGTGGCAGTCACCACCTTCGTGGCGGGTGCGCTGTTCATGATGTGGCTGGGCGAGCAGATCACCGAGCGCGGTGTCGGCAACGGTATCTCGATGCTTATCTTCGCGGGCATCGTTGCCGGTCTGCCGAGAGCGATCGGGCAGTCTTTCGAGTCTGCTCGTCAGGGCGATATCAACATCTTCGCCCTGATCGCCATCGGCCTCCTGGCTGTTGCGATCATCGGTTTTGTGGTGTTCATCGAGCGTGGTCAGCGCCGTATCGCGGTGCACTATGCCAAGCGTCAGCAGGGCCGCAAGGTTTTTGCTGCGCAGAACAGCCACCTGCCGCTGAAGGTGAACATGGCGGGCGTGATCCCGGCCATTTTCGCCAGCAGTATCCTGCTGTTCCCGGCCTCGCTGGGCGCATGGTTCGGTCAGTCCGAGAAAATGGGCTGGCTGCAGGACCTCTCGCAGGCGATCGCTCCTGGTCAGCCGTTGAACATTCTGCTGTTTAGCGCAGGGATCGTTTTCTTCTGCTTCTTCTACACAGCGCTGATGTTCAACCCGAAAGACGTGGCGGAGAACCTGAAGAAGTCCGGTGCCTTTATCCCGGGTATTCGTCCTGGTGAGCAGTCTGCGCGCTACATCGATGGCGTTCTGACTCGTCTGACCATGTTCGGTGCCCTGTACATGACGGCTGTCTGCCTGCTTCCCCAGTTCCTTGTGGTTGCGGCAAACGTTCCGTTCTACCTTGGCGGGACCTCGTTGCTGATCGTGGTCGTGGTTGTGATGGACTTTATGGCCCAAGTACAGTCGCACCTCGTTTCGCACCAGTATGAATCCCTCATGAAGAAAGCCAACCTGAAGGGCTACGGCGGCGGAATGCTCCGCTGACGCAGTGCCGTAAGGTTCTAGGAGTTACTGATGAAAGTTCGTGCATCGGTGAAGAAGCTGTGCCGTAACTGCAAGATCATTCGCCGCGACGGTATCGTTCGCGTGATCTGCAGCGCGGAGCCGCGTCACAAACAGCGCCAAGGCTGAGTGTGATTCACGCGTCGTGAGCCCGGCAGCTAGTGTGCTGCCGGGTTGATTATTCGTTATTACAGCGCTAATATCGCGCGCCCTATTTCTTGGCTTCCGGGGCACCGATAGCTGTCAACTGGAGTTTTCATTGAATGGCCCGTATTGCAGGCGTCAACATTCCAGATAACAAGCACACTGTTATCTCGCTGACCTACATCTACGGTGTTGGTCGCACCACCGCGCAGAACATCTGTGCGGCCACCGGCGTCAACCCGTCGGTGAAAATCAAGGATCTGACCGACGAGCAGCTCGAACAGCTGCGTGGCGAAGTGGCCAAGCTCACCACCGAGGGTGACCTGCGCCGCGAGATCAACATGAACATCAAGCGTCTGATGGACCTGGGTTGCTACCGCGGCCTGCGTCACCGTCGTGGTCTGCCTGTTCATGGCCAACGCACCAAGACCAACGCGCGCACCCGCAAGGGCCCGCGTAAGCCGATCCGCAAGTAATTTTGCGCCCGCGAATCGACAGGAATTAAGTCATGGCTAAGCCTGCTGCTCGTCCCCGTAAGAAAGTCAAGAAGACAGTGGTTGATGGGATCGCCCATATCCACGCTTCTTTCAACAACACCATCGTGACCATCACCGACCGTCAGGGCAACGCTCTGTCTTGGGCGACCTCCGGTGGTTCCGGTTTCCGTGGCTCCCGTAAGAGCACCCCGTTCGCTGCCCAGGTGGCTGCCGAGCGTGCCGGTCAGGCTGCTCTGGAATACGGTCTGAAGAACCTCGACGTCAACGTCAAGGGTCCCGGTCCGGGTCGCGAGTCCGCTGTGCGTGCTCTGAACGCCTGCGGCTACAAGATTGCCAGCATCACCGACGTGACGCCGATCCCGCACAACGGGTGCCGTCCGCCGAAGAAGCGTCGCGTGTAATAGGAGACAGTGAGAAATGGCTCGTTACATTGGTCCCAAATGCAAACTGTCCCGTCGTGAAGGCACTGACCTCTTCCTGAAGAGCGGCGCTCGTGCCCTCGAGTCCAAGTGCAACATTGAATCCGCTCCTGGTCAGCACGGTGCCCGTCGTGGCCGTCTGTCCGACTACGGCACCCAGCTGCGCGAGAAGCAGAAGGTCCGTCGTATCTACGGTGTACTGGAGCGTCAGTTCAGCGGTTACTACAAGGAAGCTGCCCGTCGCAAGGGCGCTACCGGCGAGAACCTGCTGCAACTCCTCGAGTGCCGTCTGGACAACGTCGTCTACCGTATGGGCTTCGGCGCTACCCGTTCCGAGTCCCGTCAGCTGGTTTCCCACAAGGCCATCAGCGTGAACGGCCAGACCGTCAACATCCCCTCCTATCAGGTCAAGGCTGGTGACGTAGTCGCTGTTCGCGAGAAGTCCAAGAACCAGCTTCGCATTGCTCAAGCCCTTGAGCTGTGCGCTCAGCGCGGTCGCGTTGAGTGGGTTGAAGTCGACGCCGACAAGAAGTCGGGCGTGTTCAAAAGCGTTCCGGCTCGTACTGATCTGTCCGCCGACATCAACGAAAACCTGATTGTCGAGCTCTACTCCAAGTAAGGGCTAGAAAATAGGTGCATCCATGCAGAGTTCGGTAAATGAGTTCCTGACCCCTCGCCACATCGATGTGCAAGCGGTCAGCACGACCCGCGCCAAGATCACGCTCGAGCCTCTCGAGCGTGGCTTCGGCCATACCCTGGGCAACGCGCTGCGTCGCATCTTGTTGTCCTCCATGCCTGGCTGTGCAGTAGTCGAGGCCGAAATCGACGGCGTACTCCATGAGTACAGCGCCATCGAAGGTGTTCAGGAAGACGTCATTGAAATCCTGCTCAACCTGAAAGGTCTGGCTGTCAAACTGCACGGCCGTGACGAAGTAACGCTGAACCTGGTCAAGAAAGGCCCGGGCGTTGTCACTGCTGCCGATATTCAGCTGGATCATGATGTCGAGATCGTCAACGGTGACCACGTCATCGCCAACCTGGCGGACAACGGCTCGCTGAACATGAAGCTGAAAGTGGCTCGCGGCCGTGGGTACGAACCCGCTGACGCGCGCCAGAGCGACGAAGACGAGAGCCGTAGCATTGGCCGTCTCCAGCTCGACGCTTCCTTCAGCCCGGTCCGTCGCGTTGCGTACGTCGTGGAAAACGCCCGTGTCGAGCAGCGCACCAACCTGGACAAGCTGGTCATCGACCTGGAAACCAACGGCACCCTGGATCCCGAAGAGGCTATCCGTCGCGCCGCTACCATCCTGCAACAGCAGCTGGCAGCGTTCGTGGACCTCAAAGGTGACAGCGAGCCCGTGGTCGTGGAACAGGAAGACGAGATCGATCCGATCCTCCTGCGCCCCGTCGACGACCTTGAGCTGACCGTGCGTTCGGCCAACTGCCTGAAGGCGGAGAACATCTACTACATCGGCGACCTGATTCAGCGTACCGAAGTAGAGCTGCTCAAGACTCCGAACCTGGGCAAGAAGTCCCTGACCGAGATCAAGGACGTCCTGGCCTCCCGTGGTCTGTCCCTCGGCATGCGCCTCGACAACTGGCCGCCGGCAAGTCTTAAGAAGGACGACAAGGCGACTGCCTGATCGTCGTAATCACCGAACGTCTTAGTTTGGTAAGGAATTGAACCATGCGTCATCGTAAAAGTGGCCGTCACCTCAGCCGCACCAGCGCTCACCGCAAGGCCATGTTCCAGAACATGGCGGTATCGCTGTTCGAGCACGAACTGATCAAAACCACCCTGCCCAAAGCCAAGGAACTGCGTCGCGTTGCCGAGCCGCTGATCACCCTGGCCAAGGAAGACAGCGTTGCCAACCGTCGTCTGGCCTTCGACCGTACTCGTTCGAAAGCCATCGTTGGCAAACTGTTCAACGATCTGGGCAAGCGCTACGCCAACCGTCAGGGCGGCTACCTGCGCATCCTGAAGTGCGGCTTCCGCGCTGGCGACAACGCCCCCATGGCGTACGTTGAACTGGTTGACCGTCCGGTCGCTGGTGAAGTCGAAGCCGCTGCCGAGTAATCGGTCGCTGCGAAGAAACCGGGCCTAGTGCCCGGTTTTTTTTATGCCCGCGATCTTGTAAGAGTTATTTTCTATTGTTTTGTTACGGTTAATAAATTGGCTCTCTTGCTGATGGCATTCTAATCTTTCCTCCATCGCCGGCACGGGCCGGTGACGACCTGATAAGGAGCGATCACAGATGAGCCAGAAGCCCACGACCCCCGCCCAAGCCAAGTGCCCCTTTTCCGGTGGCGGTGCACAGCATTCCGCCGGCGGTGGAACGTCCAACCGCGACTGGTGGCCTAACCAGCTGAACCTGAAGATCCTGCACCAGCACTCCAGCCTGTCCGATCCCCTGGACAGCGGCTTCGATTACGCCGAAGCCTTCAAGAGCCTCGACCTGCAGGCCCTCAAGCGTGACCTCCACGCCCTCATGACCGATTCCCAGGACTGGTGGCCCGCCGACTTCGGCCACTACGGTCCGCTGTTCATCCGCATGGCCTGGCACAGCGCCGGCACCTACCGCACGGCAGACGGCCGCGGCGGTGCGGGTACCGGCAACCAGCGTTTCGCCCCGCTCAACAGCTGGCCGGACAACGTCAACCTCGACAAGGCCCGCCGCCTGCTGTGGCCGATCAAGCAGAAATACGGCCAGAAGATCTCCTGGGCCGACCTGATGATCCTGACCGGCAACGTCGCCCTGGAGTCCATGGGCTTCAAGACCTTCGGTTTCGCCGGCGGTCGCCGCGATATCTGGGAGCCGGAAGAGGACATCTACTGGGGTTCCGAGCGCGAGTGGCTGGCCACCAGCGAGAAACCCAACAGCCGCTACAGCGGTGACCGTGACCTGGAGAACCCGCTGGCTGCCGTGCAGATGGGCCTGATCTACGTGAACCCGGAAGGCCCGGACGGCAACCCCGACCCGATCGCCGCAGCCCGTGACATCCGCGAAACCTTCGCCCGCATGGCCATGGACGACGAGGAGACCGTCGCCCTGATCGCTGGCGGCCACACCTTCGGCAAGACCCACGGTGCCGGCGACGCCGCCCATGTGGGGGCTGACCCGGAAACCGCCAGCATCGAAGCCCAGGGCCTCGGTTGGCACAGCAGTTTCGGCAGCGGCAAGGGCTCGGACACCATCACCAGTGGCCTCGAAGTCACCTGGACCCAGACCCCGGCCCAGTGGAGCCACTACTTCTTCGAGAACCTGTTCAACTACGACTGGGAACTGACCAAGAGCCCCGCCGGTGCCCACCAGTGGGTGGCCAAGGGCGCTGATGCGGTCATCCCGGATGCACACGACCCGTCGAAGATGCACCGCCCGACCATGCTGACCACCGACCTGTCGCTGCGCCTGGACCCGGCCTACGAGAAGATCTCCCGCCGCTTCCTGGCGGATCCGCAGGCCTTCGCCGACGCCTTCGCCCGCGCCTGGTTCAAGCTCACCCACCGCGACATGGGGCCGCGTGCCCGCTACCTCGGTCCGGAGGTCCCGGCTGAAGAGCTGATCTGGCAAGACCCGATCCCGGCCGTCGACCACCCGCTGGTGGACGCACAGGACATCGCCCAGCTCAAGGCACGCATCCAGGCCTCCGGCCTCTCGGTCAGCGAACTGGTGTCCACCGCCTGGGCCTCGGCCTCCACCTACCGCGGTTCCGACATGCGCGGCGGCGCCAACGGTGCCCGCATCCGCCTGGCACCGCAGAAGGACTGGGAAGCCAACCAGCCCGCGCAACTGGCTCGCGTTCTTGGCGTGCTGGAAGGCATCCAGGCCGACTTCAACCGCTCGCAAGCCGGTGGCAAGAGGGTCTCCCTGGCCGACCTGATCGTCCTCGCCGGTGGCGTGGGCATCGAGCAGGCTGCCAAGGCCGCCGGGCAGGCTCTGGAAGTGCCCTTCACCCCGGGCCGCATGGACGCCTCCCAGGAGCAGACCGACGTCGAATCCTTCGCCGTGCTGGAGCCCCTGGCCGACGGCTTCCGCAACTACCAGAAGGCGCGCTTCACCGTGACCGCCGAGGAGATGCTGGTGGACCGTGCCCAGCTGCTGACCCTCACCGCCCCGGAGATGACCGTACTGGTCGGCGGCCTGCGGGTACTGGGTGCCAACGTCGGGCAGACCGCACACGGCGTACTGACCCAGCGCCCCGGCACGCTCAGCAACGACTTTTTCGCCAACCTGCTGGACATGGGGACGGCGTGGAAGCCCACCAGCGAAGCCGCCGAGCTGTTCGAAGGCCGTGACCGCAGCAGCGGCGCCCTGAAGTGGACCGCCACCCGCGTCGACCTGGTGTTCGGTTCCAACTCGCAGCTGCGCGCCATCGCCGAGGTCTACGCCAGCGCCGACGCCCAGGCGAAGTTCACCCAGGACTTCGTTGCCGCCTGGACCAAGGTGATGAACCTCGACCGCTTCGACCTGGCCTGATCCACCGCTCCACGAAAAAGCCCCGCATCTGCGGGGCTTTTTCGTATCAGGCGCGGTCGCGCTCCAGCAACGGCTTGAGGAAGTGCCCCGTGTGGGACTGCGGCATCGCCGCCACCTCCTCCGGCGTACCGGTGGCGATGATCTGGCCGCCCTTGGAGCCGCCTTCCGGGCCCAGGTCCACCAGCCAGTCGGCCGTCTTGATCACGTCCAGGTTGTGCTCGATGACCACCAACGTGTTGCCGTGGTCCCGCAGCCGGTGCAACACGTCCAGCAGTTGCTGGATGTCGGCGAAGTGCAGGCCCGTGGTGGGCTCGTCGAGGATGTACAACGTCTTGCCGGTGTCGCGCTTGGACAGCTCGCGGGACAGCTTCACCCGCTGTGCCTCACCGCCGGAAAGGGTGGTCGCCGACTGCCCCAGGCGGATGTACGAGAGGCCCACGTCCATCAGCGTCTGCAGCTTGCGGGCGATGGCCGGCACGGCATCGAAGAACTGGCGCGCCTCCTCGATGGTCATGTCCAGCACCTCGGTGATGCTGCGGCCCTTGTACTTCACCTCCAGGGTCTCGCGGTTGTAGCGCTTGCCCTTGCACACGTCGCACGGCACGTAGATGTCCGGCAGGAAGTGCATCTCCACCTTGATCACGCCGTCGCCCTGGCAAGCCTCGCAGCGGCCGCCCTTCACGTTGAAGGAGAAGCGGCCCGGCCCGTAGCCCCGCGAGCGGGACTCCGGCACGCCGGCGAACAGCTCGCGGATCGGCGTGAACAGCCCGGTGTAGGTCGCCGGGTTGGAACGCGGCGTACGGCCGATGGGGCTCTGGTCGATGTCCACCACCTTGTCCAGATGCTGCAGCCCGTCGAAGCTGTCGTGGGGGGCTGCCTCCAGGGTGGTCGCACCGTTCAGCGCCGTCGCGGTGATGGGGAACAGGGTGTTGTTGATCAGCGTCGACTTGCCCGAACCGGACACGCCGGTGATGCAGGTCAGCAGGCCGACCGGAATCTCCAGGTCGACGTTGCGCAGGTTGTTGCCGCGCGCGCCCTTGAGCTTCAGCGATTTCTTCTTGTCGCGGGGCGTGCGGGTGGCCGGCACCTCGATCTTCACCCGACCCGACAGGTACTTGCCGGTGAGTGAATCCGGGTGGGCCATCACCTCGTCCGGCGTGCCTTCGGCGACGATCCGGCCGCCATGCACGCCGGCACCCGGGCCGATGTCCACCACATAGTCGGCCAGGCGGATGGCGTCCTCGTCGTGCTCGACCACGATCACCGTGTTGCCCAGGTTGCGCAGGTGGGTGAGGGTGGCCAGCAGGCGCTCGTTGTCACGCTGGTGCAGGCCGATGGACGGCTCGTCGAGGATG
Source organism: Metapseudomonas otitidis (assembly GCF_900111835.1). Lineage (GTDB taxonomy): Bacteria > Pseudomonadota > Gammaproteobacteria > Pseudomonadales > Pseudomonadaceae > Metapseudomonas > Metapseudomonas otitidis. The sequence continues at coordinate 17,703 of NZ_FOJP01000027.1, forward strand.
TACATCACCCCCACCAGGCCGGCACCGATCTGGCTGGCCAGGCGGATGCGCTGGGCCTCGCCACCGGAGAGGGTGTCGGCGCTGCGGTCCAGGGTCAGGTAGTCCAGGCCGACGTTCACCAGGAACTGCAGGCGCTCGCGGATCTCCTTGAGGATCTTCGCCGCGATCTCGCCCTTGCGCCCCGGCAGCTCCAGCACGCCGAAGTATTCCGAGGCCTCGCCCACCGGCAGGCCGGTCACTGCCGGCAGCGTCTTCTCGCCGACCCACACATGGCGTGCCTCGCGGCGCAGGCGGGTGCCCCGGCAATCCGGGCAGGGCTGGGTACTGAGGAACTTCGCCAGCTCCTCGCGCACGGTGTTGGATTCGGTCTCGCGGTAGCGCCGCTCCAGGTTCGGCACGATGCCCTCGAAGGGGTGGGAGCGCTTGACGATGTCGCCACGGTCGTTGAGGTAGCGGAAGTCCACGTCCTCGCGACCGCTGCCCTGCAGGATCACCCGCTGGTGCTCCGGCGCCAGGTCGTCGAACGGCTCCTCCAGGCTGAAGCCATAGTGCGCGGCCAGGGAGCCGAGCATCTGGAAGTAATAGACGTTGCGCCGGTCCCAGCCGCGGATCGCGCCTTCGGCCAGGGTCAGCTCGCCGTTGACCAGGCGCTTGGCATCGAAGAACTGCTTCACCCCCAGACCGTCGCAGGTGGGGCAGGCACCGGCCGGGTTGTTGAAGGAGAACAGCTTGGGTTCCAGCTCGCTGATGGAGTGGCCGCAATGGGGGCAGGCGAAGCGCGCGGAGAAGATGATCTCCTCGCCCGGCTCGTCGTCCATCGGCGCCACCAGCGCAATGCCGTCGGCGAGGTTGATCGCCGTCTCGAAGGATTCCGCCAGGCGCTGCTGCAGGTCGCCGCGCACCTTGAAGCGGTCCACCACCACATCGATGGAGTGCTTCTTCTGCTTGTCCAGCTTGGGCAGCTCGTCCAGCTCGTAGAGGCGGCCGTTGACCCGGGCTCGGACGAAGCCCTGGGCGCGCAGCTCGTCGAACACCGCCAGGTGCTCGCCCTTGCGCTCGCGGATCACCGGCGCCAGCAGCATCAGCTTGCGGCCCTCGGGCATGGCCAGCACCTGGTCGACCATCTGGCTCACGGTCTGCGCCTCCAGCGGCACATCGTGGTCCGGGCAGCGCGGCGTACCGGCGCGGGCGTAGAGCAGGCGCAGGTAGTCGTAGATCTCGGTGATGGTGCCCACCGTGGAGCGGGGGTTGTGGCTGGTGGATTTCTGCTCGATGGAGATGGCCGGCGACAGCCCCTCGATGGTGTCCACATCGGGCTTTTCCATCATCGACAGGAACTGCCGGGCATAGGCTGACAGCGATTCCACATAGCGCCGCTGGCCCTCGGCGTAGAGCGTGTCGAACGCCAGGGAAGACTTGCCCGAACCGGACAGCCCGGTGATCACGATCAGCTTGTCGCGGGGGAGGGTGAGGTCGACGTTCTTCAGGTTGTGGGTACGTGCCCCACGGATGAGTATCTGGTCCACAGCGGCCTCGCATGGCGAGCGGAAAACGCCCGAGTATACGGGTGCCCCCAGGGGCGCGGCAAAGCGGCACGGCAGTGTCCTGACGGGCCGGGACTGCTAGAATGCGCCGCATTTTTCCGGCGCAGGCAGCAGCCGCGCACCCGGGGACCGGGTGCCAGCGCCCGACGCGGGGCATGACGCATTCCCGCACTTCCTGTCACGAGGCATCTATGCACGATCCCCATTCCGAACGCATGAGCGGTCGCGAGACCCGCGCCGCCGGTGGCCTGGCGCTGGTGTTCGCCTTCCGCATGCTCGGCATGTTCATGGTATTGCCGGTCCTGGCCACCTACGGCCAGGACCTGGCCGGCGCCACCCCGGCCCTGATCGGCCTGGCCATCGGCGCCTATGGCCTGACCCAGGCGGTGCTGCAGATCCCCTTCGGCATCGTCTCCGACCGCATCGGCCGCCTGCCGGTGATCTACATCGGCCTGCTGATCTTCGCCGCCGGTGCCGTGCTGGCGGCCAACGCCGACTCCATCTGGGGTGTCATCGCCGGGCGCGTCCTGCAGGGGGCCGGGGCCATCTCCGCCGCGGTCATGGCGCTGCTCTCCGACCTCACCCGCGAGCAGCACCGCACCAAGGCCATGGCCATGATCGGCATGAGCATCGGCGTCTCCTTCGCCGTCGCCATGGTGGTCGGCCCCCTGGTCACCCGCGCCTTCGGCCTGGCCGGGCTGTTCTGGATCACCGCCGCCATGGCTCTGGTCGGCATCCTGATCATCGCCCTGTTCGTCCCCCGGGCCGCCTCGCCCCTGCAGCACCGCGAGTCCGGCGTGGCCCGCCAGGCGCTGCTGCCGACCCTCAGGCACCCCGACCTGCTGCGTCTGGACTTCGGCATCCTCGCCCTGCACGCCGTGCTCATGGCCAGCTTCGTCGCCCTGCCGCTGGCGCTGGTGGAGAAGGCCGGCCTGCCCAAGGAGCAGCACTGGTGGGTCTACCTCACCGCGCTGCTGGTGGGGTTCTTCGGCATGGTCCCGTTCATCATCTACGCCGAGAAGAAGCGCCAGATGAAGCGCGTGCTGATCGGCGCCGTCAGCGTGCTGGCCGCCTGCGAACTGTTCTTCTGGGCCTTCGGCGACACCCTGAGCGCCCTGGTCATCGGCACCATCGTCTTCTTCACCGCCTTCAACCTGCTGGAGGCCTCGCTGCCCTCGCTGATCAGCAAGGTCGCCCCGGCCGGCGGCAAGGGCACCGCCATGGGCGTCTACTCCACCAGCCAGTTCCTCGGCGCCGCCCTCGGCGGCATCCTCGGCGGCTGGTTGTTCCAGCATGGTGGCCTGTCCGTCGTGTTCATCGGATGTGCGGCGCTCTGTGCGATTTGGGTCGCCATTGCTGTTACTATGCGCGAACCTCCGTACGTGACCAGCCTGCGCCAGCCGCTCGATGCAGCGGCCCTCGGCGACGCGACGCTGGTCCCGCGTTTGCTGGCTTTGCCCGGAGTGGCGGATGCCGTGGTGGTGGTCGAAGAAGCCGCCATCTATATCAAAGTGGATACCGAAAAACTGGACCGCACGTCCCTGGAGCGTCTGATCAAGCCGGCGCCCGAACGTGCTGAAGCCTAGGAGAACGTTATGGCCCGTGGGGTTAACAAAGTCATTCTGGTCGGCAACGTCGGCGGCGACCCTGAAGTCCGCTACATGCCCAACGGCAACGCCGTGACCAACATCACCCTGGCCACCAGCGAGAGCTGGAAGGACAAGCAGACCGGCCAGCAGCAGGAACGCACCGAGTGGCACCGCGTGGTGTTCTTCGGCCGCCTCGCCGAGATCGCCGGCGAGTACCTGCGCAAGGGTTCCCAGGTCTACGTCGAAGGCAGCCTGCGCACCCGCAAGTGGCAGGGTCAGGACGGCCAGGACCGCTACACCACCGAAATCGTTGTGGACATCAACGGCCAGATGCAACTGCTCGGCGGCCGTCCCGGCAGCGATGGCGATTCCGCCCCGCGCGCCCCGCGTCCGCAGCGCGAGCCGCAGCAGTCCGCCCCGCGCGAGTCCCGCCCGGCTCCGCAACCGGCCGCCCAGCCGGCCCCGGACTACGACAGCTTCGACGACGACATCCCGTTCTGAGTCGAGCCGTCCGGCACAGACAAAGGCGCAGCCCCCAGGCTGCGCCTTTTTCGTTTCAGGAGGATGAAAAGCGGCGCCTGCCGAAGCGGTTATCCACAGCCGTTCGTCGTCTTTTGGAGAGGCCTGCAGCCCGCGTGGGACGGGACTTTGTGAATGCAAAATCACATTCAGGCCGGGCTCTGGACGCTGGCAAACCGCCTCTATAGGCTTGCCCACCATTCCATCGATCGCCCTCCCGGAACCCACCATGAAACTCAACGGACTGACCGCCGTTCTGCTTCTGGCCGGCCTGCCCCTGTGCAGCATCGCCAGCCCCTACCAGACCCTCGCCCGTGACGCGGAAAGCAGTGCCCGCTGGGGCCTGCTCGGCAGTGCCGCCGAGCAGTACCGCGCCATCCTCGCCGACCCGAGCCTGAGCGCCAGCCACCCCCGTGCGCGCCTGGCCCTGGCCAAGGTCTATGCCGACGCCCTCGACTACCCGGCCGCCAAGGCCGAGCTGGCGCGGCTCAAGCAGGACGCCCCCGACTCCGCGGAGGCCAAGGAAGGCGCCAAGCTGGCCAAGCGCATCGCCAAGAAGCTCAAGGCCCACACTTTCGGCGGCCGCGTCGCCGTGGCCCGGGTGCATGACACCGACACCGCCAACGCCAGTGCCGGCATGACCCAGGACCCCTCGTTCGATGACGAGGACGACGAGGACATGGACGACATGGCCTTCGAGGACGACGACAGCCTCGACGACCTGCTCGACGACATCGACCTGGACGAGGACGACCTGGCCGACGACGGCGAGGAAGACGACGACACCGCGCCCACCCCGGTCGCCAAGCCCAAGTCCACCGTCCACGACAACCGCTGGCAGGCCGCCGGCAGCCTGCGCTACGGCTACGGCTTCGACGACCGTGGCAGCCGCTGGAACCTCGGCGCCAACGTCGCCCAGGCCCGCCAGGACGACCGCGACGAGCTCAACCGGCAGACCTGGGCGGTCTCCACCGGCCCCACCTTCGTCATCCCGGCCTGGCGCCTGAAGATCAACGCCGCCGTCACCTACCTGCAGCTCTACAAGGACCACCAGTACGACCTCTCCAGCACCATCTGGTCCCTGGGCGCCAGTCACAAGCTGAACCGCGTGCTGGAGCTGTACACCCGCTACAACTACGAGAACCGTGGCCTGGAGAACGACAGCCCGCTGGACATCGAAGTCGACACCTTCAAGGTCGGCACCCGCTTCAAGCCCACCGGCAAGGACAGCTTCGACCTCAGCTACTCGCCCAAGGTGGAAGACAACGACAAGCGCAACAAGGACAAGGAGCAGGAAGGCTGGAAGATCAGCTACGCCCGCAAGCTGCCCTGGGACAGTTTCGCCAGCATCGCCTACAGCCGCCGTCACACCGACTTCAAGCACGACCCCTCCGGCAAGGAAGAGGACGAGACCAAGCACGTCGTCACCCTCGGTCACAAGCTCACCAAGGACCTGGTGATGACCGTCAGCTACGAGCACAAGGACAAGGACTCCAACCTGCCCGGTCGTGACAAGAACAACGAAAGCACCTCACTCGGCCTGAGCTACAAATTCTGACCGAAAGCGGCTCGCCGCCCCTCGCGGGCGCGGGCCGCACTGGCGCGCCGGGCCTGCCGCTTGCGCCACCAGATGACCACGCCGGTGACGCTCAGCCCGGCGATGGCCAGTCCCAGCAGCGCGATCACGATGCGCCCCGGCAACCCCGCGATGCGCCCGCCATGGATCGGCGCCTGCAGCCGGTAGAAGCGTTCACCCGGCGTGCCGCGCCCGGCGACCTCCGCGCCGATCAGGCGGCCGTCGGCCCCATCGAAGAACAGCCATGACTTCTCCAGCGGGTTGGCGTCGTGACCGCCGAACCCCGCCCCGAAGAAGTTGTACTCGACGCTGTAGTACAGCTCGCCGATTCCTCTCTCGATGCCCTGCCGCGCGCCTTCCGCCTGCGCCAGCCGGTACACCTGCTGGTAGTCCAGGCGCGTCTCCCCCAGTGCCTCGCGGGGCATCTGGCTGCGCTGCTGGTAGGTGCTCGGCGGCGCCTCGGAGAACAGCGACACCACCGGCTTGAACACCGGCTCCGGCAGGTTCATCGCCACGCTGCTCACCGCCACCGGCAGGAGCAGCAGCCACAGCCAGAGCCCGCCGGCGCGGTGCTGGTCGAGGGTGCGCCGGTAGCGGCCGGCGCCGCGCTTCAGCGTCCAGGCCGTCCACCATTTCCTCAGGAAGGGCCGGCCACGGGGCAGGGTCAGCCAGGCGCCGGCGAAGCAGTCGATGACCCAGAGGATCGCCACCAGCCCCATCAGGATCAGCCCCCAGTTGCCCGGCAGCGCCAGGGTGTAGTGGAACTCCAGCAGGAAGGGGATGAGGTTCTGCGCCTGCAGGCAGCACGCCCCCCACTGGCGCATGCCCAGCTCGGCGCCGCTCACCGGGTCCAGGTAGATCACCCGGTGGTGCAGGTCGTAGGGCGCGCCGGTGGCCGGGTCGGTACGGGGCACCGCCGCCATCAGCGCCGAGTGGCCGGCTTCGTCCGGCACCTCCATGTACCAGACCTGCAGGCGCGGCTCGGCCTGCTCGATGCGCTGCACCAGCTCGCCCGGCGACAGCAGCGGCCCCCGTGCGGGCGCGTGGTAGAAGGCCGGGTTCAGCCATTCATCGATCTCGTGCTGGAAAGCCAGCAGGCTGCCGGTGAGCCCGGCGAGGGCGAGGAACAGCGCCGTGGCCAGGCCGAGGTAGCGGTGCAGCAGGACGATAAGGGGGCGCATGGGCGCGTTCCTGTGGCAAGTCTGTCACGCACATGGACGAGGCCGCCCCGGCGCCGGGGCGGCCTCGTCCAGGCACCGGTCAGAACTGGTAGCTGAGGGTGGCGGTGACGTTGCGCTGCTCGCCGAAGTAGCAGAAGTCCAGGCTGTAGCACGAGGCCACGTAGTCCTCGTCCAGCAGGTTGTTGGCGTTCAGAGCCAGGTCCATCCCGGGCAGGCCCACCTTGCCCAGGTCGAAGCCGATCAGCGCATCCACCAGCGTGTAGGACGGCACGTGCAGCGTGTTGGCGCGGTCCGCCCAGCTGCGGCCCACGTAACGTGCCCCCAGCCCGGTGCGCAGGCCGTCCAGCGCGCCGGCATCGAAGCGGTACTCACCCCAGATCGAAGCCATGTGCTTCGGCGCCTGGTTCGGCGTGTTGCCCCGGGAACCGTCCAGTGCCTGGGTGTAGGTGATGTCGGTGTAGGTGTAGCTGGCCAGCAGGCGCAGGCGCTCGCTCAGCTGGGCATTGGCCTCCAGCTCCAGGCCCTGGGAGCGCACCTCGCCCACCGACTCGTAGTAGCTGTACTGCGGCAGCTTCGACGCCACGTTCTGCTGGACGATGTGGAACAGCGAGGCGGTGTACAGGCTGTTGCTGCCCGGCGGCTGGAACTTCACCCCGGCCTCCCACTGGGTGCCCTCGGTGGGCTCCAGCGGCTTGCCGCTGGCGTCTGAATAGGCGTTGGGGTTGAACGACTCGGAGTAGCTGACGAAGGGCGCCACGCCGTTGTCGAACAGGTACAGCACCCCCGCGCGGCCGGTGAAGCGGCGCCAGTCGGCCTCGCTCCTGGTCCCGCTGGTGCGGTTCTCGTCGGAGACCGACACCCAGTCCTGGCGCATGCCCAGGGAGAAGCGCCAGCGGTCCAGGTCGATCAGGTCCTGCACGTACAGGCCGGTCTGCTCCAGGCGGCGGGTGTGGTTGTCCGGGTACAGGGTGCCCAGCGTCGCGTTGCCGTAGGCGGGGTTGAACGCATCCAGCGGCGAGACGCTGGCCGAGGTCCAGTCCACGCGCGTCTTGCGATTCTGGTAGTCGAGGCCGGTGAGCAGGGTGTGGCGCGCGCTGCCGGTGTCGAATTCGGCCTGCAGCATGTTGTCGACGATGTAGGCCCGCAGCTTCTCGCTGGCGCCGGAGTAGTAGCGGGTCAGGGTGTTGGCCGTCGGTGCCGTCCACTGGTAGCCGTAGACCTGCGACAGGTCCACGCTGGCGTCCAGCACCCGCAGGTTCTGCCGCGCGCTCCAGACGTCGTTGAAACGGTGCTCCAGCTGGTAGCCGGCCATCCGCTGGGTGCGGTCGAAGTCGTCCAGCCCCGGCTCGCCGTCGAAGAAGTCGCGGTCGATGCGCTGGCCGTTGTGGGGATGCAGCGCCCCGTCGGCCGGCACGCCGCTGTGGTAGCCGCCGTTGGGGTCGTGCTGCAGGTAGCCCAGCAGGGTCAGCGAGGTGTCTTCGTTGAAGTCGATGGAGAGGGACGGCGCGATGGCGTAGCGCTCGTCGCGGGCGTGGTCGAACTGGGTGTCGCTGCCCTTGCCCAGGCCCACCACGCGGTAGGCGATGCGCTGCTCCTCGTCCAGCGGGCCGCTGAAATCGAAGCCCAGGCTCTTCTGGTTCATGTTGCCCACCGAGGCCTGCACCTGGTGGTAGGGCGTGTAGAGCGGCTTCTTGCTGGTCAGCGCCACCAGGCCGCCCGGCAGGCTGCGGCCGTAGAGCACGGACGACGGGCCCTTGAGCACATCGATGCGTTCGAGGAAGTACGGGTCCACCTGCAGCGAGCTGAAGGTGCCGCTGTCGCCCATGGTCTTCAGGCCGTCGAGGAAGACGTTGTCCACGCTGTTGTCGGCGAAGCCGCGCATCACGATGTAGTCGTAGCGGTTCGAGGCGCCCACCTGGCCGGTGAAGATCCCGGGGGTGTAGCGCACCGCCTGCTGCACGGTCTTCGAGCCCTGGTCGTCGATCTGCTCGCGGGTCACCACCGACACGCTCTGCACGGTTTCCAGCAGCGGCTTGCTGGTCTTGGTCGCCACGTGGCTGTGGGTCGCCTGGTAGCCCTCGGCGCTGCCCAGGGCATTGCCCAGCGCGAACACCTGGGTGCTACCCAGTTCCAGCGCCGCGTCCGAGGGCGCCTCGCGCAGCACGAAGCGGCCATCCCCCAGGGGCTCGGCCTGCAGCGGCGTGCCTTGCAGCAGGCGGGCGAGCCCTTCCTCCACCCCGAAGTGGCCCGACAGCCCTGCGCTGTTCAGGCCCTGGGTCTGCTCCGGCGTCGCCGACAGGCTGATGCCCGCCTCGCGGGCGAAGCGGTTGAGCGCCTCGGCCAGCGGGCCGGCGGGAATCGCATAGCCCTGGCTGGCGCTGGCTTGGGCGGTCTGCGCCGAGGCGCTGGCGGGCAGCAGGGATGTGGCGAGGGCGGCGGCGATCAGGGCGCCGCGAACGGCAAGGGCAAGGCGGGAAGGGCAGGAAGCGCGCATGGCAGGGTCCGTGATTGGCAAGGTGAATGGGTGTTATTCCCATTGCCGGGCTTCGCCGGAAAACCCGCCAAAAAATTCGCAGGGATCATCGGGCGGCTGATCCGCTCAGGCCCGCGCCTCCACCGTCACCCACCAGCGGGTTCGGTAGCGCAGCTGCACGGGCAGCGTCTGTGGCAGCAGTGCCAGCAGCCGCTCGGTGTCGTCCAGCCGGTAGACCCCGGACAGCCGCAGGTCGGCCACGGCCTCGCTGCAGGCCAGGCGGCCGGGGCGGTAGCGGGCCACCTCCGCGACGAAATCCCCCAGCCGCACATCGCGGGTGACGATCAGCCCATCCGCCCAGGCTCCCGGCTCCATGGCCGGCGGCGGCAGCTCGCGGACCTCGCCGGCACGGACTTCGACGGTGCGCCCAGCCCCCACCGTGCGGCCCCCGGTGCCGCTGTGCAGCACCTCCACCTCGCCGCCCAGCACGCAGAGGCGCAGCGCCCCTGCGTCCAGCCGGGCGACGAAGCGCGCAGCCCGGGTACGCAGCCAGCCCTGTGCGCTGCGCAGGTGCAACGGTTCGGCCTGGGGCGCTGCCTCCAGCAGGATCTCGCCCCGGCGTAGGTGCACCTGGCGCTGGCCCGCCGTCATGCGCAGGTCCACCGCCGAGTCGGTGTTCAGCAGCAGGCGGCTGCCATCGGCCAGGCGCTGGCCGTGGCGTTCGCCCGTGGCGGTGGCCAAGTCCGCGGTCAGGCGCTCCCAGGGCGCCAGGTCGCGGCTCAGCCAGAGCGCCGCGCCCCCCACGGCCGCCCCGGACAGCAGCTTCAGCGCCTGGCGCCGGCGCAGGCCGGCACGGGCGTCTTCCAGCACCTGGCGCGATTGCGGCAGGGCGCGCAGGCCGACGCCCAGTTCCTGGTCCAGCTGCTGCACCCGCTGCCAGGCCAGTTCGTGGCTGGCGTGCTGGTTGCGCCAGTGCTCGCAGGCCTGCAGCGCGCCAGTGTCGGGCTGGCCGCGCAGGCGCAGCATCCAGGCGATGGCCTGGCGCACCACCTGATCGTCGGGTTGAGCGGGGCGCGGGGTCATTCGGCGAACCGCAGCTGGTAGCAATGGAACAGCGCATCGGCCACGTAGCGCTCCACCGAGCGCAGGGAGATGCCCATGCGCTCGGCCACCTCGCGGTGGCTCAGCCCCTCGCACTGGGCCAGCAGGAAGGCCGTACGGACCTTGGGCTTGAGGCAGTCCAGCAGCGCCGCGACCTGCTCCAGCAGCTCCAGGACCAGCTCGCGGGTCTCGGGGGAGGGCACCTCGGCCTCCGGCACCTGGGCCAGGGCCTCGCGGTAGGCCCGCTCCAGCTCCTCGCGACGCCAGTGGTCGATCACCAGCCCACGGGCCACGGTGCGCAGGAAGGCGCGCGGGGTGTGCAGCTCCAGTGCCTCGCCCTTGCCCAGCAGGCGCAGGAAGGTGTCCTGCGCCAGGTCGGCGGCATCCGCCGCGTTGCCCAGCTTGCTGCGCAGCCAGGCCTTCAGCCAGCCGTGGTGCTCGCTGTACAGCGCCTGGATCGAAAGGGAAGAGGCCATGGGGTCACCGCGAGAAGCAGTATCAAATGAAAATTGATCGCATTTTCTCGGCGGCGAGGGGTTTTGGCAATAACCCGCCCTTGGGGGCGTTGAGGTGCGCCTGGTGGCGTTGGCGCACGGACGAAAAAAAGGGCGGCCCTGCACGCAGGGCCGCCCTAAATCACGGAGTTGCTTACATCGCGTGGCCGCGATGACTTGCGGCCACGGGTATTGGATTACTTCTCCAGGATTGCAGTCACACCCTGACCGCCCGCCGCGCAGATGGAAATCAGCCCGCGGCCCTGGCCCGCCGCGTCCAGCAGCTTGGCGAGGTTGGCGACGATGCGACCACCGGTCGCCGCGAAGGGATGGCCGGCGGCCAGGGAGCTGCCCTTGACGTTCATCTTGCTGCGGTCGATGGCGCCCAGCGGCTGTTCCAGGCCGAGGCGGGTCTTGCAGTACTCGGCATCTTCCCAGGCCTTGAGGGTGCACAGCACCTGGGCGGCGAAGGCCTCGTGGATCTCGTAGTAGTCGAAGTCCTGCAGGGTCAGCCCGTTGCGTGCCAGCAGGCGCGGCACGGCGTAGACCGGCGCCATCAGCAGGCCTTCCTTGCCGCTGACGAAGTCCACCGCGGCGGCTTCGCCGTCCTTGAAGTAGGCGAGGATCGGCAGGCCGCGCGCCTTGGCCCACTCCTCGCTGGCCAGCAGCACCACCGAGGCGCCGTCGGTCAGCGGGGTGGAGTTGGCAGCGGTGAGGGTGCCGCGCGGGCCGCGCTCGAACACCGTCTTCAGGGTGCCGAGCTTCTCCAGGTTGATGTCCGCCCGCAGGTTCTGGTCGCGGGTCAGGCCGAGGAAGGGGGTCATCAGGTCGTTGTGCCAGCCCTCGGCATAGGCCGCCGCCAGCTTCTGATGGCTGGCCACGGCGAGCTTGTCCTGCTCGTCGCGGGGGATGGCCCAGGTCTGCGCCATCAGCTCGCAGGACTCGCCCATGGACAGCCCCGTGCGCGGTTCGCCGTTACGCGGGATGTGCGGCGCCAGGTGGCGCGGGCGCACCTTGAGCAGGGTCTTGATCTTGTCGGCGGTGGTCTTGCCGCGGTTGGCCTCCAGCAGGATCTTGCGCAGCTCCTCGTGCACGCCGATGGGGGCGTCGGAGGTGGTGTCCACGCCACCGGCGATGCCGCTCTCGATCTGCCCCAGGGCGATCTTGTTGGCCACCAGGATGGCCGCTTCCAGGCCGGTGCCGCAGGCCTGCTGGAGGTCGTAGGCGCTGGTTTCCGGCGCCAGGCGCGAGCCGAGCACGCATTCGCGGGCCAGGTTGAAGTCCCGGGAGTGCTTGAGCACCGCCCCGGCGACGAATTCGCCGATGCGCTCGCCGTGCAGGTTGTAGCGCTCCACCAGGCCTTCCAGCGCGCTGGTCAGCATCTGCTGGTTGGTGGCGGTGGCGTACACCGTGTTGGAACGGGCGAACGGAATGCGGTTGCCGCCGACGATGGCGACCCGGCGCAGCTGGGTCATGGGTGACTCCTTGCCTGGGGAAATGGATGCGGGGTGCAGCAGGTGGGCACAAGACTAGCCGCCAGGCCATCCCTCGCATTGGCCGCCTTGCCGGCGCGGCGGGCAACGCGGTCAATTGCGGGCCGGCGCTGTCTGCGTAGAGTGGCCCCACTTCTTATGCGTGCAGGAGCCTGCCCCCATGTCCGACCGTTATCTCGCCTTCGCCAACTCCACCACCGGCCGACGCCTGGTCGGCGCCCTCGGCCTGCCCGCGCCGCTGCGCCTGGAGCGCTGGACCGCAGGGCGCGTGCGGCCGGTGGACGGTGCCCTGCTGCTGGGCGGCGAGGGGGCCCTGGCCGACGCCGCCAGCGCCGTGCTGAACAAGCTCACCGACCAATCCTTCGCCGCCGAGGAAGGCCGCTTCGGCCTGCCGCGCTGGACCGCCGAGCACGGGCCCAAGCTCAAGGCTCTGGTGTTCGACGCCAGCGGGCTGACCCGCTTCGAGCAGCTGATCGAGCTGCGCAACTTCTTCCAGCCCACCTTCAAGGGCCTGGGCAAATGCCCGCGCGTGGTGGTGCTGGGGCGCCCGCCGGAAAGCCTCAAGGACCCGATCGCCGCCAGCGTGCAGCGCTCCCTGGAGGGCTTCACCCGCTCCCTGGGCAAGGAGATCCGCCGGGGCGGCAGTGTGCAGCTGGTGTACGTCGGCAAGGGCGCCGAGGACCAACTCGAAGGCGCGCTGCGCTTCTTCCTCTCGCCCAAGAGCGCCTACGTCTCGGCCCAGGTGCTGCGGCTCGCCGCCAGCAGCGCCCAGGTCAAGGACTGGAGTCGTCCCCTCGGCGGCCAGCGCGCGCTGGTCACCGGGGCCTCGCGGGGCATCGGCGCGGCCATCGCCGAGACCCTCGCCCGGGACGGCGCAGAGGTGGTGCTGCTGGACGTGCCCCAGGCCAAGGACGCCCTCGAAGCCCTGGCCGCCCGTCTTGGCGGCCGCGCGGTGGCCCTGGACATCTGCGCCGAGGACGCCCCCGCGCGCCTGGTGGAGGCGCTGCCCGACGGGCTGGACATCGTCGTGCACAACGCCGGCATCACCCGTGACAAGACCCTGGCGAAGATGAGCGAAGCCTTCTGGGACTCGGTGATCAACGTCAACCTCAAGGCCCCCCAGGTGCTGACCCAGGCCCTGCTGGACGCCGGCAAGCTGCACGACAACGGCCGCGTGGTGCTGATCGCCTCCATCAGCGGCATCGCCGGCAACCTCGGGCAGAGCAACTACGCGGTGAGCAAGGCCGGCGTCATCGGCCTGGCCCAGGCCTGGGCCCCGGCGCTGGCCAAGCGCGGCATCACCATCAACGCCGTGGCGCCCGGCTTCATCGAAACCCAGATGACCGCCGCCATCCCGCTGACCATCCGCGAAGCCGGCCGGCGCATGAACTCCATGAGCCAGGGCGGCCTGCCCCAGGACGTGGCCGAAGCCGTGGCCTGGTTCGCCCAGCCCAGCTCCGGTGGCCTCACCGGCCAGGTGATGCGGGTCTGCGGGCAGAGCCTGCTGGGCGCCTGAGCCGCCGGCGGCCGCTTCAGACCGCCTGTGCCGCCAGCGCCGCGCCCCGTTGGGCGTAGCGCTCGGCCATCACCGAGCAGACGATCAGCTGCATCTGGTGGTACAGCATGATCGGCAGCAGGATCAGCCCCAGCGCGGGGTTGGCGCCGAAGATGATCCCCGCCATCGGCGCACCGGCGGCGAGGGATTTCTTGGTGGCACAGAACACTGCCGCAATCTCGTCCTCATGGCTGAAATCCATCGCCCGCGCCGCGCGGGTGGTGGACCAGAGCATCAGCGCCAGCACCAGCGCACTGCCGATGAAGGCGATGGCCAGGGTCTCCGGCCCTTGCTGCTGCCAGATGCCGGCGGCCACCGAATCGCTGAACGAGGCGAACACCAGCAGCAGGATCACCAGCTTGTCGAACACCGAGGTGTAGCGCTTGTAGCGGGCGAAGAAGCGTCCCCACAGCGGGCGCAGCCCCTGGCCCAGCACCAGCGGCAGGAGCAGCAGCAGGCTCAGGTCCAGCAGCGTCTTGCCCAGGTCCATGCCGCCGTTGGCATCGGCCACCAGGCTCACCAGCCAGGGCGTGATGAACACCCCCAGCAGGCTCGACAGGCTGGCGTTGAGGATCGCCGCCGGCACGTTGCCGCCGGCGCTGCCGGTCAGCGCCACCGACGAGGAAATGGTCGAGGGCAGCGCGCACAGGTAGAAGAAGCCCAGCATCAGCGCCGTTGGCAGGTGGGTGCCCAGCAGGCGGTCCGCCGCCAGCCACAGCAGCGGAAAGGCCGCGAAGGTGAACAGCTGCACCATCAGGTGCAGGCGCCAGTTGCCCAGCCCCTTGCGGATCTGCTCGGTGGAGAGGTTGATGCCGTGCAGGAAGAACACCAGGAACACCCCGGCGTTGATCAGGTTCTCCGCGTGCAGGAGGCCGCCGTGGCGGCCCACGTTGGGGAACAGCCAGGCCAGCGCCACGGCCAGCAGCATGCCGCCGAGGAACCAGTCGGTGACCAGGCGCTTGAGGGGTTTGAGGGCAGACATCGGGGGCCTCCGGGGTAGCGGGGGATTGAGGCGGCAGGGTAGCGGGGGCAGAATCCGACCGTCTAACGACAAAGGATCAATCCATGTCGACAAACGGACAGCAGCGCGGCCCCGCCCGGCTGATCCCCACCCTCGATGCCCTGCCGCGCCCGCTCTACGCCCGTGCCGAGAGCCTGCGCGCCGGGTCCTGGACGCCGCGCCACCGCCACGACTGGGTGCAGTTCTCCTACGCCATCAGCGGCGTGCTCGGCGTGCACACCGCCGACGGCAGCTTCTTCGCCCCGCCGCACTGGGCCGTGTGGGTGCCGGCCGGGTTGGAGCACGAGGTGGTCAGCTCCATGCACGCCGAGATGCGCAGCCTCTACGTGCGCCGCGATGCCTGCGCCTGGGCGCCGGAGCAGTGTCGCGTGCTGGAAGTCACGCCGCTGGCCCGCGAACTGATCAAGGCCTTCTGCCTGCTGCCGGTGGAGTACCCCGAGGGCGACAGCGCCGAGGCGCGCCTGGTGGCGGTGCTGCTGGACCAGCTGCGGGCCCTGCCCGAGGCCGGCTTCTCCCTGCCGATGCCGGCCGACGGCCGCCTGCGGGTGCTCTGCGACGAACTGGCCGCACAGCCCGACCTGGCCCTCGGCCTGGGGGACTGGGCAGCCCGGTTCAACACCTCGGAGAAGACCCTCAGCCGCGCCTTCCTGCGGGAGACCGGCCTGAGCTTCCGCCAGTGGCGCCAGCGCCTGCGCCTGCTCGCCGCGCTGCAGCCGCTGGAAGGCGGCGCCAGCGTCACCGAAGTGGCCCTGGCCAGCGGCTACGAATCCCCCTCGGCGTTCATCGCCGCCTTTCGCGGGCTGTTCGGCGTTACCCCCGGCGAACTGTTCCGCTGAGCCGCCCGGCGCCCGCCGGGTGGCTAAGCTGAAGCGGTCAAGACCGCGATACAGGGACCGAACATGCTGCGACTGCTCGGCCGGCTGGTGCTGTTCCTGCTGCTGGGGAGCAGCACCTGCCAGGCCGCCGAACCGCTGGAGTTCTCCACCGCCGAAGCCCGCTGGCTGCAGGAGCACGGGCGCATCCGCGTGGGCCTGGAGCGCAAGGGCTGGCCACCGTTCGACCTGATGGGCGAGGACGGCAGCTACCAGGGCATCAGCGCCGACTTCCTGCGCCTGCTCGGCGAGCGCCTCGGGCTCGGCGTGGAACCGGTCTACTTCGACGACTGGCCCCAGGCCCGCGAAGCCTTGCGCCGGGGCGAGGTGGACGTGGTGCCGTCGGCGGCCAAGACCCCGGAGCGGGAGCGCTGGATGGCCTTCAGCGACCCCTACCTGACCACCACCAGCCTGATCTACTCCCGCCGCGAAACGCCCTACCGCAGCCTCGACGACCTGGCCGGGCGCCGTGTGGCCGTGGAGCGCGGCTACGCCATGGAAGACCGCCTGCGCCAGCGCAGCCGCGACCTGCAACTGGTGGAGACGAGCGACACCGAGGCCGCCCTGCGGGCACTCTCCTCCGGCCGGGCCGATGCCTACGTCGGCAACATGATGGCGGCCGGCTACCTGATCCACCGGCTCAACCTCAGCAACCTGGAGGTCAGCGGCGATCCCGGCCTGGCCGGCAGCGCCCTGCACTTCGCCGTGCTCCGCGAGCAGGCGATGCTCGCCGAGCTGCTCGACCATGCCCTGGCCAGCGTCACCAACAGCGAGCGCGAGGCCATCCTGGCGCGCTGGCTGCCCCCCGCCGACAGCGTGGACTGGCGCGAGCTGCTGGCCCTGGGCTGGCCCTACGGGCTCGCCGTGCTGGTGCTGGTGACCTTCGTGCTGGTGTGGAACCGCCGCCTGGCGGTGCAGGTGGTGGAACGCCAGCGCGCCGAAGCCGAGGCCCAGCGCCAGCGCAGCACCCTGCAGGCGCTGGTGGACGCCATCCCCGACCCGATCTGGTTCAAGGACACCGGCGGCCGCTACCTCGGCGCCAACCAGGCCTTCGCCGAACTGATCGGCCAGGACCTCGACGGCCTGGTGGGGCACACCGATGCCGAGCTGCTGCCCACCGAACGTGCCCGCCTGCGGCTGATCCAGGACCAGGCCGCGCTGGCCATGAGCCGGCCCATGGAAAGCGAGGACTGGGTGCTCCAGCGCGATGGCCGCAAGCTGCTCTACGCCACCGTGCGCGCCACCTTCGACGATGAAGACGGGCACCTGCTGGGGCTGGTGGGCGTGAGCCGCGACGTCACCGCGCGCAAGCAGAGCGAAGAGGCCCTGGAGCGCGCCAAGGAACTGGCCGAAGAGGCCGCGCGGCTGAAGGCGGACTTCCTCGCCAACATGAGCCACGAGATCCGCACGCCGATGAACGCCATCGTCGGCATGACCCACCTGGCCCTGCGTGCTGGCCCCGAACCGCGCCAGCGCGACTACCTGGAGAAGATCCGCCAGGCCAGCCAGCACCTGATGGGGCTGATCAACGACATTCTCGACTTCTCCCGCATCGAGGCCGGCAAGCTGGAGGTGGAGCAGATCGACTTCGACCTCACCCTGGTGCTGGAAAACCTCGCCGCCCTGGTGGGCGAACGGGCGGCTGACAAAGGGCTGGAACTCATCTTCCGCATCGACCCGCAGGTGCCCCGGCACCTGGTGGGCGACCCGCTGCGCATCGGCCAGATCCTGATCAACTTCGCCAACAACGCGGTCAAGTTCACCGAGCGCGGCGAAGTGGAGGTGGCCGTGCGCGGTGAACCGCGCGACGGCGGCTGGCTGCTGCAACTCTCGGTGCGCGACACCGGCATCGGCCTGGACGCCGCCCAGCAGGCGCGGCTGTTCGAGTCCTTCCAGCAGGCCGACACTTCCACCACGCGGCGCTACGGCGGCTCCGGCCTCGGCCTGGCCATCTGCCGGCGCCTGGCCGAAGCCATGGGCGGTGATGTGGGCGTCGACAGCCAGCCCGGCGAGGGCAGCCTGTTCTGGTGCCGCCTGCTGCTGCCCATCGCCCCCGAACAGCCCCAGCCGGACCTGCTGCGTCCCGACCTGCTCGGCCTGCGTGCCCTGGTGGTGGACGACAACCCCAGCGCCCGGCGGGCCGCCAGCGACCTGCTGGCCAGCCTGGCGTTGCGGGCCGAGCACTGTGGCGATGGCGACACCGCCCTGGTCCGCCTGCAGGAGGCCGACGCCCAGGGCAACCCGTTCAGCCTGGTGATACTCGACCGCCATATGCCTGGGCTCGACGGCCTGGAGACCGCCCGGCGCCTGGCGGCCCTGCCCCTGGGCAAGACGCCGTGGGTGCTGCTCGCCAGTACGACAGGGGAGGGCGAGCCCAGCGGCGACGGCATCGACCAGTACCTGGAAAAGCCCCTCACCCTGCCGCGCCTGCTGCATGCCATCCACGCCTGCCAGCTGCAGCGCCAGGCCGCCGCGCCGCGCAGCGAGGTGACCCACATGCCGCAGTTCGACGGCCAGCGCGTGCTGCTGGTGGAGGACCACCCGCTCAACCGCGAGGTGGCCGGCGAGCTGCTGGAGATGGCCAACCTCCAGGTGGACCTGGCGGAGAACGGCCTCGACGCCCTCGACCGCCTGCGCTGGCAGCCCGACGGCCACTACGCGCTGGTGCTGATGGACATGCAGATGCCGGTGCTCGACGGCCTGGAGGCCACCCGCCGGCTGCGCCAGGAAGGGCGCTTCGCCCGCCTGCCGATCATCGCCATGACCGCCAACGCCCTGGCCGACGACCGCGAGCGCTGCCTGGCGGCCGGCATGAACGACCACATCGCCAAGCCCATCGAGCCCCGCGAACTGTGGGGCACCCTGTCGCGCTGGCTCGGCCCCCGCCCGGCCGCCGCGCCCCCCGTGGCGCCACCGCTGCCGGCCTGGCACCTGCCGGGGGTCGACATCGCCGACGGGATACGCCGCGCCCTCGGCCGCGAGGACGCCTACCGCCGGCTCCTGGTGCGCTTCGCCGAGGGCCAGCGCGACTGGAGCCAGCGTATGCGTGCAGCCCTGGCCAGCGGCCAGCGCAGCCAGGCCGAACGCCAGGCCCACGACCTGCGCGGCCTGGCCGGCAGCCTCGGGGCCCATGGGCTCAAGGCCCAGGCCGCCACCCTCGAACAGGCCCTGGCCGATGCAGCGGAGCCGGAGCGCATCGAACCGCTGCTGACCGAGCTGGAACCGCCACTGCTGGCGCTGGTCGGAGCCATCGAGGCCCTGCAGCGCGAGGCCGCTGCGCCGCCCCCAGCCGCCGCCGACGACAGCGTCGCGCTGGCGCGCACCTGCCGCCAGCTCGCCCGCCTGCTGGAGGAGGACGACCCACGGGCGGCGCGGCTGCTCGACGAGCAGGCCGGAATGCTGCGCAGCGCCTTTAATGAAGGCTACGGGGCCCTGGAATCGGCCGTGCGGGCCTATGACTTCGAGACAGCGCACCAAGCGCTGCGCGCGCTGGCCGACCAGCGCGAAATCACGTTATGACGAGGTGCCGTGATGACCGGGATGCTGGACAGACCGGAGCGTGAAGTGGTGCTGGTGGTGGACGACACGCCCGACAACCTGGAGCTCATGAGCGAGCTGCTGATGGACCGCTACCGGGTCAAGGTCGCCGGCAACGGCGAGAAGGCACTGCGCATCGCCGGCGGCCGGCAGCCGCCGGACCTGATCCTGCTGGACGTGATGATGCCGCAGATGGACGGCTACGAAGTCTGCGCCCGGCTCAAGGCCGACCCGGCCACCCGCGACATCCCGGTGGTGTTCCTCACCGCCCGGGGCGAGGCGGCGGACGAGCAGCGCGGCTTCGACCTCGGCGCGGTGGACTACATCACCAAGCCCATCAGCCCGCCCATCGTCCTCGCGCGCATCCAGGCCCAGCTGCAGCTCAAGGCCAACGCCGACTTCCTGCGGGACAAGAGCGAATACCTGGAGCTGGAGGTGCGCCGCCGCACCCGCGAGATCAGCCACCTGCACGAAGCCACCATCGAGGCCCTGGCGAACCTGGCCGACCTGCGTGACAACCCCGCTGGCAACCACCTGGTGCGCATCGAGCTGTACATGCGCCTGCTGGGCAATGCCCTGGCCCGGCAGCAACCGGCCCTGGCCGACGAGCTGACCCCGGACAAGGTGGCGCTGATGGCCAAGTCGGCGCAGCTGCACGACATCGGCAAGGTGGCCCTGCCGGACCGCGTCCTGCTCAACCCCGGCGCGCTGGAGGGCGACGACCTGCGGCTGATGCAGAGCCACACGCGCCTGGGCCGCGAAGCTCTGGAGCGCGCCGACCGGCGCCTGGCGGGCGGCGAGGGCGAGGGGTTCCTGTGCTACGCGCGGCAGATCATCCAGTCCCACCACGAGCGCTGGGACGGCGACGGTTACCCCGACGGCCTGCGGGGCGAGCAGATCCCCCTGGCGGCGCGGCTGATGGCGGTGGCGGATCACTATGACGAACTCACCGCACCGCACCCGTACCGCCCCCGGGTGGGCGGCGACGAGGCGATCCAGCGGATCAGCGCCGCCAGCGGCAGCCACTTCGACCCGCTGGTGGTGATGGCCTTCCTCGAAGTGGCCGACGGCTTCGCCCGCATCGCCGAGCGCTACGGCGACGACGAGGCGGCCCTGGAAGGCGAGCTGCAGCGCCTGGAAAACTCCCTGGCGGAAACCATCGAGCTGACCTTGCCCGAGGAGCAGACGCCACCGGTGGACGCCTGACTCCGCCGGCCGGCGTCGCTCAGAACAGGAAGTAGCGCTGCGCCATCGGCAGCACCTCGGCCGGTTCGCACCAGAGCAACTGGCCGTCGGCTTTCACCTGGTAGTTCTGCGGGTCCACCTCGATGGTCGGGGTGTAGTCGTTGTGGATCAGGTCCTGCTTCTGCACGCTGCGGCAGCCCTTCACCACGCCGATCTTCTTCTGCAGCCCCAGCTGGGCGGGCACGCCCGCCTCGAAGGCGGCCTGGCTGATGAAGGTGATGCTGGTGGCATGGCGGCTGCCGGCGTAGCTGGCGAACATCGGCCGGTAGTGCACCGGTTGCGGGGTGGGGATGGAGGCGTTGGCGTCGCCCATCAGGCTCGCGGCGATGGCCCCGCCCTTGAGGATCAGGCTCGGCTTGACGCCGAAGAAGGCCGGGCGCCAGAGCACCAGGTCGGCCCATTTGCCCACCTCCACCGAGCCCACCTCGTGGCTGATGCCGTGGGTGATGGCCGGGTTGATGGTGTATTTGGCGATGTAGCGCTTGGCGCGGAAGTTGTCGTTGCCGGGGCCGTCGCCGGGCAGCGCGCCGCGCTGCTTCTTCATCTTGTCGGCGGTCTGCCAGGTGCGCGTGATGACCTCGCCGACGCGGCCCATGGCCTGGCTGTCGGAGCTGATCATGCTGAAGGCGCCGAGGTCGTGGAGGATGTCCTCGGCGGCGATGGTCTCCCGGCGGATGCGGCTTTCGGCGAAGGCCACGTCCTCGGCGATGCTCGGGTCCAGGTGGTGGCAGACCATGAGCATGTCCAGGTGTTCGTCGATGGTGTTGCGGGTGAAGGGCCGGGTCGGGTTGGTGGAGCTGGGCAGCACGTTGGAGAAACCGCAGGCCTTGATGATGTCCGGGGCGTGGCCGCCGCCGGCGCCTTCGGTGTGGTAGGTGTGGATGGTGCGGCCCTTGAAGGCGCCCAGGGTGGTTTCGACGAAGCCCGACTCGTTGAGGGTGTCGGTGTGGATGGCCACCTGCACGTCGTACTGGTCGGCGACGCTCAGGCAGTTGTCGATGGCCGCCGGGGTGGTGCCCCAGTCCTCGTGCAGCTTGAGGCCGATGGCGCCGGCCTTCACCTGTTCGATCAAAGGTTCGGGCAGCGAGGCGTTGCCCTTGCCGGTGAAGCCGATGTTCATCGGGAAGGCGTCGGCGGCCTGGAGCATGCGCGCCATGTGCCAGGGCCCGGAGGTGCAGGTGGTGGCGTTGGTGCCGGTGGCCGGCCCGGTGCCGCCGCCGATCATGGTGGTGACGCCGCTCATGAGCGCCTCTTCGATCTGCTGCGGGCAGATGAAGTGGATGTGGGTGTCGATGCCGCCGGCGGTGAGGATCATGCCCTCGCCGGCGATCACCTCGGTGCTGGCGCCGATGGCGATGGTGACGTCGGGCTGGATGTCCGGGTTGCCGGCCTTGCCGATGGCGGCGATGCGCCCGTCCTTGAGGCCCACGTCGGCCTTGACGATGCCCCAGTGGTCGATGATCAGCGCGTTGGTGATCAGCGTGTCGACCACCTCGGCAGCCAGCAGCTGACCCTGGCCCATGCCGTCGCGGATCACCTTGCCGCCGCCGAACTTCACTTCCTCGCCGTAGGTGGTGAAGTCCTTCTCGACCTCGATCCACAGGTCGGTGTCGGCCAGGCGCACCCTGTCGCCGACCGTGGGGCCGAACATGTCGGCGTAGGCCTGTCTGCTGATCTTCATCTGCGTTCTTCCTGTTGTTTAAAGGTCGCCCATGACGCGCCCGGCGAAGCCGAACACCCGGCGCGCGCCGGCCAGGTCCACCAGCTCCACCTCGCGGCTCTGGCCCGGCTCGAAGCGCACGGCGGTGCCGGCGGGGATGTTCAGGCGCATGCCACGGGCGCTGGCGCGGTCGAAGGCCAGGGCGTCGTTGGTCTCGAAGAAGTGGAAGTGCGAGCCGACCTGGATCGGCCGGTCGCCGGTGTTGGCCACGGAGAGGGTCAGGGTGCGGCGGCCGGCATTGAGTTCGATCTCGCCGTCCTGGATCTGGTATTCGCCGGGAATCATGGTCAGGCCTCGAAGAGCGTCTTGTAGTAGATGGCGTTGGCCCGGTAGGTCCCGTCCGGGCCGCAGGCGTAGTCGGGTAGGCCGCCGATGCAGGTGTAGCCGAGGCGTCGGTAGAGGGCCTCGGCGTCGCTGCCGGCTTCGGTGTCCAGGTACAGCAGGCCGCGCCGGGCCGCCAGGGCCTCGGTCTCCAGGCGCTGCATCAGCGCCTGGGCGATGCCCTGGCGGCGGGCGGTGCTGAGCACCAGCAGCTTCTGCACCTCGGCGCGGTTCAGCCCGTTGGGCTTCTGGCACAGGCCGAGCTGCACGCTGCCGAGCACCTGGCCCTGGCGCTGTGCGATCCATAGCCACTGCGCGCCTTCGGCCAGGGCCTGTTGCACCTGGTCGAAGTAGGCCCCGGCTGCGTCGGCATCCAGGTCGGCGAGGAAGCCCACCGAGGCGCCGTGGCCGACGCTGTCCAGCAGCAGGGCCACCAGCGCCGGGCGGTGCCGGGCCAGGCCGGCGGCGTCGAGCCGGTCGATCTGCAGGGCCGGCGTCACGGGGTTTCGTCCAGCTGGCGCTGCATGAAGGTCAGGTCCAGCCAGCGGCCGAACTTGCGCCCCACCTGGGGCATCTGCCCGGTGACGACGAAGCCGAGGCGCTGGTGCAGGTGGATGGAGGCGCTGTTCTGCGTCTCGATGGCCGCCACCATCATGTGCAGCCCGGCCTCCTGGGCGCGGTGCACCAGGGTTTCCAGCAGGTGCCGGCCGATGCCCTGGCCGCGCAGGCCGTCGCGCACGTAGACCGAGTGCTCCACGGTGTGGCGGAAGCCTTCGATGCTGCGCCAGGTGCCGTAGGTGGCGTAGCCGAGCACCTCGCCGGCAGGGGATACCGCCGCCAGCACCGGGAAGCCGGCGGCACGGCGCTCGGCCAGCCAGGCCTGGCGGTTGGCCAGGTCCACCTGGGTTTCGTTCCAGATCGCCGTGGTGTGGGCCACGGCGTCGTTGTAGATGGCGAGGATGCCGGGCAGGTCGGCGTCCCGCGCGTCATGGATGACGTAGGGCATGGCGACCTCAGGCGATGGGCTGGTGGACGGTCACCAGCTTGGTGCCGTCGGGGAAGGTGGCTTCGATCTGGATCTCCGGGATCATCTCCGGCACGCCTTCCATGACCTGCTCGCGGGTCAGCAGCGTGGTGCCGTAGTGCATCAGCTGGGCCACGGTCTGGCCGTCGCGGGCACCTTCCAGCAGGGCGGCGGAAATGAAGGCCATGGCTTCCGGGTAGTTGAGCTTCAGGCCACGGGCCAGGCGCCGCTCGGCCACCAGGCCGGCGGTGAAGATCAGCAGCTTGTCTTTCTCGCGGGGCGACAGGTCCATCTCAGGTACTCCAGATTCGCGGGGGCTTGGCCTCGCGGCCGAGCAAGGCAGGGCGCAACAGGCGCCAGAGTTCGATGAGCCAGGCGCGGGCCTGCAGGGCCTCGGGGGCCAGGCAGCGGGCCAGCACCAGGCCGGGCAACTGGGTGAGATCGCCGCGCCCGCCGCACGGCTGCTCGCGGCAGCGTTCCAGCAGCTCGGGGGCGATCTCGCCGGTGGCGATCAGGGTGGCGAACACCGGGAAACCGGCGAGCCCGATGGGGGAATCGAGCAGGCCGTCACCGCCTTCCACCCGTTGCCGCTCGTGCCACAGCAGGTGCCCATCGCGGCGGATGTCGAGGGCAGCCTGGTAATGGCCGTCGACGAAGCGCTCGCCCGCCGCGGGGCGGCCGAGGGCCACGATGTCCCAGTAAAGCAGACGGGCATCGCCGTGCAGGTCGATGCGGCTGTGCAGGTCGGCCTGGGCGCCGGCGTAGAGGATGGTCTCCTGGGGCAGCCATTCCAGGGTCGCGCCGGGCTCGACGGTGAGCTGCAGGTCCTGGCGGGCCGGGGCGGTGGCGCGGTACCACTTGGCCGCGCCGGGGCTGGTGAGCTGCACCCAGCTGGCCTCGCCGGCCCGGGCGCGGATGTCCAGCCGGTCGCCCCCGGCGATGCCGCCGGGCGGGTGAACGATGATGTGCTGGCAGACCCCGGGGCCTTCGGCGTGCAGGTGTTTTTGCACCCTCAGGGGGCCGAGGTGGCGGCGCAGCATCGGAATGGTGCGTTCCCCCTGGCGGGCGTAGGCCAGCTCCAGTTCGGCAGGCCAGCTCGGCGTGAACGGGGTGGCAGGCAGGTTCATGGGGCGGTGGCGCTTCTCGGAATAGTTGACCGAGTGGGCAAGCAAGAGGCGTGCCCTGAACTGATTCGGTGCAGGTGGGTGTCCGCGCTGATCGGCGAGCGGGCTTTTCAGATGGCCACCAACCCCCTCACCCCTTCGGCCTCCATGTGTTCCCCGCGCCCCTGCTGGATGACTTCGCCCCGGCTCATCACCAGGTACTGGTCGGCCAGTTCGGCGGCGAAGTCGTAGAACTGCTCCACCAGCAGGATGGCCATGTCGCCGCGTTCGGCCAGCGTGCGGATCACGGCGCCGATCTCCTTGATCACCGAGGGCTGGATGCCTTCGGTGGGCTCGTCGAGGATCAGCAGGCGCGGCTGGCTGGCCAGGGCGCGGCCGATGGCCAGTTGCTGTTGCTGGCCGCCGGAGAGGTCGCCGCCCCGGCGGTGCTTCATTTCCCGCAGGACGGGGAAGAGTTCGTAGATGGATTCGGGCACGGCCCTGGCGTCACGGGCGCTGAAGCGGGAGAGGCCCATCAGCAGGTTTTCCTCCACGCTGAGGCGGCCGAAGATCTCGCGGCCCTGGGGCACGTAGGCGATCCCGGCGTGCACGCGCTGGTGCGGCTTGAGCCCGGTGATGGCGCGGCCCTCCCAGTTCACCGTGCCTTCCTTGGCGGGGATCAGGCCCATGAGGCATTTCAGCAGGGTGGTCTTGCCCACGCCGTTGCGCCCGAGCAGGCAGGTGACTTCGCCGATCCGGGCTTCGAAGGAGAGGCCGCGTAGGATGTGGCTGCCGCCGTAGTACTGGTGGAGCTGGTCGACTTTCAGCATGTCGATGTCCTTGTCTGTGCGCACGGTGGATCGCGCTTCATCGATCCACCGTGCCTTGCCGGGTGGATGGGAAAGGCGTCATCCACCCCTGGGGTTCGTTCCTCAGCGGCCGAGGTACACCTCGATCACCTGTTCGTTGGCCTGGACCTGGGCGAGGGAGCCTTCGGCCAGGACGTGGCCCTGGTGGAGCACGGTGACGTGGTCGGCGATGGTGCCGACGAAGCCCATGTCGTGCTCCACCACCATCAGCGAGTGCTTGCGCGCGAGGCCCTTGAACAGTTCGGCAGTGAACTCGGTCTCGGCGTCGGTCATGCCCGCCACCGGTTCGTCGAGCAGCAGCAGTTGCGGGTCCTGCATCAGCAGCATGCCGATCTCCAGGAACTGCTTCTGGCCGTGGGAGAGCAGGCCGGCGGGGCGCTGGCGCGCGCTGTCCAGGCGGATGGTGGCGAGCACCTCGTCGATGCGGTCCTGCTGCTCGCCGGTGAGGCGGGCGCGCAGGCTGGCCCACACCGACTTGTCGGTCTTCTGCGCCAGCTCCAGGTTCTCGAACACGCTGAGGGCTTCGAACACCGTGGGCTTCTGGAACTTGCGGCCGATGCCGGCCTGGGCGATCTCGACCTCGCTCATGCGGGTGAGGTCGAGGGTTTCGCCGAACCAGGCCTGGCCGGTGTCGGGGCGGGTCTTGCCGGTGATGACGTCCATCAGCGTGGTCTTGCCGGCGCCGTTGGGGCCGATGATGCAGCGCAGCTCGCCGACGCCGATGTACAGGTTGAGGTCGCGCAGGGCCTTGAAGCCGTCGAAGCTGACGCTGATGTCCTCCAGGGTGAGGATGGTGCCGTGGCGGGTGTTCAGGCCCTGCCCGGCGGCCTGGCCGAGGCCCAGGGCATCGCGGCCGCTGCCGGCGTCGCGGTTGGGGTCGAGGATGGGTTCGAGCATGAAGTCCGGGGTGGCGCGCATCACTTGTCCTCCTTCTTCAGCAGGCCGATCACGCCCTTGGGCAGGTACAGGGTGACGAGGATGAACAGTGCGCCGAGGAAGAACAGCCAGTACTCGGGGAAGGCCACGGTGAACCAGCTCTTCATGCCGTTGACCAGCCCGGCCCCCAGCAGCGGGCCGATGAGCGAGCCGCGCCCGCCGAGGGCGACCCAGACGGCGGCCTCGATGGAGTTGGTGGGGGACATTTCGCTGGGGTTGATGATGCCCACCTGGGGCACGTACAGCGCGCCGGCCAGGCCGCAGAGCACGGCCGACAGCACCCAGATGAACAGCTTGTAGCCGCGCGGGTCGTAGCCGCAGAACATCAGCCGGTTCTCGGCGTCGCGCAGGGCGGTGAGCACCCGGCCGAACTTGCTCCGGGCCAGGCGCCAGCCCAGCAGCAGGCTGGCCACCAGCAAGGCGACGGTGGCGAGGAAGAGCACGGCGCGGGTGCCGGGGGCGGTGATGTCGAAGCCGAGGATGCGGGTGAAGCCGGTGAAGCCGTTGTTACCGCCGAAGCCGGTCTCGTTGCGGAAGAACAGCAGCATGCCGGCGAAGGTCAGGGCCTGGGTCATGATCGAGAAGTACACGCCCTTGATCCGCGAGCGGAAGGCGAAGAAGCCGAACACCAGGGCCAGCAGGCCGGGGGCGAGCACCACCAGGCACAGGGCCCAGAGGAAGCTGGAGGTGCCGGCCCAGTACCAGGGCAGCTCGTTCCAGGCGAGGAAGCTCATGAAGGCCGGCAGGCCGTCGCCGGCGCTCTGGCGCATCAGGTACATGCCCATGGCGTAGCCGCCGAGGGCGAAGAACAGCCCGTGGCCGAGGGACAGCAGCCCGGCGTAGCCCCAGACCAGGTCCAGGGCCAGGGCGACGATGGCGTAGCAGAGGATCTTGCCCACCAGGGTCAGGGTGTAGGCCGAGACCTGCAGCGGGCTGTCTGCCGGCAGCAGGTGCAGCAGCGGCAGGGCGATCAGCACGGCGAGCACCAGGGCGCCGACGCCCAGGGTGACTTTCGGGCCGGCCTTTTGCGCGGCGGTGAGGGTCAGGGGCTGGTTCATCAGTCGATCACCCGTCCTTTCAGGGCGAAGAGGCCCTGGGGCCGCTTCTGGATGAAGAGAATGATCAGCGCGAGGATGAGGATCTTGCCCAGCACGGCGCCGATCTGCGGTTCGAGGATCTTGTTCGCCACCCCCAGGCCGAAGGCGGCCATGACGCTGCCGGCCAGTTGGCCGACGCCGCCGAGCACCACCACCAGGAAGGAGTCGATGATGTAGCCCTGGCCCAGCTCCGGGCCGACGTTGCCGACCTGGGACAGGGCCACGCCGCCGAGCCCGGCGATGCCGGAGCCGAGGCCGAAGGCGAGCATGTCCACGCGGCCGGTGGGCACGCCGCAGCAGGCGGCCATGTTGCGGTTCTGGGTGACGGCGCGGACGTTGAGGCCCAGGCGCGTGCGGTTGAGCAGCAGCCAGGTCAGCGCCACCACGAACAGGGCGAAGCCGATGATGACGATGCGGTTGTACGGCAGCACCAGGTTGGGCAGCACCTGGATGCCGCCGGAGAGCCAGGCCGGGTTGGCCACTTCGACGTTCTGCGCACCGAACACCACGCGCACCAGCTGGATGAGGATCAGGCTGATGCCCCAGGTGGCCAGCAGGGTTTCCAGCGGGCGGCCATAGAGATGGCGGATCACCGTGCGCTCCAGGGCCATGCCGATGGCGGCGGTGACGCAGAAGGCCACCGGCAGGGCCACCAGGGGGTAGAGGGCGAGCAGGTCGGGGGCCAGGCGCTGGAAGGCGAGCTGCACCACGTAGGTGGTGTAGGCACCGAGCATGAGCATTTCGCCGTGGGCCATGTTGATCACCCCGAGCAGGCCGAAGGTGATGGCCAGGCCCAGGGCGGCCAGCAGCAGGATGGAGCCCAGGGACAGGCCGCCGAAGGCCTGGCCGAGCACTTCGCCCAGCATCAGCCGGCGCTTGACCTGGGCCAGGCTGGTCTCGGCGGCGGTGCGCACGCTGGCGTCGGTTTCCACCGACGGGTCGAGCAGCGCTTCGAGGCGGGTGCGGGCCAGCGGGTCGCCGGTCTCGCCCAGCAGGCGCACGGCGTTCAGGCGCACCGCCGGGTCGGGGTCGACCAGTTGCAGGTTGGCCAGGGCCAGGGACAGGGCGTCGCGCACGGCGCCGTCCGCTTCGGCCACCACGCGGGCATTGAGCAGGGCGAGTTGCGCGGGCTTGGCGCTCTTCTGCAGTTCGCGGGCGCCGGCCAGGCGCAGGGCCGGGTCGCTGGCGAGCAGTTGGTGGCTGGCCTGGGCGGTGATCAGCAGGCCGCGCAGGCGGTTGTTCAGGCGCAGTTTCTTCGGCGTGCCGGCGGGGGCGGCGTCACCTTCGAGGGCCTGCCAGGCGCCGTCGCGCTCGACGAACGCCTGCTTGGCGTCGATGGCGAAGCGGCCCTGCTGCAGGGCGTCCAGCAGGGGCTGGCGGGCGGCGTCGGGCTCGGCGGCCCAGCGTTCGAGCAGCCGGGCCTGTTGCGTGGGGTTGGCGGCGGCGAAGTCGTTGGCATCGCCGGCCCGCGCGGCCAGGGGCAGCAGCAGGGCCAGGGCGAGCAGGATCCGGTAGAGGGCAGGCATGGAGGCTTCCTTGGTGGCACCGTGAGCCCCCTCTCCCTGGGAAGGGAGAGGGATGGGAAGCGGCGGCGCGCGGCGTCACCGCTCCCTGGCCCCTCTCCGCAGGGGAGAGGGGAGTCGGTCAGTTGCTCTTCACCGCGTAGTCCGGCTTCTTGTCGTTGCCGGGGATGAAGGGGCTCCAGGGCTGGGCGCGCAGGGGGCCTTCGGTCTGCCAGACCACGGAGAACTGACCGTCGTCCTGGATCTCGCCGATCATCACCGGCTTGTGCAGGTGGTGGTTGGTCTTGTCCATGGTCAGGGTGTAGCCGGAGGGGGCGGCGAAGGTCTGCCCGGCGAGGGCCTCGCGGACCTTGTCGACGTCGGTGGTGCCGGCCTTCTCGACGGCCTGGGCCCACATGTGGATGCCGACGTAGGTGGCTTCCATGGGGTCGTTGGTCACGGCGGTCTGGTAGTTGGGCAGGTTCTTGGCCTTGGCGTAGGCCTTCCACTGCTCGACGAACTTGGCGTTGACCGGGTTATCCACCGATTCGAAGTAGTTCCAGGCGGCCAGGTGGCCCACCAGCGGCTTGGTGTCGATGCCGCGCAGTTCTTCCTCGCCCACGGAGAAGGCGACCACCGGCACGTCGGTGGCGGCCAGGCCCTGGTTGGCCAGTTCCTTGTAGAAGGGCACGTTGGAGTCGCCGTTGACGGTGGAGATCACCGCGGTCTTGCCGCCGGCGGAGAACTTCTTGATGTTGGCGACGATGGTCTGGTAGTCGCTGTGGCCGAAGGGGGTGTAGACCTCTTCGATGTCCTTGTCGGCAACGCCCTTGCTGTGCAGGAAGGCGCGCAGGATCTTGTTGGTGGTGCGCGGGTAGACGTAGTCGGTGCCCAGCAGGAAGAAGCGCTTGGCGCTGCCGCCGTCTTCGCTCATCAGGTATTCCACCGCCGGGATGGCCTGCTGGTTGGGCGCGGCGCCGGTGTAGAAGACGTTGGGCGAGAGTTCTTCGCCTTCGTACTGCACCGGGTAGAAGAGCAGGCCGTTGAGCTCTTCGAACACCGGCAGCACGGACTTGCGCGACACCGAGGTCCAGCAGCCGAAGACCACGTCGACCTTGTCCTTGGTCAGCAGCTGGCGGGCCTTCTCGGCGAACAGCGGCCAGTTGGAGGCGGGGTCCACCACCACCGGTTCGAGCTTCTTGCCGTTCACCCCGCCCTTGGCGTTGATCTCGGAGAGGGTCATCAGCGCCATGTCCTTGAGCGAGGTCTCGGAGATGGCCATGGTGCCGGACAGCGAGTGCAGGATGCCGACCTTGATGGTCTCGGCGGCCTGCAGGGTGAAGGGGAACAGGCCGGTGAGCACCAGTGCGCTGGCGGCGAGGGTGGACTTCAGGAACGGACGGCGCTTCATGTAAAGCCTCCTTGGCTGTTCATGGGAACAGGGGATGGGACCGATTTGGGGACATGAGTACGGTCATCTGTACTGCTGTCAGTCCAATGGCAGCATCCGTGCCAAGAGCGGCAAGCGGTTGTTCTGGAAGGGTTTTGTTGGTTTTTAAGGGGATGACCCGGGAGTCGGCGCGCCTCATTGCGGTGCGCGCCGCCAACCTGGGCACTCGGTCAGGTATGGCCCTGCACGGTTTCAGGGCGCGAGGTAGTTCTTCACCCCGGTGAAGATGATCTGGGCGGCGAGGGCGCAGACGAACAGGCCCATCAGGCGGCTGACGATCTGCAGGCCCTGCTCGCCGAGGATGCGTTCGATGCGGTTGGAGAGGTAGAGCACCACGCCGACGGTGACGCTGGCGAGGGCGATGGCGGCGAGGGCGGTGAACTTGTCGTTCCAGTGCACGTGGCCGGCGCCCATCACCAGCATGGCGCCGATGGTGCCGGGGCCGACGGTGAGGGGGATGGTCAGCGGCACGATGGTGACGTCCTGCTGGACGTTGTCGGCTTGCACCGCCGGTTTGCCCTGGGCCATGCCGAGGGCGGAGATGAACAGCACGGCGCCGGCACCGATGCGGAAGGCGTCGATGGTGATGCCGAAGACGTTGAAGATGGCCTGGCCGAACAGGTAGAGCAGGGCGCTGGCCACCAGGGTGCCGAGGGCGACCTTCCAGGCGAGCTTCTTGCGCTCCTTCACCGTGTAGCCCCGGGTGAGGCCGATGAAGCAGGAGAGGACGAAGAAGGGGCTGTAGAGCACCAGCATCTTCAGGTACAGGCTGAACATCGTGGAGAGCATCGGACGGGCTCGCGAGGAAACGGTGGTGTGAGTGTAGGAGCCGCCGGGGGCCGCACCCGTTGATCCGGGTCGCCCTGGCGAGGGGCAATCATACGCCGGCACGCCGCCGGATGTGGGGTGCGCGTCGTGTCAGCGCGGTGTGGGTACCGGGCGTGGCGCGGAGCGGGCACCGGGTGGGCGTAGGGTGGGCTTCAGCCCACCGTTTCCCCAAACTCATCGGCATGCCAGGCCCGACCCCGCCTGGTGGATGAAAAGGGCGTCATCCACCCTGCGCAGTGGTCATGTTCGTGCGGGCGGGCGATTTCATTCGTGATCGGAATCCCGGGCTGAAGCCCGGGCTACGGGAGCGTCAGGAGTGCAGGGCGCTGCCCGGTTCGCGCAGGCGGCGCAGTTCCTTCTCGGCGGCCCAGTGCTCGATGAGTTCGCGCAGCTGGGACAGCTCCACCGGCTTGGCCATGTGGCCGTCCATGCCGGCCTGGCGCGCGCGCTCCTTGTGCTCGTTGAGGATGTGCGCGGTGAGGGCGACCACCGGGGTGCGCGGGCGCTGGGCGTCGCGCTCCCAGTCACGGAGCATTTCGGTGGCGGAGAAGCCGTCGAGCACCGGCATCTCGCAGTCCATCAGCACCAGGTCGTACTGGCGCTCCTTCATGGCGCTGAGGGCTTCCTCGCCATTGCTGGCGGTGTCCGGCTGCAGGTTGAGCTTGCTCAGCATGCCGCGGATGACCTTGGTGGAGATGCTGTTGTCCTCGGCGACGAGGATGCGGAAGTCGCCGGGGACGTTGAGCGGCGAGCTGACCTGGGAGCCGGGGAGGGTGGCGGCGCCGCCGGCGGCGCGCTGGACCAGCTCGTCGGCCAGGGTGGTCTTGAGGGTATAGCCG
Organism: Metapseudomonas otitidis; assembly: GCF_900111835.1. Lineage (GTDB taxonomy): Bacteria > Pseudomonadota > Gammaproteobacteria > Pseudomonadales > Pseudomonadaceae > Metapseudomonas > Metapseudomonas otitidis. The sequence goes on from NZ_FOJP01000027.1 coordinate 49,592, forward strand.
GCCACCGGCTTGGCGAGGATGCGCTTGATGCCGGCGTTGCGGGCGATGATCTTGCTCGGCGCGTTGCTGATGCCGGTGAGCATGATGATCAGGATGTCGTGGTTGAGGCTCGGGTCTTCCTTGATCTTGGCGGCCAGCTGCATGCCGGTCATGCCGGGCATGTCCTGGTCCAGCAGCACCACGTCGAAGTACTCGCGCAGGTGGGCCTTGGTGCGCAGCAGGGCCAGGGCTTCCTTGCCGGACGGCACGGCGCTGACCTGCAGGCCCCAGGCGCTGCATTGCTGCACGAGCACCTTGCGGCAGGTGTCGTTGTCGTCCACCACCAGCAGCCGCGCGCCCTGCAGCGGGCTGTCGAGGTCGGAGGCGGGCTGCTCCAGGCGCTGGGCGTCCAGGGGCAGGGTCAGCCACAGGGTACTGCCCTGGTTGCCGCCGCTCTGGATGCCGAAGTCGCCGTGCATCAGGCGTACCAGTTGCCGGGCGATGATCAGGCCGAGGCGGCCGCCGAGCTTGGTGGCGGAGAGGAAGTCCTTGCTGTGCAGCTCGGCGTTGAGCAGGGCGTCGCGCTCGCCGGCTTCCAGGGGGCGGCCACTGTCCTGCACGGCGATGCGCAGGCGCGGTTCGGCGCCGCTGGTGTCCAGGGCCACCACCAGCAGGATCTCGCCTTCGTCGGTCTGCTTGAAGGCGTTGTCCAGCAGGCTCAGCAGCACCTGGCGCAGACGCGTCGGGTCGCCGCCGACCACGCGCGGCACCTGGGGCTGCATGAAGCTGATGAGCTCGACCTTCTGCTGTTCGGCCTTGGCGCGGAAGATGTCCAGGCAGTCGTCGATCAGGGCATTCAGGTCGAACTGCACGTCGTCCAGCTCGATCTGCCCGGACTCCAGCTTGGAGATGTCGAGGATCTCGTTGATCAGGGTGAGCAGCTCGTTGCCGGAGCTGTGGATGGTCTGCACGTAGTCGCGCTGCTTGGCCGACAGCGGGGTGCCCAGCAGCAGCTCGGTCATGCCCAGCACGCCGTTCATGGGGGTGCGGATCTCGTGGCTGATCTTGGCCAGGAACTCGCCCTTGGCCTTGAGTTCGGCGGAGCTGGCGGCGAGTTCGCGGCTGACCACGAAGTCGTCGAGGAGGATGCGCCGCTGGCGCTCGCTCATGGCCATGCTCATCAGCACGCCGCTGACGCTGGTGACGCTGAGCAGGCCGAAGGCCAGCCACTCCGACCGCACGGCCCAGTAGCCGAACAGCGCCGGCAGCGAGCCGAGGAACGCCACGCAGAACACCAGCAGCGCCAGGGTGAACAGGCGCGCCGGGCGGTAGCCGGACCGCCAGTGGTGCACCGCCACGCCGAAGATGCTGAGCCCGGTGACGGCGCCCATGCCGTAGACCAGCTGGTTGAACTGCAGGTCGGTGGCCACCAGCAGGAGCAGGCCGGTGATGCCGATCACCACGGCTTCGCTGAGCAGCAGGCCGTTGAGCGGTGTGTCGGGGCAGACGCGGCGGAAGAAGCTGCCGGCGAAGGCCAGGGCGCAGACCATGGCGGCCAGCATGGAGAGGTTGGCCAGCTGCGACTGGGCGCCGGGCCAGAAGTCCAGCCAGGGGCTGCTGATGCCCAGCAGCGCCAGGGCAGTGGCGATGATGCACAGCTGGGTGGCGGCCAGCCACAGGCTGCAGGCGGCGCGGGCGTAGGCGAAGCGCAGGACGTTGTGCAGCACCAGCATCACCAGGCTGCCCAGCAGCAGGCCGAAGAGCAGCGGGCGGCTGTCGTCGGCGGCCATCAGCGCGGCGCTCTGCAGGCTGATGGTGGGGCGCAGGGCGTGCTCGGAGGAGAGCCGCAGGTAGAGGTCCAGGGGCTCGCTGCGCTGGGGCAGCGGCAGCAGGAAGTCGCGGCTGGGCAGCGGTCGCTCGGCGTAGGGCAGGCGGCTGCCGGTGCGGATGTGGTCGATCACCTCGCCGTCCTGCACCACGTACAGGTCGAGGTAGGAGAGGTAGGGGGCGAAGACCCTCAGCAGCCGTTCGTGCTGGCCGGCCGGCAGCGGGTAGTGCAGCCAGAGGGCGCTCTCGCCGCCGGGGGTGTAGAGGCGGTCGAGGTCGACGGGGGTGAACTGGGCGATGGATTGCTGGGCGCGGACGTCGTCCAGCTGGAGGCTGGCGGCGGGGTCGAGCAGGGCGCTCCAGCGCGGCGCCTCTGCGGCGTGCAGGGGATGCAGGCACAGCAGGGTCAGCAGCAGGCTGACGCAAAGTCCTATGGCATTCCTGAGCCGGCGCACGGCGAGGTCCCTTCATGAATGAGTGGCCGGATTATAGCCAAGGCCCAGCCGGCGGAATATGACAAAGGCGGCCACTTGGGCCGCCTTTGCGAGGTTTTACCGGAACTTTACCTACCTTCAGCCTTCGCCGCGTTCGCGGGCGATGGCGCGGTAGCCGATGTCCTTGCGGTAGAAACAGCCGTTCCAGCGGATCTTCTCCGCCAGGCGGTAGGCCTGCTGCTGGGCGTCGGACACGCTGGCGCCGATGGCGGTGGCGCAGAGCACGCGGCCGCCGGCGGTGACCACCTGGCCGTCCTTGAGGGCGGTGCCGGCGTGGAACACCTTGCCGTCGAGGGCGGCGGCATCGGCCAGGCCTTCGATGACGTCACCCTTGGCGTAGTCGCCCGGGTAGCCGCCGGCGGCGAGGACCACGCCCACGGTGGAGCGCGGGTCCCAGGTGGCTTCCACCTTGTCCAGGGCCTTGGCCAGGGCGGCCTCGACCAGCAGGACCAGGGAGCTTTCCAGGCGCACCATGATGGGCTGGGTTTCCGGGTCGCCGAAGCGGCAGTTGAACTCGATGACCTTGGGCGCGCCGCTCTTGTCGATCATCAGGCCGGCGTAGAGGAAGCCGGTGTAGACGTTGCCTTCCTCGGCCATGCCGCGAACGGTGGGGTAGATCACCTCGTCCATCACGCGCTGGTGCACGGCGGGGGTGACCACCGGGGCGGGGGAATAGGCACCCATGCCGCCGGTGTTGGGGCCGGTGTCGGCGTCGCCGACGCGCTTGTGGTCCTGGCTGGTGGCCATGGGCAGCACGTTCTGGCCGTCGACCATGACGATGAAGCTGGCTTCCTCGCCGTCGAGGAACTCCTCGATTACCACGCGGGCACCGGCGTCGCCGAAGGCGTTGCCGGAGAGCATGTCACGCACGGCGTCCTCGGCTTCGGCCAGGGTCATGGCGACGATCACGCCCTTGCCGGCGGCCAGGCCGTCGGCCTTGACCACTATGGGAGCACCCTTCTCGCGCAGGTAGGCCAGGGCCGGCTCGACTTCGGTGAAGTTCTGGTAGTCGGCGGTGGGGATCTTGTGGCGGGCGAGGAAATCCTTGGTGAAGGCCTTGGAGCCTTCCAGCTGGGCGGCACCGGCGGTGGGGCCGAAGATGGCCAGGCCACGGGCGCGGAACAGGTCGACCACGCCTTTCACCAGCGGGGCCTCGGGGCCGACGATGGTCAGTTGCACGTTGGCAGCGGCGAAGTCGGCCAGTTGCTCGATGGCCAGCACGTCGATGGCGACGTTCTCGCACTTGGCTTCAGTGGCGGTGCCGGCGTTGCCCGGGGCGACGAAGACCTTGGCGACGCGCGGGTCCTGGGCCACTTTCCAGGCCAGGGCGTGTTCACGACCGCCGCTGCCGATGATCAATACGTTCATTGCGTTTTCCTCGAGGAGGCGGGCCAGAGGCCCCGATGGTGGATGAGAAGAGCGTCATCCACCCTACAAAAGCTTATTCCTGCAGACCTTAGGGGACGCGATGGAGCGGGTAGATGCAAGGCGTCCGGGCCCTCACCAAGCGGAGTTGCCTTCTGGCAATGAGCATTGGGGAGGGGCCGGACAACGCAGCAGATGCCTGCTTCAGTGCGTCCCTGTCACTCAGTGTCGGAAGTGGCGCATGCCGGTGAATACCATCGCAATGCCGGCCTCGTCGGCGGCGGCGATGACTTCGTTGTCACGCATGGAGCCGCCCGGCTGGATCACGGCGGTGATGCCGGCCTTGGCGGCGTTGTCGATGCCGTCGCGGAAGGGGAAGAAGGCGTCGGAGGCCATGACCGCGCCCTTGACCTCGAGACCGGCATGCTCGGCCTTGATGGCGGCGATGCGGGCGGAGTTGACGCGGCTCATCTGGCCGGCGCCGACGCCGACGGTCTGGCGGTTCTTGGCGTAGACGATGGCGTTGGATTTGACGAACTTGGCCACTTTCCAGGCGAAGATCAGGTCGTGGATCTCCTGCTCGCTCGGGGCGCGCTGGGTGACGATCTTCAGGTCTTCCGCCTTGATCATGCCGATGTCACGGCTCTGCACCAGCAGGCCGCCGTTGACGCGCTTGAAGTCCCAGCCCGGGGCGCGCTCGGCCGGCCACTCGCCGCATTCCAGCAGGCGTACGTTGGCCTTGGCGGTCACCACTTCACGGGCGGCGGCGGAGATTTTCGGGGCGATGATCACTTCGACGAACTGGCGCTCGACGATGGCCTTGGCGGTTTCGCCGTCCAGCTCGCGGTTGAAGGCGATGATGCCGCCGAAGGCGGATTCGGTGTCGGTGGCGTAGGCCAGGTCGTAGGCCTTGCGGATGCCGCCTTCGTCTTCCGGAACCACGGCGACGCCGCAGGGGTTGGCGTGCTTGACGATGACGCAGGCCGGCTTGACGAAGCTCTTCACGCATTCCAGGGCGGCGTCGGTGTCGGCCACGTTGTTGAAGGACAGTTCCTTGCCCTGCAGCTGGACGGCGGTGGAGACGCTGGCCTCGCCCTTCTTCGCTTCCACGTAGAACGCCGCGCTCTGGTGCGGGTTCTCGCCGTAGCGCATTTCCTGGGCCTTGACGAACTGGCTGTTGAAGGTGCGCGGGAAGGCGCTGCGGTCTTCGGTGGACAGGGTGTCGCGGGCCTGGTCGATGGTGCCCAGGTAGTTGGCGATCATGCCGTCGTAAGCGCTGGTGTGCTCGAAGGCCTTGAGGGCCAGGTCGAAGCGCTGGGCGTAGGTCAGGCCGCCGGCCTTGAGGGATTCGACGATGCCGGCGTAGTCGCTGGCGTTGACCACGATGGCGACGTCCTTGTGGTTCTTCGCGGCGCTGCGGACCATGGTCGGGCCGCCGATGTCGATGTTCTCGATGGCGGTGGGCAGGTCGCAGTCAGCCTTGGCGACGGTGGCCTCGAAGGGGTAGAGGTTGACCGCCACCAGGTCGATCGGCTTGATGCCGTGCTGCTCCATGACCGCGCCGTCCAGGTTGCGGCGACCGAGGATGCCGCCGTGGATCTTCGGGTGCAGGGTCTTCACGCGGCCGTCCATCATTTCCGGGAAGCCGGTGTAGTCGGCGACTTCCACGGCGGCGACGCCGTTGTCCTTGAGCAGCTTGTAGGTGCCGCCGGTGGAGAGGATCTCCACGCCCAGGGCAGCCAGTTCACGGGCGAACTCGAGGATGCCGGTCTTGTCGGAAACGCTGATCAGGGCGCGGCGAACGGGGAGGCGGGTGGTCTGGTCGGTCATGTCGATGTCCATCGGAGCAGGGGAATCAGTAAAAAAGGGCGGCCTTTGATGTTCTCGGGGGCCGCCCTTTCTTTATCGAATACGTGCTTACAGGAGGTCGTACTGCTTGAGCTTCTTGCGCAGCGTGCCCCGGTTGAGGCCGAGCATCTCGGAGGCCTTGGTCTGGTTGCCCTTGACGTAGTTCATCACGGTTTCCAGCAGCGGGGCTTCCACTTCGGAGAGCACCAGGTTGTAGACGTCCGTGACCGTCGCGCCCTCCAGGTGGGCGAAGTAGTTGTGCAGTGCCTTCTCGACGCTGCCGCGCAGGGTCTGGCCCTCGGCGGTCGGTGTGGTCAGGTGCTGTTTCAGGTTGGCGTTGTCGCTCACGGGTGTTGCCCCATCAAAAAAATTCTCGGTCATCGTCGTCATGCGGCCTTATCCCCTTCGTTGTGACGCTCGGCGAAAAATTGCCGAACGCTGGCGCACTGCGCGTCCGTGGACTCCAAACGATTGAACTGGGCGCGAAACTCCCTGGCGCCCGGCAGGGTTGCGAGATACCAGCCGACATGCTTGCGGGCGATGCGTACGCCCATCACTTCGCCATAGAAGGCGTGCAGTGCGGCCAGGTGCTCCAGCAGGATCTGTTCCACCTCTTCAAGCCCCGGCACCGCCAGCAGTTCGCCGGTGGCCAGGTAATGCGTGATCTCGCGGAAGATCCAGGGTCGCCCCTGGGCCGCTCGACCGATCAGCAGGGCATCGGCACCGGTGGCGTCGAGGACCTGTCTGGCTTTCTGTGGCGAGTCGATGTCGCCGTTGGCAAAGACCGGGATCGACACCGACTGCTTGATCGCGGCGATGGTGTCGTACTCGGCTTCGCCGGTGTACAGGTCGGCCCGGGTGCGACCGTGAACGGCCAGCGCCTGGATACCCGACTCTTCGGCGATCCTCGCCACGGCGATGCCGTTCTTGTTGTCGCGGTCCCAGCCGGTGCGGATCTTCAGCGTGACCGGGACATCGACGGCCTTCACCACGGCGTCGAGGATGCGTGCCACCAGGGCTTCATCCTTCATCAGCGCGGAACCGGCCGCCTTGTTGCAGACCTTCTTCGCCGGACAGCCCATGTTGATGTCGATGATCTGGGCTCCGAGCGCCACATTGGCCCTGGCCGCCTCGGCCAGCATCTCCGGGTCGCCGCCGGCGATCTGCACCGAACGGGGCTCCGGGTCGCCTTCATGAAGCAGGCGCAACCGGGACTTGCGGCTGTTCCACAGGCGCACGTCGCTGGTGACCATCTCGGAGACTACCAAGCCGGCACCCAGGCGACGGCAAAGCAGACGAAACGGACGGTCGGTCACGCCCGCCATGGGGGCGAGTATCACCTGGTTGGGTAGGGCATACGGGCCGATGCGTACCGCCGACATGGGTCTTCCCTGCCTGTGGGGCCGGATCTTGGTCTACGAAAAAGGGTGGGCATCATACCCGCTCTCGATGACCGGATAAAGGTTGTTTTGAACAAATTCTGAACAGTGCCGAGCTTATCGCCAGGGGTTCTGGCAAGGCCCCGGAGCGGCGTCCGGCGGGCCTGTCAGGCTATTCCGGGGAGTGGAAGCTCAGGCTGTAATTGACCGCCTTGATGCCGGGGTCAAGGATGTCCAGCGAGATGTGGATCGGCGTCTGCGGCGGCATTTCCGTCTGCCCGGCCAGCTCCCCGCCGAGGTATTCGCCGGGCTTGAAGCGACGGTTGGCGAGCAGTTGCCCGTTGATGTCGGCGAAGCGCAGTTCCAGCAGCGGGAAGGGCTGGGAGAAGGCCGCGCGGTTGTAGATGATCGCATCCACCACCAGGGCGCCGGTGAAGTCCGGGTGGCTGCGCACCACCAGGTTGCTGCTCTTGATCAGGTTGACGTCGACCTTGGAAGGCAGGCGGCAGCCGATCTCGGGGCAGAGCTGCTCGAACCAGGGGCGGTACTGGTCGGTGCGGGCCAGTTCGTCGAAGTGGTACCAGACGTACTGGAAGCCCAGGGCGAGGCCGCCGATCAGGTTCAGCAGGCCCCAGCCGATCCAGCGGCCCCAGGGTTTGCGCGGGGCTTGCCATTCCAGTTGCAGGGGCTCGTCGTCCAGGTCCAGCAGGCCCTTGTCGCGCAGGCTCGGTTCGTTGCGCGGCGGGCTGCGGCTCACGACGGGCTCGGTCGGTGCGTCGTCCAGCGGTTCGTCTGTGTCGTCCTCGTCCCGTTCCTGCGTGGCGGTGCGGCCGGGGGCGGGGAGATCCGGTTCGTCATCGGGCTCGTCGTCGCGGGCCGAGCCGATGCTCGGCAGCGGGTCGTCCTCTTCCTCGACGGCGGCCAGGTTGAGCGCAGGTTCGCGGCGCTCCGGCTCGGCCGGGCGCGGCGGCACGGGTGCCTGGGGTACGGAGGCGGTGGGGCGTTGCTCGGCGTGCAGCAGGGCTTCGGCCCAGCCTTCGTCGTAGCGTTGTTCGGGATCGTCACGCTGGCCCAGCAGCTGTTCGCCCGGCTTGGGGGCGGCCTGCAGGGCCATGAATTCGCGGGAGAGCTTGAGTTCTTCCTGTTCCAGCTTGGCCAGTTCCTCGTCGAGGTCGAGGCTGTCCAGGTCCAGGTCGTCGTGGATCCACAGGGTGTTCTTGTCGCCGCTCTTGCCGCTGGGGGCCGGCGTTGCGGCAGCCTGCGGCTTGAGCACGGTGGCGACGCTGGGCACGCTCGGAGCCGGAGCCGGAGCCGGAGTCGGAGTCGGAGTCGGAGCCGGAGCCGGAGCCGGAGCCGGAGCCGGAGCCGGAGCCGGAGCCGGAGCCCGGGGGGCGGGTGGCGTCGCGCTCGGAGCAGCCGGGCGAGCGGGTGGCGTGGCTGCAGCCGGGGCGGTCGTCGTCGGGGCCGAGGCTTCCTTCGCCGCCAGGCTCCCCAGCAGTTGCTTGGCTGCGTTGAACACGTGCAGGCACGCGCCGCAACGCACCGCGCCATGGGCCGCCGCCAGCTGGGCGCGGGTCACGCGGAAGCTGGTCTGGCAATGGGGGCACTGGGTGACGAAGCTATCGGTCATGCGGCGGTCCGGGCAAAACGACGCGCTAGTCTACCAACTCGCCACGTCGCTGGCGCATTCCTGCTGTGCATCCTTTGCGGGCCTCAGCGACGAACGCCGCTGATGCGCACCCAGCCATCCTTCTCGGCGGTCGGGTCCAGCTCGAAGGCGTCGGCGTAGGCCGCGCGGACCCCCTCGGCCTGCTCGGCGAGGATGCCCGACAGCGCCAGGCGGCCGCCGGCCTTGACCAGCGCGGTGATCTGCGGCGCCAGGGACACCAGCGGGCCGGCGAGGATGTTGGCCACCACCACGTCGGCCGGCTGTTGCGGCATGTCGGCGGGCAGGTAGACGGGGAACAGGGCCGGGTCGATGCCGTTGCGCGAGGCGTTGTCGCGGGAGGCCTCCAGGGCTTGCGGGTCGATGTCGGTGCCCACCGCCTGGCGCGCGCCCAGCAGCAGGCCGGCGATGGCGAGGATGCCGGAGCCGCAGCCGAAGTCGATCAGGTCGCAGCCGCCCAGTTCCTGACCGTCCAGCCATTCCAGGCACAGCGCGGTGGTCGGGTGGGTGCCGGTGCCGAAGGCCAGGCCCGGGTCCAGCAGCAGGTTCACCGCATCCGGCTCGGGGGCGTCGTGCCAGCTCGGGACGATCCACAGGCGGCGGCCGAAGCGCATGGGCTGGAAGTTGTCCATCCAGCTGCGTTCCCAGTCCTGGTCTTCGATGCGCTCGATCTGGTGCTGCGGCAGGGCGCCGCCGGTGAGCAGTTCGAGGTGCGCCACCAGCGCCGTCTCGTCGGTGTCGGCCTCGAACAGGGCCAGCAGGTGGGTGTGGGACCAGAGCGGGGTGGTGCCGAGGTCGGGCTCGAAGATCGGCTGGTCTTCGGCGTCCATGAAGGTCACCGAGACGGCACCGACTTCCAGCAGGGCGTCTTCATAGGTTTCCGCCTGATCCGGGGTGATGGCGAGACGGACTTGTAACCAGGGCATGGCGAAACCTCGATGCGGCGTGGAGAAGGGGCTCTTACGGGGCGGGCAAGCTTACTTGAGGCTCGGGTGCCATGCCAGCCGCGGCGTCCAGGCGGTCGAGGCCGCGGTAGGCGAGGTGGCAGACGCCGCTGCCGAGCAGGGCCGGGAGCAGCAGATTGAGCACGGGAACCACCGCCAGCATGAGGATCAGCAGGCCGAAGGCGATGAGGGCGCCGCGCTGGGCCCGCACCACGCGCATCTGTTCGGCGCCACTGGCCAGTTCGGCGAGGGCGGCGGGCACCAGGAAGCGCACGTTCAGGTAAGCCAGCAGCATCAGCATCAGGATGCCGTTGACCACGGGGATCAGCAGGCAGAGCAGCGGGCCGATTCCGATGCCAATGCCGAGGCCCAGCCAGGGGCCGAGGTGGTAGCGGCCGGCGCGCAGCAGGTCGGTGGTGGCGGGTTGGCGCTGGAGCAGGCTGGGGTAGTGGCTGCGGGTACGGGTCTTCAGGCGCCCCATCAGCACCCAGCGCAGGCTGAGGCGGATGCTGAGCACCACGGCGCCAGCGTAGAGCACGACCACGATGGCCACTGCCAACAGTGCGGCGTAAACCGCCATCAAGGCCAGGGCCGGGGCGATATTGGCCATGGCGCTGATGGTCGCCGGGCCGCCGCTGACGCTTGGGAGCAACCCGAGGGCGGCAGCGCCCATGATCACGAAGGAGGCGATCAGCCCGGCGGCCTTGGCGATGAACTCGAAGTGGGTATAGAACAGCCAGCCCCAGAAGCTGGTCATCAGCAGGCAGAGGCCCGACGAGCCGATGAGGATGCCCGGCCGCAGGCTGGAGCGCAGGGCCAGCCCCAGGCAGATGAAGGCCTCCAGAAAGGCCCGGCCGATGGACTTGAATCTTGCTTTCACGGGCGGGGCATTCCTTTGCGTGGCGGAAATGAAGAAGGGCCGCATTATGCGGCCCTTCGGGGTTCACCAGGCTTACTTCTTGCCCAGTTTGTGCTCGAGGTAGTGAATGTTCACGCCCCCTTTGCAGAAACCCTTGTCGCGGGTGAGGTCGCGGTGCAGCGGGACGTTGGTCTTGATCCCGTCCACCACGATCTCGTCGAGGGCATTGCGCATGCGCGCCATGGCCTCGTCGCGGTCCTTGCCGTAGGTGATCAGCTTGCCGATCAGCGAGTCGTAGTTCGGCGGTACCGAGTAGCCGCTGTACAGGTGCGAATCGACGCGCACGCCGTTGCCACCCGGGGCGTGGAAGTACTTCACCTTGCCCGGGGAGGGCATGAAGTTGTCCGGGTCTTCGGCGTTGATGCGGCACTCCAGGGCATGGCCACGGATGACCACGTCTTCCTGCTTGATCGAGAGCTTGTTGCCTGCGGCGATGCTGAGCATCTCCTTGACGATGTCGACGCCGGTGACCATCTCGGTGACCGGGTGCTCCACCTGGACGCGGGTGTTCATCTCGATGAAGTAGAAGCGGCCGTTCTCGTAGAGGAACTCGAAGGTACCGGCACCGCGGTAGCCGATCTCGATGCAGGCCTGGACGCAGCGGGCCAGCACTTCGGCGCGGGCCTTCTCGTCGATGCCGGGGGCGGGAGCTTCTTCCAGCACCTTCTGGTGGCGGCGCTGCAGGGAGCAATCGCGGTCACCCAGGTGGATGGCGTTGCCCTGGCCGTCGGAGAGTACCTGCACTTCCACGTGGCGCGGGTTGGTGAGGAACTTCTCCAGGTAGACCATGGAGTTGCCGAACGCGGCACCGGCTTCGGTGCGGGTCAGCTTGGCCGACTTGATCAGCTCGTCGGCGCTGTGCACCACGCGCATGCCGCGACCACCGCCGCCACCGGCAGCCTTGATGATCACCGGGTAACCGACGTCCTCGGCGATCGCCAGGGCGGTCGCTTCGTCTTCCGGCAGCGGGCCGTCGGAGCCCGGAACGGTCGGTACGCCGGCCTTCTTCATGGCGTCCTTGGCGGACACCTTGTCGCCCATCAGGCGGATGGTGTCGGCTTTCGGGCCGATGAAGGCGAAGCCGGAGTTCTCCACCTGCTCGGCGAAGTCGGCGTTCTCGGCGAGGAAGCCGTAGCCCGGGTGGATCGCGGTGGCGCCGGTCACTTCGGCGGCACTGATGATGGCCGGGATGTTCAGGTAGGACTGGGCGGCGGGTGCCGGGCCGATGCAGACGGTCTCGTCAGCCAGGGACAGGTGCATCAGCTCGCGGTCGGCCGTGGAGTGCACCGCTACCGTCTTGATGCCCAGCTCCTTGCAGGCGCGCAGGATGCGCAGGGCGATCTCGCCACGGTTGGCGATCAGGACTTTTTCCAGCATCACAGGCTCTCCGCGGTTCAGACGATGGTGAACAGCGGCTGGTCGTACTCAACCGGCTGACCGTTTTCCACGAGGATGGATTCGATCACGCCACTGGCTTCGGCTTCGATGTGGTTCATCATCTTCATCGCTTCGACGATGCAGAGGATGTCGCCTTTCTTAACGGTCTGGCCGACTTCGGCGAAGTTGGCCGAGGTGGGGGAGGCGGCACGGTAGAAGGTGCCGACCATCGGCGAGCGGACCACGTGGCCGTTCAGCTTCGCCGCAGCCGGGGCAGCGTCGGCTGCCGGAGCCGGGGCAGCAGCCGGTGCGGCGGCAACGGGCGCGGCGACCGGAGCCGGGGCAGCGGCATAGACCGGCTGGGCGGCCATGGCCTTGTTGCTGTGACGGCTGATGCGCACGGACTCTTCGCCCTCGCGGATCTCCAGCTCGTCGATCCCGGACTCTTCCAGCAGTTCGATCAGTTTCTTGACTTTACGGATATCCATTAATCATCAACTCCCAAGGGTGAGGTCAGGGGCGTTCAAGGTGTTCCAGTGCCGCGTCCAGGGCCAGGCGGTAGCCGGTGGCGCCCAGACCGCAGATCACTCCCACGGCTACGTCGGAGAAGTAGGAGTGATGGCGGAAAGGTTCTCGTTTGTGCACGTTGGACAGGTGCACTTCGATGAATGGGATGCTCACTGCGAGCATCGCGTCACGTAGCGCGACACTTGTATGCGTGAAAGCGGCCGGATTGATGAGGATGAAGTCCACGCCCTCGTTGCGCGCAGCGTGGATCCGCTCGATCAGTTCGTACTCGGCGTTGCTCTGCAGGTGCATCAGGTGGTGCCCGGCTTCGCGGGCGCGGCGCTCCAGGTCCTGGTTGATCTCGGCCAGGGTGGTGGCGCCGTACTTGTCGGGCTCGCGGGTCCCCAGCAGGTTGAGGTTGGGACCGTGCAGGACGAGCAAGGTGGCCATGGGCTGTCTTCCTTATTGGGGCCAGGCGGGACCGTGAAGGATAGTCGTGACTGTCCCTGTGTCGCCAGTAGTCGACACGATGCCCGCAGATTGCGGCAGATTTATGAAGTTCCGCTTATTGACGCGAGCCGGCGCGGGCCAGGTGGTTGGCGAACGCGGCGGCGTGGATCTCTCCTACGACACGCAGATCGGCCCATTCGTCACCGTTCGCCCCGAAGAACAGCAGGGCCGGCGGGCCGAACAGCTTGTAGCGGTCCAGCAGGGCGCGCTGCTCGGCGGTGCTCTCGGTCATGTCGAAGCGCACCAGGCGGTAGCGGCCCAGTTGCGCGGTGACCTCCGGCGCGGTGAGCACCTCGCGCTCGATCACCTTGCAACTGATGCACCAGTCCGCGTACCAGTCCAGCAGCAGCGGTTGCCTGGCGGCCTTGGCGGCGGCCTGGGCGGCCTCAAGCTCGGCCGGCGTCTTCACGGTGATCCAGGCACCGGCGGCTGCCGTGGCCTGGGGGGCACCGGCCACGCCGGCACGGCCCAGCGGGCGCAGCGGATCGGCCTCGCCCTTGAGCGCGCCGACCCAGGTGGCGCCGGCGTAGACCAGCAGCACCAGCCCGGCGAGTTGCGCCAGGCGCTGGCGTGGGGGTTTGGGGCCGAACTCCAGGGTGCCGAGGAACAGCGCAACCCCGGCAGCCAGCAGGCCCCACAGGGCCAGGCTCAGCGAGCCCGGCAGCACGCGCTCCAGCAGCCACACCGACACCGCCAGCAGCAGCACCCCGAAGGCATTGCGCACCGCCACCATCCACGGGCCGGAGCGCGGCAGCAGCGCGCCGCCACCGACCGCGAAGAGCACCAGCGGAGTGCCCATGCCGAGGCCCAGCAGGAACAGCTTCAGGCCGCCGCCCAGGGCATCGCCGCTGGCACTGATATAGAGCAGGGCGCCCGCCAGCGGGGCGGAGACGCAAGGCGAGACCAGCAGGCTGGAGAGCACCCCCAGCGCTGCCGCACCCCAGATCGAGCCGCCCTGGGTGCTGCCGGCCAGGCGGTCCAGCGGGCCGGCGAGGAAGCCCGGCAGGCGCAGTTCATACAGGCCGAACATGGCCAGGGCGAACACCGCGAAGAAGGCCGCGAAGGGCACCAGCACCCAGGCCGATTGCAGGCGCGCCTGCAGGTTCAGCTCAGCGCCGAACACGCCCATCAGCGCGCCCAGCACGGCGAAGCAGGCCGCCATCGGCAGCACGTAGGCCAGCGACAGCACCAGGCCCCGGCCGCCGCCCACCTGCCCGCGCAGCACCACGCCGGAGAGGATCGGCAGCATCGGCAGCACGCAGGGGGTAAAGGTCAGGCCCAGCCCGGCGAGGAAGAACAGCGCCAGCTCGTGCCAGCTCCAGCCCTGCCCGTCGCTTGGCACCGCACCGTCCGGCGTGGCGGCGGACGCGGCGCCGATCTGCAGCGTCTCGGTTTCCGGCGGGTAGCACAGGCCCTTGTCGGCACAGCCCTGGTAGGTCACCAGCAGCTTGAAGGGGCGCTGTTGCGGGTTGTTCAGCGGCAGGTCGACGTCGAGGACCTCGTAGTACACCTCCACGTCGCCGAAGTAGTCGTCGGTCTTGTGCTTGCCCGCCGGCAGTTGCGCCGCGCCCAGGCCGACATCGGCCGGCTCGGTGCGGAACTGGAAGCGGTGCTTGTAGAGGTAGTAGCCCTCGGCGTTGGTGAAGCGCAGCTTGATCGCCGTGGGTGAACTCTCCACCAGGCTGAGGCGGAAGGCCTCGCGCACCGGGAGGAAGTCCTGGCTGTTGTTCAGCGGGGCGCCGAGGGTGGCGCTGGGGCGGCCGTCCAGCAGCCCGGCGACGGCGGGCAGGGTGGCCAGTAGCAGGATGAGGGTCAGCAGACGACGCATGGGACACTCGGCAGGCAAAGGTGCCGGGCATGATAACGGAGCCGGTCCGCGCCCGGCAGGCCGATCCTGTAAGCGGCTTTCTCATCGCGCCGAAAGGTCATGCGCCGTCCCCTTGGGCGCGCCGCCTGCGCCCGGGGCGCGACACGTCGCCGCAGAGACGGCCTGCTAGACACGGAAGGCCTGCACCGCCTGGTTCAGCTCGCCGCCCAGCTGCAGCAGCTGCTCCGCCTGGTCGCGGCTGCGGCCGATGTGGCGCAGGTTGTCGTCGCCCTGCTGGTGGATCTGCTCGCTGTAGCCGCGGATCTCGCTCACCGCGCCGCTCTGGTTGGCGGTGGCCTCGGCGATCTGCCCGGCGGTGCTGGCGATGGTGCGGATGGCGTCGACGATCTCGTCCAGCGCCCCGTCTGCCGCGGCAGCGCGGGTGGCGGTGGCCTCGGCGTGCTCCACCTGGGCGCGCATGCCCTGCACCGACTGGTGGGCGGCGGTCTGCAGGCGGCCGATGAGTTCCTGGATCTCCCCGGTGGCGCCGGCGGTGCGTTGCGCCAGGGTACGCACCTCGTCGGCGACCACTGCGAAGCCGCGCCCCTGCTCGCCGGCGCGGGCCGCTTCGATGGCCGCGTTGAGCGCCAGCAGGTTGGTCTGCTCGGCGATGCCGCGGATCACTGTCAGCACGCTCTCGATGGTGGCCGACTCCTGGGCCAGTCGCTCGATGGCGCTGGCGTTGTTCTGCACCTCGCCCACCAGCGTGCGCATGCCGGTCAGGCTCTGGCCGATGATGCGCTGGCCCTGTTCCACCGCACGGCCGGCCGCGTGGCTGGCGTCGGCGGCGTGGGCCGCGTCACCGGCCACCTGCTGGATGGTGGCCTCCAGTTCGCCCAGGGCATCGCGGATCTGCCCGGTGCCCACCGCCTGGCGTTCGGCGCCGTCGTGCAGGCCGCCGTTGAGGCCGGCCAGGGTGTGGCTGCTGCTCAGCACCTGCTCGGCGTGGTGGCGGATGGTGCCCACCAGGTCGCCCAGGTAGGCCCGCAGGCGCGCCAGGGAACCCTCGATGCCGCGCAGGTCGTCGATGCGTGAATCCAGGTGGATGGGCTGGCTGAAGTCCCCCGAGGCCCAGTGGGACAGCGCCTGCATCAGGCGCCCGAGCACCCGGGTGAGGTTGCGCTGGATTCGGTCCACCGCCAGGGCGATGAGCAGGATCAGGCCGATCATCAGCCCCTGCATCAGCCGCACCTCGCCCTGGATGCGGCCGTGCTCGGCGCGCACCAGGGGCTCCAGGGCAGTCAGGGCCTGGCGCAGGTCGTCGAGGCGGGCGCGGGTGGCCTTGGCCAGTTCGGCGCGGTTGGCGATCAGTTGGCGAGTGCGCTGCAGTTCGGCCGGGTAGCGGCCAACCAGGCTGGACAGCTCGCGCTTGAGGGCGACGCCACGGTCCTCGGCGGCCTTCTGCTCGCCCTTGTCGGCCAGGCCCATCATCGCGGCGAAGTCGTCGGAGGCGGACTGGCTCTGCTCGGCCACGCCCAGCAGGGGCAGGGCATCGAGGCGGGCGGATTCCTGGCCGAGGGCGGCCAGTTCGCGTTCCACGTCGGCCGCCAGTTCGTCACGGCCGCTTTCCACCAGCTTGGCGCGGGCGTGGGCCAGGCGCGTCAGGTGCTGGGAGGCCGCCAGCAGCGGCGCCCGGTAGTCCGCCGCGTGGGCCGGGTCGCCGGCGTCGGCATAGCGCGCCAGTTGCTCCAGTGCCCCGTCCAGCTCGCGCTCAGCCTGGATCAGCAGGCCCTGCGGGTCACCGGCCAGCTTGCCGGCGGCCAGGAGCTGCTCGGCCGCAAAGGTGCGCAGCGGGTCGATGCCACCGCGCAGGGTGCTGGCCAGCTCCGGCGGCAACTGCTGCAGGCGCTTGTCCAGGTCGTCCAGGCCCTGGGTGGCGGCACTGTGGCGCAGGGCATCGCCGCTGGCGAGGTAGGCCTCGATGTTGTCGCTGACGTCCCGCTGCACGCGCTGCGCCAGGTCCAGGTACAGCTCCATCACCTGGTAGGGGCGTTCCAGGGCGCGCTGGGACCACCACAGCGTGGCGCCCAGGGCCAGGCACACGGTGACGAGAAGAAGGGTATTGAGGTTGGTGAGCTGCTTCAGGCGCATGGGGGCCTCGACCTACAACGAACAGGACGGCGGACCCCGACGATATTTCGATTCGATTGCAGCTTGATGACAGCGTGACCTGCGTCACGCTGCGGGACGGCTCAGCGGAACAGCTCGACGCGGTTACGGCCGCTGCGCTTGGCCTGGTAGAGCGCCTCGTCGGCGCGCTTGGAGAGTGTGTTGCTGTCGATGTCATCGCTCAGCTCGGCGATGCCGCAGCTGAAGGTGCAGGACAGGTCGTGGGGCTGGGCCGGGTAGCGGATCTCGGCGAAGCGCTGGCGGATCTCGTCCAGCACCCGCTGGGCGGCTTCCAGGTCGGTGTCCGGCAGCACCACGGCGAACTCCTCGCCGCCGTAGCGGCCGATGTGGTCGCTCTTGCGCAGGCGCTGTTTGAGGAACAGCGCGAGGCTCTTGATCACCCGGTCGCCCATGGGGTGGCCGTAGGTGTCGTTGACCTTCTTGAAGTGGTCGATGTCGAGCATTGCGAAGCACAGCGGCCGGCCATCGCGGCGTGCGCGGGAACGGGCGTCCTCCAGCAGCTGCAGGGTGTGGGTGTGGTTGAACAGCCCGGTGAGGCTGTCGCGCACCATCCGCGCCTTCAGGCTGCGGGCACGCTTGGCGCGGGTGCGCACGGTGGCGATCAGGTGGCGCGGCTTGATCGGCTTGGTGAGGAAGTCGTCACCGCCCTCGCTCATCGCGTCCAACTGCTTGTCCAGGTCGTCCTCGGCCGACAGGTAGATGATCGGCACGCTGACGTAGCGCTCGTTCTGGCGGATCACCTTGGCCAGCTCGGTGCCCAGGCACTCGGGCATGTACATGTCGAGGATGATCAGGTCCGGCTGGAACTCCGCCAGGGCCGCCATCGCCTGCACCGGCTCGGTGATGGCGCGGGTGACGATGCCGGCACTGTTCAGGGTCATCTCGGTGTGCATCGCCTGGGCGCGGGAGTCGTCCACCACCAGCACCCGGTAGGGCTCGTAGTGGGCGGTGCGGGTCAGGGTCTCGATGCGTTCCAGCAGGCTGGAGGCGTCCAGCGTGCCGGTGTAGAACTCCTGCCCCCCGGCGCGCACGGCGGCCAGGCGGGTCGGGGTGTCGGTGTCCTCGTGGCTGAAGAACAGCACCGGCAGCTTGTGCTCCAGGCCCTTCTGCGCTTCGAGTGCCAGCTCCAGGCCCATGCCGGTGCCGGCGAAATCCACTTCCATGACGATGGCCGACGGGTGTCGCTCGGCCATGGCCGCGCGGAAGGCGTTGGCGCTGTCGCAGGTCTGCGCCGAGAGGCCGAAGAACTCCATCTGCTGGGCCAGGCGTGCGGCGCGCTCGCCGTCCTGCAGGGCCAGATAGACCGGCTTGCGCAGGGGCGGCAGGAAGGTCTGTTCGAGCTGGTCGCCATGGCGCAGCCCGGTGCGCGACAGGCGCTGCATCAGCTGGCTCAGCTCGGTGATCAGTTCGCTGGACAGGCGCCCACGGTTGGCCTGGATGCCCACCAGGCAGGCTTCGATGCTCTGGGCCAGCTGGCTGTGCTCGGGCTGTTCGAAGCGCTGGGCATAACGCTGCAGGAGGGTGTTGGCCTCGGTCAGCTCGGTGAGGTCGGACTCCCGCCACTCGCTGCGCTGCAGCCGCTGCCAGACCTCCAGAAGATGGCGCGCCTGGTGGATCACCCGTTGGGCGAAATAGGTCTTCAGGCGATCGCGGCTCGGATCTTCGGGTTCGGTCATGACGGGCTTCTGGGCTTCTGGTCGTTTTCTGGACGAAATCCGACCTGGATGGTGGCGCTATGCTAGCACCTCGTTGCAGCCGTGCCAGTACCGCCGATCCCTTGGCGCCAACCTTTTCTCCGGGAGTGCCACTGGGTCACAGCGCGAATGTGCGCATCGTCTCAACACCTCGTCACCGGCCCACTCTTGGTTTGGCCATTGGGCGCTGGCAAGGTCGCTCGCTTCACTTATAGTGCGAGGCCGGCGGCACCCTTGCGCAAGGGCGCTGTCGAAACTTGCCGAACGGATGAGTGAAGGACATAGCCATGCTGGACTGGAAGAAGCGTGCGGGCCAGGCACGAGATCGCGTCGATGATTCGGTGGACGATGTCCGCAGCTACCTGGGAGGCATCTGGGTCAGCCGCGCCCTCGGCGCCCTGCTCGGCATCTACCTGGTGGGAGCGGGTGTGGTGGGCTGGTACTGGAGCCAGGAGCCCGAGCTGTTCCCCGTGCAGCAGAACGCCCAGGCGGCGGCCGAACGCGCCCAGCGCAAGCTGGTCACCGGCTACACCACGGTCGAGACCCTAAAACAGGTGGCCCAGACCCTGCTGGACAAGCCCGGTGGCTACCTCTCCAACGACCTGGCCCTGCCCGGCATCTGGCTGGACAACATGCCCAGCTGGGAATACGGCGTACTGGTACAGGTCCGCGACCTGACCCGCGGCCTGCGCAAGGACTTCGCCCGCTCCCAGTCGCAGTCCACTGAGGACGTCGATCTGGCGCGCGCCGAGCCGCGCTTCAACTTCGACAACAAGAGCTGGGCCCTGCCCGCCTCCGAGACCGAGTACCAGGAAGGCATCCGCTCCCTGGACCGCTACCTGGCCCGGCTCTCCGACCCGAGCCAGCCCGGCGCCCAGTTCTATACCCGCGCCGACAACCTCAACAACTGGCTGGGTGACGTCGCCACCCGCCTGGGCTCGCTGTCCCAGCGCCTGTCCGCCAGCGTCGGCCGGGTCCGCCTGAACACCGACGTGAAGGCCCAGGACGGCCAGGAAGGCGTGGTGCCCAAGGTCAGCGAGGAGATCGTCGAGACGCCCTGGCTGCAGATCGACAACGTCTTCTATGAAGCCCGTGGCCAGGCCTGGGCGCTGTCCCACATCCTGCGTGCCATCGAAGTGGACTTCGCCGACGTACTGGCCAAGAAGAACGCCACCATCAGCGTGCGGCAGATCATCCGCGAGCTGGAGGCCGCCCAGGAGCCCCTGTGGAGCCCCATGGTGCTCAACGGCAGTGGCTACGGCGTACTCGCCAACCACTCGCTGGTGATGGCCAACTACATCTCCCGCGCCAACGCCGCCGTGATCGACCTGCGCCAGCTGCTGGAGCAGGGTTGATGGCCCTCGACCCGCGCGAGGCGGCCCACCGCGCCGCCTCCGACGCCGAGCGGGTGGCCTGGGTCGACGAGCAGGACCGCCTCCTCGGCGGCCTGCCCCGGGCCGAGCTGCGCGAGCGCGGGCTGGTTTCCCGTGGCACCTTCATCCTCCTGTTCAACAGCGCCGGCCAGCTCTGCGTGCATCGCCGCACCCTGAGCAAGGCGCTGTACCCGGGCTACTGGGACGTCGCCGCCGGCGGCATGGTCCAGGAAGGGGAGGACTACGCCCTCTCCGCCGCCCGTGAGCTGGAGGAAGAACTCGGCATCGCCGGCGTGCCCCTGCGCGAGCATGGGCGCTTCTACTTCGACGAGCCGGGCAACCGGCTCTGGGGCGCGGTGTTCTCCGCCGTGTCCGACGCGCCCCTGCGGCTGCAGCCGGAGGAGGTGATGGAAGCGCGCTTCATGAGCCTCGACCAGGCCCAGGCGCTGGAGAACTGCTGCCCGGACTCGCTCAAGGCGTTGCGTCTTTATCTGGCGTCGCTATAGAGGTGCAAGGCGTTCTTGCCGCGGGCATCAGAGCCCGGCTGTTTAGCGAGTTTTGCGGGTGTTTTCTGTTTCGCCTTCCCAGGCGAGTCCCTTTTCCAATCGTTTGTACGGACCGGAGACATGGTGGGCACATGTACGAGGACATGGTTGACGCATTATGGACTGCACTCAGGGTCATTCAGGTCAATGGTCCGAAGTAGTTGGTGGCAGAAGTACACATCGAACAAATGTTCGGCATCTGAGTGCGGACGTATTGCTATCACTTTCCCAGCCAATCCCTTGGCAATGCGGAAGTAGCGTTTTCTGAAGCGGAAACGGCTGTGGTAGACCTTCGCCAGCACATCATCCAGACCGTACTCGAACTCTGTTGGTTGTTCGGGATACTTCCAGGGGCTCGTCCGATAGCGGTTGATAGGAAC
>NZ_FOJP01000042.1 GCF_900111835.1 Metapseudomonas otitidis
GTCAACGACACCATGATGACTCACCCGATCCATCTCCATGGCATGTGGAGTGATCTGGAGGATGCGAACGGCAATTTCCTGGTGCGTAAACACACTATCGACATGCCGCCAGGCTCCAAGCGTAGCTATCGAGTGACGGCCGATGCGTTGGGGCGTTGGGCCTATCACTGCCACCTGTTGCTCCACATGGAAATGGGCATGTTCCGTGAAGTCCGTGTGGATGAGTAAAGGAGATTTCTGATGAGCACTTTTATGAAGCGAAATGCCCTTGTTGGCAGCGCAGTTATGTTCAGTCTTTTGGCTGCTCTGCACGCACCTGCATCATGGGCAGGTGAGGGGCACGGTGAGCACGAACAACATGCTGCCGAGTCGGCTGCGCCCAACGCCACCAGTGGCAAGGCTGCAGATCAATCGAAGGATAAGGCCGCTGGCCAGCAGATGGATCATGGCACCATGGATCATGAGGGCATGAACCACGACGGTATGAAGCACGAAAACATGATGGATAAGCATGGCGGCACCGAGGCCGAAGCAGGTTCGAACCATGACCACTAGGTTTTCACGTCCGTCCCTTATAGCGTTAGCCGTATCGCTGAGTGCGTTCAGCGGCGGCGTTACCCAGGCTGCGGAAGAAATGGATCATTCGGCAATGGGGCACGGCTCCATGTCGATGGACCATAGCCAGATGGATCACGGTTCCGCCAAAGCGCCGATGGAGGGCATGGATCACAGCAAGATGGATCATGGTGCCATGCAGAGCGAGTCGGGCAGCATGGACCATAGCCAGATGGGCCACAGCCAGGGCCAAGAGAAGGCCCCGGCCATGGACCACAGCAAGATGGGGCACGGCACCATGCAAGGACAGATGGAGGGCATGGATCACTCGAAGATGAATCATGGCTCCGCTGAAGCCCCGAGAACCACCAGCCGTACGCCGATTCCCGTTCTGACGGATGCTGATCGTCAAGCGGCTTTCCCGCCACTGCCTGGCCACAAGGTGCACGACAGCGCCATCAACAGCTTTTTCCTGCTCGATCAGCTCGAATACCAGGACGCAGATGAGGGCAGCACTCTGGCCTGGGATGCGTCGGGTTGGGTAGGCGGTGATATCAACCGGGTGTGGTTCCGCTCCGAAGGCGAGCGTACCAACGGCGTGACCGAGGATGCGGAATTACAGCTGTTGTACGGCCGCTCGATCGGCCCCTGGTGGGACGTCGTCGCGGGCGTTCGCCAGGACTTTAAACCGGAGTCGCCGCAGACTTGGGCCGCCTTCGGTGTTCAGGGCATGGCGCTTTACGCCTTCGAGGCCGAAGCCACGGCGTTCGTGGGCGAGAATGGCCAGACGGCTGCCCGATTGGAGGGTGATTACGACATTTTGCTAACCAACCGGTTGATCCTACAGCCGACTGCCGAAGTGAACTTCTACGGCAAGAACGATCCTGAGCGTGGCGTGGGGTCGGGGTTGGCCAATACTGAACTCGGCTTGCGTCTGCGCTACGAGATTGTCCGGCAGTTTGCCCCCTATATCGGCGTTTCCTGGAGCCGCTCCTATGGCAACACGGCTGACATGGTGCGCGACGAGGACGGTGATGTAAACGAGGCGCGTTTTGTCGCCGGTATCCGGATGTGGTTTTGAGAACCTGACATGAAAAGAACAATTAAAACTTTGGTGGCGGCTGGTGTAGTCGGTAGCACAGCTGTCCTGGCCGGTGCGTACTATGGCGTGGTCAACGTGGGGGCCGACGATCCTCATTTTCCCGCAGTGAGCGCGTTTCTCACGATGGCCCGTGACCGCTCTATCGAGGTTCGTTCGCGGGACATCGAGGTTCCCAATCTCGATGATCAAGCTCTTATTCGCACCGGGGCGGGCAACTACAACTCCATGTGCATCGGCTGTCACTTGGCGCCAGGTGTGGCGGAGACCGAGCTGAGCCAATCGCTTTATCCTGCTCCCCCAAATCTCGCCAAGATCGGTGTCGATGGCAATCCCTCTGCAGCATTCTGGGTAATCAAGCACGGCATCAAAGCTACAGGTATGCCTGCTTGGGGCAAGAACATGGGCGATCAGTACATCTGGGGCATGGTTGCCTTCCTCAACCAGCTGCCGACGATGGATGGCAAACAATACCAAGCACTCGTCGCATCCAGTACCGGCCATCAACATGGTGGTGGAGAAACGCAGATGCATAACCATGAAGGGCAGCACGGCGACAACAAGCCTGGCGATCATGGCAATAGCGGCGGTGGCGAAGACCATCATGGAACAGGTGATGCCGGAGAGCCTGGTCATCACGATACTGCGGCTACGGATAACGGCGGTGACTCCGCTTCTGAGGCTGACCACCACTCGGATATGAGTGCCGATGACCACCATGCTGGGAATGAGGCACCTGCCAACGGAGGCGATCATCACTCCAAGCAGGCTCCGAATGCCGCGCCCAAGACCCACACCCACGCTGATGGCAAAGAACACGTACATGAAAACTAACTATCTGGCCTTACTCGGCGCTCTCTCCATCACATCTGCGGTTCAAGCAGCTGATGCCCTGACGATTGATGTTCATCGTGATGCCAATTGCGGGTGTTGCAAGAAGTGGATTACGCACCTCGAAGCGAATGGCTTCAAAGTCGTCGACCATGTCGAAAGCAACATGACGGCAGTGAAGCAAAGTCTGGGTGTTGCGCCACGCTTGGCGTCTTGCCACACCGCGGTGATTGACGGCAAGTTCGTCGAAGGACATGTGCCAGCGGCTCAAGTCCTAGAACTCAGCAAGCGTAATGACCTCGTGGGCATCGCTGTTCCCGGGATGCCGGCCGGCTCTCCCGGCATGGAAGTCGATGGCGTACAGCATGTCTACCAGGTCATTGGCTTGACCAAGACGGGTGCTGATCAGATCGTGGCAGAATATCCCGCTCAGTAGCAGCTCCTGCCACCATGGCCGCTTGTGCATCGAGTGACCGACGCTTTTTCAAACCACCCGTCAACCTAAGTAAAAAAGGCACCCGAAGGTGCCAAGGGCTGTCTCCAAACCAAAGGAGCACTACGAGGGGACAGCAGGACCAAGGCGCGAGCGGGCAACCAACCCGCTCGCGCACCGAGGTTAGAGAACTTCCAGCGGGTACTCGACAATCAGGCGGACTTCATCAAGATCGGACTCGTAGTCGGTCGCGCGAGTGGTCATTTGGCGAACACGGAAAGACATATCCTTCAGTGATCCAGTCTGCACAACGTATTTGGCCTCGATGTCCCGCTCCCAGCGCTTCTGGTTGGTCAACGGATCGCCGTTGTCATCCCGACGCATATAGACCTCGTTGGCATTGCTGTAGTCGGCATCCCAGCCTTGGGCATACCGAGTCATGAAGCTCAATCCAGGCACACCGAAAGACTCCATATCCAGGTCATAGCGCACTTGCCATGACTTCTCCTTGGGCGAGTTGAAGTCGCTGTACTGGATGGAGTTGTCTAGATAGATGGAGTCCGATTGGCGCAAGTAGTCGAAGTCATCATCGCCATTGTTGCGCTGTAAACCTACCAGCACTGTGTGAGCGCCGAACTGGATGCCGACCTTACCGCTAAAGATGTTGTTATCGAAGCGCCCCAGGAGTTGCTTACCTTCATCGACCGCCTTGTAGTAATTCAGCCCACCGATCAAGGTGACATCGTCCGCAAGCGGATAGCTCAGCGTGGTGCCCGCGTAGTATTGATTCCAGGCATCCTTGAGGCGACTGGTGTAGAGACTGAAGCCGACGTTGTCATTAAGCGTGTAATCACCACCGAAATAGGCGATCCATGGCGAGTCCACTTCGCCCGCGTAGAAGGTAGCGAAGCCGTCGCGCAGGCTGCTGGTATTGGGTTGGCTCATCGAGTGGAGGCGACCGCCTTGAAGCGACAGTCCTTCCACGCTGCTGTTGGTCACGGTGATACCTCGGAAACTCTCCGGTAAAAGCCGCGCATCACCGTATTGGACGACCGGGCTGACGGGAAAGACGTCGCCCGCCTTGATCTCGGTATCCATGAACCGAGCTTTCACCGCGCCACCCAGTTTGGAGTAGTTGTCCTCAGCCTGCCCCAGGCTGTTGTAAGGCAGCACATCGACTGAGCCGCCGGCTCCTGAACGGCCGTCGCCAGTGTCAAGTTTGAGCCCTAGCATTGCAAAGGCATCGACACCAAAGCCTATAGTGCCCTCGGTGAAGCCAGACTCGAATCGGCCTATCACGCCATGCGCCCACTCCTCCGAATAGCCATTACCTGAACTGCTGGACTGGCCCTTACGGAAATCGCGGTTGAAGTAGAGGTTTCGATTGAGGATGGTCAGGCTGCTGCCTTCGATAAATCCCTCGCCTTTCTCGCCGGCGGCCATTGCAGCTTGGCCGATGCTGACGCTCAGAGCGAGCAGAGAAAGCCCTAACAAAGTCCTGTTATTCATAAGTGTTCCTGATGTTATTGGCAGTTGTCATTGTGTGGTTGCATATATGTGCCAAGCGCGCCGGGCATAGCCAAGGCGCGCTTTGAGTATATTTCCACATGCCAAATAACACCAAGGCGACATGAAAATTACATTTCAGTCAGCGTAATGTCATTTATTAATTCTTGTTCCGGCAACCTGTTCCGGCTGCCCGGTATTCGAGAATATTCAGATTGCCGTTGGAGTCCTCGTAGGTCATCTGAGCCGGCATCACATCGCAGCTAGAGTCCGTCCGGGTAGTGGCCACGACTTTGGCGATATCCAGTTTCATGCCGTAACGGTAATGAATAACTTCAGGCGGATTCTTTCCGTTAGCTGCAGCATATTCTTGCATGGCCTGCTCATTGGCCTGAATCATCCGACCATAAACACGATCAGCGCCACCTTCTGCCAGAGCGGCAGAGGAAGCAACCATAACGGTAAGTGCTGCAATAACGTTGAGGCTTTTCATGTTTAATCACTCCTTCAAGGTGGTGATTAAAATATATCTGCTCAACCTGTCATAAAAATGAAGTCAAAATTACATCGCCGTAATGCTTCCTGCCGCGTTACCCGGGCAAGTCAACTTAGGTTCTGTACGAAAAGTCGGTACAGGTAGAATCGCCACCATGATTAGCTGGAGGCCCACATGGCAAGGCGCTACGAACTCCCAGATGCGGACTGGGAGTTGATCAAGGATATGGTTTCCCCGGAACAGAAGATGGGCCGACCTCGAAGTGATGACCGGCTGGTGCTCAACGGCATCTTCTGGATCCTCTGCTCCGGAGCCGCCTGGCGTGATCTGCCGGAACGTTTCGGCCCGTGGTCGACGGTTTATCAACGGTTCCGTGACTGGCGAGACGACGGCACGTT
>NZ_FOJP01000028.1 GCF_900111835.1 Metapseudomonas otitidis
AGAAAAAATCTTGCCCAGCTTGAGCAAGTGCTTTGTCATGTTTGCGGCCTTTTTTGGCCACTACGGCGATGGTTTGGCGCAGAGCTTCGTCGTCACGGCGAAGCACCAGTTGGAATTGATGCCAATGGAAATGCGGCGTCTTGACGTCATCTTTTTCTTTGAGTTCAGCATGGGTCAGCCAGTCGAAGATTTCTGGGCTGTCGCTGAGCAAGCCATACAAAAATGACTCGTAACCAGCAAAGGCATCTCCGCAAGGTTCTGCCTCCTGCTCAGCGGCCATCAAGAGTTTGCAGTAAACATAGAAACTCTGCTTTAGGCCACGCAAGTCATCATCAATAAAATAGGACTTCAACCCTCGAAACTCCAAGAGTGGTGCAATGTTTCGAAGAACAGATCCCTTCTTGAGTTTGTGATACTCATTCAGATATCGGTGCACCCGCTCATTCGTCGAATCATGCAAAATGGCCAAAACGCTAGTTAGCCACTCTTCACGCGTTTCCTTGATTTCGCTCATGGCTTCACCTTCACGATGACCATGCCGTTGCTGTTAACACCAGAAACAACGGTCGTTAGCTTTCCTGCTTCTTTGGCTGCCAAGATTTGATCTGCCACTTTTACCTTAACCGGATCTTTTGTATCTCTGAGTGCCTGAATCCGACTTTTTATCCAGTCATCGGACATTTGTGTCTTCAATCCAGTTCCTTCATTACCACTGCTCAACTTAATCGAACCATTCGCCTGCAGCGGCTTCACCTCATTGACGATCACCTGATTACCCTTGATATAAACTCCATCAAAGCAGTTGGTCCCACACTTACCATCAAGCGCTTTAAAACCATTGCGCTCAAAATAGCTGTTGGAGACCGTTTCTCGCACCACACCTGCTGCGCCGCTGCTCAGTGAGTCCAGTTTGCTCAACGCATTTATCTCTTTTGTGTTCAATCCTGCTGGAGTTCCCACACGAGTGACTTGTTGTGCCGAGATATTGCCACCACTGGACATGGCAATTTCACCCGCATTGAGCACTTTACCGCGTTCCCACGCCCGCCCCATCGCATTGAGTGAGCCAACTCCGGCACCTTTGACAACTGGCGCCACCACCAAAGCTGCATTGGCAAGGATCGCACCCTGTGCTTCATCGGCATTGTCAATCGGATATTGCGGCCCGCCTTTAACACTGCTGGCCAAACCTTTAGCTACACCTTTAGCAACATCACCAAGATCATCCGGTTTTTGTTTCGCGGTGTCCCACGCTTTTCCGAGCGCCCGTGTCTTGTCATTCCACTCTCTGCCTAAGCTATCTTTTGCGAAATCAATGCCGCCTGGGTTGTAGACGAACTTTCCGCTGAGCAATCCTGCGCTATTTATTTCGTTCTTTAGCTGCGCAAATAACTCTGGGTTGCTGGCCCGAAGCTGTATACCTGCCTCATAAATGGCCTGCCCATTTGCGTCATAGCCCCCCAACCCATTGATATCGCAGTTTTGCATGACACACAGTGCGGCTTTTAACTGGCCTTGTTTCTCAGGATCATCGCTCAGTGTCTGGATGAGTTTGATCTGATCATCATGCAACTGCCGGTTATACGCCGTCGCATTCTTCGCCAGCTCCGCAGCCTTGGCTGGATCGCCGCCAGTGGCAGTGGCTGCCGCAACACCGATCAGTTGCGACACCATCAGCTCCAGGCCTTTGTCACCTTTGATCACACCGGCAAGCTGTTCGATCAGCAGTTCGTTGGCACCTCCAGCCAGCGCACCTGTCTTGAAGTCGCCCCCCGTCGCCTCACTGAGCAAACCACCCATGACTGCATGCAGAGCGATTTTCGCGGGACTGCCGTCAGCCCAGCTGGCGTCTTTTGCAAAGTCGCCCACACCTTTGAAGACTCCCGCCTGCAGTAGGTGCTGCATTTGACTAGTCAAGGCTGTTTGCAGGTTGCCGCCAAGGCTGCCACCCTGGATCGCCGTTTGCGCGATGGCCTGCACCGCCCCCTGTGCACCGAGATAGGAGCCGAACTTGGCTAGATCACTGGCCTTGCTCAGATCAAAGCCTTTAGTGACTTTATTGATGTTATCGCCCTTAACCCCAAAGGCACTGTCCAGCATCCCCGATGTGAAGCCAGCAGTGATCGCCGAGGTAGCGTAGCCTTTTAGGTTATCGCTGGAGGTCACATCCTTCAGCACTGCCCCGAGATTGCCCTGATTATTGATGGTGCTGATAGCTGCATTGCTGGTTGCACCCGTAGCCGCTGCTGTAAGCGCTACGTTGGCCCAGCCGGCCGCAACTGTTGATCCCGCAGTAGCACCAGCAGCCACAGCCGACGCAGTAGCTGTTCCTGATGCAGCCATTGCAGTTCCTGAACCCGCTGCAGCGCTGGCACCACCTAAAGAACCAATACCCTGACTAAGCATCGGCCCCGCAAAATAGGCCACTACAATCGCAATAACCAACTGTGCCCCTGCACCCAACCCCGAATGGCTGTACTTGAAGGAGTCATGGATCTCCTTCACCCGGCGCCAGTCGACATCGCCGCGCTGCTCGACCTGCTTCAGCCAGGCCAGTTGCGGATCAGCGGCCACCATGGCGTCCACGGTCTCGCTGACAGTCTTCTGATCGATCTGCTTGATGTCGATCTTCAAGCCTTCAACCGCCTTGATGACGATTTCACCTTGGGCAATAAGCTGGCTTTGCAACAACGTTTCGTCCGTGCTGCCCTTCCCCTTCATGGAGTTCCAGGCGAGGTCGCTCTTGCTCTTCTCGTGACTCTCCTGGTGCAGGTCCTTCACCGCTTCGAAGGCGATTTCGCCGCCGCTGTCCAAGGTCAGGTTGCCGCCGCTCTCGAGGCGGGCGCGCTGGTAGAGCTGGTCGCCTTCGCTGGCAAGGGTCAGGTCGCTTCCGCTGGTGATCTGGCTGCCGACGTTGCGTACGTCGGTCACTTCGTCGCGGCGGGTTTTCTTGGCGCCGAAGCTGCCTTTCTTCTTTTTGTCGTAGAGGCTGTATTCGCTGTTCTGCGCAGCCAGCAGCTCGAGATCGCCTCCGGCGTACAGGTAGGCCTCGTCGCCAGCCTTGATCTGGCTGGCGACGACGCCCAGGTCTTCGCCGGCCTTCACCGATAGATTGCCGCCAGCGATGAGTTCAGCGCCCTGCTGGGTCACCCGGCTCTGCTCGATATTCTCTTTCTTACCGCGGCTCTTGCGGTGGGATTCGTAGTGGCTCTCATTGGCGGCTGAGCCGATCAGGACGTTGCCGTCGGATTTTACGGCCAGATCCTCGCCGGCCTTCACGCGGCTGGCTACCACGGCCAGGTCGCGATCACTGGAGAAGGTCAGATCACGCCCGGCGCTGACGTCGGAGCCGTATTGCGTGATCTGCTCGCGGCGGCTGCTGCCCTTGCGGTTCTTCTGGGTGCTCAGGTCGTGCTGCTCGGCCGAGACGATGAGCAGGTTCCGACCGGCATCGATCCGCAGGTCTCGCCCCGCGCTGAGGCCGCCACCGACGTTCTGCACATCGCGTCCTGCCCCCAGGTCCAGGTCGTTGAGGGCTTCGATACGCGCAGCACCGTCGACGTAGTCCTTGCGGTAGGTGTAGTTGCTTGCGCCGGACTCGAAGGTGGTGACGCTGCGCTCATTGATGATGTCGCCGCTGAGGGCTTTCACCGAGACATCACGCCCGGCAATGATCCCGCCCTGGGCATTGCGGATGCTCTCGGTGGCCAGGAGGCTCAGGCGTTCACCGGCCTGCATCGATCCGCTGTTGGTGAGGTTGACGGCACTGGCGCTGAGGTTCTGGCTGGCCTTCAGGGTGCCCTGGTTGTTCAGGCTGCCGCCGCTGATGAGGGTGACATCACGGCCCTGGATAAGGGCGCCGTTAGGTGCCACGCGGCCTTGTGCTTGGGCCAGGTAGAGCACCGGCACCAGGACCTTCTCGCCCCGTACTTCGTGCTCTTCCATCCACACGATATCGTGGGTCAGGGCCGCGACCTGCTCGGCACTCAGGCTCACGCCCAGGGCGAGGTTGAGCGCCTGCTTGCTGGCGATGGCGTTTTCCATCAGGTAGCGGAACAGTGCTTCATCACTGCCTAGACCGGCGAGGTAACGCTGGCCCGTACGAGCCACCACTGCCTCGCGGATCAATCGCTGTTCGTAAAGGCCATCGCCCAGGCGCTTCTGGGCCTTGTCCGGGTCATATCCCAGCTTGCCCAGTAGGTAGTCGGAGCTGAGGAAGCGCGTCAGATCGGCGAAAGCCGGGTTGGTTTCGATCAGGTACTTGTGGCCCTTGACGGGCACCTCGCCCAGGGAGACCTGGCCAACCCCCGAGGGGACTCGTGTGCCGGTATCCGTCGGGTTGCTGCCTGCAGCCTGACTGCCCTGCACCTGCCAGCCGCCGCTGTTGGCGAGGCTTTGCGCCTGGCTGGCGCCATCGTCATTGGCTGCCTGGGTGTTCAGGCGGAACAACCCGTTATCACCTTGCGGCAGGACGAAGCCAGGCAGGGTGAGCGGGTTGACCTGCCGTTGCTGCTGGTCGGGCGGCAGCTGGGCATTCAGCACGACCACGGGCTGTGCGGCTCGGTTCAGCGAGACATCTGCCCCGCGGGCCTGGCCATGGTTGATGGCGGTGTTCGGGTAGGTTTGCAGGTTGTCCAGGTTATTGCTGGCCTGGAGGGTGACGTTGCCGCCAGCCTGGATCACTGCGGGTGCGAGCACCTGCCCATTTCCGGAGGCGTTGATAGGCGCATCGATTCCCACGTAGTAGGCCGGGCTGAAGCCCGCCTTCATGGCCAGGTAGGCGGCCTCACTGAAGGTGGCAGCCGTGCCGTGCTGGACCATGAAGCTCTGTACGCGTGCCTGGTGGCCGTTGTAGACCCTGTTGGATTCCTTGGTGTTGGCGGTGATGACTTTCTGCACGCTCCCGGACATGGCCTGGGCGCCAATGTTCTTTATGTCACTGGCCTTGATGGCAATATCGTCGCGGGCGGACAGGGTGCTGTAGCGATTGGTGACCTGATCACCTTCGATCTGCAGGTTGGCGCCTGCCAGGATCTGGCCCGCAGGCGAGTCCTTGGAGATGACCGCCGCCCATTCTTCGTTCAGGGTCAGTTGGCCACGCTTGTTGCCCCAGCTCTTCTTGCAGTGCTGAACGCAGATCAGGTACGCCCGGGCCGAAAGCAGCTTACCCTCCATGGCGAACTCGTCCTTGGCGTTCAGCAGGGTGGCTGCAGCCAGGCGCATGTCCTTGGCGCTTTCCAGCGTAGCGGACAGGTTCTCGAGCAGGTCGCTGCGTGCCAGTTGGTCATTGCTGGCGATGCTCAAGGCCCCCAGGCTGTACACATCGGCATAGCGGTTGGTGAAGCGCTTGACCCGCAACGCCATGTCGTCGCCGCTGAAGATCAGGCCTTTTTCGTTGAGCAGCGATGGCGTCTCGAGGCGCAGCAGGCCGGCGCTGCCGAGGGTGCCGTAGTTGTCGAGGGTGCCGGCGCGGGCCGTCAGGCTGCCGGCAGAGGTGATGCGTCCCTGGTTGGCCAGCAGTCCGCCGACGGTGAGGGTGCTGGCCGCGCCTCCTGCGATCCGGGCGCTGCTGGCGATATCGAGGCTGCCTGTGTTCAGGGTCAGCTCGCCCAGGCTGGAGAGCTGTCCCTGGCCGGTGTAGGCGCCGCTCAGGTTGAGTGTGAAGCTGCCGTCACTGGCGAGCACGCCGTGGTTGGTCCAGTTCTCCCCGCTGCCGCTGAAGGACTGTCGTGCGACCAGCTTGCCGCTTGCGGTCTGGGTGAAGGTGCCGATGTCGAGGACCAGTTGGTCCGCTTCCAGCACGCCACTGTTGGTCCAGTTGCTGGCGCTGAGGTTCAGCCTGCCCTGGGTGCTGAGGTTGCCCCCGCCGCCCATGACCTGGGCGGTGCTGAGGCCGAAACGCCCGGCACCGGTGTGGACGATGCTGCCGCCGGTGCCGTAGAGGTCATCGACGTCCAGCGCCAGTTCGGCGTTGGCGGTTTCCAGGGTGCCGTTGCGGTTGTCCAGCGCGCTGCCGAGGATCCGGGTGCTCCCCGCCTGGCCCAGTGCCCGCAGGCGGCCGTACTGGTTGTCGATGCGAGCGGCGGCAAGGCGCAGGGTGCTGCTGCTTTCGAGCAGGCCGTTGCCGTTGCGCAGGGCGCCGGACAGGGTGAAGTCGATGCGCTCGGCGGCCACCTTGCCGCCCTCGCCTCCGCTGTCGGCCCGGTTGTCGAAATCGCCGGCGATCACGCTCAGCAGTTGGTGGGCGTAGAGGCCGCCCCCCTGGTTCTGGAGGGTGCCAGTGCCCAGGTCGATGCGGGTTTCGCCGCTGAGTGCAGAGAGATGCCCACCCTGGTTGTCCAGGGCCTTGGCGGTGACGGTCACGGCTTGCGCCTGGGCGGTGCCCGAGGCGTTGTCGAACGCTCCGCCACTGGTGGCGGTCAGCCCGCCCTGCACGCTGTTGAGGACGCCACCGTGGTTGTCCAGGTCGCCCGCGCTGTGCAGGTCCAGCTCGCCTTGTGCGGTTTCGATGCGGCCACTGCGGTTGTTGAGCGCGCCCTCCAGCCTGGCGACCACGCCCTGCTGGCCACTGAGGTTGCCGCCCTGGTTGTCGAGGCGTTGCGCCTGCAGGTCGATGAGACCTTCCTGGCTGTGCACCAGGCCATCGGCGCTGTTGTCCAGCACGCCGCTGAGCAGCAGGTCCAGGCCATTGCGGGCTGCCAGGGTGCCAACTGCGTTGTTCAGGTCGCCGGTGGTCAGCTTCATCAGCTGCTGGCTGATCAGGCTGCCGCCGCGGTTATCGAGGGCGGCAGCCTGGAGCACCAGCGGGCCGCCACTGGCCAGGCGGGCCTTTTGCGCGTTGAGCAACTGCCCGGTCAGGGAGAGGGTCATTGCGGCCTTGCTGGTCAGCTCACCCGCGCTGTTGTCCAGGCGGTTGGCGTGGATGCTGGCCGCCTGTTGGCTGCTGATCTGGCCGGTGCGGTTGTCGAGGGTATCGGCGAGCGTGAGGTTGAGATCGCCCACGCTGGAGACGACACCCCCTGTGCGGTTGTCCAGGCTCTGTGCGTCGACCGAGACCGTGCCCTTGCCGACCAGGGCACCGCCATCGCGGTTGTCCAGCGCGCCGCTCAGGGTGATCTGCAGGTCGCCATCACGGCTGGACAGGGTGCCCTGGCTGCGGTTGTCGAGGCTGCCGGCCTTGACCGTCAGCCCTTTCCAGCCGGAGACCAGTCCGGCTCCGGCATTGCGCAGCGCGCCTTGCCCCAGGTCGATGCCGAGCTGGCCCGTGCTGATCAGCTTGCCCTGGTCGCCGTTGTCGATGGCCTGCGCCGTCAGGTTGTAACCCTGGCGGCTGGATAGCTCGCCTCCCCGGTTGTCCAGTTTGGCAAGGTGTTCGAGGGTGAGCGGCCCCTTGGCACTGAGCAGGCCGCCACGGTTGTCCAGGTCGCCGTCTTGCAGGTCCAGGTGCACGGCGGCTTCGCCGATCAGGCGGCCCTGCTGCTGGATCAGGCGAGCCACGCTCAGGCTCAGGTCGCCCTTGGAGGACACTTCGCCTCCCTGGCTGGAGTCGAGGCTGGCCGCCTCGAGGTGCAGGCCGGCGGTGCTGGTGATCAGGCCTTGCTGGTTGACCAGCCCGCCCTGGAGGGTAAGGCCCAGACTGCCCTGCCCGTTGACCACGCCACCGGCGCTGTTGTCCAGGCTTTCACCCCGGACCACCAGCCGATCACGTGCGGTCAGTACGCCCTTGGTGTGGTTGAGCAGGCGCTGGACGGTGAGGGTCAGGCCCTGGTCGGCCGAGATAAGGCCGGCCTGGCTGTTGTCCAGTACGGCGGGGGCTTGTCCGGCTGTGGCCTGGGTGCGGATGTCGGCCTGGCCTTGGGTGGAGATTTCTCCGCCGCTGTTTCGCAGGCGCTCGCTGACGCGCACATCGATGCCTTGGCGAGCCGCAATCAGGCCACCGCTGAGGTTGTCCAGCTGCCGTGCTTCGAGGCTCAAATGGCCCTGACTGAGCAACTCGCCGCCCTGCTGGGCAAGGGTGTCGACCTTGATCTCGACATCACCCTTTGCCCCCACCTGGCCGGCGGCGCTGTTGCGCAGCTCGCGGGCAGTGACCTGGAGCGCACCCTCGGCCACGACACGGCCCGGCCCGGCGTTGTCCAGAACGCCCTCTACCGCAATGCTCGCATCGCCCTTGCTGCTGACCACGCCACCCCGGTTGTCGAGGCGCTGGCCGGTGATGTCCACGCGCTGATCGGCAACGACGGTACCGCCCTGGTTATTCAGGGCCGCCTTCTGCACCACCAGGCTGCCGCGGCTGCTCAAGGTGCCTTTTGCACTGTTGTCCAGCGCGTCGGCGCTGACGGTCAGGGTGCGGTCTGCGCTGAGCTGGCCACCCCGGTTGTCCAGCTGTCCGGCGTCAATGGTGGTCGCTGCTCGGCTGGAGAGCTCGCCGCCCTGGTTGTCCAGGCGCTGGGCGACCTTGATGTTCAGGGACTGGTCGGCGGCAATCGCGCCCTTGCGGTTGTCCAGTGATTCGGCATCCACCGTGACGCTGCCCTTGGACAGCAGCAGGCCGTCGTCGCGGTTGTCCAGCGCCTTGGCCGCCACCCGGGTGTTGGCCTTGCCGCTGATGGCACCTGCGCGGTTATCCAGCGTGCCGGTGAGCGCAGCCTCGAGGTCTCGGCTGGCCACCACGGTGCCCTGGTTACGCAGGGAGCCGCCACTGAGCTTCACATCACCCGTGGTGTTGCGGCTGTTGTCGCGATTGACCCCCGCTTCGATCACGCCCTGGTTGCCGAGCTGCTCGGCCTTCAGGTCGATCTGCGCGCCGGCCGCCAGGCTCCGGTCTTTTTCCAGCGTCAGGCTCTGGGCCGCTTCGGCTTTGACGTTACGGCCGGCGTAGGTCTTGTTGCCCAGTTCGATCGATTGCGCCTTGAGGGCGATATCCCGGCTGGCGACGGCCTGGGAGAGGGTCAGCTTGCCATTGGCGTCGATCTGGATGTCGCCGCCGCTGGCGGCCATGTCGCCGGCCAGTTTGACGCCGACGCCCTGTTCGGTGCCGACGAGGCGGATGGCGCCGGCGTACATGCCGCCCAGGGCGCTGCTGTCGATGGCCAGTTGGGGTTTGTCGGTGCCGTCGTCGGCCTTGGCGGTGGCGGCGAGGGTGGTGGCGTCGACGTCGTTGCGGCCGGTGACCATTGCCAGTTGCCGGGC
This sequence comes from Metapseudomonas otitidis, assembly GCF_900111835.1. Taxonomy (GTDB): domain Bacteria; phylum Pseudomonadota; class Gammaproteobacteria; order Pseudomonadales; family Pseudomonadaceae; genus Metapseudomonas; species Metapseudomonas otitidis. The sequence goes on from NZ_FOJP01000028.1 coordinate 9,193, forward strand.
GTGCAGTTCGGCGTTGATCTGGGCGCTGCGGGTGATCAGTTCGAACTGGTCGACGTTGCTGGCGTTGAGCCCCTGCCCTTCGATGCGGATCTGTCCGCCGTCGACGTCGTAGCGCTTGAGGGCGCCGTTCTCGACCACGGGGGCGCCGGTGCTGAGGGTGGCGCGGGGGGTGTTGATGAAGCCGCAGCCGTCGCAGGTGATGCCGTGGGGGTTGGCGACGATGACGTGGGCGCCCTGCCCGGCCACTTCGGTGTAGCCCTTGAGCTGGCTGGGGTTGGTGCCGGTGACTTCGTTGAGGATGACGCCGGCGGCGCGCCCGTTGAGGTTGGGGTTGCCGAGGATGTAGCCGCCCAGTTGGGTGCTCTGCAGTTTGTTGGTGGCGTTGTTGAGGATGAGCCCCTGTTCGCCGACGTTGTAGTCGCTGAATTTGTTGTGCGACAGGCCGTTGCCGTTGGGCGTGGCGATGTTGACCACGGGTACGCCGTTGGCGGCGGCGCCGAGGCTGGTGTTGCCGCCGGCGGCGGCGTCCACGGCGAGGTCGGCGGCGGTGCTGACGATGGGGTTGAGGAACATGACGCCGATGAGCACGGTGGCGATGTTCTGGAAGAAGGGGCTGCGAACGTCCATGTGGTGGGGCTCCGGGTAACGCGAAATCAGTAGAACAGGTCGATGCGGGCGTAGATCGGGTGCTCCTGGCGTTCGATGACGTCAGGGCGTTCCAGGGACCGCGCGAAGGTGAGCGAGACGGCCAGGTTCGGGCCGCGGGCGCTGAATTCGAGGGCGTTGCCGCTCAGGCGGCCATGGCTGCGGGCGTTGTTGCGGTCGCCCTGGATCTGGCCCAGGTCGTAGGCGAAGGCGAGGCCGTACTGGCGCACGAAGGGCTGCAAGGGGGCCCAGTCCACGGGGCGGGTCCAGCGCAGTTGGTTGCGCCAGTAGCCGCCGCTGTTGCCGGACAGGGATTGGTCCTTGAAGCCGCGCACCGAGCTGAGGCCGCCGATGCTGATGCGCTGGGGGCTGTTGAGTTCGTCTTCGCTGCGCTGGTAGTTGATGAGGCTGTCGAAGCTGAGGTTTTCCCCGAGCAGCTGAAAAGGCTGCAGGTAGCTGGCGGTGAGGCTGTATTTGTCGTAGCGGGCGTTGGTGCCGCTCTTGCCGTCGATGCGGCTGTTCTTGGCGTCCAGGGCGCCGATGCCCTGTTGCCAGCCGAGGTCGAGGTTGACGAAGGCGCTGCCGAGCCGGCGGCCGTGGTTGAAGCCCAGCTGGGTTTCGGTGATGCGCGGGCTGGAGCTGTCCAGCAGGGCGTTCTCGATGTAGTTGCGGGTTTCCAGGTGGGCGAGGCCGAGGCTGAGGCCGGTCTTGCTGACGCTGTCGCGGTGCAGGACGCGGTCGGCGCGCAGTTGGTGGGTCTTGCTTTCGCCGTCGGAGACGAAGGGGAAGCCCTGCCCTTGGGTGCGGGTGCGGTAGTAGCTCTGGCTGTAGGCGTAGCTGAAGCTCCACCAGCCATACGGCAGGCTGTAGGAGAAGCTCTGGTTGGCGGAGTGGCGCCAGCGGTCGCTGACGGCGTCGCCGCCGGCGCGCAGGCTGAGCTGGTCGGCCAGGCCCAGGGGGCTGTCCCATTCCAGGCTGGCGCCCCACTGCTGTTCGCCGGTGCTGCGCTGGCCGTCGTTGTGGCGGTTGACGCCGACCCGCCAGGGCTTGCCGGGCTCGCCCTTGAGCTGGACGCGGCTGCCGCCCACTTCGCTGCCGGGCACCAGTTCCAGTTCGGCAGGGCGCGAGGGCAGGCGGTTGATCTGCTCCACCAGTTGCTCCAGCTCCCGCAGGTTCAGCGGCTCGCCGGTCTGCGCCGGGGAGGCCAGGGCCAGTTCGCGGTCGCTGGCGATCGCCGAGCCTTCAACGCCCTCCAGGCGACCTTCGACGACGATGACGTCCAGTTCGCCGTCGGCCAGGTCCTGCTGCGGCAGGTAGGCGCGGGAGGTGACGTAGCCGCGGTCGATGTAGTGCTGGGTGATGGCCTTGAGCAGGTCGTTGAGGCGCCCGCTGTCCAGGCACTGGTGTTCGAAGGGCTTGAGCAGTTCGCGCTGGCGCACCTCGCTGATCAGGTGCACGCCCTGCAGGCGGATGCGCTGGATGTCGAAGCACGGACCCTGTGCCTGGGGCTGGCTGGGCGCCACCGGCTCGGCACGGCCGGGCAGTTGCTGCAGTTCCTGCAGGCGCTTGCGCTGCTCTTCCAGCAGCCGTTCCTGACGGTCGCGGATCAGGTCGCGGTCGCCGGGGGACGGCACCACGGGATCGGCGGCGAGGGCAACCTGCAAGGGCCACCAACATCCCCACAAGAAGGGAAATAATGTCCAACTCCGCACGCCGTGCCGCTCCTGAACGATTGAATGATCGAGAGCGGCAATGAAAACAGCAGGCAAAGTGCCAACAAACAGCAAGACGTCCGACCGAACCTATGGAAATTTCCGTATCTGGCAGCCGATAACAAAAAGCCCCCGCCGGATCGCTCCGGCGGGGGCTTTTCAGTTACTGATCGGAGATCAGACCTTGCTGCGCTCGTAGCGCTTGCGGTCGTTCTCGTTCAGCATTTTCTTGCGCAGGCGGATGGACTTCGGCGTCACTTCCACCAGTTCGTCGTCGGCGATGAATTCCAGCGCCTGTTCCAGGGTGAACTTGATCGGCGGAACCAGGGCGATGACTTCGTCCTTGCCGGAAGCGCGCATGTTGTCGAGCTTCTTGCCCTTGGTGGGGTTGATCACCAGGTCGTTGTCACGGCTGTTGATGCCGCACAGCTGGCCTTCGTAGATCTCGTCGCCCGGGGCGAGGAACAGCTTGCCGCGGCTCTGCAGGGTTTCCAGCGAGTAGGTCAGGGCGGTGCCGGTGGCCATGGAGACCAGTACGCCGTTCTGACGGTTGGTGACTTCGCCGGCCTTGATCGGGCCGTAGTGGCTGAAGGTCGAGGTCAGGATGCCGGTGCCCGAGGTCAGGGTCAGGAAGTTGTTGCGGAAGCCGATCAGGCCACGCGCCGGGATGGTGTATTCCAGGCGTACACGGCCCTTGCCGTCGGGGATCATGTTGGTCAGATCGCCCTTGCGCAGGCCCATCTGCTCCATCACCGAGCCCTGGTGCTGCTCTTCGATGTCGATGGTGACGTTCTCGTAGGGCTCCTGCTTCTCGCCGTCCTTCTCGATGATCACCACTTCCGGACGGCCTACGCCCATCTCGAAGCCTTCACGGCGCATGGTTTCGATCAGTACGGACAGGTGCAGCTCACCACGACCGGAGACCTTGAACTTCTCGGCGGAATCGCCCGCTTCGACGCGCAGGGCGACGTTGTGCAGCAGTTCCTTCTCCAGGCGGTCCTTGATGTTGCGGCTGGTGACGAACTTGCCTTCCTTGCCGGCGAAGGGCGAGTCGTTGACCTGGAAGGTCATGCTCACGGTGGGTTGGTCGACGGTCAGCGGCGGCAGGGCTTCGACGTTCTGCGGGTCGCACAGGGTGTCGGAGATGAACAGTTCGTCCATGCCGCTGACGCAGACGATGTCACCGGCTTCGGCTTCGGCGACTTCGACGCGCTGCAGGCCGGAGTGACCCATGATCTTCAGGACGCGGCCATTGCGCTTGCTGCCGTCGTCGCTGACGGCCACCACCGGGGTGTTGGTCTTGATCTTGCCGCGGGCGATGCGGCCGATGCCGATCACGCCGAGGAAGCTGTTGTAGTCCAGCTGGGAGATCTGCATCTGGAACGGGCCTTCGGTGTCCACCACCGGGGCCGGGACGTGGTCGATGATCGCCTGGAACAGGGCGTCCATGTTGTCGTCCATCTTCTCGTGGTCGAGGCCGGCGATGCCGTTCAGGGCGCTGGCGTAGACGATCGGGAAGTCGAGCTGCTCGTCGGTGGCGCCGAGGTTGTCGAACAGGTCGAAGATCTGGTCGATGACCCAGTCAGGACGCGCACCCGGACGGTCGATCTTGTTGACCACGACGATCGGACGCAGGCCGGCCTTGAAGGCCTTCTGGGTCACGAAGCGGGTCTGCGGCATGGGGCCGTCCTGGGCGTCGACCACCAGCAGCACGGAGTCCACCATGGACATCACGCGCTCCACCTCGCCACCGAAGTCGGCGTGGCCGGGGGTGTCGACGATGTTGATGTTGTAGCCGTTCCACTTGATGGCGGTGTTCTTCGCCAGGATGGTGATGCCGCGCTCTTTCTCCTGGTCGTTGGAGTCCATCACGCGCTCGGATTCCGCTTCTTTGCGGTCGAGGGTGCCGGAGAGCTTCAGCAGTTTGTCTACCAGGGTGGTCTTGCCATGGTCGACGTGGGCGATGATGGCGATGTTGCGCAGTTTTTCGATCACGGGTGTATCTCGATCAGGGGATTCGGTGTGCCGCTGAGTCTAGGCGGCCTGTATGAAGATCAGTCGATTCGGCGCGGCCGCCGGTCGGGGGGGCGGTGACGGATGCTGCCGCCGTAGAGCCCGGGCTGTTTAAGCCGGGCGATAAACGCGCACATTCGTATGCCCCTCGCTGAGCAGGTGGTGGGCGTGGAGGCGGCTCATGACGCCCTTGTCGCAATACAGGAGGTACTGGCGGTTGGCGTCCAGGTCCTTGAAGCGGCTGTTGATCGCGTAGAAGGGCAGCGTTTGCACGTCGATGCCTTCCAGCGCCAGCGGCTCGTCTTCCTGGGCGTCGGGGTGGCGGATGTCGAGGATGATCTGCCCCGGCAAGGCTTCGCGCACTTCCTCCACCTGCAGGTCTTGGCCCATCTCGTCGATCACGCGGTCGATGGCCACCAGGCGGGCGCGCTCCAGGGCGCGCTCCAGCACGGCCATGTCGAACTGCTCTTCCTCGTGCTCGATGCGGCCCGGCTTGGCGCGGGTGGTGGGGTTCACCGAGATCACGCCGCAGTATTCGGGCATGTGCTTGGCGAACTCGGCGGTGCCGATGCGGGTGGCGGTGTCGATGATGTCCTGCTTGTGGCTGGCGATCAGCGGGCGCAGCACCAGCATGTCGGTGGCCGAGTCGATCACCGAGAGGTTGGGCAGGGTCTGGCTGGACACCTGGGAAATGGCCTCGCCGGTCACCAGGGCGTCGATGTGCAGCTTCTTCGCCATGTGGGTGGCGGCGCGCAGCATCATGCGCTTGAGCACCACGCCCATCTGGCTGTTGTCGACCTTGCCGAGGATCTCGCCGACCACTTCCTCGAAGGGCACGCTGATGAACAGCACGCGCTGGGAACGGCCGTACTTCTCCCACAGATAGTGGGCCACTTCCATCACGCCCACTTCGTGGGCACGGCCGCCGAGGTTGAAGAAGCAGAAGTGGGTCATCAGGCCGCGGCGCATCATCTGGAAGGCAGCGACGGTGGAGTCGAAGCCACCGGACATCAGCACCAGGGTCTGCTCCAGGGAGCCCAGCGGGTAGCCGCCGAGGCCTTCGTGCTGGTGGTGGATGACGAACAGGCGCTGGTCGCGCACTTCCATCCGCACTTCCACTTCCGGGTTCTTCAGCGAGATGCCGGCGGCACCGCATTCGCGACGCAGGCGGCTGCCGACGTGGCGCTCCAGCTCCATGGAGCTGAAGCCGTGCTTGCCGGCACGCTTGCAGCGCACGGCGAAGATCTTGCCGGGCAGCTGGTCGGCGTAGTGCAGCTTGCACTTCTCGAAGACGTCGTCGAAATCACCCAGCGGGTATTCGTTGATTTCCAGGAAATGGGTGATGCCCGGCGTGCAGCTCAGGCGCTCGATCATCTCGGCCAGCAGCTTGGGCTCGGTGCACTGGGTCACCAGCTCCAGGTTGTCCCAGACGCCAGACACCTCGACATCCGGGTCGAGGTCGCGCAGCACGGACCGGATGTTCTTCGCGAGCTGGCGGATGAAGTGCTTGCGCACCGGCCGGCTCTTGATGGTGATTTCTGGGAAGACCTTGATGATGAGTTTCATGGAAAAACTGCGCCCGCAAAGGCGACGGAAAAAGAGGGGCGCGGATTATAGCGGAAATTGTTCAAGCTTTGACCAAAATCAATCACGCACCACAATCGAGCACCAATAAGGTGCACGACACATCAAACCGGCACGTTTATGGTGCGCAAAACTGTGCACAAACCGGCCGCAGTCCCCGCCCCGCCTGAGCTGTGGGGCTCCGGCCCATTCCTGGGCACTGGCACGCAAATTGCTCCCTTGTGAGGCAGGTCGCCCTGGCGGACTATCCCGCCCCGGCTTCACCTTTATTGGGGGTCGCATGAATGCCGCCCTCATCCACCTGGAGGACAACATGTCGAAGTCGCTTCAACTGATTAAAGAACACGACGTGAAGTGGATTGATCTGCGCTTCACCGACACCAAAGGCAAGCAGCAGCACGTGACCATGCCGGCCCGTGACGCCGACGACGATTTCTTCGAACACGGCAAGATGTTCGACGGTTCGTCCATCGCCGGCTGGAAAGGTATCGAAGCCTCCGACATGATCCTGCTGCCGGATGACAGCACCGCCGTCCTGGACCCCTTCACCGAAGAGCCGACCCTGATCCTGGTCTGCGACATCATCGAGCCGAGCACCATGCAAGGCTACGACCGCGACCCGCGCGCCATCGCCCGTCGCGCCGAGGAATACCTGAAGTCCACCGGTATCGGTGACACCGTATTCGTCGGTCCGGAGCCCGAGTTCTTCATCTTCGACGAAGTGAAGTTCAAGTCCGACATCTCCGGCTCCATGTTCAAGATCTTCTCCGAGCAGGCCTCTTGGAACACCGACGCCGACATCGAAGGCGGCAACAAGGGCCACCGTCCGGGCGTGAAAGGCGGCTACTTCCCGGTACCGCCGGTCGACCACGACCACGAAATCCGTACCGCCATGTGCAACGCCCTGGAAGAAATGGGCCTGGTGGTCGAAGTTCACCACCACGAAGTGGCCACCGCCGGCCAGAACGAGATCGGTGTGAAGTTCAACACCCTCGTTGCCAAGGCTGACGAAGTCCAGACCCTGAAGTACTGCGTGCACAACGTCGCCGACGCCTACGGCAAGACCGTGACCTTCATGCCGAAGCCCCTGTACGGCGACAACGGCTCGGGCATGCACGTTCACATGTCCATCTCCAAGGATGGCAAGAACACCTTCGCGGGCGAAGGCTATGCCGGCCTGTCCGATACCGCCCTGTACTTCATCGGCGGCATCATCAAGCACGGCAAGGCGCTGAACGGCTTCACCAACCCGTCCACCAACTCCTACAAGCGTCTGGTGCCCGGCTTCGAAGCCCCGGTCATGCTGGCCTACTCCGCCCGCAACCGTTCCGCCTCGATCCGCATCCCGTACGTCAACAGCCCGAAAGCCCGCCGCATCGAAGCGCGCTTCCCGGACCCGGCTGCCAACCCCTACCTGTGCTTCGCAGCCCTGCTGATGGCCGGCCTGGACGGCATCCAGAACAAGATCCACCCCGGCGATGCCGCCGACAAGAACCTGTACGACCTGCCGCCGGAAGAGGCGAAAGAGATCCCGCAGGTGTGCGGCAGCCTGAAGGAAGCCCTGGAAGAGCTGGACAAGGGCCGTGCCTTCCTGACCAAGGGCGGCGTGTTCTCCGACGACTTCATCGATGCCTACATCGAGCTGAAGAGCGAAGAAGAGATCAAGGTGCGCACCTTCGTGCACCCGCTGGAATACGACCTGTACTACAGCGTCTGATCCAGTCGCCTGCCCAGGCAGCGTGCCGCACCAGCGGCACGTTTCGAGAGGCCTCCTTCGGGAGGCCTTTTTTCATCCCTGCAACCATGTTCCCGGCCCGGGTTTTCAGCGACACCGCACAGCACCGGCAGCCCGAACTTGCCAGCACCGCCCACCGGTGCAAGGCTTAGCGCCATTCCCATCCGGAGAGACCGGCCATGCGCCCCATGCTCGCCTGCCTGCTGCTGACGCTCGCCCTGCCCGCCAGCGCGCAGATCTACAAGTACACCGACGCCAACGGCCACACCGTGTTCACCAACCAGCCGCCGGAAGGGGGCAAGGTGGAAACGGTCGACCTGCCGCCGACCAACACCGTCGAGGCCCAGAAACCCGTTGCCCCGCCGCCGGTTACGCCCGAGAAGAAGGCCAGTGCCGCCTACGAACAACTGAGCCTTGAATTGCCGGATGAAGAGGCCCTGCGCGCCAATAACGGTACCTTCAGCGTTCCGGTACGCATAAAGCCACGCCTGCAGCCTGGCCACAGCCTGCGCCTGGTGATGGACGGACAACCCTACGGCGAGCCAGCCAATGTGCCCCGCTTGCAGGTGGTCAGCGCGGACCGGGGCGAGCACAGCCTGGCTGTCCAGGTGCTGGAGGGTGACAAGGTGGTGCAGCAGAGCGATGCCCAGACCTTCACCCTGCAGCGGGTCAATACCCATAGCCCGGCCCTTCGCCCGAAACCTATTCCCAAACCCACTCCCAAACCCTAGTCATGCGCACGCTCCTGTTCTGCCTGCTTCTCGCCAGCCTGCCCGCCGTAGCCCAGGTCTACACCTACGTCGACGAGGAGGGAAACCGCGTCTTCACCGACCAGCCCAAGCCCGGCAATGCCAAGCGCATCGAACTGGCACCCTCCAACGCCATGACCCCGCAGCGCGGCGCGCCGCTGGTGGCGCCGCCGGCCCCCATCCCCCGCGAACAGGGCTACCAGGTGCTGCGCATCCTGATCCCCGAGCCTGATGCCACCGTTACCGGCGACGGCGGCCTGATCGTCACCGCCACCAGCGATCCGGTACTGCGCGACGGCCACAACTACCGCCTGGTGCTCGACGGCAACGTCCAGGGCGAACCCGGTCGCAGCCCGGTCTTCCCCCTCAGCAACCTGGACCGGGGCACCCACCAGCTGGCGGTGGAGATCATCGACACGCAGGGCCGCGTGGTGGAGCGCACCCCCAACCAGCCGGTGCACGTGAAGCGCGTGTCCCTCGACCAGAAGCGCCGCGTGAAACCCTGCAAGAAAGCCGACTGGGGCGTGCGCCCCGAATGCCCGCTGAAGGACAAGCCGAAAGAGCCGGACAAGGGCATCATCGGCATCCTGCCGTTCCTCTGATCGCACCTCGCACCATTTCGGTGCGAGCAGGCGCACCACTTTCTATACTCTCCCCATTTTGGTTCGCCCGCTGCGCCCCGGCATGCGCCGTCGCGTGGCCGGGCACCGCTGTGGGCGGCATTCCGCGCGTCTTTTCAGGGCTTGGTTTGCTTCTTGCATTTTCCCGCGCATCGCCGAGATGACCGACCCATGACCATCAACGACGCCCTGCATCGACTGCTGCTCGACAACCTGACCACCGCGGTGATCCTGCTCAATGCCGACCTGCGCCTTGAGTACATGAACCCGGCGGCGGAAATGCTCCTGGCCGTCAGCGGGCAGCGCAGCCACGGCCAGTTCATCAGCGAGCTGTTCACCGAGTCCCCCGAGGCCCTGGCGTCCCTGCGCCAGGCCGTGGAACAGGCCCACCCCTTCACCAAGCGCGAGGCCATGCTGACCTCGCTCTCCGGGCAGACCATCACGGTGGACTACGCGGTGACGCCCATCCTCAACAAGGGCGCCACCCTGCTGCTGCTGGAAGTGCACCCCCGCGACCGCCTGCTGCGCATCACCAAGGAAGAGGCCCAGCTTTCCAAGCAGGAGACCACCAAGCTGCTGGTGCGCGGCCTCGCCCACGAGATCAAGAACCCCCTGGGCGGCATCCGTGGCGCTGCCCAGCTGCTGGCCCGGGAGCTGCCCGAGGAAAGCCTGAAGGACTACACCAACGTCATCATCGAAGAGGCCGACCGCCTGCGGAACCTGGTGGACCGCATGCTCGGCTCCAACAAGCTGCCGCAGCTGGCCATGACCAATGTCCACGAGGTGCTGGAGCGCGTCTGCAGCCTGGTGGAGGCCGAGAGCCAGGGCGGCGTCAACCTGGTGCGCGACTACGACCCGAGCATCCCGGACGTGTTCATCGACAAGGAACAGATGATCCAGGCCGTGCTCAATATCGTGCGCAACGCCATGCAGGCCCTGTCCGGCCAGAACGACCTGCGCCTGGGCCGCATCACCCTGCGCACCCGCACCCTGCGCCAGTTCACCATCGGCCACACCCGCCATCGCCTGGTGGCCAAGGTCGAGATCATCGACAACGGCCCGGGCATCCCCCCCGAGCTGCAGGACACCATCTTCTACCCCATGGTCAGCGGGCGCCCGGACGGCACCGGCCTCGGCCTGGCCATCGCCCAGAACATCATCAGCCAGCACCAGGGCCTGATCGAGTGTGAGAGCCACCCCGGCCACACCGTCTTCTCGCTCTTCCTGCCGCTGGAACAAGGAGCCGCATCCTCATGACCCGAAGTGAAACCGTCTGGATCGTCGACGACGACCGCTCCATCCGCTGGGTGCTGGAAAAGGCCCTGCAGCAGGAAGGCATGACCACCCAGAGCTTCGACAGCGCCGACAGCGTGCTCAGCCGCCTGACCCGGCAGCAGCCGGACGTGATCATCTCCGATATCCGCATGCCCGGAGCCAGCGGCCTGGACCTGCTGGCGCGCATCCGCGAGATGCACCCGCGCCTGCCAGTGATCATCATGACCGCCCATTCCGACCTGGACAGCGCAGTCGCCTCCTACCAGGGCGGCGCCTTCGAGTACCTGCCCAAGCCGTTCGACGTCGACGAGGCCGTTTCCCTGGTCAAGCGCGCCTTCCAGCACGCCCAGGAACAGCAGAACCTGGTGGCCCCGGCCAACCAGCCGCGCACCCCGGAAATCATCGGCGAAGCGCCGGCGATGCAGGAGGTGTTCCGCGCCATCGGCCGCCTCAGCCACTCCAACATCACCGTGCTGATCAACGGCGAATCCGGCACCGGCAAGGAGCTGGTGGCCCATGCGCTGCACCGCCACAGCCCACGCGCCGCCTCGCCCTTCATCGCCCTGAACATGGCGGCGATTCCCAAGGACCTGATGGAATCCGAGCTGTTCGGCCACGAGAAAGGCGCCTTCACCGGCGCGGCCAACCAGCGCCGTGGCCGCTTCGAGCAGGCCGACGGCGGCACCCTGTTCCTCGACGAGATCGGCGACATGCCCGCCGACACCCAGACCCGCCTGCTGCGGGTGCTGGCCGATGGCGAGTTCTACCGCGTGGGCGGCCACACCCCGGTGAAGGTGGACGTGCGCATCATCGCCGCCACCCACCAGAACCTGGAAAACCTGGTGCAGGCCGGCAAGTTCCGCGAGGACCTGTTCCACCGCCTCAACGTCATCCGCATCCACATCCCCCGGCTGTCCGACCGCCGCGAGGACATCCCCGCCCTGGCCCGCCACTTCCTCGCCCGCGCAGCGCAGGAGCTGGCCGTGGAGCCCAAGCTGCTCAAGCCGGAGACCGAGGAATACCTGAAGAACCTGCCCTGGCCGGGCAACGTGCGCCAGCTGGAGAACACCTGCCGCTGGATCACCGTGATGGCCTCGGGCCGCGAGGTGCATGTCGACGACCTGCCGCCGGAACTGCTCACCCAGCCCCAGGACGCCGCCCCGGTCACCAACTGGGAGCAGGCCCTGCGCCAATGGGCCGACCAGGCCCTGGGCCGTGGCCAGTCCAGCCTGCTGGACACCGCCGTACCCGCCTTCGAGCGGATCATGATAGAGACCGCCCTGAAGCACACCGCCGGCCGCCGCCGCGACGCCGCCGTGCTGCTGGGCTGGGGGCGCAACACCCTGACCCGCAAGATCAAGGAGCTGGGCATGAAAGTGGACGGTGCCGACGAGGACGACGGCGACGACGCCTGACCCCTCCCCGCCTCCAAGGCCGCCTGCGGGCGGCCTTTTCATTGGCAATCGCTCTGCAACAGGTCTTTCAGCGCAACAGGCCCTTGCCCCGCACCTGTGCAACCGCTCGATCGGATGCCCCAGCCCTGTGCCGAAGCGCGGGCTCAGCGTCTACCTGTCAGAACCCCTTTCAGCCCTCCGCAAAGGCACTGCCTGAAAGGCTACAAGCCGCGTATCCACTGGCTTTCAGCGTTATCCACAGCCAACAGAGCCACGCCGGAACGCAACTTGGCACAGCCTCTGCATTGTTCCTGGTACGTACAGTTTCAGGGGCCCTTGGTACAGGCAGGCCGAGAAGCCCCCTCTTTATATGCACCACCCGCTGCCCGGTCCCGCGTCGAGCCCCGCTCCGCGACCGAACAGCGGCAAACCCTTTCGGGGGCCCAGGTACAGGCAGGCCGGGGATTCCCCTTTCTTACAACCGCTCGCCGCCGTCGCCCCAGGCACGGCAACGGGCAAGACCCTTTCGGGGACCTTGGTACAGGCAGGCCGGGGAATCCCCCTTCTTACAGCCGCTCGCAGCCGCCGCCCCAGGCGCGACAACGGGCAGACCCTTTCGGGGACCTTGGTACAGGCAGGCCGGGGAATCCCCTTTCTTGTAGCGCTCCAGCCACGCACCGTGGCGAGCAGCCTTCAGGGGCTTCGGGTACAGGCAGGCCCGGAGCCCTTTTCTTTTCCCTACCCTTCGTGCAGGTCGATGGACAGGCGCCACTGGCCGTCCACCCAAGCCCCCTGCCACTCGCCCTTCAACGGGCGCATGGCCACGAAGTGCAGCACCGCCCCGGCGGGCGTCATCTGCAATCGCCAGTTCACCGGTCGCCCCGCCATCTGCAGGCGCCCCTGGGCCGACTGGGCACGCGCCTCGAAGACGAAGGCCAGTGCGCCGTCACGGTGCTCGGCGGTCTGGCGCGGCGTGCGGTTGAACCACAGCACCAGGCCACCCTCGGCCACCTCGATGCGCTCCAGGCGGGTGGGCTCGGGTTCGGTGAGGCGGCCGATCATCATTCCCAGCAGCAGGCCGAAGATCGCCAGCGAGCCGATGAAGCGCGGCAACAGACGCCTACGCTCGTCCTTTTCGGCGCTAGAATGCCGCCCTGTTTCGGGCTCGGGGCCACGCATGTTCCACGTCATCCTCTTTCAACCGGAAATCCCGCCAAACACGGGCAACATTATCAGGCTGTGTGCCAACTCGGGCTGCGACCTGCACCTGATCGAGCCCCTGGGCTTCGAGCTGGACGACAAGCGCCTACGCCGTGCCGGGCTGGACTACCACGAGTACGCCACCCTGCGGCGTCATCCCGACCTGGACAGCTGCCTGGCCAGCCTCGGCCACCCCCGGGTGTTCGCCTTCACCACCAAGGGCAGCCGGCTGTTCCACGATGTCGCCTTCGAGAAGGGCGACGCGTTTCTCTTCGGCCCGGAGAGCCGCGGCCTGCCGGACGACGTGCGCAACGCACTGCCCGAATCCCAGCGCCTGCGCCTGCCGATGCGCCCGGGCTGCCGCAGCCTGAACCTCTCCAACAGCGTCGCCGTGGCGGTCTACGAGGCCTGGCGCCAGCACGGCTTCTGCCTGGACTGACCCCGGCCGGTCGCCGCCAACAAAAAAGCGCCCCGAAGGGCGCTTTTTCATGGAGCCGGAACGGCTCAGGCCTGGGCTTCGCCTCCCTGGATACGCGCCATTTCCTGGGCGTACAGGGCATCGAAGTTGACCGGGGAGAGCATCAGCGCCGGGAAGGAGCCGCGCACCACCAGGCTGTCCAGGGTTTCGCGAGCATAGGGGAACAGGATGTTCGGGCAGAAGGCGCCCAGGGTGTGGCTCATGGAGGCCGCATCCAGGCCCTTGATCAGGAAGATGCCGGCCTGCTGCACTTCAGCGATGAAGGCGGTTTCCTCGCCGTTCTTCACGGTCACGGACAGGGTCAGCACGACTTCGTAGAAGTCGCCGTCCAGGTTCTTCTGGCGGGTGTTCAGGTCCAGCGCGACGCTGGGGGACCACTCCTGGCGGAAGATCTCGGGGCTCTTGGGGGCCTCGAAGGACAGGTCACGCACGTAGATGCGCTGCAGGGAGAATTGCGGTGCGGCTTCCTGGGAAGCGCCGTTTGCTTGTTCAGTCATTTGGCAGAACCTTCTTGTTCGTCCGTTACCGGAGGGTCAAGCCTCGAGCAGGGCATCCAGCTTCCCGGCCCGCTCCAGGGCATAGAGGTCGTCACAGCCGCCCACATGGGTCGGGCCGATCCAGATCTGGGGCACCGAGGTGCGGCCCGCCTTGCGGGTCATCTCGGCGCGTACATCGGGCTTCCCGTCCACCTTGATCTCTTCGTACTGGACGCCCTTGCTCTGCAGCAGCTGCTTGGCTCGCATGCAGTAGGGGCACCAGTCGCTGGAATAGATGACGACGTTCGGCATTTCACTTCACCAGGGGCAGGTTTTCGCCGCGCCAGCTGCCGATACCGCCGGACAGCTTGAGCGCATTGAAACCGGCCTTCTTCAGGTCACGGCAAACGGTGCCAGCGTGCTGGCCCATGGCATCGACCACGATGATGGCCTTGTCCTTGTGCTTTTCCAGCTCGGCCATGCGGGCGGCGAGCTTCTCGAAGGGGATGTTCAGGGAGTCGACGATGTGGCCGGTGCCGAAGTCCTTCACCGAGCGCACGTCCAGCACCAGGCCCTGGCCGGCGTTGACCAGCGCGGTCAGCTCGCGGGTGCTCACCGCACGACCGCTGCGGCGCAGTTCATGGGCGATCAGCAACACCAGCAGGACGACGAAGATAGCGCTCAGCACATAGTGGTTAGTGGCAAATTCAATCAGGTGGGCAAGCATCGACGGGTCCCGGGGCGGTAAAATGCCGGCCAGTATACACAGCGCCACAGGTCCACCAAACCCCGGCCAGCGGTGACGTACAAGGAACTTGTACGTAAAATGCCGCTCCCTTTTTGCTCACGCCCCCTTGCGAGTCGGACGCCATGACAGCCACGCCCAAACCCCTGGTCCTGATCATCCTGGACGGCTTCGGTCACAGTGACAGCCCGGACTACAACGCCATCCACGCCGCCCGCACCCCGGTCTACGACCACCTGCGCGCGACCCAGCCCAACGGGCTGATCTCCGGCTCCGGCATGGACGTGGGCCTGCCCGACGGGCAGATGGGCAACTCCGAGGTGGGCCACATGAACTTGGGTGCCGGCCGCGTCGTGTACCAGGACTTCACCCGCGTCACCAAGGCCATCCGCGACGGCGAGTTCTTCGCCAACCCGGTGATCGTCGACGCCGTGGACAAGGCCGTCGCCGCCGGCAAGGCCGTGCACTTCATGGGCCTGCTCTCCGATGGCGGCGTGCACAGCCACCAGGACCACCTGGTCGCCATGGCCGAACTGGCCGCCCAGCGCGGCGCCGAGAAGATCTACCTGCACGCCTTCCTCGACGGCCGCGACACCCCGCCTAGGAGCGCCCAGCCCTCCATCGAACTGCTCGACGCCGCCTTCGCCCGCCTCGGCAAGGGCCGCATCGCCAGCCTGATCGGCCGCTACTACGCCATGGACCGCGACAACCGCTGGGACCGCGTCGAAGCCGCCTACAACCTGATCACCGAAGGCCGTGGCGAGTTCACCGCCGCCACCGCCGCCGAAGGCCTGGCCGCCGCCTATGAGCGCGGCGAGAGCGACGAGTTCGTCAAGGCCACCACCATCGGCGCGCCGGTGCGGGTGGAAGACGGCGATGCCGTGGTGTTCATGAACTTCCGCGCCGACCGCGCCCGCGAACTGTCCCGCGCTTTCGTCGAGCCGGGCTTCAAGGAATTCGCCCGTGCCCGCGAAATCGCCCTGGCCGGCTACGTGATGCTGACCCAGTACGCCGCCAGCATCCCCGCCCCCAGCGCGTTCAAGCCCGAATCCCTGAACAACGTGCTCGGCGAATACCTGGCCAACAACGGCAAGACCCAGCTGCGCATCGCCGAGACCGAGAAGTACGCCCACGTCACCTTCTTCTTCTCCGGCGGCCGCGAAGAGCCCTTCGCCGGCGAAGAGCGCATCCTCATCCCCTCGCCGAAGGTCGCCACCTATGACCTGCAGCCGGAGATGAGCGCCCCCGAGGTCACCGACCGCATCGTCGACGCCATCGAGCACCAGCGCTACGACGTGATCATCGTCAACTACGCCAACGGCGACATGGTCGGCCACACCGGCGTGTTCGAGGCTGCGGTCAAGGCCGTCGAGTGCCTGGACACGTGCCTGGGCCGCATCACCGCCGCCCTCGACAAGGTCGGCGGCGAAGCGCTGATCACTGCCGACCACGGCAACGTCGAGCAGATGGAAGACGAAGCCACCGGCCAGGCCCACACCGCACACACCTGCGAGCCCGTGCCCTTCATCTATTACGGCAAGCGCCCCGCCCGCATCCGCGAAGGCGGCGTCCTCGCCGATGTGGCCCCCACCGTGCTGACCCTGATGGGCCTGCCGGTGCCACCCGAGATGACCGGCACCCCGATCGTCGAGCTGAAATGACCCCGGGGCCGACCGCCGGCCCCTCGGATTGGTCCGAATGCCCCGGTGCGCAGGCCCCGGGGCGTTTTTTTTACAGAGCGTGACGGGCATACTAGGCCGGTCCTCCCGCCTGGTGACGCACCCCTCATGTTCCGCGCCTTCACGTTCCTCCTCTGCGCCTGCCTCCTGGCACCGGCCTTCGCCGACGAACGCGCCCAGACCCAGCAGCAGCTGGACCAGGCCGCCAAGGACGTCGCCGAGCTGAAGAAGCTGCTCAAGCAGCTGCAGGAGGAGAAATCCGGCGTCCAGGCCGACCTGAAGAAGACCGAGTCCGACATGGGCCAGCTGGAGAAGCAGGTCAAGGACCTCCAGCAGGAGCTGGACAAGGGCGAAGGCGAGGTGAAGCGCCTGGATCAGGAGAAAAAAAAACTCCAGGGCGCGCGCGCTGAACAGCAGCGGCTGATCGGCATCCAGGCACGCGCCGCCTACCAGAGCGGCCAGCAGGAATACCTCAAGCTGCTGCTCAACCAGCAGAACCCCGAGAAGTTCGCCCGCACCCTCACCTACTACGACTACCTCAGCCAGGCGCGCATGGAGCAGCTGGCCACCTTCAACGAGACCCTGCGCCAGCTGGCCAACGTCGAGCGCGACATCGCCACCCAGCAGGCCGCCCTCGTCGAGCAGAAAAGCGCCCTGGACGGCCGCCGCGAGCAGCTCGCTGCCCTGCGCAAGGAGCGCCAGCTGGCCCTGGCCAAGCTCAACCGCGACGTCAGCGACCGCGACCGCAAGCTCAAGGCCCGCGAGCAGGAACAGGCCGAGCTCGGCCGCGTGCTCAAGACCATCGAGGAAACCCTGGCCCGCCAGGCCCGTGAAGCCGAGGAAGCGCGCAAGCGCGAACTGGCCGAGCGCCAGCGCCAGGAAGAAGCCCTCAAGCGCACCCCCGGCACCCCGCCGCGCACCGTCGAAGGCCCGCTGGTCTCCAGCGCCGGCACCTCCTACGGCGGCCCGTTCTCCAGCGCCCGGGGCAAGCTGCCCTGGCCGGTGAATGGTCGCCTGGTGGCGAGATTTGGAACTCCGCGCGGCGAAGACGAACGAACCAAGTGGGACGGTGTGCTCATCGGAGCCTCCGCCGGCAGTCAGGTGCGCGCCATCCATGGCGGGCGCGTGGTGTTCGCCGACTGGTTGCGCGGCGCCGGGCTGCTGGTCATCCTCGACCACGGCAACGGCTACCTGAGCCTGTATGGCCACAACCAGAGCCTGTTGAAGAACGCCGGCGACGTCGTCAAAGCCGGTGAGTCCATCGCCACCGTCGGCACCACCGGCGGCCAGGACACACCCGCGCTGTATTTCGCCATCCGCCAGCAGGGGCGCCCCAGCGACCCCGCGCAGTGGTGCCGAGCGCAAGGATAAGCGCCACCCAATCCCGTAGGAGTTGATACGCATGCCGCATCTGTCCCGCCTTACCCCCCTGGCCATGGCCCTGGCGCTGCTCGTGGGCTCGCCGCTCATCCACGCCGCCCAGGAGTCCAAAGCCGCCGCGCCCGCTGCAGCCGCACCGGCCCCGGCCCCCGGCAAGGCGCCCCTGCCCCTCGACGAGCTGCGCACCTTCGCCGAGGTGCTCGACCGCATCAAATCGGCCTACGTCGAGCCGGTGGACGACAAGACCCTGCTGGAGAACGCCATCAAGGGCATGCTCAGCAACCTCGACCCGCACTCCGCCTACCTCGAGCCCGAGGCGTTCCAGGAGCTGCAGGAGAGCACCAGCGGTGAATTCGGCGGCCTGGGCATCGAAGTGGGCACCGAGGACGGCTTCATCAAGGTCGTCTCGCCCATCGACGACACCCCCGCCTCCAAGGCCGGCATCCAGCCGGGCGACCTGATCGTCAAGATCGACGGCCAGCCCACCAAGGGCCTGTCGATGATGGAAGCGGTCGACAAGATGCGCGGCAAGGCCGGCAGCCCCATCGTCCTGACCCTCGTGCGCGAGGGCGGCCAGCCCTTCGACGTCGAGCTCAAGCGCGCGGTGATCAAGGTCAAGAGCGTCAAGAGCCAGCTGCTGGACAAGAACTACGGCTACATCCGCATCACCCAGTTCCAGGTCAACACCGGCGAGGAAGTGGGCAAGGCCCTGGCCAAGCTGCGCAAGGACAACGGCGACAAGAAGCTCGCCGGTCTCGTGCTGGACCTGCGCAACAACCCCGGCGGCGTGCTCCAGGCCGCGGTGGAAGTGGCCGACCACTTCCTCACCAAGGGCCTGATCGTCTACACCAAGGGCCGCATCGCCAACTCCGAGCTGCGCTTCTCCGCCGACCCGGCCGATGCCAGCGAAGGCGTACCGCTGGTGGTGCTGATCAACGGCGGCAGTGCCTCGGCGGCCGAGATCGTCGCCGGCGCCCTGCAGGACCAGAAGCGGGGCGTGCTGATGGGCACCGACAGCTTCGGCAAGGGCTCGGTGCAGACCGTGCTGCCGCTGAACAACGACCGCGCCCTGAAGCTCACCACCGCGCTCTACTTCACTCCCAACGGCCGCTCCATCCAGGCCCAGGGCATCGTCCCGGACATCGAGGTCAGCCGCGCCAAGGTGACCCGCGAGCAGGACACCGAGAACTTCAAGGAAGCGGACCTGGCCGGCCACCTCGGCAACGGCAACGGCGGCGCCGACCGTCCCAGCTCCAGCAAGGGCAAGGCTGCCGCCGCGCGCCCGCAGGACGACGACTTCCAGCTGAACCAGGCCCTCAACCTGCTCAAAGGGCTCAACGTCACCCGCGGAGAGTAGGGTGCGTCGCCGTGCCTGGCTGCTCGCGCTGCTGTTCGGCGCGCTGGTGGCCGAGGCCCGCGAGCCGTTGCCACCCCTGCCCCGGCTGCCCCTGGCGGCGCCGGAGCAGGCGCCGATGGCCCAGCCGGAGCCGATCCGGCCGGGCCCGCTGGTCCTCAATCCGCGGGCTCCCGCTGTCGGTGCCTCACCGGCACCCGCCCACGCACCTGTTCCTGTTCCCGCTCCCGCAAACCCCACGCCACCTCCGGCCAAACCCTCGGCCAAGCCCGCTGCACCGGCCAGTCACGCACGCCCCCGCCTGGCGCTGATCATCGACGACCTGGGGCAGACCCCTGAGCGCGACCGCCGCGTCCTCGCCCTGCCGGCCACCGTCGCCCTGGCGATCATCCCCGATACCCCTCACGCCACCGACCTGGCCCGGCGCGCCCACGACGCCCGCCGCACGGTGATGCTGCACCTGCCGATGGACCCCGCCGGCGGTCCCTTCGCCTGGCACCCCGGCCTGCCCGAGGCCGAGCTGGCCCGGCGGCTGGACGCAGCCTTCGCCGCCGTGCCCTACAGCCAGGGCGTGAACAACCACATGGGCAGCCGCATGACCGCCCAGCCCGGGGCCATGGCCTGGCTGATGAAGCGCCTGCAGGCCGACCACCGCTTCTTCGTCGACAGCCGCACCAGCGCCACCACCGTCGCCGCCGCCGAAGCGCAGAAGGTCGGGCTGGCCAGCCTCTCCCGGGATGTGTTCCTCGATGACGACCAGCACCCCGAGGCCATCGCCCGGCAGTTCGAGGCCGCCCTCAGCCTGGCGCGCAAGCAGGGCACTGCCGTGATGATCGGTCACCCTCACCCGGCCACCCTCGCCCTGCTCGAACGCGAGCTGCCGCGCCTGGCCGCCCGCGGCTTCGAGCTGGTGAGCGTGCCGCAGATGATCGCCCTGCGCAGCAACCGCGCCATGGCCGCCCACGGCAAGGGCGGCCAGTACCGCTAGCACCGCGCCAGCCTGGGCAAGCGCGCGCCAGGGCTATAGGCTGGCCGCCCGCCCTGAATGGAAGCCCACCAATGCCCCTCCGCCGTGACCACTTCGTACCGCTCGCCGCCGTGGCCCTTGCCGCCGTGGTGCCCCTCGGTTTCATCTGGATCATCACCAGCGCCAAGCTGGAACTGGGCGGCGCCAGCCCCGACGAGGCCGTGGTCGGCAGCGTCGAACGCATCGAGCAGCGCGCCATGGAGCAGTACTGCACCGGCGTCGTGGCCACGCCGCGCAACACCTGGCTGGTGGGGCGCATGGAAGGCGACCGCTCCGAGGACGAAGCAGTAGGCCAGGACCTCGGCCAGTTGATCCGTGGCGAGAAGAAGCCCGACGACGGCGACGAACCGAGCACCTTCACCCCGTTCTTCGGCGGCCTTTCCCGTGAAGCACAGACCACCTACCTGTCGCGGCTGGATGAGCAGGGCCGCTTCGTCCAGGTCGCCCGCCTGGACGAGACCGCCTGCCTGGTGGCCAATGCCGACGGCAGCAGCCTGTTCCTGCTGACCGGCGTGGATCGCCCCGGCAAGGACCCGCTGGAAGGCCTGCAGCAGACCGTGGTGCTGCGCAGCGATGACCAGGGCGCCAGTTGGCAGGTGCTGCCGGACGGCTTCTTCCCCGAGGCCGACAACCTGGCCTGGTCCCTCAAGCCCTACTTCCACGATGCCGACCAGGTCTGGACCTGGGCCACCCTGCCGCAGAGCGCCACCCCCAGCGCGGCGTACGACTACGAGCCCGACACCGTCGCCGACAACCGTGCCGGCCTCTACTACTCCCCCGATCGCGGGCACACCCGCCAGGCCCTGGCCGCTTCGGAGAACCTGCTGGTAGGCCTGGACGAGATCCGCAAACGCGCGCCCGCCGACGCCGAGTGGGGCGACAGCGCCGGGACCTTCGGCACCATCACCCCGCACGTCTGGCAGTACGACGACGACCACGCGGCGCTGTGGATCGGGCAGTCCTTCCTCTATGGCAAGCCCGGCGGGCGCTACCTCGACACCCCGCTGTTCGTCACCACCCGCGCGGAGCTGGTCCGCGAAGGCGGGCAATGGCGCATCGGCCCGCTGCGGCGGGACACCGGCGTGCTGGTGGAAGAGCTGGTGGGCACCGGCCAGGGCCAGGTGTACGGCGTGATCAGCCGGGAGGGCGAACGGGCCACGGAGGTGGCCGAGTGGCAGCGGGACAGCGGCACCTGGCAGGTCAACGGCACGTTGCCCACACCCTTCTGGCCGCTCCCGGCGTCCAGCGGGCTGCGGGGGTTCCTGGCGGGTAACGGCGTGCTGCTGGCCAACACCGACAGCCGCTACGAAGTGCCCCAGTGGCTGTACCCCACGGAGGATGGCGAGTCGGCGCGTATTTCAGCGGATGCGGTGTTCTATTCCCGCGACGGCGGCCGCTCCTGGTCGCGCCTGGCCATCGCCGGCTACCTGGGCGTGCTCGGGCTGGACCGCAATCAGGACCAGGTGTTCTGGGCCAAGGGCAACTGGTACGACAGCAACGACCGGCGCATCTATCGCTACGGACTGAAGTAAGGCGAAGCCGGCGCACCATTACGGCGCGCCGGCTGGGAGGTGCTACTCAGAGGTAGTTCTTGGTCGCTTCCTCGACGAAGCCTTCGGCGCGCATCTGGTCCAGGGCCTTCTGCAGTCGCTCGATCACCTCGTCGGGGGTGTCCTTGTTGAAGGCCAGGTACAGCTCGACCTCGTTGAAGCGCAGCACGGTCTGCAGCCCGGTCACGCCTTCCTGCTTGGCCAGGTAGCGTCCCACCGGGTCGGTGGTCGCCCACAGGTCGATCTGCCCCTTCTCCAGCTTCTTCACGTTCTCCTGGTCACGCAGGGCGTTCTGCGGGCTCAGGCCCTGGGTCTCCAGGTACTGGCTGACGGCGTCGTTCTTGTAGGCACCGATGCGGTACTGCCCGGCGCTCTTGAGGTCCTTCACGCTCAGCGTGCTGCCCGGCGCGGCCAGCAGCACCCAGCCACTCTTGGCCAGCGGGCCGACCCACTTGAACTGCGGCTTGCGCTCTTCGGTGTAGGTGGTGGAGAACAGGCCGTAGTTGGGCTTCTCCTGGGTCAGGCGATAGAGGCGGTCCCAGGGGAAGCGCAGGGTCAGGCTGTAGGAGATGCCGGCGCGCTTGAACATCTCGCGGACGATATCGGTGCTGATGCCATCGATGCCGTCGTCACGGGCGAAGTTCTTGTCATCGACCGCCATGTTGAAGGGCGGGAAGTTCTCGGTGAGCAGGACCACCTTGTAGTCGGCCGGAAGCTCGGCGCGAGCCGCCAGGGAGAGGGTGATCAGGCCCAGGGCCAGAAGAGGTCTGAATAGCTTGTGCATCGTTCTACCGCTCGCGTTGGTGTTGTGATTATGGCCAGCGGCATCCCTGCGTGGGCACGGTCCCACAGACGTTCACTCAGCCCGTCCCGCCATCCAATGGCAAGCGACCGGCTGTTGGGCCGGTCGCGAGGTTCTTACAGGTAGCTGTTGATGGTCTTGTCCACGAAGCCTTCGCTGCGCAACTGCTCCAGGGCGTCCTGAAGCTTCTTGACCACCTCGTCCGGCACGTTCTTGTTCAGCGCCAGGTACAGCGGGGTCTGGTTGAAGCGCAGCACGGTCTTCAGACCGGTGATGCCTTCCTGCTTGGCCAGGTAGCGGCCAGCGGGATCGCCGGTGGCCCAGAGGTCGATCTGGCCCTTCTCCAGCTTCTTGGCGTTTTCCTGGTCACGCAGGGAGGCCTGCGCCTCGATGCCCTTCTCGGTCAGGGCCTGGTGGATGGCATCGCCCTTGTAGGCGCCCACCTTGTACTGCTTGGCCTGGTCCAGGCTGCTGACGCTGATGGTGCTGTCACCACGGGCCAGCAGGACCCAGTCGTCCGGGCCGATGGGGCCGACCCACTTGAAGGAGGCCTCGCGCTCCGGCAGGCGGGCGGTGACGAAGATGCCGTAGTCGGGCTTCTCCTGCGCCAGCTTGTAGATGCGGTCCCAGGGGAAGCGCAGGGTCATGGTGTACTTGACCCCGGCGCGCTTGAACATTGCCTGCACGATGTCGACAGCGATCCCGTCGATGTTGTCTTCCTGGGCGAAGTTCTTCCCATTGATCGCCATGTTGTACGGCGGGAAGTTCTCCGTCAGGAGCACCACGGTGTAGTTCTCGTCCACTTCGGCGCGAACGGTCCCGGCGAGCACCAGGAGAGTGCTCGCCAGGGCGAGCAGGAGGCGTTTCGACATATGCAACTACCTTGTAAGGAGGATGGGTAAAACCAACGGGCCTGACCCCGGGTACAGGGTATCGGCCTCGGCTGCCCAGGCTGCGAACCGGATCACGGTTGCAGCCAAAGCATAAATGAAGGCAAGAATCGTGCTCAGCGCACCACGATGCCCCGGCTGGCCAAGTAGGCCTTCGCCTCCGGAACAGTGTATTCGCCGAAATGGAAAATGCTCGCGGCCAGCACTGCATCGGCCTTGCCGTCGAGGATGCCGGCGGCCAGGTGCTCGAGATTGCCGACGCCACCGGAGGCGATCACCGGGATGCGCACACGCTCGCTGATGGCGCGGGTAACGCCCAGGTCGTAACCGCTCTTCACGCCATCCTGGTCCATGCTGGTCAGGAGGATTTCCCCGGCACCCAGCTCTTCCATCTTCGCCGCCCAGGCCACTGCATCCAGCCCGGTGGGCTTGCGACCGCCGTGGGTGAAGATTTCCCAGCGCGGCGTCTCGCCCGGTGCGGAGACCCGCTTGGCGTCGATGGCGACCACGATGCACTGGGAGCCGAAACGCGAGGCCGCCTCGCCGACGAACTCGGGGTTGAACACCGCAGCGGTGTTGATGGAGACCTTGTCGGCACCGGCGTTGAGCAGGTTGCGGATGTCCTGCACGGTGCGCACGCCACCGCCCACGGTGAGCGGGATGAACACCTGGCTGGCCATGCGCTCGACGGTGTGCAGCGTGGTGTCGCGGCCGTCGACGCTGGCGGTGATGTCGAGGAAGGTGATCTCGTCAGCCCCCTGCTCGTCGTAGCGGCGGGCGATCTCCACCGGGTCGCCGGCGTCGCGGATGTTCTCGAACTTGACGCCCTTCACCACGCGGCCGTTGTCCACGTCGAGGCAGGGGATGATGCGTTTAGCCAAAGCCATACTGGAATCCTCTGGTGCCGGCTGCGCCGCGCGCACCGTTGCGCGTGATTAACCCTTGTAGCTGTCGCAGAAGGCCTGGGCCTCGGCGACGTCCAGGGTGCCTTCGTAGATGGCGCGACCGGTGATGGCACCGATGATGCCGGGGGCCTTGGCGGCCAGCAGCTTCTCGATGTCGCCCAGGTTGTGGATGCCGCCGGAGGCGATCACCGGGATGCGGCTGGCAGCGGCCAGGGCCGCCGTGGCCTCGACGTTGCAGCCCTGCATCATCCCGTCCTTGGCGATGTCGGTGTAGACGATGGCGGAGACGCCATCGGCCTCGAAGCGGCGGGCCAGGTCCACGGCCTGCACGCTGCTCACCTCGGCCCAGCCGTCGGTGGCGACGAACCCGTCCTTGGCGTCCAGGCCGACGATGACCTTGCCGGGGAAGGCCTTGCAGGCCTCGGTGACGAACTCGGGCTCCTTCACCGCCTTGGTGCCGATGATCACGTAGCTGACGCCGGCCTTGACGTAGTGCTCGATGGTTTCCAGGGAGCGGATGCCGCCGCCGATCTGGATCGGCAGGTTCGGGTAGCGCTTGGCAATGGCGGTGACCACCTCGCCGTTCACCGGCTTGCCTTCGAAGGCGCCGTTGAGGTCCACCAGGTGCAGGCGGCGGCAGCCACCGTCCACCCACTTGGCGGCCATGCTCACCGGGTCGTCGGAGAACACCGTGGAGTCTTCCATGCGGCCCTGGCGCAGGCGCACGCAGGCACCGTCCTTCAGATCGATAGCGGGGATAATCAGCATCGGTTCAACCTGTTCGAAGTCAGTGGGGTCGGCGGTGCGCTCAGGCTTTCTCGAGCGCCCACAAGTCGCTCTCGATGCTGTCGAACCTGTCTTTCAGGTGCGCCTGCACGTCGGAGATCGCCTTGTTGTAGAAATGCGGAGCGAATTCGCGGGCGAAGAAGTCCAGGACTTCCTCGGCCTCGAAGGAACCCAGCTCCAGTTCGAAGCGGTCGGCCATGAAACGCTTGATGGCCAGCACGGCGTCCTGGGTCTGGGTCGCGTCGAGTTGCAGGCTGGGGGCCTTCTTCCCGCGGCTCATGGGTTTACCAGCGGCCGTCCCAGGCGGCGAAGTTCTGCAGCAACTGCAGGCCGTGGGTGTGGCTCTTCTCCGGGTGGAACTGCACGGCGAAGCGCGAGCCCTCGGCCAGCGCGGCGGCGAAGTCCTTGCCGTAGTGGCCGCGACCGACCACCTGCTTGGGGTTGCCGGCCTCGATGTAGTAGCTGTGCACGAAATAGAAGCGCGCCAGGTCCGGGATGTTGTGCCAGAGCGGGTGGGCCACGCTCTGCTGCACCTCGTTCCAGCCCATGTGCGGCACCTTCAGCGGCTCGCCGGCCTCGGCCAGGTCCTTGCCGAAGAAGCGCACCTGGCCCGGGAACAGGCCGATGCAGTCGACGCCGTCGTTCTCCTCGCTGTGCTCCAGCAGCGCCTGCATGCCGACGCAGATGCCGAGGAACGGGCGGTCCTTGCTGACCTCGGCCACCAGGTTGTCGAAGCCCAGGCGGCGGATCTCGGCCATGCAATCGCGGATCGCACCCACGCCGGGGAACACCACGCGGTCCGCCTCGCGGATCACGCTGGCGTCACTGGTGACCAGCACACGGCCGGCGCCAACGTGCTCCAGGGCCTTGGCAACCGAGTGCAGGTTGCCCATGCCGTAATCGATGACTGCGACGGTCTGCATCAGAGCACGCCCTTGGTGGACGGCATCTGGCCGGCCATGCGCGGGTCAAGCTCGATGGCCATGCGCAGGGCGCGGCCGAAGGCCTTGAAGACGGTCTCGATCTGGTGGTGGGTGTTGTGGCCACGCAGGGTGTCGATGTGCAGGGTCACCAGGGCGTGGTTGACGAAGCCCTGGAAGAACTCCTGGAACAGGTCCACGTCGAAACCGCCGACGGTGGCGCGGGTGAAGGGGACGTGCATCTGAAGGCCGGGGCGGCCGGAGAAGTCGATCACCACGCGGGACAGCGCCTCGTCCAGCGGGACATAGGCATGGCCATAGCGGACGATGCCCTTCTTGTCGCCAATGGCCTGGGCGAAGGCCTGGCCGACGGTGATGCCGACGTCTTCCACGGTGTGGTGGTCGTCGATGTGCAGATCACCCTTGCACTCGATGTCGAGGTCGATCAGGCCATGGCGGGCGATCTGGTCGAGCATGTGCTCGAGGAAGGGCACGCCGATGTCGAAGCGGGCCTTGCCAGTGCCGTCCAGGTTGATCGAGACCTTGACCTGGGTCTCCAGGGTGTTGCGCTCAACGGATGCCTTACGTTCGGCCATCACCAACTCCGCAAAATCATTGGGCGAAAGGGGCGACATTATAGGCCGAGTTTTCCACAGGCTTGAAGCCGATCGGCGGAGGAAGCCGGGCGATGCCGGCAAGACGCCGACATCGCCCGGTGCAGGGACGATCAGCCGAACAGCGCGGCGGTCTTCTGCAGGGTGATCCAAACACCCCAGGCCAGCGGCAGGCCGACGGCCAGCCAGGCGGCGATCACCAGCGGGCGGCTGGACGGGTCGGCCGACCACTCCAGCACCTGGGTGCTCTGGCTGGCGTCATGGCCGATGGCGCGCTCGGCGGCCAGCTCGGCGTCGGTCATGAAGTACTTCGGCGCAACCGGGCGTACCAGCAGGTTGCACAGGAAGCCCAGCACCAGCAGGCCGGCGAGGATGTACAGGGTGATGTCGTACGCGGCAGCGCGCTCGACACCCACGCTCAGCTGGTACTCGCGGATGTAGTTCACCAGCACCGGGCCGAGGATGCCGGCGAAGGCCCAGGCCGTCAGCAGGCGGCCGTGGATGGCACCGACCATCTGGGTGCCGAACAGGTCCGCCAGGTAGGCCGGCACGGTGGCGAAGCCGCCGCCGTACATGGACAGGATCAGGCAGAAGCAGAAGACGAAGAACGCCACGCTGCCCAGGTGACCGGTCCAGGGCACCAGCGCGTAGAGCAGGAAGCCCAGGGCGAAGAACACGAAGTAGGTCGCCTTGCGGCCGATCAGGTCGGAGAAGGACGCCCAGAAGAAGCGGCCACCGATGTTGAACAGGCTCAGCAGGCCGGTGAAGCCGGCCGCGATGGCGGCGATCTGCGCCAGCTGCGCGGCGTCCAGCTGGTTGAAGCTCAGGTGGTTGCCGATCAGCTTGCCGCCGAAAACTTCCTGCAGCAGGGGCGAGGCCATGCCGATGATGCCGATGCCGGCGGAGACGTTCAGGCACAGCACGGCCCAGACCAGCCAGAACTGCGGGGTCTTCCACGCGGTGTTCACGTGGACGTGGCCCTTGGTGATCATCGCGTTGTTGGCCTTCTTAACCGGCGCGGTCCAGCCCTCGGGCTTCCAGCCGGTCGGCGGCACGCGGTACGCCAGGGCGCCGCCCACCATGAAGATGAAATAGACCACTGCCATCACCACGAAGCTCTGCCACACACCGACGCTTTCAGCGCTGGCGAAGTGGTTCATCAGCTCGGCTGCCAGCGGCGCGCCGACCATGGCACCGCCACCGAAGCCCATGATGGCCATGCCGGTCGCCATGCCGCGCTTGTCCGGGAACCACTTGATCAGGGTCGAAACGGGCGAGATATAGCCCAGGCCCAGGCCGATGCCGCCGATCACCCCCAGGCCGACCCACATCAGCCAGATCTGGTGGATGTAGACGCCGAAGGCCGAGATCAGCAGACCACCGCACCAGCAGAAGGCCGACACCAGGCCGGCCTTGCGCGGGCCGGCGTGTTCCAGCCAGCCACCCCAGATGGCGGCCGAGCAGCCGAGGAAGATGAAGAACAGGGTGTAGATCCAGCCCAGCATGGAGATCGGCCAGTCACAGTTGCTGGAGAACACCTGGGCGATGAAGCTCATCTCCGGGGAGCAGGCCACCGGCGCAGTGATGCCGATGGCCTTGGACAGCGGCAGCCAGAACACCGAGAAGCCATAGGCCATGCCGATGCAGAGGTGGATGGCCAGGGCCGCCGGCGGCACCAGCCAGCGGTTGAAGCCCGGTCGGGCGATGGTGCGTTCCTTGGAAAGGAACGCGGGCCGGACGGCATCGCCGCCCAAGCTCAGGGTACTGCTCATTGTGTCGTTATCCTGTTTTTTTGATATGCACGCAGGTGGGTCGGGCAGTGCGCACAGTCTCCCCACGCACCGCCCACAAACTCACACTAGCAGGCGAAACAATCCCACGATGATTCGGCCTGCGGCGCGTATTATCCGGACCCCACCCCCTGGCCTCAACAAGGACACCCATGCCTGTCATCGTCGAACGCCCCACCCAGCTCAGCGAGCAGGACCGCACCGACCTGGGCCGCATCTATGCCGACGCCCCGGCCTGGCTGCTGCCGCCCTATGCCGACGCCGGGGACCTGGTGGCGCAAGGCCTGGCGGAGGGCCGGCTGCTGACCGGCCGCTTCAACGACCGCCTGCTGGGCGCCGCCCTGCTGCGCTGCGAACGTGACGCCTGGCGGCTCTCCCACCTGTGCGTGCGCAGCGTCACCCGTCGCCGGGGCGTAGCCCGCCGCCTGCTGGACGAGGCCACCCGCCTGGCCCGCGAGGCCGGCTGCGAACTGCGCCTACAGGGCCCCCAGGACCATCTGGAAGCCCAGGCCCTGGCCGCCCGGCTGCACCTGCCCCTCGACCCGGCCTGCTAGGCCGGCACCCCCGACGGGCGCTCCCGCAGCAGCCAGCCGAGCCAGAGCAGGCTGGCCAGGTGGAACCCCGCCAGCGCCCAGCCGACCCAGGCCGGGCCGCCCGCCCACAGCGCCCAGCCCATCGCCAGCACGGCCAGCCCCAGCTGCCGCGCGCCCTCCAGCCGGGGGGCCAGGCGTTGCCCGTCGAACAGCAGCCCCAAGCTCACGCAGCCCCAGAGGATCGCCAGCACCAGCAGCCAGGGTTCCCAGGCCAGGGCCTGGCGCACACTGAGCAGAAACGCCAGCGCCAGCAGGTTGATCACCAGGAACTGCGCCAGCGCATAACCCGTCAGGCTC
Organism: Metapseudomonas otitidis; assembly: GCF_900111835.1. GTDB lineage: Bacteria > Pseudomonadota > Gammaproteobacteria > Pseudomonadales > Pseudomonadaceae > Metapseudomonas > Metapseudomonas otitidis. Next base: position 38,406 of record NZ_FOJP01000028.1, read on the forward strand.
GCCCCGTGGCGCGGCTCATGACGGGGCCCGTCCATCGACGGCCAGGGATGCTGGCGCACGTCCGCCGGGCGCCAGCCGGTGGGCATCCACCACAGCCGCAGCTTGTCCCACCAGGAGCGGGTCGCCCGCGCATCGGCCCACAGCAGGCGCCACCAGCTAAACTGCAGGCGCAGCGGGTCGAAGGTGCGCACCGGCGTGGTCACCCCGTACACCACCGGCTCGTCCTCCTCCTGCCAGGTGCCGAACAGGCGGTCCCAGAAGATGAACACCCCACCGTGGTTGCGATCGATGTAGCGCGGGTTCTGCCCGTGGTGCACCCGGTGCAGGGACGGCGTCACCAGCACCTTCTCCAGCCAGCCGAGGCGACCGATGTGCTGGCTGTGGATCCAGAACTGGTAGGCCAGCTGCACCCCGAGCAGCACCAGGAACAGCGGCAACGGCAGCCCCAGCAGTGCCAGGGGCAGGTAGAAGGGCCAGTCGAAGGCGGTCTGGAACGCGCCCTTGCGCAGCGCCGTCGACAGGTTGAAGTCCTCGCTGGAATGGTGCGGCTGGTGCGCGCCCCACAGCAGGTTGTAGCGGTGCAGGGTGCGATGCGCCCAGTAGAAGCAGAAGTCCACCGCCACGAAGCCCCCCAGCCACACCCAGGGCGAAGTCGGGTCCAGCTCCAGCAGGCGCGCGTGCTCGTAGAGCCAGGCGTAGGGCAGCACCAGCAACAGGCGCAGCGGCCCCTCCAGCACCACCCGCAGCACGGCGGTGTTGACGCTGGTGGCCGCGTCGGCCAGGCGGTAGGTGGAGCGCCCGCTGTGCCGCTCGTAGGCCAGCTCCAGCAGGATCAGCAGGATGTACAGCGGAAAGGCCAGCACCGCCACGTTCATGGCGCATCTCCCGTTCTTGTCGTTGTGCAGCGCAGCCTAGACCAGCCGCCGCCCCCGTCACGCGACGGCACGCGCCAGTCAGACGGGCCGCAGGCGCCAGCCCGGTGAACCGCCGCCGCGTTTGGCCATCAAACAGCACAACCGCTGGCGCTATACTCGCGCCCTTCCTCCGGCACTCATCACAAGGACTCGTCCATGAAATCCATCGGCAAACTCCTGGGCCTGCTGCTCCTCGGGCTGTTGCTGATCATCGTGGCCCTGGGCTTCGCCCTGACCCACCTGTTCGATCCCAACGACTACAAGGATGAAATCCGCCAGATCGCCCGCGACAAGGCCAACCTCGAGCTGGACCTGAAGGGCGACATCGGCTGGAGCCTGTTCCCCTGGCTCGGCCTGGAACTGCACGACACCACCCTGGCCAGCGCCGCCAGCCCCGATAAGCCCTTCGCCAACCTGGCCCTGCTCGGCCTCTCCGTGCGCGTCATGCCGTTGCTGCGCAAGGAAGTGCAGATGAGCGACATCCGCGTCGAAGGCCTCGACCTGACCCTGGCCCGTGACGAGAAGGGCCGTGGCAACTGGGAAGACATCGGCCGCCCGGCCCAGGCCGCCAGCACGCCGGCCCCCGCCGCCGAAGGCACCCCCGCACCGGCGGAACAGCCCAAGCCCGCCGGCAACGAACGGCCGCTGAAGCTGGACATCGACAGCCTCACCGTCAACAACGCCCGCGTGGACTACACCGACGCCAAGACCGGCCAGCAGTACAGCGCCGAAGGCATCGAACTGACCACCGGCGCCATCCGCGAAGGCGCCGCCATCCCCTTCAAGCTCAGCGCCTTCTTCGGCACCAACAAGCCGGTGCTGCGCGCCAAGACCGAACTCACCGCCAGCCTGCGCTTCGACCGCGCCCTCAAGCGCTACCAGCTGGAAGACGCCAAGCTCGGCGGCGAAGCCTCGGGCGAGCCGTTCAAGGGCAAGACCCTCACCTTCAGCGCCCAGGGCCAGCTGCTGGCCGACCTCGGCGCCAACATCGCCGAGTGGAACAGCCTCAAGCTCTCCGCCAACCAGCTGCGCGCACTGGGTGAACTGAAGGTCCACGACCTGGACAAGACCCCGCGCCTGGAAGGCGGCCTGTCCATCGCCCAGCTCGACCTGCGCGAATTCCTCACCGGCCTCGGCGTCGAACTGCCGGCCATGCAGGACGCCAACACCCTCAAGCGCTTCGAACTGGCCACCCAGCTCAAGGGCAGCCCCAGCGACCTCGCCCTGGAACAGCTGACCCTCAAGCTCGACGACAGCAGCTTCAACGGCCGCCTGGCCGTGGCCGACATCGAGCGCCAGGCCCTGCGCGCCCAGCTCAAGGCTGACAAGCTCGACCTCGACCGCTACCTGCCGCCGAAGAAGAAGGACGACGCCAGCGCCCGCCAGGCCGAAATCCAGGGCACCGTTGCCAGCGCCGGCCAGGGCACCACCCCGCTGCCCGAGAAGCCCACCCAGCAGGCCTGGAGCGAAGCCCCGCTGCTGCCCCTCGACAGCCTGCGCAAGCTCGACCTGGAAGCCGACCTGGCCTTCGGCCAGCTGACGCTGGACAAGCTGCCGATCACCGACGCCCGCCTCAAGGCCCGTGGCAAGGCCGGCCAGATCACCCTGGAGCAGCTGCGCGGCGGCCTCTATGGCGGTGAATTCGACGCCAGCGCCCAGCTCGACGTGCGCAGCGACGTGCCCCAGCTCAGCGCCCGCAAACGCATCAGCCACGTGCCGGTGGAGAAGATCCTCAAGGCCCTCGATCAGAAACCGCCGGTTCGCGGCGCCCTGGACCTCAACGCCGACCTGCGCACCCGTGGCAACAGCGAAAAGGCCTGGATCGACGCCCTCAACGGCACCGCCAGCTTCGTCCTCAACGACGGCGCCCTGCTCGACGCCAACCTGGAGCAACAGCTCTGCCAAGGCATCGCCCTGCTCAACCGCAAGACCCTCACCACCAGCTACGAAGGCAAGGAAACCCCCTTCCAGGAACTGCGCGGCAGCCTCACCTTCACCAATGGCGTGGCCAGCAACCCCGACCTCAAGGCGCGCATCCCCGGCCTGACCCTCAACGGCAACGGCGACGTCGACCTGCGCGTGCTGGGCATGGACTACCGCGCCGGCATCGTCATCGAAGGCGACAAGAGCGCCATGGCCGACCCGGCCTGCCAGGTCAACCAGCGCTACGTCGGACTGGAATGGCCGCTGCACTGCCGTGGCCCGCTGGAGATCGGCGCCAAGGCCTGCCGCCTGGACAAGGACGGCATGGGCAAGATCGCCGCCAAGCTGGCCGGCGACAAGCTCAGCGAGAAGCTCGAAGAAAAGCTCGGTGACAAGGTCAGCCCGGAACTCAAGGACGCACTGAAGGGGCTGTTCAAGCGATGACACCCGAGCAGTTCTCCAGCGCCGTACTCGCCTGGTACGACCTCCACGGCCGCCACGACCTGCCCTGGCAACAGGGCATCACCCCGTACCGGGTGTGGGTCTCGGAAATCATGCTGCAGCAGACCCAGGTCAGCACCGTGCTCGGCTACTTCGACCGCTTCATGGCCGCCCTGCCCACCGTGCGCGACCTGGCCGAGGCGCCCGAGGACGAAGTGCTGCACCTGTGGACCGGGCTCGGCTACTACACCCGCGCACGCAACCTGCAGAAGACCGCGAAGATCGTCATGGAGCGCCACGGCGGCGAATTCCCCCGCGACGTCGAACAGCTCGCCGAGCTGCCCGGCATCGGCCGCTCCACCGCCGGCGCCATCGCCAGCCTGTCCATGGGCCTGCGCGCCCCGATCCTCGACGGCAACGTCAAGCGCGTCCTGGCCCGCTACGTCGCCCAGGAGGGCTACCCCGGCGAACCCAAGGTGGCCAGGCAGCTGTGGGCCGTCGCCGAGCGCTTCACCCCCCACGAACGGGTCAACCACTACACCCAGGCGATGATGGACCTGGGCGCCACCCTCTGCACCCGCAGCAAGCCCAGCTGCCTGCTCTGCCCCCTGCGCGAAGGCTGCCAGGCCCACCTGCTGGGGCTGGAGATCCGCTACCCGGTGCCCAAGCCGCGCAAGGCCCTGCCGCAGAAGCGCACCCTGATGCCGATCCTGGCCAACCAGGAGGGCGCCATCCTGCTCTACCGGCGCCCCTCCAGCGGCCTCTGGGGCGGCCTGTGGAGCCTGCCCGAGCTGGACGACCTCGACGCCCTCGCCCCCCTGGCCACGCAGCACGCCCTGCAGCTCGGCCAGGCCCGCGAACTGCCCGGCCTGACCCACACCTTCAGCCACTTCCAGCTCGCCATCGAACCCTGGCTGGTGCCCGTCGAGGGCAGCCACCGCGAAATGGCCGATGCCGACTGGCTCTGGTATAACCTCGCCACCCCGCCGCGCCTGGGCCTGGCCGCTCCGGTCAAGAAGCTGCTCAAGCGCGCCGCCGACGTATTGAATGCAGGAGATTCGCCATGACCCGTACCGTCCAGTGCCGCAAGTACCACGAGGAACTGCCCGGCCTCGACAAACCGCCCTACCCCGGCGCCAAGGGCGAAGACATCTTCAACAACGTCTCGAAGAAAGCCTGGGAAGAGTGGCAGAAGCACCAGACCATGCTGATCAACGAGCGTCGCCTGAACATGATGAATGCCGAGGATCGCAAGTTCCTCCAGGCCGAAATGGACAAGTTCCTCTCCGGCGAGGAATACGCCCAGGCCGAGGGCTATGTCCCCCCGAGCGCGTAAGCGCCCGTAAAGGCTGAAAAAATTTTTCAGGACACGCTTGACTCCCCCCTTCGAAATCCGTTTAATAGCGCCCCGTTGCCCAGGTAGCTCAGTTGGTAGAGCAGGGGATTGAAAATCCCCGTGTCGGCGGTTCGATTCCGTCCCTGGGCACCACCATTCAGTTCCAGGTGGTGCCAGGCATCATCAGGAACACACGGAAAACCGGCCCTAGCGCCGGTTTTTTGTTGTCTGCGTTTTGGCCCGGCAACCCATTCCCCGCCCTCGAAAAAACCTCTTCCAGCCTTAAGCCACCTTAAGACTGCCTTCAGAATCCCTGCCGATACTGCGCACCATCCAACGAACCGATGGGTGCGCCACATGACTGAGCTGGAATGGAATGCCCTGTTCCCCCTTCACTTCGGGCTGGGCGAGCGCCGCTACAGCCTGACCCTGCACCAGGCCGGCGACCCGGCCCGTGCCGAACTGGAAGCCTTCGTCCACGACCGCTTCGAGCAGGCCCACGATGCCGACGTGCAGCACTTCCTGCCCGAGCTGCTGGCCCTGCGTGACGGCGCCGGCCAACTGACCGCCGTGGCCGGCATGCGCGTCGCCGCCAGCGGGCCGCTGTTTCTCGAGCGCTACCTGGATGCGTCCCTGGAGCAATCCGTGGCCCAGGCCGTCGGCCGCCCGATCGACCGCGTCGAACTGGTGGAGGTGGGCAACCTCAGCTCGCTCAACGCCGGTAACGCCCGCCTGATCATCATCGCCGTCACCTGGCTGCTGGCCGCACGCGACCTGCGCTGGGTCTCCTTCACCGGGGCCGCCGGGCTGATCAACAGCTTCCGCCGCCTCGGTCTGGAGCCGGTGCAACTGGCCGAAGCCGACCCCGAACGGCTGGGCGATGACGGAGCTGCCTGGGGCAGCTACTACGCCCTGCAGCCCCGCGTCTATGCCGGCGACATCCGCTACGGCCACGACGAACTGGAGCGCCAGGGGGTGTTCCAGCGCCTGGGGTTTCCCCTGCTCCTCGCGGAGGCCGGCCATGCAGCCTGAAGTCCGACAGTTCCACGACCTCCTGAGCCAGCACGCCCACGAGCGGGCGCACCAGGTGGCAGTGCGCGGCATCAAGCGCAGCTACAGCTACGCCCAGTTGCTGGACGAAGTGGACAGCCGCGTCGCACTGCTGCACGAGCAGCCCGCTGGTGTCTTCGCCTTCGCCCTGGATAACGGCCCCGAAGCGCTGTTCTGGGACCTGGCGGCGCTGTTCGCCGAGCGTCCCTGCGTGATCCTGCCGCCCTTCTTCAGCGCCACCCAGCGTGCCCACTGCCTCGCCCAGAGCCAGGCCAGCCTGGTGCTCGCCGGTGACGATCTGAGCGACGAGCTGCGCAGCGCCGGCTTCACCTGGGGCCAGCCGTTCTGGCACCGCCCGGTTGCGGGCGCCAGCCAGTTGCCGGCCGGCACCGCGAAGATCACCTACACCTCCGGCAGCACCGGCTCGCCCAAGGGCGTGTGCCTCTCGGCCGAAGCCATGCTGCGGGTGGCCCATCAGCTGGAGCAGGCCAGCCGCTCCACCGAGCCGGGCAAGTACCTGGCGGTGCTGCCCCTGGCGGTGCTGCTGGAAAACCTCGGGCTCTACGCGGCGCTGATCGCCGGGGCCAGCCTCACCGTGCTGCCGCAACCACAGATGGGCATCAACGGCGCCAGCGGCGTCGACTGGACGCGCCTGCTGGGCTGCATCGCCCTCAGCGGCGCGGAAAGCATGATCCTGGTGCCGCAACTGCTGCTGGGCCTGGTCACCGCCATCGAGCGCGGCCTGATGAAGGTCGGCCCGCTGCGCTTCGTCGCCGTCGGCGGTGCCCGGGTCGCCCCGAGCCTGCTGGAGCGTGCCGAGGCCGTGGGGCTGCCGGTGTTCGAGGGCTACGGCCTCTCCGAATGCGCCTCGGTGGTGTGCCTGAACCGCCCCGAAGCCCACCGTGCCGGCAGCGTCGGCCGCCCGCTGCCCCACGTGCAGGTGATGCTGGCCGAGGACGGCGAAGTGCTGGTCAGCGGCAGCACCCTGCTCGGCTACCTGGGCGAGCCGCCGTTCCAGGGCCAGTGGTGGCCCACCGGTGACCTCGGCCGCTTCGACGAAGACGGCTACCTGTACCTGGCCGGGCGCAAGAAGAACCAGTTCATCACCAGCTTCGGCCGCAACGTGAACCCCGAGTGGATCGAGGCCGAGCTGACCCAGGGCGGCGTGATCCTCCAGGCATTCGTCTACGGCGAAGGCCTGGACCACAACCTGGCGCTGCTCTGGCCGCTGGACCCGAAGGCCAGCGACGACACCCTGGAGCAGGCCGTGCAGCGCAGCAACGCCGCCCTCCCCGACTACGCCCGGATCCACAGCTGGCAGCGCCTGCCGGAACCCTTCAGCACCGCCAACGGGATGCTCACCGCCAACGGCCGCCCACGCCGCGCCGAGATCCTCGCCCACTACCGCGATTCCCTTTTTGAACTCGTCAACGAATGAGGTTCGACACCATGTCTTTCTTCGACACCCTGCAAGACGCCACCGCCCAGGAACGCCAGGCCCTGTTCAATGCCCCGGTCATCCGTGACGCCCTCTCCGGCGTCGTCAGCCTGGAGGGCTACGTCGCCTTCCTCACCCAGGCCTACCACCACGTGCGCCACACCGTACCGCTGATGATGGCCTGCGGCGCCAAGCTGCCGGGCCGCCTGGAATGGCTGCGCGGTGCCGTATGCGAATACATCGAGGAGGAGTACGGCCACGAGCAGTGGATCCTCAACGACATCGCCGCCTGCGGCGGCGACGCCGAGCAGGTGCGCAACAGCCGCCCGGCCCTGTCCATCGAACTGATGGTGGCCTTCCTCTACGACCTGATCGCCCGTGACAACCCGGTGGGCCTGTTCGGCATGGTCAACGTCCTCGAAGGCACCAGCATCGCCCTGGCCACCCAGGCGGCCGGCACCATCCGCGAGAGCCTGAGCCTGCCGCCCACCGCCTTCAGCTACCTCAGCTCCCACGGCGCCCTGGACATCGACCACATGGCCACCTACCGCAGCCTGATGAACCGCCTGGACCGCGCGGAAGACCAGGACGCCGTGATCCACGCCGCCAAGGTGGTCTACCGCCTCTACACCGACATGTTCCTCGGCCTGCCGCGTGCCCAGGTGAGCCCGAACGAGGTGCGACATGCGCTTGCCTGAGTGCCGCGTGGTGCTGACCGGTGCCAGCGGTGGCATCGGTCTGCAGCTGGCCGAGCAACTGTGCGCCGCCGGTGCCCTGGTGATCGCGGTCAGTCGTCAGAGCGACGCGCTGGCCGACCTGCTCAAGCGCTACCCCAACAAGCTGCGCTGGCTGGGCGCCGACCTGCGTGAGCCCGAGGCCCGCCAGCGGATCGTCGAGAAGGCGCGCGCCATGGGCGGCGCCAACCTGCTGATCAACGCCGCCGGGATCAACCGCTTCGCCCTGCTCGACCAGCTCGACGAAGCCGCCCTGGACGACCTGATCGACCTCAACCTCAAGGCCACCCTGCACCTCACGCGGCAGATGCTGCCGCTGCTGCGCGAGCAGAGCCAGGCGCTGGTGGTGAACGTCGGCTCCACCTACGGCTCCATCGGCTACCCCGGCTACGCCACCTACTGCGCCACCAAGTTCGCCCTGCGCGGCTTCTCCGAAGCGCTGCGCCGGGAACTGGCGGACACCCCGGTGGACGTGCTCTACGTTGCCCCGCGCGCCACCCGCACCAGCATGAACAGCGATGCCGCCGTGGCCCTCAACGATGCCCTGAAGGTGGGCATGGACGACCCGCGCGACGTCGCCTCGGCGGTGCTGCAGGCCATCCAGAACAACCGCAGCGAGCTCTACCTGGGCTGGCCGGAGAAGCTCTTCGTGCGCCTCAACGGCATGCTGCCCGGCCTGGTCGACCGTGCCCTGCGCAAGCAGCTTCCCCTGATCCGCCGCTACAGCGACGCCAACCACAAGGAACACGCGAAATGAAACGCCTGATGCTGATCGGCCTGCTGCTGGCCACCCCGCTGGCCTGGGCCCTCGACCCCGCCAGCACCCAGCGCCTGGCCACCATCCAGCAGCGCTGGGCGGAGATCCAGTACAACCTGCCCGAGAAAGAGCGCGCCAACGCCTTCGAGAAGCTGGCGGTGGAGACCCAGGCCTTCACCCGCGAGCAGCCCAAGGACGCCGAAGCGTGGATCTGGAACGGCATCGTCACCAGCAGCTGGGCCGGCGCCCAGGGCGGACTCGGCGCCCTCGGCAAGGTGAAGGACGCCCGCGCCAGCCTGGAACAGGCCCTGGCCGTGGACCCCAATGCCCTGCAGGGCTCGGCCTACACCAGCCTCGCCGCCCTGTATGACCGCGTGCCCGGCTGGCCCATCGGCTTCGGCGATGCCGACAAGGCCGAGGCGCTGCTCAACAAGGCCTTGCAAATCAACCCCGAGGGCATCGACAGTCTCTACTTCTGGGGCGACCACCTGGCACGCCAGGGCCGCTACAGCGAGGCCCGCGCTGCCCTGCAGAAAGCCCTGCAGGCCGCGCCGCGCCCCGGCCGCGAGCTGGCCGACAAGGGCCGCCGCGCCGAGATCGATGCTTTACTCAAGGACATCAAGGACAAACAGGACTGAGCATGCGTCTGCTGCTGGTAGAGGATGACCCCGCCCTCGGCGAAGGGGTGCGCACCGGATTGCGCCAGGAGGGCTACACCATCGATTGGCTGCAGGACGGCGCCAGCGCGCTGCACGCCCTGCAGACCGAGGAATTCGACCTGGTGGTGCTCGACCTCGGCCTGCCGCGCCTGGACGGCATCGAGCTGCTCAAGCGCCTGCGCGGCGGCGGCGCCACCCTGCCGGTGCTCATCCTCACCGCCCGCGACGCCACCGAGGACCGCATCGCCGGCCTCGACGCGGGCGCCGACGACTACCTGGTCAAGCCCTTCGACCTCAACGAACTGAAGGCCCGGCTGCGCGCCCTGCTGCGCCGCAGCACCGGCCGCGCCACGGTGCTGATCGAGCACGCCGGGATCACCCTCGACCCCTCCAGCCAGCAGGTCACCTACAACGGCCAGACCGTGGTGCTGACGCCCAAGGAATACCTGCTGCTGCACGAACTGCTGGCCCAGCCGGGCAAGGTCTTCACCCGCGAGCGCCTGACCCAGCTGCTCTATGGCTGGGAGGAAGAGGCCGAGAGCAACACCCTGGAAGTGCACATCTACCACCTGCGCAAGAAGCTCTTCAGCGAGCTGATCCGCACCGTGCGTGGCATCGGCTACCTGGTGGAAGGGCAGGCATGAGTTCACTGCGCCAGCGCACGCTGTGGCGGGTCATGGCGCTGCTGCTGCTCGGCACCGGCCTGCTCGCCCTGTACAACCACCACGACAGCAGCCACGAGATCGCCGAGATCTACGACGCCCACCTGGCGCAGAACGCCCGCCTGCTGCAGGGGGTGATGAGCATGCCGCTGGCCGACCCCGAGCGGCAGGCCCTCTACGCCGCCTACAACGACGCCCTGGCCAAGGCCGGCAAGCACCGTGTCGGCCACCCCTACGAGAGCAAGCTGGCCTTCCTGGTGTGGCGGGAGAACGGCGACGTGCTGGTGCGCACCCCCAGCGCCCCGCAGTTCGACCAGCCGCTGCGCGAGCCGGGCTTCAGCAACCTGACCCTGGACGGCCGCCAGTGGCGCGGCTTCCTCCTGCCGGTGCCGGAGCAGCACGTGCTGATCTGGGTCGGCGAGCGCAATGACGTGCGCGGCGACCTGGTCTCGCGCATCGTCCGCCACACCCTGGCGCCCTTCCTGGTGGGCAGCCTGGCCCTGGCGTTGCTGGTCTGGCTGGCCATCGGCTGGGGCCTGAAGCCGCTGCAGAACATGGCCCGGGTGATCCGCGCACGGCACGCCGAATCCCTCGAACCGCTGCAACTGGTGCCGCTGCCCCGGGAGCTGGAACCCATGCAGGCAGCCCTGAACCGCCTGCTCGGGCAGATCGACGCGCTGCTGCGCCGTGAACACCGCTTCATCGCCGACGCCGCCCACGAAATGCGCACGCCGCTGGCCATCCTCCGGCTGCACGCGCAGAACGCCCTGCAGGCGGAGAACGAACAGGACCGGCGCAAGGCGCTGGACTTCCTCATCGGCGGGGTGGACCGGCTCAGCCGGGTGGTCAACCAGCTGCTGACCATGGCCCGGGTCGAGCCGCTGCTGGCCCAGCGCCCCTGCACCCCCATCGACCTGGCCAAGGTGGTCACCGACACCCTGGCCGAACTGACCCCCTGGATCATCGGCAAGGGCATGGAGCCGGCCATGGAGATCGAGCCCGGCGACTACCACCTGGACAGCGATGCCGGGGTGATCGGCATCGCCGTGCAGAACCTGGTGGCCAACGCGGTCAACCACTCGCCCCCCGGCGGGCTGATCCGGGTGTCGCTGCGGCGCGAAGGGGATGAACTGCTGCTGGCCGTGGACGACCAGGGCCCGGGCATCGAGCCGGACAAGCTGGAGCGGGTATTCCAGCGCTTCTACAGCGAGGGCAACAGCCACGGCGCCGGCCTCGGCCTGTCCATCGTGGCGATGATCATGGAGCGCCTGGGCGGCAACGCCAGCCTGCACAACAAGCCGGAAGGCGGCCTGGTAGCGACCCTGCACCTGCCCCTGGCGCGGCCGCTGCCGGCCTGAACCGCCTCAGGCAGTCGGCAGCAGCAGGCTGAAGGTGGAACCCACCCCCGGCGTGCTGCACAGCTCGATGCGGCCGCCGTGGGCGAGCATGATCTGCTCGGAAATGAACAACCCCAGCCCCAGCCCCGCCACCTTGTCGGCGCCGCCGGCCCGTTCGAACTGCTGGAAGATGCGCTTCTGGTCCTCGGCGCAAATGCCGATGCCCTGGTCGCGCACCTCCACCCGCGCCCACTCGCCGTCACGCCGCACCACCACCTGCACCGGGTTGCCGGTGCCGTAGCGCAGGGCGTTGCTGAACAGGTTGCTGACCACCTGTTCGATGCGGAAGGCATCCCACACGCCGGTCACGCCGTCCTCCACCTGCAGGTCCAGCGCGCAGTCGGCGGCTTCCATCTGCGCGGCGAAGTTCTCCGCCACATGGCGCACCAGCTGCCCCAGCTCGCAGGGCTCGGGGCGGATGGAGAGCTTGCCGGTGCGGATGCGGGAGACGTCGAGCATGTCCTCGATCAGCCGGACCAGGCTGCGGATCTGCCGCTCGTCCCGGTCGAACAGGGTGCGCAGGCGGGCCTCGGTGAACACCGCGATGTTGCCCTTGGCCAGGTGGTTCTGGCGCAGCTGGGTGTCGAGCATCAGGCCGTTGAGCGGGGTGCGCAGCTCGTGGGAGACGATGGACATGAAGTCGTCGCGCATCTGCACCGCGCGCTGCAGCTCGGCCTGGGTCGCGCGCAGTTCGGCCAGCAGGGTGTCCTGCTCGCGGCGCGCCGCCTCCAGGGCTTCCAGCTGCTGGGCCATCAGCTTGCGCTGGCGGTGCAGCTCGACGAACACCGCCACCTTGCTGCGCACGGCGTGGGTGTCCAGCGGTTTGTAGAGGAAGTCCACCGCGCCGCTCTCGTAGCCCTTGAACGCGTAGTTCAGCTCGCGGCCGGCGGCGCTGACGAAGACGATGGGGATGTGCTTGGTCTTCTCCGTGCCGCGCATCAGCTCGGCCAGCTCGAAGCCGTTCATGCCCGGCATCTGCACGTCGAGGATGGCCAGGGCGAACTCGTGCTCCAGCAGCAGGGCCAGGGCCTCGTCGGCGGAGGCGGCCTGGTGCACCTCGCGGCCGGCCTCCTTGATCAGGGCTTCCAGGGCCAGCAGATTCTCCGGCAGGTCGTCGACGATCAGCAGCTTGCTTGGTGGATTACTCGGCATGGGATGGGTCCAGTCGTGCCAGGAGGTCGCGGATGCCCCGCAACGGGAGGATGTGGTCGGGACGGTGGGTGGCCAGCGCGGCCTCGGGCATGGTCGGCACCTGGGCGTCGTGCGGGTCCTGCACGACGCTGAGGCCGCCCTGTTGCTGGATATAGGCCAGCCCGCGGGCACCGTCTTCGTTGGCGCCGGTCAGCAGCACCCCCACCAGACGCTCGCCGTAACAGTCAGCGGCGGACTCGAAGAGGATGTCGATGGAAGGCCGGGAGAAGTGCAGCGGCTCCTCGCGGCTGAGGGAAAAGCTGGCGTCGCGTTCGATGGACAGGTGGTAGCCCGGCGGGGCGACGTAAAGGGTGCCGGGGGCCAGGCTCTCCTTGTCCCGGGCCTCGCGCACGCGCACCGCCAGGCGCCGGGCGAACAGGTCGGCCAGCAGGCTCTCGCGCCCTTCGGGCAGGTGCAGCACGCAGGCCAGGGTGAGCGGGTAGCCCGCCGGTAGCCCGGCGAACACCTGCAGCAGGGCCTCCACCCCTCCGGCGGAAGCGCCCACCACAACGGCCGTGCGCTCGGGCCCGTTCATAGCTTGCGGAACACCCGTTCCGGGCGGTTGAGGGCTTCGAAGTGGCCGGCATAGGCGGAGAAGTCGAGGCTCTCCTTGCTGCCCAGGCCGAGGAAGCCGCGGTGGCAGAGGGATTCGTGGAACAGGCCGAGGGCGCGGTCCTGCAGCTGCTTGTTGAAGTAGATGAGCACGTTGCGGCAGGAGATCAGCTGGGTCTCGGAGAACACGCTGTCGGTGGCCAGGCTGTGGTCGGCGAAGGTCACGTTCTCGCGCAGCAGCTTGTCGAACAGGGCGCCGTCGTAGGCGGCGGTGTAGTAGTCCGACAGCGAGCCCTGGCCGCCGGCCAGGCGATAGTTCTCGCTGTACTTGCGCATGTCGTCGAGGGCGTAGATGCCGCGCCGGGCCTTCTCCAGGGAGCGCGGGTTGATGTCGGTGGCGTAGATCAGGGTGCGCTCCAGCAGCCCTTCCTCGTGCAGCAGGATGGCCATGGAGTGCACTTCCTCGCCGGTGCTGCAGCCGGCGATCCACACCTTGAGCGAGGGGTAGGTGCGCAGGATGGGCACCACCTCCTGGCGCAGGGCGAGGTAGTAGGAGGGGTCGCGGAACATCTCGCTGACCGGGATCGTCAGGTACTGCAGCAGCTCGTGGAAGGCCTGCGGGTCGTGGATGATGCGCTCCTGCAGGGCCGAGATGGTGGCGCAGTCGAACTGCCGCAGGGCGTAGAGCACCCGGCGCTTGAGGGAAGCGCCCGAGTAGTCGCGGAAGTCGTAGCTGTACTTGAGGTAGATCGCCTCGATGAGCAGGCGCAGCTCGATTTCCTGGGTGCGGTCGGCCATCTAGATGCGCTCCAGACGCGGTAGCCAGACACGGATCAGCGAGAACAGGCGATCCAGGTCGATGGGTTTGGCCAGGTAGTCGTTGGCGCCGGCGCGGATGCACAGGTCCTGGTCGTCCTTCATCGCCTTGGCGGTGACGGCGATGATCGGCAGCTTGGCCCAGCGCGGCTGCTGGCGGATGCGCCGGGTGGCTTCGTAGCCATCCATCTCCGGCATCATCACGTCCATCAGCACCAGATCGATATCGTCCACGGCTTCGAGCTTGTCCAGCGCCTCACGTCCGTTGCGAGCGATTTCCACCCGCGCGCCCTTCTGTTCCAGGGCGCTGGTGAGGGCGAAGATGTTGCGCACGTCGTCGTCCACCAGCAGGATCCGCCGCTCTTCGAACACACGGTCGCGGCTGCGGGCGGTCTTGAGCATCTTCTGCCGTTCGCTGGAGAGTTCCGACTCGACCTTGTGCAGGAACAGGGTGACCTCGTCCAGCAGGCGCTCCGGCGAGCGCGCGCCCTTGATGATGATGGAGCGGGAGTACTTGAGCAGCTCGGCCTCTTCGTCCCGGGAGAGGTTGCGCCCGGTGTAGACGATCACCGGCGGGAAGGAGCAGATGTCCTCGCTGCCCATGCGCCGCAGCAGCTCGTTGCCCTGCATGTCGGGCAGCTTGAGGTCGATGATCATGCAGTCGAACAGGGTGCTGCGCAGCAGTTCCAGGGCCTGTTCGCCGAACTCGACGGCGGTGATCTGGATGTCGTCGTCACCGATCAGCCGGGCGATGCTGTCACGCTGCAGGGCGTCGTCCTCCACCAGCAGCACGCGCTTGACCTTCTGGGTGAGCTTGGCTTCGAGGCGGGCGAACACGTCCTTGAGCTGCTCGCGGGTGGTGGGCTTGACCGCGTAGCCCACCGCGCCCAGGTGCAACGCGGCCTCGCTGAGGTCCTCCACCGAGATGACATGCACGGGAATGTGGCGGGTGCGGGGCGTGTCCTTGAGGCGCTGCAGCACCGAGAGGCCCGGCTCATCGGGCAGGCGCATGTCCAGCAGGATGGCGTCCGGTGCATGGCGCTCGGCGAGGTGGAAGCCTTCATCGGCACCGTGGGCCACCAGGCAGCGGTAACCCAGTTCGTGGGCCAGGTCGTAGAGGATCTGGGCGAACTTGGGCTCGTCCTCGATCACCAGTACGCAGCGCTCATCCGACGGGGCCTGGTCACGGTCGTCGGGGAAGGTGGGGATCGGCGCGTGGGTGGCCGGTGCCAGGGTCGCAGCCACGGCCGGGCGGGCGGGCGGCGGAGTCGGCGCACTGGGTTTGGGCGCTGGCAAGGGCGCCGGGGGCTCGTCGGCCGGCGTCCAGTGTTCCGGCAGCACCAGGGTGAACAGGCTGCCCCGGCCCGGCTCGCTGCTGGCCTGGATGCTGCCGCCAAGCAGCTGCGCCAGGTCGCGGGAGATGGACAGGCCGAGGCCGGTGCCGCCGTAGCGGCGGTTGGTGGTGCCGTCGGCCTGGCGGAAGGCCTCGAAGATCAGGTCCAGCTGGTCGGCGCGGATGCCGATGCCGCTGTCGCGCACGGCGAAGGCGATGCCCTCCGGAACCCGCTCGACCCGCAGGGACACGGCGCCCTGGTCGGTGAACTTGATGGCGTTGGACAGCAGGTTCTTGATGATCTGCTCCACCCGTTGCCGGTCGGTGCAGAGCTGGTCGGGCACGTCGTCGGCCACCTCGACGCTGAAGGCCAGGGCCTTCTGCTCGGCCAGCGGGGTGAACAGCTCGCGCAGGCCCTCCACCAGGCGCCGCACGGGGGCGTTCTCGGCGCGCAGGTCGAGCTTGCCGGCCTCGACCTTGGAGATGTCGAGGATGTCGTTGATCAGGTTGAGCAGGTCGTTGCCGGCGGAATAGATGGACTCGGCGAACTTGACCTGCTCGTCGTTGAGGTTGCCCTCGGGGTTGTCGGCCAGCAGGCGGGCGAGGATCAGCGAGCTGTTCAGCGGGGTGCGCAGCTCGTGGGACATGTTGGCGAGGAACTCGGACTTGTAGCGGCTGGCGCGCTGCAGCTCTTCGGCACGGGCCTCCAGCTCCAGGCGGGCCTGCTGCAGGGCGGTGTTCTTGTCGTCCAGGTCATCGCGCTGGGCGGCCATCTCCTGGGCCTGTTCGGCCAGGCGCTCGTTGGTCTGCTCCAGCTCGGCCTGCTGGGCCTCCAAGCTGGCCTGGGACTCGCGCAGCACGCGGGACTGTTCTTCCAGTTCCTCGTTGGCGGTCTTCAGCTCTTCCTGCTGCACCTGCAGCTCTTCGTTGAGCTGCTGGGTCTCGCCGAGCACTTCCTGCAGGCGCTGGCGGTAGCGGGATGCGTCCATGGCGGTACCGAGGTTGCCGGCGATCAGCGGCATCAGCGCCTGGTCGCGGGCGGAGAGGCGCCGCAGGAAGCCCAGCTCCAGCACGCCGTTGACCACGCCGTCGCTGTGGGTGGGCACCAGCAGCACGCCTTCGGCGTCGGTCTGGCCGAGGCTGGTGGCGACCTTGAGGTAGCCGGCGGGCAGGTCATCGAGGGCCATCAGGCGGTTCTCCTGGGCCGCCTGCCCCACCAGGCTTTCGCCCGGCAGGATCTGGTCGGGCGCCTGGTCGTCGCGCTCCAGGCCGTAGCTGGCAACGCGCCGCAGGGTGCCACCCTCTTCCCGCAGGTACAGGGCGCCCACGGCCATGCCCAGGTAGGCGGCAAGGAATTCCAGGGCGTTGCGCCCGATCACCGGCAGCGATTGCTGGCCGAGCAGGCGCTCCGAGAGGGCCGCCTGGCCGTCCCCCAGCCAGCGCTGCTGGGTGAGGTGCTCGCTGTGGGCACGCTGCTGGGCGAGGGACTCGCCGTAGGTGCTGGACAGCGCCACCAGCTCACGGCGCCCGAAGTACGCCAGCGCCCCCGCGAAGGTCAGGCTGAACAGCAGGTAGAGGCTGATGGTGAAGATGGCGGTGGAGTTGGCCTTTTCGTTGCGCTCGTGGCGCAGCTGCCGCTCCATGTTGATGAAGGTGCGGTACTGCTCGCGGATGGCGTCTACCAGTTGCTTGCCACGACCCTCGCTGACGGTATCGGAGACGTTCTCGCCGTTCTGCTTGCGGCTGATCATCTGGGTGGCGAAGCGGTCCCACTCGGCCTGCAGGGCTTCGATGGCGCGCACCCGCTCGACCTGGGCGGGGTTGTCCGCCACCAGTTCGCGCAGGCCCTCCATGGCGGCCTTGATCCGCGGCCGCGCCTGTTCGTAAGGCTGCAGGAAGGCTGCATTGCCGCTGATCAGGTAGCCGCGCATGCCGGATTCCTGGTCGACCGACAGGCGCAGGCCATCGTTGGCATTGCTGATCACCTGGTCGGTGTGCTCGACCCAGCTGAGGACATAGAGCAGGTAGGAGATCAGGGCCACGAACAGGGCGGCCCCGGCGACGCCCACCCCCAGCGGCAACGCAACGTTGCGCGCGAGGATGCGACGGAAACGCGTCTCGTCTGTCAGATCATTGGTCATCTGGCTTCCCTGGCTTAGCGCCGAAAATCACCGATATGAAGGGTAAAAATGCGGGTCCGGCATGGTAATGCGAGTTTTTGCATTAACCAATCGAATCCTGGGCGACGATGGGGTGCCGCATTATCGCTTCGCTTGGAGCACCTTAAGCGTGGGAAAGGTTCACATAAATTGTGGGAATTTTTTCTGCCCGTGTTCTTCTAAACTGCCGTACCCGGTCACGCACTGTCCGGGTGCCCCGCGCACCGATGCGGCGCGGACACGGGGGCGCCACGGCGCCAACCGTGCTATATCGCCCAGCCCGGCGCCGGCAAGCGCCCGCCATGAACCCGTCGGAGGTTTCCTTGCCCATAGAAGAACGTCACGCCGATGCCCTCGGGCAGGGCACCCCGCCCCTGGGGCGCGTGCTGGTGGTGGAGGATGCCGAGGTGGTCCGCATGCTCACCGTGGAAGTGCTGGAAGAGCTCGGCTACGAGGCGCTGGAAGCCGGCGACGCGGCACAGGCCCTGGCACTGCTGGAGCACGAGTCGGTGGACCTGCTGCTCACCGATGTCGGCCTGCCCGGGATGAACGGCCAGGAACTGGCGACGCGGGCTTGCACCCTGCACCCGGCATTGCGCGTGCTGTTCGCCACCGGCTACGCCGAATCGATCCGCCCCGACCCCGCCCGCGCCGCCCTCCAGGACGTGATCGCCAAGCCCTTCGGCATCGAGGAACTGCGCGGCAAGGTCAGCGCCCTCCTCGCCCGCTGACCGCGACGGCCTGGCACTGGAATTGCCAGGCGTTTGCGCGTAGGGTGCGCCGCACCCGCTTTTCCAGGCCTTCTTGCGTCCGCGCGACAATCGCCTGCAATGATGCGACAAGCCAGCGAAACCGCCCGGTCACGCCCCGGAAGCGCCCTTGGCGCCCCCTGGGGCCTATGCTAGGTTGCCCCCTCGCCAGGAAGGCCGATCGCAGCCGGAGCGCATCCGAACAATAAGAGGAACCCCCATGGCCGAGGCCACGCCCGCGCTAGAAATCCGCGACCTGCATAAACGCTACGGCGAGCTGGAGGTGCTGAAGGGCATTTCCCTGACCGCCCGCGACGGTGACGTCATTTCCATCCTCGGTTCCTCCGGTTCCGGCAAGTCCACCTTCCTGCGCTGCATCAACCTGCTGGAGAACCCGCACAAGGGCCAGATCATCGTGGCCGGCGAGGAACTCAAGCTGAAGGCCGCCCGCTCCGGCGAACTGGTGGCCGCCGACAACCGCCAGATCAATCGCCTGCGCAGCGAGATCGGCTTCGTCTTCCAGAACTTCAACCTCTGGCCGCACATGACGGTCCTCGACAACATCATCGAGGCGCCGCGCCGCGTGCTCGGCCAGAGCAAGGCCGAAGCCACCGAGGTGGCCGAGGCCCTGCTGGCCAAGGTCGGCATCGCCGACAAGCGCCACGCCTACCCCGCCCAGCTCTCCGGCGGCCAGCAGCAGCGCGCGGCCATCGCGCGGACGCTGGCGATGCAGCCTAAAGTGATCCTGTTCGACGAACCCACCTCGGCCCTCGACCCCGAGATGGTACAAGAAGTGCTTAACGTGATCCGCGCACTCGCCGAAGAGGGCCGGACCATGCTGCTGGTGACCCACGAGATGAACTTCGCCCGCCAGGTGTCCACCGAGGTGGTCTTCCTCCACCAGGGCCTGGTGGAGGAACAGGGTCCGCCGCAGCAGGTGTTCGAAAACCCGACCTCGGCGCGTTGCAAACAATTCATGTCCAGCAATCGCTAAAACACGGAGCAAGTACGCATGAAGAACTACAAGAATATCCTGCTGGCCGCTGCCGCCACCCTGGCCTTCGGCACCCACGCCGTGGCCGCCGACAAGCTGAAGATCGGCACCGAAGGCGCCTACCCACCCTTCAACCTGATCGACGCCAGCGGCAAGGTCGGTGGCTTCGACGTCGAGGTCGCCCAGGCCCTGTGCGCCAAGATGAAGGTGGAGTGCGACGTGGTCACCTCCGACTGGGACGGCATCATCCCGGCCCTGAACGCCAAGAAGTTCGACTTCCTCGCCGCCTCGATGTCCATCACCGAGGAACGCAAGCAGGCCGTCGACTTCACCGACGCCTACTACACCAACAAGCTCCAGTTCATCGCCGCCAAGGACGCTGACTTCAAGACCGACAAGGCCAGCCTGAAAGGCAAGGTCATCGGTGCCCAGCGTGCCACCATCGCCGGCACCTGGCTGGAAGACAACATGGCGGACATCGTCGACATCAAGCTCTACGACACCCAGGAGAACGCCTACCTCGACCTGGCCTCCGGGCGCGTCGACGGCGTGCTGGCCGACAAGTTCGTGAACTGGGAATGGCTCAAGAGCGATGCCGGCAAGGGCTTCGAATTCAAGGGCGAGCCGGTGTTCGACAACGACAAGATCGCCATCGCCGTGCGCAAGGGCGACCCCCTGCGCGAGAAGCTGAACGCGGCCCTGAAGGAAATCGTCGCGGACGGCACCTACAAGAAGATCAACGACAAGTACTTCCCTTTCAGCATCTATTGATGCCCGCCTGACCGGCGCCGCCCACGCGGCGCCGGTCCCCAGCAGTAGCCTTGCAGATGAACCTCGACCTCTACGGATTCGGCCCCGCCCTGGCGGCCGGCACCCTCATGACCATCAAGCTGGCGCTCTGCGCGCTGTCGCTCGGTCTGGTGCTGGGTCTGCTCGGTGCGCTGGCCAAGACTTCCCCCAAGAAGCCGCTGCAGTGGCTTGGCGGGACCTACTCCACCCTGGTGCGCGGGGTGCCCGAGCTGCTCTGGGTGCTGCTGATCTACTTCGGCACCGTGAACCTCATGCGCGCCATCGGCGACAAGATCGGCGTGCCCGGTCTGGAGCTGTCGGCCTTCGCCGCCGGTACCATCGCCCTCGGCCTGTGCTTCGGCGCCTACGCCACCGAGGTGTTCCGCGGCGCCATCCTGGCGATCCCCAAGGGGCACCGTGAGGCCGGCCTGGCACTGGGCCTGTCCAACGGGCGCATCCTCTGGCGCCTGATCCTGCCGCAGATGTGGCGCATCGCCCTGCCGGGCCTGGGCAACCTGTTCATGATCCTGATGAAGGACACCGCGCTGGTCTCGGTGATCGGCCTCGAGGAAATCATGCGCCGCTCGCAGATCGCCGTGACCGCCAGCAAGGAGCCCTTCACCTTCTACCTGGTGGCGGCCTTCATCTACCTGGGCCTGACCGTCCTCGCAATGATCGGCATGCACTGGCTGGAAAAACGCGCCGGACGCGGCTTCAAGAGGAGCGCGGCATGAACTGGGACGTGATCATCAAGTACCTGCCGCGCCTGTTCGACGGGGCGCTGCTGACCCTGGAGCTGGTGGCCATCGCCGTGGTCGCCGGGCTGATCCTGGCGCTGCCCATGGGCATCGCCCGCGCCTCCCGCCACTGGTACGTGCGCGCCCTGCCCTACGGCTACATCTTCTTCTTCCGCGGCACGCCGCTGCTGGTCCAGCTGTTCCTGATCTACTACGGCCTGGCCCAGTTCGAGGCGGTGCGCCACAGCGACCTGTGGCCGTACCTGCGCAGCCCGTTCTGGTGTGCCGTCATCACCATGACCCTGCACACCGCCGCCTACATCGCCGAGATCATCCGCGGGGCCATCCAGGCCATCCCGCCGGGCGAGATCGAAGCGGCGCGGGCCCTGGGCATGTCCCAGGCGAAGACGCTGGTGCACATCATCCTGCCGCGTGCCGCACGCATCGGCCTGCCGGCCTACAGCAACGAGGTGATCCTGATGCTCAAGGCCAGCGCCCTGGCCAGCACGGTGACCCTGCTGGAGCTGACCGGCATGGCGCGCACCATCATCGCCCGCACCTACCTGCCGGTGGAGATCTTCTTCGCCGCCGGGGTCTTCTACCTGGTGATCGCCTTCGTACTGGTCCGCGCCTTCCGCCTGCTGGAGAAATGGCTGCGGGTCGACGCCTGCCAGGGCCGCTGACCCTGAGCGCCGCTCCCACCCGGGAGCGGCGTATACTCCGGCTCCCCGTCATCACCCACGTCCTCCCAGATGCCTCATCCCGCCCCGCTCCAGGGCGCCGAACTGCTGGAACGCTTCCAGGCACTCGACCGTTTCCTCGTCGACGGGCAGCGCTTCTGGCAACCCGAGCCCTTCACCGAGCCTGTCCTGCCCTGGGAATCCGAGCTTCCCGAACTCGCGGCCTGGCTGCGCAGCCGGACACTGGAGCAGGCCGAGGCCGTCCATGGTGAGCTGGACCTGCCCGATGCACCGGCACCCTTCGCCGAACTGGCCGCCACAGCCCGCGCCCTGACCGCACTGCCGCCTCTGGACAACCTGGGCGACGGCGAATGGCCGGCCAAACTGGAGCTGGATGTGCCCGGTCGCAAGTGGCAGCAGATCCGCGCCTTCGCCGATCACCTCGCCTTCCAGCGCCAACCCCGGCACTGGCTGGACTGGTGCGCGGGCAAGGGCCACCTCGGCCGCGCCCTGGCCTGGCGCCACGGCGAGCTCACCGCCCTGGAACTGGACCCACAGCTGGTGGAGGACGGGCAACGCCTGAGTGATCGCGTACCGATCAAGGCCCAGCACCGCCAGCAGGACGTACTGGCCCCCGACACGAGCCACTGCCTGGCCCCGGAACACACCACCGTCGCCCTGCATGCCTGCGGCGACCTGCACGTGCGCCTGATGCAGCTGGCCAGCCAGGCCGGCTGCCAACAGCTCGCCATAGCACCCTGCTGCTACAACCGCATCGCCAACGAGACCTACACCCCGCTCTCCGCCGCCGCGCGGGCCAGCACACTCCAGCTGGACCGCCGAGACCTGCGCCTGGTGCAGAGCGAGACCGTCACCGCAGGCGCGCGCGTCCGCCGACAGCGCGACCGCTCCATGGCCCGCCGCCTGGCCTTCGATCACCTGCAGCGACAACTGCGCGGCAGCGACACCTACCTGACCACGCCTTCCTTGCCGGTCGCCTGGCTGGACAAACCGTTCGACCGGTACTGCCATGACCTGGCAGCCCTTCGCGCGCTCACCATCACCACCGAACCGAATTGGGCAGCGCTGGAAGCCCTCGGCTGGCAGCGCCTGGCCCAGGTACGCAACCTGGAGCTGCTGCGGGCCCTCTACCGGCGTCCCCTGGAATGCTGGCTGCTGCTGGATCGGGCGCTGTACCTGGAGGAGCAGGGCTACCGGGTCAAGGCCGGCCCCTTCTGCGCCCACCACCTGACCCCACGCAACCTGATGCTCCTGGCCGAGCGCGAAAAGTTGCCCACAGAACCTGTGGATAACTCTGTTGATGCTTTCTGAGCAACACCCCGGAACGCCTTCAAGCCGCCACGCCGGTCGAGTCGGTCATTTTCTGGCCAGGTCGGCAAAGCGCCTGTGAAACAGCCACTTGCGGCATTTCCATGAACAGCGTCACAGGCTTGCTGCACGATCGTCCCAGCTTCATGCCTTTTGTGCATAAGCATCGGCCGACATCACGCCCTCCCTCCGAGGGAGGTTTACTCGGCCCAGCCAATCGCTATAATGGCGCCCCTCGCCGGTATAGCTCAGCAGGTAGAGCAACTGACTTGTAATCAGTAGGTCCCGGGTTCGATTCCTGGTGCCGGCACCATATAAACGCTTCATGCAGTGCCAAGCAGTGCCATGAACGCCCCAGAAAGCCCGCCTAGTGCGGGCTTTCTGCTTCATGCAGTGCCAGCAAGCTTCCCAAACGCTTATCTTCTGGTCACCATCACAAGCATCTGAGTGGGCTAAGCGGCTTAGTAAAGCCATTAGCCGCCCTACAGCTTAAGGAGGCTACGCCACAAGGATATGATTAAGGCCGCTTTGATGGAGACGAGCTTTCTCTATGGATTCGTGGACTGGCTTTCACTTCCACCCGGTTGCCAAGCAGTCCCACCCAGAGCACTGCCACCAAGCGACGCTGGCCAACAGGTTGGTCAAGGGGCTTTCTGCGATTCCAGGCGCATCCTCAGAAAACGAGTAAGAGCATCCAAAGCATGGTCTCCCACCTCAAGCCTGAGAATCGAAAAACATCGTCTAGCTTTGGTTATGAGCATTACTTGCAGCAGAGCTATGAACCTCAAACGGTGTACACAGCCTGCAATGGTAGGCTGCTGGGAGGCCTTCCAGCTCGTTTGTTGTTAAGATGCTTGCCCTACCGAACACTGTCCATGCTGGGTTCAACGGAATGAAGTGGGGCGCTAAAGCCCCGGTTTTTATGTGCTGACGGAGCAATCTCAAGTGCGTTCCCCCCTCCTTCGCGATGCCAAGACGGCTGAATACTGCCTCAACGACAAGTGCATCGAAAACTCTAGGCCTGTTTCAAGGAGGCCAGAGTCATCGGCGGCGGCTCGAGTTGCCATTTTGCTCTGCACCTACCACGGCCAGCGCTATCTCGCCGAACAACTGGACTCCTTTGCGGCCCAATCGCATGAAAACTGGGAGGTGTGGGCTTCGGATGACGGCTCTGAAGATAATACGCGCGCGATTTTGGAAGATTACAAGGCCAGATGGGGTACTGGCCGTCTGACCATCCATCTCGGCCCTGCTGAAGGCTTTGCAGCCAACTTCCTGTCACTCACATGCAACGCGAACATCGACGCAGATTTTTATGCCTATTCGGACCAAGACGATGTCTGGGAAGCCGATAAGCTCGAAAGAGCTATCAAGTGGCTGAAGAGCGTACCTGCCGATGTTCCGGCGCTCTATTGCTCTCGCACCCGGTTAGTTGATGCGAAAAACAATGAAATCGGTCTATCGCCACTCTTCAAAAAAGCCCCTAGTTTCGCCAATGCTCTAATGCAGAATATCGGTGGAGGCAACACCATGGTATTCAATGATGCTGCGATGAGGCTCTTGCGCGAGGCAGGGGAGAGTAAATCCGTGATTACTCACGACTGGTGGGCTTACATGGTTGTGGCGGGCTGCGGCGGCCAAGTGTTCTACGACAGCGAGCCCACGTTGCGCTATCGCCAACATGGCGGCAATTTGGTTGGCACGAATGCTAACTGGGGAGCACGGTTACGGCGTGTTCGCATGCTATTTCAAGGGCGTTTTAAGCACTGGAATGACTGCAATATATCCGCGCTATCTACACTAGAGCACAGGCTCACCCCCACAAACCGGGAAATACTTCGGCGCTTTGCCGACGCCCGCCGCATGAGCCTTATTCCTCGCCTCATCCATCTCAAACGCAGCGGAATCTACCGTCAAACACTGCTGGGCAACATTGGCTTAGTCGCTGCAGCTATTTTCGGGAAAATCTGACACATGACTATTCTTGTAACTGGTGGAGCCGGTTTCATCGGCAGTAACTTTGTGCTCGACTGGCTGGCTCAGTCAGATGAGCCCGTAATCAACCTGGATAAACTGACATACGCTGGCAACCTAGAAAACCTCGCCAGCCTGGAAGGGGACGCCAGACATCTATTTGTCCAAGGCGATATCGGTGACAGCGCCTTAGTGGCACGCCTGCTGGCTGAATATCAGCCGAGGGCCGTTCTCAACTTCGCTGCAGAGTCTCATGTAGACCGATCCATACATGGGCCGGAAGACTTCATCGAGACCAACATCGTTGGTACCTTCCGCCTGCTGGAAGCAGTGAGGGCTTATTGGACGCCTCATCACGCGTTTCGTTTCCTCCATGTATCCACAGATGAGGTCTACGGCTCATTAGATAAAGAGGAGCCAGCATTTACCGAAAAACATCAGTACGAGCCCAACAGCCCGTATTCGGCCAGCAAGGCGGCCAGCGATCACTTGGTGCGTGCCTACCATCACACCTACGGCCTGCCGGTGCTGACCACCAATTGTTCGAACAACTATGGTCCGTACCATTTCCCGGAGAAGCTCATTCCGCTGATGATCGTCAACGCCCTAGCCGGTAAAACTCTGCCGGTATATGGCGACGGGCAACAGATCCGCGACTGGCTTTATGTCAAGGATCACTGCAGTGCAATACGCCGAGTGCTTGAAGCAGGCGTTGTGGGCGAGACCTACAACGTGGGTGGCTGGAACGAGAAGCCCAACCTGGAAATCGTACGCACCATATGTGCCCTGCTGGATGAACTGCAACCGCGCGCAGACGGCCAACCGTATCAGCAGCAGATTGCCTATGTTGCAGATCGCCCGGGACACGACCGCCGCTATGCGATTGATGCGACCAAACTTGCCACTGAACTGGGCTGGAAACCCGCCGAAACCTTTGAAACCGGTATTCGCAAGACAGTGCAGTGGTATTTGGATAATCAAGCTTGGGTAAACAACGTGCTGTCCGGCGATTACCGCCAGTGGATGGAGACCAACTATCGTGGACGCAGTGAATGAAAATACTGCTGCTAGGTAAAAACGGCCAGGTTGGCTGGGAGTTGCAGCGCAGCCTGGCCGCATTGGGCTGCGTGCTGGCTCTTGACTCCAAAAGCAGCGACTATTGCGGCGACCTAGCTGACCTCGGCGGCTTGGCAGAGACAGTGCAGCGCTTCGCGCCAGATGTAATAGTCAATGCTGCGGCCTATACCGCTGTTGATAAGGCCGAAAGCGATACTGAGCTAGCCTTTCGTGTGAATGCTGAGGCTGTTGCTGTTTTGGCGCGCGAGGCCAAACAGTTGGGTAGTTTGCTGATCCACTACTCCACCGACTACGTGTTTGCAGGCGATGGTGAACGCCCCTGGTGCGAAACGGATGCCGCTGCCCCCCTCAACCAATATGGCGCTAGCAAGCTGGCAGGTGAGCGCGCAATCCAAGCAACTGGCTGCCTGCATTTGATCCTGCGCACCAGTTGGGTATACGCCGCGCGCGGTAACAACTTTGCCAAGACCATCTTACGTCTGGCCCGTGAGCGCGATAGCCTCAGCGTGATTGCTGACCAGTTCGGTGCGCCGACCGGGGCTGATCTGCTGGCAGATATCAGCGCACATCTCATTCGTTCGACCCTGAAACAGCCCCAGTTGGGCGGGCTGTATCACCTTGCTGCGTCTGGTGAGACCAACTGGCATGCCTATGCGCGCTTCGTTCTGGAGCGGGCTGCGGCCAAAGGTGTCGAACTCAAGGTACACGGCGACCAGGTTGCAGCTATTCCCAGCAGCGCCTATCCGACCCCGGCCAAGCGGCCGAACAACTCACGGCTCGATACACAGAAACTGCAAAAGGCCTTTGCGCTGAGCTTGCCCGAATGGCAGGTCGGTGTGGCACGGATGCTCACAGAAGTACTAGAGAAATGAACATGTTGAAACGTAAAGGCATCATTCTGGCTGGCGGCTCAGGTACTCGTCTGCACCCTGCAACCCTGGCGATCTCCAAGCAACTCCTGCCGGTTTATGACAAGCCGATGATCTATTACCCGCTGACCACCCTGATGCTGGCGGGTATTCGTGAAATCCTGATCATTTCTACGCCCCAAGACACCCCACGTTTCGAACAGCTATTGGGCGACGGTAGCAAGTGGGGATTCAGCCTTTCCTATGCAATACAGGCATCGCCGGATGGGCTGGCCCAGGCTTTTCTGATCGGTGAAGATTTCATTGGCAACGATCTGGCGGCGTTGGTGCTGGGTGACAACATCTACCACGGCCATCATTTCCAAGAGTTGCTGTTGAGCGCGATGTCACGTGAACAAGGCGCAAGTGTGTTCGCTTACCACGTACATGACCCCGAGCGTTATGGTGTGGTCGAGTTCGATGCTCAGGGCAAGGCCATCAGCCTTGAAGAGAAACCGGCGGTGCCGAAATCCAGCTATGCCGTTACCGGCCTCTACTTCTATGACAATCAGGTCGTAGAGCTGGCCAAAAGCCTCAAGCCCTCGCCGCGTGGCGAGCTTGAAATCACCGACCTCAATCGCCTCTATCTGGAGCAGGGCCAACTCAGCGTTGAAATCATGGGGCGCGGATACGCCTGGCTGGATACCGGTACCCATGAGTCGCTGCTGGAGGCCAGTCAGTTCATCGCCACCCTTGAAAACCGCCAGGGCTTGAAAGTCGCCTGCCCGGAAGAAATTGCCTATCGCCAGAAATGGATTACGGCAGATCAGCTTGAAATACTTGCAGCGCCGCTAGCCAAGAATGGCTACGGGCAATACCTCAAACGACTACTGAGCGAGACCGTTTACTGATGAAAGCGACGCCTTTAGCCATTCCCGATGTAATTCTGCTCGAGCCCAAGGTATTTGGCGACGATCGAGGGTTCTTCTTTGAAAGCTTCAATCACCGCCGCTTTGAAGAGGCTGTCGGTAAACCGGTTACTTTCGTGCAGGACAACCACTCACGCTCGGTGAAGAACGTTTTACGAGGCTTGCACTATCAGATCCAGCAACCGCAGGGAAAGCTGGTGCGGGTCGTGCAGGGCGAAGTTTTCGATGTTGCAGTCGACTTACGTAAAAATTCACCAACCTTTGGTAAGTGGGTCGGTGAAATCCTAAGTTCTGAGAATAAGCGGCAAATCTGGGTTCCGGAGGGCTTTGCTCATGGCTTCGTCGTTCTTAGCGACTATGCCGAATTTCTCTATAAAACTACCGACTATTATACTCCGCACTGCGAGCGCTGCATCATCTGGAATGACCAGACTCTGTCGATCGACTGGCCTATTAATGTCGAGCCGGCACTCTCGGAAAAGGACGCGAAGGGTGCACACTTTCTCGATTCTGAGGTCTACAGATGAAGCAGTTTTCAGCCTCACCGCGTGAGATGCTAGGTAGCCTCTGGCGCAATCGACGTTTAGTGAAAAGCCTCATACAACGCGAGATACTGGGTCGCTATCGTGGCTCGATCATGGGCGTGTTCTGGTCATTAATCACACCTGCACTCATGCTGACGGTTTACACATTCGTATTCAGCGTAATTTTCAAAGCGCGCTGGAGTTCGGAAAGTACCTCTATGACGGAATTCGGCATGGTGCTGTTTCCTGGGCTTATTATGTTTAACATATTCGCCGAATGTATAGGGAAAGGGCCATCGTTAATACTGACCAACTCTAACTATGTTAAGAAAGTTGTTTTTCCTTTGGATATTTTGCCCTGGGTTTCTCTTGGGTCAGCACTATTCCATGCCATTGTCAGTCTAGGTGTATGGTTAACTGCGTATCTGATCCTATTCGGAGTCCCTCATCTCACGGTGCTATTATTGCCTCTTGTTATATTGCCTTTAATTTTTCTGATTATGGGGTTGTCTTGGGGGCTTGCCTCCCTGGGCGTATATCTCCGTGACGTCAGTCAGTTTGTGGGCATTTTAATCACACTCATAATGTTTTTATCGCCAATTTTTTATCCTGTCAGTGCACTACCTCAAGAATACAGGTGGTTGCTTATGATCAATCCACTCACTTCGGTAGTCGAAAGTGCGCGTAATGTGCTGTTTTGGGGTGTTGTTCCTGATTTGGGGTTTCTAGGCACCTATCTGCTAGGGTCCGCAGTACTTGCATGGCTGGGTTTCGTGTGGTTCCAAAAGACACGTAAGGGGTTTGCAGATGTCCTCTGATATAGCCATCAAGGTAGAGAACCTTAGCAAATGCTACCAGGTTTACGACAAGCCTCAAGATCGCTTGAAACAGTCACTTTATCCTAAAGTGCGGCGTGCGCTTGGAATGCAGCCGAAACAGTATTTCAATGAGTTTTGGTCGTTGCGGGACGTATCGTTCGAGATTGGGAAAGGTGAAACTGTCGGTATAATCGGGCGTAACGGCAGCGGTAAGTCAACGCTACTACAGATTATATGCGGCACTCTCAATCAGACAGCAGGCTCGATCACAACGAATGGACGAATTGCCGCACTCTTGGAGCTTGGCTCTGGCTTCAATCCTGAGTTCACTGGGCGTGAAAACGTCTACATGAATGGCGCCATTCTTGGCTTGAGTCGTGATGAAATTGATGCGCGCTTCGACAACATCGCAAACTTTGCTGATATCGGTATGTTCATGGAGCAGCCGGTCAAGACTTACTCCAGCGGAATGTTCGTTCGGCTTGCATTTGCAGCCAATATTATGTCCGACCCGGAAATCATGATTGTTGATGAGGCACTTTCCGTCGGCGACATGAATTTTCAGGCAAAGTGCATGACAGCCCTGACCCGCATCAAAGAAAGTGGTGCAACTATTCTGTTCGTAAGTCACGATGTCGGAACGGTGAAGAGTCTCTGCTCCCGTTGCATCTATCTCGATGGAGGTAAAGTCGTGGCCGTGGGCGCATCGGCCGACGTAACAGAGCTCTACGTTCGCTCTATGCGTGAAGAGATGAATGAAGAGCACCGCCGGTTCGCTCGGGTTTCCCAGGCCTTCGCCAAATATTCCGAAAAAAAAACGGCAGTACCGGTAAGCGACAAACAGTCATTTAATATCTGCGCTGAGTTTGAGGCTCGTGTGGCCCAGTTTCGCTATGGTACCGGAGAGGTCAAGGCTAGGTCGGTGGAGTTATTAAACCTTCAGGATGAACCAGTAACTCATATTGAATTTAATCAGCAGGTTAAGATTCGGATCTATTTTGAGGCCTATTCAGAGAAAGAAATTTCGGTCAACGCCAGCATTTTCGACGAAAAGAAGAACAATATAACTGGATGTGGATTTCAACATGTTGATCAACCGTATCTAGTGACCCGTCCAGGTGGCAAATACATCGCCGAATATCTTTTCCGGTTGCCTCTGCAAGAGGGGAACTATTCACTGCGAGTGAATATTTCTTCAACCATCGTTGAGAATGAGTCCGCCGAATTCGTAGACCTGATCAATGATGCTGTGGTTTTTCGGGTGGGACGCTGGGAAAAGGCTCGTATTTGGTCGCAAGTGCATCAGTTCGCAGAGCTGAAACTTGAGGAGCTAAAATGAGCCCCCCAGTTAAAACAGCTTTCATTGTCGGTACTGGGCGTTGCGGCACGTCTTGGCTAGGGCAGATGTTAAACAGTCATACCGAGATCTGCGTTCCTCCTGAAATACAGCTATTATTTGAATATTCGGATAATGGCAACCGACTAACCGAGGCTTTTTCACTGGCAACGTCCTCAGAGCTAGATAGCAAAAATCTTGTTAAAATCATCGAACAGGGCTGCCCGCACAAGCTTGAGATGTTTTTTGACTATCACGAGTTCTGCAATCGCGAAGACACTCCAAAAGGCTCATTGCGCGAATTTGTAACCTCCTTTTATTCTGCTATTGCAGAAAGACATGGAAAATCCTGGCTGATTGAGCAAACGCCTTGGTATGGATCGCGCCTGGATCTTTTATGCAGCTTCTTTCCTGAAGCGAAAGTTATCCATATGATTCGAGATGGGCGCGATGTTGCCCTGTCTTTTACAAGGACTCCTTGGTGGCACACTTCGCCACGCCTGAATTTGGCGAGATGGCAGCGAGAGATTAAGAAGATAGCATTAGATGCAACCCTGTATTTCAATTCGAGTTCTTACTTAGAGGTTAAATACGAGGATCTGGCCTCTAATACAGAGTCCGAAATGCGTAGGATCTGCGCATTTCTTGGTGTCGATTTCGATCCGAAAATGCTGGATCCTAGCAATTTCATCGATTATGACCAATTCTGTAAATTTGATATGCAACAGATTTCATCGCAGGCGTACAACTCCTGGCAAAAACGTAAGGATACGGCCGTTTTCATGGAGAATGTCCAGGCCTGGCGTCGAAACGAAGATATTTTCCATCCTCCATTACCAGAAGATATCGAATGCTGGCTTCGGCGCTATGGCTACGAAGTAGGAGCACAAGTGCCCGATGAATTAGATATTGCTCAATATCATCGTGGGTACAGCTTCAGTGCTATCGAAGCGCTTCAATCTTCACAGCTAGATCGAATCCAGGTA
The DNA here is from genome assembly GCF_900111835.1 of Metapseudomonas otitidis. Lineage (GTDB taxonomy): Bacteria > Pseudomonadota > Gammaproteobacteria > Pseudomonadales > Pseudomonadaceae > Metapseudomonas > Metapseudomonas otitidis. The sequence goes on from NZ_FOJP01000028.1 coordinate 69,538, forward strand.
CTAGAAGAGGCGTTAAAAGGACAGGCTGAGCACTTAGCGACGTTCAAGCAAGATTGGGCTGCTCGTGGCGAGTATATCGAGCATCTAGCCCAAACTATCGACACTCTACGGAATGCCCTACAGAAGCAGGCAGGACAAGCAGAGTTAATTGAGCAAGATTGGGCTGCTCGTGGCGAGCATATCGAGCATCTAGCCCAAACTATCGAC
>NZ_FOJP01000026.1 GCF_900111835.1 Metapseudomonas otitidis
CAGCGCAACTGTTCGGTGGGCCGGCGTTCTGAGCAAGATTCGCAGATTGCCCAGGTCGTTCGTGAGGTACGGATGCGACAACCCTGCCTGGGAACTCAGGCCAGGACCGTTCCATGTGGAGCGGGATCGCCTGTTTCGGGTACTGGTGGATGGCACTGAAATACAAAACGCCCGAGGCGGTGCATCGGGCGTTTTGAGGCCTGGAGTCTGGCTCGAGAGGTGTAAACCTATTTCAGGACTAGACAAATCAATCACTGTGGCGGTGGCGGTACGGATTTGATCTTCAACTCCTTCTCCGCACTGTTGATGCGTTCCGGCAGAGTGGGCACACCTTTGGCGATATCTTGGTCGGTATAACGGAGTTGACGCTCCCGGATGAAGTTATACTTGCCTTCGGTCAGTTGGTCGGCATGGTCGAAGTCATTGATGATGGTCGGCTTGATGAACACCATCAGGTTCTTCTTGCTCACTTCTTTGCGATCACTACGGAACAACTGACCGATGATCGGAATCTTGCCGAGGAAGGGCACCTTATCGCCCGAGTCCCTCACTTCATCCGAGATAAGTCCGCCTAGTACCAGCGTCATGTTGTCTTTGATCAGCACCCGCGTTTCCACCGAGCGCTTGTTGGTCACGATGTCGGCGGCACTGGTGTCACTGGAGACACTGGAAATTTCCTGGTAGACGTTCAAGGTCACTGAGTCCCCTTCGTTGATCTGCGGCTTGATCTTCAGGGTGATACCAACGTCCTGCCGCTCGATGGTCTGGAAGGGGTTCGTGGAAGGGTTCGAGGCGCTAGTAGAGCTACCCGTCACGAAGGGCACGTTCTGACCGACCACTATCTTGCCCTCCTCGTTGTCGAGGGTAACCAGATTCGGCGTAGACAGGATGTTCATCGAGTCATCGGTAGACAAGGTGCGGACCAGAGCCCTCAGTGAGCCGTTGCTGTAAAAGCCCAGGCTCAGTCCGGCATCCAGCTTGGCCGGGTTGCCGCCCGGGAAGGAGTCGATCGCATTGCCCTTGAGCGACGACTTGAAGCCACCATAGAAACCATCGCCACCGATGGCCCCGTCCGATGTCTTCCACTGCACGCCCAGCTCGTTGACCTTGTTGTCTGAGACTTCGACGATCACCGCCTCCACCAGCACCTGCGCCCGGCGGATGTCCAGCCGCTGCACTACCCCTTCGACGGTCTTCATGATCGCCGGTGGCGCGCTGATCACCAGCGCGTTGGTGGTGTCGTTGGCCTGGATGGAAATCTCCGCCCCGCTGATGCCCACGTCCTTGTCCTGCTTCTGCAGGCTGGTGGCCACGTTCTGCAGGATCTGCGCGACCTCCGACGCCTTCAGGTAATGCAGGTAGATCACCTGGGTGTCGCGGATGATGTTCCCCGGGCGATCCAGGTTGGCCAGCACATCGCGCAGCTGCTGGCGTTTGCTCGGGTCACCGGAGATCAGAATGCTGTTGGTGCGCTCATCCACAGACACACTCATCTTACTCGCGCCCTCGGCGCCGCCGCCCTGGGGCACCAGGTTGCCGAGCATGCTGGAGAGCTCCTTGGCATTGGCGAACTTCAGCGGGATCACGTCGATCTCGAACTGCCCAGCCCGGTCGATCTCGGACACCAGCTTCAGCAACTGGTTGATGTTGGAGGCCCGGTCGGAAATGATCAGCGCGTTGCTGTCCGGGTAGGCCGCCAGGTGCCCCACCTGCGGCACCATCGGCCGCAGGATGTTCACCAGCTGCGTCGCCGGCACATGCTGCGTGCGGATTACCCGCACCACCTGCTGGTCATCGTTCAGCGTATCGTCGTCCACCAGCGGCACGCCGCTCTGCTTGGCGTTGGCGTCCGGGATGACCTTCACCGCGCTGTCCGACTCGATGGCGGAGAACCCGTGCACCTGCAGCACCGACAGGAAGACCCGGTAAGCCTCCTCCGGCTTCATCGACTCGTTGGAAATCACCGTCACCTTGCCGGTCACCCGCGGGTCGATGATGAAGTTCTTGCCGGTCGCCTTGGCGATCCACTCGATGAAGGAGCGGATGTTGGTGTCCTGCATGTTGATCTTCACATCGCTGGCCGCCACGGGTACCTTGGCCACCGGATTGTCCTCGGCGTGGGTGCTGGCGAAGGGGGCGAGCAGGCACAAACTGAGCAGCAGGCACGACGGGACTCTGGTGGACACTTCTCTCACTCGACTACTTGTTCTGCGCGAGCTTGCGCTGGACGTATTGCTGGTAAGCGGTGGGTACGCCCTGGCTCGCCACCGCCGGCTCCGGTGCGGCAGGCAGTGAACTGGCCAGGGTGTCGGTCACCGGTTCGATGTTCTGGGCGACGGGCATGGGGCTTTCCGGCGCCGGGCTGCTGCCGGGCATCTCGCCGAAGCCGCGGAAGCTGATCTGCTCCAGCTTGCCATTGCGCTTGAGCGTGATCCGGTGGCTTTCGATGCTCTGCACGGCGATGCCGGGGCGCACCTCTTCACCCGGCTTGAGGATGAGTGTGCGATCGCCATCTTCCAGGATCACCGTGCTCTGCTCGGCGGGCGCCATGAAGAAGATCGCCGACACCTGCAGGTCCAGGTTGCTCTCGGGCAGCTTCTCGAGCGCTTCGGCCGCCACCGATTCGGCTTCGGCGCTGGACCCGAACAAACCGAGCAGTCCCTTGCCGAGCGGCGTCGGCCCGTCCTGCGGGCCGGGCTCGTTCATCGCGCTGGGGGCCAGCACTGGCGGCTGCAGTGCAGCACGCAACTGCAGGCCTTGCCAGATCAAGGCGGTGAGCATGAGAAGGGAGCACAGGGACAGCGCCGACAGCTTTGCTGCGCGCGTGGCTGCGAGCTGGTTCAACGTATGGAGGATGGTAGCCATAAACTCTTCCCTGTGATGGCGCCGCAATACTATCGAGTGCTCTTAGGGGTTGAAAGTCGGGTCAGGACGAGAGGTGGTGTAGGACACTGTTCTTTGATGCCTGTCACGTTCCCCGGTGTTTATGCTCGTTCGATATTTCAAAACGCCTTGAAAGAAGGGTTTTTCGTGTATAGCATCCTGCCATCGAAAAGGCTCTGGCTATTGATGCTATGCGCCTTTATGAAAAATTTAAATGGAACTTTCCCTGAAACATGCTGCAAGGATGCCGCCAAACAGGATTTCACCGGATGTTCGCTGCGCTTATTGCGCTAGCGACCCCTGAAGCCTATGCATCCGAAATAGACATCCGCACCGCCTCCGCCCTCGGTTCCACCGGCAACGCCGCCGACTACGTCCTTTCCCTCGATGATTGCCGCGACCTGGCAGAAGTCAGCATTCCCGCCAGCGGCAAGCGCTTCTTGCCGACCGATGCCACGCGTGACACCGATTCCAGCGTCGCCTGCTCCTTCAGCTTCCGTCTCGAAGGCGGTGACGTCCTGCAGCCGGCGGTCAAGCTGGTCTACGCCGACGGGCGGATCCAGGACTACAGTGAAACCTTCCAGCAGGAAGCCGTGGCTCCGCAGCTGGAACTCACCCAGCTGGCGATCGAGAGCCAGGATGGCGAGCAGTACCTGGTGGCCAGCTTCGACGCCCAGGACGACATCGACCTCAGCTACCTCAGCCTCTCTCTAACCGGCCTGCGCGCCTCTGACCTGCGCGCCGCCGGCGGCGTGGTCAGTCAGGCCGAGCGCAAGGCCTTCCTGCGCATGCCCGAAGCGCGCCGGGTCTTCCCCAAGGTCGACGGCCAGCAGCGCTACAGCCTGCGCCAGCGCCTGGACGCTCCCCTGAGTGCCGAAGAAGTGGCGCGCAACGCCCTGGTCATGGTCCAGGCGGTCGCCGTCGATGCTTCCGGCAACCAGAGCAACTTCTCCGACATCCGCTTCATCGGCGAGAGCGTCGAGGAAGCCGCCCGCTCCATCGCTGTACACCCCGATCGCCTGGTGTTCAGCGACGCCCTGCAGTCGGCCCGCCTGGTTCCCGAGGTCGACTTCGAATTCCGCGGGCCGACCCCCCTGGCCGGTCTGGGTAACGGCATCAGCTACCGCTCCTCCAACCCGAACCTGGTGTGGGTGAGCGCCGAAGGCGTTGTCTATCCATTGCAAGAGACCGCCTCCGAGGCGGTCTTTGTTTATGTGAGCTACCCCGGCCTGCGCGAAGTCAGCCTGCCGGTGAAGGTCGACTACAGCCGCCGCCTCACCGCCCTGCGTTTCGAAGGCCAGGCCGCCGGCCAGCCTCTGGTGCTGCCGCGCCTCAACGACTTCCAGGCGTTGCCGGCGATCCTCGCGGTATTCGACGACGGCAGCGCTTCGCCACTGGCCGACAGTCTCGCAGTGGAGCTGCAACTGCCCAACGGCAGCGAAGGCATCCTCGAGCGCAACGACCAGCTGCAACTGCGCGCCCGCGCCCAGGTGCCCGAGCAGAGCCCGATGCTGCTGCATGCCCGCCTGCAGCGTTACCCGGACATCGGCGTCGACCTCCCGGTCGCCGCCCAGGACGCCGCTCCAGCCGTCGACCTGCAGCCCGAAGCCAGCATCGCCGTAGGCTCGGTGCTCGAACTCCAGGCCAGCGCCAGCGACGACGTCGGCGTGAAAAGCGTCGAGTTCTGGCTCGACGGCGCCATGGTCGGGCGCCGCCTGTCCCCGCCTTATTCCCTCAGCCTGCCCATCGAGCAGGAGCTGGAAGGCCGCGCCCTGCGCGTGCGCGCCGTGGCCTTCGACGAAACCGGCAAGAGCCAGAGCAGCCCCGAGCGCACCGTGCAGGTCGTCGCCAAGAGCGATCCCAAGGTTCCCGACTTCATCCTCGAGTCGCCGGTGGATGCCCAGCGCGTCGTCGAGAACAGCCCGCTGCGCGCCGCCATCAGTGTCAACCTGGGCACACTGCCGGATGTCGACTACCAGAGCGGTATCAACCAGGTCGAATACTTTATCGACGGGCGCAAGGTCGGCGAAACCCGCTTCCCCATCTTCGAGCAGCGTTCGCTGGAGAGCGACCCGAGCAAGACGCAGCTGTTCGAGGTCTGGCAGGCCACTGTTCAAGTGCCCGAGATCTCCCAGCGGGAAACCAGCATGGCACTCTCCGCTCGTGTGCATGCCCAGAACGGCGCTGTGGCCGACGCCCCGGCCCGCCTGCTGCGCGTGCTGGAGAACCAGCGGCCCACCGCCCGCATCACCCAGCCCGCGGCCGGCAGCATCGCCACCGTTGGGCAGACCGCCAGCGTCACGGTCGAGGCCACCGACGACACCCTCGAAGGCGGTACCGACATCTTCCTGCTGGTCAACGGCGAGGAAGTGCAGTCCTACCGCCACCAGGACCGCGACTACGACGGCACCAAGCTCGGCCTGCGCAGCACCAGCCACAGCTTCCAGCTGCCAATCAAGCAGGACTGGCTTGGCCGCACCCTGGAACTGCGCGCCCGCGTGGTCGACCTGCACCAGCAGTCCAACCTCTCCGAGCCCCTGACCCTGCCGGTCAAGGGCGACCAGGCGCCGACCGTATCCTTCAGTCACCCGGTGGAAGGCGCGCACCTGGTCTCTGGCCAGCCGGTCGAGTTGCGTGCCAATGCCACCGACGACCTGGGCCTGCGCCAGGTCGACTTCTACGTCAACGGCAAGCTGGTTGGCACCGACCTCAAGGCGCCTTTCGCGGTGATCTACCAGGCGCCGGCCGGTGTGGACAAGGAAACCCCCCTGACCCTCCACGCTGAGGCCATCGACAGCGCCGGCCAGCTGACCCGCAGCGCGCCGGTCAACGTCACCCTGGGCAAGGACGAGGAAGACCCGGTCATCAATCTTGCCTCACCCTCCATAACCGTCAGCGACGCCGGCGACGACCTGGCCCCGGTGGTCGAGGACAGCACCTTCGTGCTCAAGGTCACCGGCTACGACAACGTCGGCGTCGAGCGCCTGGACCTCTACGGCGTGGCCAAGCAGGAAGGCGTCGGCTTCTACCTCACCGGCAACCCCAACGACCACCTGAGCAGCGCCGATGGCAGCCTCTCGGTGCAGGCCATCCCCGGTGCCCTCAAGGCCTTCTCCACCCTCAAGGTGGTGGCGGCGCCCAAGTTCAAGCACCTCGACGGCGTGCGCTACGACCGCTATCCGATCCGCGTCGTGGCCACCGATGGCACCGGCAACGACAGCGAAGTGAAGGTGCTGATCGGCATCGCCGACGACGCCAAGCCCGAGGTCCGCGGCCTCAACCCGGTGCAAAGCCGCGTCTACAGCCAGGACAGCCTGCAGGTGGACGTGGTCGCCCACGACGACCGCGCCGTGCACGCACTGGAAGCCAGCCTCTGGGCCGAAGGCGGCAGCGCACCACTGTGGCACAAGCGCATCGACCAGCAGGGTGGCCTCGTCATCGGCCCGGATACCGTCAACCGCCTGGTGATCGACCTCAAGCCCCTCAACCTGGGTAACCAGGACCGCGCCCTGCGCCTGAAGGTCGCCGCCATCGACGACGGCGGCCAGCAGGGCGACAACCGCGAACTGCCCCTGCAGGTCATGGCCGACACTCTCGGCCCGCGCCTGGCCGTGGTCTCGCCGATCCAAGGCGCACCGCTCTACGCCGGCAACCGCATCCAGGTCCGCCTGCGCGGCGTCGACGACACCCGCCTGGTGGCCTTCAGCGCCCTCAGTGGCAGCCGCACCCTGTATTCCAAAGCCCTCACCGGCGCCCAGCAGGTCGCCAGCTTCGAAGACAGCTTCGAGATGGAAGTCCCCTCCGACCAGCAGGAACTGGTGATCGAACTGCGCGGCCGTGACCAGTACGGCAACGATGCCGATCCCACCCTCTGGCGCTTCCCCATTGGCAAAGACCAGCCGCCGAAGATCGCCGTCCGCGCCCCGGCACCCGGTTCGCGCCTGTACGAGGGCGAAGCCTTCACCGCCCAGGCCCTGGTCACCGACGACCGCCAGGTGAGCCGCGTCGAATTCATCCTGCGCCAGGGCGGCCAGGTGCAGGTGCTCAAGACCGTCAGCGGCAGCGACCTGGCCAAGTCCCAGGAAGGCTATGTCGGCGCCGCCCTGCGCGTGCCCAACAAGGCCGGGGCCGACACCGATATCGCCGTCCGCGCCTACGACAGTGCCAACCAGGTCAGCGAAGCCTCGCTGGAGCTGGAGATCATCGACGACACTGAACCGCCGACCCTGCAGCTGAGCAAGCCGGAAGGCGACTTCAGCCTGCCGCCGGGCACCAACTTCCAGATCCAGGGCAGCGCCGGCGACAACCAGTACGTCGACAGCCTCGAGCCCCTGCTGATCGACCCTGACACCCGCGAAGAACACGCCGTGGCCTGGGAACTGTTCAGCCGCAAGGACCGTGTCGAGACAGTCAAGGTGCCCAACCCCGGCACCATCGGCGCCATCCTCGTCGGCCAGCGCTTCTATGCCGACTTCGACGGCCGCCTGCGCCTCACCCCCGAGCTCAGCCGCCGCTACGCCGGCAAGGTACTGCAGCTGGTGCTGCGCGCTCGTGACCGCGGCATCAACGAAGCCCGTTCCCCTGCCATCAATATCAAGGTGCTGAGCGACGAGACTGGCCCGCAGATCAACATCCAGTCGCCGACGGAGCGAATCTTCGAGCGCAAAAACGCAAAGCTGGAAATCAACTTGCAGGACGACACTGCAGTTGCTGCCTATGAAGTTCGTCTGCTGGATGAACTGGGAAGGGACGACCTCTTGGCTAAAGCCGATGGTCTCAGTGAGCCGCATGTCAAGATTGGGGCCGGCCCTGACTTGTCACTCGATATCGAGCGTTATCGTCCGCAGGCTGAACCCATCGGCCTCACCTTGATGGTCAAGGCAAAGGATCTCCTGGGTAACGAAAGCCAGGTGGTTCGCCGTTTGTTGGTGCAACGCGATATGCCGCCGTTGCTGAGCTGGAAGAATAGCGCTCCGTCGATTCAGCAGCGCGGCACTCCGTTGCGAGGAAGTCTATGGGTAAAAGACGACTTTAATGACGGGCGAGCTGCGACGCTAACCAGCCACCTGCTAGTGGCCAGCTCCTTGCGTGGGTTGGGCGGTGGGCGGGACACCCTGGGGTTGACTCGTATCGAGACGACTTTCAAGCAAAACCTCCCTCTCATCAGCATCGCCTATCCTGAGGCCCAGGGCTGGCAGGGCGCTATCCAGTTGAATGAGCGTCCGGTCTTGGAGGTCAAGAATGATCGATTGGTTTTCGAGGGTGGGCGTGATCCAGTTGTACTGAATAGTCTCAAGGTCGGGCAGCAGACCAGCCGATGGCGGGTTGAGACCTACTCCCGCAGTCTTTGCCAAGTGCGGCCTGGAGTACGCGAAGTTGAGGCCACGGATGGTGTTTTGAACCTGGATGCGCTGGGTGGCACGGATGTAACCCGACTGGAGTTTCGTCCCTTGAGTGGTGCGCCGGCGTTCTTGCATGGCCTTCAGCTAACGTTGCAAGAAACCTTGCAGGCGGATGTCAGTACTGATGACGGTAGTCGGGCGAGCGGGCGCTATGCGCTGAACGTACTGCTGCGGGACGGTACAGGTGAGGATAGCCAGGTAGCTTTTGTCCAGCTTGTTGAGAGGGACATCCAAGGGCACCCAGAGGAGCACTACAACTTGCTCCTGCCAGTTCCTGTCGATATCCAGAGTCCCACCTTGAGCCTGATCGGACATGCCGTGGATGGTCTTTCCCACGAGCGCGGCGACCTGGTGCTCGGCACCCTGCTGCAACAGCCCCTGCGGGTCGACGAGCAGGCGCCCCAGGCGCGCATCGTCAGCCCGGTGGCCGGCTCCGTCGCCGTGCCCATGCAGCAGCTGGACCTCAAGACCACCTTCGGCGACGACAGCCTCGGCCTGAAGAGCCTGCGCCTGCTGGAGAACCGTGGCCGTGTCGTCCACGACCTCGGCACCTACCTCGGCCAGAGCGCCCTGCAACTGCCCTACCGGGTGCCCCGCGAGTTCTCCAGCGGCGAACTGGAGCTAACCCTGGTGGCCGAGGACTGGAGCGGTCGCACCGCCGAACACAGCCTGCGCTACCCGCTGGCGGCCAACGAGAAGCCCCGGCTCAGCCTCACCGGCTTCAACACCTACTGGGTGGACGGCAAGTACGAGAAGGCCCTCACCGATCCGGCGCGCATCAACTACGGCGAATTCTGGGTGCGGATCAACGAACGCTTCCGCCTCGACACCGACCTGCGCGACGACGCCGGCCTCGCCGCCTACCGCATCCTGCGCCTCAAGCGCGACGGCAGCGTCGCCGCCGTGGTCTACGAGCGCGGCTTCCAGGTCAACTGCCCCGCCGCGCCGCCGCTGCAGGCCGCCGACCAGGCCGAGGTCCTCTTCGACCAGAGCGAGCCCACCGAATACCGCATCGAACTGACCGACACCTACGGTCATGTCAGCGACCGCACCATCCTGGTCCACCCGCTGACCAACATGGTCCCCGAGGTGCGCATCACCGCCCCGGGCGATGAGCAGGAGATCGCCGCCGGCACCTTCCGCATCCGCGTCGGCCTGGTGGCCGCGGACGACCGCAAGCTCACCGCCAGCCGCCTCAAGGTCTTCGCCAACGGCGTGCCGCTGCCGGTGATCGGCTCCAGCGACGGCGTCACCGGTGGCGACAAGGTGGTCGATGCCGCCTTCGCCAGCATCCACGACAGCATCCATGCCCGCTACGACAAGTCCATGGCCGACGATTTCGGCCGCAAGGACAGCCCCTACGCGATGCAGCGCACCTTCGTGCTGGAAGTACCCCAAGGCCTGATCCGCCACAACGAAGAACTCAAGCTCACCGCCCAGGTCGAGGACTCCGACGGTGCGGTCGGCCTGTTCGAGCGCAAGATCAAGGTGATGGCCGATACCATCAGCCCGAAACTGCTGTTCAAGCAGCCCGCCCTCGGCTTCGGCGCCATCGAGGACAGCGACTTCACCCTGGTCTACCAGGCCTTCGACAACGTCAAGGTCAACCGCCTGGTGCTCTCGCGCGGCTACTCGGTGCGCGTGCGTGGTGAAGCCCAGGACCGCGAGCAGCCCTTCACCGTGGTACGCACCATCGACGGCATCCCTTCCGAGGACTACGAGCCGGTCACCACGGTCGACATCGACACCCCTGAATACAGCCAGCTGATCCACGTCGACCGCCTGGCCGAGATCGTCCGCGCCTTCGGCCTGACCAGCGACCAGATCGAGCGGGTCAGCGTGCGCGTGCGCCTGGAAGGCTTCGACGCGGCCAACAACGCGGTGCTCACCAACAGCTACCCGATCAACATCGACGCCCGCCCGGTGATCGACGTCGTCGAGCCCGTGCCCGGCGCCAAGGTCGTGGAAGGCAACCCGCTGTACGTCAACGCCAAGGCCTTCGACGACGTCGGCGTGGAGTACGTGCACCTGCGCGCCACCTACGGCAACGGCCAGCCGCCCTACGAGATGCGCCTGCGCCAGTCGCCCTACAACTTCTCCGTGCCGATGCCCGCCTTCGACCCGGACAACCCCCAGGCCAACCAGGTGCAGCTCAGCCTGGAGGCGGTGGACACCTACGGCGTCGCCCATGGCGATCTCGACGCCCACCGCGCCGAGGAACACCTGACGGTGGAAGTCACCCGCGACCAGCTGCCCAGCGTGGTGGTCGGCGCGCCGCAGAACAACAGCGAGACCACCGAAGGCCAGCTGCTGCTGGTGGAAATCAACGCCGTGGACGACGTCGGCATCGACCGCGTGGTGCTCAACATCGGCGGCCTCAAGGGCGGCGACCGCAGCCTCACCGACATGGTCTTCCCCTACGAATTCCTCGTCGAAGTGCCCTATGGCCAGGCCGGCACCGACCTCAGCCTCACTGCCAGCGCCCTGGAGCGTCGCGCCGACGGCAAGGGCCGCAGCGTCAGCACGCCCCAGGCCGTGCGCGTGCGCGTACTGAAGGACGACAAGGCGCCGCAACTGCTGGTCAAGCAGCCGCTGGCCAGTGGTGCCAGCATCGCCGAGAAGCGCAACCTGCCGTACCAGCTGGAAGTCAGCGACAACGTCCGCGTCGGCTCGGTGAGCCTGGGCCTGTACGTCGACCGTAACGGCGACGGCACCTTCGCCCCCGAGGAACGCGTCTCCGATCGCCTGCTGCTCACCGGCCCCTATATCGGCAGCCTGCCGGTGGCCAGCATCGCCGACTACCTGGGCCGCACCGACACGCTGCCCGAATCCCTGCCGATGCAGCTGCAGATCACCGCCCGCGACCCGGCTGGCAACGAGGCCAAGGAGATCATCCCGGTCAACCTGCTGCGCAACCAGCCGCCGGAGGTCAACGCCATCAAGCTACTGGACGCCCGCGGCTTCGCCATGGGCGAGGTCACCGAGCTGACCGAGGGCCGCGGCGTGGTGGTCCAGGTCCAGGCCAGCGACCCCGAGGTCGGGGTGGACGCCGCCGCGCTCTACTACGCCATCGGCCCGGCCGGCTCCACGCCCAAGTACCAGGCCCTGGGCGAGGATTCCGCCGCGCCCTACCAGTTCCACTTCAAGGTGCCCACCGGCCGCGTCGACCAGGTGCTGCGCTTCCGCGCCAAGGCCCGCGACCTCGACGGCTACGAGTCCGCCATGGTGGACCTGCCGGGCAGCATCCTGATCAAGGCCGACAAACCGCCGCAGGCGCGCATCGTCAAGCCCGACAACGACAACGCCGTGGTGATCGACGGCCAGGACCTCGAAGTCTTCGTAGAGGCCTTCGACGACCTCGGCCCCGAGGGCATCGACCACGTCACCTTCTACGTCAACGGCGTACCGGTCATCACCACCGAGCAGAGCTACGGCCAGCAGGTCGGCAGCCACGCCCAGGACCACGTCTACCGCGCGCGCCTCGCCGCCCCGGCGGGCGTCCAGGGCTTCACCGTCCAGGCCATCGCCTACGACGCGCTGGGCCAGGCGGGCGAGTCCCAGGTGGTGCGCGTCGGCAAGCTCGAAGACACCGTGGTACCGCGCCTCGCCGTGCTCTACCCGATCGACAAGGACGTACTGACCATGGGCGAAAGCCTGCGGGCAGTGGTGTCCGTCGAAGACATGGGCGGCGCCATCCAGGACGTCAGCATGCTCTGGCGCCGCGAATACCAGAACGATGTCGGTGAGTGGACGGTTAAGGACGAGTACCCGCTGACCCTGTTCCGCGACGACCAGCGCCCGCCGGGCGACACCACCCCGGTCAGCGACCCGGACAAGCACTACTACATCTACTGGGCCGACTTCAGCCAGGGCAACGTGCTTCGCCGCACCGGCCTGCGCAACGAACGCCTGCACGTGCTGACCAAGGTGGTCACGCCGAACCACACCGTCACCCGCGACACCTACCACGAGATGGGCTGGCCGCTGAGCGAGCGCCGCTTCATCGCGCCCAAGGCCGGTGCCCAGGCCCAGGCCCAGGCCAAAGGCGTGCACTACACCGCCATCGACCAGTACCGCGCCCTCGACCGCAGCGGCGCGATGATCGCCGCCTGGGCCAGCGTCGATCCGCTGCGCATCGAGCAGGGCCTCGGCCTGCTGAGCAAGGAAGACGCCCAGCACGGCCTGCCCGAGGCGCGCACCGGCATCTACATCATGGATGCGATGGACGAGACCCAGGGCAACCAGCAGGGCGACTACTTCGCCTACTCGCCGCTGCTCAACGGTGCCGCCGAGATCTTCAGCGGCACCATCGGCGAACTGGTCACCGACGAGAACATCGTGCTGGCCGGCAAGTCCGGCGTCACCGCCCCGGGTAGCTGCCAGTCGAACGACCCGGGCTGCCAGTTCGTCAGCCAATTCAGCGAAGAGATCCGCAAGGACTGGCACGGCGGCGACACCCCGAGCGAAGGCACTGGCGCCCTCTACCTGGACAACAAGGCCGGCGAGCTGCTGCTGTTCGGCCAGCGCAACGGCGACGGCCAGTTCGGCCTGCCCTACCTGATGATGGGCCGCGTCGACATGCCCTACCCGGATGTCTACGGCCTCACCCGCAGCGGCAACCTGGCCCTGGTGGCCAACGGTGCCGGCGGCGTGCAGGTCATCGACATCACCAACATGACCGCGCCTTACCATGTCGGCTACATCAAGCCCAACGGTTTCGCCCGCGACGTCAAGGTGCGTGGCCACTACGCCTACATCGCCGCCTCCGAAGAGGGTGTCGTGGTCGCCGACCTGAGCACCCCGGCGATGCCCCAGGTGGCGCGCATCGATACCCTGGGCGTGGCCAACCGCCTGCACCTGGTGGGCAACCAGCTCTACGTCACCGACATGGCCGGCAGCGGCGACAGCGCCCGCCTGACCCGCATCGACATCAGCGAGCCCGACCAGCCGCGCCTGGTGCAGGTGGTGGAGATCAAGCCGCACCGCCCCGACCAGGCCGCCGACGGCCTCTACGACGTGCACGTCTCCGGCAACCTCGCCTACGTCACCGAGCTGCTCTCCGACCAGGAAGACAAGCCGACCCAGAGCCTGGTGCAGATCCTCGACCTCGCGCGCATCGGCGAGAGCGGCCTGGACGCCAGCGTCCCGGTCATGGTCCAGCGCAACGCCACCCCCGACAACTTCGCCATCCGCGGCGTAACCCTGGCCCGTGGCGCCATCCAGGTCGCCGCCGGCAAGGGCGGCATCGGCCGCATCGACCTGCCGGCCCTCACCGTGCTGCAGCACAACCCGCAAGTGGGCGAGAGCGACGTCAGTACCCAACTGCCGGCCATGCTCATCGAACTGTCGGCGGTTCTGCCGGAACAAACCCGCCTGGCCGACTCCGTCCAGGTGCTCGAAGGTGATGCCAAGGTGGGACGCGATGTCACCGGCCTGTTCGACCTGGCCTTCGCCGCCCGTGGCAGCGACACCACCAATCGCCGCATCCAGCTCACCCGCAAGGACGGCCAGAGCCTGCAGCCGCGCCAGCGCTACTACGTGCGCATCAAAGAGGGGCTCAGGCCCGTCACCGGGCAGCCGCTGGCCGCCGACTACGTCTTCAGCTTCAGCACCGCGCCGGCCGATGCCGCCTACCCGGACATCCAGAGCATCTGCACCCGCGAAAGCGCCGAGCGCGGCGCCTGCGTTAACGTCGGCGACGTGCGCGGTGGCACCGAACTCATCGTCCGTGGCCTCAACTTCGGCGACCAGCCGCGCCTGCTGGTGGGTGGCGAGCCTCTGGTGATCGAGCGCCGCGCGGTCGACGCCGCCAGTGGCGTGATCAGCCTTTACGCCCGCACCGTGCCCAACTACCCGGGCCCGGCGGCGGTCAGCCTGTACACCGAGGCCGGTCTTTCCGACACCGTGCTCGGCGGCTTCGTGTTCGTCGACGAACTGTCCATCTCGCACCTGGCACCGGCCGTGGTGCGTGTCGCCCAGAGCGGCAAGAACGACCGCGTCGACCTGGTCGGCAAGGGCTTCCACGCCGGCCTGACGCTCACCGCCTACAAGAGCGGCGAGCCGAACCCCGAGAAGAAGGTCATCAAGGTCGGCTCCGGCGACCTGCGCCTTTATAGCGCCGAGCGCATGAGCCTGCTGGTGCCGGACTTCCGCGACGAGAATGGCAAGGGCTACCGCGGCTTCATCGACCTGGAGCTGGACGACGAACTCGGCCGCCACTACGTCCAGCGCAATGCCCTGTTCTATGGTCGCCTGCAGCTCGATCGCGGCCTGGAGACCGAGAAGCCGATGACCGCCAAGGTCATCGATGAGCGCCTGGAAGCCCTGGGGAATGGCCGCATCACCGACTACGTGCCGGACCCGCTCAAGCTGCCGCCGGGCCATATCGTCGACCTCGCCGTCGACAGTGACCTGCATATGTTCTACGTGCTCGGCCGGGGTGAATTGGGCAAGGGCTCGCCGACACCGGACCAGGTCTTCAGTCGCGAGCAGCTCGAGCACTACTACGCCCCGGGCTGGATCAGCCTGGTGAAATACGACCCGGCCAAGGTCGGCGAAGCCGCCCCGCGCCACGGTCTGGGCTACTACAACCTGCCCCAGGACATGAAGCCCAGCGCCATGGCCCTGGCCGACAAGCAGCTCTACGTGGTGGGCCGCGGCTACGACTTCCCCTACATCGACACCGAATACGAAGGCCGCAGCGTGCTGCTGGTCTACGACCGCGAAATCCGCGACCCCGACGACCTCACCGAGCAGCCCTTGGGCAAGGACCGTGGCATCCGCTACAGCCTGCCGCTGCCCTTCACCCAGGCCGTGCCGGAGAAGGTGGTCGCCCACCAGGGCCTGCTGCTGGTCTCCACCACCGCCGAAGGCATCGCCGTGGTCAGCGTCGCCGACCCGCTGCGCCCGACCGTGGTGCGCCGCATCACCCAGGCCAGCATCGACGGCCGCGTGCAGACCCTCGGCAACGTCCAGGACATCGCCGTCATCGGCGACAGCCTGCACGTGGTCAACGGTGGCGCCCGCGTGGTCTTCGACCTGTCGCGCCCGTCCCTGCCGCAGCTGGGCGAATCCCGCGTGGGCGGCTACATCGGCCTCACCGCCGATGGCAGCCGCTTCGTCACCGGCAACGGCCTGAACCTCTACGACGCCAGCCGCCCGGCCTTCATCCGCGAGCAGGGCCGCTACCTCTCCGGCGGCTTCAGCGTGCCGGGCGACAGCCGTGGCATCGCCGCCCAGGCCACCACCGGCCTCAACCTGACCTACACCGGCAGCGACCACGCCGCCTGCGAGAAGGGCCTGCAAGCCTACCTCGGCTTCTACGACTTCAGCCGCCCGGTCGAAATCGGCCTGTTGGACGCCCTGAGCCTGCCCTACTGTGTGCGTGCCGCCGATCACTCCGAAGACTACGACAACCTGCTGAAGAAGCCCGCGCGCACCCAGCCGCTAGTGATCACCGACCAGGGCATCGCCGGCTTCGCCCTGCGCGGCGACGCCACCGGCGGCAAGGTCTCCCACCTCGGCCTGGTGGACCTGCTGACCCTGGAGCTGGTTGGCTCCACCCCGCGCGACCAGGCCGACGGCGTGCCCCTGGACAGTCCGCTGGTGCTGCGCTTCACCCGCTCCCTGGGCGCCATGAGCGACGAGCAGCTGCGCCAGTTCCTGGTGCTGCAGCGCGACGCCCAGGGCGACCAGCCGGCCGTCAGCCTGCCCTTCGCCCTGCAGCGCAGCGCCGACCAGCGCACCCTGACCCTGGTGCCCGAGCAGGCGCTGCTGGCCAACGCCAGCCACCAGCTCATTCTCAAGGGCGATTTGGCCAGCCGTCGCAGCCGTGGCCTGATGGAACACGCCATCCACTTCCGCAGCGGTCTGGCCGGCGGTGCCCAGGTGGCCATCCTCGACAGCCGGCCGTCGATGCTCGACGTCGGTGGCGGCGAGATCAACGTGCGCCTGTCCGGCGTCACCGGCCAGCCGCAGTTCACCGTCTCCGGCCAGACCGCCACCGGCACCCTGGCCGAATCCCTGCCCGACGGCAGCGCCCGCTACCGCGTCCAGGCACCGGCCAGCCTGCCCGGCCCGGCCAGCCTGCAAGTGGTCGCCGGCAACGGCAGCAAGGCCACCCGCGTCGGCGCCGTGCAATTCGTCGAACCGCTGCTGCTGCGCTCACTGTCCCCGGCACAGGGTTCGCTGAACGGCGGCACCCGCGTGCTGATCAAGGGCCAGGGCTTCCGCAGCGAACTGGGCGCCATGACCGTCAGCTTCGGCGACATCCTCGCCGAGCAGTTCAAGGTGCTCGACGGCGAGACCCTGGAGGTCATCACCCCGCCCGGCCCCATCGGCACGGTGGATGTGCGCATCCGCCTGGCCAACGGCCAACAGGGCACCCTGGCGCAGTCCTTCACCTTCCAGCAGCCGCCGCAGTCGCAGATCCGCGACAAGGGCCGCGTCTACGACCTGGCGCTAGACCCTAGCGGCAGCTACCTGTTCTCCGCCCAGGGCAGCAATGGCGTGCTGGTCTACGACCTCAACGCCGGCAACTACACCGCCGACCCGCAGAAACCGCTGAACCCGGACGACCTGCTGCGCCTGATCGACCGCAACCGCGATGGCCGCGACGACCGCGTCATCTCCTCCATCAGCCTGCCGTCCGGCTACATCGCCGTGGGCGTCGAACCCTACTTCGAGCGCGGTTCCGACCGCGTCTACATCACTGCCGTGCACCTGGCCGGCGGCAAGCCCGACGCGGCGCAGCTGTTCACCGTGGCCTTCGACAGCCTCGACCCGTCGCGCACCACCCTGATCGGCTCCCTGGAGCTGCCCTCCAGCGCCGTGCGCGGCCTGCGGGTGCGCAACGCCCGCGTGCTGCTGGCCATGGGCGAGGAAGGCCTGGGCGTGGTCGATGCCTTCCTGCCGAACAAGACCTACCTGGTGGAAAGCCTGGCCAGCGACCCGCGCATGCCGATGCTCGACGTCGCCACCCGCGATGCCGCTGCCGGCGAGAGCGGCCTGCTGGTCACCGTCGGCGGCGCCTTCGACTTCCCCAACAACCGCCTGCTGAGCAAGGAAGAGAACGGCAGCGGCGGCTTCCAGGTCTACGGCCAGAGCAGCGGCCAAGGCCTGCAGCGCCTCGGCCACCTCGACCTGCCGGGCACCCGCGTGGTGCTGCAGGGGCGCTACGCCTACGTGGCGGCCGGCGCCAGCGGCGTCGCCGTGGTTGACCTGCAGGACCCGAACCGTCCCCAGGTGGTCGCCCGCGTCAACGACATCGGCTACGTCTACGACCTCGACTACAACGGCAACACCCTCTATGTGGCCCGTGGCGACAAGGGCGTGCTCAGCATCGACGTCACCGACCCGCTGCGCCCGCAGCCCAGCCGCAGCATGCCGGCCCCCGAGGGCGGCACCGTGGAAAGCGTGGTGGCCAGCGAATACGCCGCCCACGCCGGCGGTGTCGACGCCAAGGGCAGCGTGCTGCAGGTGGTGCCGGACGTGGTGCTCAAGCTGCACACCGTCGACCCGCGCAACGGCATCCTCGACCGCCAGGTCGACGGCAGCCTGCAGGTCATCGCCCGCTTCAACAAGGCCATCGACCTGTACCCGTCGAACGCAGCCCTGTTCAGCCTGCTCGGGCCCCAGGGCGAGACCCTGCCGGCCACCGTGCAGATCCTCAACAACGACGCCCGCCTGACCCTGGCCGCCAGCGTCGCCGACACCCTCAAGGCCGGCGACCGCCTGACCCTGCTGGCCAAGGCCGGCATCGCCTCGGTCAAGCCGCTGTCCGCCACCGACACCGTGGTGCTCCAGCGCCTGGCCCAGGACCAGCGCGTCGGCCTCACCTACCGCGGCGCCCGCGACGACACCTTGAGCCTGGAAGCCGTGGTGCCGCGTCGTATCGCCCAGAACACCACCAGCCAGATCACCGTCAGCGCCCGCGGCATCCCGGCCAACCTGGCCCAGGTGCGCCTCTTCGCCGGTGACCGCGCCCTGCAGATCGAAGGCGTTATCCGCGACAGCGACACCGCCCCGGCCGTGCTCAAGGTCAGTGTCCCGGCCATGCCGCGACCCGGCCAGTACAACCTGACCCTGTCCGTGCTGCGCGACGGGCTCTGGGAACAGGCCCTGCTCGAAGGCGCGCTGCTGGTGGACGCACCGATCCGCTTCGACGCACTGGCACCGCTCTGGGGGCCGGTGACCGGCGAAACCACTGTCACCATCAGCGGCGATGGTTTCGAACCGGGCAACAGCGTCATGGATGGCCTCAAGGTACGCTTCGGCAACCTGCCTGTGGTCGGTATCCAGGTACTTTCCACTCATCGCATGCGTGTCACTACACCGCGCGGCGCTCCGGGCAAGGTGGAGGTGCTGGGAGAGGATCGTTACGGCAACCAGGCTCGCCTGCGCGACGAGCGCAGCTTCGGCTACGGCCTGCGCAAGCTGGCGGAGCTGCATCCTTCTCTGATCTTCCCCAGCGACCTGTGGATCGACCGCGAAACTGGGGTTGCTGTGAGCACTGGTGGCCTGATGGTCGAAGGCTACGGCAAGCAGGTTCTGCAAGGCGGCGGATGGCTGCCGGAAACCTACCGTGCTGCCTCCTTTGCTGTGCAGGATGCGCTGAAGCCCATGCTGGTCGGAGGTGCTCCAGCTCTTCCCGGAGACGCGCAGAGGGTGTCCCTCAAGAATCAGGCAATGGGCATTGCCCAGCGCCTTGCGAGAGCTCAGGTTGAGATCACCGATGAGGAGCAGGAAATCCTCGACCGCCAGGCCGCTCAGGACTTCACCCTTGGCCTCGATTCCCTGCAGATCGCCCCGACCCGCGAATGGGAAGGCAACACCTGGCGCAAGCGCCTCTACGTCGCCAGCGGCCAGGGTGGCGTCGCCCGCCTGAACCTGGACGAGCAGAACGGCCTGCAAGTGATCCAGGAAGAGAAGCTCGGCGGGCTCGTCAGTCGCCTGGTCAAGCAGGGCAACGGCCTGTTCGCCGCCACCGCCTCGGTGGATGTCGGTTCGCCGCAGAGTAGCAGCTGTGCCTTCAAGATCGGCGGCTCCAGCGGCCTAGGCCTGGCCGCGCTGAACTACCAGGATGGTGAGGACCCGGTACGGGTCGCGGCGCCGGATGGCTTGAAAGGCACCGGCCTGCTCAAACTCGACAACGGCTGGCTGATCAGCGGCGGCCTGGTACAGGGCGCCAAATGGGCCAACTGCCCGGGCTGGGACGAGACCCTGGCCAAGGCCGTCGACCAGGAAAAAGGCGAGATCCGCAGCCTGAACCTGTTCGACCCGAGCCAGACCCGCCTCTACAGCTTCACCGCCAACCCACAGGACGCGCTGGTCTACGGCCGCTACCTGGTGGTGGCCGTAGGCGGCCGCGGCGTCGAGATCGTCAACCGCGACGAGCCCGAAGAGCGTGTGCGGGTCAGCTTCGACGAGCAGTTGCAGGCCCTGGGCGGCCGCGGCATTGCCCTGCGCATGGCCGGCAACCTGCTGTTCGTCTCGGCGGAAAGCGGCGTGGTGGTGCTGGACCTGGCCCAGCCGCTGCAACCGCGCGTGGTCTCCGCCGGCAACCAGGAGCGCATCGAAGCCCTGGACCTCTTCAACAACCGTCTGGTGGCCGGTTCCGGCAAACAGGGCCTGACCGTGCTCGAGCTGCCCGGCGCCCTGGTGCTGGATGCCAGCGTTACCCAGGGCGGTGTGATCCCGGCCAGCGAGCAGGCCCTGACCCTGAACTTCAACGAACCGGTGACCCTGGAATCCCTGCGTGCCCCGGGCGCCCTGCGCCTGCTGGACATCGGCAACGGCGAGCGCGAACTGCCGGCCCCGAGCGTCGAGGCCGTGGGCGGCGACGGCCAGTCCGCGACCCGCGTGACCCTGCGCTTCACCCCCGCCGCCGGCGCCAGCCTGCGCCTGCAGCTGGCCTCCGCGCGCAACCTGCGTGGCGGCGGCCTGTGGGCACCGTACCAGGTGGACTTCAAGGTAGCCGCCGCCGGCGCCACCCAGCCGCGCATCCGCAACCTGGAGAACGCCCGCTTCCACCGTGGCGCCCAGGACCGCGTGGTGATCAACGGCAGTGGCTTCTCCAGCACCGTCAAGGGCTACGTCAACCAGTACCCCGTGGCCCTGCAGTGGGTCAGCACCGAGCGCCTGGAAATCGCCCCGAACGCCCTCGACATGCTGCCCCTCGGCCCCGGCCAGTGGCACCTGCGCCTGGAAGACGGCGGCCTGCGCGAGGACTACCTGGGCGCCCTGGTGATCGGCGCCGAGCAGGCGCTGGACCAGGTCAAGTACCGCATCAGCCCGGATTCCGCGAGCAAGAAGGGCGGCACCCTCGTCAGCATCAACGCATCCGCCGACGTGCTGCTGCCGGGCACCCGCGTGGTCCTGCGTGCCCGCCATGGCGCCACCGAGATCTACACCGGCCGCAGCCCGATCGTGGAAGAGCCGGGCCGCGCCGCCATCGACCTGCAGGACGACGTCGAGACCCAGCGTGACTTCGACTTCATCCTGCCGGGCGTGATCGACCCGGACATCTACGACGTCTTCCTGCGCATCCCCAGCGGCGCCAGCACCCGCGAGGTCAAGGTCGGCGCGCTGTCCTACACCCTGCCGCAGGGCCTGGGCATCGTGCTGCCGAACTACCCGCCGATGCAGATCGGCGCCGCCCAGGTGGTGGGCGACACCCTGTTCGTCGGCGTCAAGGCGGGCTCCGCGCCCACCAGCTCCAACCGCTTCCTGATGCCGGCCGGCCTGGAGCTCTATGACATCGGGCTGTGGGAACGGCCGATCCGCCTGTCCCAGCTGCGCCTCGACCAGCCGGTGCTGGGTCTGGAAACCCTCGGCAGCCTGGTGTACCTGGCCAACGACCGCGACGGCGTGCGCGTGGTGGACGTCAACGACCTGGGCCGCCCGCTGCTGGTCTCCAGCCTGACCCTGCCCAACCACCGCGCCCTCGACCTGGCCGTGGAGAGCGAGCGTGGCGCCCTGGCCGTGGCCGCCGCCAACGACCTGGGCACCGGCTACGTGCGCTTCCTGCCCCTGGGCCGCAACGAACTGGGCGCCCAGGCGCCGCTGCCGAGCATTCCCTTCGACGGCAGCCTGCGCGCCGACCTGCTGGGCGCGCCGGTGGACCTGCAATGGCTCAACGGCCAGCTGTACGTGCTGTTCCTGCGCGACAAGCAGCTGCACCTGGCCACCTTCAAGGACTTCGGCGACAAGCTCGACTACCGCGTCCAGGCCATCGAGCGCGGCACCGTCTCCGGCGACTCCATCAGCGCGTCCCTCGGCCGCCCGACCCTGCAGGTCCAGCAGGGCCTGATCAGCGTCGGCACCGGCGACACCTACCTGCTGCTGGAAGCCAATGCCCAGGGCCAGTACGAAACCATCTACTGGCAGAACCAGAAGACCGGCGGCGAGCTGCTCAGCGTCGGCGGGCAGGTCATGCAGGGCAACGGCAAGGGCGTGCAGATCAACACCTCGCCCTACCTCGCCGTCGCCTCGGCCACCCCCGGCAACGGCGCCGTGCTCGGCAGCGGCGAATCGGTGCAGATCGCCTTCAACAACCTGATCAACACCGACCCGGCGCACCTGGCCCAGGCCATCCGCGTGCTGGGCGAGGGCGGCCAAGCGCTGCCGGCCGGCGCCTTCGAGATGACCGGCACCAACACCCTGCGTGGCGGCCAGGTGCAGATCGCCTTCAAGGGCGACTACCAGGGCGCGCTGCGCATCGAAGTGGGCACCGCGCTCACCGACCTGGCCGGCCACGCGCTGCGCCAGGCCTTCGTGCTGCAGCTGGAGCGCCTCACCGGCATCCGTCCGCAGGTCACCCAGGTTCAGCGCGAAGCGGCCGGCGTCGCGGGCCTGCACTACTTCCACGCCACCGGTGGCGAGATCGCCGTGATCAAGGGCAGCGGCTTCGGCGTCGCCGCCGACCAGCTGGCGGTGTGGCTGGGCGAAACCCGCCTGCAGCCGCAGCAGATACTGGAACTCAGCGACACCCAGCTGCGCGTCGAGGTGCCGGACCTGCAGATGGCCGGCATCAGCGCCAGCCTCGCGGTGAAGGTCGAACGCATCGACCAGCGCCTGTCCTACCTGCGCCAGGGCGCCATGACCGTGCTGCCGCAGATCGAGATCGACGACCTGCAGCCGCAGACCGGCCCGCCCCAGGGCGGCAACCTGGTGACCCTGCACGGCCGTGGCTTCAACCACTACATGCAGGTGCGCTTCGCCGGCGCCCTGGCCGGCGACCTGAAGATCCTCAGCAGCAACCGCGCCGAAGTGCGCGCGCCCGCCGGCAGCTTCGGCAAGGCCAAGGTCGCCGCCACCAGCCAGCTGTTCCCGGGTGAGCAGAGCGACTCGCCGGTGGATTACTTCTACACCGGCATCCCCACCGGCTCGGTCAACCTGCCGGCCGAGATGGCCAGCCCGGTCTCGGCCATCGCCCGCCTCGACGGCGCCGAGAGCCAGCTGCTGTACGCCGTCACCGGTGGCAGCTTCGACAAGCTCGACAGCCAGGGCCGCGTCGCCACCCTGACCAGCAACGCCGCGCGCCTGCTGGTGGCCGACATCAGCGACCCGGTGCACCCGGTGATCGTCACCCGCGAGTTCGCCGGCCAGACCAAGGCCTACCACTACGAAGCGCCCAACGGCCTGTCGCCGCGCGGCTTCGTCGACCTGACCATCAACGGTCGCCAGCTGTTCGTCGCCGGCGGCCGCAAGCTGCTGCAGTTCGACCTGACCCTGCCGGCCGCGCCGGAGAAGCTCGCCGAACTGGACATGGCCGGCGAGATCAACGCCCTGGCCAGCCGCGACGACCTGCTCTACGTCGCCTACAAGGACGGCGTGCGCCAGTACCGCATCGGCCAGGACCTCAAGCTCACCGACCTCGGCCTGATCGGCGTGCAGCAGCTGGGCGGCGTGCCCGGCCGCCTGCGCCTGGCCGGCTCCAGCCTCTGGGCCACCCTGCCGCAACAGCGCCAGCTGGTGGAACTGGAACTGGCCAGCGGCGAATTCCGCGTGGTGCGCCGCGTCGCCACCCGCGACCAGGCCGGCAACCCCTTCGTGCCCGAGGACCTGCTGGTGGTGCCCGAGCGCCTGCTGGTCTCCAGCGGCAAGAACGCCACCGTGCAGCTGTTCAACCTGGACCGCAGCGACGATGCCACCCCGGTGGCCGACCTCAAGCTCACCTACCTGGTCAGCCGTGGCGACCTGTTCGCCGGCCAGCTGCAGCTCGCCGGCCAGACCCTCTACGTGGCCGGCGGCCAGGGCGACGTGCAGCTGTTCGACATCTCCCCGTGGCTGAACGGCAATGCCCGCGCCAGCATCGGCCTGCGCGACTACTTCAGCGTGCTCGGCAACGTCAACAGCCTGTCCCTGGGCAGCCAGGCCCTCTACGCCGGCAGCGCCTTCGTCTACCTGGACGGCGCGCCCGCGGAGAACCCGCTGCCGAGCCTCGACGCCGGCAACTACCTGGGCGGCAGCCTCAACACCCTGGCCTACCAGAACCTCGCGATCCTGTCCCAGCAGCCGCTGCCGTCCGGCCGCCTGCCGCGCGACGGCGCCATCGAGGTGCAGTTCAACCGCCTGCTGGACAACGCCCAGCTGCGCGACCAGGGCAGCCAGCTGGTGCAGCTGCTGCTCGACGGCACCCCGGTCCCGGCCCAGGTGGCCCAGGTCGGCGTCGGCCGCCTGGTGCTGCGCCCGGCCTCGCTGCAGGCCGGCAAGCAGTACCAGGTGCAACTGGGCGCCGCCCTGCGCGACCAGCAGGGCCGCACCCTGGGCCACGACTACCGCTTCGGCTTCGTCGCCGACGACCAGCAACTGCCGGAGCTCGACAGCGTCTCCCCGCGCCAGGCCAGCTGGCGGGGCGGTGCCGAGGTCACCCTGCGTGGCCGCAACTTCGCCGAGGGCCTGGCGATCGAGGTGGGCGGCCAGCGCGTGCCGGCGGCCGACGTGCTGCATCGCGACGACAACCAGCTGCGCTTCCGCGTCCCGGGCCTGGTGGCCTCGCCGGACCGCAACCTGCCGGTGGGCCTGCGCCTGAAGCAGGGCGGCCAGGAAGTCTTCCGTGGCGCCGCCCTGACCTACGTGGCCGATCCGCGCATCGACCAGTCCGGCCTCTACGACCGCCTGGCCGGCACCCTCAATGCCCAGGCCAAGCGCTTCACCTACAACGCCGGCGAGATCATCGGCCTGCAGGGCCGTGGCTTCGGCGAATCCACCGTGGTCCGGGTCAACGGCCGGCAGATCGCCGAGACCCGCCTGGAACGCGCCGATCTCATCAGCTTCGCCGTGCCGGAGAACAGCCTCGGCCAGCTGCTGGTGGAAGTGAGCAACCAGGGCTTCGCGGGCGATCTTTCCAGCGACGCCAGCCTGCGCATCGAACTGCCGGCCCGCCGCCAGCTGCAAAGCGTCCAGCAGTTCCGCCGCCAGGGCGACCTGCTGCTCACCGGCAATGGTCGCGACGTGCAGCTCTACAGCCTGCGCGACGGCAGCACGCCGCAACTGCTGGCCAAGTGGCAGGCCGCCGCCGAGCTGGTCGACCTGGCCCTGGGCGATCGCTACGCCGCGGTGCTGGGCGACAAGACCCGCCTGCAGGTCTATGACCTGGCCAACCTCTACTCGCCCCAGGCGCTGCCGGCCCTGGCCAACAGCCGCCAGGTCGCCTACGACAAGGTGCGCATCGCCGGCGACCTGGTGCTGGCCAAGTCCGGCAACCGCGTGTTCCACGGCCAGGTCCAGGGCCCCGAGCTGAAGGAGCTGACCCTCGCCGCCGGCACGCTGGTCGACCTGGCGCTGGACGGTCGCGCCCTCTACCTGCTCTATGGCGACCGCCTGGAAGTGCGCAACGTGCGCGACCCGTCGCAGTTGCTGGCCACCCAGGTCCACGGCCTGGCCGGCGCCAGGTCCCTGTGGCTCGACGGCTCGCGTCTCTACCTGCAAGGCACCTCCGGGCTGCAGGTGCTGCAACGCGCCGCCCTGCTGCGCGGCCGTGGCGAGCCGGTGCTCGGCGAGCTGGAACTCCCCGCCCGCATCGGCAAGCTCACCAGCCAGGGCGAACTGCTGGCCTGGCTGGACAACGGCCGCCTGCAGGTGCTCGACCTCGACCTGGACGCCCAGCGTCGCCTGGTCGCCCGTGAAGTGGCCGCGATCACCGTCGGCAGCGCCGAGGTGGGCTCGCTGGGGCAACTGGAGCTGCACGGCGACCTGCTGGAATGGAGCAACGGCGGCAATTACTTCAACGCCGCCGTACCGCTGAACAACGCCTGGGGCCTGGCCCCGGAAAGCCTGGCCGCCGCCGACGAGCCGGTGGGCCTGCGCCTGTCCGGTGCCGAATACGCCTGGCGCGAGGCGCGCCTGGCGCTGTCCTCGGCCAGCGGCGAGAGCATCGCCAGCGACTCCCAGTTACTGGGCCGCGAGCTGCGCGCCCTGGTGCAACAGCCGAGCTTCCAGCCGGCCGGTCTCTATCGCCTGCAACTGAGCCAGGCACCGCTGGACTGGCTGCAGGGCGCCGAGGTGAACATCGACCTGCCGTGGCTGGTGGATGCCGTGGACTTCTTCGGCGCCGCCCAGGTGCGCCTGGACAGCCTGCAACCCAACCGCAGCATCAGCGGCGTACCGCGCGACTACGTGCTGCGTGGCCGCCAGCTGCACCTGATCGACGAACTCCAGGTGGGCGACCGCGTGCTCGGCCGCAGCCAGCTGCAGGCCAACGCGACCGGCGACCAGTTGAGCTTCCGCCTGCAGATGGAGCAGGCCGGCCTCTACAGCCTGCAGGCCCGCTACGGCGACGAACGCGCCACCCTGCCCACCGCCCTGGCCGTGGTCACCCCTCTGGCCATCGACGCGGTGCAGTCCGCCCATGCCGCCGGTGCGGTGGTCAGCGACGCCGGCGGCACCCAGGTGCACATCGCCGCCCAGGGCCTGTCCGAGGGTCTCAGCCTGCACTGGTACCCGGCCGGCCAGGGCATCCAGCCCACCGCCAGCAACCGCGTGGCCTTCACCCTGGTCGACGACGGCCTGAACTTCGTCACCCCGCCCAGCCAGCCGGGCTGGCAGTACCAGGTCTCGGTCGTGCGCGAGTCCAGCGGCGAGCGCGTCGACAGCGTCCCGGCCCAGTGGCTCACCGCCATCGACGACACCGCCCCGAGCGTGCGCCTGATCAGCGCCCTGGGCGCGTCGCAGTCGCTGGTGCTGGAGGCCGACGAGCCGCTGCAGGCCCAGGGCGTCAGCGTCATCAAGGTGTTCAAGGACTACGAGACCCACGCCCAGCCGAGCGAAGACGTCAGCGCCCGCTTCCAGCCGCTCATCGCCCAGGGCAAGCGCCTGGAGCTGCGCCTGCGCGCCGATGCCCAGCTGGAGGCCAACGCCCTCTACCAGATCGCCCTGAGCGGCATCCGCGACGCCGCCGGCAACCCGGCCCGCGACAACACGCTGATCAAGGCCGGCGCCTACAACGGCGTGTTCCAGGCCGAAGACCGCCTGGCGCCGCGCTACGACTCCCTGCAGATCGCGCTGCAGGATGGTCGCCCGCTGAGCCCGGCGGTGCGCCTGAAGACCGGCAACCGCTACGGCTTCAAGGTCAGCGCCCAGGACAACCTGCAGGCCGCCGACAAGATCGCCTTCGCCTATCGCCTGTCCGCCGATGGCGGCCAGACCTGGAAGACCGACTGGGTGCCGGTGCAGAAGGGCGAGTTCAGCCTCGATCTCAACGGCCAGTACCAGGGCTTCAGCCTGCTGCTGCGCGCCAGCGACGGCCGCAACAGCGTCGACCGCCGCTTCGACGCCGACATCAGCGCCCCGGACCTGGGCCTGGCCTCGTTCAGCACCCTGCCGACCCCGGTGGAAGAGAGCACCCCGGCCGAGCTGCGCTTCGCCATCAGCGGCGACCTGGACCTGGTGCGCAGCACCGAGGTCCGTCTGCTGGACGGCCGCTACCAGGCCGCCACCTTCGACCGCGCCAGCGGCCTGGCCAGCCTGAGCCTGCCGCACCCGCGCCTGCGCGACCTGCCGGGCGCGCCGACCACGGCCACCCCGATCACCGCCGAGCTGCGCGTGGGCTTCGGCCTGGCCGGCCAGGAAAGCTACCGCTACTTCCAGGTGGGCTACGACCTGCAGCCGGACCGCACCCCGCCGCAGCTGTCGATCATCGCGCCGCTGGACGGCGAGTTCGTGCCCCGTGGCGAGGTGACCGAGGTCATCCTGCGCAGCTACGACCGCTACGGCATCGACCGCGTCGAAGCCTGCGTCGACAGCCGCAGCGCCGATACCTTCGCCGACGCCCAGGCCTGCCAGCGCCTCGCCGACCCGGGCCGCCTGCGCCTGCCGGTCGCCGCCGACGCCACCCAGCCGATCCACGTGGTGGCCCGCGCCATCGACCTCAACGGCCTGGCCAGCGCGCCGGCCAGCGTCACCCTGCAGCCCTACGACAGCCGCAGCGGCGCGCCGGAACTGAGCTTCCTGGTCCCGGCCGACGGCCTCGACGTCCAGGCCGGCGAGACTATCCCGGTGCGGGTGCGCATGCGCAAGCTCGAACAGGCCACCCTGAACCTCGACATCGCCGGCAACCCGCAGCACCCGGGCAACCCGGCGGCGCGCAGCCTGACCCGCGCCGCCGACGGCGACGACGTGGTGGAGCTGGCCGTGCCCATGCCCCAGGTCGCCGCCGATGGCGTGCTGGTGCTGCGCCTCGAAGCCACCTGGCAGGGCCAGACCCTGCGCAGCCAGCGCATCCTCAACCTGCACGCCGACAACGGCATCGACCAGGACGTCGCCCTGCTGCTGCAACCGGCCAGCACCCTGCTGGCGGGCACCCAGCTGTGGATCGACGCGCCGCCACCGGCGGGCATGACCGACTTCAGCCGCGATTCGAGTCTCGACCTGTTCGACCCGGCCGATGCCGGCAGCGCCGCCGCGCGCCTGGCCTTCGGTGACCAGCGCCAGGTCTGGAACAGCCGCTTCGACGGTGCCGGCCTGCGCCTGGCCGCGACCCTGCGCGACCGTTCCGGCCACGAGAAACAACTGGACCGCAGCCTGGCCAAGCTGGCCTACCTGCAGGCCGAAAGCCGTCGCGAGCCCATCGAGACCGGCTATCAGGCCGGCCACCTGACCCGCCTGCCGGGCCTGGCCCAGGGCGCCGCCTGGGTCGAGAACGCCCAGCGCGACGGTTACCGCATCCGTACCCTCGACGGCCTGGTGGAAAGCCGCGACAGCGGCCGTGTCCGCCAACTGGCCTTCACCGGCACCGGCCTGGCGGCCCAGGTCCGCCGCGACGGCCAGGACTACCTGCGCTTCTGGCGCTGGCAGGACGGCGCCTGGCTGGCCGCCGTGGAACAACCCATCGCCGGCACCCTGCTGGGCGGCAGCGGCGACCTGCTGTACGTCCGCCATGGCCAGCAACTGGGCGGCTACGCCGTCGACGGTGGCGCCATGAGCGAGCTGGTGGGCCTGAGCCTCGCCGACGAGATCCGCCAGGTGCAGCTGGACGGCCAGCGCCTGCTGGTGCTGACCGACAAGGGCCTGGAATGGCTGCAGCTGGACGACAGCCGCCTGCCGCAACTGGTGCGCCGCGCCGGCCTGGCGCTGCCGGGCCGCCTGGGCTTCGCCCTCGACGGCGAGCGCCTGCTGGCCTGGACCGCCACCGAAGCCGCCCGCTACACGCCGGTGCTGGATGCCGACGGCTGGCGCCTGGGCGATGCCACCGTGCTGGCTGTCGACGGCCGCGTGCAGCGTGCCCGCTTCGACGGCGAACTGGCCTGGCTGCGGGTAAGCAACGACCTGCACGGTGACAGCTGGCAGGCCTGGCGTGACGGCGAGCGCCTGGGCGCCCTGGCGGGCGAACGCCAGGACCTGGCCTTCGGTGCCGGCCGCCTGGTGTCCCTGCAACTGCGCGATGGCGTGCAGCACCTGGTGGTCGAGCCCCTGAAAGTGGCCGCCGCACCGGCTGCCGCACTGACCGCCAAGGCCGTGCGCCTGCCCTTCGGTGTCCTGGTCGGCGGCTTGCCCGCTGCCGCCGAGGCCGCGCTCGGCCAGGCCGACCTGAGCCTGCGCGATGGCGCCGACAAGCCCCTGGCCGCCCAGGCTTTCTGGTACCAGGGCGAACTGGATGCCTACCTGGGCGAGGCCTTCCCCCAAGGCCGCGCCTGGCTGCTGGCCAACCCACCGGCCAGCCTGCGCCTGGTGCTGCAGGACCACGCCGGTGAGCAGGCCCTGGACCTGGCCGTACCTGCAGCCACCCATGCCGCCGCCGAACTGACGCCCGACCAGGGCGCGGTCCTCGCCGCCGGAGCCCGCCTGCCGCTGGCCGCCGCGTTCGCTGCCGGCAGCGACGGCCGTGGCGCCACCCTGTCCCGCGAGGGCCAGGTGCAGCCCGGCATCAATGGCCTGCGCCAGCGCTTCAGCTGGATCGGCCTGCCCGCCAGCGGCGAAGCCCGCTACGCCTGGCAGGATGCGGCCGGCGCCCGCGAGATCGGCTTGTTCACCAAGGCCAACCCGTCCACCAGCGCCGTCACCCTGAGCGGTGCCGGCAACAACCAGGTGTTCGCCGAAGGCTCCAGCCTGTCCCTGGCCTACCAGGTGGGCGACGTCCCGGCCTGGGTGGAGATCGAACTGCTGAGCTTCAACGGCCAGTCCGTGCAGCGCATCCTCGACGCCGGCCAGCAGGGCCGCTTCAGCCTGCGCCTGCCCCAGGTGGCCGTACAGGAAAGCTATGTGCTGCGCGCCCGCGCCTACTTCCCGGGCGACTTCCACTACAGCGAGCAGCAGCTGAACCTGCGCGTCGCGCCGGCCCAGCAACTGCCCCAGCCGCAACTCGTTGGCCTGCCGAGCCTGCTGTACGCCGGTAGCCGCGTGGACCTGAGCCTGAGCGGCGTGGACGCCAGCCGCTTCCGCATGAGCTTGCAAGCCTTGGACGGTGGTAATCGCCTGCTGGCCAGCGGTGACAGCAGCCTTAACTTGCGCCTGCCGAAGGACATCCGCGAACTGCAGGTGCATGCCCTGATCGACGATGAGCTGGGCAACCGCCAGGAGCGGCGCTGGAGCGCGCCGGTGGTGGATGCCTGGAGTCTACAGCGTGAAAACGTGCGACTGCCCTTCGACCTGATGCTGCCCCAGGTGGGGGGCTACTGGCTGGCAACAGGTGCCGAACTGCATGACGCCCAGGGCTTGCGTCAGCGTATGGATGGCCCCATCGCCGCCATGGACAACCTGCAGCGCTACCTGCTGCTGAGCATCAAGGGCTTCGGCCTGACCCTGCTGGACCCGCAGGACGGCCTGCGCAGCGCCGGCAGCCTGGCCGTGGCCGCCCCGATCAACCATCTGGCGGTGCAGGGCGAGCGCGTCCTCGGCGCCAGTGGTCGCGACCTGTATTGGTTCGACGCCCTGGGCGGCCAGCTCAAGGCCACCGGCACCCAGACCCTGGGCGCGGAGGTCCGCCAACTGCTGGCCCGCGACGACGGCTTCCTGGTGCTCACCGCCGGCCAGGTCCTGCGCCTGTCCGCCAGCGGCCAGGTCATCGCCAGCTTCAACGGCGAGAACCTGCTGGCCATGGCCCGCAGCGGCGACCAGCTGCAGGTGTCGGATGCCGCCGGCCGCCTGTGGCGCCTGGACGCCGGCCTGAAGGGCACCTCCGTACAGCTGGGCACCGCCGCCAAGCGCCTGTTCGCCCTGCCGGGGCAACTGCTGGCGCTGGCCGACGGCCGCCTGCAACTGATCGACCTGGCCACCCGCCAGCGCATCGCCGACTGGAGCCTGGGCAACGCGCCCGTGGCCGCGGCCCAGTGGACCGGCGGCCGCCTCTGGCTGGGCGGCAGCGAAGGCCTGGTGCTGCGTCCGCAGGCCGGTAGCGCGGGCTTCCACCTGTTGCACGACAGCCGCAGCCTGGCCACCCCGACCCGTGGCAGCGTGGAAGACCTGGGCCTGCGTGACGGCCAGGTACTGGTCGCCGCCGACAACTTCGGCGCCCAGTTGCTGCGCCAGGACGACGCCGGCACCTGGCAGTCCACCCTTTACCCGAGCCAGGCCTTCACCCAGGCCGCCAGCCAGGTGGCCAGTGCCGGTGACCTGTGGTTCCTCGCCCAGGATCAGCAGCAGCAGGTGGTGGCGCTGTCGCGCTCCACCCTGGCGGCGCAGACCGTCTTCGCCCAGACCCCGGTGAATGATCTGGCCATCGCCCGTGGCCAACTGCTGGTGGCCAGCGGCGGCAGCCTGCTGATCGCCCCCCTGGACAACCTGACCAACCCGGCCAGCCGCCGCAGCCTGCTGGTCAACGCCCAGGAAAGCCTGCGCCAGCTGTCGGCCCACGGTAGCCGCGTCGCCGCCTTGAGCGAGAGCGGCCGGGTGTTCCTGGTGGACCTGCGCAGCGACGCGCGCCAGCCGGTCAGCGAACTGAGCGCCCAGCTCGGTGGCGAAGTCCGTCAACTGGCGTTCGATGGCGATGCGCTGTTCTACCTCTCCGCCGAGCGTGCCTGGCGCTACGACCTGCGCAGTGGCCAGCGCAGCGAACTGCTGGCCGGCGCCACCGTCACCCAGCTGTACCTGGGCGGCAACCTGCTGTGGATCGAACAACCCCAGGCCCAGGGCGTGCGCCTGCTGGCCCTGGACCCGGCCAGCGGCCAAGCCATGGCCGGTGGCGAGCTGCGTCTCGCCCAGCGCGTCAGCGCCCTGGCGGTGGAGAACAACCGCCTGGCCGTCGGCCTCGGCAGCCAGGGCGTGCTGGTCTATGAGCTGCCCTACGGCCTCGGCGCCAGCACCACCTCGCTGCTGGAGCCCCTGGCCGGCAGCCACCTGCAACCGGCCCAGGCGCTGGCCCTTGGCCTGGCGGAAGACGGCCTGCGGGGCGTCGAATTCAGCATCAACGGCCAGACGGCCGGCACCCTTGGCCAGGGCCTCGGCCGTACCAGCCTGCGCCTGCCCGCCAGCCTGCCGGGCGGCCAGTCCCTGGCGCTGGGCCTGCGCGTCGAGGACGCCTTCGGGGTGATCCGCCAGGGCAGCGCCCGCGACCTGTTCATGGAGCCGGGCGATGGCGTGGCCAACCCCTTCAGCATCGCCCTGGTGGCCGACGAACATTCCTGGCTGCCCCTGCCGCTGACCGTCAGCGCCCAGGTCAGCGGTAGCCAGCAGCCCCTGGCCCAGGTGGAATTCCTGGTCGCCGCCGACGGCAACGGACCCTGGCAGCGCGTCGCCCTGCGCAGCGCCCAGCCCTACCAGGCCAACCTGGCCCTGGACGGCAGCTTCTCCGGCCAGTACCTCAAGGCCCGCGCGGTGGACGTGTTCGGCAACAGCGCCGAGTCGGCGGCCAAGCGCTTCTACCGCCACCAGGACACCAAGGCCCCCACCGTGAGCCTCGGTTACCAGGGCAGCGCGGTGTTCAAGGACAAGAATCAGGCCGTGCGCGGCTACCCCTTCACCGTCACCGCGCAGATGGCGGACGAGGAGGGCGCCCTCGACAAGGCCTCGCTGATCCGCAACGGCCAGGTGGTGGCGGTGGCCTTCGGCCAGAACCAGCTGAGCTACCAGGATGCCGCCACCAGCCTTGGCGAGCAGGTCTACAACGTCGAGGTGCGTGACCGCGCCGGCAACGTGACCAGCGCCGAGCTGCGCGTCACCGTGATCGACGACGCCTTCCCCGAGGTCACCACCCTGAACCTGCCGGCCGAGGTGATCGAACGCGGTCGCTTCGACGTCCAGCTGGCCGCTCGCGACGACGTCGGCCTGAAGGGCGTCGATCTGCTGTGGAACGGTTTCACTGACCACTACGATGTCACCGGCACCAGTCTGAACCGCAGCTTCAGCGTCCAGGACCGCCGCACCGAGCGCGTCGTCAGCAGCGTCAACCAGCCGTTCAAGGTGCGCCTGACCGACAACCGCGGCCAGGTCAGCGAATCCCCGGTGCAGACCCTGCGTGTGCTCCGTGACCGTGCACCAGACGCCGCTGCCCTGCAACTGAACCTGCCGGCCCGTGGTGTCTACGGCGGGTTGGTCACCCTGCAACTGAACAACCTCAACGCCCTGGACGACACCGGCGGCCTGGGCCTGCGCGTACTGCAACTGGTGGGCAGCGAGCGCAAGGAACTGTTCAACTGCCTGCGCGAAGACACCGGCAACTTCCGGTGCGGTAACGGCACCTACTGGAACGGTCACAGCCGCGATCTGCGCATGCCCGAGGCGGCGCTACCGGGCGACAGCTTCCGCGTGCAGGTGGAACTCACTGACCGCATCGGCCAGCAGACCCTCAGCCGCGAATACGCTGTAGCCCTGACTCAGTCGCCGAACCAGCTGCGCTTCAAGGCCATGCAGGGCAGCGACAACCCCGACCAGTCTCGGGTGCAGGAGCGCCCGGTCTTCCGCGTGCAGGTGCTCGACGCTGCCGCGCGCCCGGTGCCGGAGCAGCCGGTGCAATGGCGTCTGCGTCGCTTGACCGACGGCTACGTGGAGAACCTCGGCATCAGCAACAGCGACGGTGGCGGCTACGCCAGCCTGACCCTCAACACTGATCGCAGCCTGGGCGACTACCAATTGTGGGCGGACCTGCCTCAGTTCACCCAGGTGGCCCGCGCTGAGAAGGCCATCGGCCTGCTCGCCGGTCCGACCCGCAACCTGCTGCTCAGCTACCTGCCTCCAATGGAGGCAGGTGAGACCGTGGCGCTGGACATCCAGTCCCAGGACCTGGTGCTCAACCCGGTGACCGACGACCAGAGCAGCCTGCTGGTGCTGACCCTGCCGGCGGCCGACTACCATGCTCGGCCAGGCCCCGGCATCCAGATCGGCAGTACCACCCTCAACGGCCAGACCGTGGAGCGGGTGCAGGTGACCGTGAAGGACGGCCGCGCGCGGCTGAACCTGCAGGTCGGCCAGAAGGCCGGCCAGTTCAGCCTGCCGCTGTCGAGCAACGGCAACAGCATCCGCTACACCTACGACGGCCGCGGTAGCATCAGCTGCTGTCACAGCAAGCTCGACCTCACCGTGCTGCCGGCCGTGGCCAGCCACCTGCGCCTGCTCAATGACCAGGGCCGAGTACAGGAAGACGGTGCAGTGCTGAACCGGGGCATCAAGCAGGACGTGCGCCTGCAACTGATGCTGCAGGACCGCTTCGGCAACCCCATCACCCAGATTGACGGCAAGCCCGCCAACCTGGCGGTCAACGTCCAGGCCAGCGGCTCCGCCCTGGTGGATGGCAAGGCGGGTGGCGCCACCGTGCAGCTGAACGCCGGGCTGGGCTGGATGGCTATCAGCGACGAAATCTTCGAGGAAGTCACCGTCAGCTTGGCCGGCCCGGTGCAGGCCCTGCCGAACTTGGACCTCACCAGCCGCTTCCGCATCAGCTTCACCGTGCAACCGCCGGAAGTCGTCCGCGCCCTGATCGAGGCCCGCCAGGGCACCGCGCTGCATGCCTACTTCGACTTCGACGAGCCGGTGCGCCTGGCCAGCGGCGACGCCCTGAAGTTCTTTGAGGGCAATACGGCACGTGGCGGCAGCGCCACCCTCAGCAGCGACGGCCGCACCCTGAGCTTCGACGCGCAACCCGCGCTGGCCCTGGGCCGTTGCTACCGCTACGACACCACCGGCTCCGGCCTGCGCGGCGTTGCCCGCGACGACCAGGTCCGTGAGCAGGGCGCTGAGCTGTGTGCGCCTCATGCGCTGTTCAGCGTCGCCAGCCCTCTCAAGGTCCTGGCAAACCAGAAGATAGACGTCCCGTTAAAGAAGGCCGATATCGCTTGGTACAACGTCTACAACGGGCGCGCAGAGCTGGGGGACGTCACCCAGGGCTTCGACTGGACCTACGCTCCTTTCATTGTTCCGGCATTCTTCGACGCCGCGAATGACCCGATCGCTGACGGCGCCCTGCTGCCGTTGACGCTGACCGGCACCCTGCCGGGCTCGCCGGCCAAGCCGGTGGTGCTGGGCAATACCTTGACACTCCAGGTCTTCGACCCGGTTGGCGATTTCGATGGTGATGGCCTCAGCAACAAGGTGGAACTCGAAACCTCCGGCCTTGACCCGACGCTGCCCGACTCGGACGGCAACGGCATCCCGGATGGCGACGAGGATCTGGATGGCGATGGCTTGACCAACCTTCAAGAGGCCAAGGCCGGTACCAAGCTGCGCGTATACGACACGGACGGCGATGACTTGTCCGATGGGGCGGAGGTCCTGACCCATCGCACCGACCCCCTGCTGAAGGATACGGACGGGGATGGCCTGACCGATGGCGAAGAGGTGCGAAATGTTCCGTCATCCTCACCACTGTTGAAGGATACAGACGGTGACAAGATTCCTGATCCGCTCGAACTGAAGATGGGTCTGGATCCTCGTGATCCGGCTGACGGTGAGGCCGACAAGGACGGTGACGGCCTGAGCAACACCCGCGAGGCCCTGCTGGGTACCTTCATCGATAAACCTGACAGTGACGGCGATACCCTGTCGGACGGCGTCGAAGTGGATCAGAAAGACTCCGATCCGCTGCTAAAAGATACCGATGACGATGGCTTGCGCGACGATGAAGATGCGGAGCCGAGGGTCAAGGACACCCAGCCGCCTCGTGTGGGCCTGGAGACGCCGAAGCCTGGCCAGATCCTTCTGAAGAGCCAGCGCATGACCCTGGTGCCGACCCTGCAGGACAATGGCCGGGTTACCAAGGTGGCGTTCCGTGTCAATGGTGCTCAGGTTGCCTTGGTCACGACTCCACCCTTCAACTACACCCTCACTCTGCCAAGTGATGCCGATGGCCTGCGTCTTGAGTTCGTGGCTACCGACACCAACAACAACGTTGGCAGCAGCGGTGAGCATGCCTTCACCTTGGTGCATGACCCATTGACCACGGTGATCGGTCGTGTGGTGAGCAGCGCGGGGCAGCCCGTGGTCGGAGCCCAACTCGATGCCGGTGGGAACACGGGCGTGAGCCAGGACGATGGCCGCTTCGTTATTCCCCGGGTACCGGTAGCACCTGGCCAGGTCTCCGTCATTGCCAGTGGCTTGCTTGGCAGCCAGGCTGTAACCGCTGTCTCCGCACCCGTCGAGCCCATCTGGAATGGCACCACCGATGTGGGCACCATCACGCTGCAGCAGCCGAAGGTACGGGTGGGTTATTACAACGCCCGATTCGATGCTGGCCAGCCGTCGCAACGGTTGGTCATCGAGCGGGCCGGTTATGAGCCGGTTCAGGTGAGCAACCTGGCGAGCTTCGATCTGTCGCAACTCGACATGCTGATGGTGGACAGCTCGCGGAACTACCTTGGCAACAGCAGCTATTCCAACAACCGCGCCAAGGTCTTTGCCTTCGTCGAGAACGGCGGCACGCTGCTGTTCAACGAGGACTACAACACCAGCTCCAATGCAGTACTGGCGGACGTTCCCGGCCAGCCCGCGGAGTCGGTGTGGACGGGCAGCTCGAACCGTTTGACGCCGGTGCTGCGCTGGTCCGATGCCAGCGAAAGCCGCGTCGGCTCCTGGTGGCCCTATCGCAACAACAACTATTCCGGCCACGCCTACATGCCGATGGACACACTCGCGCCTGGCACTGTGCCGCTGATGTTCACCGGGGAGCGTGCTTTCAAGCAGGTCACCGCCATTCGCTACACCTACGGTGCAGGCCAGGTTTACTTCGGTTTCACGCCGACGGAGTATTCCCGTCCAGCTGATAGCGATCCGCTGTTCACCCTCTACCACCCAGGCATCTTGGTGATGATGCACGAGCTGACCCTCAAGGACAGCGACCACGACGGCCTCAAGGACATCTACGAATATGCCCACGGCACCAGTGCCTTCAATGAAGACTGGGATGGCGACACATTGCTGGATGGCTTCGAGGTCAAGTACGGGTTCGACCCGCTGGTACCTGGTGAGCAGAACCTTGATAGCGATGGCGATGGCCTGAGCAACCTGCAGGAGCAGGCGTTGGGTACCAACCCTCGCCAGCCGGACAGCGACGAAGACACGCTGACCGATGGTGCCGAAGTCAACACGCACGACAGTGACCCGCTGAGCGAGGACAGCGACTACGACCGCGTACTGGATGCCGAGGAAGTCCGACACAAGTCCAAGCCGCGCAAGGCAGACAGTGATGACGACGCCATCTCCGACTACGACGAGATCAACCAGTACCACACCTTCCCGGATCTCGCGGACAGTGATGACGACGGTCTGTCTGACTTCATCGAGCTGAAGGGACCCT
Source organism: Metapseudomonas otitidis (assembly GCF_900111835.1). GTDB lineage: Bacteria > Pseudomonadota > Gammaproteobacteria > Pseudomonadales > Pseudomonadaceae > Metapseudomonas > Metapseudomonas otitidis. Next base: position 37,444 of record NZ_FOJP01000026.1, read on the forward strand.
ATGCCGATATCCTCGACCCCCTGAACCCCAAAGATGCCAACCAGGATTACGACGGCGACGGGCTGACCAACAAGCAGGAACTGCTGGAGACCCTGACCAATCCGAAGCTCAAGGACACCGACGGCGATGGCTTGACCGACGCTGAGGAATTGGCGCTTGGGCTCGACCCCATCGTTCGCGACATGGACGGCGATGGCCTGCTGGATGGCGAGGATAGCGAACCGAAGGTCAAGGACACCGAAGCACCCACGGTGAACCTGGTTTCCCCGGTCGCCGGCACCAGCCTGGTTCACGGTCAGCAACTGCGTCTGCGCGCCGACGCCAGCGACAACGGCCGTGTGACCCGCGTGACCTTCCATGTCAACGGCGTGGCCGTGGCGACCTATGACCGCGCGCCCTACCAACACGTGATCCGCGTGCCAGCCGTAGGTGCGCACCTGGACATCGAAGTCAGCGCCCGCGACACCAACGGCAACGAGAGCCGCAGCGGCGTGCGCCGCCTGAGCCTGGTGGATGATGCCGGCACCCAGGTCACCGGCCGCGTGCTGGATGGCAACGGCCGCGCCGTGGAAGGTGCCCAGGTGACCCTGGTCGACGGCTACGAGGCCGCGCGTATCAGGCCGGTTTCCTACAGCCTGGACCAGGGCACGAACTGCGGCACTTATTGCTATGGCGATGACAGCGGGCGGCAGTTGATCGATGGTCGGTTGGGGGCGGCAGGTCTCGTGGCTGACATGGGTATGGGCAAAGCCCATGAGTGGCTGGGCTGGACTGCCCGTACCCAGAACATCGACTTTGACCTGGGGCAGGTGAGCCATGTCACCACCGTCGCGGTCGGCGCTACCCAGGACAGTCTCAGCAACGTGGTACTCCCCTCCTTCGACGTTCTGCAGAAGGTAGGGGATGAGTGGGTTGCGGTCGGCACCCTCAATACCCCGGCGAGCAATAGCAACAACCGCGAGCAGGAGTCCCGTGAGCCGCATGGCCAACTGACTCTCTCCGACCTGGACATCAACAGCCGTTATGTGCGCCTCAGTTTCCGGGCCAACGGCCCCTGGACCTTTGTGGATGAGGTGAGCTTCAGCAATGGCACTGGCCCGATGCCCTCCTCGGCTACCGTGACCAGCGACAGCAAGGGCCGCTTCACCCTGTCCGCGTCCACCCTGGCGCTGGAGCCACGGGTCAAGGCCGAGGCACGTTTCGGCAACCAGCCGGTCTCCGCTGCCAGCGAGGTGTTCGAACTGGTCCGGGGTGGCAGCTCCGATATTGGCGACCTGGTACTGGCCGCCCACGGCCGCACGGCATTCGAGCCGATCGAAGAGCGCCACGCGGTCGCAGAAGAGGAGAGTACTTCGTTCAGCCGTGTGGTGTTCAACAAAGTCCGTTGGGACTTCAACAGTGGCGGTGGCGTTGATTACGGCGCCTACGCCAACGGCTGGACCTTCAGTGGTGCTCAGCGTCTCGACGTCAATGGCTATAGCTACAGCAGTGACAGATACCGCACGCGAATGGATGGCCGCGAGCTGATCTACCCCGCCAAGCAGCTTGGCAATGTATGGGTCAGCCGCAAGGCCTATGTGCCGGAGAACCAGAACTACGCCCGCTTCATCAGCGTGCTGGAGAACCCCAGCGAACAGCCGGTGACCGTACCCTTCTATGTGTCCGGCAGCTTCTACTCAAACCGCCCTGTGTTGCAGACCTCATCTGGCGACGCGGCCTTCGACCCGGAAGACAGTTATCTGCTTGCCGACGATGCGGATCCGGAGGGTGGTGCGCAGGCTGCTGGAGTGCTCTTCGGCAGCCCGGATGCTCCGCTTCGGCCGATTGCCACCTCCTACGGCGGGGGCCGCTACCAAGCCAGGTACCAAGTCACCCTGGCGCCGCGTAGCCGCCAGGTGCTGGTGCAGTACCTGGTGCAGGACGCCAGCCGCGAGCGGGCTCGCAGCACCCTTGAGCAACTGGCCCGTGTGGACGTCGAAGAACCGTACCTGACCATTGAGGAGCATCGGGATATCGTCAACTGGGTCACCCAGGTGGACACCGATGGTGATGGCCTGCCTGACGCAAGGGAGGTCGTGCTGGGGCTCAAGCCGTTGGAGCGGGACAGTGACGGTGACGACCTGTGGGATGGCTTCGAGGTGCGCTACGGCTTCGATCCGCAGCGCAATCAGGGTGAAGCGGCCGCAGACACCGACGAGGACCGCCTGAGCAACCTGCAGGAGCAGGAGGCTGGCAGTCACCCACGTGTGAAGGACACCGATGGTGATGGCCTGTGGGACGGCGACGAAGTGCTGGTGCACCACTCCAGCCCGCTGACGAAAGACACCGATCTCGATCGCATCACCGACCCGCAAGAGCTGGTATTGGGCACCCGCCCCGACCTGGCCGACAGCGACACGGACGGCCTCAGCGATTACGACGAGCTCAACTTGCACCACACCGACCCGCTGAAAACGGACAGTGACGGTGACGACATGCCCGACCTGTTCGAGGTGGAAAACAACCTGCTGGGCGTCAGTGCCCAGGATGACACTGACGGCGATGGGTTGAGCAACCTGGCCGAGTTCCGCGCGGGCACCTTGCCGCGCAACGTCGACACCGACGGTGATGAGTTGCTGGACGGCTGGGAAGTACTGGGCACGCCGCCGAGCGACCCGCTCAAGGCAGACGGCGACGACGGTGGCCGCCGCGATATCAACGAGCGCTTTGTCGATGGCACCAACCCCAAGGTGGCGGGCGACGACCGTCGAAACGTGGGCGGCCACCACTCTTTGAGCGACGAGAACAACCGCAGCTTCACCTTCGCTGAAAATGGTGATGGTCTGAGCAGTACGGGCGATGCCATCAACAGTAGCCGGGCCTTCCGGCTCTATATCAACGGCGAGCGCTACAACTACTGGTACAACGATGCGACTACCAGTGCCAACGGTCGCGAGTATCACTATGAAGGTCGCCGCCTCGACAACCTAGTGGTCAGCCGGCGCGTGCTGGTGCCCAGCGCCGGCGGTGCCTACGCCCGTTACCTGGAGATCCTCGATAATCCGGGCAACACCGAGCAGGTGGTCACCTTGCGCCTGGAGTCCTACTACGGTGCCAACGACGCCCAGACCGCCATCGTTACCAGCAGCGGCGATGACCAGTTGACCACCGCCGACGACTACCTGGCGTTGCGTGATACCGCCAAGCCGACCCGCCCGGTGCTACTCCATGTGCTGGGCGGCAACGCCAACCGTCGCCAGGGCACCAGCCTGGTCACCCGCAACGGTCGTAAGTGGGAGGCGGAGTACCAGGTACGCATTCCGGCGGGTGAACGCCGCGTGGTGATGCACTTCGCCACCCTGGAAGGTTCAGTCGATGCCGCCATGCAGACCGGCGCCCGCCTGCGCAGCCTCAAGGGTCTGGGCCTGGACAACATGGACCCGGCCCTGGCGGGCAAGGTGGTGAACTTCTTCGCTTTCTCTGACCAGGACGAGGATGGGCTGAGCGACGCCGATGAAGAACGCCTGGGAACCGGCGTGACCGACCCTGACTCCGACGATGACGGCATTCCGGACGGCAAGGACAGTGAACCGATGGTGCCTGACACCACCGCGCCGCATGTGGAGATCCAGCCGCTCGAGTCTTTCCGACTCTATGCCGGTGACCCGCTGGATATCACGGCGTTGATCACTGACGACGGTCTGGTTACCAAGGTGGAGTTGCTGCAGGACGGCCTGCTGCGTGAAACCCGCACCAGCGGTGGCAGCCAGACCTTCACCGTGGTTCTGCCCAATCACAGTTCCCTGTTGCAGGTGCGTGCCACCGATAGCAATGGGAACGCGTACACCGATCAAGTCGAAGTCGCCATTGTTACCGTGCCCAAGTTGAGCGTGTCTGGGCAGGTTCGGGATGTTTTGGGCAATCCTGTCGTCGGAGCATGGGTTCAGGTGCAAGACGAGCAAATCGTGACCGACGAGCGGGGGCGCTACCTGGCCCGGGTTCAGGCGGCAGTCGATACCATGCTGGATATCCGGGCCTCGGCGCTGTTCGGCAAGCAACCAATGGTCGCGACACTGAGAATGCCTATGCCAGAGGGTTCGGAGAGCGTAGAGCTCCAGCCCCTGGTGCTAAAGGCCAATACCCGTATAGGCAGTGATGCCATTGCTGAGTCTGAATTGCGCTATGAGGGCGATGTAAACTTCATCTATTCCATTCGAGATAAGGCCTATTGGTGGGATATCCAGAGCAACGGTGCGATCAACGACGGCACTGACAATGCATTCGACAGCGCCCAGAACCTGATCGTCAACGGGCGTGAGTTCCCCTATGTCAGCCAGGGATGGAAGCGCTTGGCCGGGCGCGAGGTCACGTTGTTCGCTGAGGATCTGGCAGGGCTGCGGGTCAGCCGGACCGTCTATGTGCCGCAAGATGCTTATTACGCGCGCTTCATCGAGCGGATCGAGAACACCGGTGATCACGCTATCACCGTACCGGTTCGCATAGCTGGAAACCTGGGCTCTGCGGGGGATACCACCGTAGTCATGAAGTCGTCGGATTATGAGGCCTTTGCCGCCACCGATAGCTGGCTGTTGATCGATGACAGCAAGGATGGTGCCGGTAGCCCGGCTGTAGGGCTGGTCTTCTCCAGCCGTGATGCACTGGTCCGTCCGGATGCGGTAACGCTCGAGGGCGGGCGCTACGAGATCACCTATAACCTGACGATCCCGCCTCATACCCGTCAGGTACTCATGCACTACGCCGTTCAGCACAAGAGCCGGGCGGAAGCTGGACGCGTGGTGATGGCGCTGGCGTCGGATGGCCACAGGGATTCCGGTCTGACGCGAGAAGAGGCGCGTGACTTGGTCAACCTGATTGGATTGCCTGACTCCGACCGCGATGGCCTGATCGATGCCGACGAAGTACCCCTGGGCCTGAACCCGGATAACCCGGATTTCGACGAAGACGGTATCCCGGACGGGCGAGACCCCGAGCCCAAGGTCCCGGACGCCGTGCCGCCGACCGTCACTATCAATCTCAGCAATGGCCCCTACTACCCCGATGAGAGTGTCGGTATCGAAATGGCGGTCGAGGATGCTGGAGTGGTCCGCACCGTTGAGTTGCTGATGAACGGTGAGCAGCAGGCAGTGTTCGAGGGCGCTGGCCAGCATTACCAGCACCTGACGTTGCCTGGGGAGGGGCCTGTACGCTTTGAGGTCCGGGCCACTGACAGCAATCGCAACGTCGGTGTCCAGAGCGCTGATATCGACGTGTTGCCTGTACCGCTGAGCAGCATCAGCGGACGCATCGTCAACGATCTGGATGTGCCCCTGGCGGATGTCCGGGTGACCCTGGAGCCCGTCGGTGGTGGTGAGGTGCCTGCCTTCATGGCACGCCTGTTGGGGGATGAACGGGTCGTGACCACCGGGGAGGATGGGCGCTTCCTCTTCGAGGGTGTGAATCGCCATAAGAATGCCTACTGGATCGTCAAGGCCGAGAAACAGGTCCTGGGTTATCCCGTGGTTGGACAAATCGATGTTCAACTGCGGCAAGACGGCCCCCATGAGGCCGAAGACCTGCAGTTGTATGTCGACGATAGCTATGTAGAGCCGTTGAGCGGCGACCTTGGGCAGCGCTACGACGCTAACGAGGTCACTCTGCAATTGCCCACCGACTTCGCATTTGCCGAAAAAACGCTGACGGTCCTGGTCGACCAGGCTCAGGTGGAAATTGGAAGGCAGATCCTTAACATCGCGACGCAGCCGCTGACGACTGATCCTGACTTCCGCCATGCGTTTCATGTCGCGACGCTTGAGGACCGAGTGGTACTGAGTTGGACCTCCTGGCTGGTCAGAAGGGAGGTACAGGACGACCTAGTGGATCTACAGATGGTGATTCACCGTGATGGGCGCATCGAGAACCGTTACTACAAGCTTCCACAGACAGGATGGAACTGTGAGCAGCGCCACAGCCGTTTCCTGCACGACCGCACCAGGGAGCGCGCCGATGACAGCGTTAACCTGCTGAGCGTGGATGGTCGCCAGGTCTATCGGAACATCGCCATCGAGCAGCAGTGGGACTGTGAGGTCAACCTGAATGGCTACACCATCACCTACGAGCCAACTGCCGAGGGCAACTATCGGATGGTGGTAGGGCGTCTACCGGGGCATCCGGACAGTGACGGTGATGGCTTGTCGGATATCTACGAGGCGCTGCTGGGTACCCGCCCGGACCTCAAGGACAGCGACGGCGACTTGCTGAACGATGGGTTCGAACTCTTCAATCGCAGCGCCATGTACAGCCTGAATCCGTTGGTGCCGGAGCCGGAGGTCGCCCATGAGGATCGCGACGGCGACGGACTGACGGCCCTTGAGGAACAGGAGTACGGAAGCAGCCTGCAAAACCCGGATACGGATGGGGATGAACTGAGCGACGGAGACGAGGTGCACATCCACCATACCGATCCGACTCGCGCCGACACCGATGGCGATTGGGTCAATGACTCGGAAGAGCTGGCGCATGCTTCCAACCCGCTCAAGGTGGACACCGATGGCGATGGGCTCAATGACTACGAGGAAATCAAGGTCCACAACACCCTGCCGGATCGACCGGACAGTGATGGTGACGAAATGGGGGACAAGTTCGAAGTCGACTACGGCATGGAGGGCACAAGCCCCGATGGCGACGAGGACCAGGACGGCCTCACTAACCTCGAGGAGTTCCGCCTGGGCACTCATCCGCGGCAGTTGGACGGTGATGGTGATGGCCTGCCTGACAAGCTCGAGGTTGCGTTGGGGCTTTCACCCACCAAGTACGACAGCGATGGTGCCGGTCGGGGCGATGGCGATGAACTCTTCGTGGACGGCACCGACCCTGAAAACCCAGCGGATGACCTTGCACCGGTCGAGAGGGCAACCGACCTCTACCTGGCCACGGAGTCCGGCTTCGATGTGAACGTAGATGCTGCTGGGCGTTTGGGTTTCCGTGAGCCCGGACAAGACAATGAGTTTGGCGTACGGTTCGCTCTCAGCCTTGATCCGCTGGGTGGCGAGCAAGGCGGTGCTTCTAGCGACGCGCCGTTTGACGATGGACAAGGACGCTACGCGCGTATGGGTGAGGAGCCCATATGGCGGGGACCGCTGACGGCAGTCGATAGTGGGTTGCTGGTCAGTCGTGAGTACTACGCACCCGCATCGGGAAGCGGTTATGTACGAGTGCTGGACAGGTTCTATAACGTCGGGGCTCAGCCGCGTACGGTTTCCCCGAGACTGATTTCGAAACCTACCTCCTGGTGGAAAGGCTACAAGCAGCAGACATCCAGTGGTGATGAGGCGCTGACGGCTGAGGACGGCTGGTTCAGCCTGCGGAAGTATGTGGACGAGGGCGAAGTGCCAACCCTGAGCCCTGCATCGGTCGTCCATGTGTTCGCCGATCTGGCAGGGCGTGGCTCGCTCGGCAGCAACGAGCTTTTCAGTAGTTCCGAGTACGGATGGCATGTCGGCTACAGGTTCGAAATCCCGGCCAATGATCACCGCGTGGTCATGTCGTTCCTGGCGATGGAGAACCTGCAAGGTGGTGCTCAGAGCATGGCAACAATGATCCAGAGCCTGGGCACTACAACGCTGTCAGGCATTGCGGCGGCGGATCGTGCCCGCATCGTCAACTTCACGCCGTGCCAGGACGATGACCTCGACCTGCTCTGCAATAGTGCGGAGTTCCAGCACGGTTCCCGCTCCGATAGCAGGGACTCCGATGGTGATCGTTTCGGCGATGCGTTGGAGGTCCAGTTGGGCAGCGCCCCTAACGATCCGGCTGCCATCCCCGAGTTCGAGATCTATGCGATCGAGGATGCCGATGGGGTCGAAACGACCCGACTCCTGAAGCAGCAGGGCTTCGACGGCCGCCTTGCTCTGATCGGTGAGCTAGACAGTACCTACACCAGCCTGGACTTCACCAATAACGGCGAACTCTGGCTCGCCAATAGGGCGGTGCCGGACGGCGTCGTTTATCGCGCCTTCAGCCCCTCCACTGCGGAGCGACTGGAGGGGGAGTTCTGGACAAACGGTTCGGCCGACATCCTGGATGATGCCCAGGGGAACGGTACGTACTACCTGTACAAGACTTTCAGCGAGAACGACGATGGTGTTCCTCAAGACGTACTCATGATTCGCCAGGTCGTCCAATTGCCGCGCGATGGAAGTACGGACAGTGAGCTCTCACGGGTTCCGGTAAACCCGCGTTGCGGAGTGGGCTTGGCACTCTGGAGTGGTCGACCCTTGCTGTTGAATGAGTGTGGGTTGATGCGTCTGAACCTGCGTAATGACTGGGAGCCCCTCTTCGAAATTAGCTTCGACGAGCATTTTGGAGCGGAGCCGGCGATCCTCTCCATGGACGACCTGCCTCAGGCTGGGGGAGTGGTCGTGCTGGTTGAAGATGAAGTGGACGGCGCACTGCGTCGTGGCCTGGGGTTGATAGACATGAAGACGGGCCATGTGAAACGCCTGGGAGACGTTCCTATCGGCGTCAAGGCGATTTCGGTGAAGGTCAAGGGCTTCCAGAACCAGCCGAAATGGCCAGTTGATATCGAGCCCGCTTGAATTGTGAGTTGGGTCACGTATCTAGTGGGCCCCGACCTGTATATCGCACCCGCGATTAAAAGGAATTTGACCTTATAAAGGTGGTTATCCAAATGAAGCAGTTTTCGCGCCTAGCCTTGGCGTCTTCGATCATGGCGCTGTTTTTGGCCGGCTGTAATTCTTCCGACGACTCCATTGCCGAAGTGAACGGCAAGCCGGTCACCCAGGCGCAATTCGATGCCTTCCTCAAATTCAAGCGGGTGCCGGCGCAGAACACCCAGTGGGTCAGCCGCGAGCTGGATGAGTACCTGGAGCGCGAGGGCCTGGCCGGGCAGATCGAGGCACAGGGCCTGCTGCCCGCCGAACAGGTGGAGACCGAGGTGGCCGAGTTCCGCAAGCAGATGCTGATCAGCCGCTACTTCGAGGAGTTCCTCCGCGAGCGGGTGACCGACGAGGCGGTGCGCAACTTCTACGCCACCAACCCCGAGCAGTTCCAGGCGCGCAAGGTGCACGTCGCCCACATCCTCCTGCGCACCAACCCCGGCATGAGCGAGAACGAGCGCCAGGCGTTGCTGAGCAAGGCCCAGGAAGTGCAGTCGCGGGTCAACGCCGGCGAGGACTTCACCGCGCTGGCTGCCACCTTCTCCGAGGACCAGCTGTCCGCCAAGCAGGGCGGCGACCTAGGCTGGCTGCAGGACGGCGCCATCGACCCGGCCTTCAGCGGCAAGGTATTCGCCATGAAGCCGGGCGAGGTGTCCGAGCCGGTGGTGACCCCCTTCGGTTTCCACGTGATCAAGGTGATCGAGGGGCCGCAGGTAGTGAAGCAGCCGTTCGAAGCGGTCAGCGGCGACATCCGTTATCGCCTGCGCCAGGAAGCCAAGCAGGCCGAGCTGGAGCGCCTCAAGGAAGCGGCGAAGATCGACCGCAAGACGCCACCGGCCGCGGCCGAGGGCACCGCCACCAAGGAAGGCGAAGACCGTGCCGCGGGTTGAATGGCCGCTGGGCTGCCTGCTGGCGGCGGCGCTTCTGGCCGGCTGCCGTGACGACGACGGCGCCGATGCCCTGGCGCAGGTGCCGGTCGAGCCTTCGGCGACCCTGGTCACGGTGGACGACAGCCCCATCACCCGGGCCGAGCTGGAGCTGACCATCGAACGTACGCTGGGCGAGTCGGCGCCGCTCTTCGCCAACGACGAGGTGGAACGCAAGATCCTCGACAGCCTGGTGGCCAGCCGTGCCATGGCCCTAGTGGCCGAGCGCGAGCTGGACGCTGGCGAGCGCGCCCAGCTGGACCTCAAGGCCCAGGCCTACCGCGAGGAACTGCTGGTACGCCATTACCTGGAACAGCACGCCACGCCGGAGCCGGTCACCAGCGAGCAGGTGGCCGACTACTACCAGCGCCACCCCGAGGAGTTCGGCGGCGGCGTGGAGAAGAGCTTCGAGATCATCGCCAGCGACCAGGTGCTGGAAGAGCCCCAGCGTGCAGAACTCATCGCACTGCTCAGCGGCGCGGAGGCCAAGGGGCGCGACTGGCAGAAGCAGGTGGCCGCATGGCGCGCCGCCGGCAAGCCGCTGGAGTACCGCAGCAACCGCATCAAGCCCGAACTGCTGGAGCAGCCGCTGCGCGGCCTGGTGGAGACCACCGAGGCGGGCAGCATCGCGCCGCTCTATGCAGACGGCCAGTTGCTGTTGGTGCGGGTGACCGGTGAGGAGCGCCTGCCGGCCAGACCGCTTTCAGAAGTGAGTGGCGAGATACGCGAGAAGCTGGCGCCGCAGTCCCTCAAGCAGGCGGTGAAGCGCCTGAGCGAAGAGGCGATGCGCCAGGTGAAGGTGCAATACAGCTCGCGCTAGACGAGCGAATTGCAATGGGCTGGCCGATAGGTGCCGGCAAAGGGAAATGGCAGGGCAGCCTGTACAACAGTGGACGGTCGAACTATGGGGATGCTGGGGGGGCAGGGCGGGCAGTGCCGTTTGCTGATGGGGTTGGCTTGGCTCCTGTTGGCCGCAGGCAACCTGGCGCAGGCCGCTGAGTCATGCCGTGCAGTCTACAGTGGCGGTCTGCAGACCCACGGTAATGGAAGTGTCGTTTTCCAGTGGGGCGGCACGCTGCAGAATAACCCGAGCCTGTCGATCGACACTGTACGCGTGCAGAATCCCTGGGGTGCTCCCAGCTGTGGTAAACGCGATTGCCAGGCCAGTGGCCTGGAGGCCGCTGACTTCGCCGGCCTGATGCTCCCCGCTATCAACGGCGAAAACGACCTGAAACTGGGCTATCTGGGCGTGGGCGAGGCAGGCGGCAGCGACCTGAACCGCTACCGCACCATCAGCGTCGATGCGGGCGCCACCCTGACCTTCAATCCTCGTCACCAGGCCTACTACATCCAGCGCCTGAGCATCGGCTATGGCGCCAAGGTGACCTTGGCACCCGGCCGTTACTGGATCGATCAACTGGACATGGCCTCCAACAGCCAACTGCTGATCGGTGGCGGCAACGCACGGGTGATGGTCGGCTCGTCGCTGAACTTACCCTACCAGGCCAGCCTCAACGGCGAGGGTAGTGCGGAGGCACTGCAGCTCTTCGTACGTGGCAATCTGAACCTTGAATCGTCTGCCACCGTTGCCGCCCTGGCCTATGTGGAGGGTGACTATCGAGGCGCTTTCGCCTCGCGCCTGCGGGGTGGCCTCAACGCCCGTAACGTCGTGGTGGATACCGCCGCGCGCATCGAGACGCGCATGGACGCCATTGCTGCCTTGGGTTGGAACAACCAGTGCAGCGAGCGAACTGACCTGGACGGCGACGGTGTTCTTGACCTGCTTGACGACGATACGGACGGCGACGGCTATGACGATGAAGCCGAGCGCCTGGCCGGAAGCGACCCGCGCAACCCCCAGAGCGTGCCCAAGATGGCCCCCCCCTCCGTCCGGCCGAGCCAGTGCACGGCTGCCTTCGCCAGGGGCCTGCAGAGCCACACCGTCGGAGGGCGCATACGCTTCGGGCTTAATGCCCAGTTGCGCGATGGCGTGTCCGCCTACCTGCCGGCGAGCCAGGTCGACAATAGCTTCGCTTCCTTCATCCGCAGCTGTGGCACCCAGGATTGCCAGCCCAGTTATACGCCCGCGCCTGCTCCGCAACTGCCGGTCTTTCTCAAGACTGGCTCCAACTTCAACCAGAACCTGGGCTACGGCACCACGCAGATCATGGATGGCAGCCGCAGCGATTGGCGGCGACTGAATGTTGCCGGCATGGCTACTGCACGCTTCACCAAACCGGGCGTCTACCGCCTGCGGGAAGTGGAAGTGGGGTACCGCGGCACTCTGGAGTTGTCCGCCGGTGACTACTGGATCGAGAAGCTCACGTTGGCCAGCGAGTCACGAATCGTTCCAGTGGGTGCTGGCACTGTGCGACTTCACGTGGCGCAGAACCTTGAGCTGCCCTGGCTGGCACGCTTCAACGCCGAGGCTTCCGGCCAAGCGCGCGACCCCTCGCAGTTGCTGGTGCTGGCCGAGGGCAATGTTGTGCTCGGCTCCAACACCATGGTGTCCGGTTTCGTCTACGCCCGGGGCAACCTGACCCAGCAGTACGCGTCTCAGCTCATCGGCGGCGCCGTGGCCGCCAACCTGTCCTTGGAGACCCAGGCCCTGGCGCGCCAGGACCTGGCCGCGCTGGGCAAGCTGGACTTCGGCCTGCTTTGCGACCTGGACGGCGACGGTATCGGCGACAACCTCGATCCGGATCGCGACGGCGACGACATCTCCAACGACTACGAGATCCAGCTTGGCTACGATCCGGACGACAAGACCAGCACCCCGCCGGACATGGACAAGGACGGCATTCCGGATGCGCTGGACGATGATATCGACGGCGACGACGTTCCCAACGACCAGGACGCATTTCCATACGACAAGACGGAAAGCAAGGATCTGGACAAGGACGGCATAGGGGACAACGCCGACCTGGATCGCGATGGCGATGGCTTCAGCAACGACGATGAGCTGGCAGCTGGCACCAACCCGAACGACCCCACCAGCTTCCCGGATCGTCAGCCGCCCGTCGTGTCCATCGACGGGCCTGAGGTCATCAATGCCAACGAGGACAGCATCACCCTGAGCGGTAGCGCCAGTGACAGCGCCTCCGGCCTGGCGCGCTTGGAGTTCACCTCCGACCGGTTCCCAGGCACCCGCTTCGCCGTGACCCTGCAGGGCAGCCAATGGAGCGCCAGCGTACCGCTGCTGGAAGGTACCAACCGGCTGACCCTGACCGCCTTCGACAAGGCCGGCAACCACGCGAGCCTGGCGCGTACCGTGGAGCGTGAGCCGCTGGCCAACGACATCGCCCTGACAGTCGACTACCCGCTGCCGGGCGCCACGGTGAAGGACGCCAGCCTGGTGGTGCGCGGTCAACTGCGCAGCGACAAAGCCGCCCAGCGGATGGAGGTTCTGGTCAATGGCCAGCCCGCCAGCGTATTGGTCACTGACCAGGTGACGCTGTTCGGCTTCCAGTCCGACCCCATCGCCCTGCAGCCGGGCGCCAATACCCTGACCATCCAGGCCTGGGTGGATCAGCGCAGCGTCCAGCGCAGCCTGATGGTGACCTACCAGCCGCCCCAGACCAGCTTCAAGCCTCCGCGCTTCGACAATCTGTCACCCGCTGACGGCAGCCTGCTGCCAGGCAACGGCTTCATGCTAAGCGGTCAGGTGTATGCCGAGGCCGGCCTGGAGCGCATCAGTGTCGCCGGCCGCAATCTGGTTCTTCGCGAGCCGGGCGCCCAGTTGTATGACCTGCGCGAGGCGCTGAGCGCGCCTGAGGGGCAGAGCAGCTACTCCGTCGAATTGCTGGCCCGCGATCTTGGTGGTCAGGAGACTCGCCAAACCCTTAGCTGGACGCTCGATCAGGAGCCACCACAGATCACCCTCGACCAGCCTCTGGTGGAGCTACCCGCCAGGAACCGTGTAAGCGAGCAGCCCTACCCGCTCAAAGGCACCCTGCGCGAAGCCAATCTGTCCAGCTTCCAGGTGAATGGCAGCGACGTGGCCCTGGAGCCCGGCGGCCAGGCCGGCGAGTTCCGCTTCACCAGCCGCATTGCGTTGCCTATTGGTCAGCTCGTGAGCGTGACCCTGGAGGCCCGCGACCAGGCAGGCAACCAATTGCGCCGCGAATACAGCCTGGAGCTTTCGGCGCAGGCGGCCATCCATTGGGTCTTCCCCACCGACGGTACCGAGCTGCTCAACCTGGGCGAGCCGCTCTCCCTGCAGGTGGCGGCGCGAATCGACGATGTCAGTGGCCAACTGGCGCCACGGGCGATGCTGTTGACAGCCAGCGGTGAGTTGGTCGCCGATGCGTTGTTGACGGGTAATACCACACTTAAGAGTGCCACCCTGCAGATCCCGCCGCAGAGCGGCCAGTACCAACTGCTGGCGGTGCTCCAGGGTGCGAACGGCAAGGTGGTGGCGCAGAGCGCACGCACCATCGCCCTGGTTACTCCGCAGCAGGTGCCGATAGCCCTTGAGCGCATCGAACCGGCGAACAATGCCCGCTTCGTCGAGCCCAACGGCTTCATCAGCTTCTACTTCAACCAGGCCATCGACCTGTCGAAGCTCAAGATCGAAGTCTTCGAGACCGTTCATGGAAACTCCTATGTCGATCTCGACGAGCTGGGTACCAGTGAGCTTAAAGCCCAGGGCTACCAACTGGTGCGGGTGGACCGTGACCATCAACCCGTGGCTGGCCGCCTCTCCGAACTACCCGGCAGCCAGGTCATCGCCTTCTATCCGAAGCAGGACCTTGCCTACAACGCGGAGGTATCGGTCGAGGTGAGCTACGACGGACGGGAGCTGGAGCGCATGCGCTATCGCACCCGTCCCTTGCCCACGTTCATCTCGGGTGCGCTGTTGGATCAGCTCCAGCAGCCGGTAGCCAATGTGGAGGTGCGTCTTGAGGAGTTGGGGCGGAGTGTCCGTACCAACCGTGATGGTGCCTTCAATTTCGGGTTTGGTGACAGCGCAGAGCAGACCATCCCGAGTGGTCAATACCGCCTGCTGCTCAACCCGGGGGCGGCCAATCGCAGCTTCGGGGCTGACAGCCTGGTCGTGACCATACAGGGTGGTGAGCGCAACGACCTGGGGCGGTTGCAACTCTCCCAGCTCAACCCGTCCCTGCCCTATGTCCCCGTAAGGGGCGGCACCCAGCTGAGCTTGCTGGACGGCGAGCTCAAGCTCGACCTGAGCAACGCCAGCCTGACTTTCCCCGATGGTCGCCAGGACGGGGACCTGCATGCCCAGACACTTGAACTCGGTGAACTGCCATACCCGGTAGAGCCACTGGCCATGCCGTACTGGATGTATTCGCTGCAGCCCGCCGGGGTGCAAGTCCAGGGCTCCATGAGGGTCGACCTCGCAGCCCTGCGCCTGGGCGGCAGTCTGGATTACCTGCCCCCTGACGGCACCTACGTGGTGATGGTGGGGCTGGACCGTGAGGCAGCGAGCATCGTACCGGTGGGGGCTGGCGTGATCGAGAACGGCCGTATCCGCAGCCAGGGCACGCTTGCCCAAGGCAACCTCGATCTTTTCGGCTTCGCATTGGCGGACCTCGATGCGCAGCCTGTGCTGAAGGCCTACGCCGAGGGGCAGCTCAACCTGCGTCAGCTGCAGGCCGAACTCTATCGCTTGAACAAAGGCCGCTGAGTCGGCCAAGGGAATCTTTGACAGATGGACATGTTGGTCGTGCCTTCCATGTTGAAACGCCGTCGTCGTGCCGGGGTAATCCTGGCCCTGGGTCTTCTGATGGGGGGATGGGTGGCCTCCGCCCAAGCGTATTTCGGGTTCGGCTTGTTACCCGGCATCTATACCCCGCAGACGTACTACAAGTACGGCGCGGTCTATACGCGCGCTATCGTTCCCGGCCCCAACAAGCGCCCTGTCTACGTTGAATACGACAGCACCGGCAAGGAAGTCCGGGAGATTGGCGAAGCGATTGACCGTCTTGAACGGGTGCAGGTGATGTCCGGCGACTCTTACCGGGCCTATCTGCAGCGGTTGAAGGATTCGCAGGCACGCTACCCCGACGGGCAGGTCCTAACGGCGAAGGATTACCGCAGCCGGAGCTTCAAGACCGTGGACGGAAAGGCGATTACCAAGCCTCCGCTCGACGCCGGTACCCTGACCGTTCTGGTGAGGGCGGACCAGCAGTTGTTTGACGCCTCCGGCAAGGACCTGGTGCTGCTGCAGCTGCCCATCCGCTCAAGCGTCGTTCCCAGCTCCTCGAGCCAATCGCTGCTGCTTTCGGACGTGGGTGAAATCATTCACCAGACCGCCAACGCAATTGGCTTTCGCGTGGGATTCTTCGGCAAGGATGGCAAGGTTTCGCAGGCCCCATGGCGTGATCACGAATCCGAAATCTACGGCCCCTTGCCGGGCACCATGGTCACCATGGGCTCGCATGTCGTGGGGGGAAATACCATGACGGACGTGAGCGGCAAGTTCTCCATGCGCTACAAGTTGCCTCCTTGCCCGGGCTTCTACTTCCCTTTCACGACCCCCGTTTACCTGGAGCTTTACTACAAGCGCTTCAACCCCCGTGGCACCTCCTATACGCCCTATTACATGGTGCGACAGGACGAGGACAGCTGTAACGGCCTGGGCGTCTGGAGTCTGGGCGCCGCCGCCGTGGTCGCCACCATGGCCACCCCCTTGAAGATCCCCCGTGACTTCCCGGTCGATCTCATGGTGCTCGACGGGGCAGCGCGCTTCGGCAACGTCAAATTTGGCGATGAAACGGCCTACAACGCGCAGACAGGTGAACGCGGGCATCACCTGCAGGAAAAATACGATTTCGACGGTGATGGAAAACCCGATTGGGTCGTGCCCGGCAAGAAGGTCACCAAACAGGTCGACGGGCAATCCAGGGAGGTCTTCGTGACCACCACCCTGGCTGAAGCGGAGCTGCAGGGTATCTACCTCACCAGTCATTACGACGCCGTTCCCGCCAGCACCGAAGACACCGGGCCGGACTTCACCCGTCTAATCGATACCGCGCCCGACTTCGAAGACCGTGGCCTGCTGTCCTCCATCAGCAAGGCCGACCTGCTCGATACCGACATCTATGTCTTCAGGGAGTCGAATGGGCAACTCGTCGCCGAGCGTCGAGGGCTCATGCCGGATGAGCTGAACAAGAACTACTCGGGGGTCGACCAGCAGCAGGGAAGCTTCCGCTACACCATCCAGCTCCGTGGATCGGTAGAGAATTACTACACTGCATCGCTTCGCACCGGAGAGGCCAACTTCACCAAGTTGCAGAGTGCCGGCGGTTTCCGTCCGGAATTCCAGAAGTACGCCGCCAACCACCTCAAGGCGGGTGAGGTTGTACGCATCATTGCCATCAACCGCCCCACCGGCTACATGGGCAGCGCCAAGGTCCAGCTGCAGAGCGCAGTGGCCATCGGCAACCGTCTCAACTTCGACAGCCAGCAGATCGAACTCGCCCCGCCGAACCTGAAAGTCTGGGCGGAGCGCAAGAACAAGATCGAACAAGGCATGACCAAGGGAGAGGTGCGTAAGCAGCTCATCGGCAACGAGGGGGCTGGCCTGGGAAGCGACGTCAGCATCGCCATCTACACGGACTGGCGTGATGCAGACGGCAGCCCCCTTCCCGAAGAGATGGCGGACTATGGCTATACCGGGCGTCTGGCCAAGATCGTCGCCGCCAATCAACTGGCCCCCGTCGGGGCCAACAGCCTTTCCCAGTTCAAGATCAAACCGGGGCAGCAGGTCCAGGTGATTCAACTGCCGGAGAAAGTGCTGGCCAAGCAACACCTCTATCTGCAGGTTGCCGGGCAGCCGGACAACCGCAATCCGGACTTCTCTTCCAAGGGGGATGGCCAGGGCATCCTGAAGTACCGGCCGTCCCGGTATGTGCCTGTTCAAGTCCCCATACACGACGAGGAGGCCAGCGAACTGGCCCGCCAGGCTTACCGAGTAGCAGACAGGGCAAACCCGAATCTGAACCTCAAGAAGCCTGAGCCCATCTACCAGTGGCGCTATCGCTCGGAGCTTCAGTTCAGCCTGTATGAGCTGAACATGAAAGAGGTCCGCCGAGTGGATGCAGATAAGAAAATTGATCAGGTTTATGGCGATGCAAAACCGGTCATTGCAAGTTCGGACCAGTTCCTTGAGCTCTATTACGATCTGGTCAGATCCGAAATAGGAGCACTTGAGCAATGGAGCCAAGCTGGAGAAAAGGAAATTGTGCTTGCGTTTGGCGAGCAGGAAGTAAAGGTGGCTGTCGGGAAAGATCAAACGATCCGGTTTGATAATCTCCAGCACCTCGGGAGTCTGGACGTCGATGACTTCCTGTCCATGCGCCTTTATACCAACAACGACAAGGGCAATACCCTGCTTGAGTGGGCTTTTGAATACCTCACCGTATTTGCTGATGACGATGAGGATATCAATGAATCAGGACGTTATTACTACCTCAGTGCCGATAGCCCGGTCGTCGACATAAAGGCGATTCTGGCCGGTTACTACATGCGACGTGAATCGATAAAGAAACCTGAGACCGTGCGCTGGGGTGTGGAGGGAAGTGGCTCCGTATCCCCCATGGTCGATAACTCCGGGGAGACCGGAATCTTCTCCACCGTCCTGACCTTGCCCCCCGTTGCCGGCAGCAAGGCCCGGGTTTATGCCAACCTCCAAGGTGGCGATGCCAAAGCCTATTTCAAGGAAATCCTGGTGGTTCCCGGCGAGGTCGCAACGATAACGGCTCGTCTGGACGGGCAGTTGTTGGCGGGGGGAATGGGAGAGATAGAGGCCACTATCCTGATCAAGGATCGCAACGGCAACCCGGTCGTAAATGGGCTCGGCGCTGACCTTTCGATTGAGGGTGAGGGAGAAATCACCGATGACAGCCAGGTTTCGGCAGGAAACAACTTCAAGATAAAGATAGGAAAGGCCCAGCACGCCGGTGACAACAATTACTTGGTCGTCAAGGTTGATGGCGTTGAACAACGCTTCAAATACAGCGTCGGTGAATTGAGTGTCCGCGCGCCCGAGCCCCTGCAAGTCCGGGAAAACCAAGTCGTCGAGTTGAAGTTCGGTGTCCCGAACGTCGCCGGCTCGAACCTCAAGCCCGAGTTGCTGGGCGTCAAGGTGAGCAAGGGAACGCTACTGGAAGGGCGCGTCGATGCCGAAGGCAATCTTGTCTATCGCTGGCACACGGGATACGCGACTGGGCCCGCCAGCGTCTATTTCAGCAATGGCGGCGCCCGGCAGCAGAGAATCGAATACGAAGTACTGCCCACTGTTGGCAGCATCCTGCCAAAAAGACGTGCCGTTGCTCTGGTGGCCAGCCCGGATGGCTACGTGGATGTGCCCCGCCAGGCAGGCGGGGTATTGAAAGTTGCCGTGCCGGTACAACAGGAACTGAGGCTGAAGGGGAAGGCCAATGAAACGGTTGCTGTACGTATCGGCAACCCAACCGATTCGAATCGCCAGTCGATCCTCAGCTTGCGCCCAAGCGACCTGGGCAGAAGCCAATTTCTGGTCGACGGAATCAAGAAGGCCAGTGCTGCAGGTTTCCGTTATCAGCAAAGTAATACCGACAACATGCCGGTTGCCATGAACTACAAGGGCTATGGGATGCATGTCTCCGATCTGGCCCGTGTTGAAGAAGCCGTGGCAGGTGAGGGGGCCCATCTGAATATGGTCTTCGAAGGCGCCGATGCGGGTGTGCTGATGGCCTGGCGCGATCTACTCAGTTTCGAAATCAGCGCGGGCAAACTTGTTGTGAGGCACAAGGCGCCGGCTGGCCAGCAGGAGGACACTTATCCGCTCTCTTTAGCCACGGGCCAGAACCGGCTGGCGCTTTTCATCAAAGGGCGTGATTTCACCTACGAGTTAGGTGAGTTGCGTGGCACCGTTTCAATAGACCCTGCGGTTGTGAGTTCAGGGGGCGACCTGCACCTGCTGAAAGGTCGAGGCATGGGTCTGCGCGCCCTTGATATAGGGATTGGTAGCGCGCCAGCTCTTGTCACCGTCAACGGGCAGGCTGCGGACACCACAGTCGTGCTGGATGCCCAGGGCGAAGGCACGCTCGATATCAGGATGGCCGGCACTGCCCAGGCTGGCCACAGAAGCGTCCCCATTGCCATCAATGGGGAAGCGGTCACCGTAACGTCCTATTCCGCCGAGGCGGCTACCCGACTACTAGGCGCCGTGCCGATGGACCAGGGCTTCACAACGGACGAAGTTCAAGACGTGCTTGGGAGAGATACCCGCGATCCGGGCGCCTTCAATGCACAGCGTCGCCTTGCCTTGCAGATCATGGAGTCTGCAACCGAAGAGGCCGACAAGGCGCAGGCGTTGCTGCGGCTGTTGGAGGCCATGCCCGAGGGACATAACCTGCGCGGCACAACGGAGCGGATCTCCCGTTACATCGCAGCGTCGCCGGCGCCGTTCCAGCGCGTCCTGACGCAAGAAGTCTATGCGGCAATTGAGGAGTATCCAGCCGCCTCCATGGATGCGTACTACAAGCGCATCCTTGCGCTCGTCGTCTTGTCCGAGGTGATTCAGGATCGGCCAGATGCAGCAGCGTTCATCGCCCGCTCCACTACCCGTACCGCTGACTTGCATGTCTGGCTGGACTGGATGGCGATGCCCTCCAATGGCTGGCTAACCATCAAGCCTGTCGTGCCGCACATCAATCAAAGCTGCACGGCCAATGTGCTGTATGCCTTCAAGGACAGTGTTGATGAAGTGCCATACAACCCGTGCCGCCTGACAGGAGCGCAGTTTGGTGCTTGGGTCGAGACTGTTAAGGCAGTGGACCCTGTGTATGAGGATGAGCCGGAAGAGTTTGTAGAGTTTCTAGGCAATGTTTACCTGGGGTTAGAGGATTCCTCGGTCTCCTTCCGGAGGGAGATTTTTGCCTCAAAGGAAGACGATGGCTTCTCGTATCTAGATCCCTCCCGTGTTTTGGTTGATCGAGCCTATGCGGGTGGCCCCGCTGCTGGCTTGGGGGGGGCGATATTAGTGGTAGCGCGAGTGGCTGCACGCGTTGGGAAAAAGCTGGGGAAAAACTTTAAGAGAAACTTGACCCGATTTGCAGTTGGTAAGACTAACTCCCGTATTCCCCCGATTCTCTACATCGCGGCAATGGGCTATGCCCTCTACAATGCTGAATGCGGTGAAGAAAGCGATACTTGTAAGCCGTATGGCTTCAAGGAAGCAAAAAGTAAATTGCGCTCATCGCTAATTCAGTTTTCCAAAGGGCTGGCGTTTGCCTTTAACAAGGACGCCTGGAGAATGGTTGATGACCTCAATGATAACGGGGCCTACAGGTGCAGTGTGACGTCATTCAGTCATGGGCATATGTATGAGATGTTCATGATTGCTTATTATCATGCGCTCGGAGAGTATAAAATTGTTGCGCTGGATAAGGTAAGAAGGGTTCCTCTCTATGGGAATCGGCAGGATGAGGGGCAGTTAATTATTAGGCGGCCGGATATAGAGCTGGCTGGGGTTGAAAGAAAAGATGAATCAAATACGTGGGTAGAGTTAAAGTCATTGAACGTGACTAGCGTATACAAAAATGGCGGGGATAGTAAAGTAGATACCCCCAATCTCCCTACGAAGGATAGATTTCTGAAGAAAATCCCGGTTTTCAACGTTCCGGGGGATGGCGGTAAAGGAGAGTCTATTTATCATCGTCAATTCCTTTTGGATCGAATTGCTAACGAGGGTAGGTATAGGGGCAATCTCATCGCGCTTAATGGTGCTTTTCATTGGCAAGTCCAGCAGTGGCGGCATCATCGTAAGAAGCTTAAGGGTTTGATTAGTGATCATTATGTTAATAATGGTTTTCCCACAAAAACAAAAATTCCGGGCAGTAGAGAAAGCTATTATGACGCACTCAAGGACCGGCTGAGCAGCGCCCCAAGTTTTTCCAGAAAAATGAGTAACTTCCCCGTGGATGGGCAGTACAGAGGTGAAGCTTTCTTCAATCCGCTGTTTGATGGTCTCGGCGATAGCTTTGATGATGATAAATTGGCTGATGAGTTGCTAAAGGCTTTGAAATACTCCGATGACGATGTTGCATATGTTAAGAAGGCTATGTCTGATGCCAAGGAAGCAAGCCAGTTGCTTGAAAGTCTCAATGAAATTCCTGGCATTGAGGATTTTATAAATTCTGATATTACGGATGTTTTTCCAGATGAGTGGCTTCGCAAGACGCAAGAAGCTATAGATGAAAAGCTGGCTAATTATATAGGGTGTGACGATGACTAAGGGATATTTTCGTGTCTACCCGAAAGGGGTTGACCTTAAAGCAGAGGAGCGAAAGATCCTTTATAAGGAGTTGCTTGAGAAAGATGTCTTTGGAGAGCGTGGTAAGAATTTTACGCGCGCATTAAAACGATTGGTCTTTGAGGGAGAGCTAGAGTCTTATGAGCCGTTCCTAGAGTGTGAGGACGAGCTTGGAGGGTATCGCCAGAATGACTTGAGTGAAATGTTGGCAGTCTATATATGCCTAGCTGCGCCCTGTTTGGATTTGGATTTCTATAAAACGATTTTGCGTCGATACGAGTGCTTATTAATTATCAATATGAGTGATTGTGCTATTAGTTATGTAGATGGCTCGTCATCTGCCTCGCTAACTTTTATGAGAAAAATCGGCTTTTTTATTGAGGCCGCTGATGATGTTCTTTCAGAGGGCGGCTACCTTCTTGCGTTAGAAGGGAATTCATTTGTAAAAATGTTCTCGGGCTTTTTTTCAAAAGTGTGCTATGAGGGGAATGGAAATAATTGCTTGTTTCCTCAATTCTTTTCCAGGTTTGATTCTTTGTGCTCTGCGATTTTGGGGCGGCACAAAAAATATATGGAAGTGACATCTGAAGGGTCAATAAGTATGTTGTTTGGAAGTGCTGCTGTTGATGCGGGTGGTTATTCGGATGAGGCGTTTAAATTTTTCTTTAGGCAGTATGTTAATCGCGAATTCACACCCGCACTTCTTGAGTATCTGGATGCGGTCTACTACTCAATCCCCGAAGAGAAAAGGATAAGGCTCGATGGAGATAAAATTTCGTATTTTGCTGACTGAACTGCCAGCATTGTTGCTGGATCGGCTTCGCTTGAACCTGAGCACCGACAAGTCGGTATTTGTCGAGGATGAGCCGCCCGAGTGGCAGCCGCTTTATGCTGCTCTGGAGTTCATTGCGCTGCCTGAAGAAATAGAGTCTCCTCGGCCCGATGCGCTGCTGATGTCGTGGGACGTGAGTTTTGATCCGGATGAGATGCGGCAGATTCTGGAGCCGCTGCAGGCGGCGAGCTTGGAGCCCGCGATCATGGTGTTGCATGACGACGAAGGTGGAGTGATTCAAGTGCTGTCGCTGGATGAAGACGACTGGTACGAAGAGCGAGCCTTGGTTCCGGCTCACTGTTCGATCCAGGACGAAAGCGCGCTGGCCGCCTGGATGTTGGCCAAGGCCGATGAGCGAACAGGTATGCCTATGTAGGCACACAGCGGGGCGCAGTGAGAGAGATTTTGAATTGACGTGTTTGTGCTGGCAGCAGGTTCGCTGTTTAGGCGCGCGGTGTGTAGCCACAACGGCCACCCCGTTTGATAGTGCTTCGCCTGTGTTTTAATTGGCACCTTTTGATTCCTGGTGCCCTATGGCCCAGGTTTTCAGCAGGGCATGTCCGCCTGCTGTTCGTTACTCCCCAACGCAATGGATTCTGCGATGCCCACCGCCCGCCCTCTCGAACCCGTCGACTCCCCTGCCGAGGCCGTCAGCCTGCGTCGGTTGCCGTTCGCCTTTGCCAAGCGCCACGGGGTGCTGGTGCAGATCGGAGCGGAAGGGGCGCGGCTGGTGTACCGGCCGGGCACGGCCCTGGCGGCGGTGGGGGAGGCGTTGCGTTTCGTTGGGCGGCCCCTGGCGTTCCAGGAACTGGATGCGGCGACTTTCGATGCTGCGTTGAGCGCGGCCTACCAGCACGACTCCTCGGCCGCCATGCAAATGGTGGAAGGCCTAGGCGACGAACTGGACCTCGCCAGCCTGGCCGAACGGGTGCCGGAGACCGAGGACCTGATGGAGCAGGAGGACGATGCGCCGATCATCCGCCTGATCAACGCCATCCTCGGCGAGGCCATCAAGGAGAACGCCTCCGACATCCATGTCGAGACTTTCGAGAAGCGCCTCGTGGTGCGCTTCCGTATCGACGGTATCCTCCGCGAGATGGTGCAGCCCCGGCGCGAACTGGCGGCGCTGCTGGTGTCGCGGATCAAGGTCATGGCCAAGCTGGATATCGCCGAAAAGCGCGTGCCCCAGGATGGCCGTATTTCCCTGCGCGTGGCCGGGCGCGAGGTGGACATCCGCGTCTCCACGCTGCCTTCTGCCAACGGCGAGCGCGTGGTGCTGCGCCTGCTCGACAAGCAGGCCGGGCGCCTGACCCTGCAGCACCTGGGCATGAGCCCGCGCGACCGTGCGCAGATGGAAGAGACCGTGCGCAAGCCCCACGGCATCCTGCTGGTCACCGGGCCGACCGGCTCTGGCAAGACCACCACCCTCTACGCCAGCCTGGTGACGTTGAACAACGGCACCCGCAACATCCTCACGGTGGAAGACCCCATCGAATACAACCTGGAAGGTATTGGCCAGACCCAGGTCAACGCCAAGGTCGACATGACCTTCGCCCGCGGCCTGCGCGCCATCCTGCGCCAGGACCCGGACGTGGTGATGGTCGGCGAGATCCGCGACCGCGAGACCGCCGAGATCGCCGTACAGGCCTCCCTCACCGGGCACCTGGTGCTCTCCACCCTGCACACCAACAGCGCCATCGGTGCCATCACCCGCCTGGTGGACATGGGCGTCGAGCCCTTCCTGCTGTCGTCCTCTCTGCTCGGGGTACTCGCCCAGCGCCTCGTGCGCGTGCTCTGCCCCCACTGCAAGGGGCCCTACCAGGCGGACGCCGCCGAATGCGACGTGCTGGGGCTCGACCCGGCGCAGCCGCCGACGCTCTATCGCGCGCGTGGCTGCAGCGAATGCAACCAGTCCGGCTACCGCAGCCGTACCGGTATCTATGAGTTGGTGGTCTTCGACGACCACATGCGCAGCCTGGTGCACAACGGCGCCTCCGAGCAGGAGATGACCCGCCACGCCCGCACCAGCGGCCCGAGCATCCGCGAGGATGGCCGGCGCAAGATCCTCGAAGGCTCGACCACGGTGGAAGAAGTACTGCGCGTGACCCGGGAAGAATAAATGGCCGCCTTCGAATACATCGCCCTGGATACCCGGGGCCAGCAGAAGAAGGGCGTGATGGAGGGCGACAGCGCCCGGCAGGTCCGCCAACTGCTGCGCGACCGCCAGCTCGTACCCATCGACGTGAAGCCCACCCGTACCCGCCAGGAGTCGGTAGGCAGCCGCTGGAGCTTCCAGCGCGGCCTCTCGGCCATGGAACTGGCATTGCTCACACGGCAGATGGCGACGCTGGTACAGGCCGCCATGCCCATCGAGGAGGCCCTTGGAGCCGTCGCCGCGCAGAGCGAGAGCGCTCGGGTCAAGGCGATGATGCTGGCGGTGCGCTCCAAGGTGCTGGAAGGCCACAGCCTGGCCGGCGCCCTCAAGGAATTCCCCAGTGCCTTCCCCGAGCTGTACCGCGCCACGGTCGCTGCCGGTGAGCACGCCGGCCACCTCGGGCCGGTGCTGGAGCAGCTCGCCGACTACACCGAGCAGCGCCAGCAGTCGCGGCAGAAAGTCCAGCTCGCGCTGCTCTACCCGGTGATCCTGATGTGCGCCTCCCTCGGCATCGTTGGCTTCCTGCTGGGCTATGTGGTGCCGGATGTGGTCAAGGTCTTCGTCAACACCGGGCAGGAGTTGCCGAGCCTCACGCGTGGGCTGATTGCGGCAAGTGATGTCGTCAAGCACTGGGGCTGGTTGATCCTGCTGCTGGTGGCAGGTGCTCTGCTTGCTTTCAGAGCGGCGTTGCGGCGGGATGGCGCGCGCCTGCGCTTCCATGTCGTGCTGTTGCGTCTGCCTTTGGTGGGGCGCCTGGTGCGCGCGACCGATACCGCGCGCTTTGCTTCGACCCTGGCGATCCTCGCCCGCAGTGGGGTGCCGCTGGTGGAGGCGCTGGGCATTGCCGCCCAGGTGGTGGCCAACCGTTCCATCCGCGCCAAGGTCGAAGTAGCCGCCCAGAAGGTCCGCGAGGGCAGCAGCCTGACCCGTGCCCTGGAGCAGACCGGTGAGTTCCCCGCGATGATGCTGCACATGATCGCCAGCGGCGAGAAGTCCGGCGAGCTGGACCAGATGATGGCGCGCACCGCGCGCAACCAGGAGAACGACCTGGCGGCCCGTATTGCCATGCTGGTGGGGCTGTTCGAGCCCTTCATGCTGGTGTTCATGGGGGCGGTGGTGCTGGTCATCGTCCTCGCCATCCTCCTGCCCATCCTTTCCCTCAACCAGCTCGTGGGGTAACCGCGTGAAATCAGGCCGTACGCAAGCAGGCTTCACCCTTATCGAAATCATGGTGGTGGTGGTCATCCTCGGCATCCTCGCCGCGCTGGTGGTACCCCAGGTGATGAACCGCCCGGACCAGGCCAAGGTCACCGTCGCCAAGGGTGACATCAAGGCTATCGGCGCCGCCCTGGACATGTACAAGCTCGACAACTTCGCCTACCCCAGCACCCAGCAGGGCCTGGAGGCATTGGTGAAGAAGCCCAGCGGCAACCCGCAGCCGAAGAACTGGAACAAGGACGGCTACCTCAAGCGTCTGCCGGTTGACCCCTGGGGCAACCCGTACCAGTACCTGGCCCCCGGTACCAAGGGTGCCTACGACCTGTACTCCTTCGGCGCCGACGGCAAGGAAGGCGGCACCGACGCCGATGCCGACATCGGTAACTGGGACAACTGATGGAGCGCGCGCGCGGCTTCACCCTGATCGAGCTGCTGGTGGTCCTGGTGATCATCGGCTGCCTGGTCAGCGTGGCCGTGCTCGCCAACGGCAATGCCAGCAGCGGCCGCGAGCTGCGTGACGAGGCCGAGCGCCTGGCGGCGACGATCGCCATCCTCGCCGACGAGGCTGTGCTGGACGGCCGCGAGTATGGCCTGCTGGTCACCGCCGAGAGTTACCGCGTGCTGGCCTATGACAATGCCGCTGGCACCTGGGGCGATGATGCAGCCCGCCCTGAGCATCGGCCTGCTGCCCGGATGCGCCTGAGCCTGGAGCTGGAAGGCGAGGCCCTCAAGTTGCCTGAGCCCAAGGCAAAGGAGGAGAGCCGCCCTGGGTTGGCCAAGGATGAGCCGGAGAAGTCCAGCCGCAAGGAGAAACCCGTGCCCCAGGTGCTGATCCTTTCCAGTGGTGAGCTCACGCCTTTCACGCTGCGATTGGAAGAACGCCGCGCCGGGGGTAACGCCTACACATTGGTCAGTGACGGCTACCAGTTGCCCAGTGCCGAGCCGGCCAAGGATCGCTGAGCATGAGCCGTCCACGTGGTTTCACCTTGCTGGAAGTGCTGATCGCCCTGGCCATCTTCGCCACGGTCGCCGCCTCGGTGCTGACCGCCGCCAGCCGCAGCCTGATCGTCGCCGGGCAGCTGGAAGACAAGACCCTGGCCGGTTGGATTGCTGACAACCGCATCACCGAATTGCAGATCAAGCGGCCCACCCCGGGCGAGGGGCGTGAAGACAAGGTGCTGGAGTACGGCGGTCGCCAGTGGGAGACCCACAGCGAGATCGAGGCTACCAGCGACAAGGGCCTTCGCCGTGTCACCGTCTGGGTGGCGCCCAAACCTGAGCGGGGTGCCAGTGCGCCGATCAAGGAGCGCTCCGTGTTCAGCCTCACCGGCTTCCTGGCGGTGCGTGGATGAACCGGCAGCGGGGCTTCACCCTGCTGGAGGTGATGATCGCCATCACGATTTTCGCCCTGCTCGGGCTCGGCACCTACCGCATGCTGGCCACGATGATGAAGGCCGACGAGGTGACCCGCGAGCACGAGAAATCCCTGCGTGAACTGGGGCGCGCCTTTGCCTCGCTTGACCGGGACCTGAGCCAGGTGCTGCCGCGCGTGGTGCGTGATGCCTACGGTGACGAGCGCGGTGCCCTGGTGGGTGAGCTGGGCGCCACCGACGGCACCGCAGCCTTTGAGTTCAGCCGCGCCGGCTGGCGCAATCCCCTGGGCAGTGCCCGCTCTCAGCTGCAGCGCGTTCGCTGGCGCCTGGCCGGCTCGACCCTGGAACGCGTCTACTGGTCCGTACTCGACCAGGCGGTGGACAGTCCACCACGGGTGCAGAGGGTGCTCGAAGGTGTCAGTTCGGTGGAGCTGCGTTACCTCGACGACAAGGGGCAGTGGCAGGAGCAGTGGCCGCCGAGCCTGGGCGATTCGGATCCGGCCAAGGCTCGCGGGCGCCTGCCGGTGGCCGTGGAACTCAAGCTGGAGCATCGTCACTACGGCGCGTTGACGCGGCTCTACCGGCTGCCGGAGATGGGTGTAGAAGAGCTGCCCAGCGATGGCGGTAACTCCCCCGACAACGACAAGAAACCGCCGCCCGAACCCAACCCGGACGCCGGCAAGGAGAAGGGCGTATGACCCGCCAGCGCGGCGTCGCCCTGGTCACCGTGTTGCTGGTGGTCTCCATTGTCACCGTCATCTGCGCGGGGCTCATCCTCCGCCAGCAGTTGTCGATCCGTGGTAGCGCCAATCGCATCGCCATCCAGCAAGCCTGGCACTACGCCCTGGGCGGCGAGGCCCTGGGCCAGTCGGTGCTGCTGCGCGACCTGAAGAAACCCGGCAGCGACCCGCGCGCGCCCATCGACCATCCCCTGGAAGACTGGGCCCGGCCGTTGCCGGTGTTCCCCATCGACCAGGGCGAGATCGGCGTGCACATCGAAGACTTGGCCGGGCGCTTCAACCTCAACAGCCTGGTGCCGGGCGACAAGGTGGACAAGCTCTCCGTCGAGCGCTTCAAGCGCTTGCTGCTGCGCCTGAAGATCGAGAAACCCTACGCCGATCGCCTGGTGGACTGGCTGGACAAGGATCAGGAGCCTACTGGCGAGTACGGCGCCGAGGACAATCAGTACCTGCTGGCCCAGCCCCCCTACCGCACCGCCGGCCGCGAGCTGCAGGACGTCTCCGAACTGCGCCTGTTGCTGGACATGAGCGAGGAGGATTACCGGCTGATTTCCCCATGGGTCTCGACGCTGCCGGCCAAGGTGCCCCTCAACATCAACACCGCCAGCCCTCTGGTGCTTTCCTGCCTGGCAGACAACCTTGACCCTGCAGCTGCACAGTCGCTGGTCAGTGGGCGTGGACGTGAAGGCTACAAGGACATCCGCAGCTTCCTCGACCAACCGGCCATGGCCGGGACCGGTGTGCGTGCAGCGGGCCTGGGGGTAGGCAGCGCCTATTTCCAGGTGCGCAGCGAGGTGCGCCTGGGGGATCGCAAGGTGGTATTGCTCAGCACCCTGCAGCGTGACCCGAAGGGTGTGGTCCGTGTGCTCAAACGTGATCTCGGTCAGCCGGGCTACCTGGCCCAGGCGCCTCTTGAACAACAGGAAGAATGACGATGGATTGCCTGTTCATCCCGCCTCTCGGCGGGGCGGCACTCGGCTCCGATTGCCCTGTGCATTGGCAAATGTCCTCTGGGGAGGGGCGCAGCCTTTCGCTGGCGGAGTGCGCTGCGCAGTTGCAGGGACGGCCAGTGGCATTGGTGCTGCCCATGGAGATGGCCAGTGCCTTTGTCGTCAGTCTGCCGACCCAGAAGGCGCGGCTGATGCGCCAGGCGCTGACATATACGGTCGAGGAAATGCTCGCCGAAGATGTCGAGCTGTTCCACTTGGCCCTCGGGGCCCAATTGCCTGACGGACGCTTCCCGGTAGTGGCCATACGGCGCGACAGACTGGCAGGGTGGCTTGAAGAGCTGGAGGACCTTGGCCTCAAGGTTGCCGCTATTCATATGGATGCTGATCTCCTGCCTCGTGACGGTGAACAACTGCTGGTAATTGGCGGGCGTGCGCTATTGGGGGGCGCCTGCGAGACGCGACTCGCTTTTCCCGTTGGTCACTGGTCCAGCCTTGGCACGATGTGCAAGCCCGAAACTCAGCCCCGGCAGGAGGACGAGCCCTACCGTTCGCTGTCGGCTGGGATCGCGGGTGCCATCGACCTGGCCCAGGGCGAATTTGCACCACGCAGGGAGAATCGGGCCTGGGCGGTCTGGCGCCCCTTCATGGCGCTTGCGGGTTTTGCCGTGCTGGCGTTCCTGGCCTTCAACATGACTCAGGCCTGGCTGCTGGAGCGCAGCGGCGATGCTTATGCCAAGTCAAGCGAGGCGCTCTACCGCGAGCTATTCCCCGAGGACAAGCGGATCGTGAATCTCAAGGCGCAGTTTGCCGAGCATCTGAGCCAGGGGAACGGTACGCAGGGTGGTTTCATCGCCCTGTTGGACCAGGCTTCCAGTGCGATTGGTGAAGCTCACTCGTCCCTGACGGTGAGCAATGTGGACTACAGCCAGACACGGGGTGATCTGGCATTGCAGGTGCGTGCAAAGGACTTTGCTGAGCTTGAGAAGCTGCGCCTGCGTTTGGTCAAGGCCGGACTGAGCGTACAACTGGGCTCGGCCAGTCGTGAGGAAGGGGGCGTTACCGCCCGTGTGGTATTGGGAGGTGGAGCATGAGCGCGCTGATGGAGATCGGCACACGCTTGCGCGCCGGACTGGAGCAGTCGCCCCTGTGGCATCGCTGGCAGCATCTACCGCCTCGCGACCGCCTGGCGCTGGCGCTGCTGGGTGGTTTTCTCGCCCTGGTGTTGTTCTACCTGGCGGTCTGGTCGCCTGTGGCTGCGCGTGTCGAACGGGCCCGTGCCTATCAGCAACAGCAACTGGCACTGTTCACCTATATCCAGAGCAATGCGGACCGGGCCAGGCGCCAGGGGGCCCGCTCACGGGTGGAGCTGGCGCCTGACCAACTCCAGGGGCTGGTTACCAGCAGCGCACAGAAGCAAGGCCTTGCGCTGGAGCGTCTCGACAATGAGGGTAATGGTGGGTTGTTGGTGACCCTGAGCCAGGCGTCATTCGAGTCGATGCTGAAATGGCTGGCGGAGCTGGACAAGCGCGGCGTCACTCTCACCGAGGCCAGCCTGGACAAGGTCGCCACCGGCAAAGTCGATGCGCGACTGACGTTGATGGTGGCAGGGCAGGGCCGCTGAGCACTGCCAGGTAGGCAACCGGCAGAAACACAAAGGCCCCCTGGATTTCTCCAGGGGGCCTTTCGTTGTCTGGCGCATCCGGCGGGATTCGAACCCACGACCCCTCCTTCGGAGACTAATGCGGTACAGGAATCTTGGTTGGCGGCAAGCGTCCAAAAATGCCTCTAAGTGCCGTACTGCAAGGGTTTCGTCTTTAACTGCGTCTTGCAGTTTAAGGCGAATAGCGACATCTGGGGGCAGTTACTCTTGGCACAAAAAACGAAATCCGGAATATCGATTTTTGACCACTAGCTAGACCCTGGCGCGTCCTACCGTCGTTTCATTGAGCCTGAGTTCGGCTCGCGACATGCAGCGAGCATCGTAGCTCAGTGGAGGTTAACAGATCGCTGGTACCTGGCACCGCTCCGGCTCCATCGGCGCGTGGAATGCTCGACTACAGTCGTGCTGCGCCTGAATTCGCTCAAACCTGCTTTTGTCCTGTGCTGTTACATATGCGCAACCCAGGACTTTGGTTGGCCAAAAGCTATCGGCACGTGTCTATGCATTAAGGACTCTGCTCCTGCATGAGGCAATGGCAGAGCGACAAGCACCGGGATTCGCGGGCAGGAGGCTGGGTAGTCAGCTCACTCGTTCTTGGCGTTTATCTCGGCAGAGGCGTTGCCAAACGACTCCCAGTGGGCAACCAGCTCATCCACGCGATCAGGAATGCGCGGTGACTTACTGAGCACTAGGCAGCGGGTCGTGCCCACATACTCCTCAAGGAGGTAGAGCGTGTCCCCAACGTCGACGCCCATCTCCTGCAGAGCGTCATCGGGTAGGCGAATAGCACCGTCGCCTTCCCAGTCCTCAATCACTACATGATTCCGCATCGTGACCCCAGGGAACGGTTGAATGGGTGTCCGCAGGGGGAAGCAACGGCGAGCCGTTGCCAACGAAGTCCCGCGGCGCAGATCGGCAGAATAGCAAAAAGCTCCTGGGCTCAGAGCGTTGTAACGACGCCGCCTGTCATCTCTAGCCGCAGCTTCTGACATTTGAACTCGCCCCAGGCCTGCCAGCTACCACCGCCGTTGTTGAGCTGAAAATCCCGCAATACCACCGGGGAAATTCACCATCCCCATGCCACACTCAGCTAATCCACCAGCAGCTCACTGATAGGTCATCGTGACTTCGCTCTGTAGCCACCGTGGCTGCACTCGATTACCGCAGACTGTCGGTGGCAGTCCTGCAAAAACCACTGAGTCTCCACAAGCCTTCACTGGGACACCTTCGCCGAATTAGCCAAATACACCCTCGTGACGACAGAACCCTCCACCGAATCGCCAATATCCAGCATGCGCCCCCGGAATAAATCGTTAAACCTCGACTGTCTTGGCCTTTCACTCACTCTATTCAAATGACACCGCCCCTGCCCCTGCGGACCATTAAACGGAGCCCCCCGCCAGGACAAATACGTATCATGAGGCGGCGGGTTAGCTTGGTAAGCTCGCTCTCAGACAACCTTTGTCGATGTGGCCGTCATGGAAGAAAGCGCGCAACAGCGCTCAGAACGCTATGTATCCGCCCGCAGCCAGCACCCCGCGTGGCTTTTGCTTGCCTCGCGGCGTGCTCCGCTCGTATTGGGCTGCCTGCGCACGTTGTTCGAGCGGGCGCATGATGGGATCCCCATGGAGGATGCGCTGCAAGCGCTGTCCGAAATGCTGGCTGCTTATGCCAGCCAGGAGCTTTACGAAATCGACCCGGATGCAACGCATCTCCAAGCAGGTCGTGAACTTCGTGAATGGATCAAGCGGCGTCTGGTCGTAGAACGAGAGGGGCGTATCTATGCAACCGACGCGTTGGAGTCCTCCATCCAGTTCGTCGATTCGCTGGATAGTCGGATCATGACTTCCACGGCATCTCGCCTTTCGGTGGTTCAGCGCGAGATCGAAAACCTGGAAACGGGTCTGAACCCCAGCCCAACTGGCCGTATTGCTAGCCTGCGCCGCCGAATCCAGGATTTGGAGCACGAGCTAGCGCAGGTAGAAGCTGGCCACGTCGTCGTGCTGGATGAAGCGCAGGCGATAGAGGGCATACGCGAGGTATATAACCTGGCCACCAGCCTACGCGCGGACTTTCGACGAGTTGAAGACTCTTGGCGCGAGGCGGATCGCGCTCTTCGACACTCCATCATCAGTGAGCAGTCTCACCGTGGAGAGATCGTCGATCGGTTGTTGGATGGGCAAGATGCTCTGCTCAACACACCGGAAGGGCGTGTCTTCGAAAGCTTCCAGCAGCAACTGAGGCAGTCCGCTGAGCTGGAAACCATGCGTGAGCGTTTGCGCACCATCCTTCGTCACCCAGCGGTTCCAAAGGCACTGAATCGTCCCCAGCAACGTGAGCTACGTTGGCTGGCGTTACGCCTGGTTCGGGAGTCGCAGGCTGTGCTCCAGGCGCGCGCCCGAAGCGAGCGCGATGTTCGCGGATTCATGAAGACGGGGCTGGCCGCCGAGCATCATCGCGTCGGACAGTTACTCAACGACTTCTTCAATCTAGCGCTCAGAGTCGACTGGCAACGCCAGGCAGAACGCCGTAAGCCTGCATGTTTACCACCAGTTGGCGTAGCCATTACCGGTATCCCGGCAATCGAGCGTCTCCGCTTCAAGACCCTGGATGACGATGATACGGGCGAACTGGATCTGAGTTT
Source organism: Metapseudomonas otitidis (assembly GCF_900111835.1). Taxonomy (GTDB): domain Bacteria; phylum Pseudomonadota; class Gammaproteobacteria; order Pseudomonadales; family Pseudomonadaceae; genus Metapseudomonas; species Metapseudomonas otitidis. Next base: position 70,861 of record NZ_FOJP01000026.1, read on the forward strand.
GAAGCCTGCGGGGTTGGAGCAGATTGATGATGACTTCTGGGATGCCTTCGACGGGCTGGATCGTGAAGCGCTGATTCAGGACACCCTGGCTGTGCTGGCGGAGCAGGGGCGCCCTGTGAGTCTCGGGGAGCTTGCGTCTTTGCTTCCACCTGCTCACGACCTAGAAACCTTTGCGCTCTGGTTGGCGATGGCACGCGAGGCAGGTATCGAGGTGCTGAAAGAGGAGCGTCAGCTCGTGGAGCTAGTTGACGAGGATGAGCAACGCTGGCGCTTCAATCTGCCTTATGTCGGACTCGACCACGAGGCACTCAAGGACATCGATTGGGAGTTGTGAGCATGGCAGGGATCTTCGATCGAATTGCAGGGGGCTCTGGCGCCGACGAAACGGAGCTGACGGTGGAGCCCATGGCGTTGGATGACGGCATGGATGATGAACAGCCTCTCATGAGTGCCGTTGTACAGGTCGATGAGCGCCGGACGCCGCAACGGGTACGTGAGGCCGTACAGGAAATGCTCAAGTACGGTCTGCTGGAAGAGAGTCACAAGCCCAACCTGTATCGCTCAGCGCTTTCCAATATCGAGGTGGTCAACAGAATACTGGAGCCGCTCGACCTGGCCATGGGGGTCGACGAAGTTCGGGGGCTGGTGTTCGTGACCGTTCGCCAGGGCGAGGTGGCCGAGCAGGATGACTGGTCGCACCCTCTCGTGCGTCGGCAAAGGCTTAATCTGGAGCAGTCTCTGCTGATAGCCATTCTGCGCCAGCATTTCATCGCCTACGAACAGGAAAGCGGTACGGGCGCCACTCAGGCACTGGTAGCGGTTGATGAGCTGATTCCGCAATTGCAGGTTTACCTGGGCGAACTGGGCAGTGAGGCGAAGGAGCGCAATCGCATCAGCATGCTGCTGGATCAGCTCAAGGGGCATGGCCTGGTATCGGCTCTGGACGCCCATGATCGCGTCATGATCCGCCCCATCATTACCCACTTAGCCAACCCGGAAAACCTGCAGGCTCTAGTGGCATGGCTGCGCGAGCAGGTGGAGGGCGCGGCTACGCCGGCAGCCGGTGCTGAGGAGGACGAGGCGTGAAGCAAGCACTACTCTGGCGTGACAGCGAGACCTTCATCCTCAGCAGCATCGAACTCTATAACTGGGGCGGCTTTCAGGGCTATCACCGTGCCGAGATCGATCCTTCCGGCACCGCCGTGATCGGCCCGACGGGGAGCGGTAAAACGACGCTTGTGGACGCTCTGATGACCCTGCTGTGCGCCAACCCGCGCTACAACCTGGCTTCTACGGGCGGGCATGAAAGCGACCGCGATCTGGTGTCCTATGTGCGCGGCGTCACTGGCCCCGGAGACGGAGGTGTGGAGCAATCGCATATCGCGCGCCAGGGTAAGACGGTCACCGCCATTGCCGCTACGCTCGAGCGTGATGGTACGCAGGTTCGACTGGGTGCTGTGCTCTGGTTCGAGGGCACCAGCTCTTCGGCGTCCGATCTGAAAAAACTATGGCTGTTGAGTGAGTCCCCCGAGCAGACGCTGGAGCATTGGCTCAGCCAGCATCACGCAGGTGGCATGCGGGCGCTGCGTCAGATGGAGAAGGATGGCACGGGGATCTGGCCCTATCCCAGCAAGAAAGCCTTTCTGGCCAGGCTCAGGGATTATTTCGAGGTGGGTGAAAACGCCTTCACCTTGCTCAACCGCGCTGCTGGCCTGAAGCAACTCAACAGTATTGATGAGATCTTTCGAGAGTTGGTGCTGGATGATCGCTCTGCCTTCGAGCGGGCTGCCGAGGTCGCAAGTAGCTTCGATGATCTAACGGACATTCACCAAGAGCTGGAAACCGCTAGAAAGCAGCAGCGCTCATTGCAACCGGTCGCCGATGGCTGGGAGCGTTACAGGGCCTTGCAAGAACAGCTGCAAGATAAACAAGCCCTCGAAGGCATCCTTCCAGTCTGGTTCGCCGAGCAGGGGTATCGCCTATGGTTGGCTGAAACCAATAGGCTAGAGAAGGAGCACAAGCAGGCTGAGCTGGATCGAGAACACTGCGAGAGTCGACTTGATGCCCAGAAGGGTGTGGTTGATCAGCAGCGTCAGCGCTACTTGCGAGTAGGTGGCGCTGGAATAGATCAATTGCGCGAGCGTATCGCTGAGTGGGGCAAGGTATGCGGTAGGCGTAGTCTGCAGGCCGAGCAATACCGACGCTTGGCCACGGGTCTTGGACTATCGGAGGAGCTAACGGCCGCCTCTTTAAAGGAGAACCAGGAGCAGATCACTGAACGCCTGGAAATCCTGACCCAGCAGCTTGATGGCGCGCGCGAACAGGCGTTCAAAGCCGGCCTCGCCCAGCAGGAGCTGAATGGTCGGTTACAGACCTTGCAGCAGGAGCGTGCTGAAGTTGAGAGACGGCCCGGCTCGAATCTGCCAGGGCTATTTCATGCTTTTCGGAGTGATCTGGCGCAAGAGCTTGGACTCGATGAGTCGACCCTCCCTTTTGTTGCGGAGCTAGTTCAGGTCAAGCCCGAGGAGCTGGCCTGGCGGGGCGCTATCGAGCGGGCCATCGGCAGCCACCGACTGCGCATTCTGGTGCCGCAGGGCTCATCCCAGGCTGCATTGCGCTGGGTGAACCAGCGGCACAACCGTTTGCATGTGCGCCTGTTGGAAGTGAGAGAGCCTGCTTCGCGACCGGTGTTCTTTGATGATGGTTTTACTCGCAAACTGACCTTCAAGGAGCATCCGTACCGAGAAGCCGTAAAGGCACTACTGGCAGACAATGACCGCCACTGCGTCGAAAGCCCGGAGCAATTGCGTCATACACCTCACGCCATGACGGCCCAGGGGCTGATGTCGGGCAAAGAACGATTCTTCGACAAGCAGGATCAGAAGCGCCTGGATGAAGACTGGCTGACCGGCTTCGATAACCGCGACCGCCTGGCTTTCTTGGCCGAGCAGATTCACGAGGTCAATGAACAGCTCGCGCCTGCCAAGCTGGCCTTGGATGCCGCGCAGGACGATGTCCGTCAGCTGGAGACTCAAGCTTCGCTGCTGAAACGCGTTGAAGAACTGCAGTTCGAGGATATTGACCTGCCGGGCGCGGAGAGTCAGCTGGAATCGCTGCGTACGCAACTGGCCACCCTGACGCGCCCCGATTCTGACCTTGCCATGGTCAAGGTCGAACTGGATGAAGCCGAGACCCTGCTGGAGTCTCTGGACCAACAGCTCCGCCAACTGATTGAGCAGTGCGTTCAGTTAAAAACACAGTTTGACCAGGCCGCATCCGCTACCCGTAAGGCATATAACGGCGCGGAAAAAGGGCTGAACGATACGCAGCGTGAACTAGCGAAAGAGCACTTCCCTACTCTGGCCCCGGAAGACCTCGGCGACATTATCGAGTTGGAGCGCAAGCATACGCGTGAGCTTCAACAGCAGCTCAAATCGCTCAGCGAAAAATTGGGTCATGAGCAAACAGAGCTAGCCAAACGAATGTCCGACGCCCTGAAGGTCGATACCGGCGCGCTTGCAGAGGTCGGGCGAGAACTGGTGGACGTACCCAGGTATCTGGAGCGTCTGCGTGTGCTGACCGAGGAAGCCCTGCCCGAGAAACTCAAGCGCTTTCTGGAATACCTCAATCGTTCCTCGGATGATGGCGTCACCCAGTTGCTCAGCTATATCGACCATGAAGTCTCGATGATTGAGGAGCGCCTGGATGACCTGAACAGTACGATGCAGCGTGTCGACTTTCAGCCCGGACGCTATCTGCGCTTGGTCGCGAAAAAGGTCATTCATGAAAGCCTGCGCACCTTGCAACAGGCTCAGCGCCAATTGAACTCGGCGCGTTTCATCGATGATGAAGGCGAGAGCCACTACAAGGCATTGCAGGCGCTCGTTGGCCTGCTCAAGGATGCCTGCGAGCACAGCAGGAATCAGGGGGCCAAGGCACTGCTGGATCCGCGCTTCCGCCTGGAATTCGCGGTCTCGGTGATCGATCGGGAAGGCAATAATCTCATCGAAACCCGGACAGGTTCTCAGGGCGGCAGCGGTGGAGAGAAGGAGATCATCGCCTCCTATGTACTGACCGCTTCCCTGAGCTATGCGCTCTGCCCCGACGGCAGCAGCAGGCCGTTGTTCGGCACCATCGTGCTCGACGAGGCGTTCTCGCGCAGTTCCCATGCGGTGGCCGGTCGGATCATTGCGGCGCTGAGGGAGTTCGGCCTGCACGCTGTCTTCATCACGCCCAACAAGGAAATGCGCCTGTTGCGCCACCATACGCGTTCGGCAGTCGTCGTTCATCGGCGCGGCGTGGGATCCAGCCTGGTTTCCCTGAGCTGGGAAGCGTTGGATGAACATCATCAACAGCGCATCAAGGCCATGCATGAAGTCGCCCACTGACATCGGCTGCAGCTTGGCGAGGCAATGGCAACGCTCCAGTGTTCGCCTGGAGCGTTTGCTCAATGCCGCTAGCTGGCCGCAAAGCCTCAACATCGGCAAACCTTCGCCACGCCTGTTCACTGACAACATCCAGGCAGTGCTCCGGCATGTGGAGAACTGGCGGAGTGTGAAGGTGGGTAAGGTCGACTGGGAGCCTGTCAGCTACCGAGCTGGACTGGATCCCATTTCCTTGCCGATGCGCTGGCACTTGCGTAGCCCCTCCGAATGGGTTGCTGCGACTAATGATCCAAGGGTCAGCCAGGAATACGCTCAACTCGAGTATTTGGTCGAGCAGGTCGACAGTGCCTTTCATCCGCTGCTGGTGGCACAACGGGGCTTATGGTTGACGAAGTCCCCTGAAGAAGTCGTCGCCACGGCGCAACTGGCCACCCGGTTGTCTCCAGGCTGTGCCCGAGGCCGTCCACTGCGCCTGCTTGCAGAGCACGGCGTAGACACCAAGTTTTTCGAGCGCAACGCCAGCTTGCTGACCAGGCTCCTCGACGAGCGCTTCGAAGGCGCGGCGTCCGAGCAGGGCCTGACTACTTTTGTGGATGCCTTTGAAGAAAGCAGTCATTGGGTTCTGGTCGTTCCCCTTCAGCCCGAGCTGCTGCCCTTCAAGCGGCTCAAGCTCACCACTTCGGAACTGGCCGAAACCCCACTTCCCGGTTCGCGCTTGCTGGTGGTGGAAAATGAGCAATGTGTTCACTTGCTGCCAGAAATCTTGCCGGACACCCTGGCTGTGCTGGGCTCGGGGCTCGATTTGCAGTGGTTAGCGTCCGCGCACCTGACCGGGAAACAGGTCGGATACTGGGGCGATATGGATACCTGGGGCTTGCTGATGCTGGCGCGAGCGAGACTCCATCAACCAGCAGTCGAAGCACTATTGATGGAGCAGGAGCTGTTTGAACAGCACTCACCGGTGAGCGCAGTCGTCGAGCCGACCAAAGCTCTGGAGTCGGCCCCACCTGGTTTGCTGGCTGGCGAAGCGGATTTCTATCGGTATCTGCTGGTGCAAGAACGAGGACGTCTTGAGCAGGAGTACCTGCCAAAGGTACAAGTTGAGCGCGCTATTGAGCAGTGGGCTCGGAAGGTCCCTGTATAGAGCGGCTGGCGGTGGGCTCAATACCCTGTAATCCTGAGACCGCTTACCCTTTAGCCACAGTCTTGGCTATACCTTCTCTGACATTTCCAACGTTGATCGCTTTAGACGGCCGGTTTTCAGCGTTGGCCTGCAACGAGTCTTTCCACCTCGTCGACGATCTCAGCTGCGGTGCAGCCCAGGGGATTAGCTAGCTTGATCAAGGTGGTGATCGTTGGCTGATTGATGCCCCGTTCCATCAGGCTGACGTAGTTACGCTGCAATTCCGCCTCATGGGCCAATTGCTCCTGGGTAAATCCTGCTTCGACACGCCGTCTGCGCAGGACCTTTCCGAACGCCAATCCGACTTCCACAGATGACTCCCCAAAAGGGAGGACTATCTGGGCGGTATTATCTCCGGTCTTAACAGTATATTGTGAATTTGGTAAAACGTGGCCTCATGGCATGGCGTCACCCCAGCGAATTGCAGGGCTGCCTTCCTACATGCCGTCTTCGTAATCGGTTGTAATTCAGTGCAAACGATTAATTGCCCATAAGTAAGCAGTTAAAAAGAAGGATGTTGAAAGTATATGAGGATTATTGGCATAGCTGCTTTCGTGTCATTTGCATTGTTTTTGCAGTCAGGAGTCTTCGCTGGCGAAACTGGAGTTCAGCAACTTGTTAAAAAATGCGAGGCTGCTTCCAAGGCGCACGGGTCCTCACCTGCACTCTGTTCGTGCACGCTGAAGAGGATGCAGGAGTATGGGTTCTCCGATTCGGAGATCGTTAATTTTTCTCGACGAGACTTCAAGCCCAAGGACATACATGAAGCTGAACGCCATATGGACTATGGCATCAAGATTCGACTAATAGCAGGGCAGTGCGGCTGATCAGTGTTTCTCAGCTATCAGTCCAGTCGTACGCCATTAATTATTCGGTTTGCAGTAAAGGATATTATGCGAGGATTTTCTAGGTTCATTTCATTATCTCTTGCTGGCTCCATTCTTGCTGGTTGCGGTAGTGAGGATTTCACGGGCGCATATCGTTATAAGATACCCGGTGGCGAGAGGGTAATGGTTCTCAACGTCCACGGTGATGAGGCCGAGATATTTGGGGAGGATGTGAGCGACGGTCGCATCAAGCCGCTGGTTAAGATGAATGCTTCAGTAAAAGATAAAAAGCTTCTCCTTGATGATGTTAATAGTTCCGAGCGCTTGGCCCTCAAGCGAAATGTAGATGAGCAAAGTGTCGATTGTCTCAACTGCAAGGTGCTTGGCATCAATGACGCAGCGGTTTGGAAGTATGACCCTAAAGGGCCTTATGACCTAGAGCAGATGCTAAAAGACCAAGCCCTTAAGGATGAAGAGGCACTGAATTCCGAAATGCTCAAGATGCAGGAGCAAATTTATGAGCAGGCCAAGCGAGGCGAAGAAGCAACCAAACTAGGTCCATATGAAGGTGATTGGGTTTATCAGAGAGCAACGAGACAAGACGCCTTGATTATCATGACTATCTGGCGCAAAAGTCAGATTAAACGCTGGTCGTTCCGATTTGAAACCATGGATCGAATAGGGCAGGAAGTACCAGGGTTCGAGGTCTCAGATGTTGGATTGAAGATCAAAGTTGGCTCTGAGAGCCGGCTATACAGCCTCAGCCCTGATAAGCAGATATTGACCTGCCTGAACTGCAACAGTCCCGAGCGCTGGGTCAAAGCTGACCCCAAGAAAGACCTCAGCGATCGCCATTACGCTCGACAGATGGCTGGCAATCCATAGTCCCTCTTGGGGCTTCCCTGTACGTTGGTGACCAGTAGTGAGCGATGAGCATTGTGGATGCTCATCGCCGTCCCCTCCTCTGCGAGCAGCGGAGCAAGGAGGTGGGGTTCTACCCCATTTCCACGGACGGTTTGAAAAGGGCTGAAAACTTCAAATCTTGCCGGGCGACTCTACGACGCATCCGTGGGTTATGGAAC
>NZ_FOJP01000030.1 GCF_900111835.1 Metapseudomonas otitidis
AAGAAACCCTCAAGGCCATCGACGACCACATCGACAACGACCCGGACCTGCGAGGCAAGCGCGACCTGCTGACCAGCATCGACGGAGTCGCCGACAAGACCGCCGCCCTGCTCCTGGCGGAGCTGGGCGACCCGCTGCGCTTTGCCAACAGCCGCGCCATCACCGCCTTTGCCGGGCTCAATCCACGGCTGCAGGAGTCCGGGAGCTACCGGGGGCAGACACGCATCTCCAAGATGGGCTCATCGCGCCTGAGGGCCGGCCTGTACATGCCCGCGATCAGCGCCCTGACCTACAACGAAGCGATCAGAGCCATGGCCGAACGGCTAAGGGAGCGGGGCAAGACCGGCAAGCAGATCGTCTGCGCAGCGATGCGCAAGCTGCTGAACATCGCCTATGGCGTGCTGAAATCGGGCCAGCCGTTTGATGCAAAACTGGCCCTTGCTCACTAGAAATCAAGACGGTATCTACACAGGGCCGTTTCCACCACGCCACCGACGTGACCTGTCGTGGCGCTTCCGGTGAAGGGGAAACGCGTTTTCCGCGCGCATAAAAAAGCCCCCGCCATTGGGCGGGGGCATCGCGCAGCAAGGGTGGCCGCTTCCGTCGGCCGATACACGCGAATCAGGATTTCGGTGCCGCCGGGGTGGTGCTGGCGGTGCGCTCGTTCCAGCCGCCGCCGAGGGCCTTGTACAGGTTGACCTCGCTGGTGAGCTGTTTGAGGCGGGCGCTGATCAGCTGCTGGCGGGCGCTGAACAGTTGGCGCTGGGCGTCGAGCAGGGTCAGGTAGCTGTCCACGCCGGTGCGGTAGCGGCGTTCGGCCAGGCCGTAGTACTCCTCGGAGGTGCGCACCAGGTTGCGCTGGGCGTCCAGCTCCTGTTCGTAGGTGGTGCGGGCGGCGAGGCCGTCGGCGACTTCCTGGAACGCGGTCTGGATGGCCTTCTCGTACTGCGCCACCTGGATGTTCTTCTGCACCTCGGCGTAGTCGAGGCTGGCCTTCAGCCGGCCGGCGTTGAAGATCGGCAGGCTGATCTGCGGCTGGAACAGCCAGCTGCCGGAGCCGGCGTCGAACAGCCCGGACAGCTCGGCGCTGCGGCTGCCGGCGTTGGCGGTGAGGGTGATGCGCGGGAAGAACGCCGCCCGTGCCGCGCCGATGCTGGCGTTGGCGGCCTTCAGCTGGTGCTCGGCCTGGAGCAGGTCGGGGCGCCGCTGGAGAATCTCCGAGGGCAGGCCGGCGGGCACTTCGGCCAACTGGTCGTCGCTCAGCACTTCGCCCTGGGGCAGGTCGTTGGGCAGCGGGCCGCCCACCAGCAGGGTGAGGGCGTTGCGGTCCTGGGCCACCTGGCGGGTGTACTGCGCCAGGGTCACCTGGGCGCTTTCCACGGCGGTGCGGGCCTGGCTGAGGGACAGCGCGTCGGCCACGCCCACGTCGAAGCTGCGCTGGGTGAGGGCGTAGCTTTCCCGGTAGGTCTTCAGGGTGTCGCGGGTCAGCCGCAACTGGGCCTGGTCGGCCTGCAGGGTGAGGTAGGCGTTGGCGACGCTGGCCAGCAGGCTGATCTGCGCGCTGCGCTGGGCTTCCTCAGTGGCCAGGTACTGTTCGAGCGTCTGCTCGGTCAGGCTGCGCACGCGGCCGAAGAAGTCCAGCTCCCAGGCGCTGACGCCCAGGGTGGCGGCGTAGGAGCCACTGGTGGTGGCGCGGCCGCTGCCGGAGAGGTCCGCCGGCATGCGCTGGCGGGTGCCGCTGCCATCGGCGCTGACGCTGGGGAACAGGTCGGCACGCTGGATGCTGTACTGGGCGCGGTAGGCCTCGACGTTGAGGGCCGCCACGCGCAGGTCGCGGTTGTTGGCCAGGGCGCTTTCCAGCAGGCGTTGCAGGGCCGGGTCCTGGAAGAACTCGCGCCAGCCGAGATCGGCGGCGGCCACCCGGGACTGGGCGCCGCTGTCGCTGGCGGTGTAGGCCTCGCCCTGGGGCCAGGCGGCATCCACCGGGGCCTCGGGGCGCTGGTAGTCGGGGATCAGGGAGCAGCCGCCGAGCAGGACGCCGGCGACCGCGAGGGACAGCAGGGACGGCCTCATTCGGCGGCCTCCTTGGTCAGTTCGTCTTTGCTGCGCTTGTCCTTGAACAGCGAGCAGACCAGTACATAGAAGAGCGGCACCCAGAAGATCGCCAGGATGGTCGCAGTGAGCATGCCGCCGATCACGCCGGTACCGATGGCGTGCTGGCTGCCCGAACCGGCGCCGCTGGAGATGGCCATGGGCACCACGCCGAGGATGAACGCCAGCGAGGTCATGATGATCGGGCGCAGGCGCATGCGGCAGGCTTCCACAGCGGCGTCGAACAGGCTCTTGCCCTGTTCGTGCAGCTCCTTGGCGAACTCCACGATGAGGATGGCGTTCTTCGCCGAGAGGCCGATGGTGGTGAGCAGGCCGACCTGGAAGAACACGTCGTTGGACAGGCCGCGCAGGCTGGTGAACAGCAGCGCACCGATCACCCCGAGCGGGACCACCAGCATCACCGAGAACGGGATCGACCAGCTCTCGTAGAGCGCCGCCAGGCAGAGGAACACCACCAGCAGCGAGAGCGCGTACAGCGCCGGGGCCTGGGAGCCGGACAGGCGCTCCTCGTAGGAGAGGCCGGTCCAGGAGTAGCCGACGCCCGCCGGCAGTTGCTTGGCAATGCGCTCGACCGCGGCCATGGCTTCACCGGAGCTGTGGCCCGGGGACGCCTCGCCGAGGATCTCCACCGCCGACACGCCGTTGTAGCGGGCCAGCTTGGGCGCACCGTAGGTCCACTCGCCGCTGGCGAAGGCGCTGAACGGCACCATCTGGCCCTGGTCGTTGCGCACGTACCACTTGTTCAGGTCCTCGGGGTTCATCCGCGCGTCGGCTTCGCCCTGCAGGTAGACCTTCTTCACCCGGCCACGGTCGATGAAGTCGTTGACGTAGCTGGCGCCCCAGGCGATGGACACGGTGTTGTTGATGTCGGAGAGGGAGACGCCGTGGGCACGGGCCTTCTCGTCGTCGATCAGCAACTGGTACTGCGGCTCGTCGCGCAGGCCGTTGGCCCGCACGCGGGTGAGCACCGGGTCCTTCGAGGCGAGGGCGAGGAACTGGTCGCGGGCGGCGTTGAGGGTTTCATGGCCGACGCCGGCACGGTCCTGGAGGAAGAAGTTGAAGCCGGTGGCGTTGCCCAGCTCCATCACCGCCGGCGGGGCGAAGGCGAACACCATGGCGTCGCGGAAGCTGAAGAAGTGCATCTGCGCGCGGTTGGCCAGGGAGAACACGCTGTGCTCGGCGCCGGGGCGCTCGTTCCACGGTTTGAGCATGATGAAGGCCATGCCCGAGCTCTGGCCGCGACCGGCGAAGTTGAAGCCGGTGACGGTGAACACCGATTTGACCGTGTCCTTCTCCTGGGTCAGCAGGTACTCGCGCATCTGGTCGACCACCACCTGGGTGCGCTCGGCGCTGGCGCCGGACGGTGTCTGCACCTGGGCGAAGAGCACGCCCTGGTCTTCCTCGGGGAGGAAGGCGGTGGGGATGCGGGTGAACAGCCAGGCCATGACGCCGAGGATCACCACGTACATCAGCAGGTACGGCAGCTTGCGAGTGAGGATGCTGCGCACGCCGCGCTCGTAGCCGCGCACGCTGCGGTCGAAGGTGCGGTTGAACCAGCCGAAGAAGCCGCGCTTCTCGTGGTGGCCGCCGTGCACCGGCTTGAGCAGGGTGGCGCACAGCGCCGGGGTGAACACCAGGGCCACCAGCACCGACAGGGCCATGGCCGAGACGATGGTGATGGAGAACTGCCGGTAGATCACGCCGGTGGAGCCGCCGAAGAAGGCCATCGGCAGGAACACCGCCGAGAGCACCAGGGCGATACCCACCAGGGCGCCCTGGATCTGGCCCATGGACTTGCGGGTGGCTTCCAGCGGCGAGAGGCCTTCCTCGGCCATCACCCGCTCGACGTTCTCCACCACGACGATGGCGTCGTCCACCAGCAGGCCGATGGCCAGGACCATGGCGAACATGGTCAGGGTGTTGATGGTGAAGCCGAACGCGGCGAGCACGCCGAAGGTGCCCAGCAGCACCACCGGCACCGCGAGGGTGGGGATGATGGTGGCGCGGAAGTTCTGCAGGAACAGGAACATCACCAGGAACACCAGGACGATGGCTTCGCCCAGGGTGTGGATCACGCCCTCGATGGAGGCGCTGACCACCGGGGTGGTGTCGTAGGGGAACACCACTTTCATGCCCGGCGGGAAGAACGGCTCCAGCTCGGAGATGGTCTGACGGATGGCCTTGGCGGTGTCCAGCGCGTTGGCGCCGGTGGCCAGCTTGATGGCCATGCCGGAGGCCGGGTTGCCGTTGAACTGGGCGCTGATGCTGTAGTTCTCGCCGCCCAGCTCCACGGTGGCGACGTCACGCAGGCGCACCTGGGAGCCGTCGCGGTTGACCTTGAGGAGGATCTCGCGGAACTGCTCGGGGGTCTGCAGGCGAGTCTTGCCGACGATGGTGGCGTTGAGCTGCTGGCCGGGGGAGGCGGGCAGGCCGCCGAGCTGGCCGGAGGAGATCTGCACGTTCTGCGCCTGGATGGCGGTCTTCACGTCCACCGGGGTCAGCTGGTAGTTGTTCAGCTTGGCCGGGTCGAGCCAGATGCGCATGGCGTACTGGGCTCCGAACACCTGGAAGTCGCCCACGCCCTTGGTCCGCGAGATCGGGTCCTGCATGTTGGAGACGATGTAGTTGGCCAGGTCGTTCTTGTCCATGGAGCCGTCTTCGGAGACGACGCCGATCACCAGCAGGAAGTTCTTCACCGCCTTGGTGACGCGGATGCCCTGTTGCTGGACCTCCTGGGGCAGCAGCGGGGTGGCCAGCTGCAGCTTGTTCTGCACCTGCACCTGGGCGATGTCGGGGTTGGTGCCCTGCTCGAAGGTGGCGGTGATGGTCATGCTGCCGTCGGAGTTGCTCTCCGAGGCGATGTAGCGCAGGCCGTCGATGCCGTTGAGCTGTTGCTCGATGACCTGCACCACGGTGTCCTGCACCGTCTGCGCCGAGGCGCCGGGGTAGCTGACCTGGATCGCCACGGCGGGCGCGGCGATGCTCGGGTACTGGTTGATCGGCAGCTTGAGGATGGACAGGCCGCCGGCCAGCATGATCACCAGCGCGATCACCCAGGCGAAGATCGGCCGGTCGATGAAGAATTTCGACATGGAACGGGCTCCTTATGAGCGCTTGGCCGGCTCGGCTTCGGCGGGCTTGGCCTGGGCCACGTTGGTCGCCGGGGCGGGCTTGACCTCGATGCCGGGCTGGACGAACTGCAGGCCTTCGGTGATCAGGCGATCACCCGGGTTCAGGCCCTTGGTCACCAGCCAGCGGTCACCCACGGCACGGTCGGCTTCCAGCGGGCGCATCTCCACCTTGTTCTCGGCATTCACCACCATGGCCACGGCCTGGCCCTTGAGGTCGCGGGTCACGCCCTGCTGGGGCGCGAGGATGGCCTGCTGGTTGACGCCGGAGCTGAGCTGGGCGTGCACGAACATGCCCGGCAGCAGGGTGTGCTCGGGGTTGGGGAACATGGCGCGCAGGGTCACCGAGCCGGTGCCTTCGTCCACCGACACCTCGGAGAACTCCAGGGTGCCTTCGTGCTCGTAGGTGCTGCCGTCTTCCAGGGTCAGGCGCACCTTGGCGGCGTTGTCGCCGGCCTTCTGCAGCTGGCCGCTCTCCAGGTCACGGCGCAGGCGCAGCAGCTCCTTGGTGGACTGGGTGACGTCGACGTAGATCGGGTCGAGCTGCTGGATGGTGGCCATGGCAGTGGTCTGGCCGTTGTTGACCAGCGCGCCTTCGGTCACGGCGGAACGGCCGATGCGGCCGCTGATGGGGGCCAGCACCTTGGTGTAGCGCAGGTCGATGCGGGCCTTCTCCAGCGCCGCTTCGGCGGTCAGCTGGGCGGCGCGGGCCTCGTCGTAGGACTGGCGGCTCACGGCCTGGTCGCTCACCAGAGCCTTGTAGCGGTCGGCCAGGGAACGGGCAGAGGCGAGGGTCGCCTCGGCGCTCTTCAGCGATGCCTGATAGACGGACGGGTCGATCTGGTACAGCTGCTGGCCGGCCTTCACCTCGGTGCCTTCCTGGAACAGGCGCTTCTGGATGATGCCGTCCACCTGCGGGCGCACCTCGGCGATGCGGAAGGCGCTGGTGCGGCCCGGCAGCTCGGTGGTCAGCGTGTAGGGCTCGGCCTGCAGGGTCACGATGCCCACCTGGGGCGTCTGCTGAGGCGGCGGTGCCGAGGCCTCCTGGCACCCTACGAGCGTGAACGTAGCCAGAGCGACGGCGGAAACCATGGCGGCGAAGGCTGGCTTCTTCTGCATCTGTGTAAGACCTCGTTGTGAGAATTCGTGTGCCCGAACGGGCGAAACCCTCACTGGGAGTGAGGGTAGATTCTTTAGGTTGCTAACGAATATACTTACATGCGTGAACGTTTGTAAATGATTCTTCCTGTATCTCTGTCAGAGAATGTGTCGATAGAGATGTGGGATTTCTCCTATTCGCCCTTTTCATGTGAAGCACCTGTAGGCATGGCCAGACGAACCAAGGAAGAAGCCGAGGAAACCCGCATCCAGATCCTGGATGCCGCCGAGCGCGTCTTTTATGACAAGGGCGTCTCCCGCGCCTCGCTGGCGGAGATCGCCTCGGATGCGGGGGTGTCGCGGGGCGCCATCTATTGGCACTTCGAGAACAAGGTCGACCTGTTCCAGGCCCTCTGCGAGCGCCTGCGCAGCCCGCTTGAGGAGCTGGCCCGCGCCAGCGAGAGCGAGCGCGAGAGCGACCCCCTCGGGCGCATGCGCCAGCTGCTGGTGCGCCTGCTGCTGCGCCTGGTGGATGACCCGCAGAGCCGTCGCATCACCGAAATCCTCCAGCACAAGTGCGAATACACCGACGACCTGGGCGACCTGCGGCGCCGGATGCAGGCCTTCGGCATCGAGTGCGACCAGCGCATCGCCCGCACCCTGGCCAATGCCGTCGGCAAGGGCCAGTTGCCGGCCGACCTCGACTGCCCACGTGCCGCCGTGGCGGTGCATGCCTACATCGACGGGCTGCAGGCCAACTGGCTGCTGGTGCCGGAAGGCCTCGATCTGGAGCACCAGGCCGAAGCCATGGTCGATGCCCTGCTGGACATGCTCCGCTTCAGCCCCGCCCTGCGCCGCTGAGCCTCAGCCGGCCAGGCGCGCCTGGAGGAAGTCGAGGAAGCACTGGATGCGCAGGGCCAGCTGGGTGTTGCGGTAGTACACCGCGTGGATCGGCTGGCGGTAGTCGCTCATGGCCTCCCCCAGCAGCTTCACCAGCCGCCCCTCGGCCAGGTCCCGATCACTCATGAAGCTCGCCAGGCAAGCGATGCCCTCGCCGGCCAGGGCCAGCTGGCGCAGCGTCTCGCCGCTGGAGGCGCTGAGGCTCGGGGTGATCCGCCACTGTTCGCCCCCCGCGTGCCGCAACGGCCACAGGTTCAGGCTCTCCGGCTGGGTGAAGCCCAGCAGGCTGTGCCCGGCCAGGTCCTCCACCCGCTCGGGCCGGCCCTGGCGGGCCAGATAGTCGGGGCTGGCCAGCAGGTGCAGGCGGCTGGCCCCCAGCGGGCGGGCGTGGAGGCTGGAATCCCCCAGCGGGCCGATACGGATGGCCACGTCGGTGCGCTGCTCCAGCAGGTCGATGATCTGGTCGTTGGTGTTCAGCTCCAGCTGGATGTCCGGGTACAGCGCGCGGAAGGCGCCGACGTGGGGCACCACCGCGTGCAGCATGAAGGGCGAGGCGGCGTTGACCCGCAGGCGCCCGGCGGGGCGTTGGCGGCGCAGGGCCAGGCGCTCTTCGAGGCTGTCCATGCGCTGCAGGATGTCCCGCGCCTGGTCGAGGAAGAAGCGCCCCTCCTCGGTCAGCTCCATGCGCCGGGTGGTGCGGTTGAGCAGGGTGGTGGCGAGCTTGCCCTCCAGCCGCGCGAGGCTGCGGCTGATGGCCGAGGGCGTCAGGTGCAACTGTTCGGCGGCGGCGCTGATGGAACCGCAGTCGACGACCGCGACGAAGTGCAGGAGCTCATCGGAAGTGGCTTTCATGGCGGCTCATTCGTGAACGGGGCGCAAATGCCGGGCAAGCATAGCGCCCCTTCGGGCACGAATGAGCGCCTGTCAGTGCGAGCGCCGGGGCAGGTGCGCCACGCACGGGTGGTGCGGCGCCGGCTCCTGCAGGCTGTCCGGGGCCAGGGCTTTCAGCGCCTGGTACTGGCTGAGGAACACCTGCCCGCCGAAGGTGCGCAGGAAGGTGCTGCGACCGAGCTGGTCCATCACCGGGCCCTTCACCTCGGACAGGTGGAGCTGCACGTCGCTGGCCCGCAGGCGCTCGACGATGGCCTCCAGGGAATCCAGCGCACTGGCGTCGATCAGGTTCACCCCCGAGCACATCAGCACCAGGTGGCGCACCTGGGGCCGCTGGGCGATCAGCTCGACGATGCGCTCCTCCAGGTAGCGGGCGTTGGGGAAGTACAGGCTCTCGTCCACCCGCAGGGACAGCACCGTCGGGCTCTCGTTGACCGCATGGCGCTCGACGTTGCGGAAGTGCTCGCTGCCCGGCACCTGGCCCACCACCGCCATGTGCGGCCGGCTGGTGCGCCAGAGGAACAGCAGCAGCGACAGGCCGACACCCAGCAGGATGCCGCTCTCCACCCCCATCAGCAGCACGCCGGCCATGGTGGCCAGCTGCGCGGCGCCGTCCTGCCAGGCGTAGCGCCAGGTGCGCAGCAGCGAGCCCAGGTCCACCAGGCTGAGCACCGCGACGATGATGGTGGCGGCCAGCACCGCCTGGGGCAGTTCGTGCAGCAGCGGCGTCAGCAGCAGGGTGCCGAGGGCGATGCCGCCGGCGGTCATCACCCCGGCCAGGGGCGTCTGCGCGCCGGCGTCGTGGTTCACCACCGAGCGGGCGAAGCCGCCGGTGACCGGGAAGCCGCCGCTGAAGGCCGCCGCCACGTTGGCCGCACCGAGGCCGAGCAGCTCGTTGTCCGGGCCGATGCGCTGGCGCCGGGTGGCGGCCAGGGTCTGCGCCACCGACACCGATTCGACGAAACCCACCAGGCTGATCAGCAGGGCGGAAGGCAGCAGCTTGGCTGCCAGCGCCGGGTCCAGGCTGGGCAGGGTGAACCCGGGCAGCCCCGAGGGAATGTCCCCCACCACCTTCACCCCGTGGGCGCCGAGGCCCAGCAGGCTGACGGCGAGGATCGCCACCACGATGGCCAGGGCCGGCGCCGCCCGTGCCAGGGCGCTGGCCAGGCCGGCGGGCAGGCCGAGGCGGAGCAGGGTGGCCTTGGCCCGGCTGCGCGCCCACCACAGCCACAGCAGGCTGAGCCCGCCGATCAGCAGCGTGGTGGGGTTCAGCGAGGGCAGGTGCTGGACCAGCGAGGGCAGCAGCTCCGGCAGGGTGTCGCCGCCGGCCTGCACACCCAGGAGGTGCTTGAGCTGGCCGCAGGCGATCAGCAGCCCGGAGGCGCTGATAAAGCCGGAGATCACCGGGTGGCTCAGGAAGTTGGCGAGAAACCCCAGGCGCAGCACCGCCATGCCCGCCAGCAGCAGGCCGCTGAGCAGGGCCAGCAGCAGGGCGGCGCTGGCGTACTCGGCACTGCCGGCGGGGAACAGCGGCTGCAGGGTGCTGGCGGTCATCAGCGACACCACCGCCACCGGCCCCACCGCCAGGGTGCGGCTGGAGCCGAACAGCGCATAGGCCAGCAACGGCAGGATGCTGGCGTAGAGCCCGGCGATGGGTGGCAGCCCGGCGAGCATGGCGTAGGCCAGGCTCTGGGGCACCAGCATCAGGGTCACGATCACCGCGGCGAGGGCGTCCTGGCCGGCGGCGGCGCGGTCGTAGCCACGCAGCCAGTCGGTGCAGGGCAGCCAGTGCTTGAGGCTCACTTCTGTTCCCGCTCGAAATCGCAGGCGGCCGGGGCCTCCACCGCCAGGGGTTCATGGGGCAGGTGCCTGGGCTCGGCCAGCCACTCGCGGCCCCGCAGCATCATGTCGAAGTAGATGCCGGGCATGGCCCGCACCTTCAGGTCCCAGGCCAGGCGGCGCGGCACCCGTGGGTCGAGGGGGAAGGTAGGCAGCAGCTTGCCGCCGTAGCCGAACTCGGCCAGCACCACCTTGCCGCGCTCCACGGTGAGCGGGCAGGCGCCGTAGCCGTCGTAGAGCGCCCGTGGCCCACGGCCGGCCAGCACCGCCAGGAGGTTCTCCGCCACCACCGGGGCCTGCTTGCGCACGGCGGCGGCGGTCTTGGCATTGGGCGCGGCGCAGACGTCACCCAGGCTGAAGATGTTGCCGAAGCGCGGGTGGCGAAGGGTCTCGTGGTCGGCCTCGACCCAGCCCTCGGCGTTGGCCAGCACGCTGTCGCGGATGAAGCGCGGGGCCTTCTGCGGCGGCACCACATGGAGCAGGTCGAAGGTCTTCTCCAGTTCGTGGACCTGGCCGTCCTTGTCGGTCTGGCGGAACCAGGCGCGCCGCGCCGGGCCGTCCACCTTCACCAGTTGCGTGGTCAGCTGCAGGTTCACGCCGTAGCGCTCGATGTAGCCCATCAGCGTCGGGACGAAGTCGGCCACGCCGAACAGCGCGGCGCCGGCGCTGCAGAACTCGGGCTGGATGGCGCCCAGCCGGCCCTCGCGCTGCCACCAGTCGCAGGACAGGTAGAGCGCCTTCTGCGGTGCGCCGGCGCATTTGATCGGCATCGGCGGCTGGGTGAACAGGGCGCGCCCTTCGCGCAGTTCCTGCACCAGGCGCCAGGTGTAGGGCGCCAGCTCGAAGCGGTAGTTGGAAGTGACGCCGTTGCGGCCGAGGGTTTCCTCCAGGCCGTCGATGGCGCCCCAGTCCAGGCTCAGCCCCGGGCACACCACCAGGGCCCGGTAGGCGAGGCGGGTGCCGTCTTCCAGCACCACGCACTGCTGCTCCGGCTCGAAGGCGGCCACGGCGGCGTGCACCCACTGCGCCTGGGGTGGGATGCACTGGGCCATGGGGCGTTCGGTGCGGGCGCGGTCGAACACCCCGGCGCCCACCAGGGTCCAGCCGGGCTGGTAGTGGTGCTGGTCGCGGGGCTCCACCACGGCGATGCGCAAGCCGGGCTGGCGCTTGAGCAGGCTGGCGGTCACCGCGCAGCCGGCGGCACCGCCGCCCACCACCACCACGTCGTAGCGCTGGCCGGGGCTGGCGTGGCTGGGTTCGGCACGCGGTGCGTCCTGCCAGCGCTGTTCCAGGCGCGGGGCCAGGCCGTTGAGGTCGTAGCCGGCCTCGCGGGCGGTGGCCAGCAGGGCCAACGGGTCGAGGTGATGGGCTTCGCTGAGGGCCCACAGGCTACAGGAGCGGGTGCCGGTCCGGCAGTAGGCCAGCACCGGGCCGCGCACCTGGGCGAGGAGGGCATTGAAGGCCTCGACGTCGGCATCGCGGATCTGCCCGGACACCACCAGCAGGTGGTGGTAGTCGAGGCCGTTGGCCTGGGCGGCGGCCTGCATCTCGGCGGAGCTGGGCTGCTGCTCGCCCTCGTTGTCCGGACGGTTGTTGATCACGCAGCGGTAGCCCGCGGCGGCCAGGGTGCCCATGTCCGCCGGCTGCAGCTGGGTGGAGACGGCGATGAAGGGGGTGAGGCGCTTGATGCTGTCCATGGTCGGCCTCTCAGAGTGCGTTCAGGGGAATCTTCAGGTAGCGGGTGCCGTTGGCCTCGGCCGGCGGCAACTGCCCGGCGCGCATGTTCACCTGCACCGAGGGCAGGATCAGGGCGGGCATGCCGAGGGTGGCGTCGCGGGCCTGGCGCATGGCGACGAACTCGTCTTCGCTGATGCCTTCATGCACGTGCACGTTGTGGGCACGTTCCTCGCCCACGCTGGTCTGGTAGAGGAAGTGCTCGCGCCCCGGGGCCTTGTAGTCGTGGCACATGAACAGGCGGGTGGTGTCCGGCAGGGCGAACAGCCTGCGGATGGAGCGGTACAGGGTGCGCGCGTCGCCGCCGGGGAAGTCGCAGCGGGCGGTGCCGTAGTCGGGCATGAACAGGGTGTCGCCGACGAAGGCGGCGTCGCCGATCAGGTAGGTCATGCAGGCCGGGGTGTGGCCGGGGGTGTGCAGCGCCTGGGCCTGGATGCCGCCGACGCTGAAGCGGTCGCCGTCCTTGAGCAGGTGGTCGAACTGGCTGCCGTCGGTGGCGAAGCCGCTCTCGGCGTTGAACAGCGTGCCGAAGGTCCGCTGCACCACGGTGATGTGCTCGCCGATGGCCAGCCTGCCGCCCAGCTGGCGCTGGATGTAGGGCGCGGCGGAGAGGTGGTCGGCGTGGACGTGGGTCTCCAGGATCCATTCCAGGGTCAGCCCCTGTTCGCGCACGTAGGCGATCAGGCGGTCGGCGCTGGTGGTGCGGGTGCGCCCGGCGGCGGGGTCGTAGTCGAGCACCGAGTCCACCACGGCGCAGCGCCGGGAGGCCGGGTCGCTCACCACGTAGCTGTAGGTGAAGGTGGCGGGGTCGAAGAAGGGTTCAACGTGGGCAGTCATGGTTCAGCTCTCCTTAAATACCCCTTGGGGTATTTGTATGGTGCTGAGCATAGCTGCCATCCAGTTATATATTTATATTTTTTTGATATATGCGGCGGCGCGCTGAAACCTTCGGGTATTCAACCCAGGTCGGCGCGGTAGCGATTGGGCGACATGCCGAACCAGCGCAGGCAGGCCTTGTGGAAACTGCTCTGGTCGTTGAAGCCGAGGGTGGTGGCGATGTACTTGATGCTCCGCGTGGAGCGCCTCAGGTAGTCGTGGGCCAGGCGCAGGCGGCAATCGTCGGCGATGGCCTTGAAGTGGGTGTCCTCGCGGTCCAGCGCATTCTGCAGGCTGCGCGGGCTGAGGCCCAGGCGCTCGGCGATGTCCGGCAGGGTGGGGCGGGCCTGGGCGGCGATCAGCTCCATCAGCAGGCGGCGCACCCGGGCCGCCACCGAACCGTTGAGGATCTCGTGGGCCATGTGCTGTGCGCGCTCGGCATGCAGGGCGTCCAGTGCCTCGTCGGCGGTGGGCAGCGGCAGCTCGGCGATGGACGGGCAGAACACCAGGGCATTGGTGCGCGCGGAGAACACCAGGTCCGGGCCGAACAGGCGCGCCAGGCGGGCGGTGTTCTCCGGCTCGGGGTAGGTGAACTCCACGCGGATCGGCATCGGCCGGTGATAGGGCTCCAGCCAGTGGATCAGCGCCAGCACCAGCGCCGCGCCAGCGTCGAGGAAGGCCCGGGGGGCGCTCAGCTGGCCCAGCTCGCGCCCGTGCAGCACCAGGTTGCCGGCGCTGTCCCGGTCGAGGAACAGCTGCGAGCCACTGCTGATCAGCGGGTGGTACTCCACCACCCGTTCCAGCGCGTTGCCCAGGGTCGGGGCGGACATGATGCTGTAGGTGAACGGGCTCCACACCGAGGGATGGGCGTAGTGGTAGGCCAGCAGGCCCAGGTCCGGGTTGCCGGTCTGCCGCAGGGCCTCGTCGAACAGGCCGTAGATCACTGCCGTCCGGATTGGCGCGCCACTGGCCAGCGCGGCTTCGATCTCCTGTGCGGGGATCGCCAGGCTGTCCGGGTCGACTCCTGACTTGACTAGGGCCTTCCACAGGACCTTCGAACAGGCGGCGGTAATCGCGTACATGAATCTATCCAGGCCGGGTCATTGAGTTCTTGGAAGTGGGGTCGCCCTGTACTTCAGGACAAGGAAAAGGTGTCCCCGGACACTTACCGCGCATTTCTTCGCAATAGGATAATTTCCGTGAAAAACTTCACAAAGTTTTATGTGCGTGCATGTTCCCGCGCATGCCGGTTCTTTGTGGATTTAAAACATTCATCGAGGTCGTCCTTGTGTGCGCGCATGTCCCAATCCAGTGATCTTGCCTGTGAGTTCTACGATGCATTGAACGACGGGAAGTTGGGCCTGGCCTTTCAACCGGTGGTCCATTCCCGGCACCCCCATCGTGTTCTCTATTACGAAGGCCTGCTGCGCAGCCTGGCCGAACCGTTTCCCTGCAATCCCATCGCCCTGCTGGAGCGCCTGGGGCGCATCCGCCTGCTGGACGCCTCGGTGGTGTCCAACGTCGTGCGCTTGCTGGACCGCAACCCAGCCCTCACCCTCGGCTGCAACATCTCGGCCCTGAGCGCCGCCCTCGACCCCGGCTGGGAGGCTCTGGGCGGCCTGTTCGAGGACCGCCCGGAACTGGCCGGTCGGCTGGTCATCGAGATCACCGAGAGCGCCCGCTTCGGCAGCCACGCCGATGCCCTGGCGTTCTTCCAGCGCTTCTCCCACCTGGGTTGCAAGGTGGCGGTGGACGACCTCGGCGCCGGCTGCTTCACCCTGGATTTCGTCGCCGAGGCGCGCCCCGGCATCATCAAGATCGACCGCAGCTACCTGGTGGAAGCACGGGAGGGTGGCTCGGCACTCAGGCGTCTGGAACAGGTCGTCGAAACCTGCCGGGATATATCCCCGGTGGTGGTACTCGAAGGCATCGAAACCCCGGCCGACCATCAACTTGCCTGCGCGGTAAATGTCGAATGGCTGCAAGGCTTCTTGTTCGGCATGCCGCGTGTCGATCACCCGGATATACCGGGCAATGGATCACTGAAGTTCTGATGGGTGTTCGCGAGAGTTGCGCAGCTTAACCGTCTGGTGAATGCACTGGCGTGGCGTTGATAACACTTTCGAACATGGGCGAAGTGCAATTGGAAGTTGACCAGTTCGACAACTTCACAATTGCCGATACCCCCCGCCTTGCGCGAGGGGGCGTTCAGAAACCCTGCGCCCGGGCCAGCAGTGCGTAGCCCAGCACCAGCAACGGCCAGGCGCACCAGGGGCTGAACAGCAGGCGCCAGGGCAGGGCGCGCGGGACGAAGCCCACGCCGTGGACGAAGCCGCCGCTGATGCCGAGCATGGTCAGCATCAGCAGGCCGTGGGAGTAGGCGCCCGTGTCATCGACGAAGGCACCGGGGTGGATCAGCAACAGCAGCGCCAGCGGCGCCGCCAGCAGCAGCGAGAGCGCTCGCCCCAGCGGGGCGGCGCTCAGGGCGCGGGGTTCAGTCACTGGCGTCCTCATCCAGGTTCTGCGTGGTTTCCAGCCACAGCGCGTTGATGATCCCGAAGCTGCAGGCCAGCAGCACACCGAGTATCCAGGCGAAGTACCACATGGTCGGGCTCCTTCAGTAGAGGCGATGGGTGTTTTCGTCGATGTGCGCGGTGGTCACCCGGCGCCACATCTTCGCGTAGCCCCAGAGGGTGTAGATCAGGATCAGCGGCACGAAGAGGCAGGCCACCACGAACATGATCCCCAGGGTCTTGTGGCTGGACACTGCGTCCCACACCGTCAGGCTCGACATCGGGTCCAGCGAGGACGGCATGACGAAGGGGAACAGCGCGAAGCCGGCGGTGCACAGGGTGCCGACGATGGCCAGGCTCGACCCGAGGAAGGCCAGCCCGCCGCGCCGCGCCGAGGCACCGGCCAGGGCCAGCAGCGCGCCGAGCACGCCGAGCACCGGCGCCAGCATGGTCCACGGGGAGGCCGCGTAGTTGCCCAGCCAGCCGGGGTTGCCGGCGGCCACCTGCTTGGCCAGCGGGCTCAGCGCCTTGCCGGTCTCCAGCGGTGCGGCGATCACCTGCCCGCTGATACCGCCCAGCCACAGCCAGGCCCCCGCAGCAAGGAAGGCTGCCAGGTACACCAGCGCCGCCACCTGCGCCGCGCGCCGGCTGCGCAGGGCGACATCGCCCTCGGTGCGCATCATCAGCCAGGTGGCGCCGTGCAGCATCAGCATCGACAGGCTGGTCACCCCAGCCACCAGGCCGAAGGGGTTGAGCAGTTGCCAGAAGCTGCCGTGGTAGCTCACCCGCAGGTCCCCGTCGAACTGGAAGGGCACGCCCAGCAGCAGGTTGCCGAAGGCCACGCCGAACACCAGCGAGGGCACCAGCGCCCCGGCGAACAGCCCCCAGTCCCAGGTCTGCCGCCAGCGGGTGTTGGCCAGCTTGCTGCGGTAGTCGAAGCCCACCGGGCGCACGAACAGGGCGAACAGCACCAGCAACATCGCCCAGTAGAAGCCCGAGAAGGCGGCGGCGTAGACCAGCGGCCAGGCGGCGAACAGCGCGCCGCCGGCGGTGATCAGCCAGACCTGGTTGCCGTCCCAGTGCGGCGCGATGGTGTTGATCACCACCCGGCGCTCACTGTCGGTGCGGCCGACGATCGGCAGCAGCGCCGCCGCCCCCAGGTCGAAGCCATCGGTCAGGGCGAAGCCGATCAGCAGCACGCCAACCAGGACCCACCAGATCAGCTTGAGGCTTTCGTAATCCAGCATGGCGGTCTCCTCAGGCAGCGGCCGGTTGTTGCTCGAAGTGGTAGCGCCCGGTGTGCAGGCTGGAGGGCCCGAGCCGCGCGAAGCGGATCATCAGGTACATCTCCACCACCAGCAGCAGGCTGTAGAAGGCGATCAGCGCGGTCAGCGAGCCCCACACATCGCCAGTACTCAGGCTCGACGTGGACAGGTGCGTCGGCAGCACCTCGCCGATGGACCAGGGCTGGCGGCCATGCTCGGCCACGTACCAGCCGGTCTGTGCGGCGAGCCACGGCAGCGGCAGGCTCCACAGCGCCCACTTCAGCAGCCAGGGTTTGCGCTCCTCGTTCTTGCGCGCCGAGGCCCAGAAGGCACAGGCGAACAGCGCCAGCATGAGGAAGCCGGCGGCCACCATGACGCGGAAGCTGAAGAACAGCGAAAGCACGTCGGGGATGGTGTCCAGGCTGGCCTGGCGCACCTGCTCGTCGGTCGCGTCCACCACCTTGTCGGTGTACTTCTTCAGCAGCAGGCCGTAGCCCAGGTCCAGCTTCACCGCGTTGAAGGCCGCCAGGGTGGCCTCGCTGCGGTCACCGCTGCGCAGTTGCTCCAGCAGCGCGTAGGCCTTCATGCCATTGCGGATGCGCGCCTCGTGCTGCACCAGCAGGTCCTTGATGCCGGTGACCTCCTTGTCCAGCGAGCGGGTGGCGATCAGGCCCAGCACATAGGGGATCTTGATGGCGTAGTCGGTGCGCATGGCCGCCTGGTCGGGGATGCCGAACAGGGTGAAGCCCGCCGGCGCCGGGTGGGTGTCCCACTCGGCCTCGATGGCCGCCAGCTTGGTCTTCTGCACGTCGCCGATCTCGTAGCCGGACTCGTCGCCCAGCACGATCACCGAGAGGATCGACGCCAGGCCGAAGGCCGAGGCGATGGCGAAGGAGCGGCGGGCGAAGCCCTGGTCACGCTTCTTCAGCAGGTACCAGCTGGAGATGGCCAGCACGAAGATCGCCCCGGTCACGTAGCCGGCCGCCACGGTGTGGACGAACTTGACCTGGGCCACCGGGTTGAACAGCAGGGCGCCGAAGTCGGTCAGCTCCATGCGCATGGTCTCGAAGTTGAACTCCGCGCCCACCGGGTTCTGCATCCAGCCGTTGGCGATCAGGATCCACAGCGCCGAGAGGTTCGAGCCCAGCGCCACCAGCCAGGTCACGGTCAGGTGCTGCACGCGGGTGAGGCGGTCCCAGCCGAAGAAGAACAGGCCGATGAAGGTGGATTCGAGGAAGAACGCCATCAGGCCCTCGATGGCCAGTGGCGCGCCGAAGATGTCCCCCACGTAGTGGCTGTAGTAGGCCCAGTTGGTGCCGAACTGGAACTCCATGGTCAGCCCGGTGGTGACACCGAGGGCGAAGTTGATGCCGAACAGCTTGCCCCAGAACTGCGTCATGTCCTTGTACACCTGCTTGCCGGTCATCACGTACACCGACTCCATGATCGCCAGCAGGAACGACAGGCCGAGCGTCAGGGGCACGAACAGGAAGTGGTACATCGCAGTCAGGGCGAACTGCAGGCGCGATAGATCGACGACTGCTTCCGTGATCATCTCGGGCTCTCCTCAGTGGATGGTTGGGGGGATGCGGAAGGGGGCGTGGGCGCATCGAGCAGGCGGGCGGCTGTACGTGATGCGCCGTCACGGGGGACCGTGGGGGCGTCGAACCAGAGCGTCTTGATGCCCCAGAGCAGCAGGAGCTTGATCAGCAGGATGCAGGTGATTTCCCTGACCAGGGTGCGCGAGGACATGAGCGTACGACGTGTGTGCATGCCGGATACCCCTTGGGGTATGAATGGTCCCTATTCTTGATCCTGGCCATCTCCCTGCACAAGGTGTGGGTAATGCGGCTGGGTGTCGCAGTGCAAGCTTAGCCAGTTCTCGCGCATGTCAAGGTTGGCGAGGGCTGCAGCCGAGGTCGGGATGATCGCCGGCACGCCTGGCGTGTCGAGATGTCGCAGCCGTTCACGGACCGCGGAGACGCCGATGGGGTAGGCTGCGCCCCCATCCACCCCTGGCGTGACGGACCATGCGAACCCTCATCACCGCACTCACCTGCCTGGCCCTGAGCGGCTGCGGCACCTTGCTCGGCCGCGCCGACGACCACACCCCGAGCGGGCTGATCGGCCACGACTACTACAAGGGCGTGAAGGCCGACGTCATGCTGCTCAGCTTCGACCTCTACCCCGGCTACGGCGGCTATGCCTCGCTGTTCTGCTGGCTCAGCGTGGTCTGCCCGGTGGCCACCGTCGTCTCCATGCCGGTGGACGCCACCGTGGACACCGTGCTGCTGCCCTGGGACGCCTACTCGGCCTCGCACTTCTAGCCTTACAGCGCGCACGCCATCGGTCGGCGGCTTAATCCGACAGTACCCACCGTCGCCGGTATCTGGACGGAGGCGCCCCCGAGGCGCAGCATCGACGGCCTTCACGGACGACAGGAAGACCCCATGAACGGATACCTGGACCTCAATCGCGCCAACTGGGATGACCGCGCGCCCCTGCACGCCGCCTCGGCGGACTACCAGGTGGAGCGCTTCGTCAGAGACCCCGGCCACCTCTCCGACGTGGTGCGCTTCGACCAGCCGCGCCTCGGCGACATCGTCGGCCTGCGCGGCGTGCACCTGCAGTGCCACATCGGCACCGACACCCTTTCCCTGGCGCGCCTTGGCGCCCGCATGACCGGCCTCGACTTCTCCCCCGCGTCCCTCGAGCAGGCCCGCGAACTGGCGCGGCGCTGCGACGCCCCGCTGGAGTTCGTCGAGGCCGAGGTCTGTGCCGCCGACCAGGCGCTGCCGCGCGCCAGCTTCGACTTCGTCTACACCGGCATCGGCGCCCTCTGCTGGCTGCCCAGCATCCGCGACTGGGCGCGTACCGTTGCGGCCCTGCTCAAGCCCGGCGGCTGGCTGTTCATCCGCGACGGGCACCCCATGTTATGGACCGTGAACGAGGAGCGTACCGACGGCCTGGTGATCGAATACCCCTACTTCGAACGGCCCGAACCGATGATCTGGGACGACGCCAGCAGCTACGTCGAAACCGACCGCCCCCTCACCGCCACCCGTACCCACGAGTGGAACCACGGCCTCGGCGAGATCATCACCGCGCTGCTGGAGAACGGCATGACCCTCACCGGGCTGGAAGAACACCGCAGCCTGCCCTGGGAGGCCCTGCCCGGGCGCATGCACCGCGTCAGCGGCGGCGAATGGCGCCTCAGCGAAGCCCCCGACCGCCTGCCCCTCAGCTACACCCTTCAGGCCGTCAAGCGCGGCTGAACCTGCCTCGGGAGCCCTCCGGGGCTCCGCCTTTCTCCTTGACCGTTCATCCGCTGCGGCGAAATGGCCGCTTGCCGGCACGTTTGCGCTGTAGCTAAATACCCCTGTGGGTATATTGGCGGGCGGAAACGCCGCGCCCGATGGTCAACGAGGAGACCCCATGCACATCGACTGGATGGCCTTCACCCCCGGCTCCGCCTTGGCCGGTGGCGTGCTGATCGGCCTGGCGGCGGGCGCCTTCGCCGCCTTCAACGGGCGCATCGCCGGCATCAGCGGCCTGCTGGGCGCGCTGTTGCAACCGGGCAGCGAAGGGCGGGGCGAGAAGGTCCTGTTCCTCCTCGGCCTGCTGCTCGCCCCGCTGCTCTGGGGGCTGCTGGGCCACTGGCCGCAACCGCAATTCCACACCGGCGCCCTCGGCCTTGTGGCGGCCGGCCTGCTGGTGGGGCTGGGCACCCGCTATGGCGCCGGCTGCACCAGCGGCCACGGCGTCTGCGGCCTGTCGCGGCTGTCACCGCGCTCGCTGGTGGCGGTGGCCTGCTTCATGGCCAGCGGCTTTGCCAGCGTCTTCGTCATCCGCCATCTGCTGGGGGCTTGAGATGAGCCGACTGAGCGCATTCCTCGCCGGCCTGGTGTTCGGCCTCGGCCTGCTGCTGGCCGGCATGGCCGACCCGACCAAGGTCCTCGGCTTCCTCGACCTGGCCGGCGCCTGGGACCCGTCCCTGGCCCTGGTGATGGCCGGCGCCATCGGCGCCGCCCTGCTGCCCATGGCCTGGGCCCGGCGCCACGACCGCTCGCTGCTGGGCGAACCCATGCGCCTGCCCGAGCGCCGCAACCTCGACCGCCGCCTGATCGGTGGCAGCCTGCTGTTCGGCATCGGCTGGGGCATCGCCGGCATCTGCCCCGGCCCGGCGGTGGCGCTGCTGCTGACCGGCCACTGGCAGGTGCTGCTGTTCGTTGCTGCCATGCTCGCCGGCATGGCGCTGTTCACCGTGCTGGATCGCCCGCGCGGCCACTGAAGGAGACCCGCCATGACTGCCAACGTTGGAACCCTCGACCGCACCCTGCGCCTCATCGTCGGCCTGCTGCTGATCGCCCTCGCGGTGTTCGGCGTGATCGGCGCCTGGGGGTATATCGGCATCGTCCCGCTGCTCACCGGGCTGTTCCGTTTCTGCCCGGCCTACCCGCTGCTGGGCATCAACACCTGCACGCGCCGCTGAGCGGTTGCGTCCTTTCACCACCGCCGCGAAGGATCGCCGTTGCGACGCGGCCAAGGAGTTCGTCATGCGTTACCCCCTGCTCGCCGCCTGCCTGGGGCTGTGTGTCAGCGCCCAGGCCGAGAGCCTCGACGCCCGCATTGCCGAAGGCGCCGCGCTGATCCCGGCCTTCCAGAAGCACCTGCTGGAGACCGTCCAGGGCGCCATGCGCCAGGGCGGCCCGGCCCAGGCCGTGGCGGCCTGCCAGACCCTCGCCCCCGGCATCGCCGAGGCCCACGGGCAGGATGGCTGGCGCGTCGGGCGCACCGCCCTCAAGGTGCGCAACCCGGCCAACGCCCCGGATACCTGGGAGCGCCAGGTGCTGGAGGACTTCGCCCGCCGCGCCCAGGCCGGCGAACCCCTGGCCGGCATGCAGCGCGCCGAGGTGGTCGACGGCGAAGTGCGGGTGATGAAACCCATCGCCACCGGCGCGCCGTGCCTCGCCTGCCACGGCACCCAGGTCGAGCCGCAGCTCGCCCGCCTGATCCGCGAGCGCTACCCCGACGACCAGGCCACCGGCTTCCGCGAAGGCGAACTGCGCGGCGCCTTCACCCTGCGCCGCCCCGTCGACGACCAAGGCTGATCCGCCCGCTCCGTGCCCCGCCCCGATGGGCTTCGCACAGCTCAACCCATCCTACGGCCGCTCCGTGCCCCCGTAGGATGCGGTGAGCTACGCGAACCGCATCAAGCACGCCCCGCGCCGCCGCTCCCAACCCCGCGCCGTTGCCGAGTTTTTTCATGGGCAGCGAGCATATTTTTAATAATTTTCCTGGCCTGGAAGCTGGCGCACCATCTGCCCGACCCGAACGAAAGCCAGACCGCACAGACGGTCGAGCCGGGGTGCAGCGTGCGTGATTCCAGCCTCCAACGGCCTCGTGCCCGCCTGCCCGGTTCATCCCTCTGCGCCTTGTCCGTCGTTCTCCGCCGGCCCTGAGCGGCCTGCAATTCCAAGAGCCGAAAACCGCCCAGCAGAAGGACACCGACCATGACCGTTGGACAGACTGAAATCGATACCCTGATCGTCGGCGCGGGCCAGGCCGGCATCGCCATGAGCGAGCACCTGACCCGGCTCGGCGTGCCCCACCTGGTGCTGGAGCGCGACCGCATCGCCGAACGCTGGCGCTCCCAGCGCTGGGATTCCCTGGTGGCCAACGGCCCGGTCTGGCACGACCGCTTCCCCGGTATGGAATTCGAGGGCATGTCCCCCGACGCCTTCGCTTCCAAGGAGCAGGTGGCGGACTACTTCGAAGCCTACGTGCAGCGCTTCGAAGTGCCGGTGCGCACCGGCGTCGAAGTCACCCGCGTGGTGCGCAACGTCGGCCAGCCGGGGTTCCGCGTGGAGACCTCCGACGGCGTGATCCAGGCCCGTCATGTGGTCGCCGCCACCGGGCCCTTCCAGCGCCCGGTGATCCCCGCCATCGCCCCGCGCAGCGAGACCCTGGTGCAGCTGCATTCCGCCGACTACCGCAACCCCGGCCAACTGCCCGCAGGCGCCGTGCTGGTGGTGGGTGCCGGCTCCTCCGGCGTGCAGATCGCCGATGAACTGCAACGCGCCGGCAAGCAGGTCTACCTCTCCGTCGGTGCCCACGACCGCCCGCCGCGCAGCTACCGCGGACGCGATTTCTGCTGGTGGCTGGGGGTGCTCGGCGAGTGGGACCAGCAGGCCATGAAGCCCGGCCGCGAGCACGTCACCATCGCCGTCAGCGGCGCCCGTGGCGGCCACACCGTGGACTTCCGCGCCCTCGCCGAACAGGGCATCACCCTGGTGGGGCTGACCCAGGCCTTCGACGGCGGCACCGTCCGCTTCGCCAACGACCTGGCCGACAACCTCGCCCGGGGTGACGAGAACTACCTGTCCCTGCTGGACGCTGCCGATGCCTACATCGAGCGCAACGGCCTGGACCTGCCGGCCGAGCCCGAAGCCCGCCGCATGCGCCCCGACCCGGCCTGCGTGCGCGAGCCGATCCTCGAACTGGACCTGGCCGCCGCCGGCATCGGCGCCATCATCTGGGCCACCGGCTTCGCCACCGACTACAGCTGGCTGCAGGTGGACGCCTTCGACGCCCAGGGCAAGCCCCGCCACCAGCGCGGCGTGTCCAGCGAACCGGGGGTCTACTTCCTCGGCCTGCCGTGGCTGTCGCGCCGGGGCTCCTCGTTCATCTGGGGCGTCTGGCACGACGCCAAGCACGTGGCCGACCAGATCGCCACCCAGCGCAAGTACCTCGCCTACCACGACGCCGCCCAGCGCCGTCAGGGCTGAGCCTAGAACCCGACGCCAAGGACACCGCCATGCCGACCCATACCCGCATCCGCATGTTCAACACCCGCGACACCTACCCCAACCAGACCCTGGACAACGACCTCTGCCAAGCCGTGCGCGCCGGCAACACCGTCTACGTGCGCGGCCAGGTGGGCACCGATTTCGACGGCAACCTGGTGGGCCTGGGCGACCCCCGGGCCCAGGCCGAGCAGGCCATGAAGAACGTCAAGCAACTGCTCGAAGAGGCCGGCAGCGACCTCTCCCACATCGTCAAGACCACCACCTACCTGATCGACCCGCGTTATCGCGAGCCGGTCTACCAGGAGGTGGGCAAGTGGCTCAAGGGCGTGTTCCCCATTTCCACCGGCCTGGTGGTCTCGGCCCTCGGCCAGCCCCAGTGGCTGATGGAGATCGACGTGATCGCCGTGATTCCCGATGACTGGCAGGCCACCCGCTAAGGAGCTCCCATGACCTTTTCCATCGTCGGCCGTTGCGCGGAAACCGGGCAGCTGGGCATCGCCATCAGTTCCTCCAGCATCGCCGTCGGCGCGCGCTGTCCCTGGGTGCGTGCCGGGGTGGGGGCGGTGGCCACTCAGAACGTCACCCTGCCGGCCCTGGGGCCGCAGATCCTCGACCTGCTGGACGCCCAGCACCTCACGCCCCAGGCCGCCCTCGACCGGGCCCTGGGCGCCAACGGCTGGAGCCAGTACCGCCAGGTGACGGTCATCGACGGCCAGGGCCGCACCGCGCTGTTCAGCGGCAGCGAAGCCCTCGGCGTGCACAACGCCGTGGCCGGCGAGCAGTGCGTGGCCGCCGGCAACCTGCTGTCCGACCCGGCGGTGATCGACGCCATGGTGCGCGCCTTCGAAACCTCCGAAGGGCAACTGGCCGAGCGCCTGCTCAGCGCCATGCAGGCGGCCATGGCCGCCGGGGGCGAAGCCGGCCCGGTGCACTCGGCAGCGCTCAAGGTGATGGGCGACCTCACCTGGCCCATCGTCGACCTGCGGGTGGACTGGGCCGAGCACGACCCCATCGGCGTGCTCGCCGGGCTCTGGCAGGCCTATGCCCCGCAGCAGCAGGACTACATCACCCGCGCCCTGGACCCGACGGCGGCGCCCAGCTACGGAGTGCCCGGGGATGAGTGACGCCACCAGCCTCGACCTGCTGGAGCGGCTGGTGGCCTTCCCCACCGTCAGCCGTGACTCCAACCTGGCGCTGATCGGCTTCATCCGCGACTACCTCGCCGGCCACGGCGTGGCCAGCGAGCTGTTCCTCAATGCCGAGGGCACCAAGGCCAACCTCTTCGCCACCCTCGGCCCCAGCGACCGTGGCGGGGTGGTGCTGTCCGGGCACACCGACGTGGTCCCGGTGGACGGCCAGGCCTGGACCCGCGACCCGTTCCGCCTCAGCGAAAGCGAGGGCCGCCTCTACGGACGCGGCACTGCCGACATGAAGGGCTTCATCGCCTCGGTACTGGCCGCCGTGCCGGCCTTCCTCGCCCAGCCGCTGCGCCTGCCGGTGCACCTGGCGTTCTCCTACGACGAGGAAGTGGGATGCCTGGGCGTGCGCTCCCTGCTCGACGCCCTCGCCCAGCGGCCCAACCGGCCGCGCCTGTGCCTGATCGGCGAGCCCACCGAACTGCGCCCGGTGCTCGGCCACAAGGGCAAGCTGGCCATGCGCTGCCAGGTGCACGGCGCCGCCTGCCATTCCGCCTACGCGCCCCAGGGGGTCAATGCCATCGAATACGCCGCGCGGCTGATCGGCCACCTCGGCGAGATCGGCGAGGAACTGGCCCGCCCCGAGCACCACGACCCGCGTTTCGACCCGCCGTACTCCACCGTGCAGACCGGGCTGATCGAGGGCGGCCGGGCGCTGAACATCGTCCCCGCCGAGTGCCGCTTCGACTTCGAGGTGCGCGCCCTGCCGGGCTTCGACGCCCAGCAGGTGGCGACGCGCCTGGACCGTTACGCCCAGGCCGAGCTGGTGCCGCGCATGCAGGCCGTGCAGCCGGGCACCGGCATCCGCTTCGAGCCCCTGGGCAGCTACCCGGGCCTGGCCACCGACGCCGCCAGCGAGGCGGCCGAACTGGTGGCGCTGATCAGCGGCTCGCGGGACTTCGGCACCGTGGCCTTCGGCACCGAAGGCGGGCTGTTCCACGAGGCCGGCATCCCCACCGTGGTCTGCGGCCCCGGCAGTATGGACCAGGGCCACAAGCCCGACGAGTTCGTCACCCTCGCCCAGCTGGAGGCCTGCGACGCCATGCTGCTGCGCCTGGCCGAGCACCTGCGGGCCTGAGTCCCCGCGCCCTCAGTGCCCGCCCTTCCAGGGCTGGCCGAGGGACACCGGGGCGAACAGGCGTGTGCGCACGGCATCGCGGGAGAGCAGCACCAGCACCAGGATGGTCGCCACGTAGGGCAGCATCGCCAGCAGGTTGGCCGGGATGGCGAGTCCCACGCCCTGGGCCACCAGGTGGAGGATGCTGGCCAGGCCGAACAGGTAGGCGCCCAGCAGCACGCGGAACACCCGCCAGCTGGCGAACACCACCAGCGCCAGGGCGATCCAGCCGCGTCCGGCGGTCATGTTTTCTGCCCACATCGGCGTGTACGCCAGGGACAGGTAGGCCCCGGCCATGCCCGCCATCGCCCCGCCGAACAGCACCGCCAGGGTGCGCACCCGCAGCACCGGCAGGCCCATGGCGCTGGCCGCGTCGGGGTTCTCGCCCACCGCCTGCAGCACCAGGCCGATGCGGCTCTTCAGCAGGGCCCAGGCGATCAGCGCGAACAGCGCGAAGGACAGGTAGACCATCAGGTCCTGGCTGAACAGCACCTTGCCCAGCACCGGCAGCGCACTCAGCAGCGGGATCGCCACCGGCTCGAAGCCCGCCAGCGGCTTGCCCACCCAGGCCGCGCCGACGAAGGACGACAGGCCGATGCCGAAGATGGTCAGCGCCAGCCCGGTGGCCACCTGGTTGGCGTTGCAGCCCAGCGCCACCAGGGCGAACAGCGCCGACAGCAGCACCCCGGCGGCCATCGCCGCCAGCACCCCGAGCCAGAGGCTGCCGGTGCCGATGGCGGCGATGAAGCCCACCACCGCGCCGAACAGCATCATTCCCTCCTGGCCGAGGTTGAGCACGCCGCTCTTTTCACACACCAGCTCGCCCAAAGCCACCAGCAGCAGCGGCGTGCCGCAGCGGACCATGGCGAAGAGGATGTTGGTCAGCAGATCGAGATCCATGGGTCAGAAGCCTCGGGCGGCGAGCCGCGCGTCAGGAAGAGGGGAGAGGGTCATGCCAGGGCCCCGCGTGCGCGGGCCGTCGTGCGCAGCGTCCAGCGGGCCGCCAGGCGAGGGCGGTAGAGGATCAGCACGTCACAGGCGAGCAGGAAGAACAGCATCATTCCCTGGAACAGCTGGGTGATGGACTGCGGCAGGTTCAGGGCCATCTGCGCGTTCTCGCCGCCCAGGTAGAGCAGCGCCATCAGCAGGCCGGCGGCGAGGATGCCGAACGGGTTCAGGCGACCGAGGAAGGCCACGGTGATGGCGGCGTAGCCGTAGCCCGGCGACACCTGCGGCACCAGCTGGCCGATGGGCCCGGTGACCTCGCCGACCCCGGCCAGGCCCGCCAGGCCGCCGCTGAGCAGCAGCACCAGCCACACCAGGCGCCGCTCGCGGAAGCCGACGAAGCCGGCCGCGCGCTTGTCCAGGCCCAGCACCTTGATCTGGAAGCCGAGGAAGCTCCTGTGCAGCAGCACCCACACCGCCACCAGCGCCAGCAGGGCGAAGTACAGGCCGATGTGCAGGCGCAGGTCCTCGAACACCGGCGGCAGGCGCGTGGCGTCGCCGAACATGGCCGACTCGGGGAAGTTGAAGCCGCCCGGGTCCTTCAGCGGACCGTGCACCGCGTACAGCAGCAGGTTCAGCGCTACGTAGTTGAGCATGATGGTGGTGAGGATCTCGTTGGCGTTGAAGCGCGTGCGCAGCCAGGCCGCCAGCGCGCCCCAGGCGGCCCCGGCGAGGGTGCCGGCGGCCAGCACCAGCACCAGCGCCCAGCGGCTCTCCCAGTCGATGACGTGGACCGCCAGCGCGCTGCCGGCCAGGGCACCGACCAGCAACTGGCCCTCGGCGCCGATGTTCCACACCCGCGCCTGGTAGGCCCCGGCCAGGCCCAGGGCGCAGAGCAGGATGGGCAGCGCCTTCACCAGCAGCTCGGAGACGCCGTAGAGGTCGCTCACCGGGGCGATCAGCAGGGTGTGCAGGGTTTCCAGCGGGTCCTTGCCCAGGGCCAGGAACAGCAGCGAGCCGCAGGCCAGGGTCAGCAGGCCGGCCAGCACCGGGGAGAGCACCAGCATCGCCCGCGAGGGCTGGGTGCGGGGAACGAGGGATAACAGCATGGGGGCTCCGGGTCAGGCGGCTTGGGGCGAATCGAAGCGGCCGGCCATCCAGCGGCCGACCTCCTGGGCGGTGGTGTCCGGCACCGGCTTGAGCGCCGACAGCTCGCCGCTGCACAGCGCACCGATGCGGTCGCTGATCTGGAACAGCTCGTCCAGGTCCTCGGAAATCACCAGGATCGCCGCGCCGGCATCCCGCAACGCGATCAGCGCGCGGTGGATGGCCGCCGCCGCGCCCACGTCCACGCCCCAGGTGGGGTGCGCGGCCACCAGCAGCCTGGGTTGCTGGAGGATCTCGCGGCCGAGGATGAACTTCTGCAGGTTGCCGCCGGAGAGGCTGCGGGCGGCGGTGTGGGCGTCCGGGGTCTTCACCGCGAAGCGGCGGATCACCTCCTCGGCGAAGGCCAGCACCCGGCCCCGGCGCACCAGGCCGTGGCGCAGCAGGCCCTGGCGCGAGGCGGTGAGCAGCGCGTTGTCCGCCAGGGACAGCTCCGGCACCGCGCCGTGCCCCAGGCGCTCGGCGGGCACGAAGGCCAGGCCCCGGGCGCGCCGCGCATCCGGCGGCAACTGGCCCACCGCCTGCCCGGCGAAACGCACCGCCGCCGCCTTGGCCGGCGGCAGCCGGGCCTCACCGGAGAGCAGCGCCAGCAGCTCGTCCTGGCCGTTGCCGGCCACCCCGGCGATGCCGACGATCTCGCCGCTGCGCACCTCCAGGCCGATGGCTTTCAGCGACACGCCGAACGGGTCGGGGTTGTGCCAGTCGAGGCCCTCCAGGTGGAGGAAGGGTGCGCCGCCGCTGACCTTGGGGTACTGCGCCACCAGTCCTTCGGCATCGCCCACCATCAGCCGCGCCAGCTCCAGGTCGCTGCACGCGGCCGGGATACACTGGCCGGAGACACGGCCGCCGCGCAGCACCGTGGCGCTGTGGCAGAGCGCCCGCACCTCGGCCAGCTTGTGGCTGATGAAGAGGATGCTGCAGCCCTCGGCCGCCAGCCGGCGCAGGGTGACGAACAGCTCCTCGGCCTCCTGCGGGGTCAGCACCGAGGTGGGTTCGTCGAGGATCAGCAGGCGGATGTCCTGCATCAGGCAGCGGACGATCTCCACCCGCTGGCGCTCGCCGATGGACAGCGCATGCACCAGCCGCCCCGGTTCCAGGGCCATGCCGTAGCGCTGCGACACCTCGCGGATGCGAGCCTCCAGCTGCCTGGGCGTGCCGGCCTCGCGACCGAGGGCCAGGGCAATGTTCTCGGCCACGGTGAGGGTCTCGAACAGCGAGAAGTGCTGGAACACCATGCCGATGCCCAGGGCGCGGGCCTGGGCCGGGTCGCGCACCCGCCGCGCCTCGCCCTGCCAGCGGATCTCGCCGGCATCGGGCTGCACCACGCCGTAGATGATCTTCATCAGCGTGCTCTTGCCGGCACCGTTCTCGCCCAGCAGGGCATGGATCTCCCCGGGGGCGATGGCCAGGTCGACACGGTCGTTGGCCAGGCAGCCGGGGTAGCGCTTGGTGATGCCCAGGAGTTCCAGGCGGGGAGGGGAGGCGGTCATGGGGCTTCACTCGATCAATCAGCTGGCCCTGCCAAAGCAAAAAGCTGGCCACCGGGTCAGAAAGCGCGCGGGCCTTGGAACAGCGAGACGACGGGGTGCCAGGGCCGTGCGGACGCTGCACGCAAATGGGGCGTGGACGGTGGGGTGGCGCACCGTTGTGGCGGTTTTTCGATCAGGGCGGCGCAGGCCTTGGCGCAGCAGGGCTGGCGCGGTTATTCCCAAGGTTATCCACAGGTCTGTCCACGGTTATTGTGGGCGAGCACGGGGCACCTCGACGGGATGCTGGCGCGGTGCCTTATTTCCCAGCGAAATTAATCCATGCCTGTCAAGCCCTTGCGTGCGCCATTTGGGCGCAGGGCAGGGTGGTCATTATTTGATCAGCTCGCGGCAGGCACTACGGCACGCAGCCCGGCGCCACCTTTGCAAAGGTTATCCACAGGCTTGTCCCCGGCTTTTGTGGGCGGTTCCGGACCACCGGAAGTGACAGGGCGGCACCCGTAGCCTGGGCTTCAGCCCAGGGGTGGGCTGGCGAGGGATCTCCAGGTTGAAGCGCAGGGCCGGGTGTGTGGAATCCCCGTACTGAAGTCCGGGCTACACCCCGCACCACGGCGTTGCGGAGAGCACCCGTAGCCTGGGCTTCAGCCCAGGGATCGGCTGGCGCAGGATTCTCAGGTTGAAGCTCAAGGCCGGGTGTGCGGAATCCCCGGACTGAAGTCCGGGCTACGGCCCTGAAGTCCGGGCTACGGTCTATGCCACGGCGTTGCGGAGAGCACCCGTAGCCTGGGCTTCAGTCCAGGGACTGGCTGGCGAAGGATTCCCAGGTTGAAGCTCAAGGCCGGGTGCGCGGAATCCCCGGACTGAAGTCCGGGCAACGGCCTATGCCACGACGTTGCGGAGGGCACCGTAGCCCGGGCTTCAGCCCGGGGCATGGCCGGCGAAGGCGCCCCGGGCTGAAGCCCGAGCCACGGGGCCGGGTAGGGCTCAGAAGCTGAGTTCGAGGTTAAGGGTCGGGGTGGAGGTGCGGCTGCCGCGTCCGCCGTCCACGCCGAACTTGTTGTGCCAATACTCGTAGCCGACGCCGAACCACAGGTTGGGCTGCACCCGGTCGCCCGGGCGGGCGGCCACCATCAGGGCGGTGCGCATGAGGGTTTCCGGGGCGGTGTCGCGGTTGTTGTAGTCCTCGCCCTTCTCCCCGATGTGGTTGACGAAGCCCTGGAACTTGGCCGCGTGGTCGCCCACCTTGAACGGCCGCAGCCAGGTCAGGTTGAGGTTGTAGGTGCCGTCGAAGGTGAGGTTCTCGTGGCGCACGCCGGGGATGCCGCTGTGGTTGCGCTCGCGGTAGTAGAGCAGGCTCAGGTCGAGCACGCCGACGGTGTTGAACTTGAGGGTCGGGCCGAACACCAGGGCGCGCTTCTTGGCCGAGGCGCGGTTGTTGTTGCGGCTGGCGTCGAAGCCGGCGGTGAAGGCGTAGTCCTTGATCAGGCCGGTGCCCAGGGGCCGGTCGAACACCCGCGAGGCGAACAGCTGGTGGCGGTAGGTGGCGTAGACCTCGCTGCCGCCGTCGTCGGTGCCCTTGCGCGGGTCGCGGTTGTCGGAGAGGAACACGTCGAGGTTGAAGAAGTTGCTGCCGTACTGGTAGCCGCTGGCGTGGGTGAAGCTGTAGATGCGCTTGGCGAACTTGTCCGGGTTGTTGGGGTTGGTGAACTGCTGGCCATAGCGGAAGCCCAGGCTGTTGTTCATCCATTCCAGTGCGCTGGCCTCCCCGGCCATGACGAAGGCCAGTGCCAACGACGCTCCCTGCAGTGCTTTTTTCATTGTTGTGGCTCCTGTGGAGTGGGGTATCGACAGTTCGGTACGGACACCGAGCGACGCAGTATCGGCACAAGCCCGGTGTGCGCCAAAGAACAGTATTTCGCTCGGGCTGATGCCGGAACGGCAGCGCTGAATTGACCTGGAAGTCAGTATTTTCGCGGCCTCCAGCCCGGCGGGCGTTCCGCGCGCTCAAGGGCGCAGGCTGGCGTGAAGGGCAGAAATCGAGCGGGTAGGCAGAGGGCATGGGCTGACGCCGAAAGCCGGCGCCGGCACCAGTGCTAGAAGCAATCTTTACGATGGAAAGCGGCCAGGGCGGTAGGCTCTAGATCACAACAAGGCTGTTGTCTTTGGAGTTGCTAAGGTACCCATGCATTAAATCCGACCGGCTTGGGACACTCTTCCTTTCCCCAAGTAGCTTGGAAAAGCGAGAACGTTACTTTTGCAGTTTTCGGTGTGATTAGAGTGGCGTCGACATAGTCCAGAATCCTGTGTGTATATTCCTCGCCTTGAGCGGTAACTATCAAAAAATTACCGCCAGATTTCCTTTCCCAGCAGCCATATGTAGATGTGCCATTGGACTTGATTACGTAGGACTTCATCCGGTTGGCGTTTGCGAGGGGGAGTTCGCATGAACGCTCTGGAAAAAGAGTTATTGAGGGAGAATCTACAGGGAATATATCCCCAGAGCATCGATGGCCTTTTTCTGCACTCACAAGAATTTTTTCACCACTGGCGCACCCATAAAGTGAAATTGAAACCAAGCAGATAAATATCTTTTTCGAAAACATAACGACTGCTTCTCTTGCGTAGGTTGGAGCATTTGCGGATGGCCTATTGGGCTGATCGCAAACGCAGTGACGCCTTGGCTATTTAAAACGCACTCCCGTCCATGGGCTCTAATGGACGCGACCTCGCTCAATAGGCCTCTTTTGGGCAAGCCCGAGAGCTTATCTCAGGGGCAGAAAACGCTTCGGTGAATTCGATCGCTTAGTGAAGCCTCAGAGCCGCGGCGGTTCCTCGCCCTCGCGGCGGGCGATCTCCTCGGCCATCAGCCGGGCGAAGGCGTCCACTGCCACCGGCAGGTGACGCCCGGCGCGCATGTACAGGCCGAGGTCGCTGTGCAGGCCGCCCTGGTCGGTCAGCGGCAGGTGCAGCAGCTCGCCGCTGGCGAGGTCGGCCTCCAGGCCGATGCGGGTCTGGAAGGCAATGCCCAGGCCGCGCCTGACCATCTGCCGGGCCAGCTCCAGGGAGCTGCTTTCCAGCACCGGCAGGCCGGGCTGGCGCAGGCGGCGGAAGAGCGGGCCGATCTGGTGGTGCAGGGACAGCTCGCGCTTGGCGAGGATCAGCCCGTGCTCGGCGCAGGCGGCGAAGGCCACCTCCTGGCGCTGGGCCAGGGGATGGCCGGCGGGGACGATGGCTCCCAGGCGGAAGTGCCCCAGGCACAGCTGCTGCAGCTCGGCGCTGCGTTGCAGGCCGAAGGCCAGGCCCAGGTCGGCGTCGCCGCTGAGCACGGCCTCGGGGATGGCCTGGGAGCCCAGGGTGGTGACGCCCACGGTGATGCGCGGGTAGCGCGTGTGCATGGCGTCGAGCCCGCGGGGCAGCAGGTCGAGGGTGACGCCTTCGACGGTGGCGATCTCCACGTGGCCGGTGCTCAGGCCCTGCATGGCGTCCAGTTCCGAGCGCACCCGCTCCAGATCCTGCAGCACCACGGTGACGTGGCGCGACAGGGTCTCGCCGGCCGGGGTCAGGCGCAGGCCGCCGGGCAGGCGTTCGAACAGCGGCGTGCCCAGCTCGTCCTCCAGTTTGAGGATCTGCCGGTTAACCGCCGACGAGGCGACGTTGAGCCGGCGCGCCGCCTCGCGGATGGAGTGGCAGCGCCGGACCATGTCGAAGTAGAGGATGGCCGGGGAGTGGATGCGCAGGCGGCCGCTCACGGCGCCACCTCCTCCACCGGTTGCAGCTGGCTGCGGCCCCGGCTGAGGTCGGCCAGCACCTGCTGCAGGGCTGCCTGGCGTTCCGCCGGCAGGGCCAGCTCCAGCCAGGCGCCCTCGGCGTCATAGGCCTCGTCTTCCAGCCGCGCCTGGTGCTCGGCCAGGCGCGCCTTGAACGGGGCCAGCTCGGCGAAGGCCACGTGCCCGCGCAGGCGCTGCAGGGCCAGCAGCTCGGTGCGTTCGCCGCCCTGCAGGCACTTGGCGGCGCTGCCGCCGTAGGCCCGCGCCAGGCCGCCGGTGCCGAGCTGGATGCCGCCGTACCAGCGGATCACCAGCACCGCCACGCGGTCCATGTCCTGGCCCTCGATGGCGGCGAGCATCGGCCGCCCGGCGGTGCCACCGGGTTCGCCGTCGTCGCTGAAGCGGTACTGCGCGCCCACCTTCCAGGCCCAGCAGTTGTGGCTGGCGGCGGGGTCGCTGTGGGTGGCGATGAAGGCCTGGGCCTCTGCCGCGCTGGTGACCGGCGCGGCCAGGGCGATGAAGCGGCTCTTGCGGATTTCCTCGCGGTACTCGCAGGGCCCGGCCAGGGTGAAGGGCATCAGGCGCTGGCCGGCGGCGTCAGGCCGCAGCCCTTGAGGATGATGTGGGTGAGGGTCTGGGCGGCGACCTCGTAGTCGTCCTTGGTCAGGCGCTTGCGGCCGCTGACGCGGCAGATCTGCGAGCCGAAGTCGGCGTAGTGCTGGGTACTGCCCCAGAGCAGGAAGATCAGGTGCATCGGGTCCACCGGGTCCAGCTTGCCGGCGGCCACCCAGGCCTCGAACACGGCGGCGCGGCCGCGGAACCAGTCGCGGTAGTCCTGGTTGAAATGCTTGTCGAGGCAGCTGCCGCCGCTGATCACTTCCATGGCGAAGATCTTCGAGGCCAGCGGGTAGCGGCGGGAGAACTCCAGCTTGGCGCGGATGTAGCGGGCCAGTGCTTCGGCCGGGTCGTCCTCGGCGGTGAGGGTGTTGAAGGTGCTGTCCCACAGCTCGAGGATGTTGCTCAGCACCGCCACGTAGAGCCCCAGCTTGTTGCTGAAGTAGTAGTGCAGGTTGGCCTTGGGCAGGTCGGCGCGCAGCGCGATGGCGTTCATGCTGGTGCCTTTGAAACCGTGCTTGGCGAACTCCTCCTCGGCGGCGGCGAGGATGATCTCTTCGTTCTTCTGGCGGATGCGGCCGGCGGGTTTGCCGGTGGCGGCGGGGCTGTGGGCGGGAACCAGGACAGTCATGGTGTTTCCAGGGAATTCAGGGGCGGGCGAATGCACTGATACCGCAAGCGCGGGCCCGCCGACAAGCCGCACGACGGGATCGATGCCGGTTTTGTCGCCGCTGCACCGGCTCGGTGCGCAATGGTCCCGCCCGGAGGTCAGTCGCAGCCCTTCAGGCGGTTGCAGGAGAGCCGTATGCGGTCGCCGGCGGAGGTGGAGAGGCGGTTCAGCACGTTCCAGCCCATGCGCCGGCCAAAGCCGATCCACACGGTGCCGTCGCCGCTGATGCCGCTGAGCAGCAGCAGGCGGCCGAAGCGCGTGCTGGTCTGCGCCCAGCCGAGGCCGGTCAGGCCGTCGTGGCCGCGCAGGTGGAGGTCGTTGCCCTGGATGGCCATGCCGTAGAAGCCGCCCTGGCCGTCGTTGCAGTGCATCAGGGTGGCGCTGCGGGTGCAGTGGGGGAGTGGGCCCAGGGGGATGGGGATGGCGGCTTGGGACAGGGTCGGCAGCAGGAGGAGGGGGAGGGTGGTCAGGAGGGCGAGACGCGGGATGTTCATGGATAGAGCGTTCCCGGGGGTTGAGTGAGCGCGGAGCCAGGTTGGTTATCGAGTTCTGTCGATGTTTTCTGTTTCGCCCCGCCGGGCGAGTTTCTTTTTTCAGTCGCCAAAAAAGAAACCAAAAAGGCTCGCCCCTGCATCCGGGTCCCGCTTCGCGGGACTCCCCTCGCTCCATCGTTGCTTCGGGGGCCGGCGCGATGGGCCATCCGTGGCCTGGCGCGCCTCTCGCGGCATCCATGCCGCTCG
This sequence comes from Metapseudomonas otitidis, assembly GCF_900111835.1. Classification (GTDB taxonomy): domain Bacteria; phylum Pseudomonadota; class Gammaproteobacteria; order Pseudomonadales; family Pseudomonadaceae; genus Metapseudomonas; species Metapseudomonas otitidis. Next base: position 34,867 of record NZ_FOJP01000030.1, read on the forward strand.
TCCCCCTGCGCAACGACTGCGCTCGGCCTCCTGAAGGGGCGCTGCCCCGCTCCAACGCTTGAGCCAGATGTCGTTTCGGGATGCGCACTGGGGTCTTACTTCTGAGAGAAGCTGACGAGTGGGTCATGGCTAGCACAGCGGGATATTGAAAATCATTATCGATAAGCGCAGTATGCGTAACTTTATAACATTTGCATCGGAGGCTCCATGAAACCCGGCATTCACCCCGACTACCGGCCTGTGCTGTTCCACGACACTTCGGCCAATGCGTTCTTCCTGATCGGTTCCACCGTGGAAACCGACCGCACCTATGTGCACAGCGATGGCCAGACCTACCCCTACGTGGCGCTGGACGTGTCCAGCGCGTCGCACCCGGTCTACACCGGCCAGCAGCGCCAGGTGGCGGCGGAGGGGCGCATTGCCCACTTCAACAAGCGCTTCGCTGCTTTCGGTGGGCGCGGGACTCAGGGCTGAGGCGTGGCGTCGCGGGCCTGGGCCAGTTGGCCCAGGCGTTCGCGGCAGAAGTCCACGAACAGCTGGGCCGGCTTGGTCAGTTGGGCGCGTTTGAGGCGAGCGGCCACCAGGCCGGAGGTGGCCACCGGCTCGGTGATGTCCACGCACACCACCCGCTGGCCGTCGTAGGTGCACTCGGAATGGGGGCGGGTGACCAGCAGGGAGAAGCCGAAGCCCTGGCCCACCATGCCGCGCACCATCTCGATGGAGGGCGAGCTGAAGACGATGTTGGGCGTCAGCCCCAGCTCGTGGAACAGGCTGACGAAGTAGGTGCGGCTCGGCTGCACGTCCAGCAGGATCATCGGCTCCAGGCACAGGTCGCGCAGCGACACCTGGGCCTGGCGGGCGAAGCGGTGGTGTTCCGGCAGCAGCGCGTAGGGCTTCTGCGGGGCCATCAGCGGCTCGGTGGCGATGGTGCTGTCCAGCTCGTGGTCGTAGAGGAAGGCCAGGTCGAAGGTGCCGGCGGTCAGCCCCTGCACCAGCTCCTGCTGCTCGCCGTCGCGGATGCGGATGTCCACCCCTGGGTACAGCGCGCGGAACCCCGCGATCAGCTGCGGCAGGTAGAGCGGCGCCACCGTCTCGAAGCAGCCGATGTCGATCTGCCCGGCGACGATGTCGTTGTCCGCCAGGGCGTTCTGCTCGAACTCCCGCGCCACCCGCAACAGCTCCAGGGCCTTCTCGTAGAAGCGCGTGCCGCTGGGGGTCAGCGACACGCCCTGGGCGTGGTGGCGGATGAACAGCTGTACGCCGAAGCTCTCCTCCAGCCCCTTGATGGCCGTGGAGATGGACGGCTGGGCGATGTAGAGCTTGCGGGACGCCTCGGCCACGCTGCCGGATTCCACCGTGGTCACGAAGTACCTCAGTTGCCGCAGGGTGTAGGTCGCCATGGGACTCCTCCTCGTTTCAACAGCCTGATCTCAGCAGCCCGATCTCGACGGCCGGCCGCGCCTCGCCCGTGGAGCGGAAGGCCAGCACCATACCCCAGGCCGCAGCGGGTGGGCCGATCGGCTGGTGAGCTTTTTCATGGCTAGCGAGCATATTTTTAATAATTTTCCTCATGCCCCCGCTGGCGCACCATCTGCCCCGACCCGAACGACAACCAGACCGCGAAGACGGTCGACAGGGGGTGCAGCGTGTACGACCTCGGCTATTGGCAGCAGCGAGCCGCCCGGCAATCCATCATCGACAAGGCCCTGATCGGCGGCCGCCTGGTGAGTGCCGCTTCCGGCGCCACCTTCGATTCCATCAACCCCGCGACCAACCAGCTGCTGGCCCGCGTCGCCGCCTGCGACACGGCGGACGTCGACCTCGCCGTGCGCAGCGCCCGCCAGGCCTTCGAGCACGGCCCCTGGGCACGCATGGCGCCGGCCGAGCGCAAGAAGACCCTGCTGCGCCTCGCCGAACTGATGCTGGCCCACCGCGAAGAGCTGGCCCTGCTGGACTCGCTGGACATGGGCAAGCCGGTGATGGACGCCTACACCATCGACGTGCCCGGCGCCGCCAACGTCTTCGCCTGGTACGCCGAATCCCTCGACAAGCTCTACGACCAGGTGGCGCCCACCGCGCCCAACGCCCTGGCCACCATCACCCGCGAAGCGCTGGGCGTGGTCGCCGCCGTGGTGCCCTGGAACTTCCCCCTCGACATGGCCGCCTGGAAGCTGGCCCCGGCCCTGGCCGCCGGCAACAGCGTGGTGCTCAAGCCTGCCGAACAGTCCCCGGCCTCGGCCCTGCGCCTGGGCGAGCTGGCCCTGGAGGCTGGCATCCCCGAAGGCGTGCTGAACGTGGTGCCCGGCCTCGGCGAGCAGGCCGGCCGCGCCCTGGGCCTGCACCCGGACGTGGACTGCCTGGTGTTCACCGGCTCCACCCAGGTGGGCAAGTACTTCATGGGCTATTCGGCCCAGTCCAACCTCAAGCAGGTCTGGCTGGAGTGCGGTGGCAAGAGCCCCAACCTGGTGTTCGACGACTGCCGCGACCTCGACCTCGCCGCCGAGAAGGCCGCCTTCGGCATCTTCTTCAACCAGGGCGAAGTGTGCTCGGCCAACTCGCGCCTCTACGTACAGCGCAGCATCCGCGACGAGTTCATCGAACGCCTGCTGGCCAAGGCCCGCGACTGGATGCCCGGCGACCCGCTGGACCCGGCCAGCCGCGCCGGCGCCATCGTCGACAGCAGCCAGACCCGGCGCATCCTGGGCTTCATCGAGCAGGCCCAGGGCCAGGGCGCCCGGCTGCTCGCCGGCGGCCGGCAACTGACCTTCAACGGCTCCAGCAACTTCATCGAACCGACCCTGTTCGCCGACGTCGGCCCCGACACCGTCCTCGCCCGCGAGGAAGTCTTCGGCCCGGTGCTGGCCATCAGCACCTTCGACCACGAAGACGAAGCCATCCGCCTGGCCAACGACAGCGTCTACGGCCTCGCCGCCTCGGTCTGGAGCGACGACCTGCACCGCGCCCACCGCGTGGCCCGCGCCCTCAAGGCCGGCACCGTGTCGGTGAACACCGTCGACGCCCTCGACGTCAGCGTGCCCTTCGGCGGCGGCCGCCAGTCCGGCTTCGGCCGTGACCTGTCGCTGCACGCCTTCGACAAGTACTGCCAGCTGAAGACCACCTGGTTCCAGCTGCGCCCCGGCCCCGCGTAGGCCCCGCCCGCGCGGGGACCAAGGTCGCCTCAGACGACCGGCCCCGATCCACCCCGCGTTCGCGCGGGGTCATGACTGCCTCCGTAACTGACAACAACCCAACAAGCAGTGAGGGAGTTCCCATGCGCATGTCCTTGCGTCGTACCGCTTTTGCCCTGAGCGCCCTGGCCGGCCTCAGCGGTTCCGTGCTGGCCGTCCCGGCCAGCCTCACCGTCATCTCCTTCGGCGGCGCCACCAAGGCCGCCCAGGACGCGGCCTACTTCCGCCCCTTCGAAGCCAGCGGCGCCGCGCGTGTGGTGGCCGGCGAATACAACGGCGAACTGTCCAAGGTGAAGGCCATGGTCGACATCGGCCAGGTCACCTGGGACGTGGTCGAAGTGGAGTCCCCCGAGCTGCTGCGCGGCTGCGAGGAAGGCCTGTTCGAGCGCCTCGACCCGGCGGTGATCGGCGATCCCGGCCAGTACATCCCCAACACCGTCAGCGAGTGCGGCGTGGCCAGCTACGTCTGGTCCATGGTGCTGGCCTACGACGCCAGCCGGCTGAGCAGCGCCCCCACCTCCTGGGCCGACTTCTGGGACCTGCAGCGCTTCCCCGGCAAGCGCGGCCTGCGCAAGGGCGCCAAGTACACCCTGGAAGCCGCGCTGCTGGCCGACGGCGTCAAGCCCGCCGACCTCTACCGCGTGCTGGAGACCCCCGAAGGCGTCGCCCGCGCCTTCCGCAAGCTCGACCAGATCAAGCCCAGCATCCAGTGGTGGGAAGCCGGCGCCCAGCCGCCGCAATGGCTGGTGGCCGGCGATGTGGTGATGTCCGCCGCCTACAACGGGCGCATCGCCGCCGCCCAGCAGGAAGGCTCGAAGCTGTCCATCGTCTGGGCCGGCAACCTCTACGACCCGGACCACTGGGCCATCGTCCGCGGCAGCCCGAACAAGGCCGCTGCCGAACGCTTCATCGCCTTCGCCAGCCAGGCGCCGAACCAGCAGGCGTTCTCCACCCGCATCCCCTACGGCCCGGTGAACAAGGCCGCCCTGGATGCCCTGCCGGAGGCCACCCGCGCCCAGTTGCCCACCGCCCCGGCCAACCTGGCCGACGCCCAGCTGGTGAGCGCCGAGTTCTGGGTCAACCACGGCGAGGAGCTGGAGGAGCGCTTCAACGCCTGGGCCGCGCGCTGAGATCACAAGGGCGCGGCCGGCCCGCGCCCTGCATCACCGACCCGCCGGCCGGCGGGCGCATAACAACGACAAGATCGGAGGGTGTCATGAGTGCAAGTGTGTCCATGCCCGTGCAGGGGCAGGAGGAAGTCGGCGGGTTCCGCCGGGTGCTGGGGCTCGGCGCGTTGCTCGCCGTGGCCATCGGCCTGGTGGTGTCCCAGGGCGTGATGGTGCTGATGCTGCAGGGCGCCGGCCTTTCCGGCCTGGGCTTCCTGGTGCCGCTGGGGCTGGCCTGGCTGCTGGCGCTGAGCTACGCCTTCTCGTTCTCCGAACTGGCGCTGATGATCCCCCGCGCCGGCGGCCTGTCCAGCTACACCGAGGTGGCCCTGGGGCACTTCCCGGCCATCCTCGCCACCTTCTCCGGCTACGTGGTGGTTGCGATGTTCGCCCTCTCCGCCGAGCTGCTGCTGCTCGACCTGATCATCGGCAAGGTCTACCCCGACGTGTTCCCGCCCTTCAGCGTCGCCTTCGGCGTGCTCGGCCTGTTCACCGTGCTCAACCTCCTGGGCATCGACATCTTCGCCAGGCTGCAGACCGCCCTGGCGGTGGTGATGGTCATCGTCCTGCTGGTGCTGGGCATTGCCGCCATCGCCAAGGGCGCGCCGGGCACCACCGCCAGCAGCGTGCTGCACGGTGACTGGAACCCCATGGGCGCCGGCGTGCTGACCCTCACCGCCATGGCCGTGTGGGGCTTCGTCGGCGCCGAGTTCGTCTGCCCGCTGGTGGAGGAGACCAAGCGCCCCGAACGCAACATCCCGCGCTCGATGATCATCGGCCTCACCGTCATCTTCCTCACCATCGCCCTGTACTGCCTGGGCGCGCTGTTCATGCTGCCGGCCGAGGCGCTGACCACCGACGCCCTGCCGCACTACCTGTTCGCCACCACGGTGTTCGGCGAGTCCGGCGAAGTGTTCCTGGTGATCGCCGCCGTCACCGCCACCTGCAGCACCCTCAACACCTCGCTGGCGGCCATCCCGCGCATGCTCTACGGCATGGCCCAGAACGGCCAGGCGTTCCCGCAGTTCAAGCGGCTCAGCCCGCGTGCCCGCACCCCCTGGGTGGCGGTGCTGTTCGTCGCGGCGATCACCGGCCTGCCGATCCTCGCCATGGGCCAGGACGCCGCCTCCATCAACCTGCTGCTGCTGGCTGCCGCACTGGCCTGGCTGCTGGCGTACATCATCGTCCACCTCGACGTGATCGCCCTGCGCCGCCGCTACCCGGCCATCGCCCGGCCGTTCCGCACGCCGTTCTACCCGCTGCCGCAGCTGTTCGGCATCGGCGGCATGCTCTATGCAATCGCCTACGCCTCGCCGAGCCCGGACATGACCGGGAAGATCTTCGGCATCGCCGGCGTGGTGCTGGGCCTGGTGTCGCTGATCGCCGTGGCCTGGATCAAATGGGTGATGGGCAAGCCGCTGTTCCGCCCCGAGCCCCTGCCAGCCGCCCAGTGAGCCGCATCAACACGAACCCGCAACGCCCCCGCAAGGGGAGAAAGGAGACACCGACATGAACGCCCCATTCCAGGCCCAACGTGACACCCGCGACTACCAGGCGGCTGACGCGGCCCACCACATCCACGCCTTCCTCGACCAGAAGGCGCTCAACGCCGAAGGGCCGCGCGTGATCGTCGGCGGCGACCGCCTGCACCTCTGGGACAACGACGGCAAGCGCTACCTGGATGGCATGTCCGGCCTGTGGTGCACCAACCTCGGCTACGGCCGCAAGGACCTCGCCGCCGCCGCCTCGCAGCAGCTGGAGCAGCTGCCGTACTACAACATGTTCTTCCACACCACCCACCCGGCGGTGATCGAACTCTCCGAGCTGCTCTTCAGCCTGCTGCCCGGCCACTACAGCCACGCCGTCTACACCAACTCCGGCTCCGAGGCCAACGAGGTGCTGATCCGCACCGTGCGCCGCTATTGGCAGATCCTCGGCAAGCCCGAGAAGCGCATCATGATCGGCCGCTGGAACGGCTACCACGGCTCCACCCTCGGCTCCACCGCCCTCGGCGGCATGAAGTTCATGCACGAAATGGGCGGCATGCTGCCGGACTTCGAACACATCGACGAACCCTACTGGTACGCTCAGGGCGGCGACCTCAGCCCCGAGGAATTCGGCCTGCGCGCCGCCCGCCAGCTGGAAGAGAAGATCCTCGAACTGGGCGCCGACAAGGTCGCCGCCTTCGTCGCCGAACCCTTCCAGGGCGCCGGCGGCATGATCTTCCCGCCGGAGTCCTACTGGCCCGAGATCCAGCGCATCTGCCGGAAGTACGACGTGCTGCTATGCGCCGATGAAGTGATCGGCGGCTTCGGCCGCACCGGCGAATGGTTCGCCCACCAGCACTTCGGCTTCCAGCCGGACACCCTCTCCATCGCCAAGGGCCTCACCAGCGGCTACATCCCCATGGGCGGCCTGGTGCTCAGCAAGCGCATGGCCGAAGTCCTGGTGGAGCAGGGCGGCGTCTTCGCCCACGGCCTGACCTACTCCGGCCACCCGGTGGCCGCCGCCGTGGCCATCGCCAACCTCAAGGCCTTGCGTGACGAAGGGGTGGTCCGCCAGGTCAAGGCCGACACCGGCCCCTACCTGCAGCAGTGCCTGCGCGAAGTGTTCGGCAACCACCCGCTGGTGGGCGACATCCAGGGCACCGGCCTGGTCGCCGCCCTGCAGCTCGCCGAAGACAAGGCCACCCGCAAGCGCTTCGACAACGAGAACGACATCGCCTGGCGCTGCCGCACCCTCGGCTTCGAAGAAGGCGTGATCATCCGCTCCACCCTCGGCCGCATGATCATGGCCCCCGCCCTGGTGGCCACCCGCGCCGAACTGGACGAGCTGGTGGAAAAGACCCGCAAGGCCCTCGACCGCACCGCCCAGGAACTCGGCCGGCTCTGACACCGCTCCACCGAAACGCCCCGGGGGAGCACCCCGGGGCGTTTTCGTGCCCGCCCATACCTCGGCGCGATGCGCTTCGTACCTCAGCACATCCTACGAACTGCAACTTCTCCGTGTTCCAGAGCCTGCCGGACACCTGGGCCATCGGCCAGGTGCTGCCGATCATCCCGCTGCAGTGCCTCGACGAAGAGCCCCTGCGCCGCGCCGTGCTGCAGGACCTGACCTGCGACTCCGACGGCAAGATCAAGCAGTACGTCGACGAGCAGAGCATCGAGACCAGCATGCCGGTGCACGACGTGCGCGAAGGCGAGGACTACCTCCTGGGCGTGTTCCTGGTGGGCGCCTACCAGGAGATCCTCGGCGACATGCACAACCTGTTCGGCGACACCGACTCGGTGAACGTCTACCAGCGCGAAGA
>NZ_FOJP01000040.1 GCF_900111835.1 Metapseudomonas otitidis
AGAGCCCAGAGCCCAGAGCCCAGAGCCCAGAGCCCAGAGAATTGTCGGAGGAGCAATCTCTGCCGTCTAGTCCACTAAGCAAGAAAAGTGACGGCGCAACCTCAATGGAGAGCGAAATGTGTTATGCACGGAAACTCTGTCTTGCGGCCAAGTCCCAAGTCATGGACATGTTCCAGGAAGCCCGGCTTGGCAAGGCCGTCGACCCAAGCACGACGTTGCCGCTGGTCGGAGAAATCGCTGCCTCGGTGCTGCGCCAACCTCATGCCCTCATCAGCGTCGCACGCATCAAAACGCACGACGATTACACCTACCTGCACTCGGTTGCCGTCTGCGCCCTGATGCTATCGCTGGCCCGGCATCTCGATCTAGACGAGGAGCAAACGCGCCTGGCTGGCATCGGCGGACTGATGCACGACCTAGGCAAGGCCGCGATGCCGCTGGAAGTGCTTAACAAACCAGGCAAGCTCACCGATGCCGAGTTCGCCATCATGAAGCGCCACCCTGTGGAGGGCGCAAAGATGCTGCGCGCAGGCGGGGCCGAGCCCGGGGTGGTGGACATTGCCCTGCACCATCACGAGAAGATCGACGGAACCGGCTACCCGGATCGCTTGGCCGGTGACGCCATTTCACTCCTGGCCCGCATGGGCGCAATCTGCGACGTCTATGATGCCGTGACGTCGGAGCGAGCCTACAAAAAGCCGTGGGACCCGTCCGCGGCGATGCGGCAGATGGCCAAGTGGGAGGGCCATTTCGACAAACGCATCTTCCACGCCTTCGTCAAGGCCGTGGGCATCTACCCCGTCGGCTCCTTGGTTCGCCTGTCCTCTCAGCGTCTGGCCGTTGTCGTTGAGCCGGGAATGGAATCACTGCTGACTCCCAAGGTTCGCGTGTTCTTCTCGCTACGCTCGAGAGAGCCGATCCCGATGCAGACCATCGACCTGGCGGCCACGAGTTGCAAGGACAGTATCACTGGCCCCGAAGACCCGACGCTCTGGAACTTCAAGAACCTCGACGACTTGTGGATGGAATAGCCCCCACAAAACGACGGCCCCGTGAGGGAGCCGTTGAACATCGTCGAGCGATGCCCGTCCAGGGAGGGATGGCCGAGCTCGATTCTCCAGAAGGTAGCTGGTGACACGAGTGTTGAGCCCACCCAACTAGGGTGACGGAAATTTCTGGGGTTCCGGCTTACATCCCCGTTCTGATCCCGAGTACTCACCCGCGCATAGCCAATTTTCATCAGAAGTACCGTTTACTCAACAGATAAATTGAAAATAGAACCTTGATTAACGATACCAGTATTTAAAACCATAATGAGGCTTAACTCAGAGCAGGGCTGGTCTTCCGTTAAAGTTCTATAAAACGAGGGTTTTATCGAACCATTGCGAAGCGGCAAGGAACGGGTGTATAAACACACAAACACCTGTTATTGGAGAAGTCATGAACACCACTCGCTGGAACGTCGCCGTCTCTACCGACACCGACCAATCGCTTCGCATGTTTCTGGCCAGCCAAGGCGGTGGCCGTAAGGGCGACCTGTCGCGCTTCATCGAAGAGGCGGTGCGGGCACACATCCTGGAACTGAGCGCTGAACAGGCCAAGGCTTTCAACGTCCATCTAAGTGAGGCAGAGCTGACCGACGCGGTTGATGAAGCGCTCGACTGGGCACGTAAACGCTGATGCGGGTTGTATTGGATACCAACATTCTATTCAGCGCGCTGATCTCACCGCATGGGGCCCCTGATGTGATCTATCGGGCCTGGCGTTCGGCTCGCTTCGAGGTAGTAACCTCACGGGCACAGCTCGATGAGATTCGGCGCGCTAGTCGATACCCCAAGCTTCAGGCCATCCTGCAGCCTGCCAAAGTCGGAGCCATGATCAACAACCTGCAACGCGCAGTAGTATTGGAGCGCTTGGTCATCGAGGTTGAAGCCGATGATCCGGATGATTCATTTCTGCTGGCCATGGCCTTGGCGGGCAATGCGGACTATCTGGTGACCGGTGATCGCCGCGCCGGCCTCTTGCAGCGCGGGCATATCGAACGCACGCGGATTGTCACCCCCGCGGTGTTCTGCGCCGAGGTACTGTGATCCATGCCGGTCGGCTTTCTGACCCAGGAGCAGCGCGACGGCTTTGGTCGCTACATCGAGGCACCCAGCCGTGATGAACTGGAGCGCTACTTCCACCTGAGCGATGAAGACCGTGAAGCCGTCCAGGTACTACGCGGCAACCATAACCGCCTGGGCTATGCCGTTCTGCTGACTACCGTTCGCTTCGTGGGTGTTTTGCCGGACAAGCCCGTTGCTGTGCCGGTGGAAGTCCTGCATGTACTTTGTCGGCAATTGGCAATCGCCGACCCTGACTGTCTTGCGCGTTACAGCGATCATCGTCGCTGGATACATACGGCCGATATTCAAGAGCGCTATGGCTATCGCCACTTTACAGACCCTGGCATCGGCTTTCGTTTGAGCCGCTGGCTGTATGCCCTCTGCTGGACAGGCACAGATCGGCCTGGTGTGCTGTTTGAACGAGCCGCCTCATGGCTGTTCACACAGAAAGTCCTATTGCCTGGGGTTTCCCAGTTAGAGCGTTTCATTGCCCAACTGCGTAGCCGCGTTGAAGAACGCCTCTGGTACACCTTAGGCCGCAGCGTGACCGAGGAACAGAGACAACACCTACAAGACTTGCTTCTGGTGGCTGAAGGCAACCGCAGTTCCCGGCTGGATCAACTACGCTCCGGCCCGGTGATGGTCAGTGGCCCTGCTCTGATTCGGGCGCTGCGTCGGCTGGATGATGTGCGTGGGTTGGGTATCGCCTTGCCGCCGGCTGCACATATCCCGCCCAGCCGTATTGCAGCCCTGGCCCGCTTTTCCAACACGGCCAAGGTCACGGCCATCAATCGACTGCCGGCGTCGCGCCGGTTGGCGACGCTGGTGGCGTTCGCGGTTTCCCTTGAAGCCAGTGCGCACGACGATGCGCTGGAAGTTCTGGAGGCGCTACTACGTGATATTTTCAACAATGCGGAGAAGGCTGACAAGAAAGCCCGGTTGCGTAGCCTAAAAGACCTGGATCGCTCGGCGGCAACACTCGCTGCTGCGTGCAAGGTCGTGCTGGATAGCTCGATCAGCGATGACAACGTCCGTTCCCAGCTGTTCAACGACCTGCCACGTGTCAGGCTGGAGAAAGCCCTGGAAGAGGTCACTGCGTTGATCCGTCCGGCCAACGATGTATTTTACCTCGCCCTGGAGGAGCGCTACCGCAGTGTGCGCCGCTTCCTTCCCGATCTTCTGAAACATATTCGCTTCGGCTTCAGTCCCGCCGGCAAGGGGGTGGCGGCTAGTCTGGACTGGTTGCAACTGAATCTACCTCGCAGGAAGCCCGAGGATGACGCGCCGCAGGAGATTGTTGCCAAGGCCTGGCAGAACCACATCACCCGCGAAGATGGCTCCCTCGACATGGGCGCCTATGTCTTCTGCACGCTCGATGCACTACGCACGGCCCTACGCCGCCGCGATGTCTTTGTTGCACCCAGTTGGCGCTATGCCGACCCGCGTATCGGTCTGCTCGATGGCGCAGAATGGCTGTCGGCGCGACCGATCATCTGCCGCTCACTGGGCTTGACCATCGACGCCAAAACCACTTTGGACGCTTTGTCTGCTGAGCTGGATTCAACTTGGCAGGCGGTTGCCGCCCGACTTCCCGACAACCCGGCCATCCAGCTAAGTGAGAGCGCAGAGGGTAAAACCGAGCTGTCCCTCGGGGCGCTGGACAAGTTGGAGGAGCCAAACTCGCTATTGCAACTGCGTGCAGCAGTGGCCGACTTGATGCCGCGTGTCGATCTGCCGGAAATCCTATTGGAAATCGCGGCCCGTACCGGCTTCGCTGAGGCCTTCACCCATGTATCCGAACGCAATACGCGGGCCGACAACCTGGTGACAAGTCTGTGCGCCGTGCTGCTGGGAGGCGCCTGTAACACCGGCCTGGAGCCATTGATCCGCAACGATAACCAAGCGCTGCGCCGTGATCGGCTGTCGTGGGTCAGCCAGAACTATCTCCGTGACGACACCCTGTCAGCAGCCAACGCCATTCTGGTGTCGGCGCAAAGCCAACTGGAGCTGGCTCAGATCTGGGGCGGCGGCGAAGTGGCCTCCGCCGATGGCATGCGTTTCGTCGTACCAGTGCGCACCGTGCATGCTGGGCCCAACCCGAAATACTTCGGTACCGGCCGGGCGTCACCTGGTACAACCTGATTTCCGACCAGTTCTCCGGCCTGAACGCCATCACAGTACCCGGCACCTTGCGCGACAGCCTGGTACTGCTTGCGGTTGTGCTGGAACAACAGACCGAATTGCAGCCCACACAAATCATGACCGATACCGGTGCCTACAGCGATGTGGTGTTCGGGTTGTTCCGTTTGCTCGGTTATCACTTCTGCCCGCGCTTGGCCGATGTCGGCGGCACCCGCTTCTGGCGCACACGCCCAGAAGCGGATTACGGCAAGCTCAACGGACTCGCCCGGCAGTCGGTCAAGCTCGACCTGATCGCGGAACACTGGGATGACCTACTACGCCTAGCTGGTTCACTCAAGCTCGGTCGAGTGCCGGCGACCGGCATCATGCGCACGCTGCAAACGGGAGATCGTCCGACCCGCCTGGCCCAAGCGCTGGCAGAGTTTGGGCGGATCGAGAAAACCCTGCACACACTGACCTACATCGATGATGAGTCCAAGCGCCGCGCCACCCTGACCCAACTGAACCGAGGCGAAGGTCGGCACAGCCTGGCCCGTGCCGTGTTCCATGGCAAACGCGGCGAGCTTCGCCAGCGCTATCGCGAAGGTCAAGAGGATCAACTCGGTGCTTTGGGCCTGGTGGTGAACATCATCGTGCTGTGGAACACCCTCTACATGACGGCAGCTGTGGAACGGCTAAAGCAGCACGGCTACCCGGTGCAGGAAGAGGATCTGGTTCGGCTGTCGCCGCTGATCTTCGAGCATATCAATATGTTGGGACGGTACTCCTTCGCGGTACCGGAAGAAGTCGCCCGAGGTGAGCTACGGCCACTGCGTAATCCAGAGGAAGACCTGTAGCTGTTTGTGATCGAAAGCGGCCATGCCCAGGCTGACGGTTATTTATTCTCAGGTAAAGAACTCAACCTCTCCACCCACAAGCTTATAGATAGCGCCTACAATTTTTATTTTCCCATCCTGCTCGAGCTTATTCAGGGTGGGGCTGTGTTGACGGATATCGGCCAGCGTCATCTTGATGTTGGTGCGGGCAACGGAATCGACAAAGTCATAGTTGTCAGCCGTACGCTCACCTGCGTATGCCGTTTCAGTAATTGCCGGTTTAATTTTGCTCAGCAATCCAGTCAGGTTTCCCAGTTCGGCGTTGGCAATGGCACCCTTCACCGCACCACAGGAGGTATGCCCCATCACCACTATTACCTTGGCCCCTGCCAGAGCACAGGCAAATTCCATGCTGCCGAGAATGTCTTCGTTTTCCACATTGCCAGCCACACGGCAGTTAAACGTTTCACCAATACCGGCATCCAGCAGGATTTCCGCCGGAGCGCGCGAATCAATACAGCTTAAAATTACCGCTGACGGATACTGCCCCTTTTGACTGGCGCGCTTTTGCGCCAAATAGTCATGCTGCTGCATTTTGCCTTCACGGAAACGCAGATTGCCAGATTTCAGGCTTTCAATGACCTCATCCGGCGTCATTTTATCTCGCTCTTCTTTGCTAAGCGCTGCGGCAAAAGACACTGAAGGCACAGTTAACCCGGCCACTCCAGTAATCGCCAATGTGGAAAGGGCAGCTCCGCGCTTGAGCAGCATGCGGCGGGATGGGTGTTGCGGGTCAGATTGGCTCATTGTTCAGCTCCTAGATTGTGGTGTTGGGCCACATTAACTCGGATGCACATTGCCGTAAGCAATACTTTCGAAAAGTACGGAAGATCAATCGAGGGAATTGCCTAGGAAGAAGGCTCTGAGCGGAGGTGGTAAGGCTTACGTTGGTTTTTGGTTCCATTGCTCCCCAAACCCCGACTTGGCGAGTTCGTCGAACTTGCGTCGGGCGTGCGCCGCACAGGCCGCCGAGACACGCTGCGGGAAGACCTTGGGGTCGAGCACCGAGTCATAGCCGCCGTAGCGGTCGCACACGAGCGTGCCGCTCCAGGGCGGATCCCGGCTCTCGGCGGGCCGGTCGGCCTGGCTGCCGGGTGGACTGGGCAGCCCGCCCAGGAAGGCCAGCGGGTACTTGCTGCCCCGCCCCGGACAGAAGTCGTAGACCACGCCGGGCCGGGGATCGAATTCCCCGCGTGCATAGGCCCAGACGTACGCTTTCCTGGTCTTGCCTGCACCCGGGTCCAGCATGTCCACCGTCGTCTCGTCGGCCTGCACGACCGCGCTGCCCAGCACGAAGCGCTTGAGCGCCTCGTACAGCGGGTGCAGCGCCGCGCCCGCCTGACCGGCCCACGCGGCCAGCGTCGAGCGCGGGGTGTGCACGCCCGAGCGGGCATTGATCGCCTCCTGCCGGTAGTACGGCACATGGTCGGCGAACCGGCTGATGAGCGTGTACGCCACCAGTCCGCTCGCCGGGATGCCCCGCTCAATGATCTGCGGCTCGGCGGGCTCCTGCACCAGGCGATCGACGCCCTGGCGCTGGCAGCACCGGCAGACCCACTTGCCCCGGATGTGCCGGTGCACGAAGAACTCCGCCGGCACGATGTCCAGTCGCTCGCTGACGTCCTCGCCCACCCGGGTCATCGGCTCGCCGCAGTCCACCGCCGGGCAGTGGGTGTCGGCCGGCTCGTGGTGATGCTCCACCCGGCGCAGGTGCTCGGGCAGCGCCTGCCGGCGCGGCGGCTGGGGCGCCTTCTCGGGAGTGACTGGCGGCGGCGACTGCCGGGCCTGCAACTCGGCGAGCTGCGCCTGCAGGTCCGCCTCGTCCTCGACCAGCGTCTCCAGGAAGAGCTGTCGCTGCTGCGCATCCATCGCCTCGGTGCGCGCGCCGAACTTCCAGCGCTTGAGCCGCGCCAGCTCGAACGTGATCTTCTCGATCTTCGCGTCCCGCCACACGATCTCGCCATCGCGCCGGGCAATCTCGCGCGCCTGCTGCTGGACATGCACCAGCATGCGCTGCGCCAGGGCCTCCAGGGCCTGTGGCGTCAGGCCCCTCAGGTCCTGGCTCTGGAGCGCGTCCATGTCATGCATGCGCCCATGCTGCCCGCACGAGGCCAGCCCCGCCATCGGCAACTTCAGCAATTGCGCCTCCGGCATCCGCTCACACCCGGGTGATCACCCGCCGCTCGTGCAGTCGCTGCCACGGCAGCCCCACGATCAGCGCATCGAATTGCTCCTGCGTCAGGGCCAGCGGGGTGCTCGACTCCAACCCCCGCGGCCACACGAAGTGCCCCGCGTTGAGTCGCCGGGCTGCGCACCACACCCCCCAGCCGTCATGGACGATCAGCTTCACGCGTGTGGCACGCGCATTCGCGAACAGGTAGCCGTGGTGGGCCTGCGCCGCCCCCAGCGTCTGCACCACACACGCCAGCAGCCGGTCCGCCCCGGCTCGCATGTCCACTGGCGCCGTGCACGCCCACAGCGCGTCGATGCGGATCACTTCGTCACCCCAGCGGCCAGTTCGCACAACCACGCCGCACACGCCTGGGCCTGCGCTGCCGGCCAGCTCACCGTCAGCCGGGCCGCGCCGCTGCGCCACTCGATGTGAATGTCTGGCGTGCTCGGGTTCGCCATGCCAGGGCCTTCGGCGCTCGGCCGCGGCCTGTCCGGTGCTGGCAAGGCCAGCGCTACGAACTGGGCATCGACCACCGGCGCCGGGTTGCCCGAGGCCATGGGTGCTGACGCCGCCGCCGGCACCTCACACCCAGATCCCAGCAGGCCTGCCCGCTTGACTCCCCGACCCGCCAGCCACTGACGCACCACGTTCGCGTTCAGCCCATGCCTGAGCGCCACTGCCGCGATCGACGCTCCAGGCTGTCGGCATTCGCCCAGCACCTTCGCCTTGAACTCGGCGTCGTGCACTCGCCGAGTCTTGTCCTTGTGTTCCATTGCTGTCCACCAATTCACATTGCTGGACACCATCGTCTCGGAGCTATCCAGCTCCTTCAAGGGGGCATGGCTGGTCGCTCACGCTGTGCCCCATGTGCGGTGGGCAGATGCGCATCATTGCCTTCATCACCCACAGCGCCGAAATCCGCCACATCCTGAACCACATCGGGGTGGAGTCTGCCCCCCCGCACATCACCCCGGCACGCGGGCCACCGCTGTGGGAGGGCTGCGACGCGCCGGTGGATGATGGTGCGCAAGGCGAGCCGGATTGGGATCTGGCAGCTCAACCCGACGAGGTAGACCAGCGCGTCAATTGGTGACCCAGTGAAGCGGCGGTATCCATCGCTGCGGGGAAGCAGCTGCGCGCGCGCCAGGCCCAAATGCATACTGCCTCCCAAGCTCTTGCCATTGAGCGGCAAGCGAGCGCTCAACCTTCCTTGGCCGAACGTGTTTCGAGGCCCAAAACTCGTGCCATACTTGGCCTCATGCGGTTGAATTTCCTATCCGTAAAGTCCTATTTCACCACAGCGCCAGCAGACTGCCCAGCAAGCGATGTCGCAGCCCGGCTGGATGCTGGCGGCTGTCTGTGTCTGAGGGAGCTCACAGCGTCATCAATCGGTGACAGCTCTACCCTGTAGCGACTTGCCAGCACGATACGGGGGTGATTCACTAACCGGCATTGCATACCGCCACAATAGCGGCGTCAGTCATAACCTGCGCGCTTCGTGGCTCCGCAAAACCCTGCTGTTTCAGCGGAGCCTTGAGCTTCCCACCTCGACCCGAGAACACCTGCCATGACCGATTCCCAGCAATGCATCACCCTGTGGGGCACGCCGCACTCCCTGTATACCGGCAAGATTCGCTCGTATCTGATCAAGAAAGGCATCAGCTTCCGCGAGCGCATGCCGGCTGAGCCGGCGTTTCAGCAGCGAGTCGTACCGGTGGTTGGTGCCGTGGTAGTACCCATTCTGGAGCTGGCCGATGGCACCATCGTGCAGGATACCAGCGACATGATCGACCATCTGGAGCAAGCCTTTCCCGCACGCCCGATGCTGCCGACCTCGCCGGTTCAGCGGGTAACCGCACTGCTGCTGGACGGCTTTGGTTCCGAGGGCCTGCTGGCCGCCGCCATGCACTATCGCTGGTCCTACCGCGCCGAGCAGGAACAATTCCTGCGCGCCGAATTCGGCCGCAGCGTGCACGCCGGCAACAACCGTGATGAGCGTCTGGCTGCAGGCGCGCAGATGATGAGCTACTTCAATTCCTTTCTGCCTTTCCTCGGTGTGACTCCGCAAAGCATCCCGGCACATGAGGCCGCCTATGAGGCGCTGCTGGATGCGCTGGACATTCACTTTCTCAGCCATCCGTACCTGCTCGGTGGTCACCCGAGCATTGCCGACTTCGGCTTTATGGCCCCGCTGTTTGCTCACCTCGGCCGCGACCCCTACCCGTCCGCGCTGATGAAAAATCGTGCACCGAATGTCTTCCGCTGGACCGAACGCATGAACCTTGCCGGTATCGGCGATGTCGAGTTTCCCGACCGTGCTGAAGCCTGGCTGCCCGACGATGCGCTTCCGGCCACCCTGGAGCCGGTTCTGGCGCTGCTGTTCAAGGACTGGGGCACTCTGCTGGCGGCGGATGCCGGGGCATTCAATGCCTGGAGCCAGGGACTGCCTGCAGGCACTCCGACGCATATAGCCCAGGAGCGCAAGATTCATCCCACCGTCGGCATGGTCGAGTATCAGTGGCGTGGCTGCAAAATCCAGCGCGCCAGTGCGCCACACGGTCTGTGGCTATTCGCCAAAGCCCAGGCAGCGGCCAACGGTCTGTCCGGTGCGGCGCAGCAGCGTGTAGCCGAACTGCTCAAGCGTACCGGCGGTGAGCCGGTCATGGCCTTGCAGCTGGCCCGGCAGATGAAGCGGGAGAACTACAACCTCGTCCTGCAATAGCCTTGCAGCCAGCCGGGCAATCACAAACCTGCGTCATGCAGGAGGATATTGCGCCAGGCGCTGGCCACAGCGGGTATCTGAGTAACCCCCGGCACTTCAAGGGTTCAGCGGAACGCCTGCATGCTATGTTCGCGCACTGGCCGGGGCCAGTTGAATGTTGCGGGCAGCGCGCGTGGAGGGTGGCCTCGGCGCGTAGCGACAGCCCGCCAAGGCCAACTTCCCTGTACCGGCTTACTGCCCATCCTGCATCCACGAATTACCGCGGTAGGTTGGGTTGAGCCACGCGAAGCCCAACAGGTATCAATGCACCGCTT
>NZ_FOJP01000045.1 GCF_900111835.1 Metapseudomonas otitidis
GCGCTGACGGGCCATCCATGGCCCGGCAGCGCTCTCGCGACATCCATGTCGCTCAACCCCTTCCACGACGATTCCACTCGGCCTCCTGAAGGGGCGTTGTCCCCGCCTTGGCATTCGAGCCCTGTTCTGTTTCAGCGTGCGCGCAGACTCTGCTGCCTTCTTCCTTAGGGACGTGGTTGAAACCCCCGCCCGGCGCGGGTTTGTGCAATATCCCGGACCCTTTCGTGCACGATGCCGAACAGGGTCGCCAATCTGACGATCAATGGCGCAAATTCGCACTTAGCATTCGCCGCGAATGCTGCTAAATTGCGCCGCCTTTCAACCCCGGCTTCCCGGCCGGGGCTGCGCTGCCCCTGCCAGAGTGGGGCTTCGCGGTCGGCCCCCCGCCGACCAGTCGCTATCCTGACCCCTACGAGGAAAGCCGGTGGTCAAGAAAGCTTCGTCCTTTGCCGCCCTCGGCGGCCTGGTGTACTCCACCGACAGCGGCCGGCACTGCCCGGACTGCGCCCAGCCCATCGACGCCTGCACCTGCAAGCAAGCCACCGTGCCCGCCGGCGACGGCATCGCGCGCGTTCGCCGCGAAACCAAGGGCCGGGGTGGCAAGACCGTCACCACCGTCAGCGGCGTGCCGCTGGCCGGCGACGAGCTGAAGGAGCTGGCCAGCGCGCTCAAGCGCCGATGTGGCACCGGCGGTGCCCTCAAGGACGGCGTGATCGAGATCCAGGGCGACCACGTGGACCTGCTGCTCGACGAGCTCGCCAAGCGCGGCTTCAAGGCCAAGAAATCCGGCGGCTGAGCCACGGCTTTCTAAACTGACCGTCATCGCCACGGTCAACACTCCAACGTCATACGACCGCTTTAACCTGCCCACGCCTGCCCGGTACGTCCCGGCGGGTTCGGCCCTTTTCATCCCACAGGGGGAACACGATGTCTGCACGACGCACGCGCAAGGACGATGGCAGCCGCTGGACCGTAGCGGACAGCCGCAGTGTCTACGGGATCCGCCACTGGGGTGCCGGTTTCTTCGCCATCAACGAGGCCGGGCGCGTCGACGTGCGCCCCAGCGGCCCGTCCAGCGAGCCGGTGGACCTGCACGACCTGGTCGGCAACCTGCGCGAGGCGGGCCTGTCCCTGCCGCTGCTGGTGCGCTTCCCCGGCATCCTCCAGTCGCGCGTGCGCCAGCTCACCGGCGCCTTCGACGCCAACATCGCGCGGCTGGAGTACCAGAACCGCTACACCGCCCTATACCCCATCAAGGTCAACCAGCAGGAAGCGGTGGTGGAGAACATCATCGCCACCCAGAACGTCTCCATCGGCCTGGAAGCCGGCTCCAAGCCCGAGCTGATGGCCGTGCTGGCGCTCGCCCCCAAGGGCGGCACCATCGTCTGCAACGGCTACAAGGACCGCGAGTTCATCCGCCTGGCGCTGATGGGCCAGAAGCTCGGCCACAACGTCTTCATCGTCATCGAGAAGGAATCGGAGGTGGAGTTCGTCATCGAAGCCGCCGCCGAGCTGAAGGTCGCACCCCAGGTCGGCCTGCGCGTGCGCCTGTCGTCCCTGGCCTCCTCCAAGTGGGCCGACACCGGCGGCGAGAAGTCCAAGTTCGGCCTCTCCGCCGCCCAGCTGCTGTCGGTGGTCGAGCGCTTCCGCAAGGCCGGCCTCGACCAGGGCGTGCGCCTGCTGCACTTCCACATGGGCTCGCAGATCGCCAACCTGGCCGACTATCAGCACGGCTTCAAGGAAGCCATCCGCTACTACGCCGAACTGCGCAGCCTCGGCCTGCCGGTGGACCACATCGACGTCGGCGGCGGTCTGGGCGTGGACTACGACGGCACCCACTCGCGCAACGCCAGCTCCATCAACTACGACATGGACGACTACGCCGGCGTGGTGGTGGGCATGCTCAAGGAATTCTGCGACGCCCAGGGCCTGCCGCACCCGCACATCTTCTCCGAGAGCGGCCGCGCCATGACCGCGCACCACGCCGTGCTGGTCATGCAGGTCACCGACGTCGAGCGCCACAACGATGCCGTGCCGGTGGTGGATGACCGCGAAGAGCAGCCCGAGATCGTCCGCTGGCTGCTCGACCTGCTCGGCCCGACCGACACCGAGATGGTCACCGAGACCTACTGGCGCGCCACCCACTACATCGGCGACGCCGCCGCGCAGTACGCCGAAGGCAAGCTGACCCTGGCGCAGAAGGCCCTGGCCGAGCAGACCTACTTCGCCATCTGCCGCCGCCTGCACAACCAGCTCAAGGCCCGCCAGCGCTCCCACCGCCAGGTGCTCGACGAGCTGAACGACAAGCTGGCCGAGAAGTACATCTGCAACTTCTCCGTGTTCCAGAGCCTGCCGGACACCTGGGCCATCGGCCAGGTGCTGCCGATCATCCCGCTGCAG
>NZ_FOJP01000031.1 GCF_900111835.1 Metapseudomonas otitidis
ACACTTAACTCATTGATTTTCAAGGAGTTTTCGTTGTCCGCCGTGGGAGTGGTGCGCATTATAGAGACCTCAGCCACGGCGTCAACACCTATTTTGAAATATTTCCATCAACTCTCAGCGCGCCCCGGAAGATCCTTGGCAGAAGCTTCGCAACACCAGGTAGCCGCAACCCCATAAGCACAGCCCCCACCACCGCATACGCTGCCCATTCGGTCATGTCAGCCCTCACGACCCAGAGCATATGGAGCAGGCCAAGCCCCAGGATTCCATAGACGCTCCGGTGAATCAGCTTCCAGCGCCTCCCAAGCCGCCGGATGCTGTAGCGGTTGGACGTCAGCGACAGAATCAGAAGCCCTGTAAAGGCTACTGCCCCCACGAAGATATAAGGGCGCTTCCCCAGATCGCTCGCCAACTGCTGCAGATCGAGCCCCAGAAGAAAGACGGCATAAGCCGTTATGTGTAGGCATAGATAGAAGAAGGACCACAAACCAAGCTGGCGTCTGACTGCAATCCATCCCCCCCACCCGGTCATCTTCTGCAGAGGGGTCATGCTGAGGGTAATCAGCAATAGCCAGAGAACACCCAAGCCCAACCTGTCGACGAGCGCCTTTCCCGGATCAGGACCCAGGGCGAAGATCCACGCCTGATATAGCCATAACACCGGAGGCACCAGAGCTCCGAGGAAGACAACGAACCTCCATTGCCAATAACGCATCAGTAGTTCTTCCGCAGATCGAGCCCGGCGTAGAGGCCAGCGACCTCCTCATAGCCATTGAAAAGCCGTGTCGGAATCACATTGGGATTGAACAGGCCACTCGGCAGGCGCCGCTCATGCGCCTGGCTCCAGCGGGGATGGTCCACATCCGGGTTCACATTCGAATAGAAGCCGTACTCGTTCGGCGCGATCAGCTGCCAAGTCGTCGAAGGCTGCTCCTCCGTCAGACTGATGCGGACGATGGACTTGATGCTCTTGAAGCCATACTTCCAAGGCACCACCAGACGCAACGGCGCCCCGTTCTGGTTGGGCAGCACTCGCCCATACATACCAACAGCCATCAAGGTAAGCGGATGCATCGCCTCGTCGATGCGCAAGCCTTCAACGTATGGCCAGTCGATAAGGGACAACCCCGAACGCACACCCGCCATTTGCTCGGGCTCTACTCGCGTCTCGAAACGGACGAAGCGCGCCTTGGAGGTGGGTTCGACCCGTTTCAACAACTCCGCCAACGGAAAGCCAAGCCAGGGAATGACCATGGACCACCCTTCTACACAGCGGAGCCGGTAGATGCGCTCCTCCAACTGGTGGGGGTTGACCAGATCCTCCAAGCCGAAGCTGCCCGGTTTTCCGACTTCGCCATCCACCTTGACCGTCCATGGCTCGACAGCAAGCGCGCCTGCATAGCGGGCAGGATCACCTTTGTTGGTGCCGAATTCGTAGAAGTTGTTGTAGTGGGTCGCGTCGGCGAACGGGGTAATAGGCTCATTGCCCGGCACGCTTGCCCGCCAACGGGCAGCCGACAACTTCTCCTCTAACCAGGCAGGAGTCGGCGCAGGCTCTACATCGGGATAGTCGCCTGGCCCATCTGCGCGCGCAGGCAAGCCAGCAAGTGCAGCGGCAGCCCCCACACCTGCCATGAAGGTGCGACGGGACAGATAGACGGATTCAGGAGTGACCTCGCTTTCGCGAGCGATAGAGGAAGGTGAAACCTTGATAAGCATCGGGGACTCCGCAGTACGGCTTCGGTTTGGCCAGTAGACTGCGGAGCCGCGGGAAAATTACATCACTCGACGTGTTGGCGGCGGCGCATCTGGAGCAAGTATTGCACCGGACCGGAAGCAGCGTAGGCCAGGAATATCAACAGCAGGATACGCGGCGGATCACTGAAGACCACGGCAAAAGCCAACACCACCACGAGGATCGCCACGAAAGGTACGCGCCCTTTCAGATCCAGGTCCTTGAAGCTGTAGTACTTGATATTGCTGACCATCAGCATGCCCGCGGCCGCCACCAGCATGGCAACGATGAAGGACATGTTGGAGCCCTTGATACCGAAGTCACTGAACGCCCACACCGTGCCGGCCACGACCCCCGCCGCCGCCGGACTGGCGAGGCCGATGAAGTAGCGCTTGTCGGTCTTGCCGATCTGGGTATTGAAACGGGCCAGGCGGAGCGCAGCCCCGGCGACATATATGAAGGCAACGGTAAGTCCGACGCTGTTGAGGCCACTCAAGGCCCACTCGAACGCCAGCAATGCCGGAGCCACGCCGAAGGCCACCATGTCCGACAGCGAGTCGTACTCGGCACCGAAAGCACTTTGCGTGTTGGTCAGGCGTGCCACTCGCCCATCCAGGCTATCGAGGACCATCGCCACGAAAATGGTCGCCGCTGCAACGGAGAAATTACCGCTCATGGCATTGATTATGGCGTAGAAGCCGGCGAACAGGTTGGCCGTGGTGAACAGGTTGGGAAGCAGGTAGATACCGCGATGGCGAACCTTGCGCCCCTGGTCGTCGTGCCCTTCCTCGACATGCTCGTCGATGGGCAGGAGGCTTTCAGGTTCTGGAGCCTTGCCGGGCTCTTCGGGACGGTCACTCATGAACAACATCCTTGCAGATATGCAGATGAATTTAGCCGGGCCGAAGGCAGAAACTACCGGGCCCAGCGATGTCGCTTTATACCAGATGCGGGCGCCCCAATGAAAAAACGCGGCCAAGGCCGCGTTTCTTCATGCATAGACCAGAACTCAGTTCTTGGCCTTGTCGACGATCTTGTTGGAGGCGATCCACGGCATCATTGCGCGCAGACGCTCGCCAACCTGCTCGATGGGGTGAGCAGCGTTGTTACGGCGGTAGGCCGTCATGGAGGCGTAGTTGGAAGCGCCTTCCTGGATGAACATCTTCGCGTATTCGCCGTTCTGGATGCGCTTCAGAGCGTTGCGCATAGCCGCACGGGATTCGGCGTTGATGACCTCCGGACCGGTCACGTACTCACCGTATTCGGCATTGTTGGAGATCGAGTAGTTCATGTTGGCGATACCGCCTTCGTACATGAGGTCAACGATCAGCTTCAGCTCGTGCAGGCACTCGAAATAGGCCATCTCGGGGGCATAACCTGCCTCGACGAGGGTTTCGAAGCCGGCCTTGACCAGCTCGACGCAGCCACCGCACAGAACGGCCTGCTCACCAAACAGGTCGGTTTCGGTTTCGTCCTTGAAGGTGGTTTCGATGATGCCGGTGCGGCCGCCGCCCACGCCACAGGCGTAGGACAGGGCAACGTTCTTGGCATTGCCGGAAGCGTCCTGGTAGATGGCGATCAGGTCAGGGATACCGCCGCCCTTCACGAATTCGGAGCGCACGGTGTGACCCGGAGCTTTCGGCGCGATCATGATCACGTCAAGGTCGGTACGCGGTACGACTTGGTTATAGTGGATGGCGAAGCCGTGGGAGAAGGCCAGGGTGGCGCCTTTCTTGATGTTCGGCTCGATCTCGTTCTTGTACAGCTGGCCCTGGAATTCGTCCGGGGTCAGGATCATCACCAGGTCGGCCGCAGCAACAGCGCTGGCAACGTCGGTGACTTTGAGGCCATGGGCTTCGGCCTTGGCGACGGTGGCGGACCCCTTGCGCAGGCCGATGGTGACATCGACGCCGGAGTCTTTCAGGTTGCAGGCCTGGGCATGGCCCTGGGAGCCGTAACCGATGATGGCGACTTTCTTGCCCTGGATGATGGAGAGATCGCAATCTTTGTCGTAAAAAACTTTCATGTTTCTGGCTCTTATAACGAAAGGGATGGGGTGCGCACACCGCGACAAGGGCACATTAAGCGATCCGTCTCGTTGCGTAAAATGATATATTCGCAACGTAACGTGCCGATAAATGAAATACCACATGGACAGCCACGCTCTCAGGCTCTTTCTCTCCCTGGCAGACAACCTGCACTTCGGCAAGACCAGCCGGGAGCAGCATGTCAGCCCCTCTGCACTCAGCCGCAGCATCAAGCAGCTCGAAGATGAACTGGGCGCCCCCCTGTTCGTGCGCGACAGCCGTTCGGTGCAGCTGACTCGCGAGGGCCAGCAGTTCCGCGAGTACGCCAGCGAGGTCATGAGCGGCTGGCATGCTATCCGCCAACGTCTCATGCAGGACCAGCAGGACCTGCACGGCGAGCTGTCGTTGTATTGCTCGGTGACGGCGAGCTACAGCTTCCTCTACGACATCCTCAGCAGCTTCCGCCAGGACTACCCGCGCATCGAGATGAAACTGCACACCGGCGACCCGGCAAAGGCCGTCGAACGGGTGCAACAGGGGCTGGAAGACCTCGCCATCGGCGCCCGACCCGACAACCTGCCATCCGGTATCGACTTCCAGTCGATCACCCGCTCCGAGTTGCGCTTCATCGGCCCGCAATCACCCCAGCTGCTGACTGAGGAACAACTGCATCAGCCTACGGCGCAAAGCTGGAAGGACGTACCGATGATTCTCTCGGAAGAGGGCCTCGCCCGGACCCGTACCGACCGCTGGCTGAAAAGTCATGGCATCAAGCCCAACATCTATGCCCAGGTCAGCGGCAACGAAGCCATCGTCAGCATGGTGAGCCTTGGGTTCGGGATTGGCGTGGTCCCGCAGATCGTCCTCGACAACAGCCCTTTGGCCGGACGCATACGCCTCTACGATATCCAACCGCCCTTGGCCGCCTACGACATCGGCCTCTTCGCCCTGGAAAAGCGCCTGAAGGATCCGCTTATCGCCGCCTTTTGGAATCGCCGCCAATAAATCCAGGCAATAAAAAACCCCGCACAAGGCGGGGTTTTCCATTCAACAGCAATCAGATGCTCAGCACCTTGTCGCCACGAGCAATGCCGGTCACGCCACTGCGCACGGTTTCGAGGATCGAACTGGTGCCGATCGCCTGGATGAAGCTATCGAGCTTGTCGCTGGTACCGGCGAGCTGGATCGTGTAGACGCTGCTGGTCACGTCGACGATCTGCCCACGGAAGATATCGGTGGTGCGCTTGACCTCGGCACGCTGGGCGCCAGTGGCCTTCACCTTAACCAACATCAGCTCGCGCTCGATGTGCGCGCTCTCCGACAGGTCGACCAACTTCACCACCTCGATCAGCTTGTTGAGGTTCTTGGTGATCTGCTCGATCACGTCGTCCTGGCCCACGGTCGTCAGGGTCAGACGAGACAGGGTCGGGTCTTCGGTCGGCGCTACGGTCAGGCTTTCGATGTTGTAGTTGCGCTGGGAGAACAGGCCGACGACGCGAGACAGGGCTCCGGGTTCGTTCTCAAGCAACAGGGAAATGATGTGTCGCATGGTCAGGTCCGCTCCGTCTTGCTCAGCCACATATCGCGCATGGCGCCATCCCGGATCTGCATCGGATAGACGTGCTCGCTCGGATCCACCTGGATATCGAGGAACACCAGGCGGTTCTTGAGGGCGAACGCCTCTTCCATCTTCGGTTTCAGGTCCTTGAGATCGGTGATACGCATGCCCACGTGGCCGTAGGCCTCGACCAGCTTGACGAAGTCAGGCAGCGATTCCATGTAGGAATGGGAATAGCGGCTGTTGTACTGCATGTCCTGCCATTGGCGGACCATGCCCAGCGCACCGTTGTTGAGGTTGACGATCTTCACCGGCAGGTCGTACTGCAGGCAGGTCGACAGCTCCTGGATGTTCATCTGGATGCTGCCCTCACCGGTCACGCACGCCACGTCGGCATCCGGGAAGTTCAGCTTCACGCCCATCGCAGCGGGGAAGCCGAAGCCCATGGTGCCGAGGCCACCGGAGTTGATCCAGCGGTTGGGCTTGTTGAAGCGGTAGTACTGGGCCGCGAACATCTGGTGCTGGCCCACGTCGGATGCAACGTAAGCATCGCCCTTGGTGACTTCGCACAGCGTCTCGATGACGGTCTGCGGCTTGATGATGCTGCCGTCGCCCTTGTCATAGGGGAACAGGCCACGATCACCACGCCACTCGTCGATCTGTTTCCACCAACTGACAACGGTCTCGCGGTTCGGCGTCTCGCCGATTTCCTTGAGGATCGCGACCATCTCGGTCAGCACGCTGTCGACCGGCCCCACGATCGGGATGTCGGCCTTGATGGTCTTGGAGATGGACGCCGGATCGATGTCGATGTGAATGATCTTGGCGTTCGGGCAAAACTTGCTCGCACCGTTGATCACGCGATCATCGAAGCGGGCACCCACGGCCAGGATGACGTCTGCATGGTGCATCGCCAGGTTCGCGGTGTAGCTGCCGTGCATGCCGAGCATGCCGACGAACTGACGATCCATGCCCGGGAACGCGCCCAGTCCCATCAGGGTGTTGGTCACCGGCAGGTTGAGCATCTTGGCCAGCTCGGTCAGCGGCTCGGATGCGCCACCCATGATGACGCCGCCACCCGAATAGAGGATCGGGCGCTTGGCAGCCAGCAGCAGCTCGGCAGCCTTGCGGATCTGCCCCGAGTGCCCCCGAACGGCCGGGCTGTAGGAGCGCAGCTTCACCTTCTTCGGGTAGCTGTACTCGAACTTCTGGGTCGGGTCGCCCATGTCCTTGGGAATGTCGACCACGACCGGCCCCGGACGACCCGACTGGGCGATGTAGAACGCCTTCTTGATCACCTCGGGGATTTCGGACGGGTGCTTGATGATGAAGCTGTGCTTCACGATCGGGCGGGAGATACCGACCATGTCGGTCTCCTGGAACGCGTCGGTACCCACCATGTTGCTCGGCACCTGGCCGGACAGGATCACCATCGGAATGGAGTCCATGTACGCGGTGGCGATGCCGGTAACGGCGTTGGTGGCACCGGGGCCGGAGGTCACCAGCACCACACCGGCCTTGCCGGTGGCACGGGCGTAGCCGTCAGCCATATGGGTAGCAGCCTGCTCGTGACGGACCAGGATGTGGGTCACGTCGCTTTCCTTGAACAGGGCATCGTAGATATGCAGGAGGGCACCGCCCGGGTACCCGTAAATGTACTTAACGCCTTCGTCACGCAGGGAGCGGACGACCATTTCAGCGCCAGATAAGAGCTCCACGTTTATCACCTCTAGAACGCCAGAATACTGCCCGCGACCGGACAGCCTGAAAGGATTGCTCGTCTACAGGGCATGAGCGACTGGTGGTCGCCGACTACGTCAGCCACTGGCAGAACAAGCATTGGGGCGGCCCCTGAGAGTTGTTGCGGGGCTTTCCCACCCAGCGCGAGGTAACGCGTTGCAGGGTGATGCGGGTCGGCGCGGGTGTGCACCTCATCGACTGCTACAGCTTCCGACTTGCGGCCGGCCCACTGGAACAGCGAACCCTGGATTCTTCGGATTAGGGCCCCGCAAGTCAAGTCATCCCTAACGGAATATCGCGCGAAATGCTGTGACACACGCTGGATCACAGCTACGGGACTTTGGTTATAGTTACCGCCGGACTCCCCTTCTTATTAAGGAACCCCCATGCATCGCATGATTTTCGCAGGCCTGGTTCTCGCCCTCAGCACCTCGGCCATGGCCGGCCAGGTCTACAAGTGGGTCGATGCCCAGGGTGTCACGCATTTCGGCGCACAACCGCCGCAGGGCCAGGATTCGACCCAGGTCTCCACCGGCAAGGCCGAGCCCAAGGAGCCGAAGGCGAGCTTCGAGAACCCCTATCCCGTTCTGAACAAAGCCGAAGAGCCAGCCAAGGCGCCCGCCCAGGCCAAGCCCGCCAGTGAGGACGAGCAAAAGGCCATCGACGAGAAAGTGAAGAAGGACGTCGCCAAGCAGGAAGCCGAGCGCAAGGAATACTGCACCCAGCTGCGCACCAACCTGGCACAGATGCAGAACAACCCGCGCCTGCGCGTGGAAGACAAGGGAGAGGTTCGCCGCCTGACCGAAGAAGAACGTCAGTCCCGACTCAAGGAAACCCAGAAGGCCATCGCCGAGAACTGCCAGTAACGCACGCCCGACCTGCTCAGCCGGCGCTGCCGATCAACCGATCGAAAGCGCCGAGCGCTTCGAGAAGCCCCCGCACGTTCCCTGCACGTTCCTGATAGGCCATCTCGGCCATGGGCAGGATGCCGGATACCCGAGGCAACTCGGCACCGGCCTCGAGGATCACCTTCATCCTCGGCAGGAAGATCCACTGCAACCACTCTTCAAACGTCATCGTGTCGACACAGAACGGCGCCTGGCTCGCCAGCGCCTCGGCACTGGGCGGCTGGTCTGCCCACCAGCCGAGCAGGCGGAGCTCACGCTCGATCAGTAGCAGCTGATCAGCCACCTCGGCCAGGCGCTCATCCATCAGGAGCTGACCCGAGCGCGTTGACGTGCCTGGGCAGCACCTGCCGGATCACCCTGACGCTCGCGGGACTTGGCCACCAGCTCCCAAAGGCCCGCCTGGAGGGAGGGACGCCCGTTGGACAGGCTCAGACCACGCCGGGCCAGTTGCTCGGCCTGGGCAGCATCGCCCTGGGCGAGGCGGACCTCCGCCAGGCGGTAGAGCACCTGAGGCTCACGAGGGGCAATGCGCTGTGCACGTTCGAGACTGGACGCAGCACCGTTGAGATCACCGCCACCCTGCTGCTGCTGGGCAGTGGTCAGCAAGGCCAGCACCGGGCCATCCAGCTGCTCGTCGGCAGCCAGGCCACCACTGGAGGGGATGCCGCTCGGCATGGACGGCGCGCTCGGGGCGGAATAGGTGCTGCCGTAGTTAGGGCTGGCGGCAGGTGCCGAAACGCCTGCTGCAGGGCCGGTGACGAGCGGTCCCGGAGTGATCGGGCCAGAGGTCACCGAACCACTGATGGGCGCACTCGGTGCCGGCATGGCCTGTGCGGACGAGCCGGAAGCAGCCCCCGGGACCATCACCACGACGCCCGCATCCTGTGGCTCATAGCGAGGCTGGGCAGCCTGCACGGGCGCACGGTAGCCGCCGCCGGCGCCCTCTTCCTGCTCGGACATCGGGCCACCGGAGTCGACGACAGGAATGGCATTGCGCTGAGGGGTGGCGCAACCACCGAGCATGAGTGCGACGGTAACCGCAGGAATCCAGCCTTTGTTCACATCAGGTCCTCTTGGTTCATTGCATCCAGCCGCGGACCCAGTCCATCACCGAGTCCACCGGCGCACCCGCTCCACAGGCCTGGCCAGGGGCGGGCTCACTGCCGCGAATATAAGGCATCTGCACCGCACCCGGGCAGCTCGAATCGGAGCCCTGGCCGGTACGCGGATCGATCCATGCCTGGACGACGTTCTCCGGCATGGGCATGTCGAGCGGCAACGGATCGGCCTTGCGCATGAAGCTGGTCCACACCTGCAGCGCACCCGTGGCACCGGTCAGCGGCGTCTTGCCGTTGTCGTCGCGGCCGAGCCAGACCACCGCCAGCAGGTCCTGGCTGAAACCGGCGAACCAACTGTCACGCGAATCGTTGGTGGTGCCGGTCTTGCCCGCCAGGGTCAGGGACGCCGGCAACTGGCTGTAGACGGAGCGCCCCGTACCTTCGCGCATCACACGCTGCATGGCGTTCTGCACCAGGTAGATGGCACCCGGATCGAAACGTTGCTGAATCTGGAAGGGATAGCGCTTGAGCGGTTCACCCTCCGCCGTCAGCACACTGCGAATGCCCCGCAGCGGGGTATTGAAACCGCCGCTGGCCAGGGTCTGGTACATCGTCGCCACTTCCATCGGGCTGAGTGCACCAGCGCCCAGCAGCATGGACGGATACGCCGGCCACTCGCGGGACACGCCCAGGCGCTCCAGGGTCTTCAGGACATTCGGCACACCGATGTCCAGGCCGAGCTTGGCCGTGGAGAGGTTGTAGGAGTTGGCCAGCCCCTGGTAGAGGAAGATCGTTCCGTGGGCCTGCCGATCGTAGTTCTGCGGCGTCCAGACCTGGCCGTCCTGCCCCTTCACCGAGAAGGGCTCATCCTGCACCCAACTGGTCAGGGTGTACTGGCTGGGCCGCTCCAACGCCGTCAGGTAGACAGCGGGCTTGATCAGCGAGCCGACCGGACGCACCGCATCGATGGCCCGGTTGAAGCCGGCGAAGCGGGGCTGGCGGCTGCCGATCAGGGCCTGGATTTCGCCGGTCTCCGGATTGCTCACCACCATCGCGGACTCCACCTCATCCACACCCTTGCGGCCTGCCAGGCGCTTGAGCGTCTCTTCCAGGGCCGTCTCGGCCTTGGACTGGAGGATGGGGTCGAAGCTGGTGAAGATGCGCAGCCCTTCCTCGGTCAGGTCCTCGTCTCGGTAGTCTTCCCGCAGCTGGCGCTTGACCAGATCGAGGAACGCCGGATAGGAGCTGTCGGCCATGCTGCCGCGCGGCGTCACGCCCAAGGGCTTGGCCTTCGCCGCTGCAGCCTCCTCGGCCGTGACCACGCCCTGCTCGGCGAGCAGGTCAAGCACCAGGTTCCGGCGCTCGAGCGCGCGCTCGGGGTTGCGCCGCGGGTTGAACTGGGACGGCCCCTTGACCATCCCCACCAGCAACGCCACCTGGTGCAGCTTGAGTTCGGAAAGCGGCTGGCTGAAGAAATACTGGCTGGCGAGACCGAAACCGTGCACCGCGCGCTGGCCGTCCTGACCGAGGAACACCTCGTTCAGATAAGCCTCGAGGATCTCGCGCTTGTCGTAATGCATCTCCAGCAACACGGCCATCATCGCCTCGGTGGCCTTGCGGGTGATGCTGCGCTCGTTGGTCAGGTAGAAGTTCTTCACCAACTGCTGGGTCAGGGTGCTGCCGCCCTGACGCAATTGGCCGGCGGTGGCGTTGACCCAGATGGCCCGCGCGATGGACTTCAGCGAGACGCCCCAGTGGTTGAAGAACTCTCGGTCCTCCACCGCGACCAGCGTATCCACCAGGTAGGGCGGCGCCTGGTCCAGCTTGATGAGAATGCGGTCTTCGTGGTGGGCGGGGTAGAGGCCACCGATCAGCAGCGGCTCCAAGCGCGCGACCGCCAGGTTGGCACCGCTGCCCTGGCTGAGCCCTGCCACGTAGTCACCTGAGAAGCGCACCTTGATCAGCCTCGCAGGCTCAGCCCCTTCGTAGAACTGGAAGCCACGGGTGTTCAACTCCACCGTCGAGCCGGCCACCGAGGCCGAACCCGGCCCGTTGGAAGCGCTCTCCCGACGGTAGCCGAGGGCGTCGAGCTCCTTGAGGAAGTCGTCCTTGGCCAGCTTCAGCCCAACGAACAACTCAAGGGGCCGTGCATAGACCTTCGCCGGCACGGTCCAGCGCTTGCCGGAGAATTTTTCCTGGACGATGGCATCCAGATAGACGGCGAAGCCCGCCAGGACGACCAGGCCCACCAGGCTGAGCTTGAAAGCCCAGCCGAAGAGCCTGCGCAAGCCACTGGAACGGGGTTTCTTACGGGAGCGGGGGGATCGGGAACGAGTCATGGCGGCGCATTATACGCACTTTGCCCAGCGCCAGAAGGCGCCCCTGACGGTTTGCAGAGTGGCGCACAGCACCCATAATGCCCGCCTCTGCACGTGCCAGAACAAGGAACGACCGTGAGCCAACAATTGATCCAAGCCCTTCAGGACCCGAGCCTCTACCCCCATCCGGTGGAAGCCTTCAGCGTCATCGAAACCCATATCTCCTGGGTGCTGCTCACCGGTCCCTACGTCTACAAGATCAAGAAGCCGGTTAACTTCGGCTTCCTCGACTTCACCCGCCTGGAAGACCGCCAGCACTTCTGCACCGAGGAAGTCCGCCTCAACCAGCGCCTGACCCATGACCTTTACCTGGATGTAGTGGCCATCACCGGCAGCGAATCGGCTCCCCGCCTGGGAGGCGAAGGCCCGGTGATCGAGTACGCCATCCGCATGGCGCAGTTCCCGCAAAGCAACCTGCTGAGCGAGATCCAGTCCCGCGGTGAACTGAGCCCGGCCCACGTCGATGCCCTGGCCGCGCAGATCGCCCGGTTCCACCTCGAAGCCCCCCGCGTGGACGAAAAGCACCCGCTGGGCACGCCCGAAGCCGTGATGCAGCCGGTGCAGCAGAACTTCGACCAGATCCGCCCGATGCTCGAGACCAAGGCCGACCTGCAGCAACTCGACGCCCTGGAAGCCTGGGCGCAGAGCAGCTTCGAGCGCCTCAAGCCGCTGCTGGCCGAGCGCAAGCGCGACGGCTTCATCCGTGAGTGCCACGGCGATATCCATCTGGGCAATGCCACCCTCATCAATGGCGAAGTGGTGCTGTTCGACTGCATCGAGTTCAACGAGCCCTTCCGCTTCACCGACGTCTACGCCGACATCGGCTTCCTGGCGATGGACCTCGAAGACCGTGGCCTCAAGTCGCTCTCCCGCCGCCTGGTCAGCCGCTACCTTGAGGAAACGGGCGACTACCGCGGCCTGGCCCTGCTCAACTTCTACAAGGCCTACCGCGCCCTGGTGCGCGCCAAGGTCGCCCTGTTCAGCCTCGCCCACCAGACCGATGCCGTGCAGCGCGCCGCCACCCTGCGCCAGTACCGCAACTACGCCAACCTGGCAGAAAGCTACAGCGCCATCCCGCTGCGCTTCCTCGCCATCACCCACGGCGTCTCTGCGGTCGGCAAGAGCCACGTCGCCCTGCGTCTGGTGGAAGCCCTGGGCGCCATCCGCCTGCGTTCGGACGTGGAGCGCAAGCGCCTGTTCGGCGAGCAGCCGGGGAAAGACGGCGAACTGAACAGCGGCATCTACAGCCCCGAATCCACAGAGGCCACCTACCAGCGCCTGCACGAGCTGGCCGAGCAGGTACTGAGCGCCGGCTTCCCGGTGGTGCTCGACGCCGCCTACCTCAAGCGCGCCCAGCGCCAGGGCGCTCGCGCCGTGGCCGAGAAGGCCGGCACCGCGTTCCTGATCCTCGACTGCCAGGCCCCGGACGCGGTCATTGGCGGCTGGCTGGAGCAGCGTCGCCAGCAGGGCACCGACCCGTCCGACGCCACCCTGGAGGTGGTACAGGCGCAGCACGCCAGCCGCGAGGCCCTCGACAGCGAAGAGCAAGCCCACAGCACCCGCGTCGACACCCACCAGGCCAAGAGCCTGGACACCCTCGTCGAGCGTATCCGCCAGTTCCTGCCGGGGCTCTGAGCCCCTCCCAAGGTGCGGCAGGGAATTCCTGCCGCACCTTCTATACTCCCGGGGAACCCTCAACGGACGAGCCCCGCCATGACACTTCCCCATCAGCTCGACTCGCCTCTCTACCTCCTCCTCCGCAACGACGACATCGCGGGCTTCAACGCCCAGAAACCAGCCGACGGCACCGTCGACCTGCGCGGCGGTGACTTCCGCGGCGTCGACCTGCGCGGCCTGGATGCCCGTGGTGTCGACTTCACCGACGCCTACTTCCGGGGTGCCGACCTGCGCGGCATCGACTTCCGCGAATCCCAGCTGCAGGGCGCCAGCATCGCCCACGCACAGATCTCGGGCGCCTACTTCCCCACCGAACTGGCGGCGGACGAGCTGCTCATGTCGGTGAATTTCGGCACCCGCCTGCGCTACAACACCCACCGCTGGCCAACCGTCGAGCGGGTGATGTCATGCGGCCACGTACGCCTGACCGCCCGCTACACTCTTGGGCGCGACACCGGGAAACCTGTCCTCTCGCGCACCCATTGCAAGGAGGCTCGATGAACGATGAATTGCAGAACCTGAAGAACCTGGGCAAGACCTCGGCGCAGTGGCTGCACGCGGTAGGCATCCACAACGCGTCCGACCTTCGCCGCCTGGGTGCCGTGGGCGCCTATCGAGCGGTGAAGGCCCGTGGCTTCCGCGCCTCCAAAGTGCTTCTCTACGCCATTGAAGGGGCCCTGCTGGACGTGCACTGGAACGAGCTACCCCCGGGCCACAAGGCCCAGCTCAACGGAGAGCTCGAGTCTTTCCCGCAAAACAACAGGAGCTAGCTCACAACACCGGCGTTCGGTGATTTACGTTCGTACCGATGCGCCCTATTGTTTCAGGGACGTTCGTGCGTCCAAGTCCAGTCAGTCCAAGGAATTTACCGACATGTACCTACTCGGGGAGCAACCTGCTTACGCCGACCAGCTGATCAACCGACTGCAAAGCATTCCCAGCCAGCTGCTCGACGGGCTTGAACCTTCCGGCCCCCCGCTCTCCTTCGAGTCGGTCGAGGACCTGAACCGGGAGCTGCCCGGCAATCAGCTGTTCATCATCGAGAATGGCCTGCTGCACGCCCTGGTCGACGAACGTCCGCTGTTCTACCTCCAGGAAGGCGATCTGGTGGGCCTGCGCCAAGGCATCGAACTGCCCAGCTGCCGCTACCGCAGCGACGAGCCCGTCAGCCTCATCCCCTATTCCCGCAGCGCCGTGTTCAAGCACATCTATGCCGATGAGCAGCGCCAGGAACAGTTCATCCAGTACCTGATCGGTCACACCGCCCTGCTTTCGGATGCACTGGCCCGACTGAAGCAGCCGGAGATCCGTCCCTCCACCGGTTTCCAGCACTTCGCCGCCGGCGAGGAGCTGATCCACCAGGGCGACGAAGCCGACCACGTCTTCATCATCATCGAAGGCCATGCCGAAGCCTTCGTCGACGGCCAGAAGGTCGGCGACGTGCAGAAGGACGAGATCTTCGGCGCCATGGCGGTGTTCACCCGCGAGAAGCGCAGCGCCACCGTCATCGCCAGCGAGCCCTGCACCGTGATGGTGATCCCCAAGGACCAGTTCCTCAGCCTAATGCAAAGCAACCCACGCATCGCTCACAGCCTCATCGAGAGCATGGCCCGGCGCATCGACCTGCTGAACAAGGAAATCACCCAGCAGCGCCAGGCGAACCCGGAAGGCTGATCCACAGAGCCCTACAAAAAGCCCGGCACATGCCGGGCTTTTTCATGGCTGATGACCGTTCATCCTGTTCTGACGAATTTTTTTACATCCTGCGCTTGACCACGAAATGAGAATTGTTATTATTACCACAACTGATCGCGAGATCAGCCGGTAAGCTGAGAGACCAAGCAGTCGGACTCTTCAGATTATCTCCTCATCAGGCTAATCACGGTTATTGACCCGGCAGTTTGCCGGGTCTTTTTTTACCTGCAGAATACCGCTGAAAGCCTCGCACCACCTGGGTTTACCGCCCTCAGACGATCACGCTTTCAAGCACCAGCCGGACCATGTCGTGGAGCCCTTCCTGGCGCGCTTGAGCCCCGAGGCGCTCCCCCGTCAGCAGCTGGTCGCTCACTGTCAGCACGGCCAAGGCCTCACGCCCCAGTTCCGCGGCCACGCCATACAAGCCCGCCGCCTCCATCTCCACGGCAAGGATGCCCATCCGGCTCATGGGCACCATCCAGTCGGCCGCCGGCTCGTAGAACAGGTCGGCGGAAAACACATTGCCCACGTGCACCGTCATCCCCATTTCATCGGCCCGATTCACGGCACGCGCCAGCAAGCGGTAATCCGCCAGCGCGGCGAAGTCGAAGCCGCCGAAGCGTTTGCGGTTGACGCCGGAATCGGTGGACGCGCCCTGAGCAATCACCAGGTCGTGCAGGTGGACGTCCGGCTGCAAGGCCCCGCAACTGCCCACTCGGATGATGCGCTGCACGCCGAACTGGCTGAACAGCTCATGGGCGTAGAGCGAGATGGAGGGGATGCCCATGCCCGACCCCATCACCGAAACACGCTGCCCTCGGTAGCGGCCGGTATAGCCGAGCATGTTGCGCACCGCGTTCACCTCTCGCACGTCCTCCAGAAAGGTTTCGGCGATGGCCCGGGCCCGCAGCGGGTCACCGGGCATGAGCACGGTCTCGGCAAAGTCACCCGGCCGGGCGTTGATGTGGGGTGTGGTCATGACAGCCTCGCTCGGAAACGTTGGGAAGGTGGGGATGAATCAGTAGCCAGCGCCTGTTCCGGCTTCGCCCGCTTCACCCAGGGTCTTCAGCAACTCGGCCAGCAGGCCCGAGGCACCGAGCCGCAAATGCCCGGGCGTTACCCACTGCGCGCCGAGCGTCGCCCGTGCCAGCTCGATGTAGCAGCGCGCATCCGCCAGGGTCCGCAAGCCGCCGGCCGCCTTGAAGCCCACCATACCGCCGTGCTCGGCAATGACCCCGAGCATCAGCGATGCCGCCTCCGGCGTGGCATTGACCGGCACCTTGCCGGTGCTGGTCTTGATGAACTGGGCACCCGCCGCGATCGCATCGCGGCTGGCCTGGCGGATCAGCTCCGGCTGCGCCAGCGCCCCGGTCTCGAGAATCACCTTGAGCAACGCCCGATCCCCGCAGGCCTCCCGACACGCCGCCACCAAATCGCGCCCCGGCTGGGCATCGCCCGCCAGCAATGTGGCATAGGGATAGACCAGGTCCACCTCGTCCGCCCCATCGGCCACGGCCGCTCGGGTTTCCTCCAGCGCTCGCCGTACATCGACGCCACCCTGGGGAAAGTTGGCCACAGTGGCCACGCGCACGGCTTCGGCACCCAGCGCATCGAGGCGCCGCCGGGCGAAGCCGATGAAGCGCGGGTAGATGCAGACGGCAGCCACCGCCCCAACGGGCGTCAGCGCACGGGCGCAAAGAGCCGCGATGGTCGCCTCGTCATCCGTGTCGTTGAGGGAGGTCAGGTCGAGCAGGCGGACCGCCAGGGTGGCCAGCTCAGGATCGTTCAGTTCAGCCATACGGGCTCCGGAATCGCCAACAGGGTGGATTTAAGGGCGCGTGTGCATCTGCTTGCGCATCTCGGCACAGTGGTCCACCGGGGTGACGGCAGCGGTGTACCAGACGAAATCCGCCTCGGCGGCATCAACGGCCTTGCCGGCCTCGGCGAGGATCACCACCCGCGCCTGGTCAGGCTCCAGCCCGAGGTCCGCCAGGTGCAGCGGCGCCCCAAGATCGCGCCGGGCATGGTAGCTGCCGGCCACCAGCAGCGCCGGCGCCGGGGCGGCCAGCAGGCGCTCGGCCATGCGCCGGTCCCGCTGCTGCTGCACCGCCACCATGGGCGGGAACTGGCCCTCCGGCAGCAACCCGCAATGGGACTGGCGCACCTGCTCCGTCAGCTTGGCCTGCACGGCCGGCGCCGTCGCAGCAGCGCCCTCGAGGCGCGGCGGCTGCCGGTAGATGGCGAGGATCTCATCACGATCCAGATTGGCCGCCAGCAGTGGATAGGGCTGGGCCACCCCATGGCGCACCAGCGGCCCGTAGAGCGACCAGTCCCATCCGCCCTCCCAGTCCAGGGCCTTGGACAGGTCCGCCACCGACTGACCGCGAACGGCATCGACCCTGGCCTGCTGCGACGGCGTGAGCATCTCCATCAGCAGGCTGCCCTGGGACCGACGCTGCTCCAGCGCCTGCAGCAGCCACAGTTCCAGGGCGTGGTGGTCCGGGTTGTCGTGCTGCTCACCCACCAGCACCCGGGGCACCGGCGCCAGCGCGTCCACCAGTTCGTCCGGGGAGAGGCGGCGCCCGTCACGCAGGTCGAGGATGACGCCCAGGTCCGGGTGCTGCCGCCCCTCCGGGCTCTGCCAGGCCGGCACGGGAGGGAGCGACTGGCAGGCCGCCAGCAGGAGAAAACCGCAGACCAGAATGAGCCTCATGTCGACCTCGCAAGCATGCTCAGCGCGCGACGATCAGGGGATGCCCGCGCTCCGGGTGACGCTGCACCAGCACCTCCAGCCCGAACACCGCCTCCAGCGTGTCGGCCCGAAGCACCTCCTCCGGGGTTCCCAGCGCCTGGGGACGCCCTTCGGCCAGCAGCAACAGGCGATCACAGTAGCGCGCCGCCAGGTTGAGGTCATGCAGGATCACCAGCACCGCCACGCCTTGCCGGGCGAATGCCCGGGCCGCCTGCAGGGTGGTGTGCTGGTGCAGGGGGTCGAGCGCCGAGGTCGGCTCGTCCAGCAACAGCACCTGCCCCTCCCCGCCCGGCCAGAGCTGCGCCAGCACTCGGGCCAGGTGCACGCGCTGGCGCTCGCCACCGGACAGGGCCAGGTAGCTGCGCCCCGCCAGGTGAGCGGCATCCACCGCGTGCAGGGTCTCACCGACGATTTCCGCATCCCGCGCGCGGCCGGTGGCGTGGGGCAAGCGCCCCATGGCCACCACGTCCTCGACGGAGAAGGCAAAGCCCAGGCTGGAACTCTGCGGCAATACCGCCAGCTGACGAGCCCGCTCGGGGCCGTTCCAGCCCGCCAGCGGGCGGCCCGCCAGCAGCACCTGCCCGCTCGCCGGCGCCAGTTCGCCGCACAACGCGCCAAGCAGGGTGCTCTTGCCTGCCCCGTTGGGGCCAAGCACACCCAGCACCTCGCCCGGCCGGACGGCCAGCTCCACCCCCTCCAGCACCACCGTGTGGCCTCGCCGGATCGACAGCCCTTCGGCACGTAGCATCACGCGCGCCCTCGCAGCAGCAAATAGAGGAAGAACGGCGCCCCCACCAGGGCCGTTACGATGCCGATGGGCAGCTCCGCCGGCGACAGCACCAGTCGCGCAGCCAGGTCGGAGAACAGGATCAGGCTGGCCCCCGCCAGGGCCGAAGCCGGCAGCAGCACACGATGGTCCGGCCCGGCCAGCAGGCGCACCAGGTGCGGCACGACCAGCCCGATGAAGCCGATCAGACCCGAGGCGGCCACGGCCGCACCGACACCCAGCGCGGTGCAGAACACCAGCTCGCCCTTGAGGCGCTCCACATCGAACCCCAGGTGCCGCGCCTCCGACTCGCCCAGCAGCAAGGCATTCAATGCGCTGGCCCGGCGCGGCAGCCAGGCGATCACCGCCAGCACCACCACCAACAGCGGCCACAAGCGTGCGTAGCTGGCGCCGTTCAGGCTGCCCAGGTTCCAGAACGTGAGCGTGCGCAGGGTGGCGTCGTCGGCCAGGTAGGTGAACAGGCCGATGGTGGCGAAGGCCAGGGCGTTGAGGGCGATGCCGGCCAGCAGCATGGTCACCACGCTGGTCTGCCCGTCGCGCCGACCGAGGCGATAGACCAGGGCGGTGATGAGGAAACCACCGGCGAACGCACTGATGGACAGCAGGTACGGCGCCAGAGCCTCCGGCAGCCCGCCCAGCGCCGCGCCACCGACGATGGCCACGGCCGCGCCCAGCCCCGCGCCACTGGAAACACCCACCAGGCCCGGGTCGGCCAGGGGGTTGCGGAACAGCCCCTGCATCGCCACCCCGGACACCGCCAGGACGGCCCCCACCGCCAGCCCCAGCAGGGTTCGCGGCAGGCGGATCTGCGCCAGGATCAGTTCGGCCTGCTCCAGCCCGTCACCGTCCAGCGGCACGCCCACCAGGCGCAGCAGCGCCCGCAGGGTCGCATCCAGCGGCAGGCTCACCGGCCCCAGGGCGAGGGACAGCCACAGCGCCACCAGCAGCAGCAGGGACAGGCCGATGAACAGCAGGCGTGGCGACAACACGGGCTTCATGGGGTAGCTCGGTGCTCAGCATCCGGGGCGGGGGCCTGAGGATAAAAGCCGGCGGACAACGCCGCCAGCGCATCCGGCAGCCGGGGGCCCAGTCCGCCCACCAGCAAGGTCGGGTCCAGCACCAGGAAGCGACCCGCGTGCCCGGCCTGGGTGAGCGCCAGGGTGGGGTTCTGGCGCAGCAGCGCCTCCCGCGCGGCCTCGCCCACCAGTGCCCGGTCGGCCACGACGACCACCTCCGGGTCGAGGGCCGCCAGGGCCTCGTTGGACAGGGCCTTGTAGCCGGAGTGATCGGCCACATTGAGGCCACCGGCGCGCTCGATCATCCAGGCGCCCGAGGTACCCTTCCCGGCTGCCAGCGGGTTGCTGCCGGCATGCCCCACCAGCAGCAGCACGCGCGGCGCAGCCTGCTTGCCCTGGGCCTCGCGGACATGGGCCGCCAGGCTGTCCAGCCGCGCCACATAGTCGATCCGGGCTTGCTCAGCCCGTGCAGGGTCGCCGAGCAACGCGCCCAGGCGTTCGAGGGTGTGGGCCAGAGCCGCCAGGTCCGGCTGCGATGACAGCTGCTCCACCTGCACCCCGGCAGCCTTCACCTGCGCCAGCACCGGCGGCGGTCCCATTTCCTCGGTGCCCACCAGCAGCTCGGGGCGCAGGGACAGCAGCCCTTCCGCCGCCAGCTGCCGCTGGTAGCCGACGCTGGGCAGGCGCTTGAGGCTCTCCGGGTGCTGGCTGGTGGTGTCGACGCCGACCAGCCGCGGTTCGCCCCCCAGTGCCACCACCCATTCGCTGACCGCCCCTCCCGCGCTCACCCAGCGCTGGGGCAGGGCATCGGCAGACGCCAGGGAACAGAAAAGCAGGCCGGCACAAAGGCCGGCGAGGTGTCTCGGGGCGGGCATATCGACTCCTTGTGTAGCAGTGCAGGCCCCAGACCCGGGGCGTCATGAAAGAGGACCGGGTCAGCGCGCCGGCACCGACTCGGCGAGGGCGCGCCAGTCCGGGCGCTCGGGCTGGCCAGGCTTGCGG
This sequence comes from Metapseudomonas otitidis, assembly GCF_900111835.1. Classification (GTDB taxonomy): domain Bacteria; phylum Pseudomonadota; class Gammaproteobacteria; order Pseudomonadales; family Pseudomonadaceae; genus Metapseudomonas; species Metapseudomonas otitidis. Next base: position 20,334 of record NZ_FOJP01000031.1, read on the forward strand.
GCGCCGAAAAGTTGCAGCACCAGCTCGCCCTCGGCGTCGAAGGCCTCCCAACTGGTGATCACACCGTCGCTGCTGGGCTTGCGCACCCGCCACAGCTCGGTGACACCGGTGGTTTGCAGGTGCAGGTTGAAATCCGCGTCGAGGACGTTGAACCAGCTGTCCATCCAGCACAGGCTCTGCACCGGGCCGGTGTGGATCTGGATGCAGTGACGGTTACCGACGAACACCATCACCGGTACCGCCTGCTCGGCGACCCGCTCCAGCAGGCGCGGCAACTCGGCCGGGGCCAGCGGTTCGGCCCATTCGGCGCCCGCCAGGCGCAGGGCCTGGGTGCGCGCGGCGGCGTGCTGCTTGAGCAGGGCGAAGAAGTGGTGGGTGTCCTTCAGGTTGGCCCAGCCCGCCTGCAGGCTGGCGACGTCGATGGCCGCATCGGGCCGGGGCGGCTCAGCCTCCGGCAGCGGCTGCAGGTCCAGCTCGGCGCACTGCGCCTCGGCACGGAAGCGCTCCACCAGCGGCACCCAGGCAGAAACATCGCTGCGCTCGGTCAGGAAGACCTTGTGCACCGCCATGCCCTGCCTGTCGAACACCTGCAGGCTGCGCTGGGTGCCGCGCGGAGTGTCCTCGGCGATGGCGAACACACTGGCCCAGCCCGCCAGGAACAGCCGCAGGTCGATGTCGGGTGACACCACCAGCCCCATCTGGCCATTGCCGCTGATCGTCACCTCGCGGTACGGGCCATGGCGCTCGTGGACGCAATGCTCATTGCGGGTCAGCGCCATCACCGGACCCAAGGCTTCCAGGGCCGGCAGCAGCACCGGCCAATCCGGGCGCAGGCGCACCGCGTCGACACCCAGGCGCGCGGCGACCAGTTCGGCTTCGCTGACGCCCAGCTGGCGAGCGGCATCGCGGGCGCGCTGGTGGGGCTGCTCCCCGCGCAGCGCCTGCCAGGCCTGGTAGAGGGGAGAACGCGTGGGGGCAACGGACGGCATCATCGAAGGGCTCCTCTAATCACGGATCAACCGGGCGGCGAAGGATAGGCACTGCGCGCAAATTGATAATTATTTGCATTTGCAAGTCAAGGGACGTAAGGTGCGCCCCGACCGGACTTCGACGCCTTCTGCAGTGACATGACGAACGAGCAGGCTGCCGACGGTAAAGAATCCGTGTCCCTCTCCTTTCAAGCGCAAGGACGCGCTCCCCTCTTGGCGACTTCCGGCGGTGCGGGATAATGCCTCCCCGTGATGGAGGTGCCCTTGATGAAATGGCTATGCGAACCCGGCGCCCTGGCGGAAGGCCAGAGCCGCGGGATGACGGTGGACGACAGGAAGCTGCTGCTGGTCCGCCGGGACGGGCAGGTCTACGCCTATGAGAATCGCTGCCCGCATCGGGGCATCCCGCTGGAATGGCAGCCGGACCAGTTCCTCGATGCCAGCGGCAGCCTGATCCAGTGCGCCACCCACGGTGCGCTGTTCCTGATCGAGACCGGTGAATGCGTTACCGGCCCCTGCGTGGGTCAGGCGTTGCGCGCCCTGCCCTGCCGGGAGGACGGACAGGGCATCTGGCTGGAGGCTGCGCCTACAGCTGCAGGCTGAGGCGGCGGGTCAACACCATGCCTTCGGGGCTCAGCTCCGCACCGTAGGCCAGCACCTCCACCCCGGCCTCGTGGGCATCAGCCAGGGCCTGGGCGTAGTGCGGGTCGATCTCCCGTGCCGGCCGCACGGCGTCGATGCCGGAGAGGTTCACGCAATACAGCTGCACGGCACGGGTCCCCTCCCGCGCCAAGTGCGCCAGCTCCCGCAGGTGCTTGGCACCCCGGGTGGTGACTGCATCGGGGAAGGCCGCGACGGGCGTGCCCTCGAAGCCGAGGGTGACGCTCTTCACCTCGACGTAGAGCGCACCCGTGGGGTAGTCGAGACGGAAGTCGGCACGGCTGTTCTCCACGCCATAAGCGACTTCCCGCTTCAGCGCAGTGAACCCCGCCAGTTCGGGGATCCGCCCCGCCAGCAAGGCCTCCTCCACCAGCGGGTTGGCCCGCGCGGTGTTGATGCAGGCCAGGCGGCCCTGGGGCGTCTCCACCAGCTCCCAGGTACCGGGCAACTTGCGCCGGGGATCGTTGGAACGGCTGAACCACACCCGACAGCCTTCGCTCATGCAGTTGAGCATCGAACCGGTGTTCGGGCAGTGGATCGTCAACTGCTCCCCCTGAGCGGTCTCGATGTCGGCCAGGAAGCGCTTGTAGCGCCGCAGCAACCGGCCCTCTTCAAGCGGCGGATCGAACCTCACGCTCGCGCCGCCCAGCTCTGCAGGCCACGGGCGATGCGCGCGACCGCCTCTTCCAGGCGCGGCAGGCTCTGGGTGTAGGCGAAGCGCACGTGCTGGCCGGCCAGGTGCCGGCCGAAATCCAGGCCGGGGGTGAAGGCGACGCGCTCGGTCTCGATGAAGTGCTGGCAGAACGCATAGGCGTCCTGGGTGAAGGCTGAAACGTCTGCATATAAATAGAAGGCACCTTCCGGCTCGACGGCGATCCCGAAGCCCAGCTCGCGCAGGGCGGGCAGCAGGTAGTCGCGGCGGCGGGCGAACTCGGCGCGACGCGCCTCCAGGATCGCCAGGGTGTCCTCGCGGAAGCAGGCCAGCGCGGCGTGCTGGGCCATCGAGGGCGCGCTGATGTAGAGGTTCTGCGCCAGCTTTTCCAGCTCGGGCACCGCCTCCCGCGGGGCGACCAGCCAGCCCAGGCGCCAACCGGTCATGCCGAAGTACTTGGAGAAGCTGTTGAGCACGAAGGCGTCGTCATCCACCTCCAGCACGCTGGTGGCGTCCACGCCATAGGTGAGGCCGTGGTAGATCTCGTCCACCACGAGGTGTCCGCCCAATCCCCGCAAGCTGTCGGACAGTGCCGCCAGCTCGTCCCGGTGCAGCAGGGTGCCGGTGGGGTTGGCCGGCGAGGCCACCAGGGCGCCGACGCTCTGGGCATCCCAGTGGCGCTCCACCAGGTGCGGGGTCAGTTGGTAACGGGTCTCGGGGCCCACCGGCACCAGCTGGGCCGCACCCTCCACCAGGCGCAGGAAGTGCCGGTTGCAGGGGTAGCCGGGGTCGGCCAGCAGCCAGTGCCGGCCCGGGTCGACCAGCAGGCTCGAGGCCAGCAGCAGCGCGCCCGAGCCGCCAGGGGTTATGAGGATGCGCTCGGGGTCGATGTCCAGCCCGTAGCGCTGGCCGTAGAAGCCGGCGATGGCGCGGCGCAGCTCCGGCAGGCCACGGGCCGCGGTGTAGCGGGTATGCCCGGCGGCCAGCGCGGCCTGCCCGGCCTCGACGATGGGAGTGGCGGTGGTGAAGTCCGGCTCGCCGATCTCCAGGTGGATCACGTCGTGCCCTTCGGCCTGCAACTCGTTGGCGCGGGCCAGCAGCGCCATGACGTGGAAGGGTTCTATGGCACGGCTGCGTGCACTGTATGACTGGGCCATCGGCCTTCCCTCATCGACACAAAGCGCGGATTCTAACCAATGCTTCGGGACGCCCGCAGCAACCGCGATAACTGGGAGTGGCGTGGCCTGAATCGTTCTGGTAAGTTCGCCCGCTTGCAGCCGCAGGGCCGGCAGTGTCGGCGACGGACCAGCTTCCTGCGAAATGGATTAGAGAAAGTGAGAGGCGGCCATTCATGCCCACCAAAGCTAAGCAAACGAGCAGCCAACTGATCCGTGGTTTCGAGCCCTATCAGGAAACCAAGGGTGAGGAGTACATGAGCGACCGCATGCGCGCTCACTTCACCAACATCCTCAACAGGTGGAAGGTCGAGTTGATGGAAGAGGTCGACCGCACCGTCCACCACATGCAGGACGAAGCGGCCAACTTCCCCGATCCGGCCGACCGCGCCAGCCAGGAAGAAGAATTCAGCCTGGAACTGCGTGCCCGTGACCGCGAGCGCAAGCTGATCAAGAAGATCGACGAGACCCTCCAGCTGATCGAAGACAACGAGTACGGCTGGTGCGATTCCTGCGGCGTCGAGATCGGCATCCGCCGCCTCGAAGCGCGCCCCACCGCCACCCTCTGCATCGATTGCAAGACACTGGCGGAAATCAAGGAAAAGCAACTCGGTTCCTGATCCCAGAACGGGGCGCTACGGCGCCCCGTTTCGTTTCAACAGGCTCACGCCCGCATGCCTCCGTCTTCCTACGTCGGCCGCTTCGCTCCAACCCCCAGCGGCTACCTGCACTTCGGCTCCCTGGTTGCCGCCCTCGCCTCCTACCTCGATGCCCGCGCTGTCGGCGGTCGCTGGCTGCTGCGCATGGAAGACCTGGACCCGCCCCGCGAGATGCCGGGTGCCCAGGCGGCAATTCTCTCCACACTGGAGGCCTACGGTTTCGAATGGGACGGTGAGCTGGTGCGCCAGAGCGACCGCCATGACGCCTACGCCCAGGTGATCGACCGGCTCTTCGCCCAGGGGCTGGCCTACGCCTGCACCTGCTCGCGCAAGCAGCTCGAAGGCCATCACGGCATCTACCCCGGTTTCTGCCGCAACGCCTGCCACCCTCAGGTCGATGCGGCCATCCGCCTGCGCGTGCCGGAGCTGGTCTACCGCTTCACCGACCGGGTTCAGGGCCTGTACCAGCAGCACCTGGGCCGCGAGGTGGGGGACTTCGTCATCCGCCGTCGCGACGGGCTCTATGCCTACCAGTTGGCCGTGGTGCTGGACGATGCCTGGCAAGGCATCACCGACGTGGTGCGCGGCGCCGACCTGCTGGACTCAACGCCACGCCAGCTGTACCTGCAGGAGCTGCTGGGCCTGTCGCAGCCACGCTGCCTGCACGTGCCGCTGATCATCCAGCCGGACGGCCACAAGCTCGGCAAGTCCTACCGCTCGCCGCCCCTGCCGGCCGACCGTGCCGCGCCACTGCTGGCCCGCGCCCTGCGCGCCCTCGGCCAGCAGCCACCGGAAGACCTCGCCAGCGGCACGCCCCGCGAAGCCCTGGACTGGGGCATCGCCCACTGGGACGCCACGCGCATCCCCCGCACCCGCACCCTGGCCGAAGCCCAGCTGCGCTGAGCGCACTCGCACCGGCACGGGGCATTCGCTACCATCGCCGCACCCTCGATGTGAGATGCGGCATGTATATCTACCGACTGGTACTGCTCCTGGTGGTGGGGATCTACCTGTTTTCCCCGGCCATCATGGACTGGTGGATCGACCCCAACGGGGCCTGGTATCGCCCCTACCTGCTCTGGCTGATCCTGATCGTGGTGACCTTCATCCTGCAGAGTCAACGCGATGCTGACGAGCTTTAGCCTGAGCCAGCTGATCCTCATCAGCGCGGCCTACCTCTTTGCCCTGTTCGGAGTCGCCTGGTTGAGCGATCGCGGTTTCGTTCCGCGTCGCATCGTCCGCCACCCGCTCACCTACACCCTGTCCCTCGGCGTGTACGCCAGCGCCTGGGCCTTCTACGGCACGGTGGGGCTGGCCTACCAGTACGGCTACGGCTTCCTGGCCAGCTACCTGGGCATCTCCGGGGCCTTCCTGCTGGCACCGGTGCTGCTTTACCCGATCCTGCGGATCACCCGCACCTACCAGCTCTCGTCCCTGGCCGACCTGTTCGCCTTCCGCTTCCGCAGCACCTGGGCCGGGGCACTGACCACCCTGTTCATGCTGATCGGCGTACTGCCCCTGCTGGCCCTGCAGATCCAGGCGGTGGCCGACTCCATCGGCATCCTCACCCGCGAGCCGGTGCACGACAGGGTCGCCCTGGGCTTCTGCGCGCTGATCACGCTGTTCACCATCCTCTTCGGCGCGCGCCACATCGCCACGCGGGAGAAGCACGAGGGGCTGGTGTTCGCCATCGCCTTCGAGTCGCTGGTGAAGCTGACCGCCCTCGGCGGCATCGGCCTCTATGCGCTCTACGGCGTGTTCGGCGGACCTCACGAACTGGAGCTGTGGCTGTTGCAGAACCAGGCGGCGCTCTCGACGCTGCACACACCGCTGCAGGAAGGCCCGTGGCGCACGCTGCTGCTGGTGTTCTTTGCCTCGGCCATCGTCATGCCGCACATGTACCACATGACCTTCACGGAGAACCTCAACCCCCGCGCCATGGTCAGCGCCAGCTGGGGGCTGCCACTGTTCCTGCTGCTGATGAGCCTGGCGGTGCCGCTGATCCTGTGGGCCGGCCTCAAGCTCGGCGCCACCACCAACCCGGAATACTTCACCCTGGGCCTGGGCATTGCAGTGAACAGCGATGCCCTCGCCTTGCTGGCCTACATCGGCGGGCTCTCTGCTGCCAGCGGCCTGATCATCGTGCTGACCCTGGCGCTCTCCGGCATGGCACTGAACCACCTGGTGCTGCCGCTCTACCAACCGCCGTCGGAAGGCAACATCTACCGCTGGCTGAAGTGGACCCGCCGGGCGCTGATCGTCGCCATCATCATGGCCGGCTACGGCTTCTATCTATTGCTCGGCGCCGAGCAGGACCTGTCGAACCTGGGCATCGTCGCCTTCGTCGCCACCCTGCAGTTCCTGCCCGGCGCGCTCTCGGTGCTGTACTGGCCGACGGCAAACCGCCGGGGCTTCATCGCCGGCTTGATGGCGGGCATCGGCGTGTGGATGTTCTCCATGCTGCTGCCCCTGCTGGGCAACCTGCAGGGCATCTACGTGCCGCTGTTCAACGCCATCTACGTGCTCGACGACACCAGCTGGCACATCGCGGCCATCGCCTCGCTGGCGGCCAACGTGCTGGTGTTCACCCTGGTCTCGCTGTTCACCGAGGCCAGTCCCGAGGAACGTGGTGCCGCCGAGGCCTGCGCCGTGGACAACGTGCGCCGGCCGCAACGCCGCGAACTGGTGGCAGCCTCACCCCAGGAGTTTTCCGAGCAACTGGCCAAGCCGCTGGGTGCGAAGACCGCGCAGAAGGAGGTGGAGCAGGCCCTGCGAGACCTCCACCTGCCGTTCGACGAACGCCGCCCCTACGCCCTGCGCCGCCTGCGCGACCGCATCGAAGCCAACCTCTCCGGGCTGATGGGGCCGAGCGTGGCACAGGACATCGTGGAGACCTTCCTGCCGTACAAATCCGGCAGCGAGGGCTACGTCACCGAGGACATCCACTTCATCGAGAGCCGCCTGGAGGACTACCACTCCCGGCTCACCGGCCTGGCCGCCGAGCTCGATGCCTTGCGCCGCTACCACCGCCGCACGCTGCAGGAGCTGCCGATGGGGGTGTGTTCGCTGGCCAAGGACCAGGAGATCCTCATGTGGAACCGCGCCATGGAGGAACTGACCGAGATTCCCGCGCAGCGCGTGGTCGGCTCGCGGCTCTCCGCCATCAGCGATCCCTGGCGGGGCCTGCTGGAAAGCTTCATCAGCCAGCCCGACGAGCACCTGCACAAGCAGCGCCTGCCGCTGGAAGGCCAGGTGCGTTCGCTGAACCTGCACAAGGCCGCCATCGACGAGCCGCTGGCCCCCGGTAACAGTGGCCTGGTGGTGCTGGTGGAAGACGTGACCGACACGCTGCTGCTGGAAGACAAGCTGGTGCACTCCGAGCGGCTGGCGTCCATCGGCCGCCTGGCCGCCGGGGTCGCCCACGAGATCGGCAACCCCATCACCGGCATCGCCTGCCTGGCGCAGAACCTACGGGAAGAGCGCGAGGGCGACGCCGAGCTGACCGAGATCAGCGGGCAGATCCTCGAGCAAACCAAACGGGTGTCGCGCATCGTGCAGTCGCTCATGAGCTTCGCCCACGCCGGCGCCCGCCAGCAGGCCACGGAACCGGTGTGCCTGGCGGACGTCGCCCAGGAGGCCATCGGCCTGCTGTCACTGAACAGGCGCAGCATCGATGTGCAGTTCTTCAACCTCTGCGACCCGCACCACATCGTCGAGGGTGACCCCCAGCGCCTGGCCCAGGTGCTGATCAACCTGCTGTCCAACGCCCGCGACGCCTCGCCCGAGGGCAGTGCGATCCGCGTGCGCAGCGCCATCTCCGACCATGCCGTGGAGCTGATCGTGGAGGACGAAGGCAGCGGGATTCCCAAGGCGATCATGGACCGGCTGTTCGAGCCCTTCTTCACCACCAAGGACCCCGGCAAGGGGACCGGGCTGGGCCTTGCGCTGGTCTATTCAATCGTGGAAGAGCATTATGGCCACATCACCATAGAAAGCCCGGCCGACCCCGAGCAGCAGCGCGGCACCCGTTTCAGGGTGACACTGCCACGCTTCGCCGAAGCGCCCAGCGCTGCCATCTGAGACTGTCGAGAGAGCTGAACCGAATGCCACATATCCTGATCGTCGAAGACGAAACCATCATCCGTTCCGCCTTGCGCCGCCTGCTCGAGCGCAACCAGTACCAGGTCAGTGAAGCCGGGTCTGTCCAGGAGGCCCAGGAGCGCTACAGCATCCCCGGTTTCGACCTCATCGTCAGCGACCTGCGCCTGCCCGGCGCCCCCGGTACCGAACTGATCAAGCTGGCCCAGGGCACCCCGGTGCTGATCATGACCAGCTACGCCAGCCTGCGCTCGGCGGTGGACTCGATGAAGATGGGCGCGGTGGACTACATCGCCAAGCCCTTCGACCACGACGAGATGCTCCAGGCCGTCGCCCGCATCATCAAGGACCGCCAGGAGAACAAGGCGGCCCCTGCCGAACGTGCCCCGACCCGCACCCAGGAGAAGAGCAGCGCACCCCAGGCCGATGGCGAGATCGGCATCATCGGCTCCTGCTCCGCCATGCAGGAGCTCTACAGCAAGATCCGCAAGGTCGCCCCCACCGACTCCACGGTGCTCATCCAGGGCGAATCCGGGACCGGCAAGGAACTGGTGGCCCGTGCCCTGCACAACCTCTCCCGCCGCGCCAAGGCACCGATGATCTCGGTGAACTGCGCAGCCATTCCCGAAACCCTGATCGAGTCCGAACTCTTCGGTCACGAGAAGGGCGCCTTCACCGGCGCCACCGCCGGCCGCGCCGGCCTGGTGGAAGCGGCCGACGGCGGCACGCTGTTCCTCGACGAAATCGGCGAGCTGCCCCTGGAAGCCCAGGCGCGCCTGCTGCGGGTGTTGCAGGAAGGCGAGATCCGCCGTGTCGGCTCGGTCCAGTCGCAGAAGGTGGATGTGCGCCTGATTGCCGCCACCCACCGCGACCTCAAGACCCTGGCCAAGACCGGCCAGTTCCGCGAAGACCTCTATTACCGCCTCCACGTCATCTCCCTGAAGCTGCCCGCCCTGCGCGAACGCGGTAACGACGTGATCGAGATCGCCCGCGCCTTCCTGGCGCGCCAGTGCACCCGCATGGGGCGCGAAGAACTGCGCTTCGCCCACGATGCGGAACAAGCCATCCGCCACTACTCCTGGCCCGGTAACGTGCGTGAACTGGAGAACGCCATCGAGCGTGCGGTGATTCTCTGCGAGAGCCCGGATATCTCGGCAGACCTGCTGGGCATCGACATCGAGCTGGCCGACCTGGAGGACGACGACTTCCTCGACGGCCCCACCCAGGCCACGGCCGCCAGCACCCACGAACCCACGGAAGACCTGTCCCTCGAGGACTACTTCCAGCATTTCGTCCTCGAGCATCAGGACCACATGACCGAGACCGAGCTGGCCCGCAAGCTGGGCATCAGCCGCAAATGCCTGTGGGAACGCCGCCAGCGCCTGGGCATCCCCCGGCGCAAATCGGGGGCTGCCACCTCCTGACTGCCCGAGGTTGCGCGTGACCGTGGGAACGGTTAGGAGTTCCCCGGGCTGTTACCGCAAAAACCTCTCGTAACAAAAGCCGGGTGAGTCGGTAACGGAAACCCGGCTTTTTTGTACCTCATCGCCATGCCCCGCTTTACACAAGTCATTGATTTTAAAGGATTTGCAAAAGTTGGCACGGCAACTGCTTTATCTCTGGCACAACAACAATAAAAACCGTAGTAACCCCACAACAAGAACAATACGCACCGACTCCAGCACAACAAGAACAAAACCGCGGAGGCGCAGCTAACTGATTCTTTTGGAGAGGAGTTGCCATTGGGGCTCGCCCCACGACCAGACCGAGAACAATAAAACTGCTTACTCAGGCAGCACCCGAACTGGTTGGATCGAATGATCACGGCACCATCAGCATCCAAAGCAATCCGTTTGCTCTTGACCCTCGATTCGAGGGCATATCCAGAGATCACGAATCTGCTGGTACGGGTCAAACAACAAGAACAGCAAGCCCGGCTCAATAATAAAAACAAAGCACGCACCAGTTTGGGGGGGAGCTTCGGCTCCCCCAGTAGCTTTGACACACTCCCGCCGCTTCCTTCACCATCCCCCCGCCCAGTGCTAGAATCCGCGCCCATCGTGCGGTCTCTCATTCGTTCCGGCCGCCCATCCCACACACAGTGCCTCCCATGCTGAAGAAGCTGATCCAGTCCTTTCGCTCTCCCCTGCGCCGCACCCAGCATCCCCGCAGCACACCTGAAGTCCTGAGCAACCGCCAGCACGCGCTGGACCGCGCGGACATCAGCCGTAACGCGGTGAACGTCGTGGAACGCCTGCAGAAGGCGGGCTACCAGGCCTACCTGGTCGGCGGCTGCGTCCGTGACCTCATGCTGGGCCTGGACCCGAAAGACTTCGACGTCGCCACCAACGCGACCCCCGAGCAGGTGCGTGCCGAGTTCCGCAATGCCCGGGTAATCGGCCGCCGCTTCAAGCTGGTCCATGTGCATTTCGGCCGGGAAATCATCGAGACCGCGACCTTCCGCGCCAACCACCCCCAGGGTGATGACGAAGACAGCAACCAGTCCTCGCGCAACGAAAGCGGCCGCATCCTGCGTGACAACGTCTACGGCAACCAGGAAGAGGACGCGCAGCGCCGCGACTTCACCATCAATGCCCTCTATTACGATCCGGTCACCGAGCGCGTGCTCGACTACGCCCACGGCGTGCACGACATCCGCAACCGCCTGATCCGCCTGATCGGCGACCCCGAACAGCGCTACCTGGAAGACCCGGTGCGCATGCTGCGAGCCGTACGCTTCGCCGCCAAGCTGGGCTTCGAGATCGAGAAGCACAGCGCCGCACCGATCCGTCGCCTGGCCCCCATGCTGCGGGACATCCCCTCCGCACGCCTGTTCGACGAAGTCCTCAAGCTGTTCCTCGGCGGCAAGGCCGAGCGCACCTTCGAACTGCTGCTGGAGTACGACCTCTTCGCCCCGCTGTTCCCGGCGGCCGCCGCCTCCCTGGAGCGCGACCCCGAGTACGCTGGCGCCCTGATCCGCCAGGCCCTGGCCAACACCGACGAGCGCATCCGTCTCGGCAAGCCGGTCACCCCGGCCTTCCTCTTCGCCGCCCTGCTCTGGCCGGCCCTGCCCGTCCGTGCCGCCCTGCTGCAGGAAAAGGGCATGCCGCCGATCCCGGCGATCCAGGAAGCCGCCCACGGTCTGATCCTCGAACAGTGCCAGCGCACCGCCATTCCCAAGCGTTTCACCATCCCGATCCGCGAAATCTGGGACATGCAGGAACGCCTGCCCCGCCGCAGCGGCAAGCGTGCCGACCTGCTGCTGGAGAACCCCCGCTTCCGCGCCGGCTATGACTTCCTCCTGCTGCGTGAAAGCGCGGGCGAGGAAACCGGCGGCCTGGGCGACTGGTGGACCGATTACCAGGACGCCAGCGACAGCGAACGCCGCGCCATGATCCGCGACCTCAGCAGCCGCGACGAAGGCGGTGCCGCACCGCGCAAGCGTCGCCGTGGCGGCGGCCGTCGCAAACGCGGCCCCCGCAGCGAAGGCAGCGCCCCGGCTGGCGAATAAGATGGAGCGCGTCTACATCGGCCTGGGCAGCAACCTGTCGGACCCAGCCAGCCAACTGCGCAATGCCCTGGCGGCCCTGGCCGCCCTCCCCGGCACGCAGCTCAGCGCCGTGTCGTCCCTCTACAGCAGCGACCCCCTCGGCCCACCGGACCAGCCCCGCTACAGCAATGCCGTTGCCGCGCTGGACACCGACCTCGCCCCCCTGGAGCTGCTCGACGCCCTGCAGGCCATCGAACTGTCCCAGGGGCGCGTGCGCAAGGACGAGCGCTGGGGCCCGCGCACCCTCGACCTGGACATCCTGCTGTTCGGCCAGCGGCAGATCGACGAGCCGCGCCTGCAGGTCCCCCACTACCACATGCACGCCCGCGCCTTCGTGCTGTATCCCCTGGCCGAGATCGCACCCGACCTGCAACTGCCCGACGGCCGGCCGCTCCAGGCCCTGCTGGACGCCTGCCCCTACACCGGGCTGGAGCGTATCGAGGGCCTTTCCGCGCCGGCGGTAACGCCGTAACAGCTCGGTAACACCTGCAATTGACACCATGCCCCCCCATCGGGACTATAAGCGTCCCGTTGCCCCGTACCGGTGCAGAATCGGTACCGATGAGGACGTTTTCATGCCTGATGTGACCCTGACCACCCTTCAAGAGCTGAAGCAGAAAGGCGAGAAAATCGCCATGCTCACGGCCTACGACGCGACCTTCGCCCAGGCCGCCAGCCAGGCGGGCGCCGACGTCCTGCTGGTGGGCGATTCCCTCGGCATGGTCCTGCAGGGCCATGACAGCACCCTGCCCGTCAGCGTCGCCGACATGGCCTACCACACCGCCGCCGTGAAGCGTGGCAACCAGGGTTCGCTGATCATCACCGACCTGCCGTTCATGGCCTACGCCACCCTGGAGCAGACCTTCGCCAACTGCGCCGCGCTGATGCAGGCCGGTGCGCACATGGTCAAGCTCGAAGGCGCCGCCTGGCTCGCCGAGCCCATCCGCCTGCTGGCCGAACGCGGCATCCCGGTCTGCGCCCACCTCGGCCTCACCCCCCAGGCGGTGAACATCCTCGGTGGCTACAAGGTGCAGGGCCGCCAGGAAGCCCAGGCGCGCCAGCTGCGTGCCGACGCCATGGCCCTGGAACAGGCCGGCGCCGCCATGCTGCTGCTGGAGTGCGTGCCCAGCGAACTGGCCGCTGAAATCACCCAGTCGGTGAAGATCCCGGTCATCGGCATCGGCGCCGGCAGCGCCACCGACGGCCAGGTGCTGGTCCTGCACGACATGCTCGGCCTGTCCCTCACCGGCCGCACGCCCAAGTTCGTGAAGAACTTCATGGAAGGCCAGACCAGCATCCAGGGCGCCCTCGCCGCCTATGTACGCGCCGTCAAGGACGTCACCTTCCCCGCCGCCGAGCACGGATTCACCGCATGATCACCGTCAAGACCGTCCGTGAACTGCGCGCGGCCGTCGCCCGTGCCCGCAGCGAAGGCAAGCGCATCGGCTTCGTGCCCACCATGGGCAACCTGCACTCGGGCCATGTCGCCCTGGTGGAGAAGGCCAGCCAGCGCGCAGACTTCGTGATCGCCAGCATCTTCGTCAACCCGCTGCAGTTCGGCCCCAGCGAAGACCTCGCCAAATACCCGCGCACCCTCGCCGCCGACCAGGAGAAGCTGGTGGCCGCCGGTTGCCACCTGCTGTTCCACCCCGACGTGGAAGAGATGTACCCCGACGGCATGGACGGCCAGACCCGCGTCAACGTCCCCCTCGTTTCCGAGGGCCTGTGTGGCGCCAGCCGCCCGGGCCACTTCGAAGGCGTCGCCACCGTGGTCAGCAAGCTGTTCAACATGGTCCAGCCGGACCTGGCCGTGTTCGGCGAGAAGGACTTCCAGCAGCTGGCGGTGATCCGCAAGCTGGTGCGCGACCTGAACATGCCCATCCAGATCATCGGCGAGCCCACCGTCCGCGCCGAGGACGGCCTCGCGCTGTCCTCCCGCAACGGCTACCTGGACGCCGCCCAGCGCGCCATCGCCCCGACCCTCTACGCCACCCTGCGCCAGCTGGCCGAGGGCGTCCGCGCCGGTCGCAGCGACCATGCCGCCCTGCTGGAGGAAGGCCGTAGCGCCCTCGCCGGCGCCGGCCTGCGTCCCGACTACCTGGAGCTGCGCGAATCGCATACCCTGCGCACCGCCCAGCCTTGCGACCGTCACCTGGTGCTCCTCGCCGCGGCCTACCTCGGTAACACCCGGCTGATCGACAACCTCGCCTTCAACCTCGACGACAACGCCTGACCCGTGCAGGGCCCCGCCCGAGGGCCCACCGGATAAACAAGGAAAACGCCATGCACGCCATCATGCTCAAGGCCAAGCTGCACCGTGCCGAAGTCACCCATGCCGTCCTCGACTACGAAGGCTCCTGCGCCATCGACGGCGAGTGGCTCGACCTCGCCGGCATCCGCGAGTACGAACAGATCCAGATCTACAACGTCGACAACGGCGAGCGCTTCACCACCTACGCCATCCGTGGCGAGAACGGCTCGCGGATGATCTCGGTCAACGGCGCCGCCGCGCACAAGGCTAAGGTGGGCGACCGCGTGATCATCTGCGCCTACGCCCACTACAGCGAAGCCGAGCTGGCCAACTTCAAGCCGCGCATGCTGTACATGGCCCCGGGCAACGAGCTCAGCCACACCAGCAATGCGATTCCCGTCCAGGTGGCCTGACGCCCACACGCTAGAATCCAAGCCCGGAACACTCCGGGCTTTTTAGTGTTCATACCCTCGATCACTGTTTGAAAGGCACCTCATGAACCACCACCTGACACCGCTCGACGTCACCCGCCTGGACAGCTGGAGCGCCCTGCGCGCGCACCGCGAGGAGCTCGCCGGGTTCAGCATGCGCCAGGCCTTCCAGGATGATGCCGAGCGCTTCAAGCGCTTCAGCCTCAGCGCCTGCGGCCTGCTGCTGGACTACTCGAAGAACCTGGTGCGCCCCGACACCCTCGCCCTGCTGGTGAAGCTCGCCGAGGAGGCCCAGCTGGGCGAAGCCATCCAGGCCATGTTCCGCGGCGAGATGATCAACGCCTCCGAGCGACGCCCGGTGCTGCACACCGCGCTGCGCCGGCCCATCGGCGACAAGGTGCGGGTGGACGGCAAGGACGTGATGCCCGAGGTGCACCGCGTGCTGCACCAGATGACCGAGCTGGTCGGCTACGTGCACAACGGCCTGTGGCGCGGCTACACCGAGAAGCCCATCACCGACGTGGTGAACATCGGCATCGGTGGCTCCTTCCTCGGCCCGCAGCTGGTGTCCGAAGCGCTGCTGCCGTTCGCCCAGAAGGGCGTGCGCTGCCACTACCTGGCCAACGTCGACGGCAGCGAATTCCGCGAGCTGGCCTGCAAGCTCAACGCCGAGACCACCCTGTTCATCGTCTCCAGCAAGTCCTTCGGCACCCTCGAGACCCTGAAGAACGCCCAGGCCGCCCGCGCCTGGTACCTGGCCCAGGGCGGCAGCGAGCAGGAGCTGTACCGCCACTTCATCGCCGTCTCCAGCAACAAGGAGGCCGCGCTGGCCTTCGGCATCCGCGAAGAGAACATCTTCCCGATGTGGGACTGGGTCGGCGGGCGCTACTCGCTGTGGTCGGCCATCGGCCTGCCGATCGCCATGTCCATCGGCATCTCCAACTTCAAGGAGCTGCTGTCCGGCGCCTACAGCATGGACCAGCACTTCCAGACCGCCCCCTTCGAACGCAACATCCCGGTCATCCTCGGCCTGCTCGGCGTCTGGTACAACGACTTCTGGGGCGCCCGCAGCCATGCGGTCCTGCCCTACGACTACTACCTGCGCAACTTCACCGATCACCTGCAGCAGCTGGACATGGAGTCCAACGGCAAGAGCGTGCGCCAGGACGGCACCCCGGTGACCGCCGGCACCGGCCCGGTGATCTGGGGCGGCGTCGGCTGCAACGGCCAGCACGCCTACCACCAGCTGCTGCACCAGGGCACCCACCTGATCCCGGCGGACTTCATCGTCCCGGTGTCCAGCTACAACCCGGTGGCCGACCACCACCAGTGGCTGTTCGCCAATTGCCTGTCCCAGAGCCAGGCGATGATGCTCGGCAAATCCCGCGAGGAGGCCGAGAACGAACTGCGCGCCAAGGGCCTGGACGAAGCCGAAGTGCAGCGCCTGGCGCCGCACAAGGTCATCCCCGGCAACCGCCCCAGCAACACCCTGGTGATGGAGCGCATCAGCCCCCGTCGCCTGGGCGCGCTGATCGCCATGTACGAGCACAAGGTGTACGTGCAGAGCGTGCTGTGGGGCATCAACGCCTTCGACCAGTGGGGCGTGGAACTGGGCAAGGAGCTGGGCAAGGCGGTCTACTCGCGCCTGGTGGGCAGCGAAGAGAACCCCGCCGAGGACGGCTCCACCCAGGGCCTGATCGACTTCTTCCGCGGCCGTCACCGCGGTTGATCGAAGCACCCCGCCGCCCAGCGCGGCGGGGTGTCAGCGGCAAAAGCGCTCGCGGTACTCGCTGGGCGTCACCCCCAGGGCCTGGACGAAGGCGCGGCGCAGGTTGTACTCACTGCCGAAGCCGGTTTCCAGCGCCACCCGCTTCAACGCCCCCTCCCCCGCCTCCAGCAACCGACAGGCCTTTTCCAGCCGCAGCTGCAGCACCAGCCGCGCCGGCGTTATCCCCAGCTCATCCAGGCAATGCCGGTGCAGCGTGCGGGACGACACCGCCATCTGCGCCGCCAGCGTCTCCACATCCAGCGCCTCCCGCAGGTGCCCCCGCACCCAGTCCGCCAGCCGCTCCGCCAGGCTGCCCTGCCGGGCCTGCTGGGCCAGCAGCTCCGCACTGAACTGGCGCTGGCCCCCCGGGCGCCGCAGGTACATCACCAGCCCCTTGGCCACCTGCAATGACAGCTCACGGCCGTGATCCGCCTCCACCAGGGCCAGGCACAGGTCCATGCCCGCCGTGACGCCGGCCGAGCTGTAGATGCGGCCCGCCTCCACGAAGAGGGACTCCTGCAGCACCTGCAGCCGAGGGAACAGGCGCTGCAGCAGCTCGGCATAGCGCCAGTGGGTCACCACCGGCCGCCCGTCCAGCAAGCCTGTCTGGGCCAAGAGGAAGGCCCCGGTGCACACCGAACCGCAACGCGCGGCGGCAGGCGCCACAGCGGCCAGCCAACGCGCCAGCGCGCCCCCACCCATCGCGCGCTGCACGCCATGCCCACCCGCCACCAGCAGCGTTGCCCCGGCCAGCTCATCGGCGGCCGGCAGGGGCTCCGTCATCAGCGCCAGGCCCGTGCTGGAGCGCACCAGCCCGCCCTCGGGCGACAGCAGCCTGAGGGCATAGCCCTCGCCCTTGGGCAGTGCCTCGCTGGCCGCCGCGAACACCTCCGCCGGCCCGGTCGCATCGAGCAGCTGGAAGTCCGGAAACACCACGAGCGCCACCTGATGGCCGGCCATGCCACACACCTCGGAACAGACAGAAAAAGTTGGCAGATATTCACCTATCGACGTCATTCACGACAGCCCGCCGATCCGCAGACTGTGACCAATTGACGGAGAACGCCCATGCGCACCCTGCTACTGATCCTCGCGAGCCTGCTGTTAACCACCCCGGCCCTGGCGGACGACGCCCTGCCGCCCTACCACCCCCGCTTCGGGCGGACGCAGCCGGTGATCGCCGTGGTCGCCGAGAACGGCATGACCGAACTGGTGGATCTTCTCGTGCCCTTCTCGGTACTCAGCCGCGCCCAGGTGGGCGAGGTGATCACCCTGTCCACCCAGCCGGGCCCCGTGCAGCTGATGCCGGCACTGCGGATGCGCGCCCAGGCCACCGTCGATGCCTTCGAACAGCGCTACCCGGACGGGGCGGACTACCTCATCGTCCCTGCCGTGCACCACAGCGACGACCCGCGCCTCACCCGCTTCGTCGCCGAACAGGCGGCACGGGGCGCCACCGTCGTCGGCATCTGCGATGGCGTACTGGTGCTGGGCCAGGCCGGCCTGCTGGACGGCCGCCGGGCCACCGGGCACTGGTACTCCCGCGACGAACGGCAGGCCGACTACCCGCGCACCCAGTGGCAGGAGGACCGCCGCTACCTGGCCGACGGCAACCTCGTCACCACCTCCGGCGTCAGCGCCGCACTGCCCGCCTCACTGGCCCTGGTGGCGGCCATCGCCGGGGACGAAAAGGCCTACGCCGTCGGCCGCGAGATCGGTGTGGAGCGCTGGTCCGCCGAGCACCACAGCCTCGGCTTCGCCCTCGGCACCCGGGGCTACCTGACCGCCGCCGGCAACTGGCTGCTGCCCTGGCGCCAGGAGACCCTGGCCGTGACGCTGGCCCCCGGCATGGACGAAGCGACCCTGGCGCTGCAGGTGGATGCCTGGGCCCGGACCTTCCGCACCCGCGTGGTGGGCAGCGCCGGCACGCCCGTCACCAGTCTCCACGGCCTGGAGCTGCTGCCCGATGCTGCCGAAGCCGAGGACACCGTCGAGCTGCAAGCCCCCCAGGCCCTGCCCGGCGCCGTACTGGACGAAGCCCTGCAGGCCATCGACACACGCTACGGCAGCGCCACTGCAGACCTGGTCGCAGCCCAGCTGGAATATCCCTACAAGCCCCTTCGCGCCCCTTGAAGGCGGCCCGGCGTTGCAGGCAACCTTGTCGCCATCTCGGCAAACAACAACAAGGAATTCGCCATGTACGAGATCAGCCTTCACCCCGTGCCTGAAGACGTGCGCCAACGCGCCCATATCGACAACGACACCTACCAGCGCCTCTACCGCCAGTCCGTGGACGAGCCCCAGGCCTTCTGGAGCGAGCAGGCCACCCGCTTCCTCCACTGGTTCAAACCCTGGGACGAGTTGCACCACAGCGACCTCGCCAAGGGCGAAGCGCGCTGGTTCAAGGGCGGCAAGCTGAACGTCGCCTACAACTGCATCGACCGCCACCTGGACACCCGCGCCGAGCAGATCGCGATCATCTGGGAAGGCGACAACCCCACCGAATCCGCCCACATCACCTACCGCAAGCTGCACAGCAACGTCTGCCGCCTGGCCAACGTGCTCAAGGCGCGGGGCGTGAAGAAGGGTGACCGGGTGTGCATCTACATGCCGATGGTGCCCGAGGCCGCCTACGCCATGCTGGCCTGCGCCCGCATCGGTGCCGTCCACTCGGTGGTGTTCGGCGGCTTCTCCCCGGACTCCCTACGCGACCGCATCCTCGATGCCGACTGCCGTGCCGTGATCACCGCCGACGAAGGCGTGCGCGGCGGCAAGTACGTGCCGCTGAAGCAGAACGTCGACAAGGCGCTGAAGGAGTGCCCGGACGTGTCCACCGTGGTCGTGGTGCAACGCACCCAGGGCGAGGTGGGCTGGGTGGAAGGCCGCGACCTCTGGTACCACGAGGCCCTGCAAGGCGCCGCCGAGGCATGCGAACCGGAATGGATGGACGCCGAAGACCCGCTGTTCATCCTCTACACCTCCGGCTCCACCGGCAAACCCAAGGGCGTACTGCACACCACCGGCGGCTACCTGCTGGGCGCGGCGATGACCCACAAGTACGTGTTCGACTACCACGAGGGTGACATCTACTGGTGCACCGCCGACGTCGGCTGGGTCACCGGCCACAGCTACATCGTCTACGGCCCGCTGGCCAACGGCGCCACCACCCTGGTGTTCGAGGGCGTGCCCAGCTACCCGGATGCCTCGCGCTTCTGGCAGGTGATCGACAAGCACAAGGTCAACATCTTCTACACCGCCCCCACCGCCCTGCGCGCCCTCATGCGCGAAGGCGAGGAGCCGGTGCGCCGCACCGACCGCAGCAGCCTGCGCCTGCTCGGCAGCGTCGGCGAGCCGATCAACCCGGAAGCCTGGGAGTGGTACTACAACGTGGTCGGCGAGCGCCGCTGCCCCATCGTCGACACCTGGTGGCAGACCGAGACCGGCAGCATCCTCATCACCCCCCTGCCCGGCGCCACCGCCCTCAAGCCCGGTTCCGCCACCCGGCCGTTCTTCGGCGTGCAGCCGGTGCTGCTAGATGAGAAGGGCCACGAGATCAAAGGCCCCGGCTCCGGCGTCCTGGCCATCAAGGCCAGCTGGCCGAGCCAGATCCGCACCGTCTACGGCGACCACAAGCGGATGATCGAGACCTACTTCTCCGCCTACCCCGGCTACTACTTCACCGGCGACGGCGCCCGCCGCGACGAGGACGGCTACTACTGGATCACCGGCCGCGTCGACGACGTGATCAACGTCTCCGGCCACCGCATCGGCACCGCCGAAGTGGAAAGCGCACTGGTGCTGCACGACGCCGTGGCCGAGGCCGCCGTGGTGGGTTATCCCCACGACCTCAAGGGCCAGGGCATCTATGCCTTCGTCACCCCGATGAAGGGGCTGGAGCCCAGCGAGGAGTTGAAGAAGGAACTGCTCGCCCTGGTCAGCAAGGAGATCGGCAGCTTCGCCAAGCCCGAACTGATCCAGTGGGCCCCCGGCCTGCCGAAGACCCGCTCCGGCAAGATCATGCGGCGCATCCTGCGCAAGATCGCCTGCAACGAACTGGAGAACCTGGGCGACACCTCGACCCTGGCCGACCCTTCAGTGGTGCAGAACCTGATCGACGCCCGCCTCAACCACTGACCCCACGCCACCCGCGCCCGGCCGTCGCAAGGCGGCCGGGCGTTTTCATCCCGGCACCAAGCCTGCGACATGCCGCTGCTTGTAGCGGAGCGCGAGTACGCTGTAGCGTTGCCCACCATGAACCTCATACGCACCCGCATCGAACGCCAGATCCACAGCCTCACCGGCGCCTCCCTCGGCCTGCTCGACCTGGAGAACCCCAGGGGCGACCCCGGCCTGTTCGGCCCCGACTCCGTGGTCTGGCGGGTACACGGCGACTTCACCTCGATGATGACCGGCGGCATCAGTGCCCTGCTGCTGCAGATGCTGCACCCTCTGGCGCTGGCCGGCGTGTGGGACCACTCCAACTTCCGCGAGGACATGCTCGGCCGCCTGCGCCGCACCAGCCTGTTCATCTCCGGTACCACCTATGCCGGCCGCGAGGACGCCGAGCGGCTGATAGAGAAGGTGAAGACCATCCACCTGCAGGTGACGGGCACCGCCCCGGATGGTCGGCCCTATGCCGCCAGCGATCCCGACCTGCTGACCTGGGTGCACGTGGCGGAAGTCAGCTGCTTCCTCCAGGGCTACCTGGCCTACCTCGACCCGACCCTCTCCCCGACCGACCAGGACCGCTACTACGACGAGATCGCCCTGGTGGCCGAACGCCTGGGCGCCCGCGGCGTGCCGCGCTCGCGCCAGGCCATCGCCGCCTACCTGGAGCGGATGCGCCCGCAGCTGCTGTGCGACGACCGCACCCGCGAGGTGGTCCGCCTGCTGCGCAACGTCCCGGCCCCCAGCGCCCTGGCCAAGCCGGTCGGCCACCTGATGATGCAGGGCGGGATCGCCCTGCTGCCCGACTGGGCACAAAGGCTGCTGGGCCTGGAACTGCCCGCCTGGCAGCGACCGCTGGTGCACAGCGGCGTGCAACGCACCGCCTCCATGGTGCGCTGGGCCATGCGCGACAGCGCCGCGCTCAAAGCTCGACGGCGCATGGGGCTGCCCACGTACTGAGTGACTGGTTGGCGCACGTTCGCTGTGCGACCATTGCGACCCTTCCGGTCACAGACTGATCTGCTCCGCTGATTCGAGGACTTGAAACATGCAAGACGTCGTCATCGTTGCCGCCACCCGTACCGCCGTCGGCAGCTTCCAGGGCTCGCTGGCCAACATCCCCGCGCCGGAGCTGGGCGCCGCCGTGATCCGCCAGTTGCTGGCCCAGACCGGCCTCGATGGGGCCCAGGTCGACGAGGTCATCCTCGGCCAGGTGCTCACCGCAGGCTCCGGCCAGAACCCCGCCCGCCAGGCCGCCATCCTCGCCGAGCTGCCCCACGCCGTGCCGGCCCTGACCCTGAACAAGGTCTGCGGCTCCGGACTCAAGGCCTTGCACCTCGCGGCCCAGGCCATTCGCTGCGGCGATGCCGAGGTGGTGATCGCTGGCGGCCAGGAGAATATGAGCCTCGCCCCCTACGTGATGCCCGGTGCCCGTACCGGCCTGCGCATGGGCCACGCCAAGCTGGTGGACACCATGATCCAGGACGGCCTGTGGGACGCCTTCAACGACTACCACATGGGCATCACCGCCGAGAACCTGGTGGAAAAGTACGGCATCAGCCGGGAAGCCCAGGACGCCTTCGCCGCCGCCTCCCAGCAGAAGGCCTGCGCGGCCATCGAAGGTGGGCGCTTCAAGGACGAGATCACCCCCATCCTGATCCCGCAGAAGAAG
>NZ_FOJP01000050.1 GCF_900111835.1 Metapseudomonas otitidis
CAGCAAAGGCATCTCCGCAAGGTTCTGCCTCCTGCTCAGCGGCCATCAAGAGTTTGCAGTAAACATAGAAACTCTGCTTTAGGCCACGCAAGTCGTTGTCAATGAAATAGGACTTCAACCCTCGAAGCTCTAAGAGTGGTGCGATGTTTCGAAGAACAGATCCCCTCTTGAGTTTGTGATACTCATTCAAATATCGGTGCACCCGCTCATTCGTCGAATCATGCCAAATGGCCACAACGCTAGTTAGCCACTCTTCACGCGTTTCCTTGATTTCACTCATGGCTTCACCTTCACGATGACCATTCCGTTGCTGTTAACACCAGAAACAACGGTCGTTAGCTTTCCTGCTTCTTTGGCTGCCAAGATTTGATCTGCCACTTTTACCTTGACCGGATCTTTTGTATCTCTGAGTGCCTGAATCCGAATTTTTATCCAGTCATCGGACATTTTTGTCTTCAGGCCAGCTCCTTTATTACCACTGCTCAACTTTATCGAACCAACGGCACCCGCGAAAAATCCCGCAGTGATGTGTTCGATTACATCGAGATGTTTTATAACCCCAAGCGCCAGCACAGCAGCGCTATGCAGCTATCGCCAGTAGAGTTTGAAAAGCGTTACTTCCAGAGCTTGGAGAGTGTCTAGAAAAGCCGGGGCGATTCACGGATCAGCAGCCACCATGGCGTCAATGGTCTGGCTGATGGTCTTCTGATCAATATGCTTCAAGTTAAAAACAGGAAGCAAATCACGTTTTTACTATAGATCAGGCGTATTCCCGGGATGCTCTGGCTTCCCTCTTGTGACTCTTCGTCCTAACGCTGCTTCCATTTCGGCAGAAAAATTCGAACTACCCAGTTCGCACTATGAAATGCGGGCTCGATGTAAAACACTGACTTTTTTTCATGTAACTCCACACCCCTAGACCAATAAACGTGATCTACCCCCTATTTTTTGATTAGGAAAAGAAGCGTTTAATTTTATTCAGTAATCCCGGTGGTGGCGGTGGCTCCCAGCCCGGACGCAAAAAGTCGTATTCCACGTCGTAGGTATCCAGCGACTCGATGGGCATCAACGCCATAGGCACCAAGGGGTTTTGAATTTGAACCTCAATGCCTCGGTACCAGCACAGCTTGGC
Source organism: Metapseudomonas otitidis (assembly GCF_900111835.1). Classification (GTDB taxonomy): domain Bacteria; phylum Pseudomonadota; class Gammaproteobacteria; order Pseudomonadales; family Pseudomonadaceae; genus Metapseudomonas; species Metapseudomonas otitidis. Next base: position 1,133 of record NZ_FOJP01000050.1, read on the forward strand.
GTGTACCA
>NZ_FOJP01000032.1 GCF_900111835.1 Metapseudomonas otitidis
GAGGTTTGCGCAACCGGCGTACTGGACAAATCACGAGCCGCGTCCAGCAATTGCCGGGTAAGGCTCTCGTCCCGCTGCGAAGGCGTGGTCACGACACATTCTTTCCCTGCCTGGATCTGAACGCCCAGGCTCTTGTCCGCCTTGAAGCCGGCCATCATGAAGCCCATATCGCCTACCCCCACACCCAATGCCTTGGCGGCCTCCGCTGCCTGGGAAAAGTCGGGCGCAGTCTTCAGGCAGATTTCACGGAACGCCTGAATAGCGGCAGAGGGTGTGTCATTGGAAGTAACCGGAGGAATCACCGGGCCTTGATTGGAACAGGCAGCCACCAGAGCGACGGCTGCGATAAGAAAAGTACGCTTCATATTCTTTATACCCATTGAATTCAGCCTTAAGCCCCTACCACAAAACCATCTACTCAGACTTGCCCTCAAAATAAATCAAGAGACTTGGCTTACGACTAGACAGCTCTTCTTCCAGCCTAGGAATGAGCAGGGAAGCGGAATAGTTGTTGCATTTTACAAGCAATTTACCCGCAACTTCAGAAATATAGAAATTGTGGTAAAAGGCACTTGTTACCTCGCTCGTTATGCGCCTAACAACCTCAAGAACTTCCTGATCAGAGCTTTCCACCACTAAATACCCCCAAACGGGCGGTATGAACATCGCTTTTGAAATATCAATCTCCTGTATCAAAACCCCACAATTGGTACATCTTACTGGGTCTGTAGACTCCATAATACAGCTGTGACACTCATACAAATTCGGAGACCTTTTCACTTCTTCTCAACCTCGAATAGACAAAAACAGACACACAATCCCCTAAGCCAACACAACAACAAGCCAACCAGAGAAATATAATCTACAGTCTGCCAAAACCCTTGCAATCCAAAAAACAAAAAACCTCACACAGCATGCAACCGCGTTACCACATAGCTAGCAGAAGAGCAGGGAAAACTAAAAACAAGAAGAACAAAAATCACTAGACCATTAACTCAGCAAACCACTGCTGAATCCTAATAGTAATCGAGCCAATCGCTAGATTTTATCCCTCTCTTACTGATAAATTCCTGATACTTGGCCCTATGCCGCTCTGCGCTGCCCTCAATAGCGATTGGAACAAAGCCACCCCCTCTCTCTTCCACCGACATTGAAATCACTTTGACTACTCTCTGCACGCCACTTGTCATAACGCCACAAACTCTAGCTCGGTGAAATATAAAGCTATTACCTCCTCCCAATGGAAAAATCCGCTCCAATACCGAGAAAATTATTTCTGGCTCAGACACTTCTATTCTCTGAGAGCTCTCGCAATTTTCAACCTGCTCGGCCTGATCAACCTGAACAAGATACAGCTTAAAATCAATTATTATCAACCACCCAGTTACTAAAACAGAACCGCCTGCCGTCATATTTATCTCTTAATAGTCAAACAGTGAAAACCAAGCCTCCAACCCCACACTTCGACAGAAGCCTCTAAATAATCCGGACACCATACAAATCCTTCCAACACCCACAACCAATTTAGACATAAAGATCTACTTAAGCAGAGCTCTCCCTAACCCTGTAGACAAGAAAAAATCCTGACCCTATTTTCAAAAACGGCAGGCACTGAAGTTGACCACCTACTCCGGCTTACCCTCAAAACAAATTACGATATCTGGCCTACACCCACGCAGTTCATCTTCCAACCTAGGTATCAGTTTAGCGGCAGCAATCTCGTTGCACTCTATTACTAGAGCTCCATCCACTTCAAAAGTAGAGAAATTCTGATAGAAGCGATTCGTCACCTCATCTATCACACGGCTCACAGCATCCAGCTCTTCTTGATTAATGTCATTGATTACCACAACACCCCAAACAGGCGGGATCACCATCGCCCCTGAAAGATCCAACTTCCTGATTAAAACCCCACAATTCGTGCATGTTACTGGATCTTTAGACCCCATCAGGCAGCTATGGCACTCATATAAGAGCGTTGTTTTTTCCATTAACCTTTTCCACCTCTAATCAGAATAGGGGCAACTGCAGAAGGCTAGAGCATAGGTCACACCGAGCTCGAGCGTCCGACCTAGGTAATGCTGTTTTTGCTATCGATCCAGCGGAGGTACATTGATATTGCCTGCCGAAGACAGCAGAGTTCTGCTTTGGATCAAGGAGGCGTTAACAGCCAAGTCATATTGGTGGCGAGAACGCTTGAACGAGCGAGCGATCCGAACCACTTTGGTCAGTTTTTAACTAACAATCAGCAGTGCCTAAAACCAACCAAGAGCGCGAGCACTTGATAAGCAATAATTAACCTTTACCCCATGCTTCGACTTAACTCACGAAAAAACCTGGATCCACCATTATAAACTTCACGTCATTGCCATTGTAATAAATTTTAGTTTTACAGGCGCATGAGAACCTTAGTCGCACCATCTAAGAAATGCTTGTTCAGCCCCATCTGAAATCAGGCTCTATTGAATACCGAACCCCAGCAGAACCAAGAATATCTTTAACTCGTAAAACATCAACTGCTTGACCGGAGAACACTACAAAACGCCCCCCTTTAAGAGCCTTTCTAGCCTCCAAAAAATTTAGGCCTGACACTTCAGCAACAGCTCTTATATGAGCCACGCTCTTAACCCCCCCATCACAGAGGACATAATATTCTTGTTCATCAACCCTGATTTCTGGAATCTGCGTAGTAACCAATGACCAGTCACAATTGACACACTTTAAACCTTGAGCACTTCCCTCATTAAAAGCCTCTAAGCGTCCGCCACACACCTCACATGCAAGAGAAGACATTTTTTCCATTATGGTCCCCTAGGACTGAATACTTGAACTTACCTTGCTTCAAAAGATCTGGCGTATTTACAGTGGAGATCTTTTATCTAATGATGCGCGCCGCGCAACCACCATCTTCCCATCACAATAAGCCCAAACTAGGTTGGTAGGCGCCTCAACCGGAACGCCCATTTTATTGGCCAAATTCTGAGCAAAGCCGCTATCACAAGCGCCTGATGAACGAGACTTGCCAGCGCGCCGCCGCCCACAGCGAACTGGACGCCCTGCGCCAACCGCTGGAGCAACTGCTCGCCCGCCTCTCCAGCGTCACCCTCGCCCTGCTCGGCGACCTGATGCAGGGCAAGGTCGCCCAGGCCCTGGCCAACTCCGCGCTCTACCTCAACAGCTTCGGCCACGCCGTCATCGGCTGGCGCTGGCTGGAACAAGCCATCCGCGCGCAGGAAGGCCTGGCCAACGGCAACCCGCCGACACCGAGTTCTACAAAGGCAAACTGCAGGCCGCCCGCTTCTTCCTCACCTGGGAAGTGCCCGGCGTCCACCACGCCCTGGCCATCCTCGAAGCCCGCGACGACACCTGCCTGGGCATGCAAGCCGACTGGTTCTGAGTCCAACCGGACCTTTCACGCCCCGCGCACATGTGGGGCTTTTTTATGGCTCGCGGTCAGTCTTCAGCCTTCAACAGCACATACGCCTCACCGCCAGCCCGGTCATGGGCAAGGATGAATACCTGGAAACGTCCCAGAAGCCTTGAGATCGCCCGTACAGCAACCGACAGCGAGGGGAAGAACGTCCCCCGCCCTGCGGAACCCACTCATCCGCCCCACGGCCCAACACGCCGACCAACAAGTCGAAAACGTCCCCGCGCCCGTCAGACCCGTTCCAAAAAACCTGCGGATCATGGCCAAACTGTGCTTGCGGGCCGTTGCGGTCGGCAGGTTAGAATCCGGCTGGCATGCACGCTGCATGCACCTTTTCGCCCCGCCCTCGTACCCCCTTTGCAGGAGTTCCGCCAACGTGGATGCAACCACCATCAACAGCCTGTTCCTGATCGGCGCGTTGCTGGTGGGCATGAGCATCCTCGTCAGCGCGTTCGGCTCGCGCTTCGGCATCCCGATCCTGGTGATCTTCCTGGTGGTCGGCATGCTCGCCGGCAACGACGGGCCCGGCGGCATCGTCTTCAACAACTACCCCCAGGCCTACCTGGTGGGGAACCTGGCCCTGGCCGTGATCCTGCTGGACGGCGGCCTGCGAACCCGCGTCGCGACCTTCCGCGTGGCCCTCTGGCCGTCACTGTCCCTGGCCACGATCGGGGTGCTGATCACCGCCGGCCTGACCGGCGTGGCCGCCGCCTGGCTGTTCAACCTGAGCCTGCTGGAAGGCTTGCTGATCGGCGCCATCGTCGGTTCCACCGATGCCGCAGCGGTGTTCAGCCTGCTGGGCGGGCGCGGGCTCAACGAGCGGGTCAGCGCCACCCTGGAGATCGAGTCCGGCAGCAACGACCCGATGGCGGTGTTCCTGACCATCACCCTGATCGAAATGCTCAGCAGCGGCGAGACCGGCTTCAGCTGGAGCTTCCCGGTGCACATCGCCCAGCAGTTCGGCCTGGGCGCCCTGCTGGGGCTGGGCGGCGGCTGGCTGATGCTGCAGCTGATCAACCGCCTCACCCTCGCCAACGGCCTCTACCCCTTGCTGGTGGTCGCCGGTGGCCTGCTGGTCTTCGCCGTCACCAACGCCGTGGGCGGCAGCGGCATCCTCGCCGTGTACCTGTTCGGCCTGTTCCTCGGCAACCGCCCGATCCGCTCGCGCCACGGCATCCTGCACATGCTCGACGGCCTGACCTGGCTGGCGCAGATCGGCATGTTCCTGGTGCTCGGCCTGCTGGTCACCCCCCATGACCTGCTGCCCATCATCGTCCCGGCGCTGGGCCTGGCGCTGTGGATGATCCTCGTCGCCCGCCCGCTGTCGGTGGCGGTGGGGCTGATCCCCTTCCGCGCCTTCCACAACCGCGAAAAGGCCTTCATCGCCTGGGTCGGCCTGCGCGGCGCGGTGCCCATCATCCTCGCGGTGTTCCCGCTGATGGCCGGCCTGCCCAACGCCCAGCTGTTCTTCAACGTCGCCTTCTTCATCGTCCTGGTATCGCTGGTGCTGCAGGGCACCAGCCTGCCCTGGGCGGCCAAGCTGCTGCGGGTGACGGTACCGCCGGAGCCGGCGCCCATCTCCCGCGCCGGGCTGGAGGTGCACCCCACCAGCGAGTGGGAGCTGTTCGTCTACCGCCTGGGTGCCGAGAAGTGGTGCATCGGCGCCGCCCTGCGCGAACTGAAGATGCCCGAAGGCACCCGCATCGCCGCCCTGTTCCGCGGCACCGAACTGCTGCACCCCTCCGGCTCCACCGTGCTGGAAGCCGGCGACATCCTCTGCGTGGTCGGCCACGAACAGGACCTGCCCGGCCTCGGCAAACTGTTCAGCCAGGCCCCCCAGCGCGGCCTGGACCTGCGCTTCTTCGGCGACTTCGTCCTCGAAGGCGACGCCCAGCTGTCCGCCGTGGCCGCGCTCTACGGCCTGCGCCTGGACGACATCGACGGCAGCCAGCCCCTGGGCCGCTTCATCGCCCACGAGATCGGCGGCGAGCCGGTGGTGGGCGACCAGGTGGAGTGGAACGGCCTGACCTGGACCGTCGCCCTGATGGAAGGGAACAAGGTGCGCAAGGTCGGCGTCAGATTCCCCGAAGGTCACGCCCGCCCCGGACCGGGCCTGTTCCTCTGATCACGACGATTGCAGCTAAGCTGCTGCCGGCAGCAGCGACCTGATCAACGCCGCGTGACCGGGCACCACAACCGGCCCGCCACGCTGGCATAAGATTCACCGCAACCAACCAGAGCCGCCCCACGCGACCATGCCCTCCCTGCGCCCCTTACTCACTGCCGCCCTGCTCAGCCTCTGCCTGCTCGGCCCCGGCGCCCACGCCGCCGCCCCGCCCAGCAGCTCCGAAGTCCAGCAGAGCCTCGACACCCTCGCCGACCGCAAGCTGCCGGAGGCCGAGCAGAAGGCCCTCAAGGCCATCCTCGAACAGACCCTCACCCTGCTGGAGAACCAGGCCGACAGCGAAAAGCGCCTGGCCGACCTCAAGCGCCAGCTGGCCGAGGCCCCCCGGCAGATCAGCGACGCCCAGCGCGAGCTGGCCCGCCTCAAGGCCACCCGCCAGGTGCCGGTGAGCGAGCGCTACGCCAAGTCCAGCCTCGCCCAGCTGGAGCAGGTGCTCAGCCAGCGCAGCACCCAGCTCTCCGACGGGCAGAAGCAACTGGCCGAAGCCAACAGCCTGATCATCACCGCCCAGACCCGCCCCGAGCGCGCCCAGGCCGAGATCAGCAGCAACCAGGCCCGCACCCAGCAGCTCAACGCCCTGCTCAAGGTCGGCAAGGACGCCGGCAAGCCCATCAGCGAAGAGCTGCGCGACCAGTACAACGCCGAACTGGCCGCCCTCGAAGCCCAGACCCAGCTGCGCCGCCAGGAACTGGCCGGCAACAGTCTGCTGCAGGACCTGGGCAACAGCCGCCGCGACCTGATGGTGGAACGCACCCACCGCCTGGAGCAGGAAAGCCAGGACCTGCAGTCGCTGATCAACATCAAGCGCAGGGAAAGCTCCGAGCAGACCGTCGCCGAACTCTCCCGCGAGGCCCAGAAGGCCACCCCCGACAGCCTGCTGGCCGCCGAGAGCGCCACCAACCTCAAGCTCTCCGACTACCTGCTGCGCTCCACCGACCGCCTCAACGAACTGACCCAGCAGAACCTGCAGACCCGCCAGCAACTGGACACCCTCAGCCAGGCCGACCAGGCCCTGGAAGAGCAGATCAGCGTGCTCAAGGGCAGCCTGCTGCTGTCCAAGATCCTCTACCAGCAGAAGCAGGCCCTGCCGCACCTGCGCCTGGACGCCAACCTCGCCGACGAGATCGCCGACATCCGCCTCTACCAGTTCGAACTGGGCCAGCAGCGCGACAAGATGGGCAACCCGCAGGACTACGTCGACAACCTGCTGGCCCGCCAGCCGCCCGAGCAGGTCACCCCGGACCTGCGCGAAACCCTGCTGGACCTGGCCACCACCCGGGTCGAACTGTTCGACCGCCTGGGCCGCGAGCTCAACGCCCTGCTCAACGAATCCATCACCCTGCAGCTCAACCAGAAGCAGCTCGCCACCACCGCCCAGGCCCTGCGCAACACCCTCGAAGAGCAGATGTTCTGGATCCCCAGCAACAAACCGCTGGACCTGGCCTGGCTCAAGGGCGCCCCGCAGCACCTGAAGACCCAGCTCGCCGAACTGCCCTGGGGCGAAGGCGTCACCGAACTCTGGGAAGGCCTGGTGGACCGCCCCTGGCTGTTCATCCCCCTGCTGCTGCTGATCGGCGCCCTGCTCTGGCGGCGTGGCTGGCTGTACAGCAAGCTCAACGACCTGCACCGCGACATCGGCCACTACAAGCGTGACAGCCAGATGCACACGCCCCTGGCGCTGCTGCTCAACGTGCTGCTGGCGCTGCCGGTGACCCTGTTCCTCGCCCTCTGCGGCCTGGCCCTGCACATCGACGCCCGTGGCCAGAACGCCACCCTCGGCTCCGCCCTGCTGGAGATGGCCCTGGCCTGGCTGGTGTTCTACACCCTGTACCGCATCCTCGCCCCGGGCGGCGTCGCCGAGCTGCACTTCCGCTGGCCGCGCCCCCAGGTGGCGCTGCTGAGCAAGCAGATCCGCCGCCTCGGCGTGGTGGTCATGGCCCTGGTGGCCGTAGTGACCGTCGCCGAGCACCAGCCCCAGGCCCTGGCCGACGACGTCATCGGCATCATCGTCGTGCTCACCTGCTACGCCCTGATGGCCCTGGTGCTGAGCAACCTGCTGCTGGCCGAACCGATGCGCGAGCAGACCTCGCCCTTCCGCCTGCTGATCGGCATCGCCTTCACCCTGCTGCCCCTGGCCTTCATGGTCGCCGTGGGCTTCGGCTACTACTACACCTCGCTCAAGCTCACCGACCGGCTGATCAACACCCTCTACCTGCTGATCCTCGCCCTGCTGATCGAAGCCGCCTTCGTCCGGGGCCTGGCCGTGGCCGCCCGCCGCCTGGCCTACGCCCGCGCCCTGGCCAAGCGCCAGGCGCAGACCAAGGAGAACGCCGAAGGCGAGGAAGTCGCGGTGGAAGAACCGGTGCTGGACATCGAGCAGGTCAACCAGCAGTCCCTGCGGCTGATCCGCCTGGCGCTGCTGGGCGGCTTCATCGCCTGCATGTACCTGGTCTGGGCCGACCTCATCACCGTGTTCGCCTACCTCGACCAGATCACCCTCTACCAGTACGGCGCCGGCACCGGCGACGCCGCCACCCAGGTGCCCATCAGCCTGCTCGACGTACTCGGCGCGCTGATCATCGCCGGCATCACCGTCGTGCTCGCACGCAACCTGCCGGGCCTGCTGGAAGTGCTGGTGCTCTCGCGCATGAAGCTCGCCCAGGGCAGCGCCTACGCCACCACCACGCTGCTCTCCTACGCCATCGCCGGGCTCGGCTTCGTCAGCGCGCTGTCCACCCTCGGGGTCAGCTGGGACAAGCTGCAATGGCTGGTGGCCGCCCTCTCCGTGGGCATCGGCTTCGGCATGCAGGCGATCTTCGCCAACTTCATCTCCGGCCTCATCCTGCTGTTCGAGCGCCCCGTGCGCATCGGCGACCTGGTGACCATCGGCACCGTCACCGGCACCGTGAACCGGATCCGCATCCGCGCCACCCACATCACCGACAGCGACCGCAAGGAAGTGATCGTCCCCAACCAGACCTTCCTCACCAGCCAGCTGATCAACTGGACGCTGACCGACACCGTCACCCGCATCGTGCTGATCTACAACGTCAACCGTGGCGCCGACCTGGAGCTGGTGCGCAAGCTGCTGCTGCAGGCCACCCAGGAGAACAGCCGCGTGCTGCGCGACCCGGCCCCCAGCGTGCAGCTCAAGACCTACGGCGCCACCGCCCTGGAGCACGAGCTGAAGGTGTACGTGCGCGAACTGGGCGACCGGGGCCTGGCCACCGACGAACTCAACCGGCGCATCGACCAGCTGTTCCAGGAGCACGGCATCAACATCTCCTCGGTGCCGAAGATGGACGTCACCCTCAGCCGCAAGCTCCCGCCCGCCCCCGCGCCTGCCGCCGAGGACGAGGCCCCCGCCGCGCCCTGACCCCGCCCCGTGGGGACCGTCGGTCCCCACGGGTTTCCCCCGCCTCCGGGCCGTGACAAGCTGCCGCCATGAAAAATCTCGACGCCCTGCAGTTCGACAACCGCTTCGCCCGCCTCGGCGACGCCTTCTCCACCGACGTGCTGCCCGACCCGCTGGACGACCCGCGTCTGGTGGTGGCCAGCCCCGCCGCCCTGGCCCTGCTGGACCTGGACCCGGCCGAAGCCGACAGCCCGCTGTTCGCCGAACTGTTCGGCGGGCACCGCCTCTGGGCCGACGCCGCGCCCCGGGCCATGGTCTATTCCGGCCACCAGTTCGGCGCCTACAACCCGCGCCTCGGCGACGGTCGCGGCCTGCTGCTGGGCGAAGTGGTCAACCAGGCCGGCGAGCACTGGGACCTGCACCTCAAGGGCGCCGGGCAGACGCCCTACTCGCGCATGGGCGACGGCCGCGCCGTGCTGCGCAGCTCCATCCGCGAATTCCTCGCCAGCGAACACCTGCACGCCCTCGGCATCCCCAGCAGCCGCGCCCTGTGCGTGATCGGCTCCAGCACCCCGGTGTACCGCGAGCGCCGCGAGACCGGTGCCACCCTGCTGCGCATGGCGCCCAGCCACGTGCGCTTCGGCCACTTCGAATACTTCTATTACACCCGCCAGCACGAGCAGCTGCAGGCCCTCGGCGAGCACGTCCTGGCCTGCCATTTCCCCCACCTGCAGGGCCATGAACGCCCCTGGGCGGCGATGTTCCGCGAAATCGTCGAGCGCAACGCCGAACTCATCGCCCGCTGGCAGGCCTACGGCTTCTGCCACGGCGTGATGAACACCGACAACATGTCGATCCTCGGCATCACCTTCGACTTCGGCCCCTACGCCTTCCTCGACGACTTCGACGCCAACCACATCTGCAACCACTCCGACGACAGCGGCCGCTACAGCTTCAGCAACCAGGTGCCCATCGCCCACTGGAACCTCGCCGCCCTCGCCCAGGCCCTCACGCCCCAGGTGGAGGTGGACGAACTGCGCGAAACCCTCGGCCTGTTCCTGCCCCTGTACCAGGCCCACTGGCTGGACCTGATGCGCCGCCGCCTCGGCCTGACCCGCGCCGAAGACGACGACGCCGACCGGGTGCAGCGCCTGCTGCAACTGATGCAGACCAGCGCGGTGGACTACACCGGCTTCTTCCGCCGCCTCGGCGAAGACGCGCCGGAGCAGGCCGTGGCCGTGCTGCGCAACGAGTTCGTCGACCTCGCCGGCTTCGACGCCTGGGCCGCCGACTACTGCCAGCGTGCAGCACGCGACGGTGGCGAGCCGGCCGAGCGGCGCCAGCGCATGCACGCCGTGAACCCCCGCTACATACTGCGCAACTACCTGGCCCAGCGCGCCATCGAGGCCGCCGAGCAGGGGGACTACAGCGAAGTGCGCCAGCTGCACGCCGTGCTCGCCCGCCCCTTCGACGAACAGCCCGGCATGGAGCGCTACGCCGAACGCCCGCCGGAGTGGGGCAAGCACCTGGAGATCAGTTGTTCTTCCTGAAAAATGCATCAGGAGAACAAGCAGACGCTTGGGCTCAATTGATGTCGCCTGTTTCGCCTTGCCGGGCGAGTTTCTTTTTTCAGTCGCCAAAAAAGAAACCAAAAAGGCTCGCCCCAGCATCCGGGTCCCGCTTCGCGGGACTTCCCTCGCTCCATCGTTGCTCCGGGGGCCGGCGCGATGGGCCATCCATGGCCTGGCGCGCCTCTCACGGCATCCATGCCGTTCGTCCCCCTGCGCAACGACTGCACTCGGCCTCCTGAAGGGGCAGTGTCCCTGCACCACCCCCCGAGCCCAGTAGGACTTCATGGTGCGCTTCGGATTTTCCCCTCTCCCTTCCGGAGAGGGGCAGGGATCGGGTGCTTGCGAAGCCCTGGAGATTCACAGCAGAAGAGGGTGACTCAGCCTCCTGGAGTGCTTCAGGACGCCAGCAACCACTCCAGCCCCATCGCCACGTGCCGCTCGGTGCTGTCCACCAGCGGCAGCGGCGCCTCGCAGCCTTCCAGCAGCAGGCCGATCTCGGTGCAGCCGAGGATCGCCGCCTGGGCGCCGGCCGCGCGCAGGCGCTCCAGTTCGGCCAGGTAGAAGTCCCGCGAGGCCGGCAGGAAGCGGCCCTGGCACAGCTCCTCGTAGATCACCCGGTCCACCTCGGTCATCGCCTCCGCCCCCGGCACCTGCACGCGGATGCCGAAGCGCTGCGCCAGGCGCTCGCGGTAGAAGGTTTCCTGCATGGTGAAGCGGGTGCCCAGCAGGGCCACGTTGTCCACCCGCATCGCCTGCAGGCTGTGGCCCACCGCATCGCCGATGTGCAGCAGCGGGATCGCCAGCACCGCCTCCAGGGCCGGAGCCACCTTGTGCATGGTGTTGGTGGCCAGCAGCAGCGCCCCGGCACCGGCCCGCTCCAGCCCCTGCGCCGCCTCGGCCAGGCGCTGGCCGGCCTCGTCCCAGCGGCCACCGGCCTGCAGCGCGGCGATGCCGGCGAAGTCCACCGAATGCACCAGCAGCGGCGCCGAATGCAGGCCACCCAGGCGCGCACGCACCCCCTCGTTGAGCAGCCGGTAGTAGCTCAGGGTCGACTCCCAGCTCATCCCGCCCAGAACACCCAGCACCTTCATACACACCTCCCGGAAAATGGCCCCCAGCCTAGCCCAGGGCCCGCAACGGGCGGCGCATACAGTTGCCGAGGGATGGGCCGGTACAGCCCGGTGGCCAATGCCCCTTCAAATCAAATGGAATAAGAACCTGCGGAAATCTTCTTAGACTCTCTAAGCAAAGCCGCTTATCTTCGCCGCCTGTTTATTCCGGCCTGTTCTACCACCCACTGTCAGGCGCCGTACCCCTCATGAAGATCCGCAACCTCGACCTCAGCCAGAGCCCGGTCAACAACGAACACCAGGCGCTCGGCATCCCCCCCGTCGAGGATTTCGTCACCCACCCCGACAACCACCCGGTGCTGCGCGCCGCGATGTGGGTCGCGGTGCTGATCCTCGTGAGCCTGCTCGGCTTCCTCGCCTGGCGCTTGTTCTTCGGTGACCACGGCGGCGAAACCGGCCTCGACATCATCGAACGCGCCCTCACCAGCCCCAGCTTCTGGAGCGCCGTCGCCGTGGGCTTCCTCGCCCAGGTGGTGGATGGCGCCCTGGGCATGGCCTACGGCATCACCGCCACCACCTTCCTGCTCACCGCAGGCGCCTCCCCGGCGGCGGCCAGCGCCAGCGTGCACATCGCCGAAGTGTTCACCACCGGCCTCTCCGGCATCTCCCACGTCAAGCTGGGCAACGTCAACAAGTCCCTGTTCCTGCGCCTGCTGCTGCCCGGCATCATCGGCGCCGTGCTCGGCGCGGTGCTGATCACCTCCTTCGACGGCGCCGTGCTCAAGCCCTTCATCTCCGCCTACCTGCTGCTGATGGGCCTGTACATCCTCAGCAAGGCCTACCGCCACGTCGCCCAGCGCCGCGCGCCCAAGCACGTGGCCAAGCTGGCGCTGTTCGGCGGCTTCGTCGACGCCGCCGGTGGCGGCGGCTGGGGCCCGGTGGTCACCAGCAGCCTGCTGGGCTCGGGCAGCGACCCGCGCACCACCATCGGCTCGGTGAACTTCGCCGAGTTCTTCCTGACCATCTCCAGCGCCACCTCCTTCATCCTCCTGGCAGGTGAGCTGAACACCTGGTTCATGGTGGCCGGCCTGGTCTTCGGCGGCCTGTTCGCCGCGCCCTTCGCCGCCCTGCTGTGCAAGAAGCTGCCGGCGCGCACCCTGCTGACCCTGGTCGGCACCCTGATCACCCTCATCAGCGCCTTCAACATCTACATCGCGCTGCGCTGAGGCGATCTAACTCCCTGGCTTTTCGGTCTAAAAACGCCCGAATCCGATTGCCTCAGGTCATTGACCCGGGGCCCCGGCGTTTTCCATGCTGCGCACCTCCATCGCACCCTGAAGGAACGCAGGCCCAATGAAACCGGAAACCCTTGCCATCCACGCCGGCTACAGCCCCGACCCGACCACCAAGGCCGTGGCCGTGCCGATCTACCAGACCACCTCCTACGCCTTCGACGACACCCAGCACGGCGCCGACCTGTTCGACCTCAAGGTCGCCGGCAACATCTACACCCGCATCATGAACCCCACCAACGACGTGCTGGAGAAGCGCGTCGCCGCGCTGGAAGGCGGCGTCGGCGCCCTGGCCGTGGCCTCCGGCATGGCCGCCATCACCTACGCCATCCAGACCGTCGCCGAGGCCGGCGACAACATTGTCTCGGTGGCCAAGCTCTACGGCGGCACCTACAACCTGTTCGCCCACACCCTGCCGCGCTCCGGCATCCAGGTGCGCTTCGCCGCCCATGACGACATCGCCGCCCTGGAAGCGCTGATCGACGAGCGCACCAAGGCCGTGTTCTGCGAATCCATCGGCAACCCGGCCGGCAACATCATCGACCTCGCCGCCCTGGCCGCCGCCGCCCACCGCCACGGCGTACCGCTGATCGTCGACAACACCGTCGCCACGCCCATCCTCTGCCGCCCCTTCGAGCACGGCGCCGACATCGTCGTGCACTCGCTGACCAAGTACATCGGCGGCCACGGCAACAGCATCGGCGGCATCGTCGTCGACTCCGGGAAGTTCCCCTGGGCCGAGCACAAGGCACGCTTCCCGCTGCTCAACACCCCGGACGCCTCCTACCACGGCGTGACCTACACCGAAGCCTTCGGCCCCGCCGCCTTCATCGGCCGCTGTCGCGTGGTGCCGCTGCGCAACATGGGCGCCGCCCTGTCGCCGTTCAACGCCTTCCTCATCCTCCAAGGCCTGGAAACACTGGCCCTGCGCATGGAGCGCCACACCGAGAACGCGCTGAAGGTCGCCCACTTCCTCCAGGCCCACCCGCAGGTGGCCTGGGTGAAATACGCCGGCCTGCCGGACCACCCCGAGCACGAACTGGCCCAGCGCTACACCGGCGGCAAGCCGGCGGCGATCCTCTCCTTCGGCATCGTCGGCGGCGCCGAAGCCGGCGCGCGCTTCATCGACGCCCTCAACCTGGTGGTGCGCCTGGTGAACATCGGCGACGCCAAGTCCCTGGCCTGCCACCCGGCCTCCACCACCCACCGCCAGCTCAACGACGAAGAGCTGGAGAAGGCCGGCGTGCCGCGCGACATGGTCCGTCTGTCCATCGGCATCGAGCACATCGACGACATCCTCGCCGACCTCGGCCAGGCCCTGGAGGCATCGCGCGGCTGACGCGCGGGCTTGATATTCGGCCGGTCGGCTCCAGATCAGGGAAACCTGATCCGGAGCCGACCATGACCGACCCCCTGATGATTCCCTGCGCCCACTGCGCCGGCCTCAACCGCATCCCCGCCAACCGCCTGGGCGACTCGCCCCGCTGCGGCCACTGCAAGGCCGCCGTGCTGCCGGCCAGCCCCTTCGACCTCAGCGAAGCCACCTTCGCCAAGCAGCTGCGCGGCGACCTGCCGTTGCTGGTGGACGTCTGGGCCGACTGGTGCGGCCCCTGCAAGGCCTTCGCCCCCACCTACCAGCAAGCCGCCACCCAGCTCCAGGGCCGCTGCCGACTGGGCAAGCTGGACAGCGAAGCCAACCGGCAACTGGCCGGGCAGCTCAACATCCGCTCCATCCCCACGCTCATCCTGTTCAAGGGCGGCGTCGAAATCGCCCGCCAGAGCGGCGCCCTGCCCCTGCCGCAACTGCTGGGCTGGCTGAAGAGCCAGGGGATCGCCTAGGCACCCGTAGGATGGGCTGAGCTGTGCGAAGCCCATCATCGCGGGTGTTCAGGCGTGCGGCAGGCCCCGGACTGAAGTCCGGGCTACGGGGCGCATCGCCCGCCCCGCAGGTTGCGCGCCTGTCGGTCAGCCGATGACCCGGGGCCGGGCCTGGGGCAAGACCGGGCAATCACCCAGGTGGACCCAGGCCTTGCCCTGCCAGCGCAACACCTCCAGCGGGCACGCCTGCCACTGCACCACATCGCGGTAAGGCCGCAGGCCGTCCGGGTGCTGGGCCTCGCGCAGGCGCGGGATCACCTCACGGCTGATCCAGCGACGGATGCCGCTGTTCTCCGGGTGGTAGTAGAAGATCAGCAACGCATAAACCCCGCAGTCGCTCACCAGCAGCTCCCGCCGGTACTCGCCACGGCTGTCGCGCACCCAGGCGGGCTGCAGCTGGTCCGGGTCCAGGTTGCGCGGCGCACGCTCGTCGAGCGGCACGCGGTTGATCAGCCGCGCCAGGTCGTTGAGGACGAACCAGGGCTCGTCGTCCAGCAACAGCGCACGGAGCTGGCGGCGATGACGGGTGAACAGGGAAGGAATAAGGATTTCGTCGTCGTGACGGGGGGAATCGGGCATGTCCATTACCTCTACGTGGTCTGACAGCTTTCTCAGGGCTGTTGGCGTCGGGAGTTAAGAAACCCCACGTAGAAGGCCGGGCGTATTTCCCTTTCGGGTCTTGTATTAGCCCACTCCCGACAAAGCAGAGGTTTTGAGCGTGCGCGAGTGTGCCGCAAGCACAAAAAAGCCGCTGGCTATCGGGAGCGGTCAGGCCGCTACGTGGGTAAGCGTTTCTTAGGCGCCGGGGACGGAGGCTATGGGCACCTCAGAGAAGCAGCAAGGCAGTTAGCGCGTGGGAAATGGCTGATGCCCACGCGCACGCCGGCAATGATGGGCTTCGCACAGCTCAGCCCATCCTACGGAGCGCCCTGCCAAGCCGTAGCCCGGACTTCAGTCCGGGAACCCACGCCCAAGGCATTCGCCATGCACCGGCCTTCGTAGGATGGGTTGAGCTCGGCGAAGCCCATCGCCCCGGTAGAAGCCCATGCCACTGAGCCCGTAGCCCGGACTTCAGTCCGGGAACCCGCACCCAAGGCATTCGCCATGCACCGACCTTCGTAGGATGGGCTGAGCTCGGCGAAGCCCATCGCCCCGGTAGAAGCCCATGCCACTGAGCCGTAGCCCGGACTTCAGTCCGGGAGCCTGCGCCCGAGCATCCGGCATACGCCGCCCATCGCCCCGGTTGAAGCCCATTCCCCTGAGCGTTTCGGTCACCCCCGCTGGCCGCGCCGGTCATTGCCCGGTGGGCATGAGCGACTAGGCTCCAGGCATTCGTCCAGCCGGAGTTCGTCATGCAATTCAACGAAGAGATGGCCCGCCACTTCACCGAAGACAAGATCGCCTTCGTCAGCCGCATGGGCCTCAAGGCCCTGACCCTGGAACCGGGCTACGTGAAGCTGATGGCCCCGCTGGCCGGCAACCAGAACCACATCGGCACCCTCTATGCCGGCGCCCTCTTCACCCTGGCCGAGGTGCCCGGCGGCGCGCTGTTCCTCACCAGCTTCGACACCCGGCGCTTCTACCCCATCGTCAAGGAGATGAACCTGCGCTTCCGCCGCCCCGCCACCGGCGACATCACCGTGGAGGCGCGACTCGGCGCTGATGAAATCGCCCGCATCCAGGCCGAGGCCAGCGAGACCGGCAAGGCCGAGTACCTGCTGGAGCTGGACCTGGTGGACGCCAGCGGCGAAGTGGTGGCCAAGAGCCGGGGGCTGTACCAGCTGCGCGCCCACTGACCGCGCGGGGCCCTTGCCGTGGATCAAATTGCCGCGCGGCGCCATGCCTCACAGTGGCGCCTCTTCGCCTGAGCGCCCCGGTGGGCGCCCTGCTTTAACTCCGGCAGCGCCAATCTCGTCCCCGAAAACGTAGACGAGGCAGTCAGCGCAAGGCGAAAGCAGGCGAAAACGCGCAGTTTACGCAGTGTAAATGAGCAGTTTGAGCCTGCTTTCAACGCCGCGATGACAACGCAGGTAGTTTCTCGACAGGCCCTTACAGGAGGTTCCCGCCACCATGTTCAAGCACATCCTCATCACCCACGACCTGAGCCGCGAATCCGACCTCGCCCTGCAGCGCGCCGTCGCCCTGGCCCATGGCTACGGCGCGCGCCTGACACTGCTGCACGTCCTTGAAGACCACCTGCCCAGCACCCTGCAGGAGAACCTGCGCGACGGCGCCCAGAAGCTGTTCCAGCAACGCCTGGAACAACTCGGCGCCCTGGACGCCCAGGTGCTGCTGCGCAAAGGCCGGCCGGCCCTGCAGATTCTCGAAGAGGTGGAGGAAAGCGGCGCCGACCTGCTGGTGATCGGCAACCACCACCACAACGCACCGGAACTGTTCATCGGCACCACCCTGGAGCGCGTCACCCGCCACGTGGCCATCCCCGTGCTGCTGGTGGTGGGCGAGAAGCCCGAGCCCTACCGCAGCGGCGTGGTGGCCCTGGACTTCTCCCTGTGCGCCTGCGACGCGCTGCGCGCCGCCTGCTCGCTGCTGGGCGCGGAAGGCCGCCTGACGGCGGTGAACGTGATGGAGCTGACCGGGCGCCTGCTGGCCAAGGCCGGCACCGCCGGGGACTACGTCGGCACCCAGCGCGGCCTGCTGGAGCGCCTGCTGGCCGATGAGCTGGGCCACGTCAAGGACACCCCCAGCATCGACCTGCAGGTGACCCAGGGCGCCCTGCCCCACGCCCTGGACGAGCGCATCGCCGCCGCCAAGCCGCAGTTCGTCGCCCTCGGCAGCCACAGCCGCAGCATGGTCGCCCAGGCCCTGCTCGGCAGCCAGGCGCTGCACCTGCTGCAGCGCCCGCCGTGCGACGTGCTGATCGTCAAGTAAGGGGAGACGGGGCGCGCAACGCGCCCCGGTGGGAGGTCAGGCGTCCAGCAGGTCGTGCAGTTCGACGAACTGCTGGGTCAGCTTGTGGCTGCGGTCCAGGTGGATCAGCGGCGTGCACACCTGGTGGGACTCGCGCATCTTCACCGAACTCATCAGGTTCACCGGCAGCACCGGCAGGCCCTCGGCGACCAGCTCGTCCAGCAGCTGCTGGGGCAGCGTGGCGCGGGGCTGGAACTGGTTGACCACGATGCCCTCCACCTCCAGGTCCTCGTTGTGGTCTTCCTTCAGCTCCTCGATCTCGGCCAGCAGGCCGTAGAGGGCATTGCGCGAGAAGCTGTCGCAATCGAAGGGAATCAACACGCGATCCGCCGCGATCAGCGCCGAAACCGTATAGAAATTCAGTGCCGGCGGCGTATCCAGGTAGATGCGGTCGTAGTCCTCGGCCAGCTCGTCCAGCAGTTTGCGCAGCTTGTTGATCTTGTGCTTGGCCTCCAGCTTGGGCTGCAGGTCCGCCAGCTCGGCGGTGGCGGTCACCACGTGGAGGTTGTCGAAGGGCGTCTCGTAGATGTCCACCTTGCCCTTGCGGGTGAAGGGGCTGGAGGCCAGCGTCTGCTTGAAGAAGTCGGCAATGCCGATGGGGATGTCCTCCCCGGTGAGGCCGGTCAGGTAGTGGGTGGAGTTGGCCTGGGCGTCCAGGTCGATCAGCAGGGTGCGATAGCCCTCCGCCGCACTCACCGCTGCCAGGTTGCAGGCGATGCTGGACTTGCCCACGCCGCCCTTCTGGTTGAACACCACTCGCCGCATCTCACACCCCCTGTCCCTTGGAATAGACCCCGGATTCTATGCAAAGCCCATGACAAGGGCGAGGGACGCGCAGGACTTTTCCACACCCGTCAGAAGTTGTGCCTTACATCCGAATTTTGTGTCAGCAATTTGCAGATAGGTCCGTAGGACTGAAATAATGTGGCGCTTTGCTATGGCGTCATCGACCGGGCTTCTGCCGTCAGCGATTGCCAGTCGACATGGACGCCCGACAGGGGCCGAAAAGAGCTCTTTCAGCGTGACTCACTTCAGCATCGAACAATGGCGTGCCTGGGCCCCAGGCCTGGAAACCGTGGACGCCTGGCGTACCTGGTGCGCAGAGCCCTTCCTGCCCGATCTTGTCGATGCCCAGCCCGATGTCGCCTTCCTCCCGGCCATGCAACGCCGCCGCCTGTCGCGCCTGGCACGCATGGCCATGAGCGTCGCCTGGCCCCTGGTGAGCGACGGCGAGCAGGTGCCCATGGTGTTCGCCTCGCGGCACGGGGAAACGCCCCGCACCCTCGCGCTGCTGCAGGACCTGGCGCGCGGCGAGCCGCTCTCGCCCACCCAGTTCAGCCTCTCGGTGCACAACGCGGTCATCGGCCAGTGGTCGATCCTGCGGGGCGACACCAGCGAGATGACCGCCGTGGCCGCCGAAGGCGACGGCCTGGAACACGCCCTGCTGGAAGCGGCCGGCCTGCTGGCCGACGGCGCACCGGCGGTGCTGCTGGTGATCACCGAAGAGAGCCCGCCGGACCTCTACCACCCCCTGGTCGACGACGTGCCGTTCGCCTACGCCCTGGCCCTGCGCCTGGTGCCCGGCCACGACTGGTCGCTGACCCTGGCCCCCGCCCCGGCGGAGGCCACCCCCGCCGCCTGGCCCCATGCCCTGGGCCTGCTGCGGGCCCTGCACCTGGACCTGCCACGTATTCAGCATCATTGGAAGAGCCGTACATGGACCTGGCAACGCAACCGACCCTGAGCCCCTGCGCCCCGCTCCCCACCGCCCGCACGGCAGGTGCCCGATGAACGCACCGGAGCGCTTCCTCACCCCGGCCAGCGTCGAGCGTCCCGACGCGCCCTACTGGTGGCGCCTGATCGCCACCGCGCTGTCCTTCACCCTGTTCGGCATCGGCGGGGTGCTGCTGCGCATCCTCGTGTTCCCCCTGCTCTCGCTGCTGCCGGGCGACGCCACCGACCACCGCCGCCGCGCCCGCGCCACCACCAGCCGGCTGTTCTGGCTGTTCGTGCAGTTCATGCACCGCAGCGGCGTGCTCACCTATGAAGTGGAAGGCGCCGAACGCCTGGGCCGCCCCGGGCAGATGGTCATCGCCAACCACCCCTCGCTGATCGACGTGGTGGTGCTCATCGGCCTGATCCGCGACGCCAACTGCGTGGTCAAGCAGAGCCTCTGGGACAACCCCTGCATGCGCGGCCCGATCCGCGCCGCCCAGTACATCAGCAACAGCGGCAGCATGGACATGCTCGACGAAGCCGCCCGCGTGCTGGAGGAAGGCCAGACCCTGATCGTCTTCCCCGAAGGCACCCGCACCACGCCGGGGCAGGCCCCGCAGTTCCACCGGGGCGCCGCCGCCATCGCCCTGCGCGGCGCACGCATCGTCACCCCGGTGACCATCAGTGTGACGCCCACCACCCTGACCAAGGCCGAGCCCTGGTACAGCATCCCGTCGCGGCGCTTCCACTTCCATCTGCGCGTCGGCCAGGACATCGATCCCAAGGCCTTCGCCGACCAGGGGCCGGCGCCGATCGCCTCGCGCCGCCTCAACGACCATCTCCACCACCATTTCATGAAGGAGCTCGGCCTGGATGAGCGCTCTGCAACTTGAGATCAAGAACCTGATCATCGAGGCCCTCGGCCTCGAAGACATCGGCCCGCAAGACATCGGCGACGAGCAGACCCTGTTCGGCGAAGGCCTCGGCCTGGACTCGGTGGACGCCCTGGAACTGGGCCTGGCCATCCAGAAACGCTTCGGCATCAAGATCGACGCCGAAGCCAAGGACACCCGCAAACACTTTGCCAACGTGGCCAGCCTCGCGGCCTTCGTGTCGGCACAGAAAGCCGCCTGAGGGGGCCGCGATGCAAAACCGTGATGAGATCTTCGCCACCCTGCGCGACGCCCTGGTCGAGCTCTTCGAGCTGGAGCCCGAGCGCGTCACCCTGGAGGCCAACCTCTACGAAGACCTGGAGATCGACAGCATCGACGCCGTCGACCTGATCGACCACATCAAGCGCCAGACCGGGCGCAAGATCGCCGCCGAGGAATTCAAGGCCGTGCGCACCGTGGGCGACGTGGTCGAGGCCGTGCACCGCCTGGTGAACCCCGCCGAATGAGCCGGCTCGTCGGGCTGCTGCTGGTGCTGGCCGGGCTGGGCTACCCCTTCGCCGTGTACTACGGCATGGAGCACCTCTCGCCGCGCCTGTTCGCCCTGCTGCTCGGTGGCCTCTGGCTGGCCCGCAGCCTGGGCAGCGCACAGCGCCCCGGCAGCCGCCTGACGGCCTTCGCCGCCCTGGGCTTCTGCCTGCTGCTGGGGCTGGCCAACCAGGCCGACCTGCTGCGCTGGTACCCGGTGCTGATGAGCGCCGTGCTGCTCGGCCTGTTCGGGGCCAGCCTGCTGCACGGCATGCCCGTGGTGGAACGCCTGGCCCGCCTGCGCGAGCCCGAGCTGCCCGAGGTGGCCGTGCGCTACACCCGCCGCGTGACGGCGGTGTGGACCCTGTTCTTCCTGCTCAACGGCCTGGTAGCGGCCGCCCTCACCCTGTGGGCGCCGCTGGCCTGGTGGACGCTCTATACCGGCCTCATCGCCTACCTGCTGATGGGGCTGCTGTTCGCCGGGGAATGGCTGGTGCGCCAGCGTGTACGGAGATTCGCGTGACCTGGATCGTCCCACAGGAGCTGCTGCTCGACGCCCACCCCGGGCGCCCGGTGGCACTCGACCCCGCCCTTGACCACGCCGGCTTCGCCCAGCGTGCCCTGACCCTGGCCGGTGCCCTGCAGGCACGCGGCACCCAGCGCGTGGCCCTGTACCTGGAAGACGGCGCAGACCTGGCCATCGCCCTGTTCGGCGCCTGGCGTGCCGGCGTCGACGTGCTGCTGCCGGCCGACGCCCAGCCCGAGACCCGCCGGCGCCTGGCCGACGGCTGCGACCTCTGGCTCGACAGCCTCGACGGCCTCGACGGCCCGGCCCTGCACGCCGCCGCCCTCGACCCCGAGCACTGCCGGCTGACCCTGTGCACCTCCGGCTCCAGTGGCGAACCCAAGCTGATCGGCAAGACCCTGCGCCAGCTGGGCAACGAAGTAGAGGCCCTGGAAGCGCTCTGGGGCGCCGACCTCGCCGGCGCCACCCTGGTCGCCAGCGTCTCCGCCCAGCACATCTACGGCCTGCTGTTCCGCGTGCTCTGGCCGCTGTCCGCCGGCCGCCCCTTCGTGCGCCGCGCCCAGCCCTTCGCCGAAGACCTCCAGCGCGCCAGCCTCGCCGCCGCGCCCGCCGGCTTCGCCTGGGTGGCCAGCCCCGCCCTGCTCAAACGCATGGGCGACAACCTCGACTGGCCCGCCCTGGCCGCCGTGCGCCGGGTGTTCTCCTCCGGCGGCGCGCTGCCGGCGGACGCCGCCGAGGCCCTGCAGCAGCGCCTCGGCCAGTGGCCGACGGAAATCTACGGCAGCTCCGAAACCGGCGGCATCGCCTGGCGCCAGGGCGGCAGCCGCTGGGCGCCCTTCGCCGGCGTGGCGGTCGGCCAGGACGCCGACGGCGCCCTGCACCTCACCTCGCCCTACCTGCCCGAGGGGCACCGCGAGCAGACCGCCGACGCCGTGCGCATCGACGCCGACGGCCGCTTCGAACTGCTCGGGCGCCTCGACCGCATCGTCAAGCTGGAAGAGAAACGCATCTCCCTGCCCATGCTGGAACAGGCCCTCGGCGAGCACCCCTTCGTCGGCGAAGCGCGCCTGGGCGTGGTGCAGGAAAACCGCGCCTTCCTCGGCGCCCTGGTCGCCCTCTCGCCCCAGGGCCTGCACGCCCTGCGCAACGGAGGCCGCCGCGCCCTGACCGAAACCCTGCGCAAGCACCTGGCCGGCCACTGCGAAGCCATCGCACTGCCGCGCCGCTGGCGCCTGGTGCGGCAACTGCCGTGGAGCAGCCAGGGCAAACTGCCCCAGGTGCAGGTGGACGCCCAGCTCAAGGCCCCGCGCCCGACCCGCGTCGAACCCCTCAGCGCCCACGAACAGGACGGCGAATGGCGCCTGGAGCTGGAAGTGCCCCTGGACCTCGCCCACTTCTCCGGCCACTTCACCGCCACCCCCGTGCTGCCCGGCGTGGTGCAGATCGACTGGGCCCAGCACCTCGCCCGCCAGGTCATGGCCCTGCCCCCGCGCTTCGCCGGCATGGAAGTCCTCAAGTTCCAGCAACTGGTCCGTCCCGGCGACCGCCTGCACCTGTCCCTGCGCTTCGACACCGACAAGGGCAAGCTCTACTTCGCCTTCCGCAACGGCGAAGCCGCCTGCTCCTCCGGGCGCATCCTGTTGGTGGCCGACCATGCGTAACACCAGCGCTGCCTTCTCAACCGTGGATATGAACCTGCCGCTCTGGATCGGCGAACACCTGCTCGTGCCCTGCTCAGAAGGTGGGCGGGGCAAACGCCCCTTCAGGGGTCCGAATGCAGGCGTTGCGCGAGAGGCGTGTCAGGCCGTGGATCGCCTGTCGCGCCGGGCTCCCGGCGCAACGATGGGAGCGAGGGCACCCCGGCGCAGCCGGGGCCGGATGCAGGGGCAAGTTTTTGGATTCCTTTTCACCGGGCTGGCGACCCAGCGATTGGAAAAGGGACTCGCCCGGCAAGGCGAAACAGAGACTCGACGCACACTCGCCCACGAACCGGGCGCTGAACCCAACCCGCACCACCCGATGCCGACATGAACCCGTTCAAGCCCTGCGCCGTCATCCCCGTCTACAACCACGAGCACGCCCTGCCCCTGGTGGTCGACGCCCTGCGCCAGCACGGCCTGCCCTGCGTACTGGTGGACGACGCCTCCAGCCCCGCCTGCGCCCAGGTGATGGACCAGCTGGCCACCCAGCCCGACGTCCACCTGGTGCGCCTGGCCGTCAACCAGGGCAAGGGCGGCGCCGTCATGGCCGGCCTGCGCGAAGCCGGCCGGCTGGGCTTCTCCCACGCCCTGCAGGTGGACGCCGACGGCCAGCACGACCTCGCCGACGTGCAGCGCTTCCTCGCCGCCGCCCAGGCCCGCCCGGGCGAGCTGATCTGCGGCTACCCGCAGTACGACGAAAGCGTGCCCAAGAGCCGCCTCTACGCCCGCTACCTGACCCACGTCTGGGTGTGGATCAACAGCCTGTCGCTGTCGATCCGCGACGGCATGTGCGGCTTCCGCGTCTACCCCCTGGCCCCGACCCTGGCACTCACCGAAACCACCCGCCTCGGCAAGCGCATGGACTTCGACCCGGAGGTCCTCGTGCGCCTGGCCTGGCGCAACCAGCCCATGCACTGGCTGCCGACCAAGGTGCACTACCCGCTGGACGGGCTCTCGCACTTCCGCCTGTTCCACGACAACGCGCTGATCTCGAAGATGCACGCCAAGCTGTTCTTCGGCATGTTGCTGCGCGCGCCGCTGATCCTCTGGCGCAGGTGCCGGGGATGAGCCGCGAGCACTGGGCCGACCAGCGCGAGCGCGGCAGCTTCCTGCTGATGAAGTTCACCGCGCTGATCGCGCGGCGCCTCGGGCGGCGGGTGCTCAGCCCGCTGCTGCACCTGATCGTCCTGTACTTCTTCCTCTTCGGCGGCAAGGCCCGCCGCGCGGCGCGCCACTACCAGCAGCGCCTGGCCGACTGGAGCGGCCGCCCGGAACTGGCGCCCAGCCTCGGCTCGGTGTTCGCCCAGTTCATGGCCTTCGCCGATGCCCTCCTGGACAAGCTGGACATCTGGGGCGGGCGCATCGGCCTGGACCAGGTGGACCTGCACGACCCCAGCGGCCTGCACCAGCACATGCGCAGCACACGCGGGCAGATGCTGGTGGGCGCCCACCTGGGCAACCTGGAGGTGTGCCGCGCGCTGGCCGAGCTGAGCGAGCAGGTGACCATGAACGTGCTGGTGCACACCCGCCATGCCGAACAGTTCAACCGCCTGCTGGGCGAAGCCGGGGCCACGCACCTGCGGCTGATCCAGGTCAGCGAGCTGGACCCGGCGGTCATGCTCCAATTGAGCGAACGCCTGGAGCGCGGCGAGTGGCTGGCGATTGCCGGCGACCGCGTGCCGCTGCACGGCGGTCGCAACGTCCGGGTCGACTTCCTCGGTCGCCCCGCGGCCTTCCCCCAGGGGCCCTGGCTGCTGGCCGGGCTGCTCAAGTGCCCGCTCAACCTGATGACCTGCCTGAAGATCGGCGGGCGCTACCAGGTCCACCTCGAACCCTTCGCCGAGCAGGTGCAGTGGCGCCGGGGCGAGCGTGACGCGGTGATCGAGGCCTGGGTGGCCCGCTATGCCCAACGCCTGGGCGAGCTGTGCCTGCTGGCACCGCTGCAATGGTTCAACTTCTATCCGTTCTGGAACGAACATGACGACACAACAGCCTGAACCGGTGGTGTTCGGCGAACAGCCGCTGTCCATCGAGCACGTCGTGGCCCTGTCCCAGCGCCGCGCCCCCGCCCTGCTGCAGGGCGACGCCGCCTGGCGCGAGCGCATCGCCAAGGGCGCGCGCTTCCTCGACACCCTGCTGGACAAGGAAGGCGTGATCTACGGCGTCACCACCGGCTACGGCGACTCCTGCGTGGTGGCCGTGCCGCTGGAGCAGGTGGAAGCCCTGCCGCGCCACCTGTTCACCTTCCACGGCTGCGGCCTGGGCAAGGTGCTGGACGAGGCCGCCACCCGCGCGGTGCTGGCGGCGCGCCTGCAGTCGCTGTGCCACGGGGTTTCCGGCGTGCGCGTGGAGCTGCTGGAGCGCCTGCAGGCGTTCCTCGAACACGACGTACTGCCGGTGATCCCGGAGGAAGGCTCGGTGGGCGCCAGCGGCGACCTCACCCCGCTGTCCTACGTGGCCGCCACCCTCTCCGGCCAGCGCGAGGTGGTCTACCAGGGCCAGCGCCGCAGCGCCGCCGAGGTGCACGCCGAGTTGGGCTGGGAGCCCTTGGTGCTGCGTCCCAAGGAAGCCCTGGCGCTGATGAACGGCACCGCCGTGATGACCGCCCTGGCCTGCCTGGCCTACGCCCGTGCCGACTACCTGCTGCAACTGGCCACCCGCATCACCGCGCTCAACGTGGTGGCACTGGAGGGCAACCCCGAGCACTTCGACGAGCGCCTGTTCGCCGCCAAGCCGCACCCGGGGCAGATGCAGGTGGCCGCCTGGCTGCGCCAGGACCTGGCCATCGACGCGCCGACCGCGCCGCTGCACCGCCTGCAGGACCGCTACTCGCTGCGCTGCGCGCCCCATGTGCTGGGCGTACTGGCCGACAGCCTGGGCCTGCTGCGGCAGTTCATCGAAACCGAGCTGAACAGCGCCAACGACAACCCGCTGATCGACGCCGAGGCCGAGCGCGTGCTGCATGGCGGGCACTTCTACGGCGGCCACATCGCCTTCGCCATGGACAGCCTGAAGAACCTAGTGGGCAACGTCGCCGACCTGCTCGACCGCCAGCTCGCCCTGCTGGTGGACGTGCGCTACAACCACGGCCTGCCGAGCAACCTCTCCGGCGCGCCCCAGGCCACGGCGATGATCAACCACGGCTTCAAGGCCGTGCAGATCGGCGCCAGCGCCTGGACCGCCGAGGCGCTGAAGAACACGCTGCCGGCCAGCGTCTTCTCGCGCTCCACCGAATGCCACAACCAGGACAAGGTGAGCATGGGCACCATCGCCGCCCGCGACGCCCTGCGCAGCCTGGAACTGACCGAGCAGGTGGCCGCCGCCACCCTGCTGGCCGCCAACCAGGGCGTATGGCTGCGCCAGCGCGCCGGCGAGCGTGACCTGCCCGCGCCCCTGGCCGCCATGCACCGCCAACTGGCCGGGGACTTCCCGCCGGTGATCGAGGACCGCGCCCTGGAAGGCGAACTGCGCCTGTGCCTGGAGCGCATCCGCGCCCGCCACTGGAGGCTCTATGCGTAGCGCCGGGGTGATCCAGGCCGAGGTGGAGATCCTCGTGCCGTTCTTCGACGTGGACATGATGGAAGTGGTCTGGCACGGCCACTACGTGAAGTACCTGGAGGTGGCCCGCTGCGCCCTGCTGGACCGCATCGGCCACAACTACGGGCACATGCGCGACGCCGGCTACGCCTGGCCGATCATCGACCTGCAGCTGCGCTACGTGCGCGGCGCGCGCTTCGGCCAGCGCATCCGCGTGCGGGCGGACCTGGTGGAGTGGGAGAACCGCCTGAAGATCAACTACCTGATCACCGACGCCGAGACCGGCGAACGCATGACCCGCGCCAGCAGCGTGCAGGTGGCGGTGGAGATCGCCAGCCGCGAGATGCAGCTGGCCTCGCCCAAGGTGTTCACCGATGCCGTGGAGCGCGCCCTGCCATGATCCGCGCGCCCTGGCTGCGGGCCCTGCTGCTGGTGCCGGCGCTGCTGGCCAGCGGCCTTGCCCAGGCCTTCGACCTCGACCAGCTGGCCCAGCGCCTCGCCGCCCCGGCGGTGGTGCGCGGGCCCTTCGTGCAGGAGAAGCACCTGCGCGCCCTGCCGCAACCCCTGACCAGCACCGGCCAGTTCACCCTGGCCCGCGAAGGCGGCCTGCTCTGGCGCCTGGAAAAGCCCCTGCGCCAGGACTACCGCATCAGCGACCAGGGCATCGCCCGGCGCGTGGACGGCCAGTGGCAGGCCCAGCCCGGCCAGGACGTCGCCGCCCAGCAGAGCCGGCTGTTCCTCGCCGTGCTCAAGGGCGACCGCAGCGGCCTGGAGCGTGACTTCGCGCTGACGCTGGAGGGCGACAGCCAGCACTGGACCCTGCACCTGGCGCCGCGCGCCCTGCTGCTGCAACAGATCTTCAGCGCCATCCGCATCGAGGGGGGCGCCCTGGTGGAGCGCATCGAGCTGGTGGAAACCCAGGGCGACCGCACCCTGCTGCGCCTGCCGGCCAGCCAGGCCGCCGACACCCTGACCGCCGACGAGGCCGCCGACCTTGCGCGCTGAGCGCCTGCTGCCGCGCCTGTTCCTGCTGGCCCTGGCGGGCCTGCTGGCGCTGGCCGCCTGGCAGTGGCGCAACGGCCCGCCGGTGGCCGCCGACATGCTCGCGCTGCTGCCCCAGGGCGCCGGGGATGCGCTGGTGCGCCAGGCCGAGCAGCGCATGCAGGAGCCGCTCAACCGCGAAGTCCTGCTGCTGGTGGGCCACCCCGACGCGGCGCGCGCCATCGACCTGGCCCGGCGCCTGGGCCAGGGCTGGCAGAACGACCCGCACATCGAGCGTGCCCAGTGGAGCCTGGAGGCCGACCTGCCGGCCGTGCGCCGGCAACTGCTGGACAGCCGCCTGGCGCTGCTCGGCGCAGCGGACCGCACGCGCCTGGAACGGCAACCGGAGGCCTTCGTCGCCGCCCGCGCCGAACGCCTCTTCGACCCCTTCGCCAGCACCGGCCTGGTGGCCACCGAGGACGACTGGCTGGGCCTGGCCGGCCTCGGCCAGCAGGCCCTGGTGCCCGCCGGGCGGGTGCGGGCCGACCTGGCCAGCGGCGCGCTGCTGGTGAAGGACGGCGACACCACCTGGGCGCTGCTGCGGCTGCGCACCCGTGACGGCGCCTTCGACATGCAGACCCCGCCCTGGCTGGCCGGGCAGGTGGCCCAGGCCCGCCAGCAGGTGGAAGCCGAGGGTGGCCGGCTGCTGGCCGCCAGCGGGCTGCTGCACGCGGCCGCCGGCCAGGCCAAGGCCAGCCGCGAGATCGCGCTGATCGGCGGCGGCGCCAGCCTCGGCACGCTGTTGCTGATGCTGGTGGTGTTCCGCCGCCCGCGCACCCTGCTCAGCCTGCTGCCGGTGGCCCTGGCCCTGGGCGCGGGCTGCACCGCCTGCGTGCTGGTGTTCGGCGAGATCAACGCGCTGACCCTGGTGCTCGGCGCCAGCCTCACCGGGGTCGCCGCCGACTACCCGCTGCACTACCTCAGCAAGGGCTGGAGCGACCCGCGCTGGCGTGCCTGGGATGCGGTGCGCGCCACCCTGCCCGGCCTCAGCCTGAGCCTGGGCACCAACCTGGTGGGCTACCTGGCCCTGGCCTTCACCCCCTTCCCGGCGCTGACCCAGATCGCGGTGTTCTCCGCCGCCGGGCTGGTGGCCGCCTACCTCTGCTCGGTGTGCCTGCTGCCGGCCCTGCTCGGCGGCCTGCGCCTGGCCCCACCGACGGCGCCGCTGCGCCTGGCCGAGGGCCTGCTGGCCCGCCGCACGGCGCTGCTGGCGCGCACCGGCAGCCTGCCCTGGCTGCTGGCCCTGCTGGCCTTCTGCGCCGCCGGGGTGTGGCAGGTGCGCCCGCAGAACGACCTGCGCCAGTGGCTCGGCGCCGAGCCGCAGCTGCTGGACGAAGCCCGCGAGATCGCCCGCCTCACCGGCCTGCAGCCCACCAGCCAGTTCTTCCTGGTGCGCGCCGCCGACGAGGCCCAGTTGCTGGAACGCCAGGCCGCCCTCACCGAGCGCCTGGACCGGGCGGTGGCCGACGGCCAGTTGCAGGGCTACCGCGCCCTCAGCCAGCTGGCGGCACCGCCCAGCCGCCTGGCGGCCCTGCACCAGGCCCTGGAGGCCCTGCCCGCCCACTGGCAGCCGCTGCTGGACCTGGGCCTGCCGCTGGACGCCCTGGAGGCCGAGCGCGCGCGCCTGCTGAACACCCCGCCGCTGCCCCTGGAGGCGGCCCTGGCCGGCCCCCTGGGCGAGGCCTGGCGGCCGCTCTGGCTGGGGCGGGATGCCCAGGGCCGGGTGGCCGGCATCGTCAGCCTGCAAGGCGCGGCCTCCCCGGCGCTGCTGGAGCAGGCCGCGGCCGGGCTGGAGGGCGTGCAGGCGGTGGACCGCATCGGTGAGCTGAACCGGTTGTTCGCCGCCACCCAGGTCAGCGCGGCCGAGCTGAAGCTGGCCTCCTGTGCGGTGATCCTGCTGTTGCTGTGCCTGCCCTTCGGCCTCGGCGGCGCGCTGCGGGTGGTGGCGCTGCCGCTGCTGGCGGCGCTGGCGTCCCTGGCCTGCCTCGGCTGGCTGGGCCAGCCGCTGACGCTGTTCAGCCTGTTCGGGCTGCTGCTGGTGACGGCCATAGGCGTGGACTACGCGATCCTCATGCGCGAGGCGGTGGGTGGTGCGGCGGTGAGCCTGCTGGGCACGCTGCTGTCGGGCCTGACCAGTTGGCTGTCGTTCGGCCTGCTGCTGCTGAGCCAGACCCCGGCCATCGCCAATTTCGGCCTGACCATCAGCCTCGGGCTGTTCTTCTGCTTCCTGCTGGCGCCCTGGGCCCAGGCGGACGTGCCCCACGGCCAGGAGCTGCCGGCATGACCCTGGTGCTGTTCTGGATCGGCCTGCTGGGGCTGTTCGCCCTGTTCACCCGGGTGGGTCGCCTGCTGGGGCTGATCCCCATCGTCAGCCAGTTGCTGCTGGCCAGCTTCGGCCTGCCCCTGGTGATGCTCTGGCTGGCCGCGCCGGTGGGCCTGGACAACGCCCAGGTGCTCGCCGCGCCCTGGCTCAAGCCGCTGTACGGGGTGGCCTTCACCCTGCTGCTGGGGCACATCCTCAGCGATGTGATCGACCTGCGCCTGGAGGCGGCCAGCGTGAAGATCGCGCTGCCGAGCTTCTTCGTGCCGTTCTTCTGCGGCCTGGCCTGCGCCACCTGGCTGTTGCCGGCGGCGAGCCTGCTGTCGAACGTGGCGGTGGGGCTGCTGTTCGCCCTCACCGCGATCCCGGTGCTGTTCCTCTACCTGCGCCACCTGGGCTACCCGGAGCCGACCATCCGCCGCCTGCTGCAGGCGGCGATCCTGATGGACCTGATGTGCTGGTGCCTGTTCGGCCTGGCCCAGGGCAGCGCCGCGCCCACCACCCTGCTCTGGCCGTTGCTGGCCGCGCTGCTGCCGCTGGCACTGCACCTGGTGCGGGTGCGTGCGCCGCTGGTCTACAGCCTGGCCTTCTTCGCCCTGCTGCTGACCCTGCAACAGCTCAAGCTCAATGCCCTGGTGTTCGGCATCGCCTACCTGCTGGTGATGGCGGCGCTGCGCGTGCCCTTCCGCCTGCCGCTGCCGGTGGCGGTGTTCCATGCCCTGCAGGTGTGGCTGGCGGTGCCGCTGATCCTCGCCTACGGCCTGTTGCAGATCGACTGGCACACGGCCTGGCAGGGCTATTCCTGGGTGCAGTTCAGTGCGCTGCTGGTGCTGCCGGTGCTGAGCAAGCTGGCGGGCAACTGGCTGGGGCTGTCCTGGGCCGAGGGCCGCCTGGCCGCGAGCCCGGCGAAATGGCGCCAGAGCGTGCTGCTCAATACCCGCGGGCTGACCGAGATCGTCTTCCTCAACCTCCTGTTCCAGCAGCAGATCATCAGCGCGCAGCTGTACTTCGCGCTGATGCTGATGGGACTGATCGCCACCCTGTTGCCGGCCCTGACCCAACGCGCCCGGGCCGTTCCCTCTACCGTTTCGGAAAGGAGTCCCCATGAAGTCCATTGAAGTCCAGCAACGCCAGGTGGTGGTGATCGGTGCCGGCCCCTCCGGCGCCATCGCCGCCGCCCTGCTCAAGCGCAAGGGCCACGACGTGCTGATCCTCGAGCGCCAGCGCTTCCCGCGCTTCTCCATCGGCGAGAGCCTGCTGTCCCACTGCCTGGACTTCGTCGAGGAAGCGGGGATGCTCGACGCGGTCATGGCCGCCGGCTTCCAGGTCAAGCACGGCGCGGCCTTCGCCTGGGGCGAGCGCTACACCGACTTCGACTTCCGGGAGAAATTCACCCCCGGCAAGGGCAGCACCTTCCAGGTGCAGCGGGCGCCCTTCGACCAGTTGCTGGCCGATGAGGCGGCACGCCAGGGCGTGGAGATCCGCTACGAGGAGGAGATCATCGCCGCCGACTTCTCCCGCGACTGCCCGCGCCTGACGGTGCAGCGCCTGGACGGCAGCCAGTACCAGGTGGAAACCGCCTTCGTGCTCGACGGCAGCGGCTACGGCCGGGTGCTGCCGCGCCTGCTGGACCTGGAGGCGCC
Source organism: Metapseudomonas otitidis (assembly GCF_900111835.1). Taxonomy (GTDB): domain Bacteria; phylum Pseudomonadota; class Gammaproteobacteria; order Pseudomonadales; family Pseudomonadaceae; genus Metapseudomonas; species Metapseudomonas otitidis. Next base: position 31,611 of record NZ_FOJP01000032.1, read on the forward strand.
GTCCAGCTTCCCGGTGCGCCAGGCGGTGTTCACCCACATCGAGGACCGCATCGACGACCCGGCCTTCGACCGCGAGAAGATTCTCATCACCATCCACCCCGAGTACCGCGACGTGTGGTTCTGGCTGATCCCCTTCAGCAACGGCCGCTGCTCCCTGGGCGTGGTGGGTGAAAGCAGCCACTACGCCAACCGCCCGGAGGACCTGGACGCCTGCCTGAAGGCCTTCGTCGCCGAGACGCCGAACCTGCGCCGCCTGCTGGCCAATGCCGTGTGGGACACCCCGGCCCGCGCCCTGGGTGGCTACTCGGCCAACGTGAAGACCCTGCACGGCCCGGGCTTCGCCCTGCTGGGCAATGCGGCCGAGTTCCTCGACCCGGTGTTCTCCTCCGGCGTGACCATCGCCATGCGCTCGTCGAGCATGGCGGCGAACCTGCTGGACCGTCAGTTGAACGGCGAGCCAGTGGACTGGGAAAGCGACTTCGCCACGCCGCTGAAGAAGGGCGTGGACGCCTTCCGCGCCTATGTGGAGGGCTGGTACGAGGGCACCTTCCAGGACGTGATCTTCTACCAGGGCGGCTCGCCGGAGATCCGCGGGATGATCTGCTCGATCCTCGCCGGCTACGCCTGGGACACCCGCAACCCCTTCGTCGCCGAGCCCAAGCGCCGGCTGCGGATGATCAGCGAACTGTGCGCGGCGCAGTGAGGGCATGAGCATGCAGCGTGCCGCCGCCACCTACGTCGAGGAAACCCGCTTCGGCTTCTGGTTCCTGCAGAGCCACACCTGGGAGCACCACGTGCTGCGGGTGGCGATCAACGACCTCAAGGGCCTGTTCCACGCGCCGCTGCCGGAGGCGCCGGTGCTGCTGGACGCCGGCTGCGGCCAGGGCAAGTCCTTCCGCCTGCTGGCGGACGCCTTCGCGCCGTCGCGGATGATCGGCCTGGACGCCGACCCGCACAGCCTCGACTGCGCCCGCGCCGAAGCCGAGCGCCAGGGGCTGGCGGTGGAGCTGCTGGCCAGCGACTGCGCCGCACTGCAGCTGCCGGACGCCAGCGTGGACCTGCTGTTCTGCCACCAGACCTTCCACCACCTGGTGGAACAGGAGCGCGCCCTGGCGGAGTTCTGGCGGGTGCTGAAGCCGGGCGGCTACCTGCTGTTCGCCGAGTCCACGCGCTACTACATCGACACCTGGGTGATCCGCTGGCTGTTCCGCCACCCGATGCACGTGCAGCGCACCGCCGCCGAGTACGAGGCGATGGTGCGCGGCCAGGGCTTCGTGTTCGAGCCGCGCAACGTCTCCTACCCGTACCTGTGGTGGAGCCGCTCCAGCGACTTCGGCCTGCTGGAGCGCTGGGGCCTGCGCACGCCGCCCCCGCCCGGGCAGCGCAACGAGACGCTGGTGAACCTGGTGGCCCGCAAGCCCCTGGAGGCACCGGCAGCATGACCTGGCGCGCGCTGACCCTGCTGGCCTGCCTGCTGCTGGCCGCCTGTGCCGGGACCACCCCGGTGCCGGCGCGCGTGCCGCCGCTGGGGCTGCCGCTGTCGCTGCACGTGGCACGGGAGGCCCAGGGCGAGCAGCGCGACTGGCTGCTGGTGGTGCAGGACGAGGGCGGCGTGCTGCGCTGGTCGCTGTTCGACCCGCTGGGCGTGCCCCTGGCGCGCCAGCGCCTGGAGGCCGGCGCCTGGCACAACGACGGCCTGCTGCCGCCCAACCCCGAAGCCCGCGAGCTGTTCGCCGCGCTGCTCTACGCGCTGGTGCCTTCCGAGGCGCTGCCCCGCGTCTACGCCGGCATCCCCCAGCAGGTGGGCGCCGACGGCAGCCGCGAGCTGGATGGCCGCTGGCGGGTGGCCTACCGCACGCCCCTGCAGTTCGACCTGCAACGCCGCGAAGGACCGCATTACCGCATCAGCCCGCTGACGGGCGAGGAGCCTCGATGACCGCATCCCTCAACGCACTGGGCCTGGTCTGTGCCCTGGGCCAGGGCAAGGCCGCCGTGGCCCGCAACCTCCTGGCCGGCGACACCGCCGGCATGCGCCCCCACGCCGACTGGGTGCCCGAGCGCACCCTGACCCTCGGCGCGGTGGACGCCGAACTGCCGGCGCTGCCGGCCGAGCTGGCCGCCTGCGACAGCCGCAACAACCGCCTGCTGCTGGCCGCCGCCCTGGAGATCGAGCCGGAACTGCGCGCCGCCGTGGCCCGCCATGGCGCGGCACGGGTGGGGGTGGTGCTGGGCACCAGCACCTCGGGCATCCAGGAAGCCAGCCTGGGCATCGGTGAGCAGCTGCGCACCGGCGCCCTGCCGGCGGACTACCGCTACGCCCAGCAGGAGCTGGTGGCGCCAGCGGCCTTCCTGGCGGCCTGGCTGGGCAGCGCCGGCCCGGCCTACTGCATTTCCACCGCCTGCACCTCCAGCGCCCGGGCCCTGCTCAGCGCGCGCCGCCTGCTGCAGCTGGGGGTGTGCGATGCGGTGGTGTGCGGCGGGGTGGACTCGCTGTGCGGGCTGACCCTGAACGGCTTCGCCGCGCTGGAGGCGGTCTCCGACAGCCTGTGCAACCCGCTCTCGCGCAACCGCCGGGGCATCAACATCGGCGAGGGCGCGGCGCTGTTCCTGATGGAACGCGACGTCGGCGGCATCGCCCTGCTGGGCGCGGGTGCCGGCTCCGATGCGCACCACATCTCCGCCCCCGAGCCCAGCGGCCTGGGGGCCCAGCGCGCGATGCGCCAGGCCCTGGCCGATGCCGGGCTGGAGCCGTCGGCGATCGACTACCTGAACCTGCACGGCACGGCCACCCAGCACAACGATGCGATGGAGAGCCTGGCCACCACGGCGGTGTTCCCCGAGGGCGTGCCGGCTTCGTCCACCAAGCCGCTGACCGGCCACACCCTGGGCGCCGCCGGGGCCCTGGAGGCGGCCTTCTGCTGGCTGGCCCTGAGCCCATGGAACCCGGAGCACCGCCTGCCGCCCCACCGCTGGGACGGCGAGCCCGACCCCGAGCTGCCGGCCCTGCGCCTGGTGGACGGGACCTCGCGCCTGCCCACCCAGCGCCCGCGCCGCCTGATGAGCAACTCCTTCGCCTTCGGCGGCAGCAACATCAGCCTGATTCTCGGAGACGCGCCATGAGCGATTGGCCGATAGCCGAACTGGTCCCCCATGCCGGGGACATGATCCTGATCGACCAGGTCCTGCGCTTCGGCGACGAGGACGTGGAAACCCGCCTGACCGTGCGCCCGGGGTTGTTCACCCAGGACGACGGCAGCCTGCCGGCCTGGGTCGGCGTGGAACTGATGGCCCAGAGCATCGCCGCCTATGCCGGCTGCCAGGCCCGCCAGGCGGGGCAGCCGGTGGAGCTGGGCTTTCTGCTCGGCACCCGCCTTTATCAATGCAACGTCGACCGCTTCCCGGCCGGCGTGGACCTGCACATCACCGCTACCCGCTCCCTGCAGGACGACAGCGGCATGGGCGTCTTCGAATGCCGCCTGACCGGGCCGGGCATCGAGGCCTTCGCCCGCCTCAACGTCTTCCGTCCGCCGCAGGTGGCGAGCTACCTGGAGGAATCCCAAGCATGACCGAGACCATCCTGGTCACCGGCTCCAGCCGCGGCATCGGCCGCGCCATCGCTCTGCGCCTGGCGCGCTCGGGCTACGACCTGGTGCTGCATTGCCGCTCGCGCCGCGACGAGGCCGAGGCGGTGAAGGCCGAGATCGAAGCCCTGGGCCGCAGCGCCCGGGTGCTGCAGTTCGACGTCTCCGACCGCGCCGCCTGCCGCGAGCAGCTGGAGGCCGACGTGGAGGCCCACGGCGCCTACTACGGGGTGGTGTGCAACGCCGGCCTGACCCGCGACGGCGCCTTCCCGGCGCTGACCGACGAGGACTGGGACAGTGTGCTGCGCACCAACCTGGACGGCTTCTACAACGTGCTGCACCCGCTGAGCATGCCGATGATCCGTCGCCGCAAGCCGGGGCGCATCGTCTGCATCACCTCGGTGTCGGGGCTGGTGGGGAACCGCGGGCAGGTCAACTACAGCGCCTCCAAGGCCGGGGTGATCGGTGCCGCCAAGGCGCTGGCCATCGAGCTGGCCAAGCGCCGCATCACGGTCAACTGCGTAGCGCCGGGGCTGATCGACACCGAGATCCTCGATGAGCGGGTGCCGGTGGAGGAGATCCTCAAGATGATCCCGGCCCAGCGCATGGGCACGCCGGAAGAAGTGGCCGGTGCGGTGAATTTCCTGATGTCCGAGGAGGCCGGCTACATCACCCGGCAGGTCCTCGCTGTGAACGGTGGGCTGTGCTGATGAAACGTGTAGTGGTCACCGGCATGGCCGGCATCACCTCCCTGGGCGACGACTGGGACAGTATCTGGAGCCATTTCACGGCCAACCGCAGCGGCATCCGCCGGATGGACGAGTGGGACCGCTTCGCCGAGCTGAACACCCGCCTGGCCGGGCCCATCGACGGCTTCACCACGCCGTCGCACTGGACCCGCAAGCAGATGCGCAGCATGGGGCGGGTCTCGAAGCTGTCGGTCTACGCCGCCGAGCGGGCCCTGGCGGATGCCGGGCTGGCGGGCGACGAGCGCATCCGTGACGGGCGCATGGGCGTGGCCTGCGGGTCGTCCACCGGCAGCACCGAGGAGATCAAGGCCTTCGGCAACATGCTGCTGAACTCGGTGGCCGACGGCCTCAACGCCAACTCCTACGTGCGCATGATGCCGCACACGGCGGCGGCCAATATCAGCATCTTCTTCGGCCTCAAGGGCCGGCTGATCCCCACCTCCAGCGCCTGCACCAGCGGCAGCCAGGGCATCGGCTACGCCTACGAGGCGATCAAGTTCGGCCGCCTGCCGATGATGCTGGCCGGCGGTGCGGAGGAGCTCTGCCCCACCGAGGCGATGGTGTTCGATGCGCTCTACGCCACCAGCCTGAAGAATGATGCGCCGCACACCTCGCCGCGCCCCTACGACACCGGCCGCGACGGCCTGGTGATCGGCGAGGGCGCCGGCATCCTGGTGCTGGAGGAGCTGGAGCATGCCCTGGCCCGTGGCGCGCGGATCCACGCCGAGATCGTCGGCTTCGGCTGCAACGCCGATGGCCAGCACACCACCAAGCCGGAGCAGGCGACCATGCGCGGGGCGATGGAGCTGGCCTTACAGGACGCGGGCCTGCCGCCTTCGGCCATCGGCTACGTGAACGGCCACGGCACCGCCACCGAGCAGGGCGACGTGGCGGAGACCCTGGCCACCAGCAGCCTGTTCGGCGCGCAGATGCCCATCAGCTCGCAGAAGAGCTTCCTCGGCCACACGCTGGGTGCCTGCGGCGCGCTGGAGTCCTGGTTCAGCATCGAGATGATGAACCGCGACCAGTACATCCACACCCTCAACCTGGACGCGGTGGACCCGGCCTGCGGCGAGCTGGACTACCTGCGCGACGGCCCGCGCCAGATGAGCAACGAGTACGTGATGAACAACAACTTCGCCTTCGGCGGGGTCAACACCTCGTTGATCTTCCGTCGCTGGCGCTGACACGGAGCCCCACGATGCAAGGAACACGTCCCCTCGCCGTCCTCGCGCTGGCCCTGGCCCTGGCCCTGGCCACCGGCTGCAGCACACAGCGCCCGGTCCTGAACCCCCACGAGCCGGTGCCGCCGAGCCTGAACGTGAGCCAGTCGCAGATGCAGGCGGCCATCCTCGCGGCGCTGCAGGCCCGCGACTGGACGCCGACCCGCGTCACGCCGACCGAGATCAGCGCCAGCATCAATGTGCGCAACCGTCATCGCGCGGAGATCGCCATCGCCTACAGCCCCCTGGACTTCGATATCCAGTACCGCAACAGCAGCGGGCTGAACTACGAGAACGGCGAGATCCACCGCAACTACAACCGCTGGGTGAACAACCTCAGCAACACCATCCTGCGCGAGATCCAGACCCGCGCAGCGATCGCCGGACAATGACCCCAAAGCCGTCAAGGAGACGACCATGCAACGCAAGACCTGGACCGCCGTAGCCCTGCTCACCGCCACCCTGCTGCCGGGCATCAGCCAAGCCCGCGACACGACACACTTCCTCGACTTCAACTCCGTGGTCGCCGAGGCCGTGCAGGCCGGCCGCCTGGACGGCACCGTGAAGTTCTACCTGGCGGGCAACACCCCGGCGGGCCAGGTGACGGTGATCAACCCGAACGTGACCACCAGCCAGAAGACCAACGCCTTCAACAAGACCGACGAGGAAGCCTGCCGCTGGGCCCTGCAATCGGCGCTGATCCGCCTGCAGAACGCGGCCAAGTCCGCCGGTGCCAACGCGGTGGTCGACATCGCCAGCAACTACAAGAACAAGGAGTACAAGGACAGCGCCAAGTACGAGTGCCACGCCGGTGCGCTGATGGCGGGCGTTGCCCTGAAGGGCAAGGTGGCCAACGTCAAGTAAGCCGCGTTGCCGGGAAAAGAGGCCGCCTTGTGCGGCCTTTTTGCTTTCTGGCGGCGGCTGGTTCGGCCGCCCTCCAAGGGCCCGTCGATACACGCCTGATCCTCGGAAATTTCCTTCAAGGCCCTACGCCCGGGTGCCCCAGGACCCCGTGCTAGCCTCGCGGCCCCGCGCTTGCGGGTCTCCAAACTCCAACAAGAAGGAACAAGCCGTGCGTGTACGTTTTGCCATCGCCACCCTGGCCCTCGCCCTCACCACCGGTTGCGCCACCGGCCTGAACTCGGTGCAGAAGGCCGAGCTGGACCACTACGAAGCCCGCGGCATGGCGGTGCAGGAAAAGAACCCGGGCCTGGGCGCGGGTTTGGGCCTGCTGCCGGGCGGCGGGTCGTTCTACGGGCGGGAGTACGGCTTCGGGGTGGTCAACCTGCTGCTGTGGCCGCTGTCGATCCTCTGGGACCCGGTGAGCGGCTACGAGGCGTCGCGCTCCATCAACTACCAGGCCACCCGTACCCACATCGAACGGCAGCGCAAGAAGGCGCTGGACGAGCTGGACGCGAAACTGGCGGGCAATGAGATCGACCTGAAGGAATACACGCTGCAGCGGCGCCAGGTGGAGGAGCGCTACACGGCTTACTGATCCAACCCCAAGCTCAGTGCGCACTCTTTATGTCTGCCGCTCGGAAGGTGGGGCGGGGACAACGCCCCTTCAGAAGGCCGAACGCAGTCGTCGTGAAAGGGGTTGAGCGACATGGATGTCGCGAGAGCGCTGTCGGGCCAGGGATGGCCCGTCAGCGCGGCCCCTGGAGCGGCGACGAAGTGAGGGAACCCGACGTAGTCGGGCCGGATGCAGGGGCAAGTTTTTTGGTTCCTTTTCACCGGGCTGGCGATCCAGCGACTGGAAAAGGGACTCGCCCGGGAGGGCGAAACCAAAAACACCAGCAGAACTCGCTAACAAGCTGGGCACCCGACCTTGAGCCACGCCCGACAAAGACACGTCCATGAAAAAGGCCGCTGATGCGGCCTTTTTCATTGGGGTGTCCCGTCCTGAATAAGGTTTACACCTTCGCCCTTATTTCAGGAGAACCCCGATGGCAGAAGGTATCCGTCGCAGTCAGCGTGATTACACGCAGGCTTTTAAACTGGCAGTCGTCGATCAAGTCGAAAAAGGCGAAATGAGCTACAAGGAGGCTCAGGCTCGCTACGGCATCCAGGGCCGTTCGACGGTGCTGGTGTGGTTACGCAAGCATGGTCGGCAGGACTGGAGTCAAGGAGCCTCCATTCGATCCGCCAGGAGCAAG
>NZ_FOJP01000033.1 GCF_900111835.1 Metapseudomonas otitidis
CGGAACCCCCTGGTCCATCACTCCGACCGAGGCATCCAGTACTGCTCGGGGCTGTACCAACGCCTGCACGTGCAGCACGGGGCAACCTGCTCGATGACCGATGGTTACGACTGTTACCAGAATGCGCTGGCTGAGCGCGTCAACGGCATTCTGAAGAACGAGTTGCTGGAGCACCCTCCCGCCGACCTCGGACAGGCGCGCCGTATGGTGCGCGAAGCCGTCGATATCTATAACCGGGAGCGGCCTCACCTGGCCCTGAAATACAAAACGCCCGATGCGGTGCATCGGGCGTTTTGAGGTCTGGCGCTTGGCCTGAAAGGTGTAAACCTATTTCAGGACTAGACACGTTTCGACAACCAGGCGGGCGCCTGACTGACCTGCTCAGGCTATTGCCCCGTGCCGGTATCACCAGGTGATTCGGCAGGCTTGCAATACAGGGTGTAGGGGCGGGGTCCAGTACGGACGTCTTCCTCTATCCAGCACCCCTGAACAGGGCGGTCGAGTTTCTTCGCCAGGACCACATAGTCCCCTGAATAGCGGCAGACCAGCCACAACCCTAACTCGTTTTCGATCAGGCCATTGAGTTCTCCCCAACCATCTCGCTCCTTGCCGTCCAGCAGGAAAGGCTCGAGCTTTAGATCCGCTAGCTCTTCCGGAGGCCCCAGAACGAGTCCCAGCCCCTCTACCCTCAGCTTGTTGCGCCTCGACTTCGCCACCCATCCTTCCGGCGCTGATACGACGCCTGGTGACTCCACATCTACATAAGTCGGGCACTGCAGTTCATAAGCGGCGGCCCCCTGACTCCAGAATACGGCGGACAGCAGGCCTATCCAGAGAAAACATCCCTTGTTCAAATCGAAAACCTCCTTCGACAGCAAGTGGAAAATCCACCCCGTCACTCGCAGCATTCAGCGGTTTGCAAAACGGGGGCCGAAGCCCCCGTTCACGTTTCCTGATCAGACCCGCTCGGCCGGCTTGACCCTGAACCAGGCCGCGTAGAGCGCCGGCAGGAACAGCAGGGTCAGCGCGGTGGCGACGATCAGGCCGCCCATGATGGCCACCGCCATGGGGCCGAAGAACACGCTGCGCGACAGCGGGATCATCGCCAGTACCGCTGCCAGGGCGGTGAGCACGATGGGCCGGAAACGCCGCACCGTGGCCTCGATGATGGCGTGCCAGCGGTCCAGGCCGGCGCTGATGTCCTGCTCGATCTGGTCCACGAGGATCACCGAGTTGCGCATGATCATCCCCGACAGGGCGATGGTGCCGAGCATCGCCACGAAGCCGAACGGCTGGCGGAACACCAGGAGGAACAGGGTCACGCCGATCAGCCCCAGGGGCGCGGTGAGGAACACCATGGCCGAGCGCGAGAAGCTCTTGAGTTGCAGCATCAGCAGCGTCAGCACCACCACGATGAACAGCGGCACACCGGCGTTGACCGACTTCTGCCCGCGCGCGGAGTCCTCCACCGTGCCGCCCACCTCCAGCAGGTAGCCGCTGGGCAGCTCGGCGCGGATCGGGTCGAGGGTCGGCTGGATCTGCGTCACCAGGCTGGCCGGCAGCGACTTGTCGTAGATGTCGGCGCGCACGGTGACCGTCGGCAGGCGGTTGCGGTGCCAGATGATGCCTTCCTCGAAGCCGTATTCCAGGGTCGCCACCTGGGACAGCGGCACGCTGCGGCCGCTGTCGGTGGGCACCGCCAGGCTCGGCAGCAGGGCCAGTTCCTCGCGCTCGCGCGGGGTGCCGCGCAGGAGGATGTCGATCAGCTCGTTGTCCTCGCGGTACTGGCTGACGGTGCTGCCGCTGAGGGAACTCTGCAGGAAGCGCGACAGGTCGGCGGTGCTCACGCCCAGGGCACGGGCGCGGTCCTGGTCGATGTTCAGCCGCACCACCTTGCTCGGCTCCTCCCAGTCCAGGTGCACGTTCACCACGTGGGGGTTCTCGCGCACCTTGTCGGCCACCTTGCGGGCCAGGGCGCGGACTTCGTCGATGTGCTCGCCGGACACGCGGAACTGCACCGGGTAACCCACCGGCGGGCCGTTCTCCAGGCGGGACACGCGGGTGCGCACCGCCGGGAACTCGTCGTTGAGCACCTGGATCAGCCAGCTGCGCACTGCCTCGCGGTCCTCGATGGTCTTGGCCAGCACCACGAACTGGGCAAAGCTCGCAGCCGGCAACTGCTGGTCGAGGGGCAGGTAGAAGCGCGGCGACCCGGTGCCCACGTAGGCCACGTAGTTGTCGATGCCGGGGTGGTCCTTGAGCAGCGCCTCCAGGCGCGCGGCCTCGGCTTCGGTGTTGAGCAGGGAGGCGCCCTCACCCAGCTTGAGGTCCACCATCAGCTCCAGGCGCCCGGAGGCGGGGAAGAACTGCTGGGGCACGAAACGGAACAGGGCGATGGAGGCGACGAACGCCACCAGGGTCAGCACGATGACCGTCTTGCGCCGGCGTACGCACCACTCCACCACACGCCGCACACGCTGGTAGAAGGGCGTCGCGTAGGGGTCGTGGGCGCCGTCGCCGCCGTGCTTCTCGGCGTGGCGCTTGGCCAGGTCGGGCAGCAGCCGGTCACCGAGGTAGGGCACGAACATCACGGCAGCGATCCAGGACACCAGCAGGGCGATGGTCACCACCTGGAAGATCGAGCGGGTGTACTCGCCGGTGCCGGACTGGGCGGTGGCGATGGGCAGGAAGCCGGCGGCGGTGATCAGGGTGCCGGTGAGCATCGGGAAGGCGGTGCTGGTCCAGGCGAAGCTGGCCGCCTTGAGGCGGTCGTAGCCCTGCTCCATCTTGATGGCCATCATCTCCACCGCGATGATCGCGTCGTCCACCAGCAGGCCCAGGGCCAGCACCAGCGCGCCGAGGGAAATCTTGTGCAGGCCGATGCCGAAGTAGTGCATCGCGGCGAAGGTCATCGCCAGCACCAGGGGGATGGACAGCGCCACCACCAGGCCGGTGCGCAGGCCGAGGGAGAAGAAGCTCACCAGCAGCACGATGATCAGCGCCTCGGTGAGCACCCGGACGAACTCGCCCACGCCGGTCTTCACCGCAGCCGGCTGGTCGGACACCTTGCGCAGCTGCATGCCGGCCGGGAGGGTTTCCTGCAGACGGGCGAACTCGCCCTCCAGCGCCTGGCCGAGGACCAGGATGTCGCCCCCGGCTTTCATCGAGACCGCGAGGCCGATGGCGTTCTCGCCCATGAAGCGCATGCGCGGCGCCGGCGGGTCGTTGAAGCCCCGGCGCACTTCGGCCACGTCACCAATGCGGAAGGTGCGATCCCCCACGCGGATGGGGAAGTCGCGGATCTCCTTCACCGAATCGAAGCGTCCGCTCACCCGCAGTTGCACGCGGTCGGTGGGCGTCTCGAAGAAGCCGGCGGCCGCCACGGCGTTCTGCTCTTCCAGCGCCTGCTGCACGGCGGCCAGCGGCAGACCCAGGGTCGCGGCCTTGGTGTTGGAGAGCTCGATCCAGATTTTCTCGTCCTGCAGGCCGATCAGCTCGACCTTGCCCACGTCCTTCACCCGCTGCAGTTGCAGCTGGATGCGGTCGGCGTAGTCCTTGAGCACGGCGTAGTCGAAACCCTCGCCGGTGAGGGCATAGATGTTGCCGAAGGTGGTGCCGAACTCGTCGTTGAAGAACGGCCCCTGGATGCCCTGGGGCAGGGTGTAGCGAATGTCGTTGATCTTCTTGCGAACCTGGTACCAGAGCTCGGGAATCTCGTTGGAGTGCATCGAGTCCCGTGCCAGGAAGGTGACCTGGGATTCACCCGGCCGGGAGAACGACACGATGCGGTCGTACTCGCCGGTTTCCATGAGCTTCTTCTCGATGCGCTCGGTGACCTGGCGGGAGACCTCTTCGGCGCTGGCGCCGGGCCAATTGGTGCGGATCACCATGGCCTTGAAGGTGAAGGGCGGGTCTTCGCTCTGCCCCAGCTTGGAGTACGACAGGGCACCGACGATACCCAGGAGCAACATGACGTAGAGGACGATCTGGCGGTTCTTCAGCGCCCAGGCGGAAAGGTTGAAGTTCACCGTGCCTTACTCCTTGGCCACCAGCTTCACCGCGCGGTTGGCGCGGTCCACGGGGCGGACTTCCTGCCCCTCGCGCAGCACCTGGACGCCGGCTGCGACGACCCAGTCCTGGGCCTTCAGCCCGTCCAGCACCGGTACCCGGTCCTCGCCATAGGGGCCGACGTGCACGGTACGCCGCACCAGCGTGGAGGTGGCAGGGTCGACCACCCAGACGAACGGGGTGCCGGCCTCGGCCGTCAGTGCCGACAGCGGCACCGAGAGGGTCTCTGCTCCCACGCCCTTCACGTAGACGCGCGCGCTCTGGCCCAGCTCCGCAGGCACCTGGCCAGCGGTGAAGGCGACCCGCGCGGCGAAGGTCCGCGACTGCTGGTCCGCCGCCGGCGCCAGCTCCCGGATGCGCGCCGGCAGTTGCCGACCCGGCTGGGACCACAGCTCCACGGCCACCGGCTGGTCCACCTTGAATCGGTCGATGGCGTGCTCGGGCAGGCTGATCAGCACTTCGCGCTCGCCGTCGGCGGCCAGGCTGAAGACCGTCTGCCCGGCGGCCACCACCTGGCCCACTTCGGCACGGCGGGAGGCGATCACGCCATCCTGGGAGGCACGCAGCACGGCGTAGTCCGCCTGGTTGCTGGCGACGTTGTACTCGGCCTTGATCTGCTTGAGGCGCGCCTCGCCGGCGCGGTACTGGTTCTCGACGTTGTCGAACTGCGACTGGCTGATGAGCTTGCGCTCCAGCAGGGTGCGGTAGCGGTCACGCTCGGCACGCACCAGTTGCAGGTTGGCTTCGGCGGCCGCGACCTGGGCACGGGTCGCCTCCAGTTGCAGGCGTACGTCCTGAGGGTCCAGCTCGGCCAGGGGTTGGTCCTTCTTCACCCGGTCCCCCACTTCCACCAGGCGGCGGGTGATCTTGCCGCCGATGCGGAAGGCCAGGTCCGGTTCGTAGCGGGCGCGCACCTCGCCGGCGTAGGTGTCCACGGCGTCCGCCGCGGGTTGAGGTTGCACCACCATGGCCGGGCGGATGGTAGGCTGCGCGCTTTCACCATTGCCACAGGCACCAAGGAGAAGGGACAGCGACACGGGCAGAGCGAGGGACAGAGCATGGCGGTGCATGGTGAATGACCTTTCGCGACGTACGGTTTTTGAATATTTATACTGCCCGGTATAGTAAAAATAGCGAACTCACCAGTCCAGTATTAACGAGAAAATGTCAGACAATTCTTTGCAGAGCAGCGGCCCGGGGCGCCCGAAGGATCCGGCGAAACGCGCAGCGATCCTTGAGGCGGCGAAATCGCTGTTCCTCAGCAAGGGCTACGACGGCAGCAGTATGGACGCTATCGCCGCGGAAGCCGGGGTCTCCAAGCTCACGGTCTACAGCCACTTCACCGACAAGGAGACGCTGTTCTCCGCCGCCGTGAAGGCCAAGTGCGAGGAGCAATTGCCGGAGCTGCTGTTCCAGCTGCCCCACGACGGCACCATCGAGAGCGTGCTGCTGAACATCGGCCGGGGCTTCCATGCGCTGATCAACAGCCGCGAATCCATCGAGCTGCACCGCCTGATGGTGGCGCTGGGCGCGCAGGACCCGAAGCTCTCGCGGCTGTTCTTCGACGCCGGCCCACAGCGCATCCTCAACGAGATGGAGCGCCTGCTGGCCCGCGCCAACGACGCCGGCAAGCTGCGCATCGACAAGCCATTGAACGCCGCCGAGCACTTCTTCTGCCTGATCAAGGGCGGGCACAACTTCCGCCTGCTGATCGGCTGCTGCACCGCGCTGGAAGGGCCGGGTGCCGAGCAGCACGTGCAGGAAGTGGTGGAGCTGTTCCTCAAGGCCTACCGGGCCGAAGCCTGAGGAGCGCGCCCGGCGCTCAGCGCCGGTGCAGGCGCACCCGTGCGCGACGGGGCCTCAGGGAGAACCAGCCCTGGGGCTCGATCGTCCCGAGCGGCTCCACGTCCCAGTGGGTGACCCACCAGGCCAGGGACACCGCCACATCGAGCATCGCCATGGCCGTGCCGGGGCAGGCCCGGTCGCCCAGGCCGAAGGGGAAGTACGCGCCTTTCGGCCAGGTGGCCGGTTCCAGGAAACGTTGCGGCCGGAAGGCCAGCGGCTCGTCGAACCAGCGCGGATCGCGGTGGGTGATCCAGCTGGACAGCATGAGAATGTCGCCCTTCCGCAGCGCCTGCCCGAACACCTCGGTGTCGGCCGTCAATTGCCGCGGCACCAGGCCGTAGGCCGGCGGGTACAGGCGCAGGCTCTCCTGGATCACCGCCCGCAGCAGCGGGCAACCCCGCAGGTCCGCCACGCCCTCGATGCGTGACCAGTCGACGCCGGCCAGCTCCTGCCGCAATGCCGCCAGCACCTCGGGGTGCCGCGCCAGCATCAGCAGCGTCCAGGTCAGGGTCACCCCGGTGGACTGGTGACCGGCCATGAGCAGGGTCGCCAGTTCGTCGCGCTGTGCCGCCAGCGGGCGCGGCGACTGCTCGGCGATACCGGCGACCACCGCCTGCAGCCGCCCCAGGGCCCAGCGCTTGCGCGGGCAGAGCTTGCTGGGGAACCAGTGCCCGAGGGGAATGCCCGTGCTGGTCTCCAGCAACGCCACCCGCGAGAGCAGGCGCACGGCCCGGGCGATGTCGAAGGCCTGGTCGCGCAGGTCCATGCCGAACAGTGCGTGGCCGGTGAGCGTGGCGCTGTAGGCCGCCATCTGCAGGTCGAGATCGACTTCGCCACCGTCTTCCAGCACCTGCCCCCAGCGCTCGGCCAGTTGCAGGATCTCCAGCGGCTGCGGCGCGGCGATGTGCGGGCGAACGGCCTTGCGCTGGGCCTGGGCGGGTGGCCCCTCGCGCATCATGAAACTGCGCCCGTTCCACTGGCGCATCATGCACAGGCTCGGCTCCCAGCGCCGCAATAGGGCACGGTGCTCCACCAGTGCCTGGTGCACGGCCTCGGGGTGGAACAGGCACCACACCCGGTTCAGGCCCATGCGCGAGACGGCCATGTCGGGCTGCTCGGCGTGCACCTGCGCCAGCCAGGCCAGCGGGTCGCGCTGCAACGCCAGCCAGTGCCGCGCACCGGCACGCTGGTCATCTACCCAGGGCAGGCGCGCCAGGGTGCGGCGGATGGGGCAACGCAGCGTGTCGTCCATGAGCACCTCGCACTCAGCCCTTGGCGAGGGCTTTCTTCGGGTAGATGTCGTAGCGGCTGGATTTGCCTTCCAGGGCGTAGCCCGGCTTCGGCCCCTCGATGATCGGCGCCTTGCGGGGGCGCTTCACCACCACCCGGTGGCTAGCCAGCTCCAGGGCGGCAGCCAGCAGGGCCGGGGCGTCCAGGTCATCCCCCACCAGGGGGCGGAACAGGCGCATCTCCTTCTTCACCAGGGCGCTCTTGTCCCGGTGCGGGAACATCGGGTCGAGGTAGATCACCTGGGGCGGCTCGTCCGCCCACTCGGCCATGCGGGTGATCGCATTGCCGGTCAGCAGGTGCAGGCGGGCGGCGATGGGGGCCACGTCAAGATCGCGCGCAGCACGGGCCAGGCCATCTTCCAGCAGGGCCGCCACCAGCGGCTGGCGCTCGATCAGGTGCACTTCGCAGCCCAGGCTGGCGAGCACGAAGCCATCGCGCCCGAGCCCCGCCGTGGCGTCCAGTACCCGAGGCCGAATACCGGGCTGGATGCCCACCGCCTTGGCGATCATCTGCCCTGCCCCGCCGCCGAACTGGCGCCGATGCGCCGCAGCCCCTTCGACGAAATCCACCCGTACCGGGCCGGGCGCGCCCGGCCCCAGCTCCACCAGTTGCAGGCCGTCGTCGCCCAGCTGCAGGGCGAAGCCCGCTTCGCCGTCCAGGGGCAGGCCCAGGCGCTCGGCCCAAGCCCGAGCCTCGGCCTCCAGGTGAGGCACCAGGGCCTCGACCCTTACCCGGGCCGTTTGCTGCTCGTCGTTCATCAGGGGTTCCACCGAATCGAATGGGCGGCATTTTGCCAGAGCCGGCTGCCCGGGGTCAGCGGCACTGGCGGAACAGCCCCATGTCGAGGTGGAAGTGATCGCGGTGGGCCGCGTTGTAATCCGGCCCCAGGGTGACGTGGAAGGTGTCGCAGGCGGCCTGGTGCGCCCGGTGCAGGAAGCGTGCGGCATCGCCCTGGCCGCTCCAGTCGCGGGCTACGCTGATGCGCCGACCATCGGTCAGCTGGAAGCCGGCGATGTCCAGGGCATTGGCGTAGGCGTGCTGGCTGCGGCGCTGGCTGGTGCCGATGTTGCGGCAGGCGAAGCTGCCCAGGTGCTCCACCCGCGCCACCGGCTGGCCGAACACCTCGCGGGCGGCCGGCTGCAGGCCATGCCGCTCGAACAGCGCCCAGCCCACCGCCACTTCGCAGGTGGCCAGGAAGCTGCTGCTGAAGCGCACGCCGGATGCGCTCACACGCACCGCGTTGTCCACCGGGCAGCCCGGCGCCGGCACGCTGTCGGGCACCGCCTGGTAGCGCATCCCCGCGCTGTCCAGGGCCTGCTTGCAGAGCTGGGGGTCGGCCTGCAGGCGCATCAGCTTGAAGGAGGTCAGCAGGTTCGGTAGCTCACGCACGTCCAGCGGGGCCCAGGGGTTCCAGCGCGGGGGCACCTCGATCCAGCCCTGCCTCACCGCCAGCGGCAGCAGTACCAGCGCCAGGACGAGGCCCCCGCCCAGCACCCACCCGCGTCGACTCATCGGGCAGGAAACAGCGCGTTGATCCGGTCGAACGGCATCGCCTGCTGGGCAGCGGACAGGTCATGCCCATGGAGCTGGCGCGCCGCCTCGAAGAACGCACCGTAGGCCACCCGTGCCAGGTTGGATCCCAGGCTGACCCGACGCACGCCCAGTGCGGCCAGTTCGTCGAGAGTCAACGCCAGCGCCGGCGAGCCCACCAGGATATTGACCGGCTTGGGGGCGACGGCGGCCACCACCTCGGCGATCTGTTCGCGGGTGGTCAGGCCGGGGGCGTAGAGCACATCGGCGCCGGCCTCGGCATAGGCCACCAGGCGGCGCAGGGTGTCGTCCAGGTCCGGCCGGCCATGCAGGAAGTTCTCCGCCCGTGCAGCGAGGGTGAAGGGGAACGGCAGCGCCCGCGCGGCCTCGACGGCCGCCTGGATGCGCTCCAGGGCCAGTCCGGCATCGTAGATGGGCGCCTCCGGCCGGCCGCTGGCGTCTTCGATGGAGCCACCGACCAGGCCGGCTTCCGCTGCCAACCGCAGGGTCTCGGCGCAGGCTTCGGGGCTGTCGCCGTAGCCGTTCTCCAGGTCGGCCGCCACCGGCAGCGGCGTGGCCTCGACGATGGCGCGGGCATTGGCCAGGGCCTCTTCGCGGCTCACTGCCCCTTCCGCGTCCCGCCGCCCGAGGGAAAAGGCCAGGCCGGCGCTGGTGGTGGCCAGGGCCTTGAAGCCCAGGTGCGCCAGCATGCGGGCGGAGCCGGCATCCCAGGGGTTGGGCAGGACTAGCAGGTCCGGTCCCTGGTGCAGGGCGGCGAAGTCTCGGGCACGTTGGCTCTGGTCAGTCATGGGCGTCGCTCCATCGAAGGCGGGGAGGCCCGACCTTACCCCAGGGGAACGGGAGCGGACAGAGACAGTGCCCGGGGATCAGAGCAGCTCGAACTGCTCCGCTGCCGGGGCCACCTCGGGCTCGGCCAGGGCGGGCAGGCCCGGCAGGCGTCCCATCAGGCCATCGTGGAAGCGCCTGGCCTGGGCGGCGGCCAGGTGGTTGTCGGGGGTGTGCAGGAACACGTAGGGCGTGAGGCCCTCCTCGATCCAGCCGGCCACCTTGTCCAGCCAGGGCTCCAGCCACACCTGGTTGGCGTCCAGGTCAGGGCCGCCGATGAAGCGCACCTGCGGGGCGCGGCTGAACGCCGCCGGGCGCACAGGAACACGCGGCTTCTTCGATTGCGCGTGGCGAACGGCCGGGTCGTCGGACTCACAGGCGAACAAGGCCCGGGAATCCAGGCAGATGCGCTCCACACCGCGCTCATGGAGCAGGCGGTTCAGGGCCTTCTCCTCCTCGCCCCGGGCGAAGAAGGCGTTGTTGCGCACCTCCACCGCCATGGCGCGGTGGGAGAAGGTGTCGAGCCAGTCCGCCAGCTCGCCGAGCCGCTGCGGCCTGAAGCTGGCCGGCAGTTGCAGCCAGAGCGGCGCGACCCGCCCACCGAGCGGTTCGAGCAGGTGCAGGAAGGCCTGGGTGGCCTCGACCTTGTCCCGCAAGTCGCCTTCGTGGCTGATGTCCCGGGGCAGCTTGGCGCAGAAGCGGAAGCCCTCCGGCATCCGCTCGGCCCATTGCTGAAGGGTGGCGGGCGCGGGACGGGCATAGAAGGTGGTGTTGCCCTCGACGGCGTTGAACACTCGGGCGTAGTGCTCCAGGGTTTCCGCCGGGCGGACATCGTCAGGGTAGAGGGAACCGCGCCAGGCTGGCTCGTTCCAGGACGGGCAGCCGAGGAAGTACGGCAGCATCAGGCGTAGAGGTCGAGTCCGAGGACTTCCGGCGCGTCGGCTTCGGAGGCGAAGCTGGCCGTGGAGCTGTAGCTGGCGATGGCCTGGTAGGCCCGGTTGCTGAGGTTGCGCACGGCGGGTTGCTGCAGATCCTGGGGACGGGCCGGCAGGGAATTGCTGCTGGCGTTGCCCGCCTCCACCTTGCGGGGTTGGGCGACCTGTTCGAAACCCTGGGTATTGCCGGGGCTGGACGGCGTATCACGGCGCGCTTCGACCTCGCGCTGCACCTCGCGGAAAGCATTGGTCGCGCTGCCCTGGCGAGGGCTGCGGTCCAGCGAGATGGAGGAGGTGAAACCGTCGATGCGCATTGCGAGCTTCTGCTGTCCCTAAAGGTGGGCGTGAACGGAGTGGAATCTAGCCGGGCGCCGGGTGATTTTCAATCGGCACGGACGTCCGGCCATACCGGCCGTCGCCTATGGCGACCGCCGATGTTTCCCCTCAGACCGGCGCCTTGGGGGTGGCCACGTTGTCGCGCAGGTACACCGGCTGCGCCGCGTCGGCCGCAACGGCCTCGCCACGGGCCCAGGCAAAACCGGCCAGGGCGAGCAGGTCCTGGGCGTGGGGCAGCAGGGCCGCGTCGCGCCCCTGGGTCGGCACCGCCAGGCGCTCGCCGTAGGTGCCCCAGCCGGTGCCGGCACCGAACCAGTCGCCCGCTGCATCGCGGGGCAGCGCCACCTGCTCCGGCGGCAGGACCGCTTCGACACCGGCCAGGCGCATTGCGCCGGCTTCCAGGCGGTAGCAGCCCCAGTAGACCTCGTCCATGCGCGCGTCGATGGCGGCGGCTACCTGGGTCACGCCCTGCTCCCGGTGGGCACGCTGGGCCAGCACCGCGAGGTTGGAAACCGGCAGTACCGGGCGCTCGAGGGCGAATGCCAGCCCCTGGACCACGCCGATGGCGATGCGCACCCCGGTGAAGGCACCCGGGCCACGGCCGAAGGCGATGGCGTCCACGGCGGACAGGGCGACCCCGGCCTCGCCCAGCAGGTCCTGGATCATGGGCAGCAGGCGCTGGGCGTGCTGCCGGGGAATCACCTCGTAATGGCTGAGCACGCGCCCTTCATGCAGGAGGGCGACGGAACAGGCTTCGGTGGCGGTATCCAGGGCCAGCAGGGTGGTCATCGGGGCATCCAGGTGAGCGAAAAAAGGCGCGCATTATAAACGCCAACGGCCCGCAAGCGGGCCGTTGGTCGGGATGATCGCGAGGGATCAGGACAGGGCGGCGAACACCTTGGCGGTGATCTCGTCGACGCTGCCCACGCCGGCGACGGCGCTGTACTTCGGCGTGCCTTCGGCGGCCGACAGCTTCTGGTAGAAGTCCACCAGCGGCTTGGTCTGGGAGTGGTACACGGAGAGGCGATGACGCACGGTCTCCTCGGTGTCGTCCTTGCGCTGCACCAGTTCTTCACCGGTGACGTCGTCCTTGCCCTCGACCTTCGGCGGGTTGTAGACGACGTGGTAGACGCGGCCGCTGGCCTCGTGCACACGGCGACCGGCGATGCGCTGGACGATCTCCTCGTCATCGACGGCGATCTCGACCACGTGGTCGATGCTCACGCCTGCTTCCTTCATGGCCTCGGCCTGGGGAATGGTGCGCGGGAAGCCATCGAACAGGAAGCCGTTGGCGCAATCGGGCTGGGCAATGCGTTCCTTGACCAGGTTGATGATCAGGTCGTCGGACACCAGGCCACCTGCATCCATCACGCTCTTGGCCTTCAGGCCCAGCTCGGTACCGGCCTTCACGGCGGCACGCAGCATGTCGCCGGTGGAGATTTGCGGGATGGAGAATTTCTTGGTGATGAAACCAGCCTGGGTACCTTTGCCGGCACCGGGCGCCCCCAGCAGAATCACGCGCATCGATGTGCTCCTCAAGAATTATTTTGAAGTCTTCGGATTCGCCTCGTGGGGCCAATCTCAGTATCGGTTTCGGCGTCTTCGAGCGGCCAAAAGGTTGCTCAAGATACACAGCACCCCTATAGCGCACAAGCCGTCGAAAGTCGGAGCAAAAGGCCCTCTAGCCGGTGTTCCGCAGGCCCGCCGCGATGCCCGCCACGCTCACCAGCAAGGCCAGCTGCAGGGGGTCTTCCACGCGGCTTCCAGCCGCTCTGGAACGGGCCAGGAGCTCGGTCTGCAGCAGGTGAAGCGGGTCCAGGTAGATATTCCGTACGCCGATGGCCTCGCGGGTCTCCGGACTGAGGGCGAGCAGCTCGGAATGGCCGGTCACGCGCAGTACCGACGTACAGGCCTGCGACAATAGGTCGCGTAAATGCGCACCCAGCGGACGCAGGCCATTTTCCACCAGACGTTCGTCGTAGAGCGCCGCGATCGGCGCGTCGGCCTTGGCCAGGACCATCTCCAGCATGTCGATGCGGGTGGCGAAGAACGGCCAGCCCTCGCGCATGCGCTGCAGCAACGGCCCCTCGCCCCGCGCCTCGGCGCCCTGCAATGCACGCTCCCAGCCGAGCCAGGCCGGCAGCATCAGCCGCGTCTGGGTCCAGGCGAAGATCCAGGGGATCGCCCGCAGGCTCTCGATGCCGCCGGCCCGGCGCTTGGCCGGCCGACTGCCCAGGGGCAGCCGCCCCAGCTCCTGCTCGGGCGTGGCCTGGCGGAAGTACTCGACGAACAGCGGGTGCCCGCGCACCACGTCGCGGTAGCCGGCCAGGCCATCAGCGGCCAGCCGGTCCATGGCCTCGCGCCAGGCCGGCTCGGGCTCCGGCGGCGGCAGCAGGGTCGCCTCCAGCACGGCGGCCAGGTAGAGGTTGAGGTTCTGCTCGGCGATGTCGGGCAGGCCGAACTTGAAGCGGATCATCTCGCCCTGCTCGGTGGTGCGGAAACGCCCCGCCACCGAACCCGGCGGCTGCGACAGGATGGCCGCGTGGGCCGGGCCGCCGCCGCGCCCCACCGTGCCGCCCCGGCCATGGAACAGCAGCAGCTCCACGCCATGCCGGGCGCACACCTGCACCAGTGCTTCCTGGGCACGGTACTGGGCCCAGGCGGCGGCGGTGGTGCCGGCGTCCTTAGCCGAGTCGGAGTAGCCGATCATCACTTCCTGCGGGCCGCACAGGCGCGCGCGGTAGTCCGCCAGGCCCAGCAGCCGGTCGATGGTCGGCGCGGCGTTGTCCAGGTCCGCCAGGGTCTCGAACAGCGGGACCACGCGGATCGGCCGTTGCAGCCCGGCCTCCTTCAGCAGCAGTTGCACGGCGAGCACGTCCGAGGCCGCCCCCGCCATGGAGATCACGTAGGAGCCGAGGGACGCCGCCGGCGCCTGGGCCACCACGCGGCAGGTGGCGAGCACCTCGGCAGTGTCCTCGCCAGGCTGGTGATGGGGCGGCAGCAGCGGGCGCGGGTTGGCCAGCTCACGCAGGAGGAAGGCCAGGCGCGTGTCCTCGTCCCATTGGCTGTAGTCGCCCAGCCCCAGGTAGTCGGTGATCTCCGCCAGGGCGGCGCGGTGGCGGGCCGAGTCCTGGCGCACGTCCAGGCGCACCAGGAACAGGCCGAAGGTGGCCGCGCGGCGCAGGCAATCCAGCAGCGCGCCATCGGCGATCACGCCCATGCCGCAGGCATGCAGCGAGCGGTGGCAGAGTTCCAGCGGTTGCAGCAGGTCTTCGTTGTCCTGCAGCACATCGGTGCCGGGCAGCCGCTCGCCGTCCAGGGCGGCCTGGGCCCAGGCACGGGTGGCGCGCAGGCGCTCGCGCAGTTGCTTGAGCAAGGCACGGTAGGGCTCGGCCTGTTCGCCGCCGACGCACGCCAGCAATTCATCGCTGGCGCGTTGCATGGACAGCTCGGCCGCCAGGTGATCGACGTCCCGCAGGTACAGGTCAGCCGCCATCCAGCGGGCCAGCAGCAGCACCTGGCGGGTCACCGCTGCGGTGACGTTGGGGTTGCCGTCGCGGTCGCCGCCCATCCACGAGGCGAAGCGCACGGGCGCGGCGCGCAGGGGCAGGTGTTCGCCGGTGGCGGCGAACAGCGCCTGGTCGGCCTTGCGCAGCACGTTGGGCAGCGCTTGCCAGAGGGAATGCTCGATCACCGCGAAGCCCCACTTGGCCTCGTCCACGGGGGTCGGCCGCTGGCGGCGGATCTCGTCGGTGTGCCAGGCCTCGGCGATCAGCCGGCGCAACGCCAGGTGCACGGACTCGCGCTCCGCGTCGGTGAGGTCGTCATGGTCCAGACGGGCCAGTTGCGCCGCCATGGCGTCGTACTTCTGGATCAGCGTCCGCCGGGCCACCTCGGTGGGGTGGGCAGTGAGCACCAGTTCGATGTCCAGCGTCGCCACCTGGCGGGCCAGCGCATCGGGGGCATGGCCGGCCTGGCGCAGGCGCTGCAGCAGTTCCGGCAGCACGCGCTGCTCGAACGCCAGCGGCTCACCCGGCGCCTGGCGGCGTACCCGGTGGTACTGCTCGGCGATGTTGGCCAGGTTGAGGAACTGGTTGAAGGCACGGGCTACCGGCAGCAGCTCGTCGGTGGTGAGGTCGGCGAAGGACGCCTCCAGCCGCTGCCGCCCTTCTGCCACACCCTGGCGCGCGGCCTTGGCGCCCTTGCGGATGCGCTCGATCTTCTCCAGGAAGGCATCGCCCCACTGGTCACGGATGGTGTCACCCAGCAGTTCGCCGAGCAGGTGGACGTCTTCACGCAGGCGCGGGTCGATCTCCGCCATAGCAGGCCTCTCCGGTAAAGGGCAAGGAGGCTCCAGAGTGCCCACGCCAGGCAGCACTGGCAAGACCGCCGCTCTACCCCGCGGCACCTGCGCTCCGGCTCGCTGCGGTCAAGGGCTGTGACCCTGCCTCGTAAATTTTCTTGAACATTTTCGACAGGCGGCCGGTCACACCCCATAAGCCAGGTCATTCGGCAAACGCCGCCTAAAATCGGCTATCCGGCGCCAATAGGTATTCATTGGCGCGCATCTGGCAGGAAAGTAGCCATGAGGCCCCACCGGGCCGAGGTCACCAATGGAGCTGAACATGATGAAAAAGCGCGCTGCTGTAGCGAATCCGAGAACAGTGATGGCCGTGCTGGCCCTGGGCGCTACCGCCCTGCTCGCCGGCTGCGCCGGCAACCCGCCGACCGAACAGTTCGCCGTCACCAACACTGTGGTCAAGAGCGCTGTCGATGCCGGCGCTCCGCAGTACGCCCCGGTTGAAATGAAGACCGCCCAGGACAAGCTCGACCAGGCCGAGCGCCTGATGCGCGACGAGCGCTACGACGAGGCCCGCCGCGTTGCCGAGCAGGCCGAGTGGGACGCCCGCGTGGCCGAGCGCAAGGCGCTGGCGGTGAAGGCCGAGAAGGTGCTGGACGATGCCCACCAGGGTGTCCAGCAGATCCGTGAAGAGGGCTCGCGCACCCCGATCCTGGTGCAGTGAACCCCGGCCTCCGAACCCAGTTAAGGATGATCCCCATGAACAAGCTGATCAGCGTTTCCGCCCTTTCCGTGCTGAGCCTGGCCCTGGTGGCCTGCGCCTCCAAGCCGAACCCGAACCTGGACCAGGCCCGCAGCAACTATTCCCAGCTGCAGGCCGAGCCCCAGGCCAACAGCCTGGCCGCCCTCGAGACCAAGGAAGCCGGCGACATGCTCAGCCGTGCCGAGCAGGCCTACGCCGACAAGCAGGAGCCGGTGCAGGTGGACCACCTGGCCTACCTGACCAACCAGCGCGTCGAACTGGCCCGCCAGACCATCAAGCAGAAGGCCGCCGAAGAGGCCCTGGCCAAGGCGCCGGCCCAGCGTACCCAGGCCCAGCTGGACGCCCGCAACCAGCAAGTGGACGTGCTGCTCAACCAGCTCAAGGCCAAGCAGACCGACCGTGGCCAGGTGGTGACCCTGGGTGACGTGCTGTTCGAAGTGGACCGCGCCGAGCTGACCCCCAACGGCATGCAGAGCGTGCACCAGCTGGGCACCTACCTGACCCAGAACCCGGACCGCCAGGTGATGATCGAAGGTTTCACCGACAACACCGGCACCGTCGACCACAACCTGCGCCTGTCCCAGGCCCGCGCCGACTCCGTGCGCCGTGCCCTGGTGGCCATGGGCGTGAACCCGAGCCGCGTCACCACCCACGGCTTCGGCAAGGACTACCCGGTGGCCAGCAATGACTCGCCCTCCTCCCGCGCGCTGAACCGCCGGGTCGAGGTGACCATCGCCAACGGCCCCGGCCCGGTCGCACCCCGCGCCCTCTGAGGCCGTCGCGCCCATGAAGAAGCCCGCCTGATGGCGGGCTTTTTCATGCAGCGATCTTCACTCAGTGCCGCCCGTGCACACCCGGCACATGCAGGTGCCCCGCCTCGGCGCAGGCTTCGGACACCACGCTGGGCGGTGCCGGCTGCTCCAGCTCCCGCAGGATGCCGCACGACACGCTGCTACCGGCGCCCTGGCACTGGGCGCGCAGGTCCCGCAGCTGGCCCTGCAGCGCACGCAGCTCGGCGATGCGCACCTCGACGTGGTGGATGTGCTCGTCGATCAGCCGGTTTGCCGCTGCGCAATCGGCCTCGGGGTTGTCCCGCAGGCGCAGCAGCTCGCGGATCTCCTGCTGGGTCATGTCCAGCGAGCGGCAATGGCGGATGAACGCCAGGCGCTCCACGTGGGCCTGGGTATAGAGGCGGTAGTTGCCCTCGCTGCGCGCGGGCTCGGGCAGCAGCCCCTCGCGCTCGTAATAGCGGATGGTTTCCACCGGGCATTCGGTCAGCCGGGCCAGTTCACCGATCTTCATGAGCAGCACTCCTTGACTCTGTAGTTGCTACAGGGTGTGCAATGACGCCCGTACCGTCAATGGAGTCCGCCATGAGCCAGGACAATTGCTGCAACCACAACCACGGACGTGCGGCCACAGCCAAGCCGAAGGCAGCACACGACCATCACGATCACGATCACGATCACGATCACGATCACGATCACGATCACGATCATCAGCCTGCGGGCCCCGCGCCGGAGCTGCACGCCCCGGACGCCACCCTCGGCGAGGCGCGCTGGAGCAGCCTGCGCATCGAGGCGATGGATTGCCCCACCGAGGAGCGCCTGCTGCGTGACGCCCTGGGCAAGGTCCCGGCCATCGAGGCCCTGGAATTCAACCTGATGCAGCGGGTGCTCAAGGTCCGCCACCGCTTCGTCGACCTGGCGCCGCTGCAGCAACTGGTGGCCCAGCTCGGCATGCAAGCCGAGCCCCTGGAAGCCGGCGCGCCGGCACCGGCCGAGCGCCGCAAGCCCTGGTGGCCGCTGGCCCTGGCTGGCGTCGCCGCCCTGGCGGCCGAAGCCTGCGAGTGGTTCTCCATCGGCCCGGGCTGGCTGGAAGCCGGGCTGGCAGTGCTGGCCATCCTCACCGCCGGCCTGCCCACCTACCGCAAGGGCTGGATCGCGCTGAAGAACCTCAACCTCAACATCAACGCGCTGATGAGCATCGCCGTCACCGGCGCCATGCTGATCGGCCAGTGGCCGGAAGCGGCCATGGTCAGCGTGCTCTTCGCCATCGCCGAGCTGATCGAGGCGCGCTCCCTGGAACGGGCGCGCAACGCCATCCGCGGCCTGCTGGACCTGGCGCCGGAGCAGGCCACGGTGTGGCAGGACGGCAGCTGGCAGGCGCTGTCTTCACGCGAGGTGCAGGTCGGCGCGCGGGTGCGGGTACGCCCGGGTGAACGCATCGCCCTGGACGGCGAAGTGCTGCGCGGCCGCTCCAGCGTCAACCAGGCCCCCATCACCGGCGAGAGCCTGCCGGTGGAGAAGGAACCGGGCGAGACGCTGTTCGCCGGCAGCATCAACGGCGAGGGCGAGCTGGAATACAGCGTCACCCGCGCGGCGGACGACAGCACCCTGGCACGCATCATCCACGCCGTGGAGGAAGCCCAGGGCGCGCGGGCGCCGACCCAGCGCTTCGTCGACGCCTTCTCCCGCGTCTACACCCCGGTGGTGTTCCTCATCGCCGTGGCCACTGCCGTGGTGCCGCCGCTGCTGCTGGGCGGGCTGTGGCTGGACTGGATCTACCGCGCCCTGGTGCTGCTGGTGATCGCCTGCCCCTGCGCCCTGGTGATCTCCACGCCGGTCACCCTGGTCAGCGGGCTCGCCGCAGCCGCGCGCAGCGGCGTGCTGGTCAAGGGGGGCGTGTTCCTGGAGATGGGCCGCCAGCTCGCCTGGGTCGCCCTGGACAAGACCGGCACCCTGACCCACGGCCAGCCGACCCAGACCGACCACGTACGCCTGCGCGACCTACCGGGCCTCGACCCGCGCCAGCTGGCCGCCAGCCTGGCCGCCCGTTCGGACCACCCGGTGTCCCAGGCCATCGCCCGGGCGGCCGAGGCCGACGGCGTCGCCCTGCTGGAGGTGGACGAGCAGGCCGCCCTGCCCGGCCGTGGCGTACGGGGCACGGTGGCCGGGCGTGCCTGCCACCTGGGCAACCACCGTCTGGTGGAAGAGCTGGGGTTGTGCTCGCCCGAACTGGAGGCCCGCCTGGACGTGCTGGAGCGCCAGGGCAAGACGGTGATCGTGCTGCTCGACGAACAGGGCCCGCTGGCGCTCTTCGCCGTGGCCGACAGCGTCCGCGAGACCAGCCGTGAAGCAGTGGCCGAGCTGCACCAGCTGGGGGTGCGCACCCTGATGCTGACCGGCGACAACCCGCACACCGCTGCGGCCATCGCCGCCCAGGTGGGCATCGACGAAGCACGCGGCAACCTGCTGCCGGAAGACAAGCTGGCCGCGATCCGCGAGTGCCAGGCCGGCGGCAAGCGGGTCGGCATGGTCGGCGACGGCATCAACGACGCACCGGCCCTGGCCCGTGCCGACATCGGCTTCGCCATGGGTGCGGCGGGCACCGATACCGCCATCGAGACCGCCGGCGTGGCGCTGATGGACGACGACCTGCGCAAGCTGCCGCAGTTCATCCGCCTGTCGCGCCGGACCTGGTCGGTGCTGGTGCAGAACATCGCCCTCGCCCTGGGCATCAAGGCGGTGTTCCTGGTGCTCACGCTGATGGGCGAAGGCACCCTGTGGATGGCGGTATTCGCCGACATGGGCGCGAGCCTGCTGGTGGTGTTCAACGGCCTGCGGCTGTTGCGCGGTGTGAAGTAGAGGAACGGCATCGCCCGGCTACGGTGCAGCTCACGTAGCCCGGGCTTCAGCCCGGGGAGCGGCGGGCCCGGAATGTCACCGGGTCATTCTGGTGCTTCAAGCCACTGAAAAGCGGTGGGCTGAAGCGGAACGCCGCCCGACCCACCCTACAAAAGCCGCCAGATCAGGCCAGGGCGTCGCGGTAGAGCTGCGCCACGTCCTCGGCGAAGGCCACCAGCAGCACCTCCTCCAGGCTGCTGCCGGCGGGGCGCGCTTGGCGCAGTTCATGAACGGCTACGGCGGCAGCGGCTTCCAGCGGGTAGCCATAGATGCCACAGCTGATGGCCGGGAAGGCGACGCGCGCCAACCCTTGCGCCTCGGCCAGCGCCAGGCTGTTGCGGTAGCAGCGGGCGAGCAGCTCGGGCTCGCCCTGGTCACCGCCGCGCCAGACCGGCCCGACGGTATGGATAACGAAGCGCGCCGGCAGGCGGTAGCCCGGGGTGATGCGCGCCTCGCCCGTGGGGCAGCCGCCGATGATCCGGCAGCGGGCCACCAGCTCCGGCCCTGCAGCACGGTGGATCGCGCCATCGACGCCGCCCCCGCCCAGCAGGGAGGAATTGGCGGCGTTGACGATGGCGTCCACATCGAGGGTGGTGATGTCGCCCTGCCAGACGGTGATCTTCATCAGCGGTCTCAGCGGACTTCCTGCGGGGTTTCCTGGCCCATGCAGCGCACGGCCTGCTTCTTGTTGTCCACCAGCACGCCGGTCAGGCCCTTCTGCTGGGTGTCGAACAGCACCAGCACGCCATCGATGCACTGCGCGACCTGGTTGGCCGGCTGCAGCGAGACCTTGTAGTCCTCGCCGGGAATGGTCTTGAGCATGGTGAAGTCGGACAGCAGCAACGCGTCCTCGGGTTTGGCGAAGTGCAGGTAGCCGTAGTACCAGAGGACCATCACGGTGCCGATGATGGTGCCGACGCCGGTGAGGATCAGCGGAATGGGGTTGCGTTCGCTCATTGGGGACTCTCTGTATTCGGGACTTCAGCCAGCCGTCGCAACCCGACGAACCCCTTGGGGTCATCGAGGTAACGCAGCATCACTTCGCGCCAGGTGGGGTCGGCAAAGGTCTGCACGTGCCCGCCCCGGGTCGGCTGGAACACCCGTGGCGGGGGCGCAGCTTGATACAAGCGCACGCCATTGGAAAGGGGCACCACCGGATCGTCGATGCTCTGGTAGATCAGCATCGGCAGCCCCTGCAGGCGGCCGATGGCGCCGATTGCACTGTCGCCATCCGGCACCAGCCAGGACAGCGGCACTTGCAGCGGCCAGGTTAACCAGGCGTTGCCGAGGGTGAATTGAGCCACGTCACGGTAGCTGGCCGGTACGCCGTCCAACACCAGCGCCCGGACGCCGGCCCGGCGCTCGGGGTGCTCGGCCAGGTAGCGCACCGCCAGGGCGCCGCCCAGGCTCTGCCCGAGGACGATGCGCGGCTGGCCCTGGGCCTCGGGCGCACGGTCGAGCCAGTCGAAGGCGACGTCCAGGTCGAGGAACACATCCGGCAGGGCCGGCCGGCCTTCGGAGTGGCCGTAGCCGCGATAGTCCAGCATCAGCACCTGGTAGCCCTGCTCGGGCAGCCACCAGCTGCCGCCGAGGTGGCTGGCGAGGTTGCCGCCGTTGCCGTGCAGGTGCAGCACGGTGCCCTTGACCGCCTTGCCCGGCGCCACCGGCAGCCACCAGCCGTGCAGGCGCAGGCCGTCGCGGGTCACCAGCTGCACGTCGCGGTAGGCCAGCCCGGCCCGCTCGGGGGTGAAGGGCAGCTCGCGCTCGGGGTAGAACAGCAGGCCGCTGCAACCGCTCAGCAGCGCCGCCAGCAGCAGCGGGACGAGGCGCCTCACTGGCCGCCGGCGCGGGTTTCCTCGCGCGCCTTGTAGGTGGCTTCGTAGATGCGCTCGGCCAGGCGCGAGAAGGGCAGGCTCTGGATCCACACCGTCCCGGTGCCGCGCAGGGTGGCCAGGAGGATACCCTCGCCGCCGAAGAGCATGCTCTTCAGCCCGCCGGCCAGGCCGATGTCGTAGTCGATGCCCTGGGTGAAGGCCACCAGGCAGCCGGTGTCCAGGCGCAGGGTCTCGTTGTTCAGCTCCTTGCGGATCACCGTGCCGCCGGCATGCACGAAGGCCAGGCCATCGCCCTCCAGCTTCTGCAGGATGAAGCCTTCGCCGCCGAAGAACCCGGCGCCCAGGCGCTTGTTGAAGGCGATGCCGATGCGCGTGCCGTGGGCGGCGCAGAGAAAGGCGTCCTTCTGGCAGACCAGTTGCCCGCCGACCTGGGCCAGGTCCACCGGCACCACGGTGCCCGGGTAGGGCGCGGCGAAACCGACGCGCTGCTTGCCCTGCCCTTCGTTGGTGAAGTGGGTCATGAACAGCGACTCGCCAGTGAGCATGCGCTTGCCGGCGCCCCACAGCTTGCCGAGCAGGCCATTGCTGCTGCCGTCGCCCATGCGGGCTTCGAAGCGGATGCCTTCGGTCATGTAGTTCATGGCGCCGGCCTCGGCGATCACCGTTTCACCGGGGTCGAGGATGATCTCCACGGTCTGCGCCGAGGCGCCGAGGATGTCGTATTCGAGCTGGTGGCTGGCCATGCAGGGCTCCCTTGGAGGTGGCTGGGGGATCAATCGCGAGCGCCGGCCAGGCCGCGGTTCGGCACCCCGGGGCCGAGCGCCGCAGCGTCAGAGGATGTTGGCGTAGTCCGCCTCGATGCGGTCCAGGCTCAGGTGGTTGAGGAAGTTGGAGAAGCACATCCACGCCGACAGCGCATTGAGGTCGCGGAACTGCGGCGGCAGGTACTTCGGCGGCACCACCAGGCCCTCGTCCACCAGCTGGCGCAGGGTGCGCATGTCTTCCAGGGTGGTCTTGCCGCAGAACAGCAGCGGGATCTGCTCCAGCTTGCCCTTGCGCACGGCGAGCTGGATGTAGTTGTAGATCATGATGAAACCCTTCAGGTAGGACAGGTCCTTGGTGAAGGGCAGCCCGTCCGGCGACGAGCCCCGGAACACGCGGCTGGCGCTGCCGTAGCTCTCGCCCATGCCGTAGCCCTGCTCGCGGTAGAACTGGTAGACCTCGAGGAAGTCCGCACCCTCCTCCGCCATGTGGATGGCGCGGGTGCGGTTGGTGAGCTTGCGCAGGCGCGAGGGGTAGGAGGCGAAGGCGATCACTTCCATGAGGATCGCCAGGCCTTCCTGGGTCACGGTGGACGACGGCGGGCCCTTGGCGAGGAAGGTGCACACCGGCTGGTTCTGGCCATTGAGGGTGGTACCGACGTGCACCAGCCCTTCGTGGACTTCCAGCGCGCGCACGTCACGTTCGTTGAACAGCGCGTCGCTGCGGATCTTGATGTAGTCGGCGCCGGCCGCCGCGTCGGCGACGATGCCGTCGGACTCCAGCACGCGGATGGTCTCGTCGCCGAACACCGCCGAGAGGCGGCTCTGCAGCAGGCCGACGGCATCCTTGGCGGTGAGGGTCTTGGGCTCGTCCTTCAGGTCGCCGCGGTCGTCGATCTTGTTCAGGTAGTCCGAGAGCATCAGCCCCAGGTCGGACAGGGTCGGGTCACCAGCATGGAAGGCGTCGGAGGCCGCGCCGTAGAGCTCCTGGGAGATCAGCCCGAAGTCCGGCGTACCGCGTGCTTCGAGCATGCGGATGACCATCCGGTACTCCTTGCACATGCGCCGCATGATCTGCCCCACCGGGTTGAACTGGCCGAGCTGGCGGGTGATGTCGCGTTCGATGTTCTGGAATTCGAGCTTCTTGGCCACCGGGTCGAAGGCCAGCGGCCGGCTCTCGTAATAGGCACGGTCCACCTCGGGCATGGCCTTGCCCTTGTGCTTGAGGAAGCCCTGGCGAACGCTGTCGTCCCACTTGATGGCGTCCAGCACGCGGATCGGTGTCTGCGCCAGGACGATGCGATCGGACAGGCTGCGGACGGTGTTCTGGTAGTCGTCAGGGACCTTGCGCCGGCTCATGGTCATTCCGCCCCGGCCCGCTGGTAGCGCGCCGCCTCGATGAACACGTCGGAGTTGGCCGGGTCGTCCAGCCAGGCCTGCAGGGTGCTCCAGGGCACGTCCAGCACCACGCCGTCGCCCTCGGGCATCTCCACCGCCTCGCCCTTGAAGGTGCCGCGCTCCACTTCCTGGCGCAGGCGCTCCACGTCGAGGTTGTAGACCACCAGCTCGTTGTCGGCGGTCAGCTCGAAGCCGGCAATGGCGAAGTTGGCGCCCCACTGCTTCGGCAGCCCGGCGGAGAGGTACCAGCGGCGGCCGTGGTGGGCGACGGTGAAGCCGTACTCGCGCAGGCTGTCGAGGTTGTCCTTGCCGCCCTCGAAGGTGCGGGCGCGGTAGAGGTTGGAGCCGGAGCGGCTGATCTCCAGGTAGGCGCGCTCGCCCCACTCGTCCTTGCGCGACCAGTCCCCCAGCAGCGGCATGGGCGCCGGCTCGTTGGCGGGGATCGGCTCCCGCAGGGTGACCAGGCAGCCGCCCAGCAGCAGGAAGGACAGGGCAAGCAGCACGCGCCAGGGGTTCATCGTGTTCTCCTTGTTCATTAAAAACCCCGCGAGGCGGATGCCTGGAGCGGGGTTCGGCGCCACTGCGCTAGAGGTCCATCACCAGATGGAAGTAACGCCTCAGCACGGCTCGCATTTCGTTGATGTCGAGGTTATCCACACCGCCGACAAGGCCCTGATATTCCATCTGCAGAATGATGGCCGTCAACACCTTGGCGTCCTCGGCGGGCTCCTCGGTGCCCAGGACCTGGAAAAAGTGCTCCGCCCCCTGGGAGAGGATGCCCCGGTGGGCCTCGGCGAGCCCCCGCAACCCCTCGTTGATCAGCGCCTCCTGGCGGAACGCCTGTTCGGCGAGCAGCTGGGTGCGGTTCTCCAGCACCTGGCGGCGCACGTACTCGATGGCCAGTTCGACGATACGGTCGGTCATCTCCCGGCGGGGCTCGCCGCCCTGCTCAATGGCGGCGGCCATGTCCTGCAGGTCCCCTTCGACGCTGCTCCAGAACGCGGCCATGGCTTCGGCACTGCGCTCGACGAACTGGGCGAAGGTGTCGGTGATGAGGTCGTTGATGTCCTTGAAGTAATAAGTGGTGGCCGACAGCGGCACATCCGCCTCGGCGGCCACGGCCCGGTGGCGCACGGCCCGCACGCCATCGCGGACGATGATGCGCATGGCGGCATCGAGGATGGCCTGGCGGCGCTGCTCGCTGCCGTGGCGGCTGGCCTTGCGGCCCTGGTACTGGACACTTTCGGCGAGGGCGCTGGCCGCCTGGGCGGCACTGTCACGACGGGACGGCTGGGGCAAGATGCGGGAACCTTCGGCTACGGGACGTGGATATCAGACAGTTTCGACCAATCAGCGGTCGATTCAACTGCCACAAGGTAAGAACTTGCGTACTCGACGTGATGAGACCCGGCCGGGGCACACCGCCCGTCGTGCCGTGTGGAGCAGCGCGCAATCCAGAGACATAC
The DNA here is from genome assembly GCF_900111835.1 of Metapseudomonas otitidis. GTDB lineage: Bacteria > Pseudomonadota > Gammaproteobacteria > Pseudomonadales > Pseudomonadaceae > Metapseudomonas > Metapseudomonas otitidis. Next base: position 25,060 of record NZ_FOJP01000033.1, read on the forward strand.
AGGGGAAAGTGGGCAGGCTTTGAAACGTTCCAGAAGGCATAGCGCTTCCATCCTCAGTTATGGACGGGGCCGCGCGACGCTGTAGCGGTGCTTGGAAAAGCGAATCGGGTGCGCACCTTGAAGCTGTTCCTGAGACGGATGCTGGCGCGGGGACAAAGGCTCCTTCAGGAGGCCGAGCGCAGTCGTCGCGGAAGGGGTTGAGCGACATGGATGTCGCGAGAGCGCTGCCGGGCCAGGGATGGCCCGTCTGCGCGTGCCCCTGGAGCGATGACGGAGCGAGGGAAGTCCCGCGAAGCGGGACCCGGATGCAGGGGCGAGACCTTTTGGTTTCTTTTGGGGCGACTGCTGTACGGACCGGAGACATGGTGGACACATGTACGGGGACATGGTTGACGCATTATGGACTGCACTCAGGGTCATTCAGGTCAATGGTCCGAAGTAGTTGGTGGCAGAAGTACACATCGAACAAATGTTCGGCATCTGAGTGCGGACGTATTGCTATCACTTTCCCAGCCAATCCCTTGGCAATGCGGAAGTAGCGTTTTCTGAAGCGGAAACGGCTGTGGTAGACCTTCGCCAGCACATCATCCAGACCGTACTCGAACTCTGTTGGTTGTTCGGGATACTTCCAGGGGCTCGTCCGATAGCGGTTGATAGGAACCTGGTAAGACAGGGCCTCATGCGGACGCTGCTGG
>NZ_FOJP01000034.1 GCF_900111835.1 Metapseudomonas otitidis
ACTGATCCAGACGGCGGTGCTCGCCATCCGCAACCGCATGACGGTGCAGGAACTGGCCGACCAGTTGTTCCCCTACCTGACAATGGTCGAGGGGTTGAAGCTTGCGGCGCAGACCTTCAACAAGGACGTGAAGCAGCTTTCCTGCTGCGCTGGATAAAAAAAGGAGGTTTTCAATGAGCGCCTACACCGTGTCCCGGCTGGCCCTTGATGCCGGGGTGAGCGTGCATATCGTGCGCGACTACCTGCTGCGCGGATTGCTGCGTCCGGTGGCGTGCACCCCGGGCGGCTATGGCCTGTTCGATGATGCCGCCTTGCAACGGCTGTGCTTCGTGCGGGCGGCCTTCGAGGCGGGCATCGGCCTGGACGCGCTGGCGCGGCTGTGCCGGGCGCTGGATGCTGCGGACGGCGATGAAGCGGCCGCGCAGCTTGCCGTTCTGCGCCAGTTCGTCGAGCGTCGGCGCGAAGCGTTGGCCGATCTGGAGGTGCAGTTGGCCACCATGCCGACCGAGCCGGCACAGCACGCGGAGAGTCTGCCATGAACAGCCCCGAGCGCTTGCCGTCCGAGACGCACAAACCGATCACCGGCTACCTGTGGGGCGCGCTGGCCGTGCTCACCTGTCCCTGCCATTTGCCGATTCTCGCCATTGTGCTGGCCGGCACGACGGCCGGCGCGTTCATCGGAGAGTACTGGGGTATCGCAGCCCTCACGCTGACCGGTTTGTTCGTCCTGTCTGTGACACGACTGCTGCGGGCCTTCAAAGATCGATCATGAGCGCTTCCCATTGAGACAAACCACGCTGTCGCTACGTTGCCTCATGCCGGCATCAAATTCGGCTGAGTAGCTTCTCGCCATCTGGACGTAGCTCACCCTTGGGTGAAACATGCCGATACAGGGTCTGCCGCGTGACGCCAAGTTCCTGGCACAGGTCGCCGACCTTGGTCTCTGGCTGACCCATTGCCGCCATCGCCAGCCGCAGCTTGGCGGCGGTCATCTTGAACGGCCGGCCGCCTTTCCGCCCGCGCGCGCGGGCCGAGGCTAGGCCGGCAATCGTGCGCTCCGCGATCAACTCGCGCTCGAACTCGGCCAGGGCGGCGAAGATGCCAAAGACCAGCTTGCCGGCGGCGGTCGTGGTGTCGATGGCCGCGCCGTGCCCGGTTAATACCTTCAAGCCGATGCCGCGCCCAGTCAGGTCGTGCACGGTGTTGATGAGATGTCGCAGGTCGCGTCCGAGCCGATCCAGTTTCCACACGACCAGTGTGTCGCCAGTTCGCAACGCCTTCAGGCAGCTCGTCAAGCCGGGCCGATCCTCGCGCATGCCGGATGCCTGGTCCTCGTAAAGATGTACTGGATCGACCCCGGCGGCAATCAGCGCGTCGCGCTGCAAATCGGTAGCCTGGGAGCCGTCCGCCTTCGATACCCGCATGTAGCCTATCAGCATGTCGTACCTGTCACATATACGTTCGATTATGTGACAGTGTGAGCCAGAAAGTTCTCGCCGTCAAAAACTGTCACTTAACCCGTCATTTAGTCTAAGACCTGCAAACGGCCATTCAGGCTCGTAATGTGACAAAAACTCCGGCGGGATGCCCTCCTTGGTGAACGTGGCGCGCAAACGTTCCAGGGATTCGGGGTCGCGTCGCCCGTAGGACGCCAGTGTGAACAGCAAGCGGGCCGTCTCCGGGTTGTGTCGCGCTTCAATGATGGCCTCATCGATGGCCTGGGCTGCTCGTTGCCAGTGGTTGATGGGTTCCGGCTTCGGCACCTTCGCCGGCAGGCCGTTGGTGAAACCAGTGTGCGGCTCCGTCTGAAACAGCGCGGCCTGTTCCCCGCGCGGGATCAGCGCCTTTGACTCGATCAGCGTGATGGCGGTGGCCGCCGCCTCCAGCATCTGCCACTGCACCGCCGGGGCCAGAATCTCGTAGGGACGCCACAGACTCTGCCCGGCGCGCAGCGGATGGCCGCAGCGCTCCCAGACATGGCGGATGCTCGCCGAGCAACTGCCGCAGTGCGAGAGCGGCGTGTTCAGCTCATCAAGCAGGGTGCGCAGCAGCCGGAACCACAAGCCGGCGTGGACACGCCGACGCGGCAGCTCCACAAAACCCGTCGTCAGCGCCTGCCAGGTGCGCCGGTCCATGCAGGCGATTGCGTCATCGGCAGGGCGCGGCGCAGCATCGGCGATTTCCCACTGAAGATACCGGCCGTGCATGCCCCAGTAGGACTCCAGCCAGCAGCCATGCTGCGGGCAGCTCAGCATCAAGGGGAGCTGCCAGACGAGTAGCACAGCTTGATTCGTTGGATCGTTCAGACACTGCGGACACGCCCGGCGAATCGTCTGGCTCGGTAGCCAGGCACGCCAGCGAGTGATGGACCGCACCTTGCGGGTGCGCTTGGGCAGGAGCACCGCGCATTGGAATGTATAGGTTTCCAAGGCTGCTGGTACCGAATCGTCGAGACTGTCGAGCAGCCACGGCACCCAGCCTGCAAGACTCATGCTGCGCAACCGCTCCAGCTCGACGCCACTGCGCTGGCAGAGCGCCGTCAGCAACGACAAGGATGGTGCGGTATCCAGGTCATCAAGTTGGCTGTGACCAAGATCGTGGGCCAGCAGCTCGTGCACGTCCATCTGGTAGCAGGCGGCGACCCGGTTGAGCCATGAGGACAGGGCTTCGCCTTCCTTGGGTGCCGGATGCAGCGGCCAGCGCGGCGCGGACTTCACATCAGTTCCCGCTCGAACTGTCGCCGCCGCTCACTGGGGCCGATGTAGTCGGCCATGCTGAGCGTGCGGTGGTTGATCGCTTCCTCGCCACTCTCCACGGCGGCGACGGCCGCCGCCACCAGCAGATGTGCAAGCTCGCCGATGGTGCCTTCGCTCCGGGTGAGCAGGTAGCGGGCCATGTCCAGCGTGGCAATCGGGGATGGCCGCCGTAGCGGGAGTGACGCCGCGAAGCTGGCCAGCAGCGAGCAGCAGTCCTCATTGGCCTCCCACGGCGGCAGCAGCATCGGCTCGAAGCGGTTTTCCAACTGATCGTCCGAACGGATGGCCAGGTACGCCTCGCGCGTGCCGACCCCGACCAGGGGGATACGCAGCTCGTTGCCGAGGAAGCGCAGCAGGTTGAGGAACTCGCGCCGGTTAACGCTGTTGCCAGCCAGTACATTGTGCAGTTCGTCGATCACCAGCATGCGCACGCCGACCTTGCGCAGCAGGGCCAGCGCCAGTTGCTCCATTTCCGGCAGCCGTGGGCGCGGGCGCAGCGGCGCGCCCATCGCAGCCAGCAGCGCGACATAGAAGCGGATCACCGATGGCTCTGACGGCATCTGCACGACCAGCACCGGGATATGTTCTTGGTCAGCGTCGGTGCCGACCGGGTGCGCCCGCCGGAATTTCTCGACGATCATCGACTTGCCGTTGTTGGTGGGGCCGACCAGCAGCAGGTTTGGCATGCGTTGCTTGTTCGGCCACGCATACAGAGTTTCCAGCCGGTTCAGCGCCTCGACCGCGCGCGGGTAGCCGATCCAGCGGTCGGCGCGAATGCGCTGGATGCGCTCGTCTGCCGGCAGCCTGGCCAAACCCTGTGCCGCTGGCAGCAGGTGGGACAGGTCAATGACGGGATATTCGTCCACGGCTACCACTCCTCGATCTGATCGAACGGTTTGGCCGGCGGCAGGTTGTCTGCCTGCGGGTCAGCCATGTCCACATCCGGCGGTATGGGCTTGGCCGGTGGCTCCGACGTCTTGAGGTGCTGGCGGCGATCAGCGTCGCGCCGCGCCTTGCGCGTGGCCTTCTGGGCGGTGGTCACGATCTCGCGCATCTGCCCGATCATGCGGAACAGCGCCGACTCGTCCACCTGCTCGCGCCCGAGCTGACGCAATTTGGCCAGCGCCTGGCGTTGTTCCCAGAGGGTGACGGCCGGATGGGACAAGGTGCGGTAGTGGATCTCCAGATAGTGCTGACCTTCCGGTTCCAGTACCCAGATGCGGCTGATGTCGCGCGGATCGCGCCGGATCAGGAAGGCGGGCAAGCGCTCGCGCCGGGCAATCCACGGCTTGAGGGCGTCGGCGTAGTAGTGGATGTGGTCGATGACAAAGCCGGTGCGGGTCAGGGTGCGGCGGATCACCGGCAGGAAATCGACCAAAAACGCGGTGGGGCGGGTAACGACGGCCGGGACGCCAACGCGCTCCACGGCCTCGGCCCAGCGCGCGGCCGGCGGCTGGAGCAGGCCGTTGTGCACGGAGCCGTGATAGGTGCCTACCGCCAACGCGAGCCAGCGCTCCAGCTCGCGCAGCGTCAGGGTGGCCATCTTCTCGGAATCGTACTCGCCGCGCTGGCCGGGATTGGAGAAGGTCGTCCCCGGTAATTCGTCGTGGATCATCTGCATCGCCGTGCCGATGATCCGTTCCACGATGCCGCCGTAGTGCGGCTGGCCTGGTGGGCGATAGTCCAGCCGGATGCCATGCTGTTCGCAGCCACGGCGCAGCGCTTCGCTTTTGAACTCGGCCGCGTTGTCCAGATAGAGCAGCCTGGGCTTGCCGCTCATCGGCCAGTCCATTTCCACATTCAGCCCTTCCAGCCAGGGCCGCTTGTCGCAGGCGGCATGCGCGAGGCATAGGCCGACCGAGACGGCGGACGGCGCTTCCAGCGTGACCACCATGCCGAGTACGCAGCGCGTGAACACGTCGATGGCGAGGGTCAAATATGGGCGGCCAATCGGTTGCCGGTCGCGCTCGTCGACCACGATCAGGTCGATGACGGTGTGGTCGATCTGCACCTGTTCCAGCGGCATGGTGACTTCGGGCGGAATGCCACCCGCGCCTTGCAAGGGACGGGCAGCGTCCTGCCCGCCCCGGCTGCGGGCTATTTTCGCCGGGTGTAGTCCGGCAATCCGCTGGGCCACGGTGTTGCGCGCCGGCACCGGCAGCTTCTGGGTTTTGCACGCCTGCGCGACTTCGCGGTGGAACGCCGCCAGGCTGCGTTTCTGCTTGGTCAGGAAGCGCTTTTGCAGCAGCTCGCGGATGATGCGCTCGACCGGTTCCGGCAAGCGCCCCTTGCCTTTGCCGCCGCCGGATCGGCCGGGCGTCAGGTCTGTTACCAGGCCAGTACCCTGCCGGGCGCGACGGATCAGGACATATACCTGTCGCCGGGACAGGCCCAGCGCTTGGGCTGCCTCATCGGCGGCTTCATGCCCGACCACCTCAAGCGCTGCCAGTGGCCCGATGATTTCCGTCCGGTGCCGGGCTTGCGCCCATGCCTCGTCGGGCAGGGTGGCCACGCCTTGCGCGGCAATCGGTGGAGTGTCTGATGTCATGCCCAAACCTCGCTTTGGTGCACACGAGTATTGAGCATAGTCGAGATTGGTGCAGACGACTCCTGATATTGGGCTGTCAGGAGCCGTATGCACACCAGGCGTTACATCCAGTCAGATGGTGCGGTCGTCTTCTGAAAACGACAGCCATTCCTGACATCCAGTTAGGGTATAGCCTAGATTGACATGCGCGATGCAACCCTTAACTTGCTTGCACCTATCGTTTCCATGCTAGCTTTATCGTAACGCTAAAGAAATTGGGCTTAATGCCGAATACAATAAAATAAAACAGCCAACCCTTGAGGCTCTTATGCGCCAGAATTTACCAGTGACGGGTCGAAACTTAGAACTCCCAAAAGATACCAATATTCTTTCGACTACCTCCCCTCAAAGCCATATCACGTACATTAATCCTGACTTCATTAAAATCAGTGGTTTCACTGAGGAAGAACTATTAGGCCAGCCTCACAACATCGTAAGACACCCAGATATGCCGCCTGCTGCATTTGAGCATATGTGGAGTACATTAAAATCTGGCCGCTCATGGATGGGGCTAATAAAAAATCGCTGTAAAAATGGCGACCACTATTGGGTAAGTGCTTATGTAACGCCAATAGCTAAGAATGGTTCGATTGTTGAATACCAGTCTGTAAGGACCAAGCCTGAACCTGAGCAGGTTTTGGCTGCGGAAAAATTATATGCTCAATTGAGAAGCGGGAAGGCCGCGAGGCCGAAATGGGCTGCTAGCTTTTCCGTGAAAATACTCTTGCTCATATGGGGTAGTATTATATCAAGCGCAATGGCTGCCGGCATGCTTACTGATACATCAATAAGCAGCTTATTGTTAGCTACTTTAATGTCAGGAAGCTTAAGCTCTGTTAGTGTTTTGGCTATTCTCTCTCCTCTTGGAAGACTGGTTGAAAGAGCCAGGAATATTTCCAATAACCCATTAAGTCAATCCCTCTACACTGGGCGCACCGATGAGTTTGGCCAAATAGAGTTTGCTTTACGAATGATGCAAGCTGAAACAGGCAGCGTAGTAGGTCGCATAGGTGATGCATCAAATCGGCTTAGCGAACACACCCAAAGCCTACTAAAGGATATTGAGTCAAGCAATGTACTTACAGTTGAGCAGCAGGCAGAGACAGATCAAATAGCAACGGCAGTAAACCAAATGGCGGCAAGCATTCAAGAGGTTGCGAGCAATGCACAGCATGCTGCAGATGCGGCCGGAAGAGCAGACACTGAGACGGCATCTGGCCAGCGTCTGGTAGCCCACACAAGCCAGTCAATCATTGCCCTTGAAGGTGAAATTAGGCAAGCCGCTCAGGTTATTCATGAGCTTGAAGGTCAAAGTAACGAGATATCAAAAGTTCTTGACGTTATACGAGGGATCGCCGAGCAAACGAATTTGTTGGCACTCAACGCAGCAATTGAGGCCGCGCGTGCTGGTGAGCAGGGGCGTGGTTTTGCTGTTGTCGCCGATGAGGTTCGCAGTCTTGCTGCTCGCACCCAGCAATCGACAACGGATATTCAAAGCATGATCAGCGCTCTACAAGAGCGAGCGCAATCCGCTGTTACAGTCATGGAGCAAAGTAGTCGGCAAGCGCACACGAGTGTAGCTCACGCAGAGGAAGCAGCTACAGCTCTTGATGGAATTGGCCAACGTGTTAACGAAATTACCGACATGAACGCGCAAATAGCGACTGCGGTCGAGCAGCAGGGAGCAGTAAGTGAAGACATCAACCGCAGTATTAACAATATACGCGATGCTGCTGATACCAATGTACAGACCGGGCAGAATAATTTGCAAAGTGCGAAATCTGTCGCTCAGTTAACTAGCGCTCTGAGCGAACTGGCAAAACAGTTTTGGGAAAAACGAGGATAACGCTTTTCAGTATCTCGACAGGGATAACTTACTTTATCATCGGTTATCCCTTTTAGCCGCACAAATTTTAGCCATGGCTTTTCAGGAAGTCAGGGCTATCAGAATGGCCTTAGAAAGCCTAGTCAAAGAGCTGTCACGAGAACACCGTTAGCTTAGCGTACGATTTTTTCCGAATTCTGCGGTTCCCCCATCAAGGAGCGTTCGCAGGTCGCCATCAATGAGGGCGAACCGAAGAGCAATCCCTGGGGCGGCCAACTGGTGGGTGGTCCGACCACAGCCAGTACCGGCAATAATGTGGACGACAATATGTCGTTCAGCCAGTTTGCCTGAGTGCGCCTGACGGCCGCCTGATGGCGGCCTTGCTGCGATGAACATGCACCGCAGGGCATATGCCCTGCCGGCGCATGCCATGGTCAGCGCAGGGTGTAGCCGTTGTCGACGATCAGGTCCTGCCCGTGGATGCCCCGTGCGCCCAGCGACAGCAGGTGCAGCATGGCGTCGGCGATCATGGCGGGTTCGAGAAATGCCCCATTCAACAAACGCTGTTCCACTGTCTTGGCCACCGCCGCCAGCGCGTCGTCGCTGAGTTGCAGGGTGCCCCAGATCGGTGTTGCCGTGGGCCCTGGCGATACCATGTTGACCCGGATGTCGTCGGCTGCCAGCTCGACGGCCAGGTTGCGCGCAAAGGCTTTCAGGGCCGCCTTGGAGGCAATGTAGGCGGCGAGGCCGGGAAAGGTTGCCTGCGAGAGAAAGGTGCCGGTGAACACGACCGAGGCTGGGCGGGCCAGGTGGGCTTTCAGGCTGGCCAGGGTATTGAGCGCGCCCGCGCCATTGACGGCCCATTGCCGCTCGAAGGCTGCGGCATCCAGGCCATCGGCCAACTGGGCGATCCCGGCATTGGGGGCCAGGTAGTGTATCGGGCCCAGGGTGTGCGCATACCGGGCCAGCCTGGCGAGGTCGTCGGCGCGGCTGATGTCGCCTTCAAGCCAGGTCAGTCGTTCTCCGTAGTGTTCCTGCAAAGCCCCCAGCTCACCCTGGTGACGGCTCATGGCCAACACCCTGGCCCCGGCCTGGAGCAGGCCGGTCGTCAACGCGTAACCGATGCCCGAGCTGGCACCGGTGACCACAGCCAGGCGATTGTCGAATTCGTTGTGCTGCATGGTTTGTCCTTGCATTCAGTGGGTGAGCACTGTGCTGAACACAAACCATGCCAGTATATAAGTTGTTTAAAAACAGTAGGTTGTGATTTTTGTTGTCGTTATGACCTGGAGTTTTTGTGGTCGCGGTGACTCATCGGTGGTCGCGATGACCCGGCCAGGCGAGCGCATTGCCTCCAGGCTCGTTCCGCATAGAATGCGCAGTGGGGACAATCGGTAAAATGTTCTGCACGGACGGATAAAACCACTGTGCGCATTCGCGGCAGGATAACAGCCATGCCAGGCGCCTTTGTGGCGTTCACGCGTTGAGGGCATCGAGGCGGAGGCGCATGGCGCGCTTCCCGTAACCAGGGGGCATGTACAGTGATCAAGCTATCGAAACGCCACGGGCACCATCTTTTTGCGTTGTTGCAGTCGGCCATTACCTGTGCGATTGCCTCGGCAATTGCCAGCCGTCCGCTGTTTCCCGTGGAACGGTTCATGGGGCACTGGTCGAAGGCCTGGGTGTTGTCCTGGCTGATGATGATTCCGGTGGTGCTGTTGATCGCGCCCTGGCTTCGGCGCCTGGTCAATTACCTGACCGACAGCGACAACCTCTGAGCCCACCGCGCAGCGATGGCATCGGCGGGCCTGAGTGAAAACGCCTACAGGGTGAAAAACGATGACGGCACTCGCGAGCGTTTCCGTACGCCGGGGCAAGCCTTCTCGCCTGGGGAACAGGTACGCATCGACGGCATTCGCCTTGTTCACTAGCAGCCCTGGCCCGAACGGCGCCCCGGCCATCATCCATGGGCGCCGTTCGCGCGGACAGCTTCAATCGAGCAGCCAGTCGCTCATCTCGCCCAGGTCACGTACTTCACGGGTCGGGGTGGCGCCCAATTCATCGAACACGGCCCCCTGACGATTGACCCAGCACACCGGAAAGCCGAAGTGCCGGGCGCCGGTCGCATCCCAACTGTTGGACGAGACGAACAGCAGCCTGTCCCTGGGGATGGCCATGGTTTGTTCGGCCAGGCTGTAGACGCGGTTGTCCGGCTTGAACACCTTGACCGTTTCGACACTGATCAGGTGGTCGAATGCCCAGCCCATGTCCGAGTGGCTGACGACCTGCTCGATGGAGTGGTGCGAGCCGTTGGAGGCGATGGCCATGGGCAGGCCGCTTGCTTTTAGCCGCCGCAAGGCCGCGGTCGTGTCCGGGTGGGGAGCCAGGTGCAGGTAGGCCTGGCCGAGCTGCCGCAGAGTGGTTTCATCCGTGGCGAGCCCCAGGTGCTTGCAGGTGTAGCGCAGGGCTTCTTCGGTTCGTTGCTCGAAGCTGGCATAGCGGCCCATGAGGCTGCTCAGCCAGGTGTATTCGAGCTGCTTCTGTCGCCACAGGCGGGAGATGGCCTCACCCTGGCCCGGGTAGGCGCTTTCGCAGGCCTGGACGACGGAGTGCACGTCGTACAACGTGCCGTAGAGATCAAAAACGATGCCTTCAATGGGTTGCATGCCACACCTCTCTGGGGATCGTGTCCGGGGGTCAGCGTGCGCTGGGCACGCTGACCCGGTGAGGCTTACGCCGGGTAGTTGGAGGGGAACAGCGCGCGGCGCATCTGCTCGTCGAGGTCTTTCTTGAAGGCGTGGTCCTTGCCCACTTCACGGGCACGGGCCGCCGCCGGGCGCGCATCGATGGCCTGGAACCAGCGCTGGATGTTGGGGTAGGCGGCCAGCGGGTCGCTTTCGCCCTTGAGCACGCGCGAGGCACGGTCGATCCAGCCCCAGGCTGAGATGTCCGCCAGGGTGTAGCTGTCGCCCACGATGTAGTCGCGCCCGGCGAGGTGCTCATCCAGCACCTGGTAGTGCCGTTCGGCTTCGCGCCGGTAACGGTTGATTGCATAGGGGATGCTCTCCGGCGCGGCATACTGGAAGTGCACGGCCTGGCCGGAGAACGGCCCGATACCCGTGGCGATGAACATCAGCCACGACAGCAGTTCGGGTTTGTCGGTCGGCGCGCCCATGAGCTGCCCGGTCTTTTCGCCGAGGTAGAGCAGGATGGCGGTCGAATCGAACACCCGTGCCTCGCGGCCACCGGGGCCTTCGCTGTCGACGATGGCCGGGACCTTGCCATTGGGGTTGATGGCCCGGAACTGCGCGGTGTGCTGTTCGCCCTTGCCGGTATCGAGAGGAACCAGCTGGTAGGGCAGCCCGGTTTCTTCCAGAAACAGGGCGACCTTGGCCGGGTTGGGCGTGGGGTGGTAGTAGAAATGAATCATGCGGGTGGGGTCCTGTCTTGTGTTTTAGATCGTTCGATCTAGAATAGGGCCGTCTACAGAAAAAGGGCAACACCTGTGTTGGCCTGGCAATGGGAGTACGGATGGCTCGGCCAAGAGAGTTCGATGAGAGGGCGGTGCTCGATGCAGCCGTTCAATGTTTCTGGGCCCGTGGCTATGAGGCCACTTCGGTGCGTGACCTGGCCCAGGGCATGGGGCTGACCAGTGCCAGCCTGTACAACGCTTTTGGCGACAAGCGCTCGCTGTATCGCCGTGCGCTGGACCATTACGTCGAAGAGGGTTTTGCCGACCGGGTGCGGCGATTCGAAGGCGTCCTGCCGCCGCGCCAGGCCATCGAGGCGTTCTTCGACGAGATACTCGAACGCTCGCTCAACGACCCCCAGCACAAGGGTTGCATGCTGGTGAATTCCGCCCTTGAGGCCTCACCGGACGACCCCGACTTCCAGCGCGCCGTGGCTGCTGTCCTGATACAGATCGAGGCCTTTTTCCGGCGCTGCGTGCTGGCCGGCCAGCACAGCGGCGCCATTACCTGCGCGCAGCCGGCGGACGATCTGGCGCGCCTGCTGCTGGGCATTCTCCTGGGCGTTCGCGTCCTGGCCCGAACGCGGCCGGAGCGTGAACTGCTCGAAGGCATGGTACGGCCAGCGCTGACCCTGCTTGACAGTCACTTGAACCTTCACGGGGACCACCAACGATGATCGAGCTCTACTACTGGCCAACACCCAACGGCCACAAGATCACCCTGTTTCTGGAAGAGGCCGGCCTGGACTACCGCATCCACCCGGTGGATATCAGCGCGGGCGACCAGTTCAAGCCCGATTTCCTCGCGTTCTCGCCGAACAACCGCATGCCCGCCATCATCGACACTGCGCCGGCCGATGGCGGGGAAGCAGTGACGGTGTTCGAATCCGGCGCCATCCTGCTGTACCTGGCGGAAAAAACCGGGTTGTTCCTGCCCACCGACCTGCGTGGCCGCAAGACGGTGACGGAATGGCTGTTCTGGCAAATGGGCGGGCTTGGGCCGATGGCCGGGCAGAACCATCATTTCGGGATCTATGCACCGGAAAAGATCCCCTACGCGATCAACCGCTACGTCAACGAAACCAACCGCCTCTATGGCGTGCTGGATCGTCGCCTGGCGGACAGCACCTTCGTTGCCGGCGAGCAGTACAGCATTGCCGACATGGCGTGCTACCCCTGGATCGTGCCGTGGAAGAACCAGCAGCAGAACCTCGACGACTTCCCCCATGTGCGCCGCTGGTTCGAGGCCATCGCCCAGCGCCCGGCCACGGTCAGGGCCTACGCCAGGGGTGAGCCGTTCTCCAGCCGCCCGACGGTGACCGAGGCGGGCAAGAAGATCCTCTTCGGGCAGACGGCGGGCAATGTACCGGCCGGGCAATGAGCCCCTGAGCCTGCCGTACCTGCCGTAATAGCCTTGATGCATTCAGCCGTGGGCCTCGGTTCCTGCCCCTCTCTCATAAACGGTAGAGGGGCACGGAGCGCCCACGACCTGAAGCGCACAGCATTGCCTGCGCCAGTCGCATTCAGCGAATGCGCAGCAGCCTGTCCAGCGACCACGCCCCGGCGCCCCGGCCGATGATGACCAGCAGCAATCCGGCCCAGGACAGGTGCGTTGGCCAGGCATCGGGGTAGACGAATACCTGGATGACCGCAGTCATGCCCAGCAGCGCCAGGGCAGACAGGCGCGAGAACAGGCCGACGATCAGCAGCAGCGGAAACACATGCTCGGCATAGGTCGCCAGGTGGGCGGCCAGGTGCGGTGACAGCAGCGGCAGGGCGTATTCGCTACGAAACAGCTCATAGGTACCGGGGGTGATGGTCAACAGCCCCTCGACCTTGGTGCGCCCCGAGAGAAAGAAGATCGCCGCAACGCTGATGCGCGCCACCAGGCTGAGCGTCGAGTCGCTGATCAGGCGCTGAAGCAGGTCGCACACCTGGTCCCAGCGTTGACGCACTGTGGCGCGGCTGTTGTTGGACGACGGCTGGGTGATATCCATGGCTATTTCCTTCATGCAAGAACAAGGGGAGAGAACACACGGGCACCCAGCAAGCGGCTGAGCAGGTCGGTAAAGTCCAGGTCGCCTTGCCGCTGCAAGGCCAGGGCCGAGGCCCGCTCCAGATCGTGTCCGGCAGCGCAGGCGTCCAGAAACACGCAGCCAGCGGGTTCGAGCGCGTGCCAGGTGACGCCATCGCAATGGCCCACCAGCAAAGCGCCTTCGCCCTGCCAGGGCAGGTTGTCAGGCAGGTCCACCCCTTCGCGGTTGCAGCGCCAGAGGCTGTAGATCGGTTGCTCGTCGAACCACCGCCAGCGTGCGCTGGCGCGCGGGCGCAGGTGACAGGTTGCCAGTGCCTCGGGCGACACGCCGGCCAGGCTGGCAAGTTCCAGCGCGGGCTCCTGCACGGCACAGAAGGCCTCTATCCACAGGTAGTCGAGTTGGGCCACCGGGCCCAGGTAGGGCAGCTCCCGGGCCGGCTCGAAGGCCGCGAGAAACGCGGGAAAGTCCGCCCCGTAGAAGATCAGGCGGGCATCGCTTGGTGCGCAGGCGTTGGCATGAACGACCGCCGCCGCGCGCAGCCAGTCACGGCCGACCAGGCGTTCGACGCTGGGGAAGTTGTCACACAGCGCCTCGACGCAGCCCTTGAGTACGGTATTGCGGTACACCTGAAAGCCGGGTTGCGCGGTGAGGGCGGACAGTTCCGGGGCGGCACGTACCTGCAAGGCCTCGATGAAGGCGTCCTGGAAGTGTTCGAGACGTCTGATCATTGCGTCGCTCCCAGTCGGTCGAGCATGGCCTGGGCGTGCGCGCGTTCGCCGAGCAATGCCGTGAACGCGGGTACGTTGTCATCGCGCTCGATCAGCGTCGGGCGCGGGCCGATGCGCTGGATCAAGCGCTGATACAGGGCCCAGACCGGGTCAGCGACCGGGGCGTCGTGGGAGTCGATGAGCAACGCACCGCCGGCGTCATGGCTGTGCCCCGCCAGATGAATCTCCGCGACGGCCTGGCCCGGGAAGCGATCGATGTAGGCGGCCGGATCAAAATCGATGTTGTGCGCGCTGACGTGCACGTTGTTGATGTCGAGCAGCAGGGCGCAACCAGTGCGCTGCGTCAGCTCGGTGAGAAAGTCGATTTCATCCCAGTCGTGGCCGTCCAGGTGCAGGTAATGGCTGGGATTTTCGATGGCAATGCTGCGCCCCAGGGCATCCTGGGTACGCTGTATGTTGTCTGCGATGCGTACCAGGGCCTCGTGGCTGCGCGGGAATGGCAACAGGTCCGGGTAATAGTGATTGCGCCAGGTGGACCAGGCGAGGTGTTCGGATACCAGCGCCGGTCGCACGTGGTCTGCCAGCCTGCGCAGGCGCTGGAGGTGCGTCGGGTCGGGGGCGGCGTCCGCCGCCAGGGACAGGGAGACCCCGTGCAGCGACAGCGGATGCCGTTCGCCCACCGCTTCCAGGTGGGCCAGGCGAGCACCGCCAACCATGTAGTTCTCTGGGTGGACCTCAAACCACAGCCCGGCTGCGCTGCAGTCCCGGGCGGCGTCGTAGTGCTCGGCCTTCAAACCAAGGCCGGCACCCAGTGGCATAGGAGCGTGCATGATCGGCGGCGCCTGCGCTCAGGACTTGATCGGCGTGAGCGAGCCCATGCCCTTGGGGGTCTTGATCGAGGTGCAGGTGCCTGCCGGGACGTTCTTCCAGGCATTGCCCTGGTAGTCGACCTTGGAGGTGCCGGCGCAGCTGGTGCCGGCACCGGCGGCGCAGTCGTTCTTGCCGGCCAGGGAGACGCCGTAGCATTTTTCCACGCTTGGCGTGGCCTGGTTGTCGGCCATGGCGGTGGATGCAATGGAGGCGAGGGCGAGTGCGGCGGTAGCGAGGGCGAAGCTTTTCATGGTGTATCTCCGTGAGAGGCTCAATGGCCGCCAGCGCAACGTGACGGTCCGACCAGTAATTCGCTCTGGCGGCGCACTTGGTTACAGCACATCGAATATTTCCTTCGACGTGCTCACGCTCGCCGCCTTGACGCCTGCCCATGCCCCGGGGGCGCAACCACCTGGTGCTACAGCGCGGGAAAATTCACCCAGGCTGTAACCGTTACCCCCTTGGCAGCGAACTACCTCCACAGGGCCTGGCCGGTGCCAACGGCACCGCGCTCGGCCGCACATGGCTTCGATGGCCGGGCGCCCGCTGGTGCCAAGGCCCGCTTGGCATCGGGTAGCAGAGGTAGTTGGACGATGAGGACTGACGAGCTGATTACCCTGCTGGCGACCGGTGTGCCGGCGGTCGACAAGCACCTGTTCGGCAAGCGCTTTGCCCTGGCGCTGGTGGTCAGTGTCCTGGGGGCCGCGTTGCTGATGACCCTGCTGTTCGGGGTACGTCCCGATCTGGCGCAGGTGGCTCGCTTGCCGCTTTTCTACGCCAAGCTGGCGTTGCCGGTCGCGTTGCTGCCGGGGGCGCTGTACCTGACGCGGCGCACCGCGTGTCCGGGCGGGCGGGTCGGCGGCGCCTGGGTCATGCTGTGCATACCGTTGCTGGTGCTGTGGTTGGCCAGTGCCTATACCCTGCTGGAGGCACCGCTGGCCGCCCGCTTGCCATTGACCCTGGGTAGAACCTGGAAGGGTTGCCCGTTCAAGATCCTGCTGCTCTCGCTCCCCGGTATCGTTGCCTTTTCCTGGGCGCTGCGCGGCCTGGCGCCCACCCGGCTGCCCCTGGCCGGGGCGGGTGCCGGTGCATTGGCCGGTACGCTGGCCACCCTGGTCTATTGCCTGCACTGCCCGGAAATGACCGTGCCGTTCTGGGGCGTCTGGTATGTGCTGGGCATGGCCCTGCCCACCGCATTGGGGGCGTTGCTGGGGCGTTGTGTGTTGCGCTGGTAGGGGCTGTCGGCTCAGGCCGGGCCACGGGCCGGGCTGAATTGCCGGGCCAGGCGGGCGAGCAGGTCGGTATCGGGTTGGGGCGCAAGGTCGTCCGCGCTGCCGGTTTGCCCGGTTGCACGCAGTGCCAGGGCAGCGTCCGGGGTGGGGCGAACCAACTCGTAGCCGCTGGCGCACGAAGGGCAGAAGACATGATCGCCCTCGACGTGAGCCTGCTGTAGGACCACGGTAGGGCCGCACATCGCGCAGCGACGCAGGGGAATGCCCGCGTCGGTATGCCCCATTACGGCGTCGAGCAGGCCCTCGTGCCCCAGTTCGATGAACAGGCGGCCATAGTGCGTATTGAACTGCGTGCCGAGGTTCTGACCGATGATGCCCAGCGCCCTGTCCAGCGGCATGCCCGGGCGGTAGGCGCGGGAGCTGGTCATGGCGTCGAAGGCGTCACAGATACCGGTAATGGCGGCCATCGTGGAAATATCCGCTGCGCCGAGCCCGTGGGGATAACCGCTGCCGTCTGGGGTTTCGTGGTGCGAGGCCACGGCATCCATCACCAGCGCGGCTATCGGATGGGTTTCGAGCATGCGCCGGCCGATTTCCGGGTGCGTGCGGATCACCGCGTATTCGTCATCGTTCAGCGGGCCGGGCTTTCTCAATATGGCATCCGGGATGCCGACCTTGCCCAGGTCGTGAACGAAACCACCCAGGGCAAGGCGCGCCACCTCCGCTGGTGCGAAGCCGCTTTTTTCGGCCAGCAGCGCACAGTATTGGGCAACGCGCCAGAGATGGCCGCCGGTGTAGGGATCGCGGGCTTCCACGACCCAGGCCAGCGTCAGCAGGCTGGACAGCAAGGCTTCGTCGATGACAGGGCGCGCGGGGCGCTTGCCCAGCAAGTGGAGAATGTTCATAGGCGTTCCTTGGTCGGGCCGTATGGTTTCAGTCGAATGCCTAGAACGTGAAGTGCCGTATCAGCTCGTTCAGTTCTGCGCCCAGGCTGGAGAGCTCC
Organism: Metapseudomonas otitidis; assembly: GCF_900111835.1. Lineage (GTDB taxonomy): Bacteria > Pseudomonadota > Gammaproteobacteria > Pseudomonadales > Pseudomonadaceae > Metapseudomonas > Metapseudomonas otitidis. The sequence goes on from NZ_FOJP01000034.1 coordinate 16,507, forward strand.
TGGCTGGCCGAGGCGATGCGAGCACCCGCCTTGGTCGAGTTTTCGGTGATGCTGCGCACGGTGGTGATGTTTTCGTTGATATGCTCGGAAAGCTGTGTCTGCCGGTCTGCGGCGACGACGATCTGTTGGTTGGCCGCCTGGATCGACGCCACCGACTCACGGATTTCCTCGAGTACATGCCCGGCGCTGTGCGCAAGCTGCACGCTGGTGTGGCTCATGCTTTCGCTGCGCTCCATCAGCGTGGTGGCTTCCTGGGTGCCGGTGTGCAGGGCATGGACCAGCGCTTCGATTTCCCGCGTGGAACTCTGGGTGCGCTGCGCCAGCGCCCGCACTTCATCGGCGACCACGGCGAACCCGCGCCCCGATTCACCGGCGCGGGCGGCTTCGATTGCGGCATTGAGCGCCAGCAGGTTGGTCTTGTCGGCGACGTCACGAATCACGTTGAGTACACCACTGATGCGCTCGCCATCATGGCGCAGGCGGGCCATGGCCTGGTTGCACACCTGCACATTGCTGGCCAGGGCTTCGAATTGCTCGACCGCTTCTCTGATGACCCGGTCGCCCTCGACGCTGCGGGCTTCGGTGGTGATCGCCAACTGTGAGGCCTGGCGCGCGTCCTCGGCCACATGCCGGGCGCTGGCGACCATTTCGCCCATGGCCGTCGCCACCTGTTCGGTCTGGTGGCGCTGGTCGCTGAGCCCGGCACTGCTGCGGGTCGCCACGCCCGACAGGTCGGTCGCCGATACCGTCAGGCGTTCGGTGCTCGCACCGATATGGCCTATGATCTGCCTGAGATGACGCGCCATTTCCCGCATGGCATCCATCAACTGACCCAGTTCATCGTGCAGGCGATGGTCCAGGTTGCCGGTGAGGTCCCCGGCGGCGATGTGCCGTGCCAGGGCCAGGGCCCGATGCAGTTGCGGCACGATCTGCCGGGTGATCAGCCAGGCGGCGCCGAGGCCCAGCAGCAATGCCAGTGCCTGGGCCACCAGCAGTTCGCCATGGGCGGAGCGCACATCGGTATCGCGCCCCTGCACCTGTTGCTGGTAGGCGATCGTGGCGAGTCGTTGCAGCTCCTCGGAGTGTGCGAGCAGGGTCTGCTTCACCGATTCGCTCTGGCTCACGCTGCTTTGCAACTCCTTTACCCGGTCCTGGTAGGCCAGCACGGCCCGCAACCCTTCCACCAGTTGCGCCTGCAGGGTGTCGTTGGGTAGCCGCTCCCACAGTTCATTGCCGCGATTGCGTATGCTGTCGGCGGTCTGGGCCACCCGCTGTTCGCCTTCGGCTGTGGGGCGGGCGATGTAGCTCTGGACCTGCTCGCGCAGCCGGGAAATGATGGTTTCGAGCTCAACGATCATGCGCGCCCGCTCGATGCTCTGCGGGTCGCCGCCCGGCAGCAGGTCAAACAGTGCCTGGCGGACATTGCCGAAGTGCTGCTCGATGGCCTCGATGGCGGGGAGCATGGCCTTTTCTGCGCTTGTCGCCTGGTGGCGTGCCGTTACCAGCTTGTCGAATGCTTGTTCGTAGTCTCCCGCCACGGCGCTGATGTGATCCAGGGTTTCGCTGGCCTCGGGGCCCAGGCTGGCGCGGATTTCATTCACCCGCGCACCCAGCTTCTCGACCTCGCGGGTGTAGGCCTGGGCAGCACTGCTCTGGCCATTGCGGTCGAATTCGTTTTCCTTGAGGCGAACCGCCGCGATCAGGGTGGCGAGAGAGGCACTCTCGACCAGCGCTTCGCTGCGGTCGGTCAATTGATTGATGCTGCGCAGGGCGATCCCGGACAGCGTGATCGATAGCAGTAGCACCGCGCCAAAGCCCAGGGTCAATTTGCCATGGACTGACTTACCGAAGAACCGACCCACTACGGCGAACATGCTGAACGCTCCCTGATCGTTGAAACGGCCTGGCGCGTTGCCTGTCGTATCGGCAAGGCGTCAGGGAATACACAACGTTGGTGCTTGCATCCCGCCGGGCTGCGGCCTGCATGGGCGCAGCGTGGTGACGGGCAGGCGGTGCTAAAGCGGTGCGCCGGCCACGCCACGCATCGGTGCCGTGCGGGCGTGGTCGGCAACCCCGTGGGTCAGGACTTGATCGGCGTGAGCGAACCCATGCCCTTGGGGGTCTTGATCGAGGTGCAGGTGCCTGCCGGGACGTTCTTCCAGGCATTGCCCTGGTAGTCGACCTTGGAGGTGCCGGCGCAACTGGTGCCGGCACCGGCGGCGCAGTCGTTCTTGCCGGCCAGGGACACGCCGTAGCATTTTTCCACGCTTGGCGTGGCCTGGTTGTCGGCCATGGCGGTGGATGCAATGGAGGCGAGGGCGAGTGCGGCGGTAGCGAGGGCGATGCTTTTCATGGCATATCTCCGTAATGGACTGGATGGCCGTCAGCTCGGTGTGACGGTCCGACAGGTAATTCGTCGTAGCAGTCGATACGGTTACAGCGCGGCAGAAAAATGTTGAGATTTCTTTCGGTGCACCTGCGCCGATTGAAACCTTTGGCGTTGCGGCCGATATGATGCAGTCTGGGCTCAATGAAAAATATCCACCTGCGGTGTAACTAAGGCGGCCAATGGAGCGAACTACAAGCTATGAGGTCATGGCCACGCGCGAAGAGCGCCTGCAGTCATTGCTTCTGGGTGGGTTGGCTGGCGACGAGGCCGCATACCGCGAATTCCTCACCGCGCTCAGTTCGCACCTGCGCGGTTTCCTTCGCCGACGCCTGGCGCAGCGCCCGGGAGAGGTCGAGGACCTGTTGCAAGAGGTACTGCTGGCCGTGCACAACGCAAGGCACACCTATCGCGCCGAACAGCCGCTGACCGTGTGGGTGCAGGCGATCGCCCGCTACAAGCTGGCCGATCACTTCCGTGCGTTCGCCCGCCGCGATGCGCTGTCCGATTCGCTGGACGAAGACATGTTCGAGGTGGAGGATAGCCGCCCGGCGGAGGCCCGGCGTGATCTGGGCAAGCTGTTACAGCACCTGCCCGAGCGTCAGCGTCTGCCCATCATTCATGTGAAACTGGAAGGCCGTTCGGTAGAGGAAACGGCTCAACTGACCGGTCTTTCCAGTTCTGCGGTCAAGGTAGGTATCCATCGCGGCCTGAAAGCGCTGGCGATGGTGATCAGAGGTAAACAGAGCCATGAAAACGGATGACCTGATTTCCATGCTTGCTGCGGGTGAGCCTGCAATGGACAGGCTGGCCATGGCCAAGCGTTTCGCCCTGGCACTGCTCGTCGGCGGTGTCGCGGCAGTTGTGCTGATGGCGTTGTATTTCGGGGTGCGGCCAGACCTGGCCGAAGTGGCGCGCACACCGGTGTTCTGGGCCAAGCTCGCCTTGCCCGGGAGTCTCGCCCTGGGCTCGTTGTGGCTTTCCACGCGCCTGGCTCGGCCGGGTGTCGAAGGCGGTGCGGCCTGGGCGTCGCTGTGTCTGCCCATCATCGTTGTGTGGCTGGCCGCGATAGCGGCCCTGTGGCAAGCACCGACCGAGGCACGCATGCCCATGCTGCTGGGCATAAGCTGGAAAGAATGCCCATTCAACATCGCGATGCTTTCCGTGCCGGGTTTTATCTCGGTGTTCTGGGCCTTGCGTGGCCTGGCCCCGACCCGTCTGCGCCTGGCAGGCGCAGGCGGCGGCCTGCTTGCCGGCTCCACCGCAACCCTGGCCTACTGCCTGCACTGCCCGGAAATGGAGGTACCGTTCTGGGGCGTCTGGTACCTGTCCGGCATGCTGCTGCCCGCCCTGTTCGGCGCTATCGTCGGCCCCTACCTGCTGCGCTGGTAACGAACCCGCCCGGCGCACACCTGCTGCCGGGCCAGGGCGCCGGGGCTGCGCAGGCGCGATGAACACGGCGGCAGGGCTTGAATGACGCCGCCCCTTGGGCTCACCCTTTGCACCTGCCAGAAACCACCACCCACCCGCAGGAACCCCGATGCAACCCACGCCTCCCCAGCTGATCCGCGAAACCTTCCCCGTCGGGCCTTTGCAGTGCAACTGCAAAGCCTGGCGTCATGCCGGGGCCTTAAAGTACAGCCTGTAAGCGTTAAATCCCTTTATTTCCCTGGGCTGCGTCGGCGCTCTCGATAATCGTCGATCACGCTGAATCATCATTATTCACAGCTTCAGTGTGACAAAAGTGTGCCATGGTGGTTGCGCGGATGACTGCCAATGATTAGTCTGAATACGAACGCGCCGGCGAGGTACGAGAAATGCCCTGGCCTGAGGCCCCCCACTATCTGTTAATGGTGTGGCAGCCGATGAAGGTTAGCAGGGTCCCTCGGCCCGGCACCGTGGCAGTAGTAAGCGGACGAGACTGTCACGGAAGAAAGGATGCCCTCTCTCGGGGGTAATCGCCTGATTGACACCAAGCTACCGGCATTGATGGGGCCGGAAAATAATCGGCGCGGTGCGGAGGAAAGCGTGGGCGACTGTGGGTACAACCCCGCGTCTGGATGATCGCATCCTGGAACTGAAGCAGCAGTTCCACTTGCTCAATCACCAGCGCTGCCGTGGACCCATCCAAACCTGACCTTCTGGTCGGGCGAGGATGAATCATGTCGCTCGAAAAGCTTCTCACCGTTACTGATCTCGCTGAGATCCTAGGCCGGTCTACCGGCACCATCAAAAACCAGCATTCAAAGAATCCCTCGCGCTTGCCTCCTGTTTGCCGCATTCCTGGTGCAGGCAGACTATTGTGGCGTCGTGCGGATGTTGAGAGTTGGCTGCAGCTGCATGTTGTTCAACTCGACTTAATTGACTCTGCTGGGCCTGTCGCAAAACGAAAGCCTGGTCGACCTCGGAAGTCCGAGCGAATGACTCAGCGAGGAGGCACTTATGCATAAGTGCCATAAGGTCACAAAGTCCAATAGCCTGATCGCAGCAAGCTATAGATTAACTCTCAATGAACATCGCCTAGTCTTGGCTGCTATTAGTCAGATTGATCCCAGAAAACCGTTACCTCGTCCTATTCGGGGTCATGCCGAGATAAAGGAAAATTAGGACATACGCGCTGCAACTGATTGTATTTAAATATCTTTCTAGCGTCGCTAAGTTACTCAGGATGGGCTTTATAGGATTTTATAGTCAATTATAGAATCGGCTCTGAACGCCTGATTGAAGTTATGCCGAGGTAAGGGGGGAATCAGGGGTATGCCGAGATGAGGCAAAAATTAGTGCATTCGTTCTGTAACTTGCTGTATTTAAACGAACAGAATGGAAGTCCTGCTCAAGCGAAGGCGCGCTTAGCGCAATGGCTTCAGCCTGATACCGCTGAGGATCAGTTCGGCCTGCTGCGAATTAAGTAGGCCGATCTGGAGTTGGCAAAGGCACCGGGGTGTCGGTATCAAGGCTCTGAGCCCAGGTCTCGACCAATGCGTGATCGATCACCAAACCCTCGCTCACGTCGGCTAATGCCTCGCGTGTTAGATCAGCGAGTCGTTGGTCGTCATTTGTTGAGTTGGCCATTCCGCGTCCATTTTGCCGTGCCCTGCTGCTAGCTTACGGGCGTTGGCTCTGAAT
>NZ_FOJP01000035.1 GCF_900111835.1 Metapseudomonas otitidis
CTGCCTCCCGACGCCTCGCGGGCGAGAGCGGGGTTTACAAGGGGCAGCGCCCCTTGGTGTTGGTCTGCCGTCCAGGGTGCAACCCTGGCCCCCCCCCGGGAGGGGTGCCCTTAGCCGGCACGAACGTGTTTCAGCTCGGCCTCATCGAAGAGATACACCGGAATGATCTTTTCGTCCTCGATCCGACAGATATGCGTGACTTTACGGCCCCACTTGTAGCTGCGCGCGCAGTGGATCAGCAGCTGAACACCACCGAGCACCTGGTGCCCGGCCAACTCGTAGCTGACCAGGCCAGCAGCGGCGATCATGTACTGGATACGCCGAACGGCATCCGCAGGCCCGTTTGCATGGAGGCTGCTAGCCCCTCCCGTATGGCCGGTGTTGCTCAGCTGCAGAAACGCATCAGCCGCGGACGCATCGCGGATCTCACCAACCCATCCACGATCCGGCCGCTCGCGCAGCATCAGTTTGATTAGCGACGCCAGAGTGACCGGCTGCACGCCGTCCTTCGGGCGCCGCTTCGGCGCCTCATGCTCTACCGCCCCCGGCAGCATTTGCTTCAGGTGAAGCTCCATTGTGTCTTCCGCACTGATGACGCGCTCGCGCTTGTCGATGAATGCCGCGCATGCCCGCAGAACAGTCGTTTTCCCCGAACCCGTATTACCAGATACAAGCATGGTGTCCCCGGCCTGAACCCGCTCCCTGATGTAGTCCACCATCTCCGGCGTCAACGCACCAAAGCCAACCAAATCCTCGAAAGTGAACGACTGACGTGGTTTGCAACGCAAGGTGATCGTAGAGCCACCAGGTGTAACCGTTGGCAGCGTGCAACAAAGGCGAGAACCGTCAGGGAAACGCGCATCCAGAATGGGGTTGTCTTCATCCACCAGCTGGTTGAGTCGATTCCCTACCTGGTAGATGAATTCCTGCAGGGCGCGCTCAGTCCCGAAAGTGGCATCGACGCGCTCAAGATGGCCACCGCGCTCAATCCAGATTTCGTCGTAGCGGTTCACCATAATTTCCGTAACCGCTTCATCCAGGTAGTACTGCATCACTGGACTGAAGTAGTGCAGCAAAAGCTCCCAGCCTTGGCTATCACTTTCAGGCACCATGCCTACGGCTGTCTCTACCATGCTCATAGCGAATAAAGCTCCTCGACAGTAAATGTGAACATGCTCGACTGATGCACCTGCGCCGCATCGAAGTTCCGGCTTGTCTCAAGAACAAGCCGGGTGCTCCCTTCGCGCATTCGGTAGATGGGCCAGACAGGCAAGTCGAATTTTTCACGGTACAGGCGGCACAGCGCCTCACCAGGAAAAACGTACAGAACGCGCTCGTAGTGCTCCGAACGGATGTTCTTAAGGTGGGATAGGAAAATGTTGAACACGCGCGCGCTCGACTTGTGATTCAACTCCACCTCAAGAGCTACCGTGCTTCCATCCTTCAACGTAATGATGGCGTCAGGCAGACGCACGGCGCGCAGGTGCTTCAGCGTTTTCTCCGGCCGGATAGATGCAATCTCCGGCATGCGCCGGATGATTGCAGCCTGGACAGAAAACGAATGCACGAGCGACACCCATGCCGGCAGACGACGGCGGCGCTTCAACTCCAACTCTGGAAGAAGCATCAGTGCGTACTCAAAGCCCGAGTCACCCAGGCCGTAAATTCGCCGGCGAATGCCGGGCGCAATTTCGACCTGGACGAACCCCGAACTCTCTAGGCGCTTAAAGAAAGCGCTTTGCCCATTTACATCCACGCCCAGCATGGCGGCCAAGGTTTCCCGGTCGGCGTAGTCAAACCATGCAAGCCATCGAATGACGGCCTCCATTTTTGCTTTGCCTCGGTCTATCGCCTCGGCCCGTGTCCAGGTGGACACGAAAAAGCCCTCCTTCTGATCTACCTGCAATGCAATCTCCTTGGTGAGCAGCATTGCCGCGAGCGAGCCGAGGACGCCGCAAGGCGAACGACGGCAAGGCTCGCCTGAGCAATGCGACTGAAACGGTCAGACAAAAATTCAGCGCTGCGAGCAGGCGATGCGCAAGGCAAGCCCGCCGAAGGCTGGGCGAGGCCGATGCGCGAGCGCGAGCGCCTGGCTGACGGCTCTCCCGAAGCAAGCGAGTCCAGCCCGCCGCAGGCTGGGCGAGGACAAAGCGCGCGCAGGGCAGAGCCGAAGTCGGAGAGCCTGGGCGCTCCGAGCGACGCCGAGCGAGCCAAGCCCGCCGAAGGCTGGGCGATGGCTACGCGAGAAGGCGCGACGGAACAGCCCGGAGCGAACCGACTTGCTCTTGCTCCCCTAAGGGAGCAGGCGCCCCCGGCGCCGCCAACGCCCAAAAGGCGGTGGCAGCTCTTAGCGGCCAGCAGGCCGCCGCCAACACCCAAAAGGTGTTGGCAGCCTTCGGCGGAACGACGAAGGCGGCACATAGCGTTTCGATAGGCGCTTGCGCGTATCGGGACGCGATAAAAAGCAATCCGCACAGATGTTCGCCGCGCCCACGCGGCGAACAAGGGAACAATCGCGCCCACGCGATTTTCCCGGTCTGCCTTTTCGCAGCCCGTCCAGGGCGGAGAAAAGGTGCGAAGCATGCGGACGGCGGACGCCGCGCGCCCGTCCGGTGAAACCGGACCGCCCTGGTTCGGGCGGGGAACAGCAGAGCAAGGGAGGAACGACCGCAGCGATGCGTTGTGAGCCGCCACGAAGCGGGGCGGTCCGGCTTTGCCGGACGGGCGCGCGGGTGAATTTTGATGACAAGCCCGTCCAGGGCGCAGGCAGCAAAAGAGGGTGGCGGCTCGCATGCGAGCCAGAACCCTTAAAAGCCTTGCGGGGCGCTCCCCCGCGAGGCTATGGGGGCCCGCAAGGGCACCCACGACACCCCCTCCGGGGTGGCGGCTTTTGGCTCTATGTCCGGTAGAAAATGCGTGCATTTTCTATGCCTCTATCTATTGCTTTTCTATTGTTTAGGCTATTGCCTAAACATTAGAAAGGCAATAGGATTATGCGCATATCAATGCGCATAACTACAGAGGGGGAAAGCCCCGATGGAGAGCGCTTTGAAATGCTTGAGCCGTGTCACGACTCAAGCATTGGGGGCTTGATTTAGAGTTTCCGAATCGGAAATATGCCGACTCCCAGCCAGGCAAAGGAATTGCCTTCGCCTAGGTCGGCCCGAGTTTCCGAATCGGAAATTCTCCCGGAAAGCCCGAAAGTTTCCGAATCGGAAACTCGGGGCGAAACGGGCGCAGTACAGTTTCCGAATCGGAAACTGCCCTTGGTGGCTAGCGAGTTTTCCGATTCGGAAACTCCCTAAGTGAGATAGCGGAATGGAATTTCTACGACTGATTTTGGTTAATACCAACCCCGGCATTGCGGCAGCAATGTCGCTTCTTTTGGGCGTCCTTCTGGTTCTAAGCATTACCGGGGCCGTTCGGGAAACCAAGGAAACGACAGCGCTTGAGCTGTTCCTAATCTGGCTGCGGCGCGCAATGGTTATTCTTCTAGCCATGCTTCTCCCGCTGACGGCAGCAGCGCTTTACCTGCTCGCCTACGTATCTTTCGGCCAGGATTGGACAGCCGCAACCAACTACATGAACCTGTGGGTTGCCGAACTCAAAAAGGCCGCATCAGATATGTGGTGGTCGCTGATTGTTGTGTTCCTAATGCCCATTCTCGTTCGGACAATCGTGCTGCGCTGGCTGCGCCCTGCCCTCTCTTCATGGACACGAAAATTTCGGGTTCGCCAGACCGGCGATGCACTTTCCGACATTCGCGTTGAAGTCAAAAGAATCAAAGCCAAGGACTTCAACCCCCGCGACTATTATGCGGACAGCAAGGTTTTTCTCGGCCTAAATGAGGACGGGCAACCCCTATACATGGACGACGATGTATTCAGAAAGAATCACCTGAAAATCATCGGCCCATCACAGACAGGTAAAGGCGTTGGTCTTGGCGTGCTGTTGGATCAGGCGATCAAAAAAGGCTGGGGGGCCTGGTTCATCGACCTCAAGCCTGACGACTTTATCTACGACATTATGCGGGAAAGCTGCGAGCTTAATGGGCGCCCCGCTCCGCTCGTTCTTGACTTCAACGGGGTCGGCGATGGCTATTACGCACCTTTCGTCAACGGCACCATGCGCGAGCGCAGGGAGCGCGTTGTAAAGGCATTCACGATGGCTGACACGGGCCAGACCGCTGACTTTTACAAGCGAATAGAACGGGAAATCTTGGACTTCCTCATGCCCTTATGGGACGGCACGCTTAACGACCTGAAGAAACTTTTGGACGGGAAGCACCCGGAGATAAGCGATAGCAAACGCAGCTGGATTCGTGAGAACTGCGGCGCCATTAAATCTAACGCCAGTGAATTCAGCCAGCTTGAATCGCTTTGCGCGACAAAAGAACAGTCCTTTGACGTAGCCAGCGCACTGCATGGCAGTCAAGTAGTCTACGTGCGCTCTCACATGAAGGACACCATTGTTCGCAAGGGAACCGTCGCGCTCCTGGATGAGGTTGTCCAGGTCGCATTGCGGCGCCCCCTGCCGAAGCATGTTTTGCTTATCATTGACGAATGTCGCTTCGTCGTCTCCGACACGATGGCTGACGCGCTTGCAACCGTCCTGTCCAAGGGAATCAGCATGGGGCTCGCCTACCAGTCCGTTAAGGACTTGCTGAACCTGCCTGACAAGTCACTCAATGCCGAGTCGATCAAAACCGGCATCGAAACGAACACCCAAGTCACCATCAGCTATCGCGCTAATGATGACGAAACGGCCGAGTGGGTTTCTCTGCAGACCGGCATCGTCCAAAAGAGCGTCACCAAACTGGAGAAGGTGGAAACCAACAAAGGCGGTGCCGAAGAGTGGGCGGCTGAAAGATCCGTCGGCCAGGCTGAAGAGTATTTGATTCCGACCAACCAGATGCTTTCCCTTCCGCCGCGCGTGGGCGCACTAATCCGCCCCAACACCCTCGCAACGCTGCTTTACACATGCTGGATCCCGGTCAAGGAAATGCAGGGCATACCGAGTCGCGGCGCAGCACTCGCGGCCGCAAAACTGGCCGAACCCAAGCCCACCACCGAAGCAGTAGAAAGCGCTAGCGCGGATCCCTTTGGAGATCCGTTCGCAACGTCTACAGAGGGCCTCAACGCCCCAGGCGCTGATCCGTTCGCAGCCTTGGGCGGCACGGAGGCTGATCCGTTCGCCTCTGTCGAGACGAACGGCACGCCGTCAGAATCGACTACCGACGATCCGTTCAACGCCCCGGACTCCGATCCTTTCGCCGACATAGACGGCGAAAGGAGCAAAGAGCAAAGCAAGACCAGCAAGCCCGCCAAGGGCAAGCTGAGTGCCGACGAAGAGGCGGCAATTAAGGCCGCCCTAGCTGGCATCCTGACTGAAGAAAAACCGCGACAACAGCAAAAAACCACATCGGAACAGCCTAAGCGAGAATCGCGTGTAGACCTGTCCGAACTAGATGACCTGGAGGGCATTTGATATGGCGCGAATTGCAGTAGCAAACATCAAAGGTGGCGTATCCAAGACAACTACTGCCGTACACCTGGCCGGCGAAGGCGCGAAGCGCGGGCCGACTCTTCTGATTGACGGGGACACCCAACCTAACGCGGCGTCCTGGGCCGCGTGGCGACGTGACGCAGGCCGGGAGCCGAACCCCACAACCATCATCCTCCGCGACCGCGCAATCCTGGATGAAGGTCGCCTCCTGAGCGCGAACTACCAGACCACCATCATCGACGTGGGCGGCCGAGATAACCCCGGCCTGCGCTCGGCACTGCTTCTTGCTGACATGGCCATCGTCCCGATTGGTGCCAGCGCCTTTGATGCCTCTTCGATGACCGACCTGCAGGAACTGATCGGCATCGCCAAGGACTTCAATCACGACCTGAAGGTTCGCGTACTGCTCTCCCGTGTCGATCCGCGCACAAAGACAACCGAAGCTGCCGAAATGCGTGAATTCCTCATCAATGAAGGGCTGGAGCTTCTGGATACCTGCATCTGCGAGCGCGTAGGGTTCCGTCGCGCAATCAAGTCCGGCGCCACAGTTGAAGAGCTGGGCGACGATCACAAGGCCATTGAAGAAATGCAATCCCTGTACAACGAGGTACTGAACTGATGAAGCCGAAGCCGAACCTTGACGATTTCCTGGGCAGCGCGCCGCCTGCGGCGGCCGCCACTCCAGCCGCTCCGGTCGATGAAGCCGCGCTGGTGGTGATGATCCCGATTGAGAAGCTGCGCCCGAATTCCGATCAAGACCGTGGTGAAGAGCATTTCGAGACTGCGGAAGCGCGCGAATACATCGAGTCCCTGGCTGCCTCCATGAGCCTCGACATTGGCGGCGGCAAGAAATTCGGCGTGCGCGATCCGATCAAGGTACGCCCCGAGGGGGATGACCAGCTCAACGAAATTATTGACGGCGAAAACCGCTGGCGTGCTGCCAAGCTCGCCGGCCTTGCCGAAGTTCCCTGCCTCATCCGCGCAGGCGACGATGTTGAAGCGCGAATAGAGCACGTCACTTCCAACGCCCTCCGTAGCGACCTGAATCTGTGGCAGCAAGCCAACTCCATTCGCAAGGACGTAGAAGAGTTCGGGCTTAGCACCGAGCAGGTACTTGTCGCTCACGGCCTGCGCAACAAGTCGCAGCTCAGCAAGATCATGGCAGTCTTCAAACTCTCGGAAGATGCTCAGGCATTCGTAAGGAAAGGGTACGTCCAGGACGTGAACCTGATTTATGACCTGAAGAAGCTGCCGGACAGCTTGCTTCCCAAGCTGGCCAAGCGCGTGCTCGACAAGGGCGAGTCGTTCCCGGCTGCACTCAAGGCCGTGATGCCGAAAGAGCCGAAAGAACCCAAGCCGCCGAAAGAACCCAAAGCCGGGGCAGGGCAGCAGGACGGCGAAGGCGGGCTGGGCGGCGATAACCCCGCATCCACTGCTATAGGAGTCGCCCTCTCCGTAGGGATCGAGGCCGCCATAGCCCTGGCGGTTCTGCTTGATGTGGAAGTCCCCGAAGGCATCGACTCTGCCGAGCTGGCCCAGCGCCTGCAAGCGAAGATCAATAGCCTGGCCGAGGGGGAGGGTAAGTAATGCCACTGGTGCGCCTGGCGAAGCCGACCGATTTCGAGCCATTCGATTTCATGGGGCGCACCATGTACCGCATTCGCTGGTGTGATCGTCTCTGCCCAGGCAACCCAGCCGAAGATCCAGTAGCCGGCGCCGAGCTGTTCAACGAATGGCAATGCGCTATCGCTGCTGGGCACGATCCGCAATTAGAGCCAGGCCAACGCCTGGCTCTAATTATTCGGTGGTGCCTAGAAAGTACAACAAAAGATGCCATTAAGTTGGCGTCAGAAATAATTAAAAAGTACAAGGGAAGTGCATCTGTTATAACCCTTGAGTTTCCAAAAGATAACTTCGGGGAACCTGCACTAGCTTATCGGTATGAACTCGCGTTCTTGAACAAACAGGTGATGGAGTTGCCTGCCGAAACTGTTATGCAACTTCAAAACCTCTGCAAAGGTAGTAACGAATGAGCAGCATGGAACAGCAACAAGAGTACGATGTACGGATCAGGGTACATGACCTGTACTTGATTATTCTTTGGGATACCAGTTACTTCACGCCGCGCCCCGAGGACAAGAGAATCTGCGGTCGCCGGGTTGCTGAAAATCTGTTCTCCCTTGAGGCGTTCGCCAGCAACCCGAAGCCGGACTTTCGCATTGCCCAGGCCCTCGCAGAAAAATTGCGGCCCGAGCTGGCCAAGCAAATCAAGGAAGTCGAAGAGCAGCTGAAAGCAAGTCTGGTAACGGTCAACCAGGAGCTCAACGATCCGTTGATCAAAGCGGTTGATGTTGCGCTGCCAGAAAGCACGGCATACGAGTTGAAAATTGAGAAGGGCAGGGGAACTCCGCTCGTCAACAGTTTCATTCGTCTGTTCGTATTGGCTGACCAGATCACCGCAACCCTTAAAGAGCTTCACTATCGCGGCGCCATTACGAAGAGCGAATACAAGAAGCGCGAAGATCAGTACGCAAAACCATTGCGCAAAGCAATGCACGAACTGAACCTGATCGTTAAACGATACCACCAGCAGCGTAAGTCTCTCACTCAAAGTTGATGGTTCATGCAGACAAGCCCGCAGAAGCCGCTCTTATAGGGCGGCGACTCTACGGAGAAAGAAAGAAGGCAGGTCTAACGCAGGAACAGTGCGCGGAAGTTGGTGGCGTTAAACGAAGAACGCAAGTTTCCTATGAAAACGGCGAGTCAGCACCAGACGCACTCTATCTCTATCGCCTGCACAACTACTCAGGCGGCGCAAACCGAATAGATATTTTCTATGTAGTAACGGGGCGTCGAGTTCTATTTGCCACTCGGAGTTTCGGATGACTGATCTTATTATTGTTGAGTCTCCTGGCAAGGTTAAAACAATCGAAGGGTATTTAGGCGCTGGCTATAAAGTAGCCGCAAGCGTCGGCCATATTCGTGACCTTCCAGAAAACAGGATGGGGGTTCTTCCGCCAGACTTCCGCCCCGAATATGTATTAACTGAGCGCGGGAAGGAAGTTGCTAGTCGCCTCAAGCGCCTGGCCAGCGAGTGCAACACCATCTATCTGGCTACAGACGATGACCGAGAAGGGGAGGCCATAGCCTGGCATATCCAGCAGGCCCTCGGCCTGCAAAGCCCCAAGCGAATTACTTTCACCGAGATAACCAAGACCGCCCTGAAAGCGGCACTGGAAAACCCTGGCAGCATCGACCTCGCCAAAGTCGCCGCGCAGGAAGCCCGCCGCTGCCTCGACCGGCAAGTCGGCTACATGGTGAGCCCGGTCGTTGCTGAGCACCTTGGCGACCGCAGCTTTTCAGCCGGTCGCGTCCAGTCCGTGGCGGTTCGTCTCGTAGTGGACAGAGAAGAGGCCATTACAACCCACGTCCCCATTGCGTTCTACGGCGCATCGCTCTCCTTCGGGGATTGGAAAGCCAAGTGGCTGACTAAGCCCCTGCTCCAGAGCGGGGAAGAATACTGGACGGACAAGCCATTCGCAGAACAGGTATCCCAGCTCAAGCAAGTTCGCGTCGTATCGTGCGAGGCGACCGAAAGCAAGAGCAGCCCACCGGCCCCCTTCATTACCTCCACCCTGCAGAAGGCCGCTGGCAACGCTTGTGGCTTAGGGCCCAAGGAGACCATGAACGCCGCTCAGAAGCTGTATGAGCAGGGCGCGATCACCTACATGCGCACTGATAGCCCGAACCTCTCAAATGATGCACTGAAGGGCATCGCCGACTACGCCCGAGCCAACGGATTGCCGCTTGCCGAGGTTCCTCGCAAGTTCAAGGCCAAAGGCAATGCCCAGGCCGCGCATGAGTGCATACGGCCTTCCAGGATGGACGTTACTGAGGCCGGAGAAACTGAAGAGCAGCGCAAGCTCTACCGCTTGATCTGGCAAAGAACCATCTGCAGCCAACTTCAAGACGCGCGGTTCGACGTTCGAACTGCCGTCCTGGAAGGCGTCGATGAAATCGACGGCAAGGTCATCACCCTCCAGGCCAGGGGCAAGAAGCTGTCATTCGCAGGCTGGAAAAGCCTGGTCGCCCAGGATGCCGCCGAGGATCCCGAAAAAGCTGCGGCAGACGAAGCCAGCGAAGCCAGCAACCCAGTACCGGATCTGAGGCCAGGGGATCAGCTGGGCGTAGAAAGCGGCGAAGTGACTGAATCAAAGACCACGGCGCCGCCTCGATTCACCGAAGTATCATTGGTCGATGAGCTGGAGAAGCGCGGCATTGGGCGTCCATCAACTTATGCCGGAATCATCGAATACATTATTGAAACCAGGGGCTACGTGGAAAAGCTGGATAAGAAAATTCCAGGCCCACTCAAGCCTACTCATCGGGCAGTACGCTTAATCAAGGCTACCAAAGGTAAATTCAAATTCCTTGAGTATGAATTCACCAGAATTGCCGAAGAGCAGCTTGAAGCTATAGCCGAAGGCAAAACAACATTCAAAGCCCTTGTAAGCAATGTACATGGGAAACTTGCCAGTGAAATCGCCGATTATCAAAAAAACAATCCCGTAGCCCATCCATGCCCGCAATGCGGGCGCGGATTGATGCTCAACACTCCCCCAAAGAAAAAGGATTCTCCGTGGTGGGGATGCAGCGGATTTAGTCCAGAAGGTGACGGTTGTGACTATGCAGCTGAAGATAACAACGGCGCACCAGGCAAATCCCGCGCACCGGAACTAACAGAATTTGAATGCAAGTCATGCAACAAACCGTTGATACATCGCGTGAAAGAAGGGGAGGGCGGCTGGAGCTTCTTCAGTTGCTCGGGCTATAAATCAGGTTGCCAACAAAGTTATCCCGATAAAAATAATGCTCCAGACTACACTTCGCCAAAAATAAAAGGGGACGATTGAGCAATGGATAAAAAGGAATTGCGCGAACAACTGGAGCGCGATACCAAGCGATTTACCGAAGTTTATGGCGGCGAAGTTGTGAAGTACGCAGCCCCGCCCAAACCTGAACGCAAGCCCTGGAAGCGCAGGCCAAGCCTGCGCGACCTGGCCTATGCAGAAGAACTCCGAAAAGCCGAGGATCAGCGGTCGGACTGATTGCATTCTCTCGTCCTGGATCCATCTGCAGCACACAGAAATGCCATCAAAAGGCCGCCACGAGCGGCCTTCTTTTTGTGCGGGCCACCACGTCGCACCCCTTATAAGCACTAGCATACAGCCCTTTCATACGCTAGGATTGTTCCCGTCAGCGTTTAGAGCACATGGCTGACTGAAATGCTCTACCACTAACCGTTATAAGGAAAACACCATGTCTGGTATTCACCTGAACTTCCAATCGTTCGACTCCATCTTCGACTTCGCTCCTGGTGTTGAGTCTGCTGTTGCAGAGACTCACGAGCCCTATGCAATTGCATACCTCACCTACCTCGGCGCTAAACCTTTTGGTCATGCCCAGGTTCACCAGAAAGCTCAAAGCGATGGCTCCATCAAATCTGAAAAAGTCGAGGCTTTTTCTGACAAGCAATTCCTGTATGTATGCCGCACCATCAATGGCATTACTCGGGTATTCAAGTTCTATGCTCCCACCGGCCTGCTTCTGATTGAAGCCTGCCGTATTGCAGAAGAGCATTACAAAATGTCCACTCTCGATCTTCACTGATCTAGGTTGGACACAAACGAGATAGCTTCGGCTATCTCGTTTTTTTATGCCCGCCAGAAAATTTCTGCTATATTCTGAATTGCAGCGTTAGAGCACTCGGCTGCATATCTGCTCACCACTAATTTATGAGGAGTTCCATCATGGGACATACTGAGGCTTATCAGTTTGTTGATCCGCGCGAAGGTGAATATGGTCTTTGCTACAGCAAGCCAACCCTGGAAGAGGCACAACAGCTCGCGGCAGAGAAAGGTTATTCTGGAAAAATACACCAGGTCATAACCGCATTCCCGCCGAAACCGTCCCGTCGTGAATACGTCGATGGGTGTGAATGGCAGGACATTGATGAATATCCAGAAATACCGTTCTAGGTAATTCCGGACAACGAATAAAGGGGCTAGCAATAGCCCCTTTCTTTTTGCCTGGCGGCGCCCCCCAGCTGTTTCGCTTGGCAGACTGCGCTAGCCAACCGAAACAGCCGGGCCGATCAGTAACGATCCTCTAGGTACGAGTTCAACCACCAACCCCCACCGACCAAGAGCACCAGGACACCCCCCTTGGTGTACCAGGCCGCCCACCAGGCGACTTCCGGCTCAACCCCCATGAATGCAGGGGTCAGCGCACCCCAAACTGTCAGCGCCGGCCAGAAGGCCATCCAGACTAGGCCGAGGCCGATTGGCCAGGATCCTCGAAACCCCAAGAGCCCAAAGCCCGAAGTCCACCAGGCAATCGCCAGGAATCCAGCAGCCAGCACCAGCGCCCCGAACACCCGCCCCCCGGTGGCCATGTCCAGGCCAAGGGCCTCGGAGAATGACCACACCACCCATGCAATGGCGCCGACCACGGCGCCAATCACTACCAGCGCCAATACCCCATCGTCTCGACTATCACTCATGTTCACCACCCCTGTTGCTGCTTGATTCCCCTGCAGGTGCCGAGCTGACTGGCAACCGCACCCTCTAAGCTCCGCGTCTCGCTGGACGTGGCGGCCTCGGTCGTTGGGTACTGTCCCTTCAGCTGCTTCAGCTTTGCCTGGGCAGACTCCATCTGCTCGATGCACAGCCCCACGTCCTCCCGGCCAAGAACGAAAGTACCCGGCAATTTGCCCGGGCTGCCCTTCGTCCGCCCCTCGTAGATCGCCCTGGCCTCGTCCACCAGCTGGGCAGCGGAGTCCGCCTCTGCCTTCCCGCATCCGGCCAGCAGTGCAGCCAGCGCGGCGATCATCGCAATGCTCCTGGTCATATACCCCCCGTAAAAGAAACCATCGTTTGTTTTGGGTATTCGGGAAAGGGTGTTGTTATTCCCTTTCTGAATACCCCTAGGTGAGGTGGTTGGTTGTGTTGTTAGCCTTCCTCTTGGAAAGCTCCCGTTTCTGGTTCTGAGTACAGCTGCAAGATGCTGAAAATCGGAACGCCGTAATCCACCAGCTCGTCCTCGATTGGCTCGACCGCCATGATTTCCCTGGCCAGGAACGGCGCTAGCCGCTTGGTCTCAGGCGGCTTCACTTTGTGCTCCAGGGTGAACATGATCTTGGCGCGGAACATCTCGAAGCTCAGCCCGCGCGCGTTACGGTTCACATCCCGTAGGTAGCGGTTGATCGACTCGGTTAGCGCGTTTGTGTACCGCTGGGGGATGAACTTGAAGTAGTTGAAAATATACTCGCCCCAGTTGGTCATCATGGTTGTGACGACTTTCCAGTCCTTCTCCTGCTCTACAGGGATACGCCGCCGCCACTCGTCATAGGCTTGCCTGGCTGCATGATGGGTCTTGCTATTCCAGATGTTGTAAAAGCCCTCCTTGAGGTTGTAGGCGGCGCCTAGCTCGGGGAACTGATCGAACCACGTCTTGATCTTAAGGTGCGCCCAAACATCCAGGTCACGCCGGCGCATCAGCATTAGCTTGCGGTCGCCTTTCAGGGTGCGCTTTTGCGGAACAGTGAGGCCTCGCTTGATCCGCTTTCGTATCTGGCCCATCGCATCGTTGGCGTACCGGACAACGTGGAACTTATCGACGATGACTGTGGCGTTAGGGAACAGCTCTAGCGACACGTCTTTGTACGGGTGGAACATGTCCTGGCAAACGATCTGGACCCTGTCCCGGCCGCGCATATTGGAGATGTAGTTGTGGATCACGATCTTCTTGCGGTTGGGCAGAACGTCGATGATCGTCCTTTCTTCCAGGTTGATCAGGACGCACCGGTACTCGCCACCAACAAGCAGTTCGTCAATCCCAAGAACACGCGGAAGCATTGGCCTGTAGCCCGCCTCCTGCTCGGCGCAGTAGTCGCGCAAAGCCCGGCGCACCACCGACTCATCAACGCCAAGATCGCGGGCTACCGCTGAGTTCGTGCTGGTCATGGCGTGCTTGATTACGTAGGCATGGCAGCGCTTCGTCATGCGGTGCTTCTCGTAGAAGTCCAGCAGGGCCGGCGAGAAGACCTTGCCACAGGTCTTGCACTTGTAGCGCCGACGCATACCCCAGAGCACCGTGCGCTTGCCCCTGATTGGCAGGTCAACGTACTTGGTCAGCTTCTTAGAAAAGCGGATCGACTGGCCAATAGCGCCACAGGCGGTGCAGAACTCTGGAGCCGGAAACTCAACCTTGAATTGCAGATCGTGTTCATCCTCCAGGAATTCCACGATCTCAATTTTCAGTGGATGCAGAAGGGAGAGCGATTCAGGCACCGGCCGTCCCCTGAGCGGCCAGGGTGGCGCGGTAGGCTTCTAGTGCATGTTCAGCTTGCTTGCAGGCTTGGACACGGTAGTCGACGTGCGTGATATCAGGGTTCGGGTATTGCCGCACGATTGCTTCCAGCGCCTCCACCAGCCCGCTAACGTCCTGGGCGGGTGGCTGGGAGGCGTAGAGCGGCTCCAGCGTGTAGTGCCATCCGTCCATGCAGAGTCTGGCTGCGATCCAATCCTCAGCCTTCCGTCTATCGGTGAAGCCGGCTATGTGCTCGTGCGGGTTTAGCTGCATCGGCACCTCAGCCGGGTCCAGAACAGCACGCCAATGCACTGCCTGCTGCCGCTCTGCGTGCTGGGCCGGTTTGGGCATGTCATTGCCATGCGCTTCACAGATAGCGGCCATATTGCGCAACGAATCAAGTAGCTCCTGTTTCGAGGGATTGTAGCCAATGTCGTGACCGATTGCCTCCCATGCCTCAAGCACAGGAATCGGCTCTGATCGGAAGCCCTCGTACCAGAGCAGCACAGCTTGCTCTTTCGACACCGGATAGCTGAGGCCGGCAGCCACAAGCTCACTCTCGGTTGGGTGCTTCTGTGCGGTATTAGCCTGAACGGTTTGACCCTGCTCGCATTTACTCAGCTGTTCCATGTCGTTCTCCAATGTGGCTGGAGGTCTCATTATAACAACACGTAAAGCCGAAGATAATACCAATGTGCTTTAAGGCTGGACTTTGCCTGAAACAACACGAAAACCCGATAACCCTTTGTTTTCCACGCTCAAGGGATCCAGGCTGTCATTTTCAGAAGACGACTGCACCAGTTCACGGGGCTGGCCGCCCGGTGTGCAGCCGACTTCTGAACGGGCCGCGTCAGCAGTCCTATACACGAAGCGCCGCGAAGAACCGGAATTGCTCAGAACTCCCCTGCACGATGCGGCCTTGTTATGTGGTCGCATTGTGACTACAATATGGGTGTTTGAACCATTCCCGGAGAATTGCCATGAGCACTACAGCCGACACCTACGTCCGCGCCCGCATCGACACCAACACCAAGGAACGCGCCGCCAGCGCACTCGAAGCAATGGGCTTGTCGATTTCCGACGCCATCCGCCTGTTGATGCTGCGCATCGCCGATGAGCACCGCTTGCCTTTTGACGTGAAGGTGCCCAACGCCACGACCAAAAAGGCGATTGCCGAACTGGAAGCGGGCAAGGGCAAGAAGTTCGCCAGCGTGGACAACCTAATGGCAGACCTGCATGCGGACGATTGATCGTTCGTCCGCGTTCAAGCGCGATTTCAAGCGCGAGGCCAAGGGACAGCACCGTGCCACGCTCGATGACGCGCTCAAGCCGGTGCTGCTCGCGCTGGCGACCGATCAGCCGTTGGACGCGCGCCACCGCGACCATGATCTTTCCGGCGATTGGGCGGGCTACCGCGAGTGCCACATCAAGCCCGACCTGCTGCTGATTTACCGCAAGTCCGATTCCGACACTCTGCGACTGGCGCGGCTTGGCTCGCATAGCGAGCTTTTCGGCTGACGCCAGCCGTCAGATGGTGGCGGCGACACGACCGTTAGCCACTGGCCGGAAAAATCTGGGGTTCCGGCTTAAGTCGGTTCGCTGTTCCAATGCGCCGCCCTGTCCGTAAAACGATCATTAGACGGTCAAGCCGGACGCCTGTCCGAAAACACCTTGCGCAACGGGATGACGGACAATAAGATAGACGGACGGAATGGCGGACAAAAGGGCGGCAATGGCACTCATCGGCTATGCGCGGGTATCGACAGCGGAACAGGACACTGCCTTGCAGACCGACGCGCTGCACAAGGCGGGCTGCGAACGGGTGTTCGAGGACACGGCTTCCGGGGCCAAGGCCGACCGTCCCGGCTTGGCCGATGCGCTGGCCTATCTGCGCGATGGCGATGTGCTGGTCGTCTGGCGGCTGGATCGGCTAGGCCGCTCCTTGCCACACCTGATTGAGACGGTCGGCAAGTTGGAAGCGCGGGGCGTCGGCTTTCGGTCGCTGACCGAAAACATAGACACCACGACGCCGGGCGGACGGCTCATCTTCCATGTGTTCGGTGCCCTGGGCCAGTTCGAGCGCGACCTGATCCGCGAGCGCACCAAAGCCGGATTGACTGCTGCCGCCGCACGCGGGCGCAAGGGCGGACGCAGGCCGGTTGTCACCGCCGACAAGTTGCAGCGGGCGCGGGAGCATATCGCCAATGGGCTGAACGTCCGGGAAGCTGCTACGCGGCTCAAGGTGAGCAAGACGGCCCTGTACACCGCGCTGCAAGGCGGAAGCGAGCAACGATGAGCCGCAAGCAAAGCAGCGCGTTCGTCACGACCAGAAAGGGCTTTTGCTATCTGACGGTCAAAGTCGGCAGAAGCAATTTCAACATCATGCGTATTCGCAGCTACACGATTACGCCGCAGGACAAGCGCGACATGCGCCGGTTGTATCCCGACCACCTCTTTGACTGGAAGAAGATCGGCCAGCAGCTTGCCGAAAAGAGAGAGGTGTGTAGAGCCTACCGCTCCAAGCGGCAAGCTCCCCGGAGTACAGAGCGCACACCCGACCAATTCGTGATGGTGTCCTATGACTCAGGGACTCGCACGGTCTACGCCTCTGACGCCTGCGATTCAATGGCATTGCTTGACGCCGTTCTGCACATGGAACGTGCCCGTAAGAAGTAGTGCAGCCGACTCCTGATATTCCGTGCAGTCGGCTTCTGAAAACGACACAGGCCGAGGCCATCTAACCGCTACCGCGAGCAAAAGAAAGGCGTATAAAATTCAAACGAAAGTAAACGTACCTTTTCTTTCCATTACGCTCAAGGAGCTGTCCATGCTGATCGGCTACGCGCGCGTCTCTACAAACGACCAGGACACATCCCTTCAGCTGGACGCACTGCGCGGGACCGGCTGCGAGCGGATCTATGAAGAGAAGGCCGGGGGCGCTGCGGGGAAACTACGGCCGGAGCTGGATCGATGCCTGGATGCGCTGCGCGACGGTGACACGCTCGTTGTCTGGCGGCTCGACCGCCTCGGGCGAAGCCTGAAGGAACTGGTGGCCATCATTTCCGACCTGCAGGAGAGTGGCGTTGGCTTCCGCTCGATCACCGAGGCCCTGGACACGACCAGTACAGGCGGGCGCCTGGTGTTCCACATCTTTGCAGCCCTGGCCGAGTTTGAAAGAAGCCTGATCCAGGAGCGCACAAGAGCGGGGCTCTCAGCGGCCCGTGCTCGAGGTCGGCAAGGTGGACGCCGACCAAAGCTGAGCAACAAGGACGCTCAGAAGGCACTGGCCATGCTGACGGATCCCTGCATCACAAAAGCTGAGGTGGCCGCTCACTTCGGCGTCACCCGTCCGACGCTGAACGCGGCAATAGCGAAGCTGGGGGCATCATAGAATGCAATCGTTTCTGTGCTCGATCGCGCGCACCTGGTTGAAGAAATGCCATCATAAGGGCGAGCCATGCCGTATTTTCCACCGATAACCGCCAACGGTCAGACCTATGACCTAGCTCACCTGGATCCGCTGATGCTCCAGGTGCAAAGCGACATGGCCAAGAAGGCGCTGCGCATTGGTGTTCGCTTCAGCAACCATTGCTTCACCAGCGAATATGACGCTACGGCACATCCTGCTGGCTTTCCCGTGTTGCTCGATGCCGGCCAGCGACAACGCAGCTTCTGCCACATCAGGTATGACCTTTCGCACCAGTTGCCCGCCATCGTCCAGGGCCTGGCTCATCCGAGGATCCAGGTGTGGCAAACAGCGGAACGGCGGAACTGGGTCTACTCGATGACGGTGACGAATCCTGCAGGCCCGTACCACGTCTTCTTTGAGCTACGGCGCTCGCATGATCGGGCCTATGACCTAGGCATGGTCGTTGAAAGCGCTTACCCCGAGGATCCCGCACGGGGCGGCCCGAACATCCTGGGCAAGATGGGTTTCGTTCTGCTGTGCGGAAAGGTCTACACCGGCAAGCCGGTGGCCACGAAACGATGAATGAGGAATGACAATGCCGGATCGTAATTTGCTGCTGGACGCCATGATGGCGGGGGCTGATGTAGTTTTTGATCCCCACGGCGCCGAAACTTCTCCCTTCACCACCGAGGTGGAAATGCTCCTGGGGGGCGTTCCCGTAGTTACCTATCCCGATGGTACCGAGCAGTTCCTGGATGACTCCGCAGAGCCGATCCATGCCTACTCACCCCGGCTCGCTGCCGGCGAGCTGGAAGGATTCTGCAAGGCAAACATCGACAAGTACGAGGCATTCAACGCGGAGCATGGCGACGACAAGCTCATGACTGAGCGAGTCCCTCTGACTCCGTTCTGGTAACACGTCCACCAGCTGCAGCAGCTCGACCTCGGCCAGCGCCTGCAGGCGCTCGGCCTGGCCCGGTGTTTGTCTCCCGGGAAACGTACAGCACCAGGTTGTTTGTGTGTTTTGACGTACAGGCCCGGCCCGTCGCCTCGGCGCCGGCCTGGCCGGCGACGTGCTCCAGGTCAGGCCCATAAACGAAAAAAGGCGCCTAGGGCGCCTTCGTTCGTAGAGCTATCCGGACACCACTTTCGACTCGCCTTGCGCGAGTACGGCTTTCGCCGCTGGGAAGCGCTCAATCTCATCCGGTCAGTCGCTTCGATAGGTTTACCTTAGTAAATCCAGCCCCCCGCAGTCAACTCAATTTTGATCAACGGTGCCTTTGTGGCGCCCGGATTATGATTGCATTTCTTCACCCGGGCACCGGCGCCGGCGTCTAAAAATGATTGCATTCCATCGAAGATAAATGCAATCATTTCTATCGCTGGCCACCAGCTGCAGGCCGCAGAAATGATTGCAGAATGAGGAGCGCCGATGGCACTGACAATCCGTGACCTATCCGAAGCTGACATTGCCAGCTTCCAGGAGTTGACTGGCAAGAAAACCGCGTCCGGCGCACTAATCCAGGCCGCACAGATTGGCGTCGCCGCCTCGGCCGAGCTGAAACAGGCCCGCCAGACCATCAAAACGCTGCAGACCAACCTCGATACCTACCGTCAAACACTCCAGCAGCTCACGCCGCTGTGCCTGAAGGTGGTGGATCTGGCCGCGCAAAAGGATCTCTTCACCGAGGGCATGACCGATGACGACTGAAACCACCGACAAAGCCGAAGAGCTGCGCCAACGCCTGATTCGTATTTTCCAACTCGGGCAGTTCCTGGAAGACGAACCTGAGCATGATCCTGATTCGCTAGCAGAGATTGGCCTTGAGCTACAGCAGCTGAGCGGGATCTGCTATGCCTGCGTCGGCGAAGGCGGCCACCAGGACGAGTCTGACTGGTGGCCTTGCTCAAACTGCGGCGGATCCGGGCAGGTTCCTGTCGATCTGAAGTCAGAGATGGAGGCAGGCGACGATGAATGACGACCAAACCTGGATCGACCACTACCGATCCCACGGTGTGTTGTTGAGCGAAACGGACTATGGGGACGGCCCCGTCTTCATTCTGAGTGATGACCAGGTGCGGCAGTACCTCATCAAAATTTGGCCCAGCCGTCCGGATGAGGGAGACCGGAGACTGAGCGTCAGCGTTTCCCTGGAGTGGTCTGGTGAGCGTCCCGGGGAGCTTGCTAACTACACCCTCCAGCCCGAGCACTCCCGCCTTGATTGCGCCCCCGAGGAACTGACGATCAGCGATGACGGCCTGCTGAGCATGATGGCCCGCCAGAACACGTCATCGAGCATGGTCTACCGCTGGGGTTGGACATTGCAGCTGCCCACCGCCTGCGTCAAACCCGCTCGCCAAGCCATCGCATTGGCGATTGCGGCCCTGCCCAAGTGAGGATCCACTAATGAGCGACCGTAACAACGCCCGCACCATCGAAGGCATCCGCGAGAAGATCCGGGAAATTGCTGACAGCAAGACCTTGCTCGATGCGCAGGAGAAGCATGCATACCGCCTCGGGTGGATAGGCGCCTTGTACTGGTGCGACGTGCTGGACGCTGAGGTCTTCCAGACGTTGCGCCGCGAAACCACCTCAGCCCTGATCGCCTGGGAGCGCGTAGCCCGAGACAAGCTCAACACCCGCACACCGACCGACGATGAGCAGGCCGGCATAGATTGGTGGAACGACCTGGACGAAGCCGGACGCCGGCATTGGATGCTGCAGGCCGGCGATACCGGCGTGGTGGCCGACGCTTGGGCTGCCTACAAAGCCTCCACCCTGGAGCTTGATCATGGCCAGTAAGAAGTCCCCTCCAGCATTACTTACGTCCCCTGTGACGGTTGTTCTCGACGGAGCCCTGCTGGATGCACTCAATCAATGCCGGCAGGCGTATTACGCGAGGGAGGTTGCGGTCATGGCGGCAAACCTCTCGCTTGAGGAAAGCGAGCGACTATTTCGTGATGCCGACGCTGCCGCTATCGCATTGGCCCTTATTCTGAAGGGGCACGTTAGTCGCCTGCTAGATGAACCGCTCTGATTGCATTCTCTCGACCAGGTGGATCCTCGAGGACGGAAAAACGATTGCAATCTGCCCTGCAGGATCCGCGCGGCCGGCGCCGGCCGTCACGGTGGCCACGTCCACCAGCTGCAGCAGCTCGACCTCGG
>NZ_FOJP01000041.1 GCF_900111835.1 Metapseudomonas otitidis
GACTTTCCCGGCGCAGATGGGCAATATGGGCAGCGCGGATCATGATCTTGGACGGCACACAGCCGATATTGACGCAGGTGCCGCCGATGGTGCCGCGTTCGATCAGCGTGACCGTCGCGCCTTGCTCGACGGCCTTCAGCGCCGCCGCCATCGCGGCCCCGCCGCTGCCAATGATGGCGATATGCAAACCGGCGCCCTCAAGTGCATCACGGATTTTTGGTTCATCTTTGAAATCACCAACCCGGATCGAGCCTTGATAACCCAATGCGGCGATGGCGGCCAGCAGTTGGTTGTGGCTCACGGCGGTGTCTGCCATGACTTGCGCGCGGCTTTCTGGATAGGACACCACAGCGGCATTCACGCCGGGAATCTTTTCCAAAGCATCTTTGACATGGGTGGCGCAGGATGTGCAGGTCATGCCATTCACGGTGATTTCGGTCATTTTTTTACTCCATTGAATTTCGGGGTGCAGCAGGCATCGGCTTGGCGTTTTCGTTGGATGGCGTAGATGGTCAAGCCGATGAAAATCGCCAGCGCAGGCAGCAGCACATAGTCCAGATAGCCGGTCAGCGCGGACAAGCCGACCACACCGAGCAAAATGACCAGAACAGGGGTGAAGCAACACAGCGCCACGAGGGTTGTGCCAATGATGCTGACCCGCAGCAGTGTCTTCGGGTCTTTCATGATCAGTTCTTGACTGATGATGGGTAGCCCGCATCCTCGGTAGCCTTGGTCAGTTTCTGCACGCTGGTCTTGGCATCATCGAAGGTGACCACCGCTTCGCGCGTCTCGAAGGTCACGTCAACTTTACTGACGCCATCGACCTTGGAAATCGCCTTCTTGACAGTGATCGGACAGGCCGAGCAGGTCATGCCCGGTACGGACAGCGTAACGGTCTGGGTGGCGGCCCACACGGGGGCAACAACGGCAGCGAGGGCAAGGGCGGAAAGCAGCTTTTTCATGGTGAACTCCTGTGATCAATAGAAAAATGGCACGACGTAGGGAAATCCGAGCGCGACCAAAACCAGCACGGCCACGCCCCAGAAAATGAGCTTGTAAGTAGCTCGCACTTGGGGAATCGCGCAAACCTCACCCGGTTTGCAGGCGGCTGACGGCCGGTAGATGCGCCGCCAGGCGAAGAACAACGCCACCAGCGCCACGCCGATAAAGATGGGGCGATAGGGTTCCAACACCGTCAAGTTGCCGATCCAAGCGCCGCTGAACCCCAAGGCGATCAGAACCAGCGGCCCGAGGCAGCAAGCCGAGGCGAGGATGGCGGCCAGCCCGCCAGTGAAGAGCGCGCCGCGCCCGTTTTGAGGTTCAGACATACGTTTGTCCTTTCGAATCTGAATTGGATAGCTTAAGCTTACTTCCGTAGTTATGTACGGAGTCAAGCGATATGGAAAACAATTTGGAGAACCTGACCATTGGCGTTTTCGCCAGGACGGCCGGGGTCAATGTGGAGACCATCCGGTTCTATCAGCGCAAGGGCTTGCTCCCGGAACCGGACAAGCCTTACGGCAGCATTCGCCGCTATGGCGAGACGGATGTAACGCGGGTGCGCTTCGTGAAATCAGCCCAGCGGTTGGGCTTCAGCCTGGATGAGATCGCCGAGCTGCTGCGGCTGGAGGATGGCACCCATTGCGAGGAAGCCAGCAGCCTGGCCGAGCACAAGCTCAAGGACGTGCGCGAGAGGATGGCTGACCTGGCGCGCATGGAGGCCGTGCTGTCTGATTTGGTGTGCGCCTGCCATGCGCGGAAGGGGAACGTTTCCTGCCCGCTGATTGCGTCACTGCAAGGGAAGAAAGAACCGCGCAGTGCGGACGCGGTGTAGCCCGAGGGAACTACGCCTTAGCGTGCTTTATTTTCCGTTTTCTGAGGCGACTCCTTCATCGACCTATGTAAAACGACTCCTTTATCGAAATAGTGCACTCATCGCTCTCCACGGCGATCCCTTCATCGCGAATTGCACCGCCCAAGACGATCTGCACTGAAATCAATACTTTCTGATGCCTCTTGATTAGAGATGCCAGCCATAATCATCTCATCGCCAACGCATACGGCGTTCGGCAGCCAACACACTCTCACTCACTACTGGAAGCTCAGACATGAAAACCATAGGCATTGAAAACTCGAAGTCCAGCGTACAGGCCCACTTAACGCTTGGAACCAAAACTATGGGGCTAGGTATCTATGGCGCGTACTTGGCTCTCGCTATTATTTACTTCTGGTTCGGCGGCATGAAATTTACCCACTACGAGGCCGAGGGCCTGGTTCCACTGGTGAGCAACAGCCCGCTTTTGGGATGGGTGTATAGCATTTTTTCGGTCGACATGTTCTCCAGCCTGCTCGGCATACTAGAGATTTCGATCGGCACTCTGATCGCAGGCCGCATGCTGTCGCCCAAACTATCCGTGGTAGGAGGCGCTCTGTCTGCAGGCCTGTTCTTCACAACCCTTAGCTTTATGTTTTCCACTCCGGGCGTCATTGAGCCTAGTTTAGGGTTTCCGGCGATTTCCGTTGCGCCAGGTCAGTTTCTGCTTAAAGACTTAGGGTTGCTTGCTGTTTCGATATTTGTGGCAGGCCATTCGCTGGTTGAACTGGAAAAACGTAAAATTAATGCATAATTTTTTCAATGGCTTAAGGCAGTAATGCCTTAGGCCTTTTTGCCATCATTTTCCCCCGCCAGATCTTTCAACCAGTCACGAGGGCTCAACCCCGTCTTGCGTCTAAATGCGCGAGACAGCGCCGAAGGACTTTCGTAGCCGACTTGAGCTGCAATCAGCGTAATCGAGCGCCCTTCTCGCATCAGCTTCTGAGCCAGGCTAACTCGCCAACTCAACAAATAATCAGCAGGCGTCTGTCCGATGACACTCTTGAAATGCACGGCATACGCAGCGCGTGACATATTTGACTCACTGGCCAGCTCTGCTATTGACCAGGCATGTTCCGGGGAGTTGTGCATCTGTAAAAGCGATCGGGCAAGCCGCATGTCGGCCAGTCCAGCCATCATTCCGGTGCGCAACTGGTGATGATCGAGCAGGTAACGGAGCAACAGAATGATTAGGAGCTCAAATAAGCGCTCAAGCGCGGCTTCCCTTCCACAATGCACATTTGCCGCCTCGGCAAACATCCACTCCAACGTGTCTGCCAGCATGGGCAGATCATCGAGTGCGAGCACCAAACAGTCCGGTAATGAAGCCGACAAAGGATTATCAATTCCGCCCTCAAACTCCATGGAAGCACACAACAACTTTGCGCCATCGGACTCACCCGCAAACAATTGATGCTTGGCGGGGCGTGGCATAAAAATCAAGCTAGGGCGAGTGAGCTGCAAATCCTTGCGATCGGGACCAAGCAACGTCACGCTGCCGGCCTGAAGCAGATGGATATAACCTCGCCGCTCGGCGCCATCGTAAGATGCAGAGCCGCATAGGTCGCCGTCATAGAACAGATTGGCCCGCACGCCGAACCGCGAGAGCAAATTAGACAAACGATCCATTGGCCGATCCTTGACGAGTCAGAACGCACAGACCATACCATCTGCGTTGTCGTTCAGTGCCTGTAGCGAACATGCCGGCGTAAATCAGCCAACGGATAAAGTGATCACTGAGCAGCTCAGCCTCCCTTTCCAGTTCGGCTGTTAAAAAAACAACACCGTTGTTTGAAAGCACCAGCAAATCAAGTGCTCACTCTTCTATTTTACGGGGTTGTACGCCGGAATCCCAGAAATTTCCGTCAGCCCAGCTCCAGTCCCGCCACGAGCGCATCCAGGTCGATGAACTTGCCGTCAGTCTGGAAGGTGTAATGCCCGTTCAGCAGGATGTGCCGCCAGGCCGCTGGCGACATCTGCGTGATCAACGCCAGCGCCTTGGCATTGCCAGCTGCCTCGTACTTCGTCAGCAGCAGGGACAGGATCGCCGAGTTGTAGAAGATGATCGCGTTGCCGATCAGCCTGGCGCACTGGTTGCTGATCTCGATTTCGATGTCGGTGCGGCCGGTCAATTCCTTCTTCCCACCGACTTGGGCGATGGTCGAGCGTAGCTGGTGATAGGACTCAATGCGGTTCTGCGAGCGGTGAACATTACGCTCCAGTTGCGGGTCGCGCAGGTAGCGCAGTGTGTAGATACTGCGGATGAGCTTGTCGAACTCGAAGATTGCGCGCCGCGTCGGGTTCGGCGCCGTATAGGTGCACAGCTTGCGGATCAGCGTGCCCTGCGTCATTTCCTTCAGGCCCAGTGTGGCGACGATTCGGTCGATGTTCGCCTTCTCACCGACGATGAGTTGCCGGTCGATCTGGCCAGCCGGCCGGATCAGGCATTTCTCGTACAATGCCAGATCATCGGCGCAATACAGCTCCTGCAACTGGTCGTCGAGGTCGGTGAAGCGCGGCTCGAAACGAAGTCCGAACCAGTGCAGGATGGCGAAGTTGGCCTTGTTGATGCTGTGCATGTCGCCGGTGATCGCGCTCGGCACGATGTCCGACGTGTTGCGGTACCAGATGTCGAACACGTGGTGAGCCTCGTACTCGTGTGCGCCTATCAGGTAGCCGTTCAACGGCACGTGATTGCACAGCAGCGTGTAGGCGACGACGCCCTTGCCGCGGCCGAAATATTTGCGCGAGTAGCGCGCCTTCACAGTTGGTCGCTCGACGCCGAATTTCTGCCCATCAACGGCACCGTACAACGAATCGAGGTCGAACGAGTAATGCGGGAAGATCGGCAGTGCGGCGATGGCGTTGCTGATGCAATCGTTGGCCACATGTAGCGTCGCCTGGCGCAGGTACTGCTGGTAGGTACTCTCCAGGACGTGGTACGGGATGTCGCTGGTACGTGCCATAACCTGGTTGCCGTGGTTCATGGCTTGGGCAATGATCACCGCCATCAGACTGTCGGCGTCGGCTACCTTCTTCGCATAGCGTGGCTGCAATGGTGTCAGCGCCGACAGGAACTGGCACTGGCCGTTGACGAAGCGAAACACGTCGGCGACATCGCAGTATGGCAGTTGCTCGTAGAGAGCTTGCTCGCGCGCCTTCTGGTTCTCCCCCTTGGGCTTGCGCCAGGTCAGTCTCTGCGTGTCCTTGTCGTATTCCAGGTGCGTCAGCTTGCCCTGTTTCAGCTCGCGATTGAACGCCACCCATTGCGCACGCAACTCGGTCGCCAGTGCATCGAGCTGGGCACTGACCGGCTGCCGCAGGAAGGGGATGTCCATCTGCGCGAGCACGGCGGCTTTCTCGTCCATCGAAACCAACTCGTCGGACAAATGCCGGTGCTGCAAGCTATCGTCAATGTAGAGCTCGCCCGCCTGGAAGCGTTTCCTGACCTGACGGTAAAGCCAGAATTCGTAACGATCGGCATGCAGGCCTGTCGGCGTGCCTTCGGCATCGAACATCAGCAGGTACGGACGCAAGCGTTTCGGCAGCGTTGCCGCCGGACATTCGTCGAGTGGCCGTTGTGATAGGCGCTGCTGCTTGGCGAACACGCTCTTGGCCCAAGTCAGCGCCGCGAGCCATGGGTTATCGGGGGCCGTGCCGGCGAAGTCGAGCGCGACGTACAGCGGCCGTAGATGGCGTCGAATGCGTTCGGCCAGGCCGTCCACCGCCTGCCAGTGCAGCGCCAGTTTGTTCAGTGGCTTGACGCTCATGCGCTGCGCCGTGTTTTGCAGCAATTCCCTGGACATGATTTTGTAGGCGCGTTGGCGCACCTCGCCGAACGGCGTCGGATCGGCCACGCTGTCGTCCACGTACAGCGACAGCAGGCGGCCAACCTGCGGCGTTTCCTGATGGCGTCGCAGCTGTTCGGCGACAAAGGACTGTTTCGCACCCGTGCGGCTCTCGTCCTCAAGTTTTTTCATGTGGAAGGCCATCGCGTCGACCAGGTTGTCGGTGAGCTGCCGGTAACGTACCCAGGCATAGCACAGCAGGTAGAGCCGGGTCTGCTCCGCCTTCAGGTGGCGCAGGTCATGGACGGTATAGAAGTTCGCCAGGCTCGCGTAGTACAGCAGGTTCTGCTGCGAGATGCCGAGCTTGGGCAGCAGCGCCTTGGCGATCCCGTGCAAGGACTTCAGCGTGGCGCGCTTCTCGCGCTCCCCTGCCATCTGACGCCAGCCGAAATCTTTAGCGTCCTGCTTGAGCGCTGCCAGTTGAGACAGGGTGTCGTCACGCACCAGGAGCTGGCCCAGCGCAGCTTTGGCCGATTCGTCCAACACTTCTGCCAGCAAGCCGCCCAAGCGCCTGCGTTCGGTGGACAGGGCTTCACTGACCAGCTCTTGTAAGGTGGTGTGGCCGGGCCGGATGATTTTGTGCTCGCTGAGCCAAACGATCAGTTCGGCGGCCACGAATCCTGGCATTACGTCGCGCCGCACGATCTGTTCAGCCTGCTGTGCCAGTTGCGGCAGGAAGCTAGCCGCCCACGACCGGTAGCCGAACAGTTCGGCGATCTGACCCCTCTGGCTGTAGTGCTCATGCTTGGTGATCGCCTTGCGTTCGAACGCTTCGCCGTGGAAATAGCGACTCAGCACGAAGGCGCAATCGTCCTCGACCTCATGCCAATCGAAGCGGAAGAAAGCATGCTTGGCCTTGAAGTAGCCGATCTGCAAGACGCAATAGACTTGGGCCTGCAGGCTAGGCCGGCTGCTGGCGAACGCCAGTTCAGATTCGGCCAACGCCAGGTATTCCAGCCGCTGAGCATCGTCGAAGTCCGGTAGGCCGTACAAGGCTTCCTGCTCTGCGTCAGAAAAGACGGTGAGTAGCTTATTCTTGTTGCTCATCGACCGTCCTTCCCGCACCACGCCAACCTGCTCGCGTCAATGTTTCGATCAACGTAGTGCGCTTGACATTGAAGTTGCGGCACACCGCCGCCTTAGACATGCCGCCATCGAGCGCGGCGACGATGGCGTCCAGCTTCTCACCAGTGATCGCCTGCGGCCGGCCGCCGATCCGGCCGCGTTTGCGTGCGGCGGCCAAGCCCGCGACGACGCGCTCCTGAATCAAGGCGCGCTCGTACTGCGCGAGCGCACCGAACACCTGGAACAGGAATTCGCCCGAGGGCGTCGTAGTGTCCAGGTTCTCTGTCAGCGAGCGGAACGCCACCCGCTTGTCCTTGAGCGAAGTCACAATGGCGAGCAGGTGCGACAGCGAGCGACCGAGCCGGTCGAGTTTCCACACCACCAGCACATCGCCGGCTCGAACGAACTCAAGCGCCCGCGCCAAGCCGGCACGGTCATCCTTCGCGCCAGAGGCACGATCCTCAAACAGGTGACGCGGATCGACGCCGGCGGCGAGCAGCGCGTCGCGCTGCAAGTCCGTGCTCTGGCGGTCGGAGTCCGACGACACGCGCATGTAGCCAACCAACATAGGCGGATAACCATCAAAAACAGGTTTCCGCATAATAGTGAATAGCGATAGAGTTTTCCGTACATTTTTGAGGGGGTGTTGCACAGGTAGCACAGCGGCGGCTGACAGCCTGTCGCAAAACAAATGTTTTACGACACCTCCTTGAGGTTGCCGCGTTTACATCATTACCTGAACAGGTATAAAATTCCGTCATGACAAACAAAGAAAAACCGCTCGAATGGATCGCGAGCAGCCACAAGGATTTGATGGCGTTGCCGTCCGACGTGCGTCGCCGTTTCGGTTACGCGCTCTCGTTGGCGCAGATAGGCGATCAGGATGACGCAGCAAAGGTGCTCAAGGGGTTCGGTGGTGCCGGCGTGCTGGAGGTCGTCGAAGACGATGCCGGCGGCACCTATCGAGCGGTATACACGGTCAAGTTTGCGGAAGCGGTGTTCGTCCTGCACTGCTTCCAGAAGAAGAGCAAGAGCGGAATCGCCACGCCAAAGGCCGACATGGACATCATCCGCGCTCGGCTGAAGGTGGCCGAGGTATTGGCACAGGAGCTACGAAATGCAAAAACGAATCATTGAAGGCGTCGAGGTTCAGCGCAGCTCGGGCAACGTCTTTGCCGACCTTGGACTGCCTGACGCTGAAAAGCTCAAGATC
Organism: Metapseudomonas otitidis; assembly: GCF_900111835.1. GTDB lineage: Bacteria > Pseudomonadota > Gammaproteobacteria > Pseudomonadales > Pseudomonadaceae > Metapseudomonas > Metapseudomonas otitidis. The sequence continues at coordinate 8,000 of NZ_FOJP01000041.1, forward strand.
AAGACCGGCCTGGTGGTCGAGATCAGGAGGGCCATGCGCGCCCTTGGGCTGACTCAACAAGCGGCGGCCAAACGCATGGGCATCCCGCAACCGAAGGTGTCGGGCATGATGCGCGGCGACTTCACCAATCTATCCGAACGCAAGCTGATGGATTGTCTGAATCGCCTCGGCTACGACATCGAAATCAAGGTACGGCCAGCAGCCGAGCCGATCGGGCATCTAACGCTCGCAACCGCTTAATCGGAGCTCTCCTGATGGCAGCCCGCATCACCGACGACGAATGGGACGAACTGACTCCCGAGAATTTCGATACCACGGCACTGCTGCGTGCAGTCGATGCCGTGGACGTGCTGCGCGGCGATTTGAATGACAGCGCAGACGGCGCACCTCCGCAACTGCGCACCGACCTGTTGAAGCTGCATCAACTGGCAATGGCCGCGTTCAACGAGGGATCACGCAGCCGAGTGGCTGAGCTATTTGATCTCGCCGTGGATCTTCAGGATCAGGTTGATCATCTGATGACCTCGCTGGAACAAGTGCAAGAAACCCTGTCCCGGTGACGGCGCTCTACCCAGAAAGCCTGTCCTGAATGTTCTTGGAGACAACCACATCATGAGCCGCAGCCGCCGCAAAACGCCCATCGTTGGGCACACGACCTGCCGTAGCGAGCGCGAGGACAAGAAACTCTGGCATCAGCGCTGGCGAACCCACGAGCGCACCGCGCTGGCCAGCGCGTCGCCGGAAGCTCTATGCGCCCATCTGCCTCTACTGGAAAACCAGGTCAGCAACGTCTGGTCGATGGGTAAGGATGGCCGCTCCTACTGGCCCATCAAGCGCCAGGCCGCCACGGCGGATCGCATTGCCAACCACAAGGGACGCAATCCGCAAGAGCGCGCCTCCCTGAAAAAGCGTCTGCTGCGCAAGTGGATGAGCAAATGAACCTGTCCACCATCGAGGCGCTGGCTATCGCTTGGGCGCGAATCGCTGAAGAAGCAGAACTCCCAGCCGGCTACGAGGGCACGGCGACGCCAGAGGCGCATCGGGCCTGCGAGGTGATCCAGGAGCGGATTCGAGAGCACGTCGTCGCCACCAATGACATGCGGCTGTTCGGCCTGCTGCACCTGCTTGGGCAGGCGTCGCTGCGCATGGAGCAAGCGCTGTGGCCGGAAGAATATGCGCGGATGACCCGCGAGGTCGAGGAAGCTCTCCGAGAGGCCGACGACCCCAACGCCAAGTCGTACACCCACGAAGAAGTCATGCAGGCGATGCAGGAACGCATCGACCGAGCGCGAGACAAAGCCATGTTGATCGGCTGACGGAAATTTCGGCGGTTCCGGCTGATCCAAGAATCTTGGCGTGACCTTACCTCCGCTCTACCGCTGGGTGCCAGCCTCGGCGCACGCCTAACCACCCAACTCAGAAAGGAAAATAAGTTGGTAAAACGCATTCCCGTATCCGAGCTTCGTCTCGGCATGTACATCCACAAGCTCGCCTGCTCTTGGGTTCGACACTCATTCTGGCGCGGCAGCTTCCTGCTGACCGAGCCTCAGGATCTCTCTGCCATTCGAGAATGTGGCGTCGGGGAGGTCTGGGTCGACTTGGCCAAAAGCCAAGTCGACCCAGAGAGCCCAGAGAGCCCAGAGAGCCCAGAG
>NZ_FOJP01000044.1 GCF_900111835.1 Metapseudomonas otitidis
TCGGAGCAGACTTTGGTCAGGGCAGCAGTCAGAGTGGTCTTGCCATGGTCAACGTGACCAATGGTGCCGACGTTGACGTGCGGTTTGTTACGTTCGAATTTTTCTTTAGCCATCGAGAACGTCTCCCATCAATGAATTGAGCGAGTCACGCCACCATTAAAACAAAGGCAGATATTTTCATATCTGCCTTTGTAAGATGGAGCTCATGAGCGGATTTGAACCGCTGACCTCACCCTTACCAAGGGTGTGCTCTACCAGCTGAGCTACATGAGCCAAACACATTGCACAAACATCAAACCTGGAGCGGGTAGCGGGAATCGAACCCGCATCATCAGCTTGGAAGGCTGAGGTTCTACCACTGAACTATACCCGCGGAGCCTGGTGCTCACGCTTGAATCTGGTGGAGGGAGAAGGATTCGAACCTTCGAAGTCTATGACGTCAGATTTACAGTCTGATCCCTTTGGCCACTCGGGAATCCCTCCAATCGGGAGGCCGCATTTTCATCGTAGCCACCCCTGCTGTCAAGCTTTTTCTCATTAAAATCTTGAGGTTAGCTATTTTTGACAGCGCTTCGGCAAACATCTCTTTAGGCCTGCCTGCGAAGCGGGCGCCATTCTATGCAAACTATTCGTGAGATGCAACACCCTGGCAGGGCATAATTTTGTGCTGAAGACCCGGAAAATCTTTCACAAGCGTCGCTAGCAAAGCGTCATCCACAAGTCGACGGCCCTCTCCATCCACGCGAACCCAGTAATCGCGGTGAGCGCGTGGCAACTCACGCATAAGAGGCTCGTACCCCGCATCCTTGAGACGCGTCATTACACTCTCGGCCGAGTCAAGTCTTGGAAAAATCCCAAGTGAGATGCCGTTCTGCAGGTCGCCCTGACTGATCAGGTAGCTGTCGATCTTGCGAGCCTGGAGCTCCTTCAATTGCCGCAACGATGCCTGCCTGGAGGCAAGCGGAGCGAGATAGACCCAGTAGTCAACGCCTGCAGCAGCATCCACACTTTGAATGCTGCTCTGGATATTCAGGGCTAGCAGCCTTTGCTCAACACCCTTCACTTGCTCCTCACGATCCAGGCCTCCCAAAAACAGACAAACCTGAGCATCAGGCAAAGGCGCTGACTGCTGCTGAGCACGAGGGGCAGTATTTTCCTTGGACTCACTCAACAAACGAATGTCTTGCTGCCCCCCCCTGTAAAGAGACAGTGTCTCGACTTCTTTGACCTGGAGAGGGGCCTGTTGTTGGTGCCAAACGTAATAGAAGAGATTCAGCACCAATAAGAGCAGGAACAGCCAGCGCATGGACAACCTCAGTCAAATGGACACGCAATCGCAAGCCCGGAGAAAACCAGATCAGGAGCCAATCTCGCATTGGGCACTTCCTCTTTTACCAATGCAGCATCCCCTCCGGTGAGAAAAATGCAGAAATCCTCTCCCAACTGTTGTCGGGCCAGATCCAATTGCATGCGCACGAACCCCTTGAGCATCAAAAGGCAACCTCGCTCAACGGCTTCAGCGGTGTTCCGCCCTGGCTTCATGTGCGCCACCGCTTGAGCGGCAGCTTCGTCGTCATACCGGATTCGTCGCGTATGCGTTCTGAGCTGGCTACGCATGAGTGGCACTCCTGGACATATATATCCCCCGAGATGCACGCCACTGGAAGTTACGAAGTCGGAGGTGACCGCCGTACCGAGATCAAGCACGAGCGATGCGCTCTTGCTGACGTGGTAGGCGGCAACGACAGCAAGCCATCGATCCAGTCCAAGCTTGTGGAAATCCTCATAGCCATTAACGACTCCCGCCAATACCTTCGAAGAGGATGCGAGCAGAGGCCTTGCATGAAACGCTTGTTCAAGAGCCTGCAGCAGCGCGGAAGTTTCCTCCTCCGAGCGCACACTGACTAATCGGCACTGCTGAATGCCTGAGTAGTCGGAGGCCTTGATTGCCTGGATGACATTGTCGCCATCAGCAGCAACACCTGAAATGAGCGCTCCTTCACTGTCGGTGCCAAGCAGGCGCCATTTGATGAAGCTGTTGCCACAGTCAAGCTCTAGAATCATCTCGCAACCTCAAACTGAGCTCTCCCCCGTTTAGCAGCAACTCGGTGCCCCCCACATCAAGGCGAAGAGCGCCACTTTTATCAATACCAAGAACCACACCGTCCACACGCTTGCTGGCGGTTAGTACGGATACCTCCCTTCCGGTCCACGCATGATGGAGCTCCCACTCCCTCCGAACAGCAGCGAACCCCTCTCCCAGGCAACGGCGGAGCTCACATAGAAGAGCAGCAGCAATTTGCGTGCGATCCTGAAGGGATCCAATCTCGGAACGGACGGACGTCCACTCCTGGGTAATTTCTGCCTGTCGGCTCAACATATTAACGTTGAGCCCGACACCAATAACGACATTACAGATATCAGCTGGATCTCCCACGAGCTCGATGAGAATTCCGGCAATCTTCCGCTCCGCCACCAAAACATCATTGGGCCACTTGAGCTGCGCGGAACTCACACCTAGCGACTGAAGAACCCGCAACACGGCAACACCAACCAGCAGACTCATTCCCTCCAGCTGTCTGGCGCCTCCATCTATCCTGATTACGCATGAGAGATAGAGATTCTCACCATAGGGCGACACCCAGGCTCGCCCTCGACGACCGCGCCCACCAGACTGGTGCTCCGCCAAGACAACAAATGGCGCCTGTACGCCTTGGGATAACAAGCGCAGTGCTTCCGCGTTTGTAGAGTCAATGCTCTCATGGATAAAGATTGGCCACGGCTCACCTAGGGCGAAAAGACGCTCCTGGGAAAGAGGCTCGAATGGAGAAGCAAGGCGATAACCTTTTCCCCGGACCCTATGGATATCCAGGCCGTAAGCAGCCTCAAGGTGCTTCAGATGCTTCCAGACAGCAGCACGGGAAATGCCAAGCGCCTCACCCAGGAACTCTCCGGAATGAAACTGGCCATCCTGAAGGAGACGTATCAGATTCAACATAACGCTCAGCCTCTTTACGAGGCAGGCATCATAGCGGCGCCCTGTTGGGTTGCATAGAAAAGGGATGGGGTGCAGGACTTAACGACTGGGCCCTGCTGCATGAAAGGTCGACTCGATTTTCATCCGCGCAAAGTCAAACCCCCGACCATCTTTCGATGATCGGGGGTTTGGTATAGGTGCTTGACGATGACCTACTCTCACATGGGGAAACCCCACACT
>NZ_FOJP01000046.1 GCF_900111835.1 Metapseudomonas otitidis
CGTCGCGGGCTTCGAGGATGGCCAGGGCGTGGTGGACGCCGGGCACTTCCCAGGTGAGGAAGAAGCGGGCGGCCTGCAGTTTGCCTTTGTAGAACCCGGTGTCGGCGTGGTTGGATCTTGGTCGACCCCAAGGTGAGCTAAAGCGGCCTAATTCCAATCGCACATTTGATGATGTTATCGAGGTGGAAATTATGACGGTGACTGGTTTGACTGTCTGGAAGCCCTAAATGTCAGAGGGATATTATCTTGTTTGCATGAGTTGCAAAGCTGGCGTGGTATTAGGAAAAAGTATAGCTATTAGATATGTAGATTTTCCAGGCCACGAATTATTTGGTTTCTCCGAACTAGGCGGGGGCGGGGTATGGCAGCCGTCTGTACATGGTTGTGCTGATCTGCAGCAATTTTTGATTACCCATAGAATTCATGAGCTTAGAGTTTTACCTGAGTCTGTCGATATGTATGCGAAGAATGAAGGGGTCCCTCACTCGTTCCCTGATGGAGACTGCGGGGACCCCGAATATAGTAGGACAAAATTTTATACTGGTAGCGTGGAGAGGCCCGATCCTACCCTAGATAGAGCGCGTATCACGGAAGAATTGATTGAGAAATTGAGTGAGTTCTGATTTTTTAGTTGTGATTTTTTGATTTAAGTTGGCTGGTAATAGGATTTTACTAGCGCTATCCGCATTATGGCTATTAAGTTGAGGGAAGTGTAGGGGCGTCTCATTATCGTATCTCGCTCACTTCTGCCTGCGTGTGGATTTTCTTATTATAATGATTATTTTTCTTTGTTTTTTATCCTGTTTATCTGCTGGCTATATTGTGGCGCGGTTGCACGCTGTGTGAGGCTTTTGCTGTTGTTGTGTATTGGGTTTATATGGTTGTTAGAGTTTTTGGATTGATTTTTAGCAGCTTTATGCGGTGGTGTGATTGGTCTATTGGGTTGTGGTGTGCGCTTTTATTTGTTCGAGGTTGAGGGGAAGTGAAAAGAACTGCGAAGCTGTATCAGTGCTATAGCTGCCTGAGAGAGTCTACAGATCCTTTAAATTGCACCAATTGTGGAGCGTCGATAGAGGAGCTTGATCTCACAAGCGCAATGTTCATACCGCCCATTGGGGGGTATGTTGTGGTGGAAGGCTTTGATCAGGAAGCTCTTGAGGTGGTTAGGCGTATTGCGAGTGAGGTAGCAAATGCCTTTTACCACAATTTCTATATTTCAGAGGTTGCGGGTAAGTTGCTAGTGAAATGCAACGACTATTCCGCTTCCCTGCTCATTCCTAGGCTGGAGGAAGAGCTATCTAGTCGTAAGCCAAGTCTCTTGATTTATTTTGAGGGCAAGTCTGAGTAGATGGTTTTGTGGTAGGGGCTTAAGGCTGAGTTCAATGGGTATAAAGAATATGAAGCGTACTTTTCTTATCGCAGCCGTCGCTCTGATGGCTGCCTGTTCCAATCAAGGCCCGGTGACTGCTCCGGTTGTTTCCAATCACGCACCCTCTGCCGCTATTCAGGCGTTCCGTGAAATCTGCCTGAAGGCTGCGCCCGACTTTTCCCGGGCAGCGACTGCCGCCAAGGCGGTGGGCGTTGAGGTGGGCGATATGGGCTTCATGATGGCGGGCTTCAAGGCGGACAAGAGCCTGGGCGTTCAGATCCAGGCGGGGAAGGAGTGCGTCGTGACCACGCCTTCGCAGCGGGACGAGAGCCTTACCCGGCAATTGCTGGACGCGGCTCGTGATTTGTCCAGTACGCCGGTTGCGCAAACCTC